>JBMDXQ010000099.1:0-35196 GCA_048594975.1 Vicinamibacterales bacterium | reverse complement strand
TTAGCAAACCGCCGCCTTCAGCCTCTCGGCCACCTCACCGCAGACTGTAAGTATACGTAATGTCTGTACTTGCGCAACACGCCTCGGCCGAGGGGCGACGGTTTTTCAGTCCGCGACCTACGCGGATTCGGCCAGAAACTTCGAAATCTCCCATTGCACCTGCGGCCGTTACTTCATCATACCGCGTCGAAGAATTGCTCGTGATTCCGCGAGTCAGTCGCCGGTATCGGGGATTGTGCAGGAAATTGTGCAGTAGTTCGTCAGGCTCTTACCGGCACCGATCGGCGGCCGTCTCGGCCGTCGCAGTGCGCCCGTCACACATCTATGAGTGCCGCGGGCGCGCTGCACTTTCCGGCCGGCTTTCTCGCTATAGGGGACAGGAGGAACTCCCATGCATCCTGTCCACCGCGTGCGCATGCACAAAATGCTATTCACCGGCCCGAATGCTCTCGCATTGCCTCCCGTACGTGCGGCCATCGCGGGGTGTGTGATCGCCGCCGTGGCGCTCTTCGGCGGGAACGCACATGTGCTCGCGCAATCCGATTCGGAGAGCCGAACGATCGAAGGCGTGTGGAGCTTATCGGTGACCGTCCGCGACTGCGCGACTGGCGCGCCTCTCGGACCACCCTTCAGGTCGCTGCTCACCTTTCATCATGGTGGCACGATCTCCGAAAGTGTAGGCACACCATCGTTTGCGCCCGGGCAACGCACGCCTGCACACGGCCTGTGGGCGCACGATGGCGGGTTGACCTATTCGCTTCGAATGGTGGCCGCCATTCTCTTCGACACGGATCCGCCGACGCCAGCCGGATTCAAGGCGGGGTGGCAGGTCATCAGCTCGACTATCATGCTCAGTGATGCCGATCACCACACGGCCAAAGCCGTGGTGCGGTTCTACGACATCAATGGCGAGCTTTATCGGACGGTCTGCCCGACGCACGTGGCGGAACGGTTCCGATAGGTAGGACTCTCACGCAAGACCTGTCGTGCCTCGGGAGCGATGAAGATCCACGGGATGGCCGTGCGGCGTGACGCAATCGAGGCCGAGTTGTCAGCGGTGGATTCGGTCCGAGACGTCGAGCAAGTTGACCCGCGCGAGCAGGTCGCGAAATTCCGGCGACCCGCGCAGGCGGTCCCACTTTGGATCGACTCCCAGGAACGTAACGTAGACGTCCCGGACGTCCACCGCCTGACGCAGGCGGCATAACGCCTCCTCGTCGCGTCCGAGCGCGTGCAGCACGAGCGCCTCGTGATGCGGTGCCACGTACTGTTCGCGCGACTGCGCACGCAGTCGCGCGAGCAGTGCATCGGCCTCGGCCTGCCGTCCCATCCGCGCGAGGGCGTATCCGTGCACGGCAAGAGCCATCGAGAACGGCCTGGCCGAGCCGTCGATGCTGCTGCGGATGTCGAGAACCTGAGTGCAGTCGGTCATCGCATCGTCGTAACGCCGCAGCATCAGGGATACGAACGCGCGAAACAGGTGCGCGTTCCAGAACCGCGTCACGTCAATCACCGCGTCGAGATGCGCGAGCGCCGCCTCGTAACGCCGCGCCATGAACAGGATCTGTCCCTCGAGCGAACGCGAAACAGGCCAAGCCGGATCGAGCGCGCGGGCCCGGCGGATCTCCACTAGCGCCTCGTCGAAACGTCCGATATTGGACAGCAGGTGCGCAAGAAACAGCTGCGCATCGGGAGAACTGGGCTGCAGCGCAATCGCCTGGCGGAGCAGCTGTTCGGCGCGCGGATAATCCCAGTCGTACCAGAACGCCACGGTCCCGAGCACTGAATGTGCCTCCGGATGCTCGGGATCGATCTCGAGCGCACGCGTGGCGGCCGTCCTCGCTTTGCCAAACCACTCGGCCGGAGCGCCATCGGCGACGACCGGCATCCTCTTATATGCCGACGCGGCTCCGGCCCATGCATCCGCGTACTCCGGGTCCAGCCTCACTGCCTCCTCGAAGAACGCGGCCGCGCGCGTCAGCGACACCCGAGTCGGCTGGCCGACGAGCGAGCGTCCCTGAAGGTACGCCTCGAATGCACTGTTGCTGAGGGTACCCGGCCTCGCGAGTCGGTTACGTTCCTGCATCGTCAATTGCGGCGCGAGCTCTTCGATCACGCGCGTCACGATGATGTCCTGTATCGAGAAGATGCTCGCGGAGTCGGTGTCAACCGTCGTAGACCAGATCGTGCGCTCGTCGACCGCCGAGAGGAGCTGGACGGCCGCTCGCACCAGACCGGCGTCGCGCTGCAGCGTCATCGTGAGTACGCGATTGGCTCCGAGCTGGCGTCCCGCCCGCAGTGGATCCTCGCCGCGAAGCCGCTCGGTCGCGGTGAGCGGCAGGACGCACACCTCGGGAAGCTGGCCGAGACGAGAAATGAAGACCTCGGCGAGACCGAGCTCGAGCAGGTCGTTGCCGCTTCCTGCGGGAATAGTTCGGAACGGCATCACCGCCACCGTTGCTGGAGCGCTGGCGCCGGATCCTGCCGCCTGCGTGCGCGATGCGGCGAGCCGGGATGGCTGCTCATGGGCGACTGACGCAACGGATTCGAGCGCAGCAATGACGTCCGCGGAAGACTTGAATCGCGCGTCCGGCGACTTTTCGAGAAGGCGCATCACGACGCCCTTGAGCGCCGGCGGCACGTCGTCGCGCTCGGCGAGTAGACCTGACGGCACCTCGTGCAGGATCGCGTGTAGCGTCTCGACCATGTGCTCGCGCGCGAACGCGCGCGCTCCCGTCAGCATCTCGAACAGCACGACACCCAGCGCGAACAGATCGGCGCGGCTGTCGACGCGCGCGCCGCGGATCTGTTCAGGCGCCAGATACCCCGCCGTCCCGAGCACGATGCCCGTGAGCGTCGCGAATCCGTCGCGAACCAGATCCTCCTGCGCCAGCTTCGCGATCCCGAAATCGAGCAGCTTCGTCGTGCCGCTCCGCGTCACAAAGATGTTTTCCGGCTTCAGATCGCGGTGCACCAGGCCGGCGGCGTGCGCCGCGCCCAATCCGCGGCCGATCTCAATCCCTATCTGCACGACGTCGCTCGGTGACATCGGCCCGCCCGCGATGCGCGTCCGCAGCGTTTCGCCTTCGAGCAGTTCCGCGACGAGATACGCGCGGTCGTCGAAGCGGCCGACGTCATACACGCGAATGACGTTCGGATGATCGAGCGAGGCGGTTACGCGCGCCTCGTGCATGAATCGCTCGACCCTCTGGCGGTCGCCGGTTCTGGTTTGCGTCAGCACCTTCAGTGCAACATCGCGCCGCAGCCGCGTGTCCGTCGCCCTGTAAACGTCCCCCATGCCCCCGCGCGCAAGCAGGCCGACGATGCGGTAGGGACCGACCATGAAATCGGAGGGAAGCAATGGATCTTCCTTTGCGAGCTCGTGCGCTGCGAGCACGAATGCGGGGGTTTCGAGGAATCCTTCCAAGCGTCCGCTCGCCGCTGCGAGTGCATCCGCCTTTGCAACGAGCGCCGGTTGCTCGACTGCCAGTTGGACGCGCAGGCGCTCGCGCCCGGCCTGGTCTGCCGCCAGCCAGGCATTCAGCCAACCGGAGAGAATTTCCCACCCTTGAGGGTTCATCGTGCTCGTCAGGCTGTGCGCCCGACCTGATTCGAGAGTTCGTCGAACAACCAGGCGCGTGCGATATTCCAGTCGTTGATGACGGTGCGAACCGATATGCCGAGCGCTTCAGCAGTTTGCTCGACGCTGAAGCCACCGAAGAACCGCAGCTCGATCACCTGGGCGGCCCTCGCGTTCATCGCGGCCAGCGACTCAAGCGCTTCTTCGAGTGCAACGACGTCCACACGCGGTCCCGTCGCGGCGACATCGATGCCCTCCAACGAAATGGCGTCGATGCCCTCACCGCGCTTGATGGTCCGCCGCGCGCGTGCCGCATCGACGAGTACGCGCCGCATGATGCGCGCGGTCGTCGCGAAGAAGTGCGCGCGGTTCTGCCACTGAATCGCGCGCGAGTCCAGGAGCCGCAGGTACGACTCGTGAACGAGCTCCGTCGGGCGCCAGCGGCCGTCTTGTCGCTCGCCCGCGAGGATGTGTCGTGCCATCTCGCGCAGCTCACGGTGCACCATCGCAGCGACTGCCGCGGCCGCTTTGCTGTCACCTCGGCTCCAGGCCTGCAGCAAACCGGTGAGATCCGGGTCTTGCACCACCGTCGCGGAGTGTAGCAAATAAGGCTTCCACGGTCCCCGTGGGCTATCGACGCGGGCGCGTCAGGACAAGCGAGGTACTTCGCCCGTGCGTTGAGACGTGCCGCGATTCACCCGACTGAGGTTCGCCTCGTCCTGACGCACAGGCATCGGGATCACGTCGGTTCGGCCCGCGACCTCAAGGCGTTGACGGGCGGAAGCTGGCAATACATCAACGCGATCGAGCCTGTGTGGAGCGGTCGGTGATCTCCATCCCGTCGCTCAACCCGCGCGCCTCTTGCCGCGTGGCGCCCGACTGGCACGAGCACTACGCACGGCCCGCGCGCCACGTGCCCATCCTTCCTCACGTATCGCTCGAAGTAGATCCTTCGACGTCACCCCTCTGACGGCCCGCCCGGTGACATTGGCGAATGGCGACTGTGCCGGCTTCGCCACGGGCGTCACCGCGTAGACCCGACCGTCTTGACGACGGATCTGGACTTCACCGTCGCGAGACGCTTCCTCGAGCACCTCGGCGAGCCGCTGCCGTGCTGTTGAGTACGTAAAGAGCTTCATAGATCCAACTCCACCAAGGACACACCGAGCTTCTGGGCATGCCGCCGGATCGGACCGTCCAGCGCGAGCAGCGGGAATCCAGACGACCGGGCTGTTTCCAGAATGTACGCGTCGTACGCGTAGATGCCGAGCTCCAGACCGAGATCCACTGCATCGCCGATGTCGATCACCAGCTCTCGAATCGTGATCTTCTCGAAGTCGGTAATCAGTTGCCGAGCGCGTCCCCGCGTCAGCCGGCGTCTCTTGACGCCGGCGGTCGCGGCATTCCCCACCTCCCAGCGCAGAGACGCCGGCGCGCACAGGACGCTCCCCATTGTGGCCTCGACCACCGCCTCCTTCTCGGGTTCATCGAGGAGCACGGCGAGAATCGCTGACGTATCGATGACGATGTTCGCGGGCATCCGTTGTAGTTAGGACAATTGTACAATGATCTACGGGCGATCCCCGTCGAGTTCGGTGCGGTGCCGTCGTTACTTCGTCAAGGTCGACGGCGCCTTTCCCGATCGCTGGCCAGGGAGCAGGCCCTGCGCAGTTGGGCCGAGTTCCCGCCGTTCATATCAGCCGGATGGGCGCGCCCCCGTTTCCCGCACAGGGTCGGTGAGGTGGCCGAGAGGCTGAAGGCGGCGGTTTGCTAAACCGACCAGGGTCTCATCAACACCTCACGAATCACGCCAAATCTCACTCATCGGCGCGGCTGGCGCCACGGCTTACCGAGTCCTGCTCGCTCGGCCGACGGCCGGCGGCGAAGAGCGGTTGATCGTTCCGTGTGTCGATATGTGGGATTAACGAGACGGCAAACCGCTTATCCGTTCGAACCGGAAGCGTGGTTTCCACGCGCGACTCGCCGCGCGAGGCGAATCGTCGTGTTCCGTGAGTGTGCGGCGGGGGCGTTGAGGTAGGCACCAGCAGAGGTGCGGGCCTGGGCTTCCCAGATGTCTCCGCCGGTTCCACAGCCGTGAGCAGCCGATAGCCGACTTTTGGAATTGTCTCGATGAAGCGAGGATTGCGGCGATCGTCTCCCAGCGCCTTGCGAAGGTCGGGGATGCACCGCTTGAGCACGTCGTCGGTAACGAAAGTGTCGGGCCAGACCTCCTTAATCAACTCCTCGCGTCCTGCAACCTCGCCCCCACGCGCGGCAAGGTGGAGCAGCACGCGCATGGCCTTCGGCTCGACGTGAACGGGTGCCCCACCGTGGCGGATCTGATTCAGCGTCGGAACGACCATCCGGTCGCCGATCCGAAAGTCACCCTGCATCGGCGCACCATGCGGCGCGGAATATACACCTCGTGGCACGGGCGAGCGTTCGCAACCGCCGGCCCACCAACCCGACACGAACCGAGGCGTTCCTCACGGGACGATTACCGAAAACGCGCCTTTCCCGCCGGACTTCATTACCTCACCACCCTCATACCTTGGGCTGCGGAAGCACCACAGCCTGGGGGCACCGATGGCTACGAGATGGCGACGGTTCGAAGGGAGGCCCGCTCACCGATCGTCACGCGCTCACGCGGCTCCTCACCCGCTCGCGCGTGCGTGGTGCTCCGAAATCTCCGCCAGTCGGTCGCACCGGTCAAGCTCATCGATTCCGCCGGGGCTTAAGGGTCGGCTCGCTCTCATCCCGCGAGCCACCGTCATTCTCCTCGCGCTGGGAAATTGCGGAGCGCTGCTGCAGGCCCAGCCGGCGATCAGCGCCGAAACGGCGGTTCTGGAGCGGGTCGTCCGGTTGCTGGACACACGTCCGAACGTTCGGGTGCTGGTCGTCGATCCGGAGCTTGCACCCGACCCCGCGGCGATTCGTCGGCTCGACGCGTTTATCGTGCGTGAGCCGGACGGCTCGTTGCGTCCAACGATTTACATCAACGGTCGTTCCGAACTCTTCGAACGCGCAAGGCGTGGATCTGTTCTCCACGTCGCGGTGCTCGCGGCCGTCATCCATCACGAGGCTGAGCACCTGCGGGGTGGCGATGAGGATGCGGCTCGGCGCGCCGAGCTGTCCTTTTTCGAGAGTCTGATCCTGCGCGGTCTCGTCGATCCGGTTGAGGGACACCGGCACCTGTACGATCTCAAGCGAGCGCAGGGTCTGGAGCGGAAAGGAGAACGATAGACGCGTTGGGCTTCGCGCGACGCGTCCGCGAAGGCTGTCGTCGGCGCGCACCATCGTCGCGAACCCGACCGAGCCAAGCGTGGTGGACTACACAGAAGATGAACTGTCGTGACCAGACGATAGGAAGCATTAGGGCCGTTTCGTGGCAGGAGATCGTCTTCATGACGTTGCCCGTGGAGAGCGAGACGCAGAGCACGCGATAGAGGCCGGTGTGGCGCTGGGTCAGGACGCGGCGCGCGGCGCAGGTCTTGCCGCTGCCGCTGTCGCCGGTGACCAGGCCGATACGGCGCAGGTCGAGCAGATGCGCGAGCCGGACGTCGAGCTCGCGACTGCTAGCCGAGGGACAGAGCTCGTCGGGGGCGATCTCCTGGCCGAAGGGATGGCGCGTCAGGGCGAAATGTTTGCGGTACATCTGAAGTCCTCATCGAGTTTCCGCAGCGGGAGCCTGGGCGGTGGGACGCTGGCGGTGCTGGGGGTGAGGAGCTTCGTGCCGTGGTCGCGGCGGACGAAGCAATTGGCGTCGGCATCCACGCGTTTGGCCGCTCCGACGGCGCGGCCTTGGACGACGACCGTCACGCCGCGCGTGAGCCGCGTGGGGTCGTGGCCGAGCGTGACGGTCTGCCCGACGAGCGCGGCGTCGACTTCGAAGACGACGCCGTGGAGGCTGACGGTGCGATCGTGCTGGACTCCCGCAGATCAGCCATCCGCAGGGCACACGTGAGGGGTGTCGCCATGAGCACCGGAAAGGAGCCGAAGATGTACGCAACATCGATCAGGAACAGACGGGGCGCACTCGCGACGGCGGCTGTGGGTGCCTTGTTGCTGGCCGAAGCGGCAGGAGCCCAAGGATCACCGGCCATCGCGGCCAGCGGGACCTTCACTCAGACAGAGATCATCAGCGCTGAGGTCGGCTTCGCTGGTCCGAACGTGATAATCGAGCAGACGAGCGCGGGAGTGATCAGCGGAACCCTGAGTGGAACCTTCGTGAACAGTTTCACGGTGGTGCTCCATCCGAACGGGCAGTTCAATGCTCATGGCACGACTGTCTGCGTGTGCACGGTGGACGGCAAGGAAGGCCTTCTCGCGACCGTCGTGACGGACACCGGCGAAATCGTGGACGGCACGCCCACCTTCACCGGTCGCAGCGTGATCACGGGAGGAACCGGTGAGCTCTCCGGCCTCCGCGGCGTTCTTCAGATTGAGGGCACGGTCGACCTCATGACCGGCCTTTCGACGACCAACTACTCGGGCGAGATCCACTTCCGTCCCTGATCGCAAGGGGCGCGAGTCCGATCGAGCTCTCGCGCGACTTCAGCATCGTAGAAGCGCCAGCGCCTGAGGCGCTCGTCGGCAGCACGCTCGAGCAGCTAGAACTCCGACCGCGACTCGGCCTCACCCTGATCGCCATCAAACGGCAGGGGATGGCGGAGCCGGCGTGGTCACCAACATCGCGCCCGCAGCTGACGAGACGATCCAGAGGGGGGATGTCCTCGCGCTCTTGGGGAGCAACGAGCGGCTGAACCAGCTGGATCAGCTCCTCACTGGTTGACGTAGTGGTCGGAGACTGTCCCTGGAATTGTCCCCGGCAGCTCCTCAAAACCGGGCTTCCGGAGCCAACAGCAGCCAAGTCGCTCGATCGAGGAAGTGTTTGAAAGGTGAGGATTTGCGAGGAGAAACGACGATGGCCGAAATGCTGATCGGCGTTTAGCAGACCGCCGCCTTCAGCCTCTCGGCCACCTCACCGCAAAACGTTCGGTCGCCCGGGGCCGCCTCCCGGCGGGTGACCGCGCGCGGGCAGCCGGCCATGACCGACGTGGTGCTCGACGACCCGTCCCATCGCTCGCCCGACTTCCGCGTGATGCATCGGGGCAAGGTGCTCACTGGAGCCGGAAACGCCCGACGTCGAGAACGAGTGTCCGCGCACCGGCTGCTCCGGTCGCATATGGAAGGAAGGCGACCGGCACCAGCTTGTCGAGCAGCACGCTGCCCACGACGGTGGACGTCGAGAGGTTCAGCAGATCCACCTGTCTCTGCCGTGGTGTGCCGTCGCCGCTCGCTGCGGCGCTGACCCACTGCTCCACAGCCTGGATCGTAGATCCGCTCGCTGACAGCTCGATCAGGATCTTGTCGAACCCCGGCCGACCGGGCAGATACCGCCGGCGCCCGGACGTCTGCTGCGGCACCTTCGCTACCGACATGTGCGGCCCGCGAACCGCAAGGGTGTCAGGATACGCGACCGCGTCAACACTTAGGAGAAGAGGCCCCGGTAGAACGTCGCGCCGGCGGCCGGTGAGCCAGGCGCACCCGGGTTGGCGGTCTCGATCTGAATTGAACCTGGGACGCGGAACACGGACAGCGCGCGATACGGGAGCGCGCCGCTGACGGTGTCGTTCAGCCAGGCCAGTACAGGAGCCGAGAGCCCGCCGATCGATCACGTGCCTCAACCCACCGATTGACACGGAAGCCCCTGTCATCATGATCGCGGTTGGAAGGCACCCGGGGCGCCGTCGGGCAGTGCCACGTTGTGATCGCCACAGTGACCGACGCCACGTCAGGTCCGGTAGCGGACACGAGCGGCATTCGCCAGTCCGGACTACGGGGTCAGCAGGAACGCGATCGCCCAGTGTACGGCGGTCTCGGCCTGCGAGAGGGGCCGCACGTCGGACCGAAGGGCGATCGGGGTGATGTCGGTCCGCAGGGTCCGCAGGGAAGGAGCGCCTGGCAGGCTGCGGAGCGGTCGCTCCGGTGAGCCTAATCCGGCGCATGCCCGCAGCGCGACCGCGGACGCGGCGTCAGACGAGCGGCGTGCGGCCCGGCATCGCCACGGGTTCGACCGGCAGCGGACCCATCTCGCACCGTGACGGCCGGAGATCGAGCTTCGACGCCTCCATCGCCCAGTCCCACTTGAGCGCCCGGCCCGTGTAGGCGCTCATTCGCCCCATCACGCCGGTCATCGTGGCCTCGGCGAGCCTCACGCCCTCGTTGACTGGCTTTCGCTCGCGGATGGACCGCACGAGCGCGGCGTGCATCTCGAGGTCGCCGCTCGATCCCGATCCCTCGTACGCCCACGGCTTCTCGCCTTTGATGCTGGCGGTCGCCCGGTCCACGCGGGCCGTACCCCTCGTGCCGTGGATGACGTTCCCGACGCGGGTGCTGATGCCACGCTGCTGCGTGGCCATCGCATGCATCGTCAAGCCGCTCTCGTACTCGTAGCGCACCGCGAAGTGGTCGAAGATGTTGCCGAACTGCGGCCCGGTCCGGACCTGCCGACCGCCGAGCCCCTGGCAGACGACCGGCGTCGCGCCCGCGACCCAGTTCACCACGTCGAGGTTGTGGACGAGCTGCTCGACGTAGTGGTCTCCGGAGAGCCAGGTAAACAGCGGCCAGCACCGCACCTGCCACTCCATGTCGCTCCACGCCGGCTGGCGATCGTGGTAGTGCCAGAGCTCCATGTCGCCGATCCACAACGCCTCGAGCAGCGTGAGCTCGCCGATCTGCCCGTCCCGTATCCGTTGCACGAGCTCGAGGTACTGCGGCGCGTAGCGCTGCTGCGTGCCGACGACGATCGAGAGGCCCTTCTGGCTGGCGCGCTTCGATGCGTCGATCAGCGCCCGCACGCCGACCGGGTCGACGGCCCCGGGCTTCTCCACGAACAGGTGCTTGCCCGCGTCCACGGCCGCCGCCACCATCTCGGGACGAAAGCCGGGAGGCGTCAGCAGCATGACGAGGTCCACGTCGTCGAGGGCCAGCACCTTGCGATACGCGTCGAAGCCGAGGAAGACGCGCCCGGGTGGGACGTTCACGTGACCCGGGACCTCGGCTTTCAGCTTGGCCATCGCCGCGTCGACCTGGTCCTGGAACAGATCCGCGATGGCGACGAGCTCGACCCCGGGGGACGACTTCAGACAGAAGACGGCGTCTACGGTACCGCGATCTCCGGCGCCGACCATGGCGACCCGCACCGTGTCGGATCCGGCCGCAAAGACGCCGGGCGACGGGATCGCGAGGCCCACACCGGCCGCCGCCACCACCTTGCCGAACTCTCTTCGGGATACCGTATCGCGCTCATTGATCGCCATGTTGCCTCCTTCCCCGGTCCGCACGACGGTTGCCATGCGCGGCTGGGGCGCGTCCCGATTATGGCACCACCGACGGACGAGGCGAACATGTCGAGCTGTCGATTCACTCGTCGGCCAGGCAGCGGGTTCGAAGCCGCACCCACTATCGCATCCGACCCGCGAGGCCCATGTTCATCGTCAGGCGATCGCCGAGCGTCATGGCGTCACTGGCGAACGCGCCCGCCGTGACTGGGACGGGCCGCAATATCGTCGCCGCATGGAGGAATTCGCCAGGCCGCTGGCTTCGGTGCCTTACGGTGTCAAGCTCGGCGCAATGCGATCATTCGTCATGCAGAGGTGTTTTTCAAACCGTCGCCTTCGTGCATTTTGTTTGGACAATTGGCTCATTTCGCCATTTCCAGCGCCCGACTCACTCGACATCCGGCGCCGCGAGATCCGGCACCGCTCGTTTGGCGCGGACACGCACTTCTCCCTCGGCGCTACGCTCGCCCGCCTCGAAGGGCAAGTGGCGATCACCACGCTGCTGCGGCGCTGCCCCAACCTGCGCCCGAGCGGCGCGGCGCCCGAGTGGCCGATACCCGTTCATCGCGCGGACTTGCCCATCCGCGTCTCACGTCAACCTGGCGTGATCTTCAGGTGGGCAAAGGCAAAGTAGAGTAGCGCCTTGCGGCCCTCGTTCTTCAAAAAGGTAGCAACGCCGACGGGCTCGAACGATCGACGAAGATCAGCGCGTCGCTATATTTCACGAGATCGCGACGCAGGTAGAAGCCGTCAAACGCGGCGCTGCCGATCGCCCGGAAGTAGGCATCGTCCGCCCGGCACGGTTCGTTGATCGACCTGAACGGCGGCGCCCCGACACACAGGATTTTCCCCAGGTGATCGGAAGCCGTGCGCACATCGAGGATGAATAGTGGGATTCCTGTGCGGTGCAAGATGTATTCGACGCTGCCCGGGAACGATGGCGACGCATCGTTTGGGCCCAGCCCGGCGTCGTTGAACGCGTTGTAGCGGCCATCATGGAACGCGAATTCCATGGGTAAGTAATCCTTTCCGTACCGGTCGGCGAGCAATGAACCCATGGAACCGCCCTGGCGGTTGACGTGTTCGTTGTGGGCCCACAACACGACCTTCGCCTCCGGTGATTGTCTGAGGATCCAGTCCACGTTCAACGCCATGCTGGTATCGCGGCTGACCTGGTTCGCCCGGTTCTGCATCGATTGCAGGGCCACGCGCGCATTCTGAATCATCCACTCGATGGCGCGTGCATCGGCGCCACCTGACGCATACGATTCGCGGGACGCTTCGAAGTGGTCGATCAGATCCTTCCATGCGGCAGCTGCCGTTGCCGCGCTGGCCTCGTACCCGACGAATTGCATCTTCAGGCTCTGCTGCCCTGAAACAGCCGCTTGATTGTCCAGTGTTACCTGATACCCATTGCCGCCGGTCGAGAAGCCCACTGGTGTTGGTGATTCGAAGTCAAGATCGAAGCGGCTTGGGTTCGTGTAGAGCACGCCATCGAGCTCGACGGTCAACCCGTCAAACCAGGCCGTGCCGTCTCCGCTATGCAGCATTCCAAAGTTGATGTTGGTCGCATGGCTGGCGACCGGTAGATTGATCTCGTAGCGAGTCCAGTCCTGTGTTCCCCTGGCGCCGCGGTTCGACATGTTGTCAAAGGCGAGGATGCCGGAGGGTCCGTCCACGCGCCACCAGAGCCCCGCGTAGCCTCGCGTGATCTCCGACGTCTTGATGTAACCGCTGAATCGAACCTGCTTGCCTGCCGCGTCAGCCAGAGGAAAACTCCCGGTAGCCACGCCAAAGCCACGCGTCGCATTGAGCGTCAGGTTCGTGGCACCGATGACGTCCGGCAATACGTCGGGGTCGTTCGCGGTGACAAAAGTGCGAACGATCTGCATTGCCACGTTCGGTGTCTGCATGTCGAAGCCGGTGAATTCAATGCGGCCTTTTCCGGACTGATTGAAGTCCCGCATCCAGAGGATCATGTCCAGGACCTCCTGCGTATTCCAGGTCCAGAAGTACATCCCTTTCAGCAGGGCTTTCGGGTCGCCCTGGCCGTTCAGCACAAAATCGTTGACGCGATAGGCCTCGGGCATGTTGGCTTCGATGGAAAAGATCGTGAATCCCATTTCAGTGGCAAGAAACTCGAGAATCCGGTGCTTCATCCGAAAGAACTCGCTGGTGCCGTGTGTGCCTTCGCCCAGAGCAACGATGCGCGCGTTGCGAACGAGATTCTTCAGCGGCCGAAGATCTTCGTAGCCCTCGCCGGGAGTGGATCCTGTCAGCGGGATGGCCGCGTTGCGAAGCCAGTCGAGTTGCTCATCGGACGGTTCCCCGTAAACCGGCGGCGGCCCCTGTTCGAGTGGAAGGCCGTCGATGGTGATTTCCAGAGCGTCGAACCATGCCGAGCCTCCGCCTTTCAGGAACACGCCCCACCAGACGGCCACCGCTTCTGGCTCGATGTCGCGGTCGAACTCGTACCGAGTCCATTCGGTACTGCCGGAAGGAAGGCCCGGCGCCGGGACGTACTCGCTCGAGATCGTCCCATTCGTGCCGACCACCTGATACCACCAAAGACCGGCGGCGGCGGTACCGACGTTCTCGGTCCTGATCCAGCCGCTGACATGCACATGCTTGCCCCGAACCAGTTCGATCGGGAACAGTTGAGCGGCTTCGGTCTGACTGGATGCGTGTGTGTTTTGGAAACGGAGACTGCGGGTTCCCGACTTGAAAACCACCGGATCCAGCGTGAACTGAGATGCAAGCCCCTCGACGTCCCAGGCCCACGGCTCGTCGCGAATGACAATCTCGAAATCGAGGTTCAGATATGGCGTCGCCGTTGGAGCGGCGGCGAGCAGCAACCAACCCGTCAGACAGACCAAAATGGAAAGAGTTGAAGCGAATCTGAGCGCGCGGCCTTGCAGCCTCTTGGGCTGGTCGGTCGTGGACTGCCTCCATGGAACTTCTCTCATGGCGTCCTCCTGCCCGGGGGGGCTTTATAACGTCACTTGGCCGTAATCTTCAAGTTGGCAAAGTAACCTTCGGTTCCAGGCCCGACCCAACCGGGTCGTCGCGGCACGTCGCGACCAAGCGACTTCAGGCGCAGATTTGACGCCTCGGCGGCGCTGCATTAAGGTCCCGCTAGCGCAATCGAGGCCGCTCGCTCCGCCCCAGAACCAGGACGACAGCAGCCATCAGGAGCTGCAGCGGGCGCCCAAACTGCGTACGAAGACTTGGCAGGCCGGTTCCAGCAGGCTCGAGTCTGATAGTGGCCGCCGCCGTGTCGCGCCGCACGTCCTCGGGCATTTTCGGGCCAACGATTTCGGTCACGACTTGCCGAAAGGTCTCGGTGAGTTTGGGTGCGCAGTTCCTCGTCCAGCTCCCGCTCCACTCGTTCGCGCCGGACGAGCGCCACCCCACCACCTATGACGCGCCGGAGCCACCGCATCACAGCTCTCCGAGTGACGCCTTCAGGATCCGGCCGATGGCAGCGGTCTGGACCTCCCAGACACGGGTCTCGCGTTTGAGCATGGCTCGACCTGAAGCGGTAAGCGCGTAGTACTTCGCGCGGCGGCTATTCTCCGTCACGCGCCATTCCCCACGAATTAGCCCATCCCGCTCCAGCCGGCGCAGGGCCGGGAAAAGCGATCCCGCGTTCACCTGGAAAACACCGTTGCTGATCTGCGCGAGACGGACACCGATGCCGTATCCGTGCATCGGCTCCAGAGCCAGTGTCTTCAGGATCAGCATGTAGAGCGTGCCCTGCACAAGGGCGCTCGGCTTTTCTTCCACGATATCTGCTTCCCCTCTCCTCTAGTGCGGCTAGATAAGTTACGCGATTCTCATCTAAGCTGGTCAAGAGGAAGAAGAAGCGCCGCCTGAGGCTCGAAGCCATCGTCCACGATTGAGAACAATGGCCCTCGCGCCCCCAGCTCAGCCCAAGATGACCCGCGCGGGACGGGCGATTCGGCTGCTCACTCACAATTACGTGCTCGTCGAATCGATCGCTCTCCTCCAGGCGGGCCTCGGCCCCGCCGCGGCCGTCACGCTGGCAAAGGACTCGAGGTGTTTGTCATCAAATGGGTCGATGACGATCCGCACGCCGCAGGGATCCGCGAGCTCGAGCGGTCGAAAAAGCGCCGCCTCGGTCTCGTCGATCACGTCAGCTTCCTCGTGATGAGGCGTCGCCACGTGGCGTCGGCGTTTGCCTTCGACCTCGATTTCACCCTGGGGCGGTTCCGACTCTTTGAGAGTTAGTAAGGCTAGGGCAGGACCTGTTGCCTCACCGACTCGGCAGGCCCACCCGCCCGACGAGAGCGGCGAAACGGTGGTCTGAGCGGAGGCCGTCGAGCATCGGTTCCAGCTTGAGGTACGGCATGTAGTCCGATCGCTCGACGTAGGCCTTGTCCAGCCAGGCCTCACCAGTCTCTTGGCAACGACATTCCGTTCAGCACGGCCACGTCGACCTGCCCGGCCGGAGTCGTCCGCAGCTACGCCAGCTTTCAAGCGATGGCCGACGAGATCGGTGACTCTCGCATCTATATCGGGTTCCACTTTCGGAGCGCCATCCGCCACGGTGCCAACCTCGGTCGACAGGTCGCACTGGACGTTCCACCGATTTCTGCAGCCGCTGGGGGCTTGTCGGTGAAGAGCCGTCAGGCGAGTGGGCATCCGCTCAGGCGGTCCGCCACGTCTTGCGCAGCGACTGCCAGCAAATCAGGGCGCACCCGAGCGCGAGGAACGCCTCGCGGATGTCCGCCCGCTTGTCATAGCGGTCGCGGAGACGGCGGAATTGATTCAGCCAAGCAAAGGTACGCTCGACGACCCAGCGCCACCGGCCCAGTCCGCTCCCGTGCTTGGTGCGGCGCATCGCCAGCGCGGGCACAATGTGGCGCGACCGCAGTCCGTGCCGAATCGCGGTCGCGTCGTAGCCGCGATCCCCGACCACACAGTCCGGCCGCTGCCGCGGTCGCCAGCGTGCCCCGCACAGTGGGGGGATCGCATCGACCAGCGCCAGGGCTTCCTGGGAGTCGTTCCGGTTCGCCCCGGTTAGGGCGTATTGCTGCCGGTAGGCGAGCCCGAGGTTGGTGAGCGCGGCGGCCAGCGACCGAGTGGCCGACGCCCCGCTGCCTTCGAGCAGCGGAACGGCTTTCTGAAGAAGCGCCTCCGACCCTTCGTAGTCGCCACTCAGGCGCTTCAGGTTGCCGTAGTTCAAGAGCACACTCCCCATCTCCCGCATGTCGCCGAGCGCCTGTTCCTCCACGAGCAGCTCCTGAAAGACTCGGACTCGGCAACGCGTAGTTGACGGGCGAGCGAGATGGCCAGCCCTTTCTTTACCTTTGCAGTGCGCGCATCGTCAGGGCCGAAGAGGGCTTGCCGCGTCTCGAGGGCGCGGCGCCACTGCACCTCGCCTTGTTTGGCTAGAGACAGCTGGTCGAAGACCTGCCCAAGGAGGGCCTGCATCTCAGCCCGCAGTTCAGGCTCGTGCCCCAGCTCCCGATCGAGCCGCTCGCTGCCGCGCTCGAGAAGGTCGCGCACGGTGGGGGCCGAGCCGGCGTAGCGGTCAGGATCGATCTGCGCGAAGAGGCTGGTGAGAAAGGCTTGGGCCGCCGCAGCGCACTCCTTCCGCGGCAATGACGACGTCCGGCCCTCCGTAACAGCGGAGCGCCATCGCCTTCATGGCACGCCGCGCATGCCGCGTCCCGCGATCGCCTCGCTCAAGCCGCTTGATAGGCGCGCGCCAGTTCAACGGCAAAGTCCTCGAACCTGGTGGGCGTGGTGTTCTCCGGTCGGCGACCCTCGCGTGACTTCACCCTTCCCTCGTTAAAGGCGCACGTCATCTCAACGTACAGGTTCGCGACGTTCTGCGACATGCCCATCAGGACGAGCGCCGCCGCAAACTCTGCGTACGGGAATTGAACGTACTTCAGGTCCGGCTTGCCGATGCGCGCGCCGATGATGTCAGTTGCCTCGGCGTACGTCAGGTCGCGCTGGCCGAGCAGTTCGCGCACAACAACCCCTGTCCAGTTGCGACCGGTGAGCGCGGGCGCCGCAACGTCCGCGATATCACGCGTGGCAATCATCGGGATCTTGATGTCCGGCGAGACCGCGCCGCCGTTGATCCCCTGGTGCTTGATCAAGCCCAGGGTCGCGTAGAAGTTCTCGAAGAAGGACGCGGGGCGAAGAACAAGGACGTTTACGCCCTGCAGTCGCCGCAGCCGTTCCTCTTGAGCGTGGAGGCCTGCGATTGGCCCCGTGCCCGCCGGCAGATCGCCACCGATACTGCTCAAGAAGACGACAAAGCGGACGCCGCTCGCGCGGATGGCGCTCACGATCGCCTCGCCCTCCAGGTCTTGCTTCCTGCGGTAGTCGGGAGATCGTGGATCCGGTGGGAAGAGCGTATAGACCGCGTCCGCGCCACCGAACGCCTTCGTCAGAAATGCTGCATCGGTCGCATCGCCCGTGAGCACCTCAGCGCCCCTGCCCTTCAGTCCGGCCAGTTTCTCGGCTGAGCGCCCGAGGGCACGGACTTTCTCGCCACGCTCGAGGAGCTGCTCGCTGATTCGCTGGCCGATGTGCCCGCTCGCGCCCATGATCGCAATCATCTCGGCTACCCTCACTTCCTCAACAGCTTGAACGCCTGGTTCCAATTATTCGTCCCGAGGCTGCGACGACTGCGACGGTTCGCTCCTCCACAACGGCATTCACTCATCGACGCCCATAAGAAGATCGATGTCGCAGCAAGCCCCAGGCCGGTCCGGACGGCATGCAATCGACCCCATTCTTCGATCAGCGCACGGGTCTCCGGCCCGGCGCCGGCGGGCTCGGTGGCCATGAGCGTTTGGTTCGTCGGCACGATCCCGAGAAGTGTGTAGGGCCAGTTCGCGATGAGAACGACGGCGCCGAGCAGCCAGGCCCAGTTGCCCGTCTGCCACCAGGCTGACAGACCCGCAACGGAGCCAATGACCGCCAGCGAGGCCTGCATCGCAAACCCGCGCTTGTAGGCTCGCTTCCATTCTGCCAGGAGCGCTCTGTCGTCGAGCCGCAGGCGGGCGGGTTGCTCCGCAACGTTGAGGTAGACGGCGGCCCCGGTGAAAAGCGCGGCGACGATGAGTGCGAGCTGTCCGGAGAGCATGACTGTTCCTCCAGCCGGCGGTCAGCCCCTACGCTGCGCGCGACGGCCACCGCTCCTCCAGTATTGCAGCGCGCGAGGCGGTTGCCTGAACATAAGGACTGCGGGAGGTTGCGGAGACTTCGCGCGTCCTGTAGGCTGTCGTCTTCAGGAGCGCCTGAGGTTGGAAGCAGACAGGAGATCGCTCATGGCGGACACAGTTCGGCTCGTCGAGTATTTCTACTTTATGGCCCCCAATAAAGCGGGTGAAGGTGCGCGCGCACTCAACACGCTCAAAAACGCGGGCGTCAACCTGCTCGCGTTTTCCGGATTTCCGCAGGGGCAGCGGGCGCAACTAGATTTCATTCCCGCCGACCCCGCGGCGTTCAAGCAGGCCGCCAAGAGGGCCAAATGGAAGATTGTGGGCCCCAAACGAGGCTTCCTCGTGCAAGGCGATGATCGAGTCGGCGCCGTTGCCGAGCTGCTCGAGCGCTTGGGGGCAGCGAAGATCAATGTGTCAGCGATCGATGCCCTCTGCGTCGACGACGGGCGCTACGGGGCGATCTTCTGGGTGGCACCGAAAGACGTGAAGAAAGCCGCGGCCCTGTTGGGCGCCTCATAGCGAGCGGCGGATCGATTGCCGCATGGCAATCGTCCACGATGACGGTCGGGAGCACGCCGTAACGAAATTGCTGCCTGACATGTCCGAACTCGTGCAGCACGACACAGCCGAACAACGCCACGATGAACCCCACGCCCTTCACGACCGCGCCGACACTGTGCCCTGTCTGCCAGTGCGCGACGGCCACCCAGGCGATCAGCATGAGAAAGGTAGTGTGGACGTAGACGCTGATTCCGGCAAACGTCCCGATTCTCGTCGACCACTTCATGGCGTTCCCTGCAAGAACGGGTGAGGAATAGAACCATCCCGCCGATCCTGACTGAGCCGGCCTGGGTCAACTCCCTGACGCTCTTTCTGGCACCGTCTTCAAGACCTGTTCGGCGCTGACTTCGTTCGACAGCTGTTCACCCCGTTCGAAGGCCGTGACGTTCGCCAGGGTCGTGTCGGCGATGCTGGCCAGCGCTTCGCGAGTGAGAAACGCCTGATGCGAAGTGATGAGCACGTTGGGGAAGGTGAGGAGACGAGCCAGCACGTCGTCCTGCAAGACCTGCTCGGAGAGGTTGCGGAAGAAGACGCCTCCCTCTTCCTCGTACACGTCAAGTCCGGCCGCACCGACCTGACCGCGCTTGAGCGCATCAATCAACGCCCGAGTGTCGACGAGGGCTCCCCGCCCGGTGTTGATCAGCATGACGCCCTGTTTCATCCGGGCCAGCGCTTCGCCATTGATCAGATGATGCGTGGCGGGTGTGAGCGGGACGTGCAGCGAAATGATGTCCGACTCGTCATACAGCGCTCGTAACTCCGTGTACCGGAGGCCCAATTCTGTCGAAAGCGTCTCACTCGGTGTCAGGTCGAATGCCAACAAGCGGCACCCGAATCCGCGCAGGATACGTGCGACCACCGCGCCGATCTTGCCGGTGCCGACGACGCCACAGGTCGTTCCGAAGAGATCGAACCCGACGAGCCCCTCGAGCGAGAAATTGGCCTCCCGGACGCGGTTGTAGGCCCGGTGGATCTTCCGGTTGAGAGCCAGAATGAGGCCGACCGTATGTTCCGCAACGGCGTGAGGCGAGTACTCAGGGACACGGACGACGACGAACCTGAGCCTGCCAGCTTCATCGAGGTCCACATGGTTGTAGCCCGCCGAACGCAGGGCGATCAATCGGGTACCGCCGGCGTGCAGGGTCGCCAGCGTCTGGGCGTTGACGCGGTCGTTGACGAATGAGCAAACCGCCGGGAACCCGGTGGCCAGCGAAGCAGTCTGGTGGGTCAAACGTGGCTCGAAAAACGTGAGGTCGTGCGCGTACCGGATGTTTGCGACCACCAGTGCCTCGCGGTCGTACGTGTGCGTGTCGAAGACCGCCAGCTTCATAACAGTTCGTTCCCCCGCGGAGGCGCGGCGTTCGCGCGTTTGACTCTACCTCATCCCGCGGCCTGCCAGGCGTCGTTCGACTGACGAGGTGTGCGCCCGCGGACGATGCACGTGCGTGCTGCGCAGGCTGTGAGATTCGTGGGCCTCTTCCGCGGCTGAGCGTTCAGCCTGGCGTGGATGCCACCCATGACGACGGGCCCCCCAAGCGACGATTGCGAGCGGCGATCTCATAAGCGCGCGGCGCCTGCGAGGTAAACGCCGTAATCCCGACGAGCTCGGGACGCGGCCGCGCTCGGTCGTGGGCGCACCCGAGGTTCTCGTCGCGCAGCGTGACGTCCCACTCGTGCGGCGTCAAGCCAGCAAGCACCTTCACGCTCAGTGGCTGCGACACATCGTACGCCGACGTGTCACAGCAGAAGAAACACGGCCGCCGCGATCAGCGTCGGCACGAGTGCCCCCGCGAGCAAGCCGAGCGGCGAAATCGCGCCAGCGAAGAAGCGTCCCAGCAACGCCTGGCCGGCAGGGTTCGGGGCATTCGCGATGACCGTTAACCCGCCGCCGACCACGGCCCCCTGGACCACCGCAAGTTTCAGCTCGTCGCTCAGGTTCGGAACGAGCGTCGCCAGATACGTGATGAGCGCATTGTCGTTCAGCGCCGTCAAGGCCATCGCCCCTAGGAACAATGGAAGTTCAGGAAGCCTGCCGAGCACTGGGGCGATCCACCACCCCTGCAGCCCGCCGTGGATCACCAGGCCTGCGAGGAAGAACCCCACGAGCAGCGGGGTCTTCAGCTCGATTCGGCTCTGGTACGGGGCGGTGGCGCGGGCAAATCCCAGGAAGAACAGGAAGCCGCCAAGGAACAGCGCCGGGTAGTGGGCGTTGAAGACTGTCCACGCCATGAACGCGAGATGGACGGCGACGATCCATGGCGGAACGGGCAGCAACTCCGGCCCAGCCGCCTCGTCGTCGGGCAGTTCGACCTCGGGAACCGGGGATCGGGCGGCCAGACTTCGCAGTTCCCGCCGGAAGAGCACGAAGTACACCGCCGTCGACGCGACGACTGCCGTGACAGCGCGCCAACCGAAGTTCGCGACCATGAAGGGGATGTCCCATCCCCACGGCCGCGCCACCATCAGCACCGGCGGCGCCGCGAACTGCGTCAGCGTCCCCCCGATCGAGACGTTGACGAACAACACGCCCAACGTCGCGTACTTCAACTGGGTTGAAGGTTGCAGGTCGTAGAACTGCCGTGCGAGGAGCAAAGCGCAGATGGTCATCGCCGCCGGCTCGGTGATGAACGAGCCGAGCGCCGGACCGATCGTCAGGATCGCGACCCACCAGGCGGCAGGTGTCGCGCCGCCGGCTGAAGCCACGCGCCGCAGCGCCGACTCTGCGAACCCGATGACTGGTCGTGTCGACGCGAGCGCCATGATGACGATGACGAACAGCGGTTCCGTGTAGTTGACCGTATCGCTGACGTAGTGTGTGGCAGTCTCCCAGCCGGCGTACGCCGCAATCGCAACGAGAAGCACCACCGCCCACAATCCGAAGACCACCTCGACTTCCCCGAGGAAGTGGAGCGCCTCCGCACGCAGGCTCGGCGACGCTGGTCGGCCGTGGACGCGTGCCTCCGCATCGTGCCGGTGCTGCACCCGGTGCGCGAGACCGGCGAAGCGCGCCGCGGCAAACGTGTGAAGAACCGCCAGGAGGAACACCCCGGTCGCGATAGCGTTGAACGGCTCGATCTGCATGCGCATGGCGAGATCGGCCGCCAGGGACTGATCAGCGGCGGACGGGTAGCTCTCCAGGGCCCGCGGGATTTCTCCAACCGCGGTGGTCTCATCGAGCATCACGGTACGCTACAGACAAGTTGGGCAGCGTGCGACGGATAGTGAGTCACGGTTTGTCGAGGCCCTTGTTGGCGCCACGGGCTGCAGCTGCCGCTGCATCGCGAGCTCTGAGACCACCGAGCAACAGCAACATCAAGCCCACGAGCAGAAGCGCGTGGACGAGCTCGCCGATGTCGTAAAGCCCGATCACGCCGACCAGCCACGCAGCCAACACAACGAACGCCACTTTCAACAGCATCGCGCCTCCGGAACGCAGCCAGCCCGGAGAGACCGTCGTTCGGCTGCCGTATGAAGGGCGTGGCGAGGTGCCCGGCAACGCAGGTTGCGGGTGAGACGGCTGCAACAGCCAGCATCAGTGCGAAATGGTCGGCGCACGACGGAGCTGTCGCTCAGCTGTCCCGGGTTGGTTACCAGTGGGAATGTGCCGCGACAACCGAAGGGCCAACCTGCGGACGATTCGCGTACCGAGCCTGCCACCTCGTATCCTCCCGGTCTCGCAACGACCACGAGGATGGCGGCCCGACCATCCAGGTGCCTGCAGCGGAAGCCCGCTGCACCCTTCGATCTCTCGGCTTCGCCCAGTATACGCGGTTGAGGCCTGTGCGGAGACAAGCGACCTCAGCTCCGGGCAGCTGTGGCGAGGGTTCATTGCGCGCCAAAACTGCTACAGTGCCGTCGCGTGGCCGTCATCGACGTTCACTCCTTCGGCTTCACGTATTCGGGCTCCCCACGGCCCGCCGTTCGCGAGGTGTCATTCTCGGTCGAACCGCGCGAGATCTTCGGGTTCCTTGGCCCAAATGGCGCGGGCAAGACCACGACCCAGAATGTCCTGATCCGCTTGCTCGATGGTTACGTCGGCCGGATCCGTGTGCTCGGCCGCGATCTGCACGACTGGGACACGAGCTACTACCGGCGAGTCGGCGTCGCGTTCGAAACACCGAACCACTACCTGAAGCTGACCGCCCTGGAGAACCTGCGCCTGTTTGCCGGTTTGCACGGCGGGAGGACTGACTCGCCGGAGGCGCTCCTCCGCCGTGTCGGCTTGCACGAGGATCGGGGAAGGCTCGTCGGGGAGTTCTCGAAGGGGATGCGCGGCAGGCTCACGCTCGCCCGCGCGCTCCTGCATCGTCCTGAGCTTCTGTTCCTGGACGAGCCCACGGCCGGCCTCGACCCGGTGACAGCGCGCTTGATCCGTCAGGTGATCCGCGAAGTCAGGGAGGCGGGCGCCACCATCTTCCTGACCACCCACGACATGGTGACGGCCGACGAATTGTGCGATCGCGTGGCGTTTCTCGTGGACGGCCGGATCGCTGCGCTTGACGCTCCACGAGCGCTGCGAATGTCGCATGGTCGCAGAGTCGTGCGCCTCGAAGTGATGCGTGACGGCACGCGCGCTACCAGCGAGTTTGCGCTCGACGGATTGGCGGACGACACGGAGTTCTTGATGGCTCTTCGAACGGGTCGCGTCGAAACGATTCACACGCTTGAAACCACACTCGAGGACGTGTTCGTTCGCCTGACCGGGAGGACGCTGGCATGAGCCCGTTCTTCACTGCGCTGCGTTGGGATATCGTCCTGCAAGCGAGGAACGGGTTCTACTGGGCGAGCGCGTTCGTGGTTCTCCTCATCGGAGGACTCCTCCTGGCCCTGCCAGAGGGCGTGCGGGCCAACGCAGGGGTCTGGGTACCGGCGGTTCTCGCGATCAACCTGCAGATCACCACGTTCTTCTTCGTCGCCGGCTTGATGCTGCTCGAGCGCGATGAGGGAACCATGACAGCGCTCGCCGTATCCCCTGTCACTGCTGGCGGCTACCTTGCCACGCGCACCGTCACGCTGACGGCACTGGCTGCCGTCGAGACAATTGCGTTGCTGTGGATCGCGTTCGACACGGACGGATCCTGGATCGTGATCCTCGGGGGAACCGCGGCACTCGGCGCGATCTACACGGGGTTCGGCGCGGTGGTGGGAGCTCGTTACGCATCCGTCAATGCCCTGCTGCTCCCGGCTTCGGTGGTTGTGAGCTTCTTACTCGTGCCGCTCCTTCCCCACTTCGGTCTCGCGCCGCGTGCGTTCGTCCTGTTGCATCCGATTGAGCCGTGCCTGACGTTGATACGAGCCGGATATGGCCCCACGAGCCGGCGAGACCTTGTCTTCGGCGTGGCCGGCGCCCTCGTCTGGAGCGCTGTCGCCTTCATCTGGGGCCGGAATCGTGTGAGGCGGCTGATGCGCGATACGCGGGCCACCGGAGGCCGATGAACGCATCAGCCCTGCGAGTGCTGGCGTCCGCGGATGCGCGCGTCCTCGGGCGTGATCCGCTCCTGAAATGGGTGCTCCTGCTGCCCGTGGGACTTGCGATGCTGTTGCGCGTCCTGATTCCGCGCGTCCAGGAAGGCCTGTTCGCAGCCAGCGGGTTCGACATCGAGCCGTACTTCCCGCTTGTCATGGGCGGCTATCTCATGACTGCGCCCGGCATCGTCGGGATGGTGATTGGCTTCCTGCTGCTGGATGAGCGTGATGCACGAACCTTGAGTGCGCTGCGCGCCACCCCGCTGTCGATGCGGAAGTATCTGACATACCGCATCGGCTTGCCACTGCTGGCCGCAACCGCGTCGACACTCGTTGGGTATCCACTAGTGGGCCTCAGTCCACTTCCGTTCACGTCGCTGCTGGCAATCGGCGCGGTCGCGGGGGTATCGGCCCCTCTCCTCGCGCTGGTGCTGGCGACGGCCGCACCCAACAAGGTCGCTGGATTCGCCGTCGTGAAGATCCTGAACGGCGTCAATCTCCTTCCCATCGCCGCATTCTTCCTGCCGCTGCCCTTTCAGTACATCGCTGGGGTCATCCCGACGTACTGGCCAATGCGCGCCCTGTGGTCAGCGGCCGGAGGCGAGCCCTATCTCGTGTATCTCGTAGTCGGGGGGATCTCAGGCACGTTGTCGGTCGTCCTCACCGCACGGCTGTTCGAGCGAAGGCTACTGAGACGGGCATAATCCGCGGGCTGATCTGACCCCACGATTGTCCCTGGAATTGTCACTGCCAGCGTTCGAGTGGGGATTGAAAAACGCGTCGTCCCGATGCAGCAGCGCGCCTTCAGAAAGTAGCGGTCATTTCGACAACAACTAATCCCAGGTCGGATCCCTTGGAAATCCTGGGCACTCGAGAACGCGTTCCGGAGCCGTGATCCCTGTCGGGTGCTGCTCCAGGGGAAACCCGTGGTTCGACCCGCGATGCAACGAACTGCGTTTCCGGCAGCTGCACGAGCGGCTCGCGTTCCACCCCCGGGCGCAGCACTGACCCGCGGAGGAATCCCGGCTCACTTCTCCAGTTGCTGTTTGATTGTGCCGAGCGTGCCCTCGGCGGCCTTCTTCGCCTGCGACTGCGCGATGTTGCGCTTCAATCCCCCGAAGCCGCCCTTCAGCATGTCTCCGCGCGATCGGTTCGCGTAAACGAGGTACGTCGCCGGCGCACCGTGGGCGGTCGTGGACAGCAGCGTCGCGACGGCCAGCGATCCATCGTAATAGTGGCTGGCGTAGATCTGCTTCTGGACGACGAACGCCCGATCCGTGCGCGATGGTGGCTGGTAGATGACGCCATGGACGATGCTGACGACGGGCTTGAGACCGTAGTTCTCCTTCGTCCAGTAGATCACATCGCGGGCTCCCTGAAGCGAGCCGCCGGGATACTTCTCGAGATACGCCTTCAGTTCCGGCGCATACTCGTGGAAGTGCGCGGTGTTGCCGAGGATGCCACGCCACTGGTCGCGCAGGCTGACCGGCTTGCCACGGTCGTCGTAGGTCACCAGTGCAGCGTCTCCTCGGGCCATGTACGAGGCGACGTAGCTCACGGCAGCCTGCCGGAGGAACTCGTTCACACGCTGGGCATGATCCGCCGATTTCCAGTCGATCGCCAACTGCAGCGAGGAGATTCCGGCTCCACCCAGCCGCATGCCGCAGTTGCCAGGCTTGCAGGACTGCAGTTCATCGACCTCCGCGCGATCAAGCACGAGGCTCTTCACGTCCCCAGTCGAGGGGGGCGTGCTGAACTTGCCGAAGGCCAGCGTCACCTCTCCATCCACGTAACTGATCATCTGCCCGTAGTAGCCGAGCACCTGGTCGCGCGGCGCGCGTATTTTCACGGCGCCGATCGTGATGATCTCTCCGCCTTCGCTGGTGGTGCTGGCACGGGCGGCGACCTCGCCGGCCTCGAGCCGGGCGACCTCGTCAGGCGAGAAGCCGCTCATCGCCAGGTAGTCGTGCACCTCTCGCTGTGGATCCTGCGCAGGGGCGCCGGTGGTCACGAGCGTGACGAGTAACGCGAGCAATGGCATGGGAAATCTCCTGGTGGATCCTGACACACTTCGAATGCGGTGTGCGGCGTCCCCTCGCGTTGCTCGGGACAGGATCACCTCTTCCCGTGGCTGATGACAGACGGCGGGATTTACGGGTTCGAGCCGCTGAAGGAAGAACCCAGAGCGGTGGGCGCCCGGGCAGGCACAACCACCAGCATCAGTTCTCGCGAAGGACCGCAACGGGGTCCATCCGCGCCGCACGTCTGGCAGAAGCCAGGCAGCCGCAGTGAGCACCAGCGGCGCCGCCGCCATGGTCAACCCACCATGGCTGTCGTGAAAAGCCGAGACAGTTCATGCCGAAGTCCGGGGCGACTCGGCTGCAGCCGGCGACGCTTCGGAAGCAGGACCTCGATGGACTAACCACAACCGCCGAGCGTCTCAGCGATGCCCTGCAGCAGATCGATGGCATGCTGCACGGCCTTCTGGTCCGTGAGTGCTCCCAACTGCACCGGCTCGATGCCGGCATGCGCAAAGAACGGCACGGATAGATCGAGGATGCCTTGCAGCGCCGCGCCGAGTTCCACGGGGACTCTGTCGGGCGCACCTTCCTCGATCGCGGACTTCAGCGCCGCGATCGTCAAACAGAGCACGCCACGCGCAACCGGCATCGCCGAGACGGGAGTCGGGAGCTGCAGACAAGGCGCCAGGTCGGCCGCAGCGTTCGCGAGCTCGACGAGCACCCGCCGCGGTGGCGCGGGCGATGCCTGAACGAGGTCGATGAGAGGCTTCAGTGCCGCGAGAATACGAAGCTGACACGCCATCGAAGCGAGCCATGGAGCCGCTTGCTGCAGCACGTTGAGCACCGACGCGCCAGTGCGCGAACTGACGGAGTGGCCGGGAACCGGGCGCAGGGAGGCTCCAGTGGGTAGAGCCAAGGCGGGATTGGCGGCCGGAGGCGGTTCCGAGCCGTTCCACAGCGCGCCCAGCACAACGGGACGGCTGAGATCCCCGTGCTCGAACGCGATCACGACTTCATCCTGGATGTTGAAGCGGACTCGTGAGCCGTCGGGCGCACTCGTCACGCGAGCCCAGCTCGCGGCGGCGTCCGGCAGCGACGGAAGCCGAACCCGAACACGGCCCTGGCGCAACGGATCGTTTGTATCGACGACGGCTGCGAAGGCGACTCCGGCAAACGGGCCCACGATCAACCTCCTGTCTGCCCGACCTTCGTTCCCGGACGGGTTCGCCGCAGATCGTCAACGCCAGGGGTGCGCCGGCTCGTGTTGATGGGCAATGCGCTCGCGGGCGACGCACGCGCAGGACACCCCAGCGCCCGGTTTCGCTCCGTTCCCGCGCGACACGTTGTCGCACGGTGTCTCAGGCGGCTCGGGCTCGCCAGCCACTGATCCGGCTGGGCGTGACTGGCTGAGCCCGGTGCGCACGACTGGCAGAGCGACTACTTGATGGCGACGACGATCACGTCCAAGGGCTTGCCGCTGTTGTTCTTGGACTCGTGCTTCATTCCACGTCCGATGAACAGCACGTCGCCGCGCTTCCATTGAGTCTTGACTTTGCCTTCGACGTCCACCGACATAGCGTCGCTTTCCCCGAGCGCGATGACTATCTGATCGAAGTCGTGAGTACTACCCGCCGGCTCGTGGAAGTCTGGTCCCGTCGTTGCCTTGTACGCCATGACTCGTGGGTTGTCGAAGAACGGCTTCACGGTCATGCCGGGGCGGTTCGTTGGGATCGTGGCGGTCGGCCGCTTGCTGCCCTTCAACTCCACCAGTACGACTTCCACTGATCCCTTCTCGAGGTTCTCGCCGCTGTGCTTCTGAGCCGGTGACCACGTTGCCTCGTCGGCTTTCAGCGGCACCTCGACCGGCTTTCCGTCGGCCCCCGTGAATCTCACATTGGCGTCGGAAAGGGCCACGACGATCGTGTCGGGGTGTTCGTGCATGGTCGTTTTGGTGCCAGGCTTCACCGTTACATGGAGAACGCGAACGCTCGAGTTCTCGAACACCAGGTGGTAGACGTCCGGGTTCGATGTGATGGGATCCTGCGCCGCGGCCGGCGAAGCGAGGGCCAACCCGGTGACCGCCGCCAAGGCGATGAGCGAATACTTCATGTCCTCCTCCTAAAACAGCTCGCACCTCATCCGTAGGGCGGCACAGTCTACTCCGGAGCAGGCATGCGGGAAAGCGCCAGCGGAAACCGGCTGATGATCGGCAACGGTTGCTCCCATCCGAAAGCGCTCGAGCACTGCCGATCAAGCTCGATCACGCCCCCGCGGCTTCCACTTTCCCAAGCCATTCCAGCAGGTCCTGGACCTCCGTCTCGCCAGCGCCGAGGGCGCGCAGGCGCCCGCGGTAGGCGTCGGACCGGATCGCCGACGCCGCCCGCCGTGCGGTGGCGATCGACTCGGCCTGCAGCCCCTGCTCCTGCTGCAGGACGCACGCGGCCGTGGCGCCCTGTGCATAGTCGGCGATGCTCTGCGGACCCGCACCATCCGCGTTCGCGCAGTCGGCCAGGACGGCGAGCATCTCGACGGCGCGCTGCATGTCCCCCTTCTCGACTACGACGAGCAGCGCCTTCAGCGCCAGCTGCGAGGCGTACCCGTGGAACTCGGCGGCGTGGTCGCCGAACTCTGCCGCCAGTTCGCGCAGCGCTGCGACGGCTTTCGGCACCTGCACGACCGCATCCTGCCGGGCACGCGCCTCTGCATGGAGCATCACGGCCCAGCTCCAGCGCCGCGCGAACTCGACATCGCGCGGGTAGGGCCGGCTCACGCGCTGGATCTCGTCGATCAGGGTCGAGGCGTCGCGGAAGCGCTCCGCCACCGTCCACGGGCGAACGAGATCGGCATCGGATTCCGCCAGGCACAACCGGATCTCCCGCAGGTCATCATCGACCACCTCGAAGCTTGATGGATCCAGCGGATCCCGGAATCGTCCGAGGCGCTGCTGCGCGCGTCCGGTGTGCAGGCTTCGAATGAGGGCGTTCATCGACTCGGCGTCGCTCGAGCGCTGCGGCAACTGCACGTACTCTCCGCACAGCGCCCGCGCTGCCTGCGCGACCGCGACGTACAGCGACACGTCCTCCGCGAGGCTGCGGCAGAATTCCTTCAGGCGCGCGAACGCCTGCTCGCGGTACGGCAGCTCGAGATCTTTCGTGCGCACAACGGCGGAGAGACTCCGGGCGTACGGCATTCGCAAGTCCTCGTCGTCGGGGTGCTGCCGCACGAGATCCGCCTGTTGCTCGATCAACCGCTCGGCCAACAGCAGCTGTCCGTCCGCGAGCAGCAGCGGCATCGATTCCTGCGCCGCCGCGCAGAAGTCGACGTGCTCGCCGGCACGCGCGCTCTCGTGCGCGATCGTCTCGTGAACGGCCCGAAGGACCTCGTGTGCGTCCGTTTCGCGCTGCTGCCGCAGGAGCAGCGGCAGCAGGTAGAGACCGGCACGGATGAAACCACCGGTTCCGTCGGCGCGCCTGAGCTCGTCTGCGCCGAGCGCGCTCAACTCCCGGAACAGCGCATACCCTCCGTCACAGTTCCCGAGCAGCGCGTGGCGCCGGATCCCTAGCGCCACCAGCGTCGCCCAGTAGCGCAGATCCGCTCCGGGTACGGCTGGCCGGCGAAGCAGGTGCCGCGTCGAGGGGTGATCGGGGAAGTCCTCCACCGTCTGTGTGAGGAACAGGATCAGCGAGGATGGCGAGACGTACTGCCCCACACCGAAGTAATCGGTCGCCCTGGTTCCGCCTCTGACGCTCCACGCGGCGCTCAGCAGCTCGGCAGCCTGTGACGCCGTCACGCGCTCGTTCCTCCCCCGGACGTGCTCGAGCACGAAGAACTCCCCCAGCAGGTCGGGCTTCAACGGGGGGACGTCGTTTCCGTCCGGCGAGCACGGTGTCAGTGCGCCGTAGACCGCTCGATCGAACTCGCGAAAGGACGGCAGCGCGAACGTGCCGCCTGCACTCGTCGCCAGGATCTCCTCGGTATCTCCGCCGACCAGCGTCGCCAGCGCGAGGAGATTCTCGTAACGCGCATCGACGTTGTTGCTCTTCCAGGTCTGCCGCTCCCGCTCGAACACGTCGCGGAGCAGCCGATCGCGGTCCCACTCGCGGATGTCGCCCCCCGACAGCAGCGCGTCGGCGGCCAGTGCCGCGTACAGTGGCCGGCCCTGCGGATCGATTTCCTGCAAGCGCTTCAACACTTCCGCTTTCCGCGGCAGCGGCCGCTGGCCGCTCTTCAAAACTCCGCAGACGGCCTCCCACGCCTCGTCGGCGCTCAACGCGGTGAGCACGACGGGCGATTCGCGAAACCGAAGCTGTTCGATCGCATAGCCGTCCGAGCGGCTGCCCAGCAGCTGCTGGAGCCAACTCCCTGCCGCATCACGTTCGATGAGCAGCAGTCGAATGCGCGCGGCGGGCGCCCCGTCCTGCCTGCGCGCCAGCAATCCTCCGAGAATGGCGCGGATCTGGTCGACGTGCTCAGCCGCATAGTCGACGGCCATGAGCGTGTCGGCGTTCGGCTGCCATGCCGCCCAATCGAACGTCTGGTCGGGGACGAAGAACCCCGCGCGCCATCCCGCGCCGGCTGAACGCTCGCGCACCGCTGGGCCGACCGCCAGGCAGAATTCCTGCACGAGCCGGCTCTTGCCCGATCCACCCGGCCCGCTGACGACCAGCCAGGAGGCCCCGGCCTCGTCGTCGAGAAACCGCTCGAGCGCTGCCCACTCCTGCCGCCGCCCGACGAATGGGGTCTGCCTGGCCCGGTATGTCAGCCGGTTCGCGCGGCTCGACTCGGCCACGTTCGTGGTGAGCATGGGTTGCGGCAACCGTGCCCTGGCATCGCCCGCTTTCCAGTCCTGCAGCGCAAGCCGCACCTTGCCTCGAAAATCCTCGACGGTCGTAAACACCGAGCGAACGAGCTTCTTCTCGATTCGCCGCTTGAATGCCTCCTGTCGCTCGCGATCCGCCGCGTCTTCCAGCCCGTCGTCGAGCGAGTGATCCGGCTGTACCAGGAAGCACAGTCGATCCAGGCCGCGTGCGCCCGCGTGGTCGAATTCGCACTCGGTGACGCTTGCCGTGTAGCCGTCTTCGATGTAACCGTAGCGATGCGCGAAGATGCCGAGATACAGGTCCGCCTCGTCCAGCCGGCGGGTGCTGCCCTCGGTCGCGCCCTTTGCCATCGCTTCGAAGAACTCCATCGCGATCGGCATCAGTCCCACGCGAAGACACTCTTCCGTCGCCGCGCGGCGGTAGGCCTCGAGGAGCCTGCTCGTACTGCTGATGAAGACCTTCGGGGTCATCTGCCGTAACGCTTGCGACACGGAGCGGAACCCCCATGCCCAGGATCCACCACGGCGAGCGCACGCACGCCGCGGTCGCGCAGCACGCGGCAGACGAGGGCGATGGCCTGGGAGGAGCCGCTGCAGAACGGCAGCCGCTCCGGCGCCACCATCGTTGCGCGTGCACGATTCAGATAGCCGGCCAGCGCGCGGCGGATCGACGACAGCCCGGCCCTCAGCGGAAACAGCGAGAGGTCAGGGAGTCCCGGCCGCAAATCGAAGCGGGGCATCGCCGTGACGGGCACAAATGACGGACGGGTGTCCGGAGCTGTACGTCGCGCGGCGACGCGTGTCGCCGAGCCATGCGTCGCGGTGAAGTAGCCCTCGGCGAGCAGCTGCTCGTACGCTTCGACCATGACTCCGCGGGACAGCCCCAGATCGGCGGCGAACGCCCTGGTGGACGGCAGGGGCGAACCCGCCGCCTGCCCGCCGCTTTGCACGGCGTGCCGCAGTCTGCGCTCCAGCTGCAGCCGCAGCGGCACCGCCGTGCGCCGCCCGATGCGGAGCAGCAGTTCCGCCGCGGTGGTCGTTCTCTTCAAAGTGACCGGCGCCCGCCGTGACGGCGCGCCGTGGTACCGCATTCCTCGTACACGGCGCGCGGCGCTGCCGGTCGGGGGGGAGCCGCGGGGAGGCCGGCGGCTTCACACCTTGCCGCGAGCACGGTCACGCGGTCTCGTTGTAGGCTTGCCGCAGCCACGCCACAACCTCGGCATCCACGTCGGCTGGCGTGGCCAGGCCAACCTGGACGGACATGCTCTCGTGAATCCGCGAGGGCATGAGGCGGCCACCCGGACGTCGGCCTTCCAGGCGCAGTCCCAGGTCGACCGCGCCTTCGTGGTGGGTTGCACGCGGGCGAACGTACGGCAGGGCGACACCAGGGACACGTCGGTCTTCCAGGCCTGGACGATGACCTCGCCGCAGGCGCTCGCGGCGGCGACGATCCGGTCGTAGACGGAACGGAGGTGCGGGCGATCGGCGTATTGCCGGTCGATCAGCTGGTCGGCCGTCGCGCGGACGAAGTCCGGATACCCGAACCGCTCCATCACCAGCAGCGATCGGGCGTATCCCGTAACGCCCTGCGCGGTGAGCCACATGCGAAGGGCGCGCTCATCCCGCGGCCGTTGCCTGGCGATGCGGCGGTTCCACACGGCGAGGCTCTCGACGGTCTGCTTCTCGAGCACCCCTACCCACATCCGCCGGTTTCGCCGCCAGTCGCGGATCTCGGTCATCAAGTGCCCTCCTCCTTTCGAAGGCGGCCGGACGCCTCGCGTGAGGGTGAAGGTATCAAGGCAAGTGGTTGACTCTCAAGGACCGTATCGTAGCACTTTGACAGGACCACTTCTGTCGTCGTCAGGCCTACACTGGACCGCGCGACACGCGCACGCACGTTCCGGCGCATGCGTCGACCGCGCGCGGCGGCGGCGAAGCGCCGCACGAGAAGACCATGGACAAACACACTGCCGCGGGCCAGTGGCTCCGCCACACCCTGGCCACACTCGCCTATCGGGCCGAGAAAGTGCTGCGCGACCCACCGCCGGGGTTCGCAGGATTCCGTCCCTCTCCACAGAGCCGGTCGGCCCTGGCGATCGTGGCGCACCTCGGCGACCTCATCGAGTGGGGCGAGCGCATGGCGCGCGGCGAGATGCGATGGCATCCCTTGCCGCAGCCCTCGTGGCAGGCCGCCGTCGAGCGGTTCTTCACGGCGCTGGCCGCCCTCGACGAAGCGCTCACCGAGAACCTGTCGTCCAGCCTTCGTCACGAGGTGATCTTCCAGGGGCCGGTGGCCGACGCGCTCACGCACGTCGGCCAGCTGGCAATGATGCGCGCGATGGCCGGCGCGCCCGTCCGCCCGGAAAGTTACGCGCGCGCGCACATCACCGCCGGTCGCGTGGGCCGCGAGCAGGACGCGGCGCGAACGGAGTTCGATGGCGATGCCAGCCCTCCCGCCGGCGGGTAGGCCCCGCGTTCGCGGAGCAACAGGTCCGATGGCCGGGTTTTGTTCCCGTGCCGATCAAGGTAGAATCGCCACACTGGGATAGAGCGGTCTGCGCGTGTCGCACACCCGGCCTGCAATACCAATGAGCGAATCCTCGGAAACGGGCCGGCGGCGGCCGCCGCGGGTGCTGACGAACGTGCGCGGTCTGCTCGCCTGCTCAGGCGGCCCGCAGTGGCTCGCCTGGCCGGCGGCCAAGGAGGGCCTGCTGGCGCGCGCGCACGCCGTGCTGCGCTCCTTCAGCTGCGACTACATCTTCATCGAGGGGCTGGGCCGGGAATTCCTGGTGCTGGCGATGCTCAAGCGTCTGGTGCCTTTCTATCCACCGCGTCTGGTGGTGTTCAACCTGCTGCTGATGGCGCCCGGCGACGGCCTGCGGCGCGCCAAGTTCCGACTGCTCGCCTGGCTGCTCGGCGGCACGTGGAAGATCGTTCAATATCATCGCGACACCCGCGCGCTGCAGGCGCACCTGCGGCTGCCGGCGCAGCGCTTCGATTACATTCCGTTCAAGATCAATCAGCGCGAGCTGGTCGAGCGCACGGCGCCGACCGATGGCGGCTACATCTTCTGCGGCGGCAAGACACGCCGCGATTTCGACACCTTCATCGCCGCGGTCGCGCCGTTGCCGTATCCCGTGAAGATCGTCACGACATCGAACGAGGATATCGCGCCGCACGGCTCGTTCCTCGCTGACCGCCCGCTGCCGCCGCACATCGAGGTGGTGCGGCTCGACGGCAGCGCGCAACCCTTCATCGAGCTGCTGGCCGGGGCCCGGCTGGCCGTGCTGCCGATCAAGCCGGACATCTGCGGCGTGGGCATCGGCGTGTACATCATGGCGATGGCGTTGCGAAAGTGCGTCGTGATCACGGCCGGGCCGACCACGACCGAGGACCTTAGCGAGGACCTGGCGATAATCGTGCCGCCCGAGGACGCAGCGGCATTGCGCGAGGCGATCCGCCGCGCCTACACCGACGACGCGCTGCGCTCGCACCTGGCGGAGAACGGCTATAGGCATGCCACCGCTCTGGGCGGTGAGGAACGCCTGATGGCCTCGTTCGTCGCCTGGCTGCAGCGCGACTGGCAGAGCTCACCGCAGGCCGCTCGCTGAGGCGGAGGCGCGATGTCCGTCGAGACCATCGAGAAGCGGCCGGGGCGTCGCGATTCGGAGTGCTGCTGACATGCGCGCGCTCATTGCCGGTTCGGGTGGATTGATCGGCACCGCCCTGCGGGCGGCGGCTCCTGCCGCGGTCGACGTCATCGCGCTGGACTACCCGCAGCTCGACATCAGGGACGCGGCGATCGTGCAGCGGGCGATCGACGACTACCAGCCGGACGTCGTGCTGAACGCCACCGGGTATCTTGCGGTCGACAAGGCGGAGACCGACCGCGACGAGGTCATGCGCGTCAACGCCGACGGGCCGCGGCACCTCGCGCAGGCGATCGCGCCCGGCACGGCGCGTATGGTGCACCTGTCGACCAATTACGTCTTCAGCGGCACGTCCTCCGTGCCGTACCAGCCCCACGATCCGGCCGAGCCCGTGAACTACTACGGCATCACCAAGCGCGCCGGCGAGGTGGCGGTGCTGCAGATTCTCGGGGCGCGCGCGACCGTCGTGCGCACGTCGTGGGTCCACGCAGTGCATGGCAACAGCTTCATGCGCACGATCCTCAAGGTGCTGAAGGAGCGCGGCACGG
>JBMDXQ010000098.1:0-24032 GCA_048594975.1 Vicinamibacterales bacterium | reverse complement strand
CGCGCGCGCGCGGAGCGCGAGGCGTCGACGTTCCTGGAGCGGCCGATGCACATCGGCCGACTGAAGGCGAAGATGCGGCCGGGCGAGTTCGAGCTCGAGGACGTCCTCATCGAGGGGCTCACGCCGCAGTCGCGCCCGTGGCTCCGCGCGAAGCGCATCACCGTGAAGGTGCCGTGGTGGAGCGTCTTCCGCAAGCGGGAAGACGCGACACGCGAGCTGATCATCGAGTCGATCGGAATGACCGACTGGGACATGTTCGTAGAGACGTTCCCGGGCGGCCGCCACAACTTCCCGCGGGTGAAGCCGCGTCCGCGCCCGGACCGGGGTCCCAGCCGGTTCGTCGTCACCACGCGGAACGTGACCGCTACGGGTGGACGGTTCACCTACGAGGACCACGGGACGCCGTGGTCGGTCGTCGCGCCCAATCTGACGGTGTCCGTCCGCCGCGGCCAGGGCACGTACCTCGGCGTCGCGAATTTCGAGAAAGGGACGGTGGCGATCCAGCAGTACGTGCCGTTTGGCGCGACCATGCGCAGCGAATTCCGCATCGACGGCCCTAGGCTGCACTTCAACCGCATGAATCTCGTCACCGACGGTGCGGTTTCGGTGCTCGACGGCGACATCGACTTCAACAACTGGCCGGCACAGAAATACCGGGTCACATCACGAATCGACTTCCCGACGCAGAAGGCCATCTACTTCACGCGCGAGCGGTTCACGGTCAGCGGCAAAGGGGATTTCGAAGGCACGTACGAGCTGTTCAAGGGTGGAGGCTTCGAGCTCAAAGGCGCCTTCCGCAGTCCCGTGGCCGGCGTCAACACCTGGCGCTTCCCCGAGCTTCGCGGCCGGGTGAGATGGCGGCCGCAGGGCCGTCTGGAGGTCACCGAGGCCTCGAGCCGCTTCATGGGTGGCACCGCGGAGTTCGACTATCGCCTCGGGCCCTCGAAGCCGGGCACACCGACGCCGGCAGTCTGGGACGTCACGTACCGCGACGTCGATCTCGTGCCGCTCACCGACTTCCTCCAGCTGCAGGGCATCCGCCTCGCGGGACGCATCAGCGGCCGCAACCGCATCGAGTGGGGCCTCGGTCGCTGGGCGCACAAACGCGGAAGCGGCGAGCTGGTCGCCGGGGCGCCGGCCGGGGTGTGGACGATGGTGCGGCAGCCGCCGCCGGAGAGGGTCGCAGCCGAGTCGTCGCTTCCGCCGGAGGTCGGCCCGTTCAACCCTCTCGCGCCGCTCGGCTACGTTCCGGTGGCGGGCCGAGTCGCCTACCAGTTCGATCCCGAATGGATCCTGCTGGACGAGAGCGCGGTCTCGACCGCGAAGACCTATGTCGAATTCTCGGGCCGCACGGCGTTCGGCGAGCGCTCGCGCATTCCCTTCCACGTCACCAGCCTCGACTGGCAGGAAAGCGACCGCGTGCTCGCCGGCATCATGACGGCATTCGGGGCGCCGACCGGCGCCGTCCCGATCGGCGGACACGGGGAGTTCGATGGCGTGGTGATCGGCGCCTTCACCCGGCCACGCATCGAGGGCACGTTCAGCGGCGAGGGCATGCGCGCGTGGGACGTCGTCTGGGGGCGCGGCACGGCGAAGGTGGCCATCGAGAACGGATACGTCGAAGTACGCGATGGCGTGGTCACCGAGGGCGATTCGGAGATCGTCGCCAACGGCCTGTTCTCGCTCGGTTACCCGCGCAAGGACGCGGGCGAGGAGCTGAACGCGCGCGTTCGGATCGCGCGGCGGCCTCTCAGCGACCTGCGCCACGCGTTCGAGCTCGACGATTACCCTGTGGACGGCCTCGTCTCGGGGGACTTCCACCTCTACGACAAGTACGAGACGCCGCACGGCTACGGCCGCCTGGTGATCGATACGGGGGGCGCCTACGGCGAGCCGTTCGAGATCGCGACCTCGCCGCTGCGCTTCGAGGGAGCCGGCGTCCGGCTTGATGGGATCGACATCCGGAAGGGCACCGGCACGATCACCGGCGCCGCCTGGGTCGGCTGGGACGGCGCCTACTCGTTCAACGCCGACGGTCGGCGGATTCCGCTGGAATCGGTGGCGGCGGTGGCGTTCCGGCGGATGCCGCTCACCGGGCTCATGCACTTCACCGCGAGTGGAACGGGCACGTTCGAGGCGCCACGTTACGACGTGAAGGTCCGCGTCGACGACCTGTACGTCAGCGACGAAGGCGTCGGCCAGGTTACCGGGACGGTGGGGTTCCGGAACGAGATCCTCGCCTTCGAGCTCAACGCGGCATCGCCCCGTCTCACCGCGGTCGGCTCGGGGCGGATTGCGATGACGCCCGGGATGGACGCCTCGCTGACGCTGCAGTTCTCGAACACCTCGCTGGATCCCTACCTCCGGCTGTTCGAGTCGCGGGAGCGGCCGCTGTCGCCCTACACGGTGGCGGTCGCCAGCGGCACGGTGCGCGCCGTCGGCGAGCTGGCGGACGTCGACCAGCTGGTCGTGGAACTGTGCGTCGACATGCTGGACCTGAAGCTGTTCGACTACCAGCTGCGGGAGAAGCCGCTGCAGCCCGGCGAGCTCGGCACCTGCTCGGCCCCGGCGCCGATCGAGCTCGCGTTGAACCGCAATGTCGCGGAGATCCGGCGCTTCCGGCTGGTCGGCGATGGCACGGAGCTGCAGCTCGGCGGCCGCGTCGACGTGCGCGACTCGACGATCGCGGTCGAGGCGTCCGGCGACGCCAGCCTGGGGATCCTGCAGGGGTTCTTCCGCGACCTGCGCAGCTCGGGCAGTGCCCGGCTGATTGCCAGCGTCACCGGGACGGCCAGCGCGCCGACCTTTGCCGGCAGCGCGCGCATCGACGACGGGCGGATCCGCCATTTCTCGCTGCCGCACTCGCTCGAGGCGATCAACGGGACGCTGTCGTTCGACGCCGGCGGGATCCGCGTGGACGACGTGTCGGCGAGGCTGGCGGCGGGCGACGTCAGGTTCGGCGGGCGCATCGGGCTGACCGGCTTCGCGCCCTCGCAACTGAACCTCACCGCCGCCGGGGAGGGGATGCGGATCCGCTACCCCGAAGGCTTCCAGTCGGAGATCGACGCCGATCTCCAGCTGGTCGGGGACGTCCGCTCGCCGCTGCTGAAAGGGACGATCACCGTGCAGGACGGGTTGTGGTCGCGCCGCTTCGAGGTGACGCCCGACCTGTTCAACCTGCGCGGCGAGCCGGTGCCGGCGGGCACGGCCGCACCCGGGCGGACGCTGCCGCTGCGCCTCGACCTGCAGATCGACGCCGATCGCGCGCTGCAGGTGCGCAACAATCTGATGGCCGTGACCGCGAGCGCGGATCTGCGTCTCCAGGGCACCTACGATCGCCCGCAGCTGTTCGGACTCGCCGAGATCGACCGCGGCGGCGTGTTCTTCGAAGGCAATCGCTACGTCATCACGCGCGGCACGATCGCCTTCTCCAACCCGGCGCGCATCGAGCCGTACCTCGACGTCGAGGCCGAGACCCAGGTCCGTTCCGTGGACCAGACCTACCGCATCACGCTGGGCTTCAACGGGACCCCGGCGAACATCGCGTTGTCGTTACACTCGGACCCGCCGCTGCCGATGGCGAACATCTTCCAGCTGCTGCTCGGCCAGACCGCCGACGTCCGCGACGCGGACCTGCAGTCGCTCAACCCCCAGGCGGCGGCGCAGTCCGAGCAGGAGCTGCTGCGGATCATCTCGGAGCGGCTGCTGGTCGCGCCGATCTCCGCGCCGGTGCAACGCGGCCTGGAGAAGACGCTCGGGGTGACCTCCGTCCAGATCTCGCCGTCGCTCGGCAACGCCGCCGACCCGCTCACACCCTCCGCACGGCTCATCATCAGCCAGCGGATCTCCAACCGCGCCTATCTCACCTACGCCCGCGCCCTCGGCACCGTCGTCCACGATCAAATCATCATCCTCGAGTACGACCAGAACGACCGCGTCGGCTGGGTGCTCACGCAGACCGGCGATCGTACCTTCGCCGTCGATTTCAGGGTCAGGCGCCGGTTCTGATGCGCTTCCTGGCTGCCGCGTGCGCGATCCTCCTTCTGGCACCGTTCCCCGCCCGTGCCGGCGCGCGCGATGAGCGATCCGGCGACGGCGCGGCGCAGAGCGCGGCGGCCCGGTACGTGGGGCGCCCTGTGACGGCGGTCCAGGTCGTCGTCGAAGGATCGCCGTCGGCCGAACCGCAGCTCGCCGGGCTGGTCCAGAACGAGGTCGGGGCGCCGCTGTCGATCCAGGAGGTCCGTGACTCGATCGCGCACCTGTTCAGCCTCGGCCGCTTTGCGGACGTGCGCGTCGAGGCCGACGACGTCGAAGGCGGCGTCGTCGTCCGCTACAACCTGGTCCCGGTGCACGCTGTCGAACGCGTCACCTTCACGGGCGACCTCGCGCTGTCGGAGGGGCTGCTGCGCCGGACCGTGACCGAGCGGTTCGGCGCCAGGCCGGAGGCGGGGCGCGCGCCGGACGTCGTCCGCGTGTTGCAGCAGCTCTACGAGGACCGCGGCTACCGCCGCGCCGCCATCGTCCCGCGGACCACCGAACTTCACGACCCGGACCGTGCGATCCTCACGTTCGAAATCACCGCGGGGCCGCGGGCGCGCATCGGCCGTGTCGACATCACCGGCGAACCGCTCGACACCGGCCCCGCCCTCCTGCGACGGCTCCAGGCAACGCCCGGGTCGTTATACGCGCATGCGGAAATCCAGAAGCGGCTCACCGAGTACATCAGGAGCCTGAAGGAGCAGGGCCGCTACGACGCCGTTGCCAGCCTGCGCGCGGCGACGCTGTCGGACGACGGCACCATTGCCAATCTGACCATCGACATCCGGCCTGGCCGGATTGTGACGATCGCGTTCGAAGGCGATCCCGTCCCACGCGACCGGTGGGACGACCTCGTGCCCGTCGAGGAACAGGGGTCGGCCGACGAGGATCTGCTCGAGGACTCGACGCGACGCATCGAGGATTACCTCAAGGCGCAGGGCTACTGGCGCGCGCGTGTGACCTTCGAGCGTCGTCCCGCCGGCGACCGGATGGCGATCGTCTTCACGGTGCGGCGCGGCCTCCAGTTCCGCATCGCGCCGGGGGGAGTCGAGATACGCGGCAACCGGGCAGTGACCACCGAACACCTGCGGGCGCTCGCGCCGCGGCTGGCGGCGGGCGACCTGTACCTCGAGTCGAATCTCGCCTCCGCGGCGGCGGCGATTACCGGTCACTACCTGACAGAGGGCTACGCGCAGGTGAAAGTGGAGGGCTCGGAGATCGAGCTGAACGCGCTGCGCCAGGGCGAAGGGCAGGTGAAACCGGTCCTGGCGATCGTCGAAGGGCCGCTGACGCTCGTCGGTGCGATGACCTTCACCGGCAATGCCTCGGTCGGCGAGCAGGAGCTTCGCACGGTCGTCCGCTCGGAGACCGGCGCCACCTACCACCGCGAGGTGGCGGCTGGCGACGAGGACGGCGTGCTGCTCCACTACTACAACCTCGGGTTCTCCTCGGCGAGCGTGGCGCTGACGCCGCGCCGCAGCGCCGACGGCAGCCGCATTGATCTCGAGTTCACGATCAGCGAGGGGCCGCGCACGCTCGTCGACCACGTCATCATCGTCGGCAACCGGCGCACCGATCCGGAGATCATCCGGCGAGAGCTGCAGCTGCGTCCCGGCGCGCCGCTGGGACTGTCGGATCGCCTGGAGAGCCAGCGGCGGCTCGGCGCGCTGGGCCTGTTCCGCCGCGTGAGCGTCCAGCCACTGAGCCACGGGGATGACGAGCGGATGGATGTTCTGGTGACCGTCGAGGAGGCGGCGGCGACGAGCGTCGGGTACGGCGGCGGCGCCGAGGTCAGCCGGGTGCTCCGGCCGACCGGGCCCGGGGGCGACGCGGAGGAGCGGTTCGAGCTGGCGCCGCGCGGCTTCTTCGAGATCGGGCGACGTAACCTGGGTGGGAAGAACCGGTCGGTGAACCTGTTCACTCGCTTCGGGCTGCGCCCCGACGACTCGGCGGCCGATCCCGGTTCGCCGTTCGGGTTCGCCGACTATCGTGTGATCGGGACCTACCGTCAGCCACGCCTGCTCGGGCCGAACGAGCTGACGATCACCGGCGCCGTGGAGCAGGGCGTCCGATCCAGCTTCAACTTCGCGCGCCGCGGCGTGACCTCGGAGCTGAACCGGCGGCTCGCCCCCGGCGTCAACAGTGCCCTGCGCCACGCGTTCTCGCGCACCAAGACGTTCGACAAGGGCGTGGGCGAAGAAGACCAGGCGTTCATCGACCGGCTCTTTCCGCAGGTGCGGCTGTCCACCATCTCCGGCGCCGTGTCGCGCGATAGCCGAGACAGCGTGGTCGAACCGTCGCGCGGCGCGCTCCTCAGCGCGGAGGGCAGCCTGGCGGCGCGCGCACTCGGCGGCCAGGTCGGCTTCATGAAGACCTATCTCCAGGCGTTCTGGTTCCATCGCATGCCGGGCGCGGGCGACGTCGTGTTCGCGACGCGTGCCGCTCTCGGCCTGGCCGACGGCTTCGAGCGTACCGTGCAGGCGACCGACGTCACCGGCGCGCCCGTCCCGGGGGAGTCCGTCGTGGTTGAGGATCTTCCCGCCAGCGAACGGTTCTACGCCGGCGGCGACACGACGATCCGCGGTTTCGCGCTCGACACGGTCGGGACCCCGGAGACGATCAGCCCGTCAGGGTTCCCGAAGGGCGGCAACGCCGTCGTCATCCTCAACGCGGAGCTGCGGCTGCCGGTGTGGCGCGAGTTCGGCGCCGTGGTGTTCGTGGACGGCGGCAACGTCTTCGCGCTCGCGACCGACTTCACGCTGGGCGAGCTGCGCGGCGCCGCCGGCTTCGGCATGCGCTATCGCTCGCCGGTCGGTCCGATCCGCGTCGACTTCGGCTTCAAGATGGATCGACGCATGCGCGGCGACCAGCTGGAGCCGCGCAGCGCCTTCCACCTGAGCATCGGTCATGCGTTCTGACGAGAGGGAGGTCGGCAGGCCGATGAACGACGCGGCCGGCAACGCCCGACGTCCAACGTCCAACGTCCAAACGGGAGGAGGCTGGTGCACCACAACCGGCCTCTCGGCGACGGTCCTCGCACTGTGCCTGTGCGCTGGACCGGCAGCGGCCGAGATCATCGACCGGGTGCTCGCGGTCGTGAACGGATCGGTAATCACGCTATCGGACGTCCACGGCGCGTTGCGCTTCGGGCTGGTGGAGTCCGCGCCCGGCGGCGACATGCGTGCGGCGGTGGAGCAGCTGATTGAGCGCCGGCTCGCGCTCATCGAGGTCGAACGCTACGCACCCACCGAGCCGCCGCAGGCAGCGATCGATGCCGCCGTGGCCGGCGCGCGCGCGAGATTCCAGTCAGACGAGGCGTTCTCGGCGGCGCTGGCGGAGTCCGGAATGACCGTCGAGCAGCTGCGCCGGCACTACCGCGACAACCTGAGGCGGCAAACCTACGAGGAGCAGCGCTTCGGGTTGGCGCTGCACCCGACCGACGAAGAGACCCTCGAGTACTACCGCCAGCACGAGGACCGGTTCCGGCGTGGCGGCGTCCTGCCTCCCATCGACCAGGTCCGCGCGGACGTCCGCTCGGCCCTCGTCGCGGAGCGGCGGGCCGAACTGCGGCGCGAGTGGATGGCGGGACTGCGGCGCCGGGCGGACATCCGCCTGCTCCCGCGGTAGGCGTCACTTCGTGACGCGCACGTAGTCTACCTGTGCCGCCAGGTCCCTCGTGTCGCGGCCCAGGCCGACGTCCGCGGGCCGCGCCGACGACGCAAACCGCAGACCGACACGATTGACGCCTGCGCGCCAGTGCCGCCGCTCGACGGTGAGCTCGACGGTGTTCCAGCCGCCCGGGACGGCGGCGACGGGCTGCGCGTCGCCATTGACCAGCAGCGTGACCTGCTGCGGCGGCGCCCCGGCGTAGCCCAGGGGCTGCAGACGGAGCTGCACCCGCAGCGTGGCTGCGTGGTCGAGCGGCACGAGGACCACCGCCTCGCGCGCCGCCCAGCGGAACGTGGTGTGGCCCTCCCGCTCGCGGTCGTGCCAGCCGGCTTCCAGCAGCCACCCGTCGTCGGCACCGACGTCGATGCGGCCGTACGGGCGCAGCGGATCGCCGAGGAACCGGTTGGCCGAGAGCAGGTCGTACCGGTCGGGGGACACGCCGTTGCGGAGCGCGAACGCCAGGCTCGCCGGGTAGGTGAACGGGTTGCCGACCCAGCGGTGCGCCGCGCGGGCCTGCGCGGCGAACGCGTCGCCGTACGAGACGCTCTCGCCGATGCGGACGATTCCGTCGTTGGCCACGCTCATCAGCGTGAGATTCCAGAGCACGAGCGCCGCACCGGCGGCGGCGGCAGCGCGCAGGGGATGGCGCTGGACATAGCCGGCCGCCACGGTTGCCGCTGCCGCGCCGCCCACGCACAGCAGCGGGATCGTGCCGTCGAAGCGCCTCCCGCCGAACCCCGCGCTGCCCCACCAGTCCTGGATCGTCGCGTTGAAGTAGGTCATCGCCGCGAAGGCGAGCAGCATCGGCAGACCGTCGGCCGGTCGCCGGATCGCGAAGACGATCAGGCCGGCGAGCGCGACGTAGAGCGCCGGCGACCAGCTGAGCAGGCCGTTGCGCGACGACCAGAGGATGTCGACGAGGTGCGGGTCGCCCCAGCGAATCTGCGGGCCGATCGGCGAGACGGCAAGCCAGCTTCCGTAGATCGAGCGCCAGGCGATCATCTGCGGCAGAAACGCGGCGGTCGCGCAGGCGGTGAACAGGAGACCGTCGAGGAGGGCGCGGCGCAGCGCGCGGCGGTCGGTCGTCCGCCACGCGGTCGCCAGCGCGGCAGCCGAGTCGCACGCCGGCAGCAGCACGAAGATCGCGTTCTGCCAGCGCACCAGCGTCATCAGGCCGGCCAGCGCGCCGAGCAGCGCCCACTGCGTCGGCGTGCGGCGGTCGCGCGTCGCGGCCCACGCCCAGGTGAATCCGGCGACCGCCGCCATCGACGGCGCGTGCGTCATGCTCGGCTCCTTCACGATGTACCAGAGCATGAACGAGCCCGCGACGACGAAGATCGTCGCCGCCGCCGCCACCGGTCGCGGGTAGAAGCGCGCCGCCAGCCGGGAGCAGAACCAGCATCCCAGCAGCCCGTAGACGAGCCCGGCGACGCACACCGCCTGGCGGTAGGGAAACGACGTGCCGTTGGCGGAGACGTTCGGATCAGTTGTCGAGAGTCGCGCCGCGACGCCGTGCGCGGCCGCGAAGAACGGCGCCCACGCGATTGCCGGCCCGATCGTCCACGCGGACTGCGCGTAGCCGGTCGGCGTCGGCTGGAACAGGTGCGGCTTGTCGCCGAGGCCGAGCAGCTTGTAGTCGTTGGTGAAGTTGACGTCGCCGTCGAAGGCGATCGACCGGAGGTAGGCGAAGTAGTAGAAGCCGTCGCTCTGCAGTCGCGCCCCGAGCTGTAGCTGCGCCGCCGCGCCTGCCGCGAACAGCACCGCGAACAGCAACGCTGTCGCGCGTGTAGGTCGCCGCCGCGCCAGGACCGCCGCCGCCGCGGCGGCGATTGCCACAAGCAGCCAGGGACCGGCCCACGCTCCGAGGATCGGCTGCAGGAACGAACGGCGGGCGACGGAGCGGGCGGCGAGGTCGAGCGCGATCGCCCCGAGCAGCAGCCAGCCGGCGGACTGCCCGGCGGGGTGCCGGCCGCGCGGCGGCGTCAACGCCGCACCCTGAACACGATCAGTTCGGATCCTGGGTTCGTGTCGGAGGGCGTGAAGCGGGCGAGCTCCCGGCTCTGGTCGAAGATCATGCGGTACTCGGCGTACTCCTGGCGGTGCCGCTCCGGGGAGGTGAAGTACGGGCCGAAGCATTGCGAGGAGGCGATCAGGTAGTCGACGTTCTCGCGCACGTAGTGCTCGAGCGGCCGGTAGCGGAGTTGCACGACGTGCGTGGCCCTGGGATAGTCCGGGAGCACGAGGTTGCGCGACTCGATCACGATCGCGGCGTCCTTCGGCACGTTCTTCTGGATCCAGCCGTAGGCGAGCTCGGCGGTCCCGGTGCGGCTGATCGTCCGGTTGAACCGCACGGCGGTGAGCGCCGGCGGCAGCAGCGCAGCGATCGTCAGCGCGGCGATGAGCGCGGTCCGGGGCGCGCGGGGAATGTCGTAGCGGCGCAGCAGGCTCACGCCCGACACGACCGCCGCGGCCGCGAGGACGCACAGAAACGGCATGATCGGCAGCAGGTAGCGGGCGAACGCAATCTGCTGACGCGAGACGAAATAGAAATAGAGGATCGGAAAGACGAGCACCGCGGCCCACCGGGCGCGACCTGGCCCGCGCACGAGTCGCACCGCGCCGAGCACGATGCCCGCACCGGCGAGCAGCAGCGCCGGGTAGCCGAAGCCGCCGCGCGGTCCCAGGTGCTTGAGGTAGGTGCTCCACACCGGTTCCGCGCTTCGGCGTGCGCCGCGGTACTCGTTGCTCAAGCGCGCGAGCGTGTCGAGGAACGCCGGCAGATCAAGGACGGTGTACGGTGCGGCGAGCAGGAACGCCGCCAGCGCGGCGCCGACGATGGCGCCGGCCGCCAGCAGCCGCGAGCGCACGCCCGGCGCGAACGCACACGCGAGCAGCGGGACGATCACTACCAGCACCCCGGTGTACTTCGTCGCCGCCGCCAGGCCCGCGGCCACCCCCGCCCAGGTGAACGCGCGCACCGTCCCGTGCTCGCTGCCGCGCAGCGACAGCAGGAGTGTCAGGGCCACGAAGAAGGTGAGCGGCACGTCGGTCAGCACGTAGTGCGATTCGCGCACGTGCTGCGGCTGCACTGCCATCAGTCCGGCTGCCAGAAGCGCATGCCGCGCGCCCCAGCGCATGCCCGTCTGGAACACGAGGAACACCGTCGTGGCGCCGAGCGTCGCGGTCAGCGCGCGGCCCCACAGGTAGAACGCCGAGGCCGGCGCGTCGGCCAGAGACGTCCACGTGCCGGCGAGCGCGCCGGCGATGAACCGCACGACGCTCACCACGAACTGCAGGTAGATGTAGAGCCCAGGGTAGTCGAAGAAGCGCGGGTGAAAGTCGCCCGAGCGCATCATGTTCGTCGCGCGATCCATGATCTCGGGCTCGTCGACGCCAACCGCGAACGGCACGCCCTGGCCGAGCGACCAGAAGCGCAGCAGCACCGCGACGATTAGGACGGCCGCCAGCCCGAAGCGTGACGGGCGCAAGTCGCCTGCCTCGCGCCACTCGCGCTCAATCACGTGCCCTGCCCCCCGCTGGCGCCGCATTGTATACGAGCCGCTCGTAGAGGCTCACTGTCGCCGGGCCGATCGCGGCCCACGAGAAGTCGCGTTCCACGATGGCGCGCCCCGCCAGTCCCATCGCGCGCAGCCGCGCCCGATCGGCGAGCGCCCCACTCAGCGCCGCGGCGAGCGCCGGGGCGTCTCCGGGCGGCACCAGCCAGCCGTTCACTCCGGCCCGGACCTTGTCCGGGAGGCCGCCGGCCTCGCTGGCGACGACGGCGCGGCGGTGGGCCATCGCCTCGAGCGTGACGAGCGAGCTGCCTTCGTACAGCGTGGGATGAACGAACAGATCCGCCGCCTCGTACCACGCGTGGAGGTCGCGGTCGGCCGGCCGGTCGATGAACAGGACGCGCGGCGGCAGGCCGAGGGCCGTCACGTACCGTTCGAGCCTGGGCCGAAACGGCCCACTGCCGGCGATCACCCATCGCCAGGTTCCGTTCGCGAGCGCGCCGCCGTGCGCCTGCAGGCCGCGCAGCGCCGACGCGAGCACGTGCAGCCCCTTGTTCTCCTCGATCCGGCCGGCGCTGAGCACGACCGTCTCCTCCGCCAGGATCCCCGCGGCTGCGCGCACGCGCGATCCGTCGGCGGACGTCGCCAGGCCGTCCACCCGCCGCAGGTCGAGCGCGTTGGGGATGGTGACGAGGCGCGCCGGCTCGACGCCGAGGTGTCGGCGGACGGCAGACTCCAGCGCGCGGTCGGTGGCGATGACGCTGTCGGCGGCGCGCGCGCACGCGCGGACGGCGAGCCGCAGCGGAAGGTAGGCGGCGCGCTTGAGCGGCGCGCGGGAGGGATCCGTCCCGCCGAATTCCTCCAGCCCCTGCGGATTCAGGATCAGCGGTGCGCGGGCGGTCGCGCGCCGTCGCGCGTAGCCGAGCACGCTCGCGCCGAAGCCGTGCACCACGTCAATCTCGTTGCGCTCGACCAGGTCCGCGGCCAGGCGTCCCGCGCGCAGCCCGAACAGCGGGTAGGCCGTGCTGCGATCGAGCACCGTCGTCCAGCGGCGGCCGGCGAGCGGGAACGTCGTGTACGGCGCGTAGACGACGCGCACGCGTGCGTCGAGCTCGCCTTCCGGCCGGTCCCCCAGCGGCGGTTGCGTGACCAGCGTCACGCCAATACCGGCGCCGGCCAGGTAGGTCACCAGGTCGAAGACGCTCCGCTCGAGCCCGCCGACACGGTGTAACGGCAAGACGGACCGCGCCACGACCGCCACACGCGTGCGCCGCGTCACCCGCGAAGCTCCCGGTACAGCCGTTCGACGCGCGCAATGACCGCAGGTGCGTCGAACCGTGCCTCCGCATGGCGGCGCGCAGCGGCGCCGAGTTGCGCCCGCAGCCGGTCGTCGAGGCGCAGCCGCCTGACGTCGGCGGCCAGCGCGTCGGCCGACCGCGACAGGAGCCCGGTCTCGCCGTGAACGACGATGTCCGGCGTGCCGCCGGTGTCCATCGCGGCGATCGGCACGCCGAGCGCGCTGGCCTCGATGAGCACGCGGCTGAGCGACTCCGGCCCGCGCGAGGGGAACACGAGGAGCGCGGCGTGCGCCAGCCATGCCGCCGCGGCATCCTGATCGAGCCAGCCGGTGAACCGGACGTCCACCCTCGACCGCGCCGCCCGCGCCTGGAGCGCCGCACGTTCGGGTCCGTCTCCCGCGATCACCAGCGGCCAGTCCAGCCCCGCGGCTTCGATGACGTCCACGAGGCACGCGGTGCCCTTGTTCGGGGCGAGCTTTCCCAGGTAGAGCGCGTACGGGCCGGCCAGCGGGCGTGCCGCATCCTCCACCCGCGCGCGCAGCTGCGCGATGTCGACCGGGTTGGGGATCACTTCCAGCCTCGTGCCGGCCAGTTCCGGGGCGCGCGCGCGCAGGTCTGCCGCGATGGTCGAGCTGACCGCAATGACCGCATCCGCGGCCGCCAGCCCTCGCCGCTTCCGCGCGAGATTCGATCGCATGTACGGGATCATCGGTACCGCGAGCGGCCAGAGCCGGCCGGCCCGAGGGCGGATGCAGCGCCCCATCATCCCTGACGTGCAGCCCGGGCACAGGCCCCCGTCCGGTTCCGCGGTGTGAATCAGGTCGGCCCAGTAACATACCGGCCAGTAATCGCGGACCGTGCAGACCGACGGCACGCGCGCGCGGCGTGCCGCCTCGATTGCCGGCACGCAGGTCATCACGTGCTGGCCGTGGACCAGGTGGAACCGCTCGCGCTCAATCAGGCCGGTCAGGAAACGCGCGAGCGCGGTGTAGAGCCGTTCGTTCTTGAACACGTTGCGCACGAACGGCAGGTCGGGCGCGGTGACGGCGAACTCGACGACCTCCAGGCCGTCGTAGGCGCGGCGGCGTCCCCGGGATGTCCCCGGCCGCGGCTGCACGATCGTGACCTCGTGGCCGCGGTCGCGCAGGCCCCGTGCGAGCGTGTACGTACTCCAGCCGCTGCCTCCGCAGGCGGGCGGAAAGGAATCGGTCGGGAGCAGTAAGCGCATGACACTAGGAACTAAGAACGATGAACCACGAAGTAAGAACTCAGAACAGGGAATGCGGAATCTCGTTCCGAGTTCCTAGCTCTTGGTTCTTCGTTTCTTCATCGCTTCACTCAGCTTCTCGCAGTGCGTGTTCCAGCTGTACTGGCGCCGCGCCCGCTCGCGCGCGGCGGCGCCAAGCCGCGCGCGCAACGCCGGGTTCCGCAACCGGTCGAGCGCCTGCGCGAGACCATCGGGATCTGCCGGATCGTACAACCAGCCCTCCCGATCGTGGCGCACCAGGGACGTGATGCGGTCCACGGCGGGCGCGATGACCGGCAGCCCGACGGCCATGTACTCGAACACCTTCAGCGGCGACCAGTAGAAGCCGAGCGCCAGCGGCCGGTGCGCCGTGACGTCGAACGGCGCGACGCCGATGTCCGCGGCGGCCAGGCAGGCCGGCACGCGCTCGTGCTCGACCGCGCCGGTGAAGGTCACGGTCTCCATTCCCGCTGCCTCCGCCCGGGCGTTCGCGAGCTCCGGGCCGTCGCCGATCAGGACCGCGGCGAGCCCGTCCACCCGCCGATCCCGCAGCCGCCGCATCGCCCGCACCAGGTGGACGGCGCCGTGCCAGCTGCGGAACGCGCCGGCGAACACCGCGAGCGTCCCGTGCGGCCGGGCGAAGGGCAGCGCGCCCACGGCATCGGGCCGGAACCGGTCGGTGTCTGCGCCCCACTCGAGTTGCACGATCTTCTCGGGCGGGGTCCCCGGCGGCAGGATCGCCGCGCTCGGCGTCACGATGAGGTCGGCGAACGCGCACAGCCGCTCGCGCCACCGCTGCATCGGCCGAACGACGAGCGCGCGATCGATCAGCGCCTTGGCCGACCCGGGGTAGTCGATGACCGGCGCATTGACCTCGAGCACCGCCAGCGCGCCGGCCGCGCGGGCGGCGCTCACGCCTTCGCCCCCGAAGTTGTAGTAGCGCTCGATGACGACGTCCGGTTTCACGATCGACGCGACGCGGCGGACCGTCCGGCCGCGCGCCCAGCGCAGCTGCCGCGCACCGAGCGGCGGGGACATGCCGATCCACCGCACGGGGCCGGCCGGGAAGTCGCCGGTGCCAGGCGAGACGAGCACGGTCACAGCGTGACCGAGCGCCGCGAGCCCCTCCGCCACCGCCTGCACGTGGATCGAGCCTCCGGTCGTCCCGGGCACCGCCTGGTCGATGGCGCAGTAGAGGATATTCATCACCGATCGCCGGCCCGCAGCGCCGGGGCCGCGCCACCGTCCTTGACGAGCAGCGCGAAGAACGGCCCCGATGTGATCCGTCCGAAGAGCAGCAGGTCCACCTTCATCGCCAACGACACGGCGCGCAGCAGCGCGTGGGTGGTGCCGCTGCCGGCGATGTGCGCCTTCGCCGTCGCGCGAGCCTCGCGAATGGCCTGCCGGTCGGCATCTGCCGGGGCCGTCGCGGGCGCGAGGCGACGCGACGCCCGCCGTGCCAGCGCCCGCTCGGCCATCCGCACCAGCACGTTCTCGACCAGGCCGCCGACGATCGGCGTATAAAAGCGGATGCGCGCGATGCGGAATCCGGCCGCGCGGGTCACCTGTTCCAGATGCGGGACGTCGCGCAGCGGGTTCACGTGGTCGGACTTCCGCAGGTGCTCCTGGCGGAGATCGACCAGGCCGCGCCGATCCAGCCATTCCGCCAGCCGATTGATCAGCCGCAGCGCCTTCGCAACCGGCGCGTTCTTGCGCACGTGGGTGTAGACGAAGAGCTCGCCGCCGGGCGCGAGGACGCGCGCTGCCTCGGCCAGCACCGCGTCCAGCGCCTCGGGCGACAGGTGCTCCAGGACGTCGAGCGAGTACGCTTTGCTGAACGTGGCGTCCGCGAAGGGCAGCCGGCGCAGGTCCGCGAGCAGCAGATCGACGTCGCGGCGCGCTTCGTTCGAGAAGTACGCGGCGATGTCCACGCCGACCATCCGCGCACCCCGGTCGCGGTTCCACAGGAGGGTCCGGCCGCTGCCGCAGCCGAGATCGATCACGAGGTCGCCGGACGCCGGGTGCAGGAACGATCGAAGCATGTCGTTGCGGATCTTCGACCCGAGCAGCGGCGGGGACACGCGCTCGTGGCGCGCGTCGAGGTGCAGCGCCTCGTCCAGGTAGCGGGTCTGCTCGCCGAACGCGTTGGCCGGCCGGAGATCGAGGAAGTCGCGACCCTGCTGCGGATATTCCCGGCCGCACGACCGGCAGAGGCAGCGATCGGCCTCGCCTTCGAGCGCTCCGCGGCACTCCGGGCACCGGACGATGGCGCGCAGCTGCGGCGAGATCATCGGACGAGTTGCGCGAACAGCGTTTCGAGCCGCTCGGCACGGCGCGCCCACGAGTAGTGCGGGGCCAGCTCCGCCGCCCCTCGTGCGAGCCGTTGCGCGAGGAGCCGGTCGTCGAGCAGGCGGGTCACGGCCGCGGCGACCGCGCGCGGGTCGCCCGCGGGCACGAGCAGCGCTTCCTCGCCGTCGCGCACGATTTCGCGGATCGCGGGCAGGTCGGAGGCGACGATCGGACGGCCGGCCGCGAGGTACTCGAACAGCTTCAGCGGCGACGTGTAGCGCGACGAGATCGCGGATGCCGGGTTGGGCAGGACGAGGAGATCGGCGGAATACAGCAGTCCGGGGATGCGCGCCGGCTCGACGAACCCCGTGAAGCGGACGCGCGCGTCCAGCCCCAGCCGGGCGGTGATCGCCCGCATGCGATCGAGATCGGCTTCGGCCTCGTGGCCGCCGACGATCAGCCCGTGCACCCGGGGAAGGAGCGCGAGCGCCTCCAGCAGGATCTCGACGCCCTTCCAGGGATAGAGGTGGCCGGCGTAGGCGACCACGGGGGCATTCGACGTCTTCCCCTGGTCGTGTGGAGGGAGTGGAGTGTCCCTGTCTGCCAGGCGCACGCCGTCGGGAACGACGACGACGCGCTCACGGGTGCCGTAGTGCGCGCTCAGCTCCTGCGCGAGCGCCGCGGTGATGGTCACGTAGCCATCGGCCGTGCGCCACACGTGCGCTTCTCGCCTGGCCAGTCGCGCCAGCTTGCGCGGGCTCGCCGGGCCCGCCGTGGCGACCAGTTCCGGCAGTGCCGCCGCGACCGCGGGCGCGTAGCCGTGCGACTCGTAGACGAGCGGCGGCCGCATCGCGCGCGGCAGGCGGCCCAGCATCGCAGCCACCCCGAGATCCCGGGTCAGAACGACCTCGGCCCGGGTGCGGCCGACGGTGCGGCCGGCGGCAAATGAGAGGTAGCCGAGGCGCCTGGCCAGCGACGGCCCCGACACCGGCGCGCGCTCGATCAGCAGTCGATCGATGCGCGGCAGCGCGTAGTACGCGAACGGATCGCGCGGCGGGGCCTGTGTATCCGGCCGCACCACCAGGTGCACGACGTGTCCCCGCTCCGCCAGCGCGTGACACGTCTCCATCGTCTGGATTCCGTTCGCCCGCTCGAGGGGGAAGCGGATGTCCGCGAGGTAGAGGATGCGCACGTCGGTGGATTGTACTCTCGGCCTGGCGAACGGGCAGGTGCAAGCAGGACGCGTCTCGCGGGGAAGACGCGATGGATCGAAACCGCGGACGCGCTGTTCTCCTCTTCCATATACGTACCGGGCGGTCCGATGTCAGCGACCTGTCGAGGTCTCGTAGAAGGACTGACGATCGAACAGGTAGCGATAGACGAGGCGCGGTCCCGCGACCGGCAGCGTGACGAACGCCGCGTGCGCGTTGCGCGCGAGCTCCAGCCGCTGGCGGTCCATCATGCGCGCGCCGAACTGCGCGATGAGCGCGAGGTTCCACCAGACCGACACGGCCGCGGCGGCGGCGAGGGCGGCCGCAGCCAGCCGGCGGCGCGCGGCAGTCCGGTTCATCGGCCCGAGGTGTGCGAACACCGCCGCGAGCCCGACGGTGAGCACGGGCGTGAGGCTGACGAAGCGCCGCTGCCCGAATGCGCCGGCCGCCGTCCAGGATTCCACGCTGCCGGTCACGTAGATCGACGCTGCGGTCATGACGAGCAGGCCGGCCGCGGTCTGTCGCGACCCCTCGGCGGCGCTGCCGTCCGGCCGGTGCGCTGACAGCACCAGCAGCACCAGCCCGCCGATCGCGAGTGCGGCGAGCGGCGTCCAGACCAAGAACCCGTGCTCGGGGGACAGCAGCACCTGCAGCGCGTGCGGCGACCACCACGTCATCTTGCGGCCGACGAGCGGCGATGGACCGAACCGTCCGTTCAGGGCCTGGTAGGCCAGCAGCTGCGGGGTCAGGACGACGAGGAACGTGACGGCCGCGAGCCCGACCAGGGCGATCGAGCCGAGCGCGAGCTGCCGTTTCTCGGCGGCGCGCACGCCTGCGAAGGCCGATCGCCGCGCGATCAGGAAGTCCACGGCCGGCCCGGCGACGAGGAACGCGTCCTGTTCGCGGACCATCGTCATCAGCGCGCCGGCGGCAGCGAGCGACGCGACGCCGGCCGGCGTCCAGCGATGGCGAACGTGCAGCCACACGGAGACGAAGAGCGCGACCGCGAACGCCGACGTCGCGTGCGCGAACGCCGGCGCCACGTACATATAGAAAAGGATGGGCGTGCCGAGCCAGATCGCCAGCGCCGCGGCCAGACCAGCGCCCGTCAACATCCGCGCGAGCCGCATCGAAAAGAGCAGGGCGAGAAAGCCGTACAGCGCGGATGCGAGGCAGACTGCCGCGACATACGGCTTCGAGTAGCCGTCGGCGGGCACCTCGCTGCCGAGCGCGCGCGCCACGCGCGCCGCCGCGTCGGCGACGGCGTAGAACGGCGCCCACAGCAGGGCCGATCCGATGCTCGCGAAGTTCCGCCGCCGGCCGGTCTCGGTTGCCGGCTCGATGTACGTCTTGCTGAACAGTGCCGTGCGGGCAACGCCGGCCTCGTAGAAGTGCCGGTACTCGTTGTCAAACGAGATGTCCCGGTCGAACCAGAGCGAACGCAGGTACGAGAAGTACTGGACCTCATCGGACGCATACAGCCGCAGCGTCACAGCCGGGAGCGACAGGAGGAAGAGCGCGAGCAGGAGCGTCAGTTCGCGCAGCGACAGCCGGAAGAAGCGCGCGGTGCGGGCGATCACGGATGAGAGACTGTAGCACGGCGGCATCACGTCGCACGCTTCCCGGCAGCGCGTCGCACGTGGCACGGGGCACATCGCACGCCCGCATGCCGCACGTGTGGCGCATGCAGCGAGCGCCTACCCAGCCAGCACGACGTACTTCGCGACCTGCGCGACGTTGAAGCCCGCGTGGCTGACCATCGGTGCGACGATGCTGCGGCGAGCGACGTAGAGGACGCCCCAGCACGCGCCGAGAACGCCCGTGGCGAGAGCGGCGTCCCACCCCTGATCCACGTGTCCGAGGCCGAAGAACGCGCTAAACAGCACCACTCCCGTCGCAGCGCCGCCAAGGAACTGCTCGAAGCGATGGAGGATGAACCCGCGCTGCACCTCCTCGCGCACCCCGCCGGCGATGGTGGCGACGAGGCCGAACACGACCATGTCGCTCCGCGTGCGGAGCAGGTCCTGGAACGGATTGCGCGTCACGTTGTGCAGCCCGGGCGCGAACGAGACAATCAGCATCAGGAGCAGGAGGACGCCGATGAAGATGACCGGGGTGATGACGATGCCGAGGAGCGCCTCGCGGAGGACGGGCCGGGTGCCGAACAGCACGTGGCGCGCCGACTCGCCGCGGCCGTGGAGGAACAGCAGCACGAGGCCGACCACCAGCAGCGTGTCCACCAGGGCGAGCAGGAAGATGAACGGCGGCGACAGGCTGCCGTCGGCGCCGCGGCTCTGCATGCCGGCGGCGGCCAGCAGACCGATCAGCAGCAGTTGGGTGGGAAGGCCCGAGCAGAAGAGCACTTCCGCGGCCGCTGCGAAGCGTTCCGCGAGGGGAATCGCTGCCCTCGCGGCGGCCGGTTCATCGGGGCCGGCGAGCGGCGCTGCCTGCTCCTGCTCGTCCGCGCGATCGGGCATCGCCGCACTGTAGCATGCGTCACCGAACGCGCACGCGCACGGTCAGCGGGGAGGTCAGCCTCACGGAGAGCGGCGCGCCCGGCCCGAGCCGGATTTCCTTGCCCCGGGTCGAGAGCACCACCGCCGTGCCGGCGCCGCCGCCGACGGCCGCTCCTTTGGCTGCACCGTCACCGCCGCCGAGGAGGCCGCCGACGATCGCGCCGCCCGCGGCTCCGGCGCCGATCTTCGCGGCGTCCTGTTTGGTCGTCGACGGCGCCATACGAGTAACCGTTCCGGTCGAGATCGGCATCTGGCCGCCCTCGCCTGGAAGATTGACCCGGTTGAACCGGAAGGCCACTCGGCCCCGGCCTTTCACCCGCGCGGAACGCACCGCCTCCGTCACGTGACCCGTGACGACCGATCCGGCGGGCAGTACCTCCGTGCCGCGGACCGTGACCGGCCGCCGCAGCGTCGCGCGGACGGGATCCTCGACGCTGCTCGTGTCCGACCCCACCTGGCTTTTCAGCTCGAGCGGCAGCAGCGTGTCCGCGGGCACCGTCACCTCGCGGTATTCGGGAGCCGGCGAGGGTCTCGTGCCCTGCACCACGGCCGCGTCCCCGGCGTTCCTCGCGGAGCTGCCGGCGCTCGCAGTGGCGTCCGCGGCCCTGGTGTCCTCGGGCTTTTGCCCCGGCCCCGACCGCGTCGAGTCCGCGGGTCGCGCCTCGGGAGCTGCCGGCGCGGTGTCATCCGCCTTATCGCCCGCACAGCCGGGCAGCAGGGCCAACGACAGCAAGAGAAGAGCGACTTTCATAAATGTGTTTTCTCCTGACTACGGCCGAGCTGCAACGGCCGTGCCTCTTTGAGAGCCGCCGTTCATCGCCAGCAACGCGTTGGCAGTAGTCACACCGGACGCCTGGAGCGAACTCGTGCGGACTTATCCGTGTAGGTCTTACGCAGCGGTGATAGGCTTCATGTAAAGACTTCTCGATGGAAGACCAGAATCATCACCCATCAGCCGGCGAACGCGTCCTGATCGTCGAGGACGATCCCCCCACGCGCAGCGGGCTTGCCGAGCTCGTGCAGGCCTGGGGGTTTCAGACCGATGAGGCGCCGGACGGTGAAGAGGCGTTGCGCCGGGTCACGACCTTCCGCCCCGCGATCATCGTGAGCGACCTGGTGATGCCGCGCATGGGCGGGTTCGAACTGCTCCGCGCGCTCAAGGACCAGCTGTCGGACATCACCTTCATCCTCCTCACGGCGCAGGGCACGGTCGAGAGCGCCGTCGAGGCGATCAAGGAAGGCGCGTACGACTACCTCACCAAGCCGGTCGACCCGCAGCGGCTCCAGATCCTGCTGCAGAAGGCGGTCGAGCGACAGGAGACGCTGCGCGAGGTCCGGCACCTGCGGCGGCAGCTGCGCGAGCAGGGCAGCTTCGGGCGCATCGTCGGCAACAGCGCCGAGATCCGGTCGGTGTACCGGGTCATCGAGCAGGCGGCGCCGACCGGCGCGTCGGTGCTGATCTGGGGCGAGTCGGGGACCGGCAAGGAACTGATCGCGCAGACCATCCACGAGCTGAGCCCGCGGGCGCAGTTCCCGTTCGTCGCCATCAACTGCGCCGCGATCCCGGAGACCCTGCTCGAGAGCGAGATCTTCGGGCACGAGAAGGGGGCGTTCACCGGGGCGCACGACCGGCGGACCGGGGTCTTCGAGCTGGCGCACCGCGGCACGCTCTTCCTCGACGAGATCGCCGAGATGATGCCGGCGACGCAGGTCAAGCTGCTGCGCGTCCTGCAGGAGCGCACGTTCCGCCGGCTGGGCGGCCGCCAGGAGCAGAGCGTCGACGTGCGCATGATTGCCGCGACCAACATGAATCCGGCCGAGGCGGTCAAGAGCGGCAAGCTGCGCGAGGACCTCTATTACCGCCTCAACGTGTTCGCGATGGAGCTGCCGCCGCTGCGCAACCGCACCGACGACATCCCGCTGCTCGTGCAGTCCTTCCTGGCGGAGTTCAACCGCGTGAACGCCAAGAACATCCGCGCGGTCGACCAGGAGGCGATGTACATCCTCGAGCACTACGGGTGGCCGGGGAACATCCGCGAGCTGCGCAACGTGATCGAGCGGGCGACCATCCTCGCCGACAGCGAGTTCATCGAGCCGAAGCACCTGCCGCCGACGCTGGTGGCGCGCGGCGAAGAGACGGTGCCGACACTGACGATCACGCCGGGCACGACGGTGGACGAGGCGGAGCGGCGGCTGATCCTGCTGACCCTGGAGCACACGCGCAACAACAAGACGCGCGCCGCCGAGATCCTCGGGATCAGCCTGAAGACGCTCCACAACAAGCTGAATCGGATGAAGGCCGAGATCGGTGAATAGACCGCCGGAGACCGGAGACCGGAGGCAGGAGACAGGTCGAGTCTTGTCTTCTCGGCGCGTGCCAGGCACGTTTCGCCCTGCCTCCTCCCTCCTGCCTCCTGCCTCCTGATCGCGAGCGAGCGAAGCGAGCGAGTGTCCATCAAAGCCAAGCAGGTCGCCGGCGTCACGACCCTCGTCGTCGTGATCGTCGCCGTGCTGAGCACCTACCATCTGGCGACGCTGGCGCGGCGCAGCCTCGAGGAGACGGCCGCGCGTGGCGAGCTGCTGGCGCGATCGATCTTCCTGCGCGCCCGCGAGGTGGTAGCCGAGGCGGGCACCGACCCCTACCTGGCGCTGCGCGAGGACGGCGGCATCCGCTCCATCCTCGAGTCGAGCGTGACCTATCCGCACGTGACCTACGTCGCCATCGTCGGGAGCGACGGCCGGGCGGTGGCGCACAACTTCATCGACGTCGAGGGCACTTACATGCCCGAGCAGGAGGACCTGGCGCCGATCATCCGGCTCGGCGCGGTGGCGCAGCTGGAGGCGATCTACTCCGACCGGCTGTTCGAGATCCGCCAGCCGATCGTCCTGGAGAACAACGAGCCGTTCGGGTCCATCCGCATCGGCGTGTCGACGCCCCTGGTCCGCGGCGAGCTGCGGCCGGCGCTGCGCCGCGCCGCCGGCACGGTCCTGGCGGCGCTGCTCGTCTCTTCGCTCGTCGCCATGCTGCTCGCGCAGTGGATGCTGCGTCCCATCCACGTGATCCAGAGCAGCCTGTCGCGCCTCGGGCGCGGCGAGCTGGACGTCACGCTCGATCTGCCCGGCCAGGAGTTCCGCGACCTGGGCACCTCGTTCGACGCGGTGAGCGCGCAGCTCTCGCAGGTGCGCGCCAAGGCGATGCCGGGCGCGTCGACCGACTTCGCCTCGGTCATGGAGAACCTCGAGGACGCGGTCGCCCTGTTCTCTCCCTCGGGCGAGCTGATCTTCTGCAACGCGGCGATGCGATCGGTGCTGCCGCAGTTCGCGCGCAGCGACGGTGCCGAGTCGCTCGCCGCACTGCCCGCCTCGCACCCGGTCCGCGGCCTCGTCGAGCGGACGCTGGCCGGCCGGGAGTCGCAGGGGCCCGTGTCGCTGACCATCGGCGGCACCAGGCCCAGGGCCGAACAGCCCGACGGCCCCGCCCCGGCGGGATCCCCGGCTGCTCCCGACGGGCCGGACCGAGCCGACGAGATCGAGGCGTCGGAGCGCCTGCTCATGTGTCACGCGATCGAGGACCACAGCGGCCGCTTCCTCGGCGCCATGCTCGTCGCGCGCAACGTGGGGTACCTGAGCCAGGTCCATTCGACGTTGAACTACTCGCGCAAGCTCGCGGCGCTCGGCCGGCTGATGGCCGGCGTCGCCCACGAGGTGAAGAACCCGCTCAACGCGATGACCATCCACCTCGAGCTACTGAAACAAAAGCTCAATCGCGCACCGGCAATGGTCGGCGCCGTATCAGCCGTTTCCTCCGCGGCCTCCGTAGCGAACAGCGAACAGCGTTTAGCGGAGAGCGGACAGCGCACCCCGGCCGACGTCGCGAAGCACGTTGGCGTGATCGCCGAGGAAATCAAACGCCTCGACGAAGTGGTGGTGGGCTTCCTGAAGTTCGCGCGTCCGGAAGAATTGAAGCTACAGCCGGTCAGGATGTCGGATCTTCTCTCAGACATCGCGACCAGCGTGTCGGTGGAAGCCGAGCGCACCAACGTGGCCGTGAAGGTTGACTGTCCGCAGGACGGCCCCGAGATCAACGCCGACCCCGGCATGTTGCGGCAGGCGCTGCTGAACCTCGCGCTCAACGCCTGCCAGGCGATGCCGAACGGCGGAACCTTGCGCCTTTCGTGCCGCGCCGCCTCGCGCAATCGCGTAGAGATTGACGTGGAAGACACGGGCGTCGGCATTCCGCCCGAGCACCTCAG
>JBMDXQ010000097.1:0-3848 GCA_048594975.1 Vicinamibacterales bacterium | reverse complement strand
GGCCCGACCTCGGGCCTGCGCCCCAGATGCGATTGGGTTTCGGCTGCACGCTCGACGACGTCCTCACCCGCGGCGTCGAGTCGCTCGAACAGGGTGATCAGCTGCGCGATGGCTTCGGCCGTCCGGTTCGCTGCCTCGTCACGCGTGCCGACCGCTTCGACCAGCTTGGCTCGGGCTTCGGCCTCGAGTCTGCGCGCGAGCTCTTGGCGACGCTCCTCGAGCCGTCCGGCATAGTCCTCCGCCGTCTGGCGCGCGATCGCCAGGCGCCCGGCAAGCTGGTTGCGATGTCCCTCGAGATCGTCGAGCGCGGCTTGGACGGTGTCCGCTTGTTTGGACGCCTCGCGTAGCCCCCGCTCAAGCGTCGCGATCTCGCGTTGAAGGTCGTCGTCGTTCGCCATAGCGGAAGCTCGTCAATGAGGTACCCGATCCTGCTCGGCACGGACCCTGCGGCGTGCTCCGACGCATCGATATCAACCCTTCAGCGATGCAGGGATGGTGGTCTCGCGCAACAACGCTCGAGTTACCGGCCGCAGGAGAACGGCGACGGTTGGGAAAGACCGGGTCACTGCGGGTTCAGAGGGACCGCCAGCCCCCTCCCGGCGGTCCCTCCTTTTCACGCCTGTCTCCATTCCTCGCGGCCGCGCATCGCTTGATCGCGGGTGGTCACCGCCGCGAATGACCTGATGCACGACGAGGAACTGGCAAACGGCCGATAGATTTGCCGAGACTGTGCCGAGGAGGTGCAGCCTGCCGCGCGGGTTGCCGCTTTTGCGGTTATCGCTTCGACCTCGCGGAAGAAGCGAAGGCGCGCGCCGTGGTGGAAAGGGCCGTGTACGCGGTCAACGATTCGCCGAACGGGCACAAGCTCGTCGTTATCGCAGCCGGTAGGAGTAACAGCCTGTGGGTCGTAAACGCGAGGGAAGTGGCGCTGTGCGTCACGGGTGGCATGCTGGGATTACGCCGACCCACCTGGTCACGGATGGGCGAAGGATCACGTTCGTGGACTTTGCCGCAGACTGCGGCGGTATCTGGGTGATCAGCGCCGACGGAGGGGAGGTCCGGCGGCTCCTCGATAGTCCCCTCCCCGTGATTTATGGAAGTCGACTGAAGTCCCGTCGGGAACCGGAACGCGTTTGCGGCCGGTCGGATGGCAGGCGCACATCTACGTGATGAACACCGAAGCGTTTCGAGCGACCTTGACTCTTGTGTGTGTGGTGACACAATCGCCGTAGCGCCTAGAGCCGAGTGCAGTCGCCCAAAGTCGGCCCTCTGGACGACTTTCACAACCGGCCTTCGTGCTGCGCGATCAATCCGAATAAGTGGGGAGAGGAGCATGCATCACGGGGACCTCATCAAGATGCTTTTCACGTGTGTCGCAATGAGCGTGCTCGCGCTAATGGGCGGCGGGCAGGCGGCGGCGGCGTCTTTCAGGGTCTGCTCGGACGCGGGCAAGTGCTACACGAGTATCCAGGTTGCAATCGACGCCGCGAGCGCGGGAGACAAAGTCATGATCGCCGCCGGGACGTATCAGGGGAGCTTGAGCATCGGGAAAAACGTGACGCTGCAAGGCGCCGGGGCTGGCGAGACGACAATCACCCAGGCTCGCACCGACTCTGTGATTACGATCGATTCCGGCGTTTCGGTCACTATCAAAGGCGTCATGGTGACGGGCGGCTACGCGCTCACTTGTACGATTCCACCCGGCGGATCTCCTCTTGACGCTATTGCCTCCGGGGCTGGCGGCGGCATCAACAACGCGGGGACGCTGAGACTCGTTGAGAGTGCAGTCCACCGTAATCGTGGCTGGCTCGGCGGCGGCATCTACAACGCGGGAGCGGCGACGCTGTACGACAGCTCGGTCAGCGAAAACCGGGAGGCAAACTGCGGGACGCCGTCGGATTTCGACCGCGGCGGGAGCGGCATCTACAACGTCGGCACCATCACACTCAACGAGAGCACCGTCAGCAGCAACTCAGCCTACCTCGGCGGCGGCATCTACAACACAGGGATCGCGACGTTGAAGGGAAGTAGCGTCAGCGGCAACGGTACGTGGTACGGCGCCGGTGGCATCGCCAACAGGGGCACCGTCACCCTGATGGACAGCACAGTCACAGACAACGACGCGATCTACGTCGCGGGTGGAATCTACAATTTCGATCAGGCCACGCTGATCCTGCGAAACAGCGCCGTTAGTAGCAACAGGGTCACTGGTGGCAACGGCGGCGGCATCTATAACGAGGGCACGGCGAGTCTGTACGAGAGCTCGGTGACCAGCAACCACCTTGTCTACTACGGATCCGGCGGCGGCATCTACAACGTCGGCACGGTGACACTCAGAGACAGCACTGTCAGCGGGAATGTCCCGGACGACTGCGTCGGCTGCTGACCGCGAGCAGGACAGCAGAAAGGCCTGATGGCTCCAGCGCCTTTCTGCTGTCCTAGACCTTGCCAAGGGGAGCGGGGTTGATGAAGGGGCAGGTCGGATGTAGAGGGCCTGCGAGAACCTGACGGGCGTGCGGGGTTGGCTTTCGTCGCAGAACGGCTCCGGTGGCGTCTGGGCGCGAGTGTCGCGGTCATGCGACCGTGGGCGGTCCAGCGTCCAAGACGTCGGCGGTGCGCTCGCCGCCGCGAGATCTGGGTCAACACGGGCTGTTTCTGCTCGGTCGGCGCGGGGATAAGTCACCGATCGTGCGCCCGGCAATCGACGAGCGACGCTTACAACGACGCGAGGCTGCCTGCGGGTACTAGCGCCATGTCCGCGCGGCGGGGTTCACAGGGATGCGCTAATCGGCGTGGTCTTCCAATCGCGCCGCTGCGCTGACGAACGCGACCTGGGCGCCACGAAAGTAGTCTTGCCATACCGTGCGTTTGCGGCGGCACGGTTTGATGTTGCGAATGATCACGTGCGGCACCTGGATGCGTCGCTCGACGCAGCTTCGACGTGAGCTCGCCGACAGCGCGGCGACCGCAGCGCTGCTCGCAGCAGCGGCTGCCTTGGGCATCGGACGCCGCAAGAGAGCTGCGGTGCTCGTATCGGGAGCGGCCGCGGGCTTGCTCGGGTGGCACTACCGACAGGCGATCCATCGTTTGGAGCGGCTGATCCGGAGCGCCGAAGACGCGGCAGTTCTGAGCGCTTCACTCGGGCCGGCGGCGCCCGTGTTTGGGCGGTGGGCGGCCGAGGGCGACTTTGCCGGCATGGTTGCTCGGGAGCTGGAGCGAGCGCCGGAGTTGGTCGTCGAGTGTGGGTCCGGATCGACGACGCTGGTGATTGCCGACAAGCTTCGCCAATCAGGCTCTGGGCGCGTCGTCTCGCTGGAGCATGAGCCGTTCTATGCGGCTCGTACCAGGCGGCTCGTCGACCTTGCTGGGCTGAGCGACGTGGCCACCGTCGTTGATGCACCGCTTCGGCCCCAGCAGTTCGGTAACCGCAACATCGAGTGGTACGACCGTTCAATCGTGGAGCAGACAATCGAGAGCAAGATCGACGTGCTCGTGGTCGATGGTCCGCCGCAAACCAATCCATGGGCTCGTTGGCCTGCTCTCGAGGTCCTCTATCCATTATTGGGAGCGGACCCCGTGATCCTGCTCGACGACGGACGCACACGCGAGACGTCGATAACGGTCCGCGCATGGGCGAAGCAATATCCCACTCTCCACCTCTACTGGCTTGACACGGTGAAGGGCGCCTGGCTTCTCAGGTGCGGCGATGGCTCAGAGATGAGTGGCGCCTTGCTTCAGATTGCGCGGCTGCTTCACTCGCGGCCGTCGGGATCCGGCCGCTGGCCGGTTCATCGATAGCTCGGGAGACTTGCGGCCCCAGCGAAGACGCCGAGGGATCGCGCATCCCG
>JBMDXQ010000096.1:0-56895 GCA_048594975.1 Vicinamibacterales bacterium | reverse complement strand
TTCAACGACATCGGCACCCACCTGGTGGACCTGGTTCAGTGGACGCTGCTTCCCGATGAAGCCGTGGATTACCGGAAGGACGTCCGCGTGCTGTCGGCGCAGCGCTGGCCGACGCTCATTTCCGAGGAGGACTTCCGCCGGGTGACCGGCGGACCGGGCTTTCCCCCCGGCCTCGAGGGACGCGTCAAGGGGGGCAAGCTGGAGTACTACTGCAACACGCTGGTGTCGTACGCCCTGCGCGGGGTCAGCGTGAAGCTCAACGTGATCTGGGACTGGGAAGCGCCGCCCGGTGGCGGCGACACGCATTACGCGGTCTACCGCGGCACCCGCGCGCGCATCGAGGTTCGCCAGACCAAGACGGACGGTTACCGCCCCGAGTTGTATATCGTACCCGCATCGGCCGGGTCGATGGCGGAGCTGGCGTCCGCCGTCGAGAAGAGGTTGGCGGCGCTCCGGAACATGTACGGCGGGATTGGCGTCCAACAGCGCGGTACCGAGCTGCGGGTCGCGATCCCCGACGCACTGAGGGCCGGCCACGAAGCCTACTTCGCGCAGGTCGCGACCGCGTTCCTGAAATACGTCCGCGACCGCCGCACGTTGCCGTCCTGGGAACGGCCCAACATGCTCGCGAAATACTTCGTGACGACGACGGGCATGGAATTGAGCCGGAAGTCGCCGGCGAAGGTGGCGCCGCGGAGGGCGCCGAAGTAGTCGACCGGCAGGCTCGGCACCAGCCACGGGGTTCACCCAGCTTCCGCGCCCTAGGCACCGCAGCTTCTTTGCAGCGCCTCGGAGGTCCCCATGGATCGACGGACGTTCCTCGCGATGACCGTCGCCGCGCCGGTGCTCGGCACCGCCGCGCTTGCCGCGCAACGGCGCGGCAAGCCCGCGAGGCCGGTGCCGGCAAAGCCGGCCGCGCCACCAGCCCTGCCCTGGACGCAATGGGGTGGACCCCACCGCAATTTCCAGACCGAGGCGAGCGGCCTGAAGGACACGTGGCCGGCGTCGGGCCCGCGCGTCATGTGGAAGCGGCCGCTCGGCGAAGGCTATTCGTCGATCGTCGTTGAGAACGACGTCCTCTACACGATGTACGGCCGCCCCCGCGAGGAGGTCGTACTTGCGGCAAACACGGCGACCGGCGCCACGCTCTGGGAGCACGTCACGACGATGTCGTTCGACAGCGACGCCCCGGAGATGGGCAACGGGCCGTATGCCACGCCGCTCGCGGTTGGTGAGCGGCTGTTCACCGCGGGCGTAGCCGGCCGGCTGCAGTGCCTGGACAAGAAGACGGGCAGGCTGCTCTGGACGCAGCAGCTCTGGGAGGATCACGGCGGATCGCGGATGGTATACGGCTACGCCTCCAGCCCCGTCGCTTTCCGCGACCTCCTGATCGTTCCGGTCGGCGGCCGCGGCAAGGCGGTGATGGCGTTCAGACAGAGGGACGGCACGCTGGCGTGGGCCCGCCACGATTACGGCAACGCCTACTCGTCGCCGCTGCCGATCAACCTCGGCGGCCTCGAGCAGATGGCGCTGGTGATGGACGGCGCCGTGATCGGCGTCAACCCCCACAACGGCGACCTGCAGTGGCACGTGCCGTTCAAGGCGGACTACGCGATCGCGATCGCCACGCCGGTGTGGGGCCCCGACAACCTGTTGTTCGTCTCGGCCGAGTACAACGCCGGCGCGAAGGTCGTCGAGTTGCAGCGCAGCGGCATGCAGACCATCGCAAAGGAAATGTGGAGCACGCCCCGTATCCGCCTGCATCACGGCAACGCGATGCGCATCGGCGATGCGATTTATCTCTCGAGCGGCGGCAAGGGCAGCCAGGCGATTCTCAGCGCCGTCGACGCCCGCAGCGGCACGATCCTGTGGCAGGAGCGGAGCATCGAGAAGGCGACCTTCGTGTGGGCGGACGGGAAGCTCATCACCCTCGACCAGTCCGGCACGCTGATGATCGCTCACCCGTCACGCCAGGGCTTCCGCATCACGGCGAAGGCGCCGCTGCTGAGCAAACTGTCGTGGACGCCTCCGACGCTCGTGGGAACGCTCCTCTTCATTCGCGACCGCCGCGACATGATGGCTGTTGACCTGGGATAGTGGTCGGCCCGCCATCGGCCGTAGGGCGGTCTCGACCGGTCACTTGACTGAGGGTCAATATGCCCAATTCGGTCGTGTGAAGAGCCCGCCGTCCACCCAGATGGTCTGGCCGGTAATGAACGCTGAATCCGGACCGGCGAGGAACACGACGGCGCGGCCGACGTCCTCCGGCGTGCCCACGCGCCCGAGCGGCGTCAGACGCCCCCACTTCTCGCCGTACCCGGGGCTCTCGCGCGCCGTTCGCTCGATCTCGATGGCGCCAGGCGCGATGCAGTTCACCCGGATCCCGAACTCCCCCAGCTCGATCGCCGCCGATTTCGTCAGCAGTTCGACCCCGCCTTTGCTCGCCGTGTACGAGACCAGCCGCGGGAACGGGTGCTTGTTGGACCCGGACCCGATGTTCACGATCGAGCCGCCTCCCTGCTCCCGCATGCAGCCAGCCGCGGCCTGCGTACACAGGAAACACCCCTTCAAGTTTGTCGTGATGACCTCGTCCCACTCCTTCTCGGACAGATCGAGGAGTGCCTTCCACGTCTGCACGCCTGCGTTGTTGACCAGGGTGTCGAGTCGGCCGAACCCTCCCAGCACGTCGTCGAACATCCGCCGGACTTCGGCGGCAACCCCGACGTGCGCCTGGACGGTGAGGGCATCGCCGCCGAGCTGCCGGATCGCCTTGGCCGTCTCCTCCGCTTCGGCTGCGCCCGCGCGGTAGTTGATGGCGACGCGGCTGCCGGCGCGCGCCAGCGCCAGGGAGATGCCGCGGCCCACGCCGCGCCCCCCACCCGTGACCAGCGCCGCCTGGCCGGCCAGAATCCCTCTCTCCATCACGAATGATTATTCCACGGCTGTTGAGCTTGTGGCACCTGTCGCACGTCGGCGCGCAGACGCGCGCAACGGCTCGGTACGCCGCTGCAGATACGGTATGCTGACACGCCTCATGAAGACCGGGGAAGCGGCAGTCGTCCAGCTTGCCGCACTCATCGACGCTGCCGAGGACGCCATCTTCAGTCAAGGGCTCGACGGGAAGATCGAGACCTGGAACCCGGCGGCCGCGCGCATTTTCGGCTTCACATCGGATGAGATCGTCGGCCGTCACGTCGACGCGATCGTGGTTCCCGAACATCGCGACGAGGACCGCCGCCTCGCCGAGCACGTCCGCGCGAGCGGGACGGCGGCACGAGCGGAAACGGTCGGCCTGACCAGGAGCGGCACGCGCGTTCCGCTTTCCGTCAGCCTTTCGCCCATCCGTTCTCCGACGGGCAGCGTGGTGGCGCTCGGGCGAATCGCGCGCGACATCGCAGGACAGAAGACGCTGGAGCGGGAGGCGCTGCGCCTCGCGGCGATCGTCGACTCCTCCGAGGACGCGATCGCCAGCAAGGACCTTAACGGCGTAGTTCAGACCTGGAACCGGGCGGCGGAACGGATGTTCGGCTACACCGCCGACGAGATCATCGGCCGGCCCATCCTCACCATCATCCCGCCCGATCGACACGGGGAGGAGAGCGAGGTGCTGGCGCGCATCCGCGCCGGTATTTCGACCAAGCCCTACGAGACCGTGCGCCGCCGCAAGGACGGCTCGCTGATTGACATCTCGCTGTCGGTCTCTCCCATCAGGACACCGGACGGTCGGGTGGTCGGCGCGTCGAAGATCGCCCGCGACATCACCGTCCGGAAGCAGCTGGCGGCGGCCGCGGCCGAGGCCAGCCGGGTGAAGGACGAGTTCCTGGCCACGCTGTCGCACGAGCTCCGCACCCCGCTCAACGCGGTGATGGGTTACACCCGGATGCTTCGGATGGGACAGCTCGCGGGCGAGCGGCAGGATCGCGCGATCGACATCATCGATCGCAACGTGCGGATCCTGTCGCAGCTCGTCGCCGACGTCCTCGACGTCTCCAGCATCGTCACCGGCAAGACGCGCCTGCACCTGGCGGCGTGCGATCTCGTGGCGCCGGTCGCCGCCGCGGTGGACATCGTGCGGCCTTCGGCGGAGGCGAAGGGCGTCGCGCTGCACGTCGAGGCTCCGGCGCAGCTGCCCACCCGGTGCGACGGCGATCGGATTCAACAGGTGTTCTGGAACCTGCTCAGCAACGCCGTGAAGTTCACCGATCGCGGCGGCACGGTGGACGTCCGGGTCGGGGCGCGCGAGGGCGTCGCGATCGTGAGCGTCCGCGACACCGGCATCGGGATCCGGCGCGATCTCCTGCCCTACGTGTTCCACCGCTTCTGGCAGGGCGAGGGGGCGGCGAGCCGCGAATTCCGCGGGCTCGGCCTCGGTCTCGCGCTCGCGCGGCACTTTGTCGAGCTGCACGGCGGCACGATTGCCGCCGAGAGTGCGGGCGAGGGGCACGGCGCGACCTTCACAGTGCGGCTGCCGATCGTCGCCGACGCCGCATCGGCAGAGGAGCCTGAGCGCCCCCGGTAATCCGCGAGAATCCGTCAGGCCACGGTCGGCGCCGCGAAGGCGGGCGTCAGCACGAGCGCGGCGGCACCGCGCAGGCGCGGGTGCTCCGAGAGCTGCACTACGCTGATCGGCGTTTCCGCCGCCTCGCGCGTGAGCGCCTGCTCGTGCATCGCGTCGCGCACCATCGATTCGAGGAGATCCCAAGCCGTCGTGATCTCGCCGCCGACGTACATCCGGCCCGGGTCGAGGCTCTTGACGATCGTGGCGAAGCCGCGGCCCAGGTAATAGCCGGTCTCCCGCAGCGTTTCGAGCGCGCGCGGCTCGCCCGCCCGGGCGCGCGTGACGATATCGCTGACCGGCGGAAGGCCGGGCGCGGGCTGTCCCGACCACGAGGGGTCGACGCCGAGGTAGCGCGCGCCGACCGCGCGGTTCGAGACGTATGCCTCCCAGCAGCCGCGGCCACCGCACGAGCACAGCGGTCCGTACATGTTCATCGGGACGTGACCGAACTCGCCGGCGATGTTGTTGGCGCCGCGCAACAGCTTCCCGTCGATGGCGATACCGACGCCGACCCCGTCCGAGACGTTGACGAAGGCGACCGGGCCGGCGACCGGCCCGTCGCCGGCCACGGCCCAGACCTGCGCGAGGATGCAGGCCTTCACCGAGTTCTCGACGACCACGGGGAGCTTCGTCGCTTCGCTGAGCGGGCCGACGAGATCGACGTCGCGCCAGCCGAGGTTCGGGGAGTATTTCAGGCGCCCGCCTTCGAGATCCATCACGCCCGAGACGACGACTCCGAGGCCGACGCACTTACCGAAATCCGGGTTCTCGGCGAGGATGCGGCCGATCCGCTCGCCGAGATCCCCCACCAGCGACTTCGGCTGGCGCCCGGTCGGGAACTGGCTCACCTCCATGAGCGGCTGCCCGAGCAGGTCGGTGGCCACGATCGACGTGTACCTGGCATTGATGTCCGCCGCCATCGCGCAGCGGCGTCGGGTCTCGATATACAGGTAAGTGGGCTTGCGGCCGCCCTTGCTCTCCCCTTTTGCGCCTTCGACGACGAGCCCGGAATGCAGCAGCTCGTTGACAATCAGGCTCACCGCTCCAGGCCGCAATCCCATCAGCCGCGCGAGGTCGGCGCGCGAGATCGGCTGCCGCTCGCGGACCAGGTTCAACGAGATCTGGCGGTTGATCTCGCGGGACGTGCCCCGTCGCGCGATGCGGAAGTCGGCAGGGTTGATGCGGCGCATGGGCGGCTGCTGATCCTAGCGTGACGGGAGCGCGGCCGGCTGGCCGCGCCGGAGCGTCTCGCCCACCGCGTCGAACGCCGGCTTCGGCTGTCCGTCGCGACCCCACACCAGCAGGTAGTTCGTCCGACCCCTGATCGGGAAGTTGTTCAACCACGACGTGGCGTCGGTGACAGCCCGGAACGTGACCCGTGCCGGCCTCCGGCGGTGCTTCGCGAAGAGCGTGAAGATCTCCGCGTACCGCGCGGCGAGTGCCTGCTGTCGCTCGGCCGGCAGGGCGGCGGCAAACGGATTGTTCTCCGCGGTGGCCTGCGGGCGCGCGCCGCCGCCGGCGCCGTCAACAGCCGGCCCGCGCGGCAGCACGTCCACGTCCAGCTCCGTGATCATCGGCTTCCCCGCCTCGTGGATCGCGACGATCGTCGGCGCGTGTGCCCCACGATCGCCATCCCTCCCGGCCTCGCCGAAGGCGACGAAGCGATCTGCCGGCTCGAACACGTAGCGCTCGAGATCGGGATGGACGCTGGCCCACTGCAGCAGGTTCTCCGGCGTGATCGTGTTGAAGCGCCGGGGCGCGATCGTGGACGCGACCGCGTCCTCCCCGTCGGTCGGCCGCTGGTTGACGGCGGCGCCCACGAGCGCCGGCGAGAGCAGCGCGGAGAGACGCACCTCGCCAGAGCGGTCGGGCCGTGATCCGCGGCTGAACGCCTGGAAGTAGCGGAGACACTCGTCGCGCCACGCTGCCGCGTCCGCCGCCTGCCGCCGCACTTTCGCCGCAACCGCCTCGTGCCGCTCGTCGTCGACCGTGCCGCGCAGCGCCGCCCAGCGTGTTTCCAGCCGGCCAGCCTCTTCGGCGCCGCGGGTATAGGTGCGCACCAGCGCGTCCCACAGCGTGTCGCCCGATTTCATCCGGTAGGTCCACGGGAGCCGGTGGAACCAGAGCAGCAACTCGTCGGGAGTCGTCTTGGGATCGTCCCAGCGGTCGCGCAGGGGCGGGAAGTACTGGCCGACGGCGTTGCTGCCGCGCCTGGTGCGATCGAAGCCGATGCCGGAACGGTCAGCGCGGTGGTAGTAGACGGCCGTCCAGTCGGCGCGGCGCGGATCCGCGTTCTCGGGCATGGGCGCGTAGTGATTGCCACCGATCAGGTGGTGCAGCCCGAGCGGCATGGTGTAGCGGACGTAGGTCTCGCGCGACTCCAGCATGATCATGCGAAGCGCGTCGACGAGCGCCGACGCCTCTCCCCAGGTCATGCGGATCCACTCTTCCGCGAGTTCGCCCGCGGCGAGTTCCGGGTTCCAGGCGAGCCGCCCGAACGCATACCAGTTCGCCTGGCCGAAGTGATGGCCCGTCCAGTTCAGGTCGCGGCCGGTGTTGGCGACCCCGGCGATGGCCGTACGTCGTTGCCCGTGCAACGAGCCGTCGGCGACCTTCGCGACCGTCGATCCGGCGCCGCGCGCGTAGGTGTTGGAATCGAAGAACTCCTCCCACATCGTCCCGAGGTAGACGAGATGATTCGAGTGGCCGAGATACTCCTGTGTGATCTGCAGCTCCGCGGTCAGCGGCGTCCTCGGCATGGCGCCAAACAGCGGGTGGAAGGGCTCGCGCGGCTGGAAGTCGAGTGGCCCGTTCTTCACCTGGACGAACACGTTCTCGCGAAACGTCCCGTCGAGCGGCACGAACTCGAGATACGCGCGCTTCACGCGATCGGGATCGACGTCGGCGTCGTAGACGAAGGCGCGCCACATCACCGCGCCGCCGTGCGGCGCCAGCGCGTCGGCCAGCACGTTGGCGCCGTCGGCGTGCGTCCGCCCGTAGTCCTGCGGACCCGGCTGCCCCTCGCTGTTGGCTTTCACCACGAACCCGCCGAAGTCCGGGATGAGCGCATAGATCTCTTCGGTTTTCGCCCGCCACCATTTCGCGACCGCCGGGTCGAGCGGATCGGCGGTCGAGAGGTCACCGAGCATCCGTGGCGCGGCGGCATTGGCGGAGAAGTACACGCTGATGCCAAACGGCCGCAGCCTGCGGGCCAGCGCGGCTGCCTTCTCCAGGTACGGCCGCGTCAGCACCGCCGGGTTCGCGTTGACGTTGTTGATGACGGTTCCGTTGATCCCGATCGAGGCGTTCGCGCGCGCATAGTCCTCGATGCGCGAGGCGGGCTCGGTCGCGATCTCCGGCCACCACAGCGATTGACCCGCGTAGCCGCGTTCGACGGTGCCGTCGAGGTTGTCCCAGTGGTTCAGCAGGCGGCGCTGGATGTGCGGGCGCTCCCTGATGTGCACGTCGGCCAACGGACGGCCGGTTTGCAGCAGGCGCAGCAGGTGGAAGGCCCCGTAGAGCGCACCGGTATCCCCCGCCGACGCGATGACCGTCGCCCGCCTCCCATCGACCTTAGCGCTTCGAATGACGTACCCGTCAGGACCGAGCCCGTCGAGCGTCGTGTTCCAGCCGAGGGCCGCGACGGCCTTGGATCCGCGCGGCGTGCCGATGACGATGACGCCATCGGAGGTCACGCGATCCGCGATCGGGATTTTCGTCGCGAGCAGGCCGGAAAGGCCGCGCTCGAGCTCCGCGGCGGCAGCGCGGAGAATCGGCGAACTGCCCGCGTCGCCAACAACGGCGGTTGCGAGCGGACGGACCTGCCGCAGGAACGGTTCGCTCAGCGGCCGGTAGCGGAGCCACAGGTCGTAGCCGGTCTCGGCGGCTGCGGGCGCGGAGAGCAGGAAGCCAAGCGCACCGGCCGCGCAGGCGCGGGCGAGCCGGGGGAAACAGGACATGGGCCAACCTCATTATCCGGGGGGCGAGTTCTACCTCTTTTGAGAATAACGGCCGTCACGATACTGTCCGACCAGCTCCTCTGTCAATTTGTGGGCCGGCAGCTTTCCGGCCGACGCTTCTCGCGGCAAGTTACTGGAAACAGCACTGTTACGGCGGAGCCATGCATGTGACGCGGGCTGCCGGTCCAGCCGGCCGCCCCCGCGAGATATCAGTTGACAGGCCCCAGACCGAGGACTAGATTCGGCGAATTAATCCCACGTTGAGACAAACATGCACATCCAAAGGGAGGAGGCATGCTGCTGTTCGGCAGGGTGCGCATCACTGAGATCACCGGACGGGCGGCCGCGAGGCCGGCGCGTGTGTTCGCGCTGGGCCTGCTCGCGCTGGCCCTGACCTCCACGTCACACGCCCAGGTGCTGTACGGATCGCTCACCGGGAACGTGACGGATCAGACCGGCGCGGTCGCGGTCGGCGCGACGGTCCGCGCGATCAACGTGGGCACCGGCGTCGAGAAGACGACCACCACCAACGCCCGCGGCGTCTATGTGTTCAACGACCTCCAGCCGGGCACATACGACGTCACCATCGAAGCGCAGGGCTTCCGTCCTTTCACCACCCGCGGCCTGACCGTCGTCTCCAACGCCGTGCTCCGCGCCGACGCGCAGCTCGAGGTATCGGCGCTGACCGACACCGTCGAGGTGGTCGCCACCGCCGCGCCGCTCCAGACCGATCGCGCCGACGTGCACGTCACGCAGACGGCGCGCGAGGTGACCGCGCTGCCGCTCACCGGCAGCGCCGGGCGGAACTACCAGAGCCTGATGCAGATCGTCCCGGGCGCCGTCATGGCGGGCGAGCAGAACTCGGCCGCGGGCAGCCCCCAGCGCGCGATCTCGTTCAACGTGAACGGGGTGTCGCGCCTCCAGAACAACACCCGTCTCGATGGCGCCAGCGTGGTATATCCCTGGCTGCCGACCAACACCGCCTACGTCCCCTCCTCGGAAGCCATCGAGGAGGTCAGCATCGTGACGAACTCCTACAACGCGGAGCAGGGGATGGCCGGAGGCGCGGCGATCAACGTTGTCATCAAGTCCGGCACGAACAACTATCGCGGCACGGCGTGGGGCTACAACACGGACTACGACCTGCGCGCGCGGAACTACTTCCTGGCGGCGACCGCGCCGAAACCGGGCGGGTACCTGAACCAGTTTGGCGCCAACGTCGGTGGGCCGCTGTCGAAGAACCAGCTGTTCTTCTTCGGCAACTGGGAACGCACCAAGCGCGAGCAGATTGCGCCGGTGCGTCAGTTCAGCCTGGCGACCGATCCGCTGCGACGGGGTGACTTCAGCGGAGCCGGCGTCACCATCTACGACCCGGCCTCCAACCCGGATCCCGCGCTGCGGACGCCGTTCCCCGGCAACATCGTTCCGCCTGAACGGATCGATCCCGCGTCGCTGGAGATGATCCGGCGCCTGCCGCAGCCCAACGGTTCCGGCTTCACCAACAACTACCAGGCGCAGGGAGCGGAGGACTTCGAGCGCGACAACATCGATTTCAAGGTCACCTACAATCCGAGCGGCAAGCTCTCCCTGTTCGGCCGCTACAGCTACTCGCCGTCGGAGATCTTCGATCCGCCGGCGCTCGGCGAGGCTGGCGGCGATGCGCTGGCCGGAGGACAGCTCGGCCTGGCGCCCGGCCGCACGCACGTCGCAGGATTCGGCGTGACCTACACGTTCGGGCCCACGCTCCTCCTCGACGGCAACTTCGGGTACACGCGGCAGAAGCTGGGCGCCGAAGGCCCGGATCTCGGAACCAACTTCGGCCTCGACGTACTGGGCATTCCCGGCACCAACGGACCGGACCGGCTGCAGAGCGGCCAGCCCTCCTTCCAGGTGAATGGCTGGGCGAACATGGGCAACCCGAACACCGGCAACCCGTTCCAGTTCGACGACAAGCAGTACGTCTTCACCGTCAACCTGTCGTGGTTCACCGGGCCGCATACCTTCCGGTACGGCTTCGACTACTCCAACCAGCAGCTGAATCACTTCCAGCCGCAGGGCGGCACGTTCCAGACCGCGCGCGGCACCTTCCAGTTCAACGGAAACGCCACGCGCCTGCAGAACGCGCCCGCGCCTGCGGATTCTCGGTTCAACAGCTGGGCGGACTTCCTGCTCGGACTACCCAGCGGCGCCGGGAAGGTCGAGCAGCTCCGCAACCCGAACTCGGTCTACATGCAGGTCTACGCCGCCTACGCGCAGGATCAGTGGCAGCTCACGCGCGACCTGACGGTGAACCTGGGGCTGCGCTGGGAGTACTACGCGTGGCCGACGCGGGGCGGCGGCCTGGGTGTGTCCCGCTTCGATCCGGACGACGGGAACGTCTACACCGGCGGGCTGAGCGGCGTGCCGCTCGATACCGGCGTCGATCTCGGCGTCGGCGAGTTCCTGCCGCGCGCGGGCGCCTCCTATCGGCTCGACGATCGCACGGTGCTGCGTGCTGGCTACGGGCAGAGCGCCGATCCCAAGCCGTACATCGACTTCCGGAACGCGTACCCGATCAACTTCGCGTGGTCGCACCCGCAGGTGACGTTCAACGGTGTCACCAACCCGTTCATCCCGGTGACGACGCTGCGGCTCGGATTGAACGAAGCGGAATTCGCGCGCCGGCCGGATCTCAGCCAGGGCGTCATTCCCCTGCCCACCGGCGCGGGCACGACCACCTTCCCCGAGACCGACATGCGCCACCACATTCACGCATGGAACGTCGCGGGCCAGCGCGAACTGCTCCCGTGGCTGACCGCGCAGGTCGCTTATGTCGGCACGATCGCGAAGGGCCAGCAGGGGTTCATCAACATCAACGCGGGGCTGCCCGGGACGGGGAATGCGGGGCGGCCGCTCTCGCGGTTCGGGATCACGTCGGACATCAACATGATCAGACCATTCGGTGACACGAGCTACCACGCCCTGCAGACCGAGGTGCGGGCGCGGTCGGCGCGCGCGCTGTATGGCGTGGTCTACACGCTGTCGCGGACGGAGAACTACGCCGACAACGACGGCAACCCGCGCATCCCGCTCTTCGAGTTCAAGGAGCTGAACAAGGGTCCGGCCGGCTACGATCGCACCCATAACCTGCAGACCTACTGGGTGTGGGACCTTCCGTTTGGCGAGGGCCGCCGCTGGGCAAGCGAGGGCGTCGCCGCGGCCATCCTCGGCGGATGGCAGCTGAACGGCGTGCTGGCGATCATGAGCGGCACGCCGATCAACATCATCCAGGGCAACGCGTTCAACCTGCTCGCGGGGGGCAGCGGCCAGTACCCCGACCAGGTCAAGAGCGACGTCGCGATCTCCGGCGGGGTGGGCGTCGACAACGAGTACTTCGATCGCAGCGCGTACGCCGCCGTGAACATCCCGGCGGGGCAGCCGCAGCGTTTCGGCAACTCGGGCCGCAACCCGATACGCGGGCCCGGATTCTGGAACGTGGATCTCGGGTTGTTCCGCACCGTCAGCATCGGGCGGGTGGCCGTGCAGCTGCGCGCTGAGGCGCTCAATGCGCTCAACCACCCGAACTTCGCGAACCCGGGCGGCGACATCTCGAACGCCGGCACGTTCGGGTTCATCACGTCGACGACGGGCACCGGCGAGCGCAACCTGCGCTTCGGCGCCCGCGTGATGTTCTAGTGGCGCGTCCACGCTGAACGAGGACCAGATCGCGGAGCGCGGCGCCCGCCTGGCAAGGCGCGATGACCGAGAATACCGGGAGTATTTGAGGGAGGAGCAACGCAGCCAGGCGGGATGCCCCGCCCGTGAGGTGGTCCTTGATCAGCGTGGACGGGCCACCAGTCGTCGGTGACGCGACGGGTCGGATGACGACCCGGCCGGCGCGCCCGTTTCCCCCCGGGCGCGCCGGTCAGCCGTGGGAGGACCATGTGGACCGTGTCTGACCGCACGCAGGCAGGCGCTGCGACGCCGCTCCACGCCGCCGACCTCGATCGGGTCGTCGCCGACGTCCTCGAGACGACGGAGGTCGTCGACATCCACACGCACCTGTTCCCGCCCGGGTTCGGATCGCTGGCGCGCTGGGGCATCGACGACCTGCTCACCTATCACTATCTCGAGGCGGAGTTCTTCCGGCACTCGACGGTCGCGCCCGACCGCTACTGGGCGCTGCCCCGCGAGCGGCGGGCCGATCTGATCTGGAAGGCGATCTTCGTCGAGAACGCGCCGCTCTCCGAAGCGGCGCGCGGCGTGGTCACGGTTCTGCACGCGCTCGGGCTCGACCCGGTGTCGCCGACGCTGGAGCCGCTGCGCGAGTACTTCCGCGGTCAGGATCGAGCGAGCCACCTGCGGCGCATCTTCTCGCTGTCGGGAGTCTGCCGGGTGGTGATGACCAACGACCCGCTCGATCCCGAAGAAGCCGCACTGTGGAAGAGCGGCGCGCCGATCGACGACCGGTTCCAGGCGGCGCTGCGCCTCGACGGGCTCCTCAACGGCTGGGAGACGCAGCACCCGCAGCTCGCGGCGGTCGGCTATGCGGTCGACGCGACCGCTGGCGATCGGTCGATCGGCGAGGTCAGGCGTCTTCTGGCGACGTGGATCGCCCGGATACGGCCGAAGTACCTGGCGATCTCGCTCCCTGACACGTTCGTCTTTCCGGCTGACGAACTGCGGAACCGCCTGCTCACGCGCGCCGTCCTGCCCGTGTGCCGCGAACATCGGCTGCCGTTGTCGCTGATGATCGGAGCGCGCCGGCAGGTGAACTCGGCGCTGCGGCTGGCAGGCGACGCGGTCGGCCGCGCCGACATCTCGTCGCTGGGCAGGCTCTGTCGGGACTTCCCCGACAACCGTTTCCTGGTGAGCGCGCTGAGCCGCGAGAACCAGCACGAGCTGTGCGTGTACGCGCGGAAGTTCGCCAACCTGATGCCATTCGGCTGCTGGTGGTTCGTGGGCGTGCCGTCGATCGTCGACGAGATCACGCGGGAGCGGCTGGAGCTGCTGGGCACGAGCTTCATCCCGCAGCACTCCGACGCCCGTGTGCTCGAGCAGCTGCTCTACAAGTGGCGCGACACGCGGCGGGCGCTCGCGCCGATCCTCGCGCAGGCGTATCAGCGGATCGCGCGTGACGGCCGCTACGTCACCGAGACGGATGTCCGGCGCGACGTGGCGCGGTTGTTTCGGCAGAACTTCGAGGACTTGACCGGCGGCGGGTAACCCGCGACCGCCGGAGGCCGCGCCAGGCCGATCGCTGCTGGAGGACTCCCAGGCGCTCCACGCGATCGGCCGGCGCGGTCGTTTCTTCCGGGCCGCCGGGGTCAGATCTTGTTTCTTGCACGTTTGATCACTTCAGAGGGCAGCAGCGCCTGTCTCCTAGAGAGGACAAACGTGCAAGAAACAAGATCTGCCCCCTTACTTGCGCGCACTCGGGTCGCCGGTCGGCGGTGGCGCGTGGTCGACGGCCGCCGGTGGTCCCAGGATCTCGGTGAACATCGGGCGCAGCGCATCTGCCCACAGCTGATAAGCCTTCACCGTCGGGTGCAGCCCGTCCACCGTCATCCCCTCACGCAGGACGCCGTCACGGTCGGCGAGCTCGCCGTTCACATCCACGTAGCGGATCGCCTTGCCGTCGGCAACGCGCGCGATCCGCTCGTTGATCCGGACGATTTCCGGCCAGACCGCCGTGCTGTCGTTTCGCGCGAAGATCCCCGTCAGCACGATGGTCGCCTTCGGCGCCTTCTCGCGGCACGTGTCCACGACCGCCTTGATGCCGCGGACGATGCCCTCGACCTTGTCCTCGCCGCCCGGGGTCGTCCCGACGTTATTCGTCCCGGCCTGGATGACGATGATCTTCGGGTTCACGTCATCCAGCTCACCGTTGTGCAGCCGCCACAGGATGTGCTGCGTCCCGTCGGCGCCCCAGCCGAAGTTGGCGGCGTTCCAGCCGTGGAAGTTCTTCCGCCAGTGAGCGAGGAACTCCGGGTAGTCGAGCGCGCCCCAGCGGCGCGTAATCGAGTCGCCGACGAAGTAGACGTCGATGCGGCCCTGCTTCGCCTTGGCCAGCAGCTCCGCGTGCGCGAGCAGCGAGTTGCGATCGCTCCGCGGCACCGGCCGGTCAGCAGGCTCGGGCGCCTGGCCTGCGGCCGGGACTCCGGCGCGGAGCATGAGCGCGGTGGCGAACAGCCAGGGTCGAGAACGCGCGAGGGCGTGCAGACCGCTCATGGGTTCCTCCGGCCGATCACCAGTCGTGCACGGTCCCGTCCAGCAGGCGCGCGACCGGCAGGTAGGCGCGCTCGTACGGGAAGGTCGCAGCGAGTGCTTCGTCGAGGTCCACGCCGAGGCCTGGCGCGTCGCCGGGGTGCATCATGCCGTCGGCGAACGTGTAGGCGTGCGGAAACACGCGGTTGGTCTCCGGCAGGTGCGGCATGTACTCCTGAATGCCGAAGTTGTGGACGCTCAGGTCGAAGTGGAGCGACGCCGCCAGGCAGACCGGGCTCAGGTCGGTCGCCCCGTGTGATCCGGTGCGGACGTGGTGCAGTTCGCCGAGCGCCGCGATCCGGCGCAGGTGGCTGATGCCCCCGGCGTGCACGACGCTCGTGCGGATGAAGTCGATCAGCTCCTGCTCGACGAGCACGCGGCAGTCGTGGATCGAGTTGAACACCTCGCCGACCGCGAGCGGCACGGTGGTGTGCTGCCGGATCGTCCGGAAGCCCTCCTGGTTCTCGGCCGGCGTCGGGTCCTCGAGCCAGAACAGACCGTACGGCTCGAGGGTGCGTCCGAGGCGACCGGCCTCGATCGGGGTCAGGCGGTGATGGACGTCGTGCAACAGATGCAGGTCGCCGAACTCACGCCGCAGCCGCTCGAAGAGCGGGGCCACGCAGCCGATGTAGCGCGCGCTGCTCCACCGCGTCTCAGCCGCCGGTCCGCGCACCGCCGGGTCGTAGTGTCCCTTCGCGACGCCGTAGGTGCCCGCGAGTCCGGGCACCGCGCACTGCGCGCGGACGGCGCGGTAGCCGCGTGCGACGTACTGGCCGACCGCGTCGACCGCCTGCTCGATGGTCTCGCCGCTGGCGTGGCCGTAGACCGTCACCGCCTCGCGCGAGGCGCCGCCGAGCAGCTGGTACACCGGCACGCCGAGCGCCTTCCCCTTGATGTCCCAGAGCGCCGTGTCCACCGCCGCGATTGCCGACATCGTCACCGGCCCGCGCCGCCAGTATGCGCCCTTGTAGAGGAACTGCCAGGTGTCCTCGAGGCGCCGCGCGTCGCGGCCGATGAGCAGCGGGACGACGTGCTCGGTGAGGTAGGCGGCAACCGCGAGCTCGCGCCCGTTCAGGGTCGCGTCGCCGAGGCCGTGGATCCCGTCCTCGGTCACGAGCTTCAAGGTGACGAAGTTGCGCCCCGGACTGCAGGTGATGACGCGGGCGTCGACGATTCGCATGTCCGCCTGACGCTAACGTACCACGACATCCCGGCTTCGGGCGAAGCCCGATCCGGGCAGAGAGACGCCGGCGTGCTGGCTGCGGCTTGACAGTCGAGGGGACGGCGCCGCTATAGTTCGGGGTCACACGGCGGCATGCGCAAGATCGACCTGACCAATTTTCAGGTGGCGACGAGCGAGATCGCGCGGCAAATCAACCGCCGCATCGCGCTCAACTTCATCCGCCGGCACCAGCCACTCTCGCGGGCGGACCTGGCGCGCCGCTCGGGTCTGCAGCGCAGCACGATCTCGAGCATCATCGATCAACTGATCAAGGAGGGGTGGATCACCGAGGCCGCGGGCCACGCCCGGCGCGGCAGGCGGCCGCGTTTCCTGCGCCTCAACGTCGAGCGCTCGGCCGTCATCGCGGTGGAACTCCGTCCGGAGCGCACCACCGTGGGACTCGCGGGCATCGATGCGCGCTTCCTCGAGCAGGCCTCGTGGCCGACGCCGCGCAACGCCCGCGCCTTCATCGCGCAGTTGTCGCGCACCGTTGCGGCGCTCCGGGCGGCGCACCCGACCTGCGTCTGCGAGGGGATGGGCGTCAGCCTGCCGGGCCGCGTCGACGCCAGCGGCCGCCTCGTGTTCGCGCCCAACCTCGGATGGGGACCAGTCTCGATTCGATCGATGATCGAGGCGGCGGTCAAGCTCCCGGTCATCGTCGAGAACGCCGCGAACGCGTGCGCCCTTGCCGAGCTGTGGTTCGGGCACCACCCGGAGAGCGTCCGCAACCTGGTGGCCGTGACGATCTCGGAAGGGATTGGCGTCGGCCTGCTGCTCAACGGCCAGCTCGTCCAGGGCGGCAGCGCCATGGCCGGCGAGTTCGGGCACGTCTCGCTCGACGACCACGGACCGCCGTGCCCGTGCGGCAACCACGGCTGCTGGGAGCGTTACGCATCGAACTCCGCGGCCGTCCGGTACTACCTGGACGGCGCGAGAGATGCGGCGCCGATCACCTTCGACGACCTGCTGCGCCTCTACGCCGGCGGCGATGCGCGCGCCACGCAGGCGCTGCAGCGGATGGCCCACTATCTCGGCCTCGGGCTGGCGGGACTGGCCACGGGCCTCGCGCCGGAAGCGATCGTGATCGTCGGCGAGGTCACGCAGGCATGGGATCGCATCGGACCGATCGTCGACGACGTCGTCAGGCGGCGCGCCCTGCCGAATGTCGAAACGCGCATCGTCCCGACCGACCCGGCGATGCAGCCCCGCCTGCGCGGAGCTGCCACGCTGGTCATCCAGCAGCACTTCGGCGCGCCGAACGTCGCCTGACACCGAGGGGCACGCGAGTTCTCGCGACACGCGGACAGTCCCGCGACGCGTGCGATGAGTCGAGTGTCGCCCCCTTCGGCTACAACGACTTCAGGTACTCGACCAGATCCGCCTTCTGCGCGTCGGTGAGGGCCAAATCGAACAGCTCGACGTAATGGTTGACGACCGCCGGCAGATCCGGTGCGCTGCCGTCATGAAAGTACGGCGCATGCTGGAACAAGCCGCGGAGCGGCGTCGTGCGGTACTTTCCGGTTGCCGACCTGGACGCGTACTCGGGTTCCATGCCGACCTCCGCTGGATCGTGCAGGGTCGGCAGGCGCCAGATCGGCCCGCTCAGAACGTCGGTGAACGTGGACCCGCGGTGGCACCTGGCGCACCCCGCTTCGTTGCGAAATACGCTCCGGCCGCGATCCGCCGCAACCGGATCGAAGCTGCCCGGTGGCGGCGCGGGCGTCCGCAGGCTCAGTTGGTACACCAGCAGGGGCAGGAGCTTCGGCGTGACCATGTCAGGCCTCTGCCTGATGAACAGGCCGATGCGCGGATCGAAGAAGTTCCCCTGCCCGCCCATCTGGCTGACGCCGACGTAGCTGTTCCAGTACGAGATCGGGCCATCGCCTGTGTAGGTCTCGAACCCGACGCCCTTCAGCCCGTAAATCGCCGGGATGACGACGGGCAGCGACGGGCTGTTCAGCGGGATGATGTTCATCCCGTCGAAGGCGTGATGCCGCGGGTCGTACTTGCCGGGACCCCACGCGCGGAACTCGGTCTTCGTCGCCTCGTCCAGGGCGGGCGAGAGCGCGGCGATGGCGCCGACGTTCAGATCCGTCGCCGCCCAGCCGTCGAGGCGCCTGCCGATACCCGGCGCGAACGAGTTGTCGACGGTCGAATGACACAGCGCGCAGGTGATGCCGACCGCGGTGAGCTGGCCGGCGCTGTTCACCGTTCCTTTCACGCCGACCACCGCGTTCAGCTGGAGGAGCGCGACGGTCACGGCCGGGTCGTTCAGGTCAACCTGGCCGGCCGCCAGCGCGGCGCGGAGCTGCTCCGGCAGCGCTTCGACGTCCACCTTGAGACCGACGGCCAGCGCCGTCGCGGGACTGACGGTGGGAAGCACCTCGTGCATCCGGAGCACGTCGGTCCACAACTGCTCGTCCCGGAAGGTGTCGAAACGGAAGATCCTCTGACCGACCGTGAGCAGGTCGTCGTCCAGGTGTTCGGCTCGCGTTTCAGTCACCAGCCCTGAGCCGGCAAACGCGATCGCCAGCACCAGCATGAGTGAGGCGGCACCGATCAGTCGCTTCATGCGGTCGCTCCTTCCATGAATAGAGCGCGACCGGGCACAAACGTGACAGACCGGTACCTGTCCGCAGGGCGCGACGCCGAAGGAGCGGAAAGCGTGCCGGACCGATGCACGCGGAGACGCCGAAGCTCGTGAGCCGATGACGATCGTGTCGCGCAGGACGGGTTACTTGCTGAGCAGGAGATGCGGTGCTGGCGAGGCCAGCGAGTGGCGTCATCCGGTGAGTTCCGCGACGCTGCGAGCGGCGCGGAACTCACCCGGAAAACGAGCGGTCAGAACTTGAACTTGATGCCGAACTGCACTTGGCGCTGCGGGTCGGCGTTGCCGTACGCCGTCGCGTTGATCCGGCCGGCGTTCGGGTTGAGGTTGCCCGGCACACCCACCTCGCCGTCCGGGTTGGCGAGATTGACGTGGTTCAACAGGTTGACGACCTCGATCCGTACCTCCAGGCTCTGGCCGGTCGCGAACGCGAAGTGCTTGAACAGCGACGCGTCGGCGCGCCAGTAGCCCGGTCCGCGCAGGTGGTTGCGCGGCAGGTTGCCGAACGTGCCGACCGCGGGCCGGCCGAACGCGCTGCCCGAGCTCCCGATGGGCGTGACGTTGAACCACTGGTCGCGCGTCTTCGGGCCCTCCGGGTCGCCGACAAGATCCGGCCGGTTCGGACCGGTGTCGCGATCGGCACCCGCGTCGCGATAGCTGACGTTGAACGGCAGCCCGCTCTGGATGGTCACGTTGGTGTTGAACTGCCAGCCGCCGATGAACGCTTCGGCAAGATCTGACACATCCGCCGCGTAGCGCCGCCCGCGCCCGAACGGCAACTCCGCGACCAGCGACGTCGAGAAGCTGTGGACGCGATCCCAGTCGGGCGATCCGTAGTTCAGGTCGCTGTCGAACAGCCCCTCGTGCTCGGGCAGGTTCGCCTCGAAGTACTGGCCGTCGTGCGTGCGGACGCGCTGCAGCGTGTAGTTGCTCTGGACGGAGTACCCGCCGGAGAACCGCTTGGTGACCCGCGCCTGCAACGAGTCGTAGCGGTTCGTCGCACAGTTGCAGAAGTAGTCGATGCCCTGCGTCCACCCGAACTTGTTGTAGAACGGCCGGCGTTGGTTGCGCGGCACGGTGGGGTAGCCCTGAATGGTCGCCTGGTTGATGTCGAACGCCGGTCCGTCGCCCGCGAACACGCGGGTGCCGCGGTTGCCGACGTAGGCGATCTCGACCGCCACGCTCGGGCTCAGCTGCCGCTGGACCGCGACGTTATAGGCGTCGACGGCCGGCGGACGCTGCTTGTCCGGGAGCGCTCGTGTGAACACGCCGTCGGGGAGAGGGAACCGCCCGTTCGTAGGTACCTCGGGGAACGTCGGCGGCGGCGGACCGGACGCGAGCGTGAACACGCGGTCGAGGTTCGACGGCGCGCGCAGCTCCTGCACGGCGAGCACCGGCAGGTTCTGCGTCACGCTGTGCCCGAAGAGCGAGCCGAAGACGCCGATGTCGTAGCTCCGCCCGTACGCCGCGCGCAGCACCGTCTGCTCGTCGAGCTGATAGGTCGCGCCCACGCGCGGCGCCCAGTTGAATCGGTTTTCCACCCCGCCGTTCATCGGGATCCCCCCGACGCCGACGACTTTGATCTCGCCGGTGCCCAGGTCGAGGAAGCCGGCGTTGCCCGCCTCGTTGATGCTCTGCGGGTTGATGATGTCGAGCCGCAGGCCGTAGTTGAGCGTCAGTTTCGCGTTCGCCCGCCACGTGTCCTGCACGTAGTAGAAGTGGCGCCACTGCCGTTCCCGCGCGTTGGTGTTCGGGCTGACGTAGCGTCGGAAGTTGGTGACGTCCCCGATGAGGAACGTCGCCAGCCCCAGCCCGCCGCTCCCCGCGAGCGACGTGCGCTCGTTGCTGAACGACAGCTCGCCCGAGCGGTGGGCGTCGCTCGGCACGCGCAGGTTGTAGGCGCGGCGCACGTCAACGCCGAACTTGATGCTGTGATCCCCCGTGATCTTGGTGATGTTGGTGACGAGCTGGAACTGCTTCTCGTCCTGGTCGAGTGGGCAGTTGCAGCGGTTCACGCCCAGGCCGGACCCGAAGTTGAATCCGCCCTGTCCGCTGACGAAGCCGGCCGGCAATCCCGAATAGAACGCGTCATCGAGATTCAGCCCGGGAATCCCAGCGTCGGCCGCCGGGGTGGTGCCGTAGTCGAACGGCAGCACGTGGACGTTGTAGCGGAAGAACCCGAAACGGAAGTCGGCGAGCAGCGTCGACGAGAACGTGTGGTCGATTCCGTACGCCAGGCTCTGGTTCTTCACGTCCGAGACGCCGCCCAGGCTCACGAGCTGAAGCCCGCCGCCCTGCCCGAAGGCGGTCGGCCCGTCGCGGAAGAACTTGCCGAAGCTGTAGCGGCCGAACATGTTCATGCTCGGGTTCACGCGGCCGTCGATGCGGAAGTTGAACGAGTTCTCCCGGAACTCCTCGACGCCGTTGGCCACGTAGTTGTCGCGCGTCCCGTTGTCGCGGCCGGTCGCGTTCGGCTCGGGGATGAGATCGAGGATCGCCTGCGCCTGCGACGACAGCCGGCCCGGGGGGATGCGGTTGCCGGGAAACTGCTGTCCGGTCAGCGGGTCGTAGACGTTGACGCCGTAGGCACTCAGATCGCCCGAGCGCGCCGCCAGCGTCGGGACGCTCTGTAGCGCCGAGCCTCCCTGCTTGTCCCGCGTGCCCTGGTAGTCGCCGAAGAAGAACAGCCGGTTCAGCTGAATCGGCCCGCCGATCGAGCCGCCGAACTGGTTGTGCGAGGTCTCCGGGATGAACCGGCCGGTCAGCGGGTCGGGCTGGAACTGTGTGAACGGGTTGCGCGCCTGCAGGCGGTCATCGCGATAGAACTCGAACGCGCTGCCGCGATAGCTGTTCGTCCCCGACTTGGTCTGCACCGAGACCACGCCGGCGGTCGCCTGCCCGAACTCGGCGTCGTAGTTCTGCGATGTGATCTTCGTCTCCTGGATCGACTCGAGCGACGGGTTGATGACGATGATGCCGAGAATCGGATCGCGGTTCTCGGTACCGTCGAGCTGGTAGCCCGTCCCGCTGAAGTGCTGCCCGTTCACCATCGTCTGGGTCGAGCCTTGCGGATTCTCGCTCGCGGCGTGCTGCCACTGCAGCTGCTGCGTGCCCGGCGTGAGCAGGATGAACTTCGTGAAGTTTCGATCGAGGACCGGGAGGTCGGTGATCTCGCGCGTCGAGAAACGGGTGGCGACGTCGGCGCGGTCGGTCCGGAGCAGGGGTGAACCGCCCGAGACGGTCACCGTTTCGGTGATCTGACCGATGTCCAGCTGAAAATTTACCGGCGTCTGCGTGTCGACGCTCACCTGCACGCTGGGCACGACCGCCGACTTGAAGCCGGTCAGCTCCGCCTTCACCTCGTAGACGCCGGGCAGCAGACGCTCCTTGACGTAGAAGCCGGACTCGTTGCTCGTCACGACGTCGCTGGTCTTCCGCTCGACGCTCGTGATCGTGACGGTGACACCCGGCAGCAGCGCGCCGCTCGCGTCGCGGACGACACCGCTGACGCTGCCGTAGACCGCCTGCGCTGCGGCGGCTGCGGGAAGCAGCAGCACGCACGAGGCCAGGACGTGCACGAGAACTCGCGGGAACAATGGGATGGAGGAGCTGCACTCGCCTCTGCTCATCTGAGCGCTCCGGGGAGAAGGGACACCTGGCCCGCCGCTCGCGCGAGGATCGCGCGCCGTCGGGGTGCCGGGATACTAGACGCGCCAGCGGACGCCGTCAAGAGGCTGAGGATGCGGCGCAACACGTGTAACCGCTTACACATGCGCGGCCTCCGCTCAGTCCTCCCGGATCTTCACCACCTGATCAGCTTTGACGCCGGTGACGCGCTGCACCGCGCCCGACGGCCATCGCACCTCTATCCAATCGACGACTCCGCTGGTGCCGAGGCCGAAGTGCGCGCGGAGATCGTCGTGCGAGTAGTAGCTCGACTGGCTCAGGATGGCGCGAGCGGACACGCGTCCGCCGGCAGACAGGATGACGGTCGCGCCGATGGCGGCGCGGTTGGATTTCGTCCCGGCCAGCTCGACCGCGATCCAGTGGTTACTCCCTGCGTAGCCGTTGCGCAGCAGCGACGGCGGCTCGTTCATGTTCATGACCAGCACGTCGATGTCGCCGTCGTTGTCGTAGTCGCCGAACGATGCCCCCCGGCTCGAGTGCGGCGTCGTGGCGCCGGGACCGCTCGCCAGGGTGACGTTCTCGAAGCGGCGGCCCGGATTCCCCGCTCGATTGCGGAACACGATCCGCGGCCCGCGGTGCGGGTACTGCGGCAGGCGCGCTTCCAGCTCGGGATAGACCTGGCCCGTCACGTACACCAGGTCCGGATAGCCGTCCCTGTCGAGGTCCGGCAGCCCGGCACCCCATTGCACGAACCGGTTCTCGACCGCGAGGCCGGCGCGCGTGGCGACGTCTTCGAACTGCATCCTCCCGAGGTTCCGGTACAGCGCCGGGATGTCGTCGGCAAAGTGCGTCTTCAGCAGGTCGAGGCGGCCGTCGACGTCATAGTCGCCCGCAGCGGCGCCCATCCCCGCCTGCGGCGCGCCGTCTTCGCTGTACGCCGAACCGCTCTCGACGGCAACGTCGGTGAAGGTGCCGTCGCGGTTGTTGCGGTACAGGATCGCGGCCGTAGAGTCGGTTGCCACGTAGATGTCGGGCCAGCCATCCTCGTCGTAGTCCGAGACCACGGCGGTCATCGAATAGCGGCCGGTCACGCGATCGATGCCCGAGCGGGTCGACACGTCGGCGAAGCGGCCGCCGTCTTCGTTGCGAAACAGCAGGTTGGTGTCGGTCGGCAGCCCCTTGGGGCCGCAGTTCACGGGCAGCCCCTTCCACGTGCAGTTCGGGCCCGACCCGGGCTCGGGCGCGGTCGCGAGGTCCAAGCGCAGGTAGTTGGCGACGAAGAGGTCGAGCCGACCATCCCGGTCGAAGTCGAGAAACGAGCAGCCGGAGCCCCAGCGCGCCGCGCCGCCGGTCGGCAGGCCGGCGTTCGCCGTGCGGTCCTCGAAGGTGCCGTCGCCGGCGTTGCGGTAAAGGACGTTGTCGCCGAGGTAGGTGACGAACAGGTCTATCCAGCCGTCGTTGTCGTAGTCGCCGGCGCAGACGCTGGAGGCCCAGCCGATCTTCGACAAGCGCGCGCCTGCCGTCACGTCCGCGAAAGTGCCGTCTCGTTGGTTGCGGTAGAGGCGGCTGGGGGCGCGGTCCGTCGCGTCGCTGGAATCGACGCGTGCGCCGCGGGCGAGGCGCGTCCCGCTGAGCACGAGCGCGTCGAGCCAGCCGTCGCGGTCGTAGTCCACGAGCGCCGTGCCGCAGCCGTTGGTCTCGATGATGAAGCGCTTGCTCTCGAGGCCGCCGTAGATGCTCGGGTGGACCAGGCCCGCCGTCGCCGCGACGTCGGTGAAGGTGACCGACCACGGATCGGCGTCCTGGATCGTCGCCGCACGTCCGGCGGCGGCGATGGCAAGGAAGCCGAGCGCGACCCACCGCGTCATTTCTTCAGCTTCTCGGCCACCGCGAATTCCTGCTTCGCCTCGTCGAGGCGACCCGCCTGCTGCAGCAGCTGCGCGAGCAGGTAGTGCGCCGTCCGGTTGTTCGGGTCGTACAGGATCGCGCGCCGCAGCATGCCCTCTGCCGTCCCCAGCTGCCCCTTCCTGGTGTACGCCTTGCCCAGGAGGATGTAGGGGCCGCTGTAGAACGGGTTGAGCCACAACGACTGCTGCAGGGCGGCGATCGCCTCGTCCCATTTCGCCTGGCGAACGTAGGCGTCGCCGAGCTGGTAGAACGCCATCGCGTTGCCGGGCGCGACCGCCAGCTCACGCCGGGTCAGCGCGATGCACTCGTCGTACTGGCCGCGGAAAAGCGCGAGCTGTCCGAGGAGCTGATTCGCCTGCGGGAGCCTCGAATCCTTCGCGAGCGCGCGCTTCAGCTCCACCTCGGCGGCCGCCTCGAACTGCAGGCGTATCATCATCTGCCCGGTCAGCAGGTGCGCCGCCGCGGAATCCGGCGATGCGCCGAACGTGCGTGCGAACTCGCCGCGCGCCGCGTCGACACGCCCGGTCTGCAGGTAGGCCTGCCCGAGGATGTGCGCGAGTTCGAGGTTGTCGGCCGCCCAGGCGCGGGTTGCTTCCAGGTGGGGCACGGCGTCGGCCAGGCGCCCGGCGAGGAACAGCGACAATCCGAGGACCTGCACGACCTCGCGCCGCTCGACGGTCCCCTCGGCGAAGCGCGCGGGCAGCGGCGAGAGTGTGGCAATCGCACGCGCGTAGTCGTCCGCATGATAGGCGGCGACGCCGAGCACGTGCGCGACGCGCGGATCGCCGCCGGCAGCGAGCGTCTCCAGGCGCGCGACCGCCTGCCGGGGCTGGCCGGCATCAATGAGCGCGCGCGCTTCAGCCAGCGCGGCAGCGACGGGGTCCGGCGCCTTGTCCGGACTGGGGCTGACCGGCGCGATCTGCGCCGCGCGCACGCCGGGACCGCCAACCGCGAACACCGCCGCCGCCGCGAGCGCGAGGCCAAACCGCCTCAGCGTCCCCTCAATCGCCATTTACCCCTTGCCCCTTCAATACCACTCACCACTTACCGCTTACCACGTCGCTCCTCGCCTTTGCCTTCCGTCAACGTGATGATGCGGTTGGCGTCCACGTCACTCCAGGTCTCCTCGAGCCCGTTCGGCCAGCGCACCTCGAGACGATCGACCCGCGCCGCTGCGCCCAGCCCGAAGTGCACGCGCAGATCGTTCTGCGCGTAGTAGCTCCCGCCGCCGCGGACCTCCTGCGTCTGCACCGCCTCGCCGGCGGTCGCACGGACGCGCGCGCCGATCGCGCTGCGGTTCGACGACGTCCCGACCAGCCTGACCAGCAGCCAGTTGCGCCCGGACGGGGCGGCCGATCGATAGAGATCCGCTCGATCGTGGACGTTGTTCACCACGACGTCGAGGTCGCCATCGTTGTCGAGATCGGCGAACGCGGCGCCGCGGCCTGCTTTCGGGAGAGTGACCGGCTCGCCGAGCGCGTCGGTGACGTCCTCGAACTGCCCGTTCCCGCGGTTGCGATAGACCACCTTGCGCTGCTTGTAGCCCGCCTCGGATTTGAGCTGCTCGACTTCCGGGTACACGTGGCCGTTGACGAGGAACAGATCCAGCCAGCCGTCGAGATCGAAGTCTGCGAAGGCAACGCCCCAGCCGAGCCAGCGCGTGTTCCGGCCGATGCCGGCGGGGAATGTCCGGTCGTCGCAGGCGCCCTTGCCGTTGTTGGCGTAGAGCGTGGACGTGTCGCCGGCGAAGTTCGTCTTGAAGATGTCCATCGTGCCGTTGCGGTCGTAGTCGCCGACCGCGACGCCCATGCCGGCCTGTGGCTTGCCGTCCTGGCTGTAGGCGCAGCCGGCGAGGACCGCGACGTCGGTGAACGTCCCATTGCGGTTGTTGCGGTACAGCGTGCTCGGGTTGGAGTCGTTCGCCACGTACACGTCCGTCCACCCGTCGTCGTCGAAATCGAGCGTGCTGACGCCGAGGCCGTAGGTGCCGTTCGCCGCCGTGATGCCGCTGCGGTCCGACACGTCCTCGAAGGTGCCGTTGCCCGTGTTGCGGTACAGCACGTTCTTGCCTCCGGGCAGACCCGGCGGACCGCACGCGACGGGCACGCCCTTGTAGCGGCACAGACCGGATTCCGGGACCGGCGCTGTCGCCAGGTCGAAGTCGATGTAGTTGGCCGCGAGGAGGTCGAGGCGCCCGTCACGGTCGTAGTCGAGGAACGCGCAGCCGGCGCCCCAGCGCGGCCTCGCGTTTGCCAGTCCCGCCGGCACGGTCACGTCGTCGAACGTGCCGTCGCCGCGGTTGCGATACAGGCGGTTCTGGCCCCAGGCGGTGACGAACAGATCGTCGTGGCCGTCGTTGTCGTAGTCGGCGGCGCATGCGCCCTGTCTCCATCCGGCGTGGCCGACACCGGCGCGCGTCGTGACGTCCTCGAACGTGCCATCGCGGCGGTTGCGGTACAGGTGCGAGATCGGCGCCTTGCCCGTCGGGAAGCCCTCGAGCGTCGTGCCGTTGACAAGGAAGACGTCCAGCCAGCCGTCGCCGTCGATGTCCAGGACGGCGGCGCCGCAGCCGGTGGTCTCGAGCAGATAGCGGTTCGTCTTAAGGCCGCCGTAGACCGTGAAGTGATCGAGTCCCGCCGCGCCGGCGACTTCCGTGAAGGAGAAATCGACCTTCGAGACCGCCGCGTTCGCAACAGCGAGGCCGGCGGCGGCAACGATGCTCCCGGCAGCCACGAGCGTCCAGGGGGGGGTCGGTCTCATGCCAAGCGGCGCTGCCTCCTTTCCCGGAAAGGAGGCAGCCGCCCTTTCATTGAACACCTGAAGGCGGCTGGAGGTACGGGGCCAGGCGACGGGCCTGTTCGAACGCTCGGCGCGCCTCCTCGCGGGCTCCCGTCCGTCCGAGCGCGACCGCGAGCTGGTAATGAGCCTGCGGATTGTCGCCGGCGAGCCTGATCGCCTCGCGGTACTGCTTGATGGCCGCCGCGACATCGCCGTCTTTCAGCAGGCGATTGCCGACGCTGACCGCGAAGGTGGAGGCCTGCGCGTCGGCCTTGCGCTGGTTGAGCGCGCGCGCTTGTTCCAGCACCCGCGCCGCCGCCTCCGCCTCCCCCTTCCGTTGCAGGCTCTGGCCCAGGCTCAGATACGCTTCCGCGGAGGCGGGCTGCAGTTCGATCGTCCGCCTGAACTCGGCGATCGCCTCGTCGATCGCGTCGCGCTGCTTCAGGACCGTCCCGAGCATGTAGTGTGCGTCCGGGAAGTCCGGTTTCTTCGCGATCGCCTCCCGAAACGCCGCCTCGGCATCGGCGGCGCGGCCGGTCTGCCACAGGACGACGCCGAGCGTGAACGACGCGTCGTGGAGCGTCGGGTCGAGCTCGACGGCGCGCCGCAGCTCCGTTTCGGCCTCGGCGAAGTCGTCCTGCTGCTTGAGCGCCATGCCGAGGTTGTAGCGCGCGAGCGCATGTCGCGGATCGCGCGCGAGCAGCTCGCGGAAGACGCCGATGGCAGCCTCGAGATCCGCCTTCTGCAGCAGCGAGGTGCCGAGGTTCAGCCTGGCAGTGAGGTTATCCGGGAACTCGCGGACGAGCTCACGGAACGTCGTGATGGCAGCGTCCCCGTCACCCGCCTGCATCAGCGCGAGGCCGTAGCTGTTCCTGACGTCATCCGACGTTCGATCCAGTGTGACCGCCTGCTCGAGCGCCTTCACGGCGCCGCGCGTGTCACCCCACTGCTGCAAGGCGATTCCGAGCTGGGCATGTGCGGGCGCCAGCCGGGGATTGATCGCGACCGCCTTGCGCAGCTGCTCCACTGCTTCGGAGAGCTGCCCCTGCTGGCGCAGGACGAGGCCGAGATAGTAACGCGCCTCCGCGTGGTTCGGACGAAGTCGCACGGCGGCTTCCAGGGGCGCGCGGGCCGCGTCCAGGCGCCGGGTCCACCAGAGCGTCGCGCCCAGATGGTACTGCGCGTCGAAGAGCGAGGGATCGAGCTCCGCCGCTATTGCGAAGTGCTCGAGCGCGGACTCGGTCTGCCCGAGCCGGCCGCGGACGAATCCCAGTCGATCGTGCGCGGCCGCCAGCCCCGGTTCCTTGCGGATCGCGCGCTCGTACGACGCGGCGGCGGCGTCCAAGTTCCGATCGCGCTCACTGATGAGGCCGAGCAAGTAATGGGCGTGGGCGGATTCCGGATCGCGCTTCAGCGCCGCGTCAATGGCGGCGCGCACCTCGCCCACGCGACCGGCTTCGATGAGACGGGCGCCGTCCGCGACCGAGAGCGACGCACGCGGGTTGGATTGCTGCGCGTCCGCCGAGGGCAGCAAGAGCAGCACCAGGACCAGGGCGGCGCCGCCGGAGATCATTGGCGGATTCTACCACCCCGGGATCGTGACGCGCGGCGTCTGGAGCCGGCCGCAGACACTGTCGTCGATGACGGCGTATGCGGTCCGAGAACGGTCACACTTCATTTTGCGGCCAGGGCCCGCCGTGTCGCCAGCCCGATCGGCAGCCCGACACAGAAGAGGTGCGCCAGGACCAGGTTCACGAGCGGAACACCCGACGGGAGACCGCCGCGAAATCCCGCCAGCGGCAGCACGATGAACTGCATCACCGCCTGGACCACCAGTCCGTAGGTCATCCCGCACGTGACCGCGCGTCGGACGAGGACCGGAAACCTGAGGCTGGCCACCACGTACACCGTGGCGGCGCCGAAGGCGATGAAGTAGTGCAGCAGCAGCCCGAGCGCCGCCGCGGGCGCACCACCCGAATACGCGGCGTCGCGGCCGAGCACCCCGCTCGCGATGTAGTGCAGCACGCGGACCGGGTCCCGGCCCGTCGCCCATTGGAACCCGAGCGCGTCGGCGATGTCCAGCGTGCCGGCAGTCAGTCCGCCCCACGCAATCGCGCGGCGGACACGCGCTGGCGGCTGCGGGTGCGTCGGCACCGCAGCCGCCGGTGGCACGGTCGATGACGGCGAGGGCATCGGTGTCTACTCCATGTCCTCTCAGTACCGAAACCGAGAGGGGTATCAGACACCGGTCACGGCATCCTGATGCTGACGACTCCGGTCGCGACTCCCTCGGTGGCTGCCCCGCCGATGCTGAGCTCGCGGACCTGGCCGATATTGCGCAGCCCGCGCAGATAGGCGTCGAGGCTGTGCGGGTTCTCGACGTTCCCGTCCACCTCGATCTCCTCGCCGACGTGGTTCCACCCCGTGATCAGCGTCGGGACGTGCGGCACGATGTCGAACTGGTTCGTGACGCGGAAGCAGCGCGCGATCTCGTTGTTGAAGCTGCGCCGGAAGTCCATCTTGCCCACGCGCGGTCCACCGACCGTGCAGACGTCGACGTTCGGCCGGGCGAAGTTGCGCCTCAGATCCACAGCCGCGAGGATCGACATGGCGCCGCCGAGGCTGTGTCCCAGGACCGTGATGCGCGTGTTGGCGGGGACGTTGTTCAACCCGGCGCCGATGGTGTCGCGGACGCTGCGGTGCATGCGCTGGAAGCCGAGGTGCACCTGCCCGAATCCGGGCACGAGGGCGAACGGCGTGGGGACCGCGGTGAAGTTGGCGAGCCACTCCCGCGGGGTCTGCGTGCCACGCAGGCACACGAGGATCGCCCCCGTGGCCTGCTCCCGAACGACGAAGCCGAAAGACCCGGGATCGACGGCAGCCGCTGCCGCCGCTTCGACGTCGTTGTTGACCGCTTCGCGCACCTCCGGCGAATCGGTCGCCGCCTCCTCTGCCATTTCCGCGATGGACGCTCTGATCTCCGCGATCGCCTCGTAGCCGTGCGGAAACACGAACGGGCGTTGATTGGCCTTCGCGTAGCACGCCTCGAGCAGCGGAATGTAGGCGGCGATCGCGCGCTGAACCTCGAAGTCCGACGGCGCCGCTTCGGGGCGGAACTCTGCTGCCAGGCTGGCTCCGGAGCCGCGGGCCGCGTCCGCCGGCGGATTCTGATTTGCCATGGATCCTCCCCTTTCGCTGAGCAGGGGTGAGTCTACCCGAATCGAGGAGTATTGACAGGAGAGCCCCGGGGTCAGATCTTGTTTCTGGTAGAAAGTGGCCTCGCGAGAGGACTGTGATGGCTGTCCGCTCGATGGGTTAAACGTTCATGAGACAAGATGTGCCCCCGCGGGAACTCCCTGGACGGAAGGACCTGCCGTTGTGAGGGGAGAACTGGGAGTTGCCGCGTGCATTGCGGCGGGTATGCTGTTCACCGGACGCCCTGCGTCGGCGCAGGGCGTCGATCTCATGCTGTTCATCGGACGGGCGTTCCCCGTCTACGACGAGCGCCTGACGCTGCGGCCGTCGGTGCCATCGCTGCCCGGCGTGGAAATCACCGCGCCCGCGTCACCGGTCTTGAGCGCGGACGGCGGCGCGGTCTTCGGCGTGGCGCTCGCCGTGGGAGCCGGGATCTTCGGCATCGAGGGGCGGCTCGACGCGACCGACGTGGCACTCGAGTTCAGCGGCGCCCGCTACGACCTGCGCGGCACGCAGCCTCCTTTTCAGGATCTCTCGGCGAGCGTCGTCGCCGCTGCCGGCACGTTCGATGCCGACCGGATCCCGCTCCTGTCGATCAACGCCCGGATCAGAACGCCGGGGCCGATCGGCCTCGTACTGTCGGGCGGCTTGAGCTACCTGCCGGACATCCACTTCGCCGGATCGATCCCGATAGCCATCCAGGCTTCGGGGATTCCGCTCCCGGTCGTGGACGCCGGCCTGGTGCTGCGTGCCACGCCCGGGCAGGACGGGCACCGCTTCGGCGTCAACGGCGGAGCGGGCCTGCGGCTCGGCGGGCGCGTCGCGCTCCTGGGGGAAGCGCGCGTGTTCTACTTCCGCGAGTTCGAGCTCCGTTTTGCCGCCGTCAACGCACCGGAGGTCCTCGACCGGCTGCTCGCCGGCGTCCCGGCGGTGCGCTTCACGCCGGTGTTCGTCAACGCGCAGGTCGGCCTGGTGTTCCGCTTCTGAGGCTACGGCGACGTCATGACGGTGGACGAGTTCAGGGCAACGCTGGCGGCTGACGCTCCGCCTCCGCATCTGGGCCGCCCGCTCGTGGCGCTCTGGCACGATGCAAAGGGCGACTGGGACACCGCGCATCGTGTCGCCCAGGACGTGGACGACGAGTGCGGCGCGTGGGTCCACGCCTACCTGCATCGGAAGGAGGGCGACGCCTCGAACGCGGCCTACTGGTACCGCCGCGCGGGTCGGCCGATCGCGCGCGTCGCGCTCGACAAGGAATGGGAGCACATCGCGGCGGCGCTGCTCGGCGATTGAACCGCAGCGTCGCATCCCGGTGTCGACGTGTGCTGCAGCTGTCGCACCCTGAACGCCGAGCACGCCTGGCGCGAGCACCCCGCTCTACGACACCGGCCGAACCGAGCCCGTGATCCTGCGGATGGCCCCGGCAGCCTCTGACGCCTCACGCCCCCGCTCCGGCCGACGGAAGGGCGGGCGCGGCGGCGCGAAGCACTGTTCCCAGTTGAAGGCACGCACCACCTTGATCAGCTCGCGCGCGGAATCCGACAGGTAGCCCTGCTCGCGGTAGATCATCAGCGTCCGGCGCGGGATCGCCAGCTCGCGCAGCGGGATCCGCACGAGTGTCCCATCGCGCAGTTCCTGGCGCACCGTGACGCCAGGAACGATGGCCAGGCCCACCTCCTCCTGCACGAAGCTCTTGATGTTCTCGAAACTCCACAGCTCCGCCACGATCCGGCAGCGGGTGCCGTGCCGCTCGAAGAGGCGCAGGATCGCGTCGGCGGTCGCGCTGCACAGGTGGTGCATGACGAACTGCTCGGCGCCGAGATCGTGCACCCGCACCTCGGCGCGCGAGGCCAGGGGGTGCGCCGGGGCCGCGATGCACATCATCTCGTCCGAGTGGACCTCCACGCACTCAAGCTCGTGGAACGCGGGCTGGTCCTTGACGAACCCGACGTCCACCTCGCGGTCCATGACCTGCCGAGGGATCTCGGTCAGGCGGCTGCGATAAATGCCCACCTTGATGTCCGGGAACTTCTGGAGGTAGGCGCGCAGCGGCGCCGGAAGCAGGTAGACCGCCGCGGATTCGTGCGCCGCGATCGCCAGCGTCCCCGCCTTGAGCGACTTCAGCTCCGTCACCTGGCGCAGCGCCTCGTCGCGCAGGTGCACCATCCGCCGGGCGTAGTCGGCGAGCACACGGCCCACCTCGGTGAGCGACACCTCGTGGACGTCGCGGGCGAACAGCGGCGCCCCGATCTCCTCCTCGAGCTTCTTGATGCTCTGGCTCACCGCCGGCTGCGTGCGGCAGACGCGCTCGGCCGCGCGAGTGAACGTGCGCTCTTCCACGACGGCGAGGAAGTGCTCGAGCTGCAGCAGGTCCATGATGGAGGCTCAGGCGTGCACGGCGTTTGTGATGCCGCGGGCGCCCCGAAGCCCACGGCTTCGTTCGACGCCCCGGGGAAACGCGACGGGCTGATTGTACGTGCCTTCGGCGCCGCGGGGGATCACTTTTTCGATGGCGCCCGGACGTCGGTAACGGGCCCTGCCGGGTCGCGCGGCTGAGTGGTACGGACCGGTCGCGGCCTTGAACGAGGGGAGGCAGAACTAGTCCGCAGCCCGGCTCACGATGGTTTCCGCAGCGAGATGCTCGAAGCCGTCGGGAAATCGGCCGGCAGCGGCTGCGTGACCTTGCCGGTGGCCGCCCACTCGGTGCCCCGCTGAATCGAGACGATGAAGTCCACGCTGCTGATCGAAGGGACGGGCTCCGCGTCTTTCGGCCCGACGTGGCCCAGCGTGTTGTGGAACACGCGCCCTTTGCCGTACTGAATGGTCATGAACATCGGCTCGTGCTCGCCCGTTCCGCCCTTCGCCTTGTCGGCGAGCGCCGTGGCGAGCACCTGGAGGTTCTTCGCCGGGCCGCGGAGCTGGCTGTAGATCTCGTCGCTCGCGTGCATCCACTCGTTCGGGAGCCCCTTCATGATCGGATGCTCCGGCGCACGCGACACGATCTGGAAATCGTGCCTCGGCGGGTGCATCGCGCTACCCGGCGTCGAATCGAGCACCATCTTGCCGTCGCGCCACCGAACCTTCGGCCCCCAGCTCTCGTCGCGGCCTGCCCAGCCGCCGATACCCGAGATCCCGAGGAACTCCTTCCACTTGGGAAAGGCGTTGTCCGCCGCGTGCACGAGCACGAGCCCGCCGCCGCCGCGAACATATTCGACGAAGGCGTGCTTGGTCGGCTCCGGCCACTCGTCACCTTCGTAATCCATCACCACCGCGCCGTAGCCGGCGAACGACGGCGTGAACCCCGACATATCCTGCCCCTTCGCCGGCGAGGTCACGACCGTGACGTCGAAACTGCCGGTCTGGTCGAGCACGCGCTTGATCGCCGCGCTGCTCACCGCCCAGTTGTGGAAGGGGTTGCACTGCCCCGTCAGGATCATCACCCTGATGCGCGACTGCGCCGCGGGTGAAGCACTGACGGCGAGCGCCAGGACGGGCAGGACGATCGCGAGACGCGAAAGGAGCGAGGAGTGGTCGGTCATGGGATGCTCTGGCGCGTGTCGATGCGCGGCGTGAAGTATATCGGCAGCGCGGTGGAATTTCGACCCGCGGCACGTCGCCCGGTCAGGGACGTGCCGCGGGCCGTGTGTGCCGGCCGGCTACGGGGTGATGACCGCGCCGCCGGACCTGATGACAATGCGGTCCGCCGCGATACCGCCGCGCAGCGTCCCGCCGCTGTTGACGATCACCGTCCCTGCCGGGGCGATCGCGTAGCCGTCCAGCGTCACGCCGTCGACCGCGAGATCACCCGCGGCGATGCGCAGCGTGAGCCATTCCGGCCTGGCGCTGTTGCCGGACGCGCCCTGGACCGACACGCTGCTGCCCACGTTCAGGATCACCGGTCCCCTGATCTCCAGCCGGCTGCCCTCCTTGAGCGTGAGTCCTTGCAGGTTGTAGACCGCAGGGACTCCGGCCGCCGGGAAGCCGAGGACGAAGCCGCTGCCGCTCGCGGCGCTGAACGATCCGTAGTTGCCGGGCGGCACGGTCACCAGGCCGACGTTCTCCTTCAGCGACAGGTTCCGCAGCGTCGCGAAGCTGCCGGGACTCTCGCCCGGGGATCGCAGCACGACATCGCGTGTGCCAGTCGGCGGAGTCGGTGCGGGCACCGTCGGGAGGTCGACCGGGTCCGTCGCCCGGACGACGTGGCGCAGTGCCGCGTCGCCGCCGATCGTGACCGTGTAACCGGAGGGTGCCGCATCGCCGCTGCCGTCGACGGTGCCGCCATATGCAGGGGACCCGTGGAGGATCACCTCTGGTGAGCCGGGCACCAGCAGGTCGCCGCTCACCGTCGCTCCGCCTCCCAGCGACACGTTGTCGGGAAGCAGCATCTGCACCGATCCGGCGAGCGCTCCACTGATCGTCGGAGCGTGACGCGAGACGGCCGATGCGCTGATGACGAGCGTGCCCTCCGCCGAGCCGAACGCGTCCTCACCGGTGACCGAGGCGACGACATGGTACGACCCTGGCGCGGTCGGCGGCGTCGTGCTGCCGTTGTAAGTAACGGCGACGGGCAGCCCCTCGGGAATCGTCGTGACCGTCACCGCCCGCGGCGTTCCATCGTAGACTTGGTTCAGCCCGCCCAGTCGCACCCAGGCGGCGAGCTCGGTGGCGGCGACGTACTCCTTCAGCCACACCATCGCCGGCCGCTCCGCGCCGTTCTCGAGGACGATGTACGCGCCCTGCGCCGTGCGCCAGTGGCCGGGCCGGTAGCCCCACAGCGTGATGCCGCGCACCGCCGGATGCTCCCAGAACACGGGGAAGATCCGCTGGTAGTCGGCGAGCTGAATCTCGTCGCTCGGTCCGTCGATGTCGAGCTCGGTGACGTGGATGGGCAGCCCCGTTTCGGCGAGCCGGTCGAGGTTCGCGGTGTGGACCGACATCGGGATGTTCGGCCGCGTTGAGAACGCGTGTCCTTGCACGCCCACGACGTCGATCAGGTTCTCCGCTTTCAGCAGGTTGACGATCCCGATGTAGCGGATCATGTCGGTCGTGTTGTTGGTCACGCTGAACTCGTTGAGGCCGAGCTTTGCCGTGGGGAAATACTGGCGGGCGAGCCGAAAGGCCTCGACGATCCAGTCCCAACCCGTCACGCCGGATCCGCCGAGCGCCTGGAGGTAGCCGCCGTCCTGGGGATCGTCCGGCGGATCGTGCAGCGGTTCGTTCACCACGTCGATGAAGTCGATGTCCGGGTAGCGCGCCGCGAGCGCCGCGAACCACTCCTCGATCTCACCGCGCTGTTCTGCGATCGGGAGCGCCGCAATCCACCCCGGCTGCTGATTCCCCCAGACGAGCGTGTGCAGGCGGAACGGGAAGCCGTTGTTCTTCGCCAGGTTGTACGCGAAGTCCAGCTGCGTCCAGTTCATGTTGTCGCGCGTCGGCTCGACGCTGCCCCACTTGCCGGCGTTCTCAGGCGTCACCTGGTTGAAGTAGGCGGTGAAGTTGAGGTTCTGCGACGGGCTCGACACGCTGCCGAGGAACTTCGGCTTCCCGGTCGCTATCGGAGGGCCGGTCGGCGTGTACGGCGGCGGAGGCGGCTCCGTCGTGCCCGGCAGTCCGTTGTCGAGATCGAAGACGGTGAAGAACACGCCCTGGGGACCGAACGCGAACTTGTCGAGCCACAGCCCGTCCTCGCGGCCGGCAATCTGGAAAGTCTGCGTGAGCGCGCCGTCGGGTACGGTGAAGGAGATGGGCGGCTCTCCTCCGTCGAAGGCCGAGAGCTTGACCCACTTCCAGACGCCGCTGCCGGCGAAGCCTCCGCCGGTGACCTTGTCGGTGGGATTAGTGAACCCGATGTTTCCAGCCAGTCCGTTCGCCAGGATCCAGTCGGCGTCCAGCGTCGGGTTCTTCTCCCCGAACCCGTTCGCGTAGAACATGCTGTCGTCGTTGAAGGTGGCCGCCCCGACGCGGAGCCGCGCGTATAGCTCCCACACACCCGCGTGCGGGAACGTCACGGTGAACCTGATCACGCGATCGGCGGTCGTGGGATTACCGCCGGCGATGGTCGACTGGATCGCGGCGTAGGTCGTCGCGCCGTCGACGCCGATGGCGAACTGCGATCCGACGGTGCCGGCTTCGGCCTCGAGGATCACGGAATTGAGCTGCGCGGAAACCGCGGTCGGGAATGCAGTGAGCGCGAGTGTCAGCAGGAGCTTGGTGAAGCGCTTCATGAGGACTCCCCCAGCGTTGTGAGAGACGCGGGCGGCGTGGAGCCCGATGGCTGCGGTATTCGGTCGCGGCGTCCGCTGCCGCCTGCTTTGTTCGGCCAGCGAACTATATGGCCGCGGCGGGCGAGCGTCAACGGCCGAATGCAGCCGACGCGGCGGAAGCTGGACAGGACGAGCGGCAAAATGCCGCAACCTCCCGCGACTTTCTTCGGTCTGCGACACGCAGCCGCTGCCGCTCGTGCCTTCCCGAGCGTCGCGATGCGGCGCGCGCAATGCTCGCGGAATTGTTCAGGGTGTTCTTCTTGCCGAACGCCGGATGCTCCGGCCGGGGATGTACTCCTGCCGGCTCCAGTTGCAGTGCGACGAGGCCATCACCTCCCTGACGCGTTCGGTATGGCAGGACAGTCAGGCAGCGGTGACGTCGCGAGGGGATTCGAACCGCTGCTGCAGCGCCGCGAGTTTCGCGTGGTCGACCGGCGAAACGTGGCGGCGCGGGTGTTGTGCCGCGAAGGCGCTCCAGGGGCGCAACCGCGGACTGGCGCGAGCGAAGTGTCACGGCAAGCACCGAGACGGCCAGTCCGAGAACGTTTTCCCCACCCGGATCCTGGGAACGGCCGCGCCACCGCCCGGAGTGGTCGGCGGCGCCGCCATCTATCCTGCAGGATGCAGAGCGGCACGGGGGTCACAGGTGGGGCGTCGTGACCCGAATTTGCCGTCGCATACCTCGTAACACACTGAGACGCCGCGAGATATGGCTCGCCGCGCACGTCATGGACGACGGCAGACTAAACGGCCGGGCCAAGACGTTTCCATTATGACGACGCAAGCGGCGTCGGCGCTTGAAGATCCAGAACCCCCCTAGCGGAAAGCCGCTCCGCCGATCGGCGCCACGATCACACGACGCCTCGTGCGGCGAGCAGATTTCGTGGCCAGGCACGAAGGTTCGTGGCCGGCACGAGATCCTGTGACCCGGCCACAGCCGCGAGGAGGCCATAAGTTACTCTCTCGATGAGCGTTACAGGTAATGATCCCGTGGCATTCCCAGTGCAGGATGATCATGGCCGAACGCATTTCACGAGCGGCACGGAGGAACGTACGTATGAGACGAATCGAACCTGTCGACGTATCGACAGCCCGGGAAGGCGTCCGCAGGAACTTCGAGGCAATCGAGAAACTGCTCGGCTTCGTCCCCAACATGATGCGGACGATGGCGGTGTCGCCGGTGGTGCTCGAGGGCTACCTGAATCTGAGCGGCGCGTTGCGGCGTGGCGCATTGCCGGCCGGGCTGCAGGAGCAGATCGCGATGACAACGGCCGAGGCCAACGCCTGCGACTACTGCCTCTCGGCGCACACGGCTCTCGGCAAGCGTGTCGGCGTGTCCGAGGCGGAGCTCGAGATGAATCGCGACGCGCGCTCCGCCGATCCGAAGGTCGCCGCCGCGCTGCGTTTTGCTTCCGCAATCCTCGAGGAGCGCGGCGATGTCGGCGACGAGGCGCTGGCCGAGATCAGGAAGGCCGGCTTCTCCGATGCGGAGGTGGCCGAGCTGGTTGCGCACGTGGCGCTGAACGTCTTCACCAACTACTTCAACCGCCTGGCGCGGACCGAGATCGACTTCGCGCGCGTGACCGCCAGGGCGGCGGTGGCGTGACCGGCGCAGCGATGCACGTCGCCGCACTTTGGCGCTATCCCGTGAAGTCGATGGCCGGTGAACGCCTGGCGGCCGCCGAGGTGACGGCCATGGGACTGCCTGGCGACCGCGTGGTGCAGGTCTACGATCGCCGCGGGCGCATGGTCACGGCACGTCGGTTCCCGCGCCTGCTGCGCCTCCGTGCAACCCTCGGGTCGGACGGCGAACCGCTGGTCGAGGGCCTGCCGTGGGACTCGCCCGAGATCGCGGCGCGCGTCGAGGCGGCGGTCGGCCCGGGCGCGAACCTGGCGCGCTACGACGGCGCGGAGCGGTTCGACGTCCTACCGCTGCTCGTCTGCACCGATGGCTCCCTCGCGCTGTTCGGTCGCGACGTCCGGCGACTGCGGCCGAACATCGTCCTCGGCGGGGTCACGGGGATCGCCGAGCGATCGTGGCAGGGCGCGGCGCTGAGACTGCCGCACGCGGACATCGGCCTCGCCGATCTCCGCGGCCGGTGCGTGATGACGACCTACGATCCCGACAGCGGCGAACAGGATCCCGGCGTGCTCCGAGACATCGTGCGCCGCTTCGCGGGACGTCTCTGCCTGAACGCGCACGTGATCCGGCCAGGTCACCTGGAAGAAGGCGACGGCGTCGATTTGCTCGCGCAGGCACGCCAGGCAGTCGCCCGGTAAACGAGGGGGACTTTCAGGGCCGTGCCTTCCTCGGCGGCCCGTCAGTCCTCGACCCTCACGCGGGGATTCCAGGCCAGTTCCCAGAGGTGGCCGTCGGGATCCTGGAAGTAGCCCGCGTAGCCGCCCCAGAACGTCTCGCCGGCGGCCTTGGCGATCGTGGCGCCGGCGCGTGCGGCCCGCGCCATCAGGCTGTCCACCTCTTCACTGCTATTCACGTTGTGCCCGAGCGTCAACTCGGTTGCGCTCGGCTCGCTGAGCGGAAGCCCTGAATCACGCGCGATGCTCGTCCGCGGCCACAGCGCGAGCTGGATACCGTGCTGCAGCTCGAAGAAGGCGACCGCGCCGTATTCGAACTCCCCGCCGACGATGCCGCTCGTCGGAAAACCAAGGCCGTCGCGGTAGAAGGCGAGGGAGCGCTCGAGATCGTCGACGCCGATCGTCAGGACCGTGATGCGCGGCTTCATGGCTCCGGGTTCCCGTGTAACGCGGGAGTGGACGGGTGGCCAGGAGCCGACTGGGGCAGTTTCACCGGTCCTGGCCCGGATCCTGATCGGAATTCTCGGGCAACTCGAGCTCGCCGCGATCTGCGGACGCGAGCAACGCGCGCGCGCGATCCTCGTCGGCGGGTGCAACCAGGACCTCGACGCGTCCGAGCCCGTCCAGTGTCAGGCCGTGGGTCTTACTCAAGGCCTCGCCCCGCAGTTGGCTGTCGATGTCCGCGCTGGCCAGGAACGAGCGCACCTGCTCGGCGTGGACCTGTCCGTTGGCGACGAACACGCATCGATACGCATGGCCCATGATCGTCTCGTCACGAGTGTATGCCAACCGGGCGTCGTGGCGTCGGGCGCTCCCTAGCTGCCGCGTGATCGCTCTTCCACTCTCCATCGTTCATTCGCGCGCATGTTCGGCCCAATCTCGGTCCCGCGCCGGCCAGCCCAATCGGGAACGGGAGGACCGGGCGCTACGAGGGACGGGTGCACCTCGACTTCGGCGAGTTGATCGGGACGAAAACGATGGCGCTCTGACACCTCGGCAACCTTGGGGACGGGGTACGCGTCATACGAATTGGCTCTGCCCTGTCGATCGGGGCGGGACTCGTTCGACTACACGGTGGGGTCACACGTTCATGCTTGCCGGTCTGGATCTCAAGACGCGCCTCGCCGTCGTTCCCGTGTCGGGAAGCCTTCGAGCGCCGGTGAACGGGCAACTCGGCACGGTCGTCGCGTCGCTCGTCCGTTGTGGCGAGCGGCAGATCCTCCTCGACCTGGCGAAACTTCGCGATATCGACGCGGCCGGGGTCGGTGAGTTGGCCTGCGCCTTCGCGGCCGCGAGGACTGCCGGCGGGGCGCTGCGGATCGCGAGAGCCAACCGTTACGTCCGCTGCCTGCTCGACCTTGCGGGCCTCTACGCGCTCCTCACTACCTGCGAGCAACCCTGAGCTCACGCCCCAGCTCGCCGCGTTCGTTCCGGCCGAAGACCACCTCGTTGGCGGCTGCGTCGTTCGAAGCCACCTAGACCGCACCATCGACATCTCCAGCGCTGGCCCGACCAGGTGAACCGACGCGATTGCTCGCGACAAGTAACGCCACAGCGACGAGAACTTGATGCATCGCGTTCCTCCCTGCTGCGATTCGGGGTATTCCGGCAATCCCGTGGCCACCTCGCACGCGTGGGAGCCTCGGCCCGCAGGGTATGCGTGGAGAGCGCCTTGCCGCGTTTCATTTCATAAGGCTGAGCGTCGAGCGACGTGACGGTGACGTGTTCCGCGCACGACGGGTCGTCGGCGGAACGAAATGTCGTTCCTCATGGCGCGGGGCAGGCGGCGTCATGACTGCGTGTTGTGGATCCATCGCCTGACAGCCGGCTGGCATCGCGCCTGCTCCACGCTCGTTGCGTCGTCGGCCGCGTGCGCCTCGTCTGCGCACGACGGCGTCATCGCAATGACGCGCGGACGACGCGCAGAGCGGGTACCGGAGGGATCTCATGTGTTCGACGAATGTGATGGCCGCCATAACGGCGGGAACCGGGCGCAGAAGTTTTCTGCGCAGCCTGGGCGCTGCGGCTGTTGCGATGGGCAGGCCGACGATGGAAGGACACGCGCAGTCGCAGGGCAACGGCGCATCGTTGCCCGGGAGGATCGTGCGTTTCGAGAGAGTCGTCGACTGCACGCATGTGCTCGAGCCGGGCGTTCCCAACTACTTCCGGCTGGACATGCAGATCACGCCGCTGCTCACGATTGAACAGAACGGCGTCTTCGTGAACCGGCTGACCGTGCCCGAACACTACGGCACACACTTCGACACGCCGGCGCACTTCGTTGCCGGCGGGGATACCGGCGAGAGCATCCGCGCCGATCAACTGGTCGGCCCGCTGGTGATCATCGACATCGCCGATCGCGCCGCCCGCGATCCGAACACCGAGGTTACCGTGGCGGACCTCGAACAGTGGGAGTTGCGCTACGGCCGGATCCCGCGCGGAGCGTTCGTCGCGATGCACGCGAACTGGGCGGCGCGCTGGCCGACCGCGGCCTATCTCAACGAGGACCCGCCCGGCACTTACAACTTCCCCGGCTTCGGCCGGGAGGCGGCACATCTGCTCGTCGAGGAACGCGACATCATCGGCATCGGCTGCGACTCGCACAGCCTGGACGTCGGGCCGAGCACGAGCTACCCTGCACACCTCGCCGTTCTCGGCGCCGGCAGGATCGGCGTCGAGAACCTCACTGGGCTTGGCGAAATCCTGCGGCGCACGCAGCACCGGGACCTCAAGACGACCCAGGACCATCCCGTGATCTTCATCGGCGGCCTGAAGACGCGCGGCGGCTCCGGCAGCCCGGTCCGCGCCGTCGCACTCGTATAGAGAGATGCGGCGGGATGCGCCGCCGAATCGCTCGTCTGCTATAGCGGATCGCCGTCGCGAGTGCAGGCGCGAAGACCACGAAGCTTCGCGCCCTCGCGCCGAGTACGAGTTTCGGCAACGCCGTGTCGCGCGCGGGGTTTCTGTACGAGCGGGCTGGCGACTCGCGGCCGCTTCGGTCTATCCAGCGCTCGTGCCGCCAACCTGACCTGAATCTCTGGCCACCCGATCCTTCCCTTCATCAATGAACCAGTCCGATGGTTCGGCGGGATTCGATGTCAGCCCAGCCGCGTGAGAGCGCTCGACGCGGTCATCCGCCGCTCAGACCAAAGTCACCCTAGGCCGCGCATTTCACCGCGAAGTCTGCCGGCGGGCCCCGCGGCCACGCGCCGCTAAGCGGCGGCTGCGGCGCGGGTTGCACCTCGCGCGCGGACGCGGCCAATGAGCCCTGCCGTCTGGCGAGAGAGTTGCTCCATCGCTCCCAACCTCCGGAGGGAAGCATGAGACAGTTACGTGTGCAATGGAGCTGGGCCACGGCCGCGGCACCGCTAGTGGTGGGGGTCGCCCTGGCTGCGATCGTCGCGTCGTGCGGGAAGTCGGACAATCCGGCCTCCCCCAGTGCAGTGGCAGGCCCTCAGTCCGCCGCCAGCACGGTGGAGCCGACCCCGACGCCGACGCCAACATCCGACCCCACCCCGACTCCCACCCCGACACCCACGCCGACGCCGACGCCGACCCCGACACCGACCCCGACACCGACTCCACAGGGCGGCCAGGGGTGCACGCCGGGGTACTGGCGCCAGTCGCAGCACTATGACTCGTGGCCGGCACCCTACACGCCGGACATGCTGTTCAGTGCCGTGTTCGAGGACGCGTTCCCCGGCATGACGCTAGGAGAGGTCGTTGCGCTCGGAGGCGGCGGCCTGGACGCCCTCGGCCGTCACACCGTGGCCGCGCTGCTGAACGCGGCATCCGGCGACGTCGACTACGACCTGACCGCGCAGCAGGTGATCGACGCGTTCAACGCGGTCTTCCCAGGCGGTGACTACGAGTCGCTGAAGAACCGCTTCGACCTGTTGAACAACCAGGGTTGCCCGATCGACTAGTGGCGCGTCCACGCTGAACGAGCATCGGATCGCGGAGCGCGGCGCCCGCCTGGCAAGGCGCGACGACCGAGAATACCGGGAGTATTTGAGGGAGGCGCAACGCAGCCAGGCGGGATGCCCCGCCCGCGAGGTGGTCCTTGATCAGCGTGGACAGGCCACTAACCACGATTAGCGCTGCGCCTTCCCGCGGCCGCGCGGGGAGGCAGCGGCGTGCGCGAGGTCTGTCGGAACACGCGTCAGAGGTGCGGGCCATGCGAGACGGACTCCCGTCGGCGTCGATCATCGTTCCCGCCTACAACGAGGCCGCACGGATCGGTGAGACGCTGCGCGCTATCGCGGCGTACGCCCCGGTCAGCACCGTCGCCCCGCTGGAGCTGATCGTCGTCGACGACGGGTCCACTGATGACACGGCCGTGATCGCACGGGAGGTACTCGGCGATGCCCGCACGCTGTCGTGGCGTGTGGTCGGGTACGCGGAGAACCGCGGAAAAGGGTTCGCCGTCCGCCACGGGCTGCTCGCCGCGCGCGCGCCGGTCGCCGTCTTCACCGACGCGGACCTGTCGACGCCGATCGACGAGATGCCGAAGGTGCTCGCGGACATCCTGAGCGGCGAGGCGGACGTGACGTTCGGGTCGCGGGCGGTCGACCGCCGCCTGATCGGCGTGCACCAGCCCAGGCGTCGGGAGCTGGGCGGACGCGCGTTCAACGTCGTGCTGCGCGCGGCGACCGGACTGCCGTTCCGGGACACCCAGTGCGGGTTCAAGGCATTCCGCATGAGCGTCTGTCGGCCGCTCATCGAAGCCGGCACGATCGACGGGTTCGGCTTCGATATCGAGCTGCTGTACGAGGCGTATCGCGCCGGCCTGCGCATGCGCGAGGTCGCCGTCCGGTGGGATCACCAGGACGGCAGCAAGGTACACTTCCTTCGGGACGGGTCCCGGATGCTTCGCGACGTCTTCGCCGTCAGGCTGCGCGGCGCCGAAGGGCTCTACGACCGCGCCATCCAGATGGCCGGGCTGGCCGCACGGCAGGACCCGCTGCTCCGGAGGCGTCCGATTCCGAGGCGCGCAATCGCCTAAGCGCCTGCCCCGGGTATGGCGTCCCTGGACGGCCCACACCTCACGCCGATCCTACTCTTCCTTGCCGCGGTCGCAGGCGGCTCACTTGTGACCTACAGCTACGATCGACGTCTGCCGCCGCTCGCACGCGTCGCGGACGGCCTGGCGCTCGGCTTGGCTGCGCTCGGCCTTGTCGGCTTCGTGCTCGCGATGCGCTGGGGCCTCACAGGCATCGTCATCGCGGTCTCAGCGGTAGCGGTGGTCCTTCCCGGCGCGCTGTTGCTCTCGGCGCGATATCGCCGGGCGGTGGTGCGCGACGTGTCTGCAGCCACCTGGATCGACGTCGCCTCGCCATCGCCGCGCACCCTGCTGCGGGCGGCGGTGGCGCTCGGCGGGATGTTCGTCCTGTGGCGCGTGGCCGCCCGCACTATGTACGTGCGAACCGACGGCATTTACACCGGCGTCAGTCACAACATCGGCGACCTGCCGTTCCACCTGACGGTCATCAACCGTTTCGCCTACGGGAACAACTTCCCGCCCGAACATCCCTCGTTCGCCGGCGTCGGGTTCACGTATCCCTTTCTCACCGATTTCCTCGCCGCGGTGTTCGTGCGCGCCGGTCTGCCCGTCCGCGACGTGATCGTCTGGTCCACCTTTCTCCTCTGCGCGGCCATCGCGGTGCTGCTCTACCGATGGACGCTGGCCCTGACCGGCCGGCGTGATGCGGCATTCCTCGCGCCGGCGCTCGCGCTGCTGAGCGGCGGCCTGGGCTGGTGGCGGTTCGCGGTCGAGGCGTGGAACGCCGAATCGCTCGCGAGCCTGCTTGCGACGCTCCCGCACGATTACACGATCACCTACGACGGCGCGTTCAGGTGGGGCAATCTGGTCACCTCGCTGCTCGTGACGCAGCGGGGGCTGCTGCTCGGGCTGCCGCTCGCGCTCGTCGTGTTCCGGCTGTGGTGGCAGACCATCGATGCGGCGGACGAGGATGCAGCCGCGGATCGGGCGCGGATGATCGCGGCGGGCGTGATCGCCGGCATGCTGCCGCTCGTGCACGCACACACCTTTGCGGTCGTGCTCGCGGTCGGCGGCTGCCTGGCGATCCTCTTCCCTCCGCCGCTCCGATGGGCGCCGTTCTTTGCGTGGGCGCTTGCCCTCGGACTCCCGCAGGCGTGGTGGGTCGCGCGCGCGAGCGGCGTGCGCAGCGAGGGCTTCGTCGCGTGGGCCGTGGGGTGGGATCGCGGCAGCCAGGACGTGATCGTGTTCTGGCTGCGCAACACCGGGCTGCTGATCCCGCTGGTCGCCGCCGCGCTGGTCTGGCGTTCGCAACCGCCGCTCGTGCCGAGGCGCTGGCTGCTCTTCTACGCGCCGTTCACGCTGTGCTTCGTCGTCCCGAACCTGGTCCGGCTCGCGCCGTGGATCTGGGACAACATCAAGGTGCTCATGTACTGGTTTGTCGCGTCGGTGCCCATCGCCGCGCTCGTGCTCGCGCAGCTGGCGCGCGGTCCGCGGTGGCGCGGCGCGCTGGCGGCGCTGCTGTTCGCCACGCTGACGCTCGCCGGGGCCCTCGATCTGTGGCGCGTGGCGTCGGGCGCCTTTCGGTCCCGGATCTTCGACCGGGAGGGCATCGAGTTCGCCCGCGTGGTCGCGGAGCGGACCAGCCCGGCCGCGCTCATCGTGCACGCGCCGGTTCCGAACCACCCGATTGCGCTGACCGGCCGGCGCTCGCTCATGGGATACCCTGGGCACGTGTGGTCCCACGGGCTGGACGGCGGCCCACGCGAGGCCGACATCAGGCGCATCTACGCGGGCGGTCCCGACGCCGCGGCGACGCTGGAACGGTACCGAATCGACTACGTGGTGGTCGGGCCGATCGAACGATTCGGAAGCGTCGTCAACGAGCCGTTCTTCACGCGGTACCCATGTGCCGCCGAAGCGGGCAGCTATCGTCTCTATCGAACCTCGGGTGGCCAGGACCTGCGACACCATCGGTGAGCCGGACGCGGCGGCGTCGCGTGCCTCGAGCTCGCGGCCGGCGATCTCCGCGCGCGCGTGGTGGACGATCGTCGTGTACATCGCGACCGCAGCGATGGTGCTGCGGTTCTACGATCTGCCGCTCAAACCCCTCCACCACGATGAAGGCGTCAACACGCTCCTGCTCACGAATCTGGTTCGCCCGCCCCACGATTATCGCTACGACCCGGCAAACTACCACGGTCCCACGCTCTACTATCTGACCTGGCCCGCGGTCCGTGCTCTTGGTCTCACGACCGTCGCCGTGCGGTTCGTGACGGCGCTGGTCGGCCTGCTGGCGGTCCTGCTGCTGCTGGCGCTCCATCGGCAGATTGGAACGGCTGGCGCACTGGCGGCGGCAGCGCTGCTCGCGTTGTCGCCCGGCGCCGTCTTCTTCTCGCGGTACTTCATTCACGAGATGCTGCTGGTCGGCTTCACCATCGCGACCGTCGTCGCGGCGGTGCGGTTCGCCGATCGACGGCACGGCGCGTTCGTGGTCGGCGCCGCAGCCTCGGCCGGGCTGATGTTCGCGACGAAGGAGACGGCCGCGATCGCGGGCGTCGTGCTTGCCGCCGCGTGGTGGGGCGCCGCCGCCCTCTGTGCGCTCCGCGACACACAGTGTCGCGGCGCAGCTCCGCGCCGCGACCAGATCCGGCCTCGCCTCCTCGGAGCCGCGACTGCGTGTGTGCCGACGTGGCTGTCGCCTCGCCGAGCAGCCTGGCTCCTGGCGCTGGCGACGGCGGCGTTTCTCGCGGTCAACCTCCTGTTCTACACGTCCCTCTTCACCCACTGGCCGGGCGCGTTGGATGCGGTCAAGGCATTCACCATCTGGTCGAAGACCGGGACCGTCACGCACACGCGTCCGTGGCACGCTTACCTGTACTGGCTGGCCGTCGAGGAGTTGCCGCTGCTCGTAGCGGGCACGGCCGGCGTCGCCTGGGCGCTGCGGCGCCTGGACAACCGCTTTGCGGTATTCGCCGCGCTGTGGACGCTCGGCATGCTGGCGGCGTACTCGGTCATCCCGTACAAAACGCCGTGGTTGACGCTTAACATCGTCGCACCGCTCGCGGTCTGCGGCGGTTACGCCTTCAAACGGCTCTGGCAGTCGCGGCGTCGCGCGGTGTCGGTGGCTGCAGCCGTCGCGATCGCCGGTACCGCGGGCACGCAGGCGGTGCTGCTCAATTTCGTCAGGTACGACGACCCACGGCACCCGTACGTGTATGTGCACACGTCTCGCGAGATCTTCGCGCTGCTCCGTGAAATCGGCCGGATCGAGACGATGAATCCCGGCGCGACGATCGCCGTGACCTCGCGCGACCAGTTCCCGCTGTCGTGGTACCTGCGCGATTACCGGGCGGGGTACTACGGACACGCCGTCGTCACCAACGATGCGCTGGTCGTCGCGTCCGAGGAGCAGCAGGCCACCCTGGAGGCGTCGTTCGGCGATCGGTACAGCCGGGTGGGCTCGTACCGTCTTCGCCCGGGTGTACAACTGGTGCTCTACGTTCGCCGCGATCTCCGTCGTCCGCCGTCGAACGATGCCGAGGCGGGAGGCTGATTGCGTGACTACCCATCCTGCCGCGGTCACTGGAAACCAGCAGGCACGCCGCGCGGTCCTGCGCCTTCGTCCGGGTCCACTCCTCCTCTGCCTCGTTGTCGCGATTGGGCGGGCCGTCTGGCTGTCCGCGCAGCTTTCCGGCCTGCAGCTCGTGGAGGTCGGGTATCTCCTCCTGGCGGACATCCCCGTGCTGGGAGCATTCGCCGTGCTGGCGCTCGTCGAGACGGTGCTTCCTCGCGCGTGGCGGCTGCTGCCGCTGGCCCTCACGATTGTCCTCCTCGCGCTCTACCTGGCCGATGTCTTCGTCGTCATCGGCCTCAACGCACGACTGCAGCTGTCGGACCTGAACCAGTTCGCCACCGAGTGGTGGATCGTTCGCAGCTTCATCTCCCCGGCGTCGGTGGCGATGCTCGTCCTCGCTGTCGGCTGCTGCGCGATCGTGATCGCGATACCGGCGCGCCTGGCCAGCGCGCTGGCCGGTTTCGCTGTAGTGCTGCTCCTGCTGCCGCTGGGGGTCGGCGAACACGCCGTGCCGTCGCACCTGCAGAAATACACCGGATCGGTGCTGCTCCTCGGCAGGGAGCTCTGGGGCTGGCGACGGCAGCCGATGTCGAGATATCGGCCGTCTGACTTCGCCGCCTATCGACGCGAGTACGACGAGACGTTCGCCGCGCCGTTCGCCCGGACCGGCCGGAGCATCGTGCTCGTGATCGTGGAATCGCTCTCCGCGGTCGACTCCCGGCGGACATCCGGCATCAGGGACGCGCTCCCGGAGTTCGATCGGCTCAGCCACGAGGGGATGCTGTTCCGCAACTTCCTCGCGAACTTCGAAGCGTCCGAGGGCGGCATCGTCGCGCTGCTGAGCGGCGTCCCCCCGGTTCACTTCCCGACCGCCTCGACGAACACGTTCGGGGAGTACGCCGTGCAGCGCGCGATCACGGAGACGTTCGCCCGCGCGGGCTACCACTGCGAGTTCCTGACCAGCGTCCCGCTGGACTTCATCTCGATGGACGCCTACTCGAGGAGCCCCAGCGTGGGATTCGCGGCGGCGGCGGGCCAGCACGACATCGCCCGCTACGCGCGCGCGCCGCGGTTTGCCTTCGAATCCCCCGGCGATCACGTGCTCTATGAAGAGCTGCTCGCGCGGCTCGACGCGCTGAGCGAGCGGCGCCGCGGTGCCCCGGTGTTCTTCGCGGCGATCACGGCGAGCAGCCACCCCCCCTACGTCGACCCGCGCGGCGGGACGAACACAGCAGCGAACGCGTGGGCCTACGTCCAGGACGAGCTGCGGTGGCTGTACGAGGAGCTGGCCCGCCGCCGGTTCTTCGACAACGGGCTCCTCGTGATCACCGGCGATCACCGCAAGATGACGCCGGTGCAGGAAGCCGAGCGGGAGCGATACGGCGAGAGCGCGAAAGCGCGCATCCCCCTCCTCATCCTCGGCACCGGTGTGCCGAAGGGAACGGTCGACGATCGCCTGTTCCAGCAGGCGGACCTGCTGCGCATGCTCGATCGCGCCACAGACCCTGGCGCGCCGCTGTCGCCGTTCGCGCTCTGGGCGGAACGCTACGTCTTCGTGTACGGCGTGGCCTCGAACGCGTCTCACCTGCAGGTGTTCGAGGGTGACGACGGCGCCCGGCGCGCCTACCGGATCAGGTTCCGCGGCGCCGATCTCGAGTGGCTGGACCGACCGCGCCATCAGCTCGCGATCGAGCGCGCCATCCACCGGCAGCGCGCGATGCAGCAGGCGGTGCGCGCATCGCGGCTGACGCACACACCGCTGAACTTCGGCCGCGAGCTGACGCCTTCCGGCGACCGTGGCGTGCTCGTGGGCTTCTCGGCGGACACCGACGCGGGACGCGATCCTGACGATCCACGCGGCTCGCTGCGGATCCTGGCGACCGACTCCTTCGATCTCGAGCGCGTGCTCAGCCGGCTGGGACGCCGCACGGGCCCGTTCACGCTCACGGCCCGCGCCTTCGTGACGATCGACGACGAAGGTGAGTACTGGTTTTCGTTGTTCGCGGACGATGAGAGCTGCCTTGCGATCGATCGGCAGATCGTCCTCGGGTGCCAGCCCGGCCTGAACGAGGGCGTGGCATGGCTGTCGTCCGGGCTCCACCGGTTCGATCTGCGCTACGCGGATCGCAACCCGCGGCAAGTGCTGGAACTGAAGTGGCTGCCGCCAGGGGCCCGGGTGTTCACGCCGTTTCCGCAGGAACGTCTCGTTCTTCCGCACGGTGGAAAGGCGGCGACCCGTGAGTGACGGCGCGCTCGAGCCCGCGCCCGCCCGCCGGATGTCGCTCGTGCTCTTCGTCCTGCTCTGGGCGACCTACGCGTACTTCTACCAGTCCGCGCAGCACAACGAGGCCGCGCGGTTCGACCAGATCCGCAGCCTGCTCGAGGACGGCACCGTCGCCATCGACCGGTTCGCCTACAACACCGCCGACGTCGTGGTGGTCGAGCGCGGAGGCATCAGGCACGTGTACCCCGCGAAGGCGCCCGGCACCGCCCTGTTCGGCCTGGCCCCGTTCTGGTTGGTGTCCCGGGCGCTCGCGCCGTTCGCGCTCGCGCCCGCCCTGCATTGGCACCTCGTCGCCTATCTCACCACGATCCTGACCATTGGTCTGCTCTCGGCCGCGAGCGCTGCGGTGTTGTTCCGGCTCATCATGTCCATGACCGGCGACGCGCGTGCGTCCCTCCTGGCCGTGCTGGCGGTGTGGCTCGGTTCGATCGCCTTTCCGTTCTCGACCGTGTTCTTCAGTCACCAGCAGGTGGCCGCGCTACTCGTCTTCGCATTCGCGATTCTTTACCGGCTTCGCCGGACGGATCGTGCGGCGTCGCCGTGGCGCCGAGCGGCGGCTGTCGCGCTCGCCGGGTTCCTGATCGGGTTCGCCGTGACGTCGGAGTACCCGGCCGCGCTGGCCGGCGCGCTCCTCGCGACGTACTTCGCCTTCCTCCTGTGGCAGTTCGTTCGTCCGCTGCGCACCACTGCGGCGCTGGGTGCCGCCTTCGCCGCCGGGATCGGGCTCGGCCTGGTGCCGCTCGTCGCGTACAACCAGGCGGCGTTCGGACGGTTGTTCTACACGCCGTACCACGAGCTGGGCGCCGGCGGCGGCAGCCAGCTGTTTCGGACGCACGCCCAGGGCCTCGTCGGCGTGAGCTGGCCCGGTCTCGACCCGTTCCTGGAGGTCCTCGCCCAGATCACAGTGCGGCCGCAGCGGGGACTGCTGTATCTCGGCATCCAGGACGGCGCGGTGCTGGCATGCAGCCCGGTCCTGTGGCTCGCGGTGCCGGGCCTGGCGGTGCTCGCGTTCAGGCGCGGGCTGCGCGCGGAAGCGGCACTGTGCGGCGCGCTCATCGCCGCGTATCTCACGTTCAACGCGTGCTACGGCGACTCGATCGTGTTCTGGGGCGGCGGCGCGTCCGTCGGACCGCGTCACGTCGTGACGATGCTCCCGTTTGCCGCGATCCCGCTCGCCTTCATCGTGCGCCGGCTGGCGTTGCTCTTCTACCCGCTGCTGATGCTCTCGGTGTTCTACATGCTGCTCGCGACCGCGGTCGAGCCGCGGACTCCATACCGGCCCGTCAACGCGTGGAGCGGCCTGTACCTGCCCGCGTACTTCGAGGGGCGCTTCGCCACGGCAGACGACGGGCTGTTCCACCCGCGCGAGCGCGTCACGGCGAATTCGACGGCGTTCAACCTGGCCAAATTGGCCGGCGTGCCGGGAGCGTGGCAGCTCGCACCGCTGATGCTGCTCTGGTTCTCGCTCGGCGCCTCACTCGTCGGCACCCTGGTACGCAGCGAGCCGCGGAAGGCGGCCACGGGCGGCCGAGCGGCGGTCCTGGACATCTCAGCGCTCGCGGCGTACACGGCGCTGGTGGGCCTCGCGCCCGTCGTGACCGGCACACCGCGCGCGCCGCTGGGGGAGCGCAGGACCGCGACGACAATGGAAGTGGGACTGCTCGGACCCCACGCCACGGCGGACGACGAGGGCCAGGCAAGGCGGTGCTCCATCGTCCGACTCTGACGGACTTCGGCTCGAGCGTTCGGCGTGAATACGACCCACGATGGAGGACGCACGTGGAAGCGCGTCGGTCGCGGAGGCTTGTCCGTCGCGGCAGGAGACGCAGGGCTCGTTCGGCTCGCGGCACAGTCCGGGCCCCGTGGCGAGATCCGCCTCACCCGCGAGCGGAGGCGCGCCGCTTCGGGGCCGGCATGGTCCGAAATTCCTCTCGCTCTTCCATCCGCGGTTGATCCTCCCTGCCTTGGTGATCTGAGCATGCGGTGAGACTCCGCGGCTCGCATCGTTAACCGAGATTCGACTGCGTGACTGGCGCCAGCGTGTCCGCGACCGGGCGTCAGCCGTCGAGCTCGGTCGCGCGCGGTCTGCAGGACGGGTCCGGCGCGCAACGCCTCGGCCGCGGCCCTCGTCTAAGCCTTGACATGGGCACACTCGTCCGTGATCTGCGCTACTCGCTTCGGCAGCTCTGGTCCGCCCGGGTCTTCAGCGCGACCGCCGTCCTGACGCTCGCGCTGGGCATCGGGGGGACGACGGCCATCTTCACGCTCATCCACGCGGTCATGCTGCGATCGCTTCCAGTGGGCGACCCATCCCGTCTCTACCGGATCGGCGATGGCGACAACTGCTGCGTGCAGGGAGGCCCGCAGGATCGCTGGGGGATGTTCTCGTACCCCCTTTTTGAACGACTGAAAGCTGAAACGCCAGAGTTCGAAGAGATCACGGCGTTTCAGGCAGGCCCCGGACGCGTGAGCGTCCGGCGACAGGATGTCGACACGGCGGCTCGGCCGCTCCGTTCCGAGTACGTCACCGGCAACTACTTTTCCACGCTCGGCGTCAGGGCTTTCACCGGACGCGTCTTCACACCGGACGATGACCGGCCCTCAGCGCCGCCCGCCCTTGTGCTCAGCCATCACGCGTGGCAGGGAGCTTACCGCGGGGATCCGTCCGTGGTCGGCGCGACGCTGATCGTGGAAGGCAGCCCGTTCACCGTCGCCGGGGTGGCGCAACCCGGGTTCTTCAGTGAAACGCTGCGGGCCGATCCACCCGACCTCTGGATTCCGCTTCAGCACGAGCCGCTGATCAACGGCGACACCTCGCTCCTCGGCCAGCCGGTCGCCGCGTGGCTGCGCGTGATCGGCCGGCTGCGTCCGGGCGCGACGATCGACGGCATGGGCCCGAGGCTCACGGCCCTGCTGCACCAGTGGATGCAGCACGACTCGGGGTATCCGGCCAACTGGATGCCGGAGGTCGCGCGGACGTTGCCGCAGCAGGTGATCACCGTGGTCCCCGCGGGCGCCGGCGTCGGCATCATGAAGGAGCAGTACGGCCGGAGCCTGCGGATTCTCCTGAGCGTCTGCACGCTGGTGCTGCTCATCGCCTGCGCCAACGTCGCGAACCTGCTGCTTGCCCGCGCGGTCGCACGGCGCGGGCAGACCGCCGTGCGGCTGGCCATGGGCGCCTCGCGGCGGCAGATCGTGACCGAGGCGCTCGTCGAAAGCGTGCTGCTGGCGCTGGCGGGCGGCGTTGCCGGGCTGCTCGTCGCGGCCGGCGCCGCCCGGCTGCTGCTCTCGCTCGCGTTTGCCGGGGCGGCGCTCGTGCCGATCGACACGGCGCCGTCGCCCACGGTACTCGCCTTCGCCGTTGGCCTCGCGCTGGTCACCGGCACGGTGTTCGGCGCGGCGCCGGCGTGGTTCGCCACGCGCACCGATCCCATCGAAGCGCTGCGCGGTGCCGGGCGCAGCAGCGGCGAACACGCGTCGTTCACGCGCAAGGCGCTCCTGGTCGTGCAGGCGACCCTGTCCGTGGTCCTCATCGCCGGATCGACAATGCTCGCCCGCAGCCTCGGGAATCTCGAGAAACAGAACTTCGGCTACGAGATCGACGGGCGGGTGCTCGTCGCGCTGAACCGGCCGCCCGCCACGTATACGGCAGAGAGACTCTCGTCGCTGTATCGCGCCGTCGAAGATCGGCTGCACCGGATCCCGGGCGTGCAGGGCGCGGGGCTCGCGCTCTACAACCCGCTCACGGACAACTGGGGCGAGCTCGTTCTGATTGATGGCAAACCGATGCCGGCAGCGGGGCAACCGGCTGGTGCGTCCTGGGATCGTGTCAGCACGAGCTACCTCCAGAACCTCGGCGTAAGGCTCCTACGCGGACGCTACTTCACCGAGGCCGACAACGAGCACTCCGAAAACGTGGCGGTGGTGAACGAGGCCTTCGTCAACCGGTTCTTCACGCCCGCGGAGGACCCGATCGGCCGCTATTTCGGCCTCGACCTGCCCAGATACGTCCGCTCTTACCGAATCGTCGGCATCGTCCGCGATGCCAAGTTCGCCGGCTTCGCGCTCGATCGGCCGGCGCGCCCGATGTTCTTCGTGTCGCTCGCGCAGACGGTCAGGTACGAGGACGAGTTGATGCAACGGATCGAGTCGGCATCGCACTTCGCTCGTGGACTGTTGCTGGTGAGCAGCCTGCCCGCCGGGGCGCTCGAACCGCAGGTGACGCGCGCGCTCGCGGAGGTCGACCCGAACCTGACGGTCACGAGCGTGCGCACGCTCCGCGAACAGGTCGAGCGCTCGTTCAACCAGCAGCGTGCCGTGACCGGCCTCGCGGGGCTCTTCGGCACCGTCGCCCTGGTGCTCGCCGCGATCGGCCTGTATGGCGTCACCGCCTACTCGGTCTCGCGCCGCACCAACGAGATCGGGATCCGGATGGCGCTCGGGGCCGACCGGCGGAAGGTGATCCGCCTGGTCCTCGGCGGCGCGTTTCGCCGCGTGCTCCTCGGCCTGGCGCTTGGGCTGCCGCTCGCGGTTGGCGCGGGCTACCTGCTGTCCGCGCAGCTCTACGGCGTGAGGCACTGGGATCCGGCTGCCCTGGCGGTTGCGGCGGCGTCGCTCGCGGCCACTGCCTTCGTCGCCGCGATCATCCCGGCCGCGCGCGCCGCTGCGATAGCGCCGATGAGCGCGCTGCGCACCGAGTAGTCACGCCCTGGGTGTCGTGCGCGCCGACGCCGAGCGCGCCCACCGCTGGCTGTCGGCTCACACTGGCGTTGACGCTTACTTACTATCGGCGGGTGATCTGAGAAACCGTTGACATGCACTTCAAGGGGCGGCCGACCTGTTCAAGTCGAAATCGCTGGTGAACTCGCGTACGGTGAGCGCTACCACGTCGCACGGGCCTAGAAGGAAAGCGCGTGTTCTTCTGGCAGGCCTACCGCATCGGATCGAACGGTGCCGAAACGCCGCCTTCCGCGAGGTCCGCAAGACGTCTTCTGGCTTTCTCCCGCAGCGCATCGGCATCCCGGGCGATCGCCGCCTCGCCCACGTGCTGGACGCGAGGAACTCGCCGGTCCAGCGCGGCTATCAATTCGAGTAGCGCACGAGTGATCTCGGTCACCGCCACTGCTGCCCTCCCGAGCGCACGCTCTGACGACGCGTGGCGTTCCACACCTCGCCGCACGCTCCACAACGCCAATACGCATTCGCGTCGGGGTTCTTGGCGGTCGTCGTAATGGATGACGACTGGCACACTGGGCATGCGGACGGCGCACTCGCCGCGGAATTCGACATCGAGCGCTCGATGACATGGCTGTGGGAATCGAAAGAACTCAGCGCGCCCTCCCGTGAATGTGCTTTGGTGAGGGCTGGAGGCCAGGCTGGCCGCAGGGCTCAGGAAAGCAGTACAGCTACAAGTATACGCTCCCACGTTCGCGAATGCCACGATGTGGTGACATAGGTAACGGATCGTCCAACGCTCTGCCCTGTGTAGGCGTACCGAGCCTTTCCTGACTCCCTCCTCCTTCACAGCCCGTCGCTGCGAACCGAAATCCCGCCCCGCGCGCGACGCGCGACCGCGTCTGCTCGAGGTCACTTTACAGGCCTGCTTGTGTCGGTAAGCGCGCCCGGCGATTCAGGAGCGTTTGCCCAAATGCCCTTCTCGATGCTCGGGCTTGCGCCCTCGCATCACTCCAGGTGGTTCACCAATGAGCGCCCGTTGACGACGACACCTGGCGCTGGTGCAACTCTTCCCTCCGCAACCTCCATCTGAGCCGTGACGGTCACCTTATCGGAACCGCTCACACGAGGCGTGCACCCTCGGGCGAGCTGACCGGCACGCAGACCGGCCAGGACGGCGAATTCGAAGGCACTGAGCCGACTGGGACGCTGAACCACGCGCACCTCCTTCACAAGGCAGGAACCCGCTGCGGTTCTAACGGACCAGCAGCGCGAACACGATGGCACCGGCGAGGAGTGCCACGACCGGTGCAGCAATCGCGAGCTTGCGGCGCACCGCTCGATCGTGAGCCGTGCCTCGAGCCTGCCACGCGTCCCAACGCCTGGGCGCAAGCGGTTTGGAGACCGGGGCTGTCGGCGTCGACACGTGTGGCGACGAAGCGTGAGAAGATCTCGTCGGCATCGACCCTCACTGGAAGGCTTTGGTGAGGGCTGGGCCGGATGGCCTAGGCTCAGAAAAGCAGGGGCAGCGAGTATACCACCCCAGTGCGTCCGCTGCCGGTCCAAGCCGTCGGCGCTCAGCGATGACCGGCTGCAACGGATCATGCGGCTCGCCGGCCCCCGAGCCTCTCGGCAGCTGACGAGCTATCCGGCAGGAGCGTGACGATGTCGAGTCGGTTGTTCCCCGAACATGTCGCCACCGTCAGCGCCTGTGGCTCTCCAGCGCCTTCGGCCGTCGCGCCGCTCCGCTGGCGTTCCGACTTCTGCTGAACTCTTAATTATTTAGTTGCATGCATCGCCGCCAGACAGTACACTGCCCCGCATCTCTTAAATCTTTAAGAGATCAAGGAATGCTATGCCGCGACCCCGTTCGCCAGCCCTGACCGATGCCGAAGCCAGGGTCATGTCCATTCTGTGGCAGATGCAACGCGCGGCGGTTGCCGACGTCGTCGCCACGCTGAAGAAGAAACATCCCGTCAGCTACAGCACGGTGCAGACGATTCTGCGCATTCTCGAAGAGAAGGGCTACGTCACGCATGAGAAAGTGGCGCGGGCATTCATCTACCGTCCGCGCATCGACGCGCGTCGGGCTCGACGGCGGGCGCTCAGACACTTGGTCGCACGTTTGTTCAACGGCTCGCCCAGTCTGCTCGTGCTCAACGTGCTCGAGGACGAGCAGATCGACGCCGAAGAGCTGGACCACCTCAAGAAACTGATCGAAGACGCCTAGGAGCTGCGCGTGGACGTTCTTCTGAACTGGCTGGTGCAGGGTGTCATCCTCGCGATCGCGGCGGCTGCCGGACTGCGCGCCATCCCGCCCTCACGCCCGGAGGCGCGCTACGGTTTCCTCTGGGCCGCCTACCTGGCGCTCGTGGCCGTTCCGGCCATTCCGATGGCCATGGCGGCGGCGCCAATCGAGGTCGCTGCAGGCGATCAGGCCGCCGTCCCCTCGCCCGCACTCATCACCCTGCCCGTCGCCTGGTGGACATCGCCGATCGCGGCACTCGGCCTCTGGCTGCTCTGGTCGGCGCTGCAGGCCGTCCGCTTCGCGATCGGCGCAGTCGCCGTCCGCGAGGCGCGACGGCACGCTCGTGTCTGCCCGCCCGACGTGCTGGCACGCCTCCCGCGCTGGTCCAGCATCCACGAAACGGGGCGGCCGACGCGCGTCGTGCTCACCGACC
>JBMDXQ010000095.1:0-118587 GCA_048594975.1 Vicinamibacterales bacterium | reverse complement strand
TGCGAGGAAGCCCTCGACTGCCGCGCTCCACTTCCGATCGCGATCGCAGATCAGCACGCGATTCCCGCGGAGGACCCCATCGACATCGTTGGTCAGGTGGCGCATCGTCTGGATGACGAACGCCTCGTCCGGGTGTGTCGTAGAGCCGAGAACGTGGACACGACGTGAGTGCAGTTCGAACACAAACACTGTGTAATAGGTGACCAAGCCGCGCACGGTCCAGACCTCGGTCGTGAAGAAATCCGCAGCGACCAGGGCCTGCCAATGCGCGCGCAAGAACGTGCGCCATGTCATCGGTCGCTGACGACTCGGCGGAATGCCCTGTTCCTCAGGATCCTTGCGATCGTTGATCGGGCCACGCGATGGCCCCCATTGTTGAGCGCTCCCTGGATCCGCGTATAGCCCAACACGGATTGTCAGTGGCCATCCGGATGACGAGACGGCGGATGTCAGCCTGCACGGCGGGTCGTCCAGGGCGCGACCTCTCGAAGGTCCACTTCCGGGCAATCAGCTCGCGGTGGCACCACAGGATTGTGTCCGGCGTGACGATCGTCGCCACGTGCGCGAGGATCCGTCGGCCGAGACGTTGACCGCTGATGGCGAGCCGGCGACGTTCATCGTCGCTCAGGCGCATGCGCCGGCCGTGCAGCTGGTCCTTGAGCACGCGGTTCTCTTCCCGCAGGAATTCAACGAGATCGCGCTGTTCCCGTTCGATCCAGCCGACCAACGCGGCGATGATTCAAAGGCAGCGGCAGCACGCACGGAGTCTACGCCAAAGCGGTGTAAATGGAGTTTACGGACATTACGGGTGCTATCGCACTGCACGTTCGATCGCGGAAGTCTTTGTCCCACCTACAGCAAGCCCTTCGACTTACTGGCCCGCGGCAACGAAACTGGAGATTGGCGGGGCCGACGAGACTCGAGCTCGCGACCCCCGGCGTGACAGGCATTATTCCATACGTGCTAACCCCTCGTGCGTGCGGCTTCGCTTGCCAGATCGACGTGAGGATCGCTGATTCTTGTGTATCCGTGGAAGTGTGGCTCAATGAGCCGGCGGGGTCGCACGGCCGTCCGGGGGGTCTATGGATAATGGACAAGTTTGGCTTGCATGACGTTGTAGTGGCCTGATTTGAACATCGCGTACCAGCCCGCGAGGAAGAATTCCCACCGCCGGATGAAGCCCTCGTCGTAGCCGAGTTTTCTCACCTCCTCGCGATTATGCTGGAATCGTTTCCAGCACTCATCCATCGTCCTCGCATAGTCCTGGCCGAAGGCGAGCTGCTCCTCGCATTTCAGCCCCGCCTGCTCGGCCGCCACGATGAACGTCCCCACCGAGGGAAACTCGCCCCCGGGGAAAATGTATTTGCTGAAGAAGTTCAGTTTCTTGGCGTTCTTCGGGTCATGCCTGTTGCACAGCATGGTTTGAATCATCGCCACGCCACCAGCCTTCAGATAGTGCTTGACCTTCCGGAAGTGCTCGACCCAGTACCGGGAGCCGACGTGCTCGAAAAAACCGGTCGACATGACGGCATCGTAGGCGCCCCGCAGGTTCCGGTAGTCCTCGAGCAGAACGGTGACCCGACCCGAGTCAATCGCCTCCTTGTTCAACTGTTGCGCATACTCATATTGCCGGCGAGACACCGTACATCCCGTCACCGTATATCCCCGCTCGGCGGCGAGCTTCAGGAAATAGCCCCAGCCGCATCCCATCTCCAGGATGTGCTGCGGCGGCGGTCCGATTCGGCTCAGGATCCGGTTGTATTTGTTGAGTTGCGCGTCTTCGAGCGACATGTCCTTGCCGTCCCACCAGCCACTCGAATACGTCATCATCTTGTCCGTGTACGCCCGATACAGCTCGGGAGGGTAGTCGTAGCTGGCTGCCATGTTCTTCCGGCTGCCCCGCAATGAGTTCTGCGTGCCGGCCGTTGCGAGGCGTGAGAGGACCTGGTTCAGCAGATCGAAACGCGTCAGCCGGCCGAACTCGTCGCGATTGCGCTGGCAGAACGTCAGAAACGCTCGCAGGTCGGGCGTCTCCCAGAGGTTCGCCATGTACGACTCTCCGAGCCCGATGTCGCCTCGTGCCAGCGTCGCATCGACGCCCCTCCAGTCCCTGATCACCATCGTCACGGTCTCGCCGGCGCGGTCGCCCGCAAAGCGATGGTGCGTTCCTTCCGGGGTGACGACGGTCAGCTCACCAAACCGCGTTCTCGCCAAAACGTCGAACAGGAGGTCCTGGCGTCGCACGGTGCAGATTGTCCGTGTCACCCCGGGGGGCTGTCAACCGCCGAGCGAGCGCCGCGATCCTCGGGAGGCTTCAGGATTCGGGGGTCAGCCTCGTGGAAACCCGACACGGTCGATCAACCGGGCGAATCTGACGTCCGCCCGGAAGTGTGCGATCTCTTCGCAGATCTTCAAGGTGGTCATCCACCCGTCACGGATTTCGCAGGCCCGATCGAGCCACTCGAACGCGCGATCGAGGTCTCCCAGACCGGCATGGATCAGACCGATCCGGAACGGCGAGACGTAGGTCGTGGAGGCGAGAAGCATGGCAAGCAACTGCTCGGCCTGCGCACGGTGGCCGGCCCTCGCGTGCGCGTGTGCGAGACAGGACACCTGCACGGGATTGTTATTCGACAGCGTCACCGACCGCTCGTACGCCTCGATCGCACGATGGTAATCCCCCTGGCGTTCGTAGAGCTGCCCCGTGCTCCAATAAGTCATCAGGAAGTTCGGATCCATCTCGGTCACGGCGCGGTAGATCGTCAGCGCTGCGTCATCCTCACCCTTGAAGTACAGCATCCAACCGACGGCGGCGTTGATGACGAGCGAGAGCGGGTCGATCGCCTGCGCGCGGCGCGCCTCCGCGACCGCCTCGCTGAATCGCTCGATCGACGCGAGACAGTACGCGCGCCAGAAGCGGACGTTGGCGTAGTTGGGATTGAGTTCGATGGCGCGATCGAACTCCTGGATGGCGCCCAGAAACTCCCAGTCGTAGCGGAATTTCACCCATCCGAGCGGGGAGCGCGCGTCTCCGAGCGAGGGATCGATGGCGATCGCCTTGGTGGCCGCCGCCTTCGCTTTCGGCATCGCCTCGCCCGGAGGCAGGACTCCATATTCCGGGGCGCCGAGCAGCGCGTAACAGTCCGCCAGGCCGGAGTAAGGCAGCGCGTAGCCGGGGTCGTGGTCGATCGCGCGGTGAAAGTGCTCGAGTGCCTTCCTGAACGCCGCTGCCGTGCGTTTCTCGAGATAGAACCGGCCTTTGAGGAATTCCTGATGGGCTTCGGCGTTCGTCGTCGAGCGGATGGCCAGGCGTTTCTTCTCCGGGGCGGTGAGGACGAGCCGCAACGAGCCCCTGATCTTGCGGGCGATCTCCTCCTCGACGTCGACCAGATCGTTGACCGGCTTCTGATACCGCCCGCCCCACAACTGGCGCGCGCGCGCGACGTCCACGAGCTCCGCCTCGATCCGCATCTCGTCGCCACGGCGGTGGATGCTGCCAATCAATACCGTACGCACGTCCAGCTCGCGCCCGACCGTCTGCAGGTCCACGTCTTTTCCCCGATACCGCTTCGACAGCGTCCACGGCGTCACCTGCAGCTTGCGAACGCGCGACAGGCTGTTGATCAGCGTTCCCGCGATCCCATCGCACAGATAATCGGTTTCCGGATCCGCCGCGGGATTGGCAAACGGCAGCACGGCGATCGAATCGATTTCGCGGGCCGGCGGGCCGGGCGCCTGCAGGGCGTCGGAATCGGAGGGCGCGTCCTCGAGCGCGCGGCGGAGCGCGGCCGCGGATTCGTACCGCTCCGATGGAGCTTTCGCCAGACATCGCAGGATCGTTCCGCTGAGGGATCGCGACACCGATGCCGGCAGGGGCCGCGGCGGATCTCCCAGGATCATGCGCAGGGTCTCTGCCTGGGTTGTGCCCTGAAACGGCTGTGCGCGCGTCGACATCTCGTAGAGCAGAACACCCATCGCCCAGATGTCGGTGCGCGGGTCCGCGCGCTGGCCGTAGATGAGCTCCGGGGCCATGTACGGCAAAGTGCCGATGATGTACTCCCCGACCGGCGCCGTCACCGGCGGAGCGGCCGATGCTGATTCTTCATCGGCGGCCACTCGCCGGGCGAGCCCGAAGTCGAGCACCTTCGCCACCCCCTCGGGCGTGATCATCACATTCCCACCCTTCAGGTCGCCGTGCACGACACCGCGTCCGTGCGCGTGCACGAGGGCGCTGGCGATCTGAAGCGCGTAAAGGACGACGGTCTTGTGAGAAAGGCCGCCGGCCGGGATCAGCATGTCGAGCGACTGCCCGTCGATGACCTCCATCACCATGTAGGCGACGCCGTCGGCCTCGCCGACTTCATGAACCGTGCAGACGTTGGGGTGATTCAGGGCGGACGCGGCCTGGGCTTCCCGGAGCATCCGCTGGGCGCCCGCGGTCTCGCCTTCGTGTCCGAGGACTTTGATCGCGACCGTTCGCTCCAGCACGCAGTCGCGCGCGCGATAGACGACCCCCATGCCGCCCGAACCTAGCGGCGAGAGGATTTCGTAGTGCCCCAACCTCGAGCCAAGGGTCAGCATCGAATTCGTGGATTATATTGCGCCGACCTGGCCCACCAGCGTGGCGGCTGCCGGTCGGCTGCGGCGCGCCGGCCCATGCGCGGTGTGAACGCGCCGTCGCGCGCGGGCTCTCGAGGGAGCCGCTCTGCGAACGGGGGCCGACAAGAGAAACGTGCTACCATCCACCCGCTCCCAGCTTCCCGTCAATGCGGGACCCGGAGGACGATGGGAGTCACCGCTCGTTGCCTCCTCGTCGTGTGCGCGCTCGCCTGCGGCGCTGCTCCGCCGGCCATGGCGCAGAGCCGGTCGACGTCCGCCGACCTGACGGGTGTCGTTCGCGACGAATCGGGCGCCGTGATTTCCGGCGCGAGCGTCACCGCCACCAACGTGGACACCAACCTCCAACGGGTGGCGGCTTCCGGTGCCGACGGCCGGTTCGATGTCCCCGCCCTTCCCCCAGGGACCTACCGCGTGCGGGTGGAGGCTGCCGGCTTCACCGCACACGTGTTCGAAGCCGTCGAGTTGACGCTGGGCAGCGTCATGGCGATCGACGTGGTGTTACGCGTAGCAGGTGTCACGGTGCAGGTGACGGTTGCGGCCGGGTCCCCGCAACTCAATGTGCAACAGGCAGTCGTGGCCACCGTCGTGTCGGCGCCGCAAATCGAGCGGCTGCCCATCAACGGCCGCAACTTCATCTCGTTTTCGCTGATTACGCCCGGCGTCATCGCCGACCGCATGCCGCTGCAGGGCGCCACGGCCACGTCGGGGTTGTCCTTTGGAGGTCAGCGGGCGCGATCGAACAACGTGACCGTCGATGGGCTCGACAACAATGATGACGTCGTCGGCAGCGTGAGAGCCACGTTCAGCCAGGAAGCCGTTCGGGAGTTCCAGGTGCTCGCTCAATCCTCTACCGCCGAATTCGGCAAGGCCTCTGGCGGTGTCGTGAACATCGTCACCAAGAGCGGCACCAATGAGCTGTCGGGCAGTACCTTCGCGTATCTCCGGCATGACCTGCTGAACGCCAAGGAATACTTCGAGAAGTTCGAACCGAGCGGCCGTCCGATCGATCGTCGGAAGGCCCCGTACAGTCAGCAGCAGTTCGGCGCGGTGGTAGGTGGTCCTGTCAGAAAGGATCGCACGTTCTTCTTCGGATCCTACGAGCGGCTCGGCGTGACGGCCAACAATTTCATCAACATCGATGACACGACCTCGGTCGATGTGCCCGGACAGGCCCCGCGGACCGCAGCCGACATCCTGAGAGGCGCCGGCTTTCCGATCGAGACGGGGTACGTGCCGTACCGCGTCACGGCGAACGCGTTTCTTGTCAAGCTGGACCACAACCTTCGATCGACGCAGACGCTGACGGCCCGGTACAACTACGCCGACGGGTACAACGAGAATCTCGAGACGTGGGGCGGCCTGGTGGCGAAGAGCCGGGGCGCGCTCCTGGACAGCCGCGACCACATATTCATGGCCTCGCATCAGACGGTGCTCTCATCGGGAAGCGTCAACGAGCTGCGGTTTCAGGCGGCCAGTCGCGATCAGAGAGTCCTGCCGCTCGATCCGACCTGCGTCGGACCGTGCGATCGTCCCGACGAAGGCGGACCAACCATCGAAATCGCCGGCGTCGCCTTCGCGGGCCGTCATCGCATCAACCCGCAGCTGCGCAGGAACACGCGATACGAAGTGCTCGATACGGTGAGTTATCAAACCGGCCATCATCTCTGGAAGGCGGGCTTCGACTTCAACCTCGTCCAGCATCCGAACTCGACGCTCCCCCTGCATTTCGGCGGCCGATACATCTTCACGCCGCTTCCCGTCATTGCCGGCCTGCTATCCGCGCCCGTCAGCGCCATTCAGGCGGTCGCACTCGGCCTGCCTGCCGCCTACGTCCAAGGGTACGGCAACGATGCGACGTCTTACACGATCGGCGACGTGGCCGCGTTCGGCCAGGACAGCTGGCGGATCAACCCGCGCATCACGGTCCAGGGTGGCGTCCGTTACCAGACCCAGTTCTGGGAGAAGCGCTCCTACGCGATGCCCGGGTACGGCACGTACCGGATCCCGGCGGATCGAAACAACCTCGCGCCGCGCCTCGGGCTCAACTGGCAGCTGCCGGGACCGGTCGCCACGTCCGTTCACGCGGCCTACGGCGTGCACTACGACAACATCATTTCAGCAGGCGCCGCCGTCGCCGACGTGATCAATGGGGCGCCCAGCGGAGTGCGGACGTTGGTCGCGCGGTTCCCGCAATCGCTGGCCGCCTGGAACGCGCCGGGCCGCAGGCTTCCCGAGGGAGCCGTCGGGTCGTTCCCGAGCCTCGTGATCGGCTTGGATCCAGGCCTGAAGACGTCCTACACGCACCAGGTCTCCGCCGGGATCGACCGGGCGATCGGCGCGGCGACGCTGTCTGCCGACGTCATCTACATCCGCGGGCGTCATCAGCTCGGCGCCATCGATTACAATCCTCTCGTCCCGAGCGTCGGAGCAGGTCGGCGCCCTGAGGACGTCGCGGGGCGGCCCGGCACGTCCGCCTCGATCCTGCAGTACACCTCGTACGGCGAGACGTGGTATCGCGGGTTGAACGTTGCCGTGCGGAAGCGCTTCAGTGGGCGGACGCAGTTTCTGGCGAGCTACGTCCTGTCGAAGGCAGAGGACACGAGCAGCGACTTCCAGACGTCGTTCCTGCCGCAGGACAACGGACGGGGCCGCGACGCGACTGATCGGGACGGCCTGCCGCTCGGCTTCGATCCGCGCGCGGAGCGTGGGCCGTCGCAGCAGGATCTGCGCCACCGGTTGGTGTTCAGCGGATGGTATCAAGCGCCAGGCGGCATCCAGGTGTCCGGCATCGTCAGCATCGGCTCTGGTGTGCCGTTCAACATCCTCGCCGGCACGGATCTCAACGGGGACGGCGACGGTGGCAATTTCCCGTCGGACCGGGCGCGGCGGACGCCGGGTGACGCTGCGTCCACCGTGCCGAGGAACTTCGGCCGTCTGCCCGGCGAGGCGAGCGTCGACGCGCGAGTGAGCCGCCGGTTTGGTTTGGGCCGGGATGTTTCGGTCGAACCGATGCTCGAGGTGTTCAACCTGCTCAATCGCGCCAATTTCACCGAGATCAACAATGTCTTCGGCGTCGGCGCCTATCCCCGTGAGCCGCTGCCGACCTACGGGCAGTTTCTCCGCGCGGGGCCGCCGCGCCAGGCGCAGTTGGCGGCACGCATTCTATTCTGAACGCGTCAGTCGGCGCTGGATTCTCCTGCGGCGGCGAGCGCGTAACGTTCCACGATGTGAGTGCTTGAAGGATTTGGCTCCTCGGCTGGACTCGAACCAGCAACCCTTCCGGTTAACAGCTCGGCCGATCTGGAATAGTTCTTCCACGTGCTCAATACGTGTCTCTACCGAGCCTTTTGAGCGGATCGGGCGGAAGGAGAGAATGTCAAAAAGCCATAAGCCCTTTAAAATCAACGCGTCAGAACGGTCCGAATGCTCCCTTTCGCACCAATCAGAAAGGCCCAGTGGTTACTGGGCCTTTCTTGTTGTGCGCGACGGTCGGTTAACCGTTCGCTAACCTACGGCGCGAACGCGGGCGACCGGCCTCAAGTGAGTTTCAAGGACGCCCGTGGGACTTGAATGCGGGCAGCCCTACCCCTCGGCTTCGCGCTTACTGCGCGTCGACCGGCCGCAGACTCACAAGAAGCTGGACGGCTTCATCCCGCGTGAGCGCGCGTCCCATCAGCGAATAGCTCACCCCATCCCGTTCCCATCGCAGCGCCGATGAATCCGGTCTGCGCCCAGTGTTATCGGGATCCCACACGACGGTCTGGCCATCGAGCATCAATTCCTCGGTCTTCAGCGCTGGCGTCTCGGAAATCCACCTGCCTTGACGGTCGGTGCCCATGACAACTCGGGAATGGGCCATCGCCCGACCGCCTCCGACGCGAGCCTGCATCACAAGCAGCTCGTCGTCGTCGGATCCGAAGAACAGAAGCAACAGACCGTCAGGCGCCACCAGCGCATGATTGAAGGCCGGGATCGTCCCACGGTGGGCGACGGTCGGCACTTGAATCGTCATCGATGTCAACGAATGAAGTAATTCAAGCCGGTCGACACGCTGCACTGCCGCGGACGCATTTGCAGGGACTGTGCCGCCGACGCCTACGTAACGGGTGCCGACGTGCCACCTTCGTCCGGCACCGAGTTGCTGTTCATGCTGTTGCAGCGACGCTGCCACTTCGCCAGGCGTCTGCACGTCGGGTCTGACGATTTCGGTATCCGGGCCAACCTGAACGATCGCGAGGACGCGACTAATCTGTCGGGCTACCGTGCCCCGGACCGCAGGGACGAACAAGATCAATAAGATCGCGGCGGCAGTGGCCGCGAGGCCAACCGGGAGCAGGCGCCTTCGTCCAACCGGCAAGACCGTCGCACGATGCGAGCCCACCGCTTGCACTGGAGCAGTGCGATCGTATGTCGAAGGGAGGATGGCGTCCTATGTCCCCATTCCGCACCGAGAAACCGAAGTGCCGCCGCAATCTGCACCTCGTCAGGGACGTCATTCGGGCCAACGGCCAGCTGTTCCGGCGCAACAGGCGAGACTGCTCTGATTTTCTTTTCGAATGCCTGCGCGGCTGATTTCTCATTCATCATGGTCGATTCCTTTGGCCGCGAGTTGTCGCCTGAGCCTACCAACGGCTCGATAGACGATGACCCCGACGTGAGCCTCTCGCAGACCAGTAATCCGAGATATCTCTCGGTTCGTAAAACCCGCGCCGAATTTCAATCCGAGCACGTCACGATCGCGGCCCGACAGGCAGCTGACCACGTGGGCGAGGTGCTGGTGCAATTCGCCAGCAGCCATCGCAGCCTCCGGGTTCGGGTCGCGGCACTCTCGTTGAACGATCCAATCGATCGGAATCCAGGTCCAACGCCGCCGTGCACGCAAGTAGTCCTTCACCATGTGCCGCGCGACGCCGAAAAGCCAAGGTGTCAACTCCCCCTTTGCGGGATCGAACCTCTCCAACCGTTCGAGAGCTCTGAGGAATGTTTTTGCCGTCAGTTCCTCCGCCACATCCGCGCTGGAAACGCGGTAGCGCACGTAGGCATACACCGCATGCAACTGGGTCTCGCAGGTCCGCTGAAACGCAGCAACGATGTCCGGGACCACAGAAGTGTCCTGGGAAGACAGTCCCAACGTCTGAGTGACCGCTCGAACTTGCTGCAAGCGAGTCGACCTCCTATGAAGTGTTACGTTTCAGGCGCGCAAACGTATTACAGACCGTGCAGACTATCTTCGGCTGTCCTTCCTTTGCCCCGGTTCGATTCCGGGCGAGGGCCGACCAGGCGGCCGTCGTTCGGGAAGAAACAGCCGCCCGTACCGGCACCGCCGCAGCCTGACCGCCACTCAACCAATCGGCCAGCTGCCAATAGATCATTTGCATGCAAACGAATCGGCCGCCCGGCAGGCGCGTAGTGCCCCACGGTTGGATCGACGTCCGGCCGGGCCGCAAATGCCGGTCTGTGATATAGACTCCGGGCGTGATCGACACGGCCGCTCTGCGGTTGGTGCGCGTCGTTCTCACCGGCTGGCTTGGAGCTCCAAGAGCGGGAGGCTCCGCGACCTGATCGAAGAGATCGTCTCCTCCGCCACTTGCGCGGCCGACGCCTGCAGCTGACTGATGACGACCGGCGCCGGCACGCCGTGCGGGCATACCAAGTCAAGACTTGGAGGTGACATCAGGGTGAGCTGAGCTGGAGTGATGAGAGAGTCGCTCGGACGGCGGACATGATCGCCTCTGCAGACCTGAGTAACTGGTTAGCGGGTCGACTCTACTGCGGCGTTGCGCAGGTGGCAGGCGAAGGGATCGGCTGACGAGCGCGGAGCAAGTCGACCAAGACGGCGCGGGCATCGGGGTTGCGGAGACCCGCCGTGTGGATCACGCTGGCGAGGATCTGCTGGGTTTCGGCGCCACCCAACGAGGGATTGCCGCCGGACCCTTTCGGATTGACCACAGCGGGCCGTAGCGCCCGCTCAGCGCGGCAGTTGATCGCATCGACCGTGGGATCGAAGAGAAACCCGACAACGGCCGGCAATCCGCCCGCGAGGTGCGCAGCGAAGCGTTGGAACGACGGTGCGGGGACCGGCTGGTTGAGTAGGTCGGCCGGTTCATGAAAGAGGCGCGCCCTCGCGATCGCCACACCATGAGCGGTCTCGTCCTGGATCTGGTCGGCCACGCGCGCCTCGGTGAGCCCGCCGCCGCACTCGGGGCAGCTCGTGGGCAGCGGCACGTCGATCGTTTCGTCGATGTGCGTGGGCGGATGCCGATGTCCGTGCCGACCGTGACGCCGTCCGACGCGTCGGCCACTGCGTCGCGGAGTGGTGTTGGTGCGCGCGACATCCAGTTCCTTCCTCAGTCGATCGTTCACGGGACGAAGCCGCTCGTTTCTCGCGCTCCAAGCGTTCACGCTGCTGGCGTTCCCGATCCCGCTCGTGTTCCGCGCGCTCGAGCGCGCCACTCGCGATCGGGAACAAGCTGATCGTCGGCGCGCTCGGCCACGCGACAGCTATGGCAGACTGTCGAAATTTGGATTGATGATCGACCCGCGCCGCGCGCAGATCAGAACCCGCTAACCATTACGCGGTGGCTTCGATGCATTTCTGAAGGACGTCGAGCGGACCGCGTGAGGCCTTCCGAACCTGGTGAACCTGTTGCGCTCGGGAGAGTCCGGTCGCGGCTGCGAATCCAAACTTCACGTGTCGAGGGATCCATGTTCAAGCGTCTCAGTCCCATGGTAGCCCTGGCAGTCCTGGGGATTGCCGTGCCCGCCGACCCGCAGGAGCGATTCTCGTTCTTCCAGGCGAGCACTCCCGAGAGCGTCGAACGCATGCTGCGGCTCGCCGAGCTGCGGGACGGCGACGTAGTCGTCGACCTCGGGTCCGGGGATGGACTGATCCCGCTCACCGCCGCGCGGATGAACCCGCGGCTCCGCGCGTGGGGCGTGGACGTCGACGCGGAGCTCGTGAGGCAAGCCAACGAGCGCGCCAGGGGCGAGGGGCTCGCCGACCGCGTCCGCTTCGAGCATCAAAACGCCTTCGACGCGGACCTCCGCGACGCAACGGTCATCACGATGTGGCTGTTTCCCGAATTGATGCGCCTGCTGCGGCCGGTGATCCTCGAACGCGCTCGGCCAGGCACGCGCGTCCTGACGAGCACGTGGAACCTTGGGAGCTGGCAGCCGGACAAAGTCAGCCCCGAACCGCCGCCGATCTACCTGTGGGTCGTGCCGGCACGCGTCGCCGGCGCGTGGAAATGGCAGCTGACCGTCGCCGGACGGCGGATCGACTATGCAGCGTTCTTCGAGCAGCAGTTCCAGGCGGTGGAAGGCGTGGCACGCGCCGGCGATCGCCGCGAGGTTCTCGATGCGACAATGCTGCGGGGTACCGACATCACGTTCAGCCTGAGGATCACGCTGGAGGGACTCGGCCTGACGCAGCACGAGTTTCGTGGCAAGGTGGGTCGGGAGGAGATCGCCGGGACCGTGACGCTCACGCCCGCGAACCGGCCGGCCGAGAGGCTGCCATTCAAGGCGCGGCGGGCTCGCGTGTCGCGCTATTTCGCGCCGACAGGGATCCTGCTGGCTGCGCCTCCACGAATCTGACTCGCACCTGATTCCACGAAGCGCCGGTTGACCGATCGAGGCGCGCGCGCCATACCGCCGAGCTCGCCGCGGCGCGCTTTCCGCGCCTCCAATCCCGTGAATGTGCGCAGCAAGGGCATCTTCCCCACCCGCTCAGCTCGACTCGCAACTGGCCTGGCGCCGTCGGCGAGGCCTCACGCATGCCCTCTGGAGCGCCGTTCCGGCCGACGCCGGACGTTGCGGACATAGTGTCCGGACCGAGGCTTCCCCGCTCTCGATCAATGCGAGGCGGCAAGTCGCATGTCGGCCTCGCCAGCCGGATCGTCCGCTCGGAAAAGGCACCGGCAGGCTCAAAGACGCGAACCGGCGAGGACGCACACGGCAGCGGAGCCGGTTCGGGCGTAAACTCGCGCGTATGATTAGCCGCCGCCGTTTCATGAAGCAGGCCGGCGCGTACGCGTCGGCCGCGCTCGTGCTCCGCCAGCCGCGCCGCTACAAGCTCGGGCTGCAGCTGTACACGGTCCGCGCTGCGATGCGGCAGGATGTGGACGACACGCTCAAGCGTGTCGCCGGCATCGGCTACGAAGAGGTCGAGACGTACGGCTTCGATCCGGAAGCGATCCGTTATTACGGCCTGGACGCCAAGGCGTTCGCGCATCGCCTGCAGGATCTCAACCTGGCGAGTCCGAGCGGGCACTACGACCTGAACCAGTACGTGAACACCGGCATCGACCAGCTGACGCGCTACATGGATCGCTGCATCCAGGGGGCTCATGCGCTGGGACAGTCGTACATCACATGGCCGCTCGTCAATCAGGACTCCCGGACGATCGAGAAGTTCAAGGTGGTGGCCGAGCGGCTGAACATCGCGGGAGAGCAGGCCAGGAGTGCGAAGCTGCAGCTCGCGTATCACAATCACGACTTCGAGTTCATCGACCAGAACGGCACGCGTGGCTACGACATCATCCTGAAGGACACTGACCCCGCGCTGGTCAAGCTGCAGATGGATCTGTACTGGGTCGCGCGGGCGTCGCAGGCGCCGCACGACCTGTTCAGGCGTGCGCCCGGCCGCTTCGTGATGTGGCACGTCAAGGACGTCCACCCGGTCAGCGGCGATTACACCGAGGTGGGCAACGGCACGATCGACTTCACGAAGATCTGGCCGGATGCGGAGCTCGCCGGACTGAAGCACTTTTTCGTCGAGCAGGGCGGCAACTTCACGCACGATCCCATCCGCAGCATCACCGTCAGCGCGGAGTACGTGAAGCGCGTCCTGCTGAAGTAGGCCCCGGCGAGAGGGAGATAGCGGCTGCTCCAGCCACGGAGAGCCGGGTGCATCGAGCTCGCCTTCAACTGCGTGAGTACGGACTGTTCACCTCTCCCGAATCAGACCGAGTGCCCGTCCAGCAGCTCGTCGCGGCCCTCCCTGAGCGCGGCGAGCGGCGGCGTCATCGGGATATCGGGCGTGACACCGACGAGGTCATGCGGCGCCTGCCCGTCGTGGCGCGTGACCTGCATACTCACCTGCGGGTTCGCTGTCTGCAGCCGCTTCGAACCCGGGGCCCGTGATCTGGACTGACGTCCATGCGCCGGCGGCGTCCCGCACGCTCAGATCGACCGCATCGAAATCGGCTGGGACGGCGCCGGACGCCATCGCCCCAAACGCCACGTTCGCCGCATCGTCCGCAACTGTTCCCTGGATGGCGTATTCGCGCCACTCCGCGACACCGATAGGACGATCGCTCATGTTGTGCGCGGACGCGTTTCAGGCCGTGGACGGCGAAGCGATCCCAGTCGAGGCTGGCTGCGGCGTCACTCGCATAGAAGTACCCACGACGCCACAGAGACGTGCGAACGTGCGACGTTGTCGATTTCCTGACGCGCCACTCGTCCCGCAGCCGGCGCGCCGAAGGCCGTCGCAGCCATCAGCATTGTCAGGAGTAGCGAAACCGGCCGGTTCCCTTTCAGCGCGAAGCTTCCGAAGCCCACAGGTGCTGTGCCGCATAGGCGCGCCAGGGCCGCCACCGCTCCGCCTTCGCGATGAGTTGGCGTGATGTCAGCGCCTGCCCCTCGAGGCGTGCGATGGCGCGCTTCAGGCCGATGTCACCCGCCGGCCATGCGTCGGGTTCGCGCAGCTCGCGCATCGCGATGTACTGCGCCGTCCATTCGCCGATACCGGGCAACCGTGTCAGCCGTGTCACGCATTCACTCAGACTGCGTCCACCATCGAGGACATGAGGATCCTCGGCCAGTGCGCTGGCGAGCGAGGACAAGGCGCGCGCGCGCGCGCGCGGAAGGCCGATTGCCGTGAGGTCGGCGGACGCGATCCGCTCCGGGCGTGGGAAGACGTGCGTCAGCGGTGTCTCGCCGCGCAGCGTTTCGGCGAGCCGTTCGCCGTAACGCCGCACCAGCTGGCCGGCCAGACCCACCGCGGCCCGAACGGTAATCTGCTGGCCGAGCACCGCGCGCACGACCAGCTCGAAGCCGTCCCACGCACCTGGCACGCGTAATCCCGGCCGCGCCGCCACGAGCGGCGCGAGCGCGGGATCCACGGCCAGGTGGGCGTCGATTCCTTCCGGGTCCGCGGCGAGATCGAAGACGCGCCGCAGGCGTTCGATGATCACCGGCAGCGTCGCCAGCCGCGCAAAACGGATCGCCACCTGCAGGGCACGTCCATCCGCCGGCTCCACGGCGACCACGCCGTGCACGCCATCGATTTCGATCGTGCGCACGTACCGGCCCTCCGAAACGGACTCGATCCCCGGAATCGCCCGGGCCTGCAGAAACGCTGCGATGGCCGGCCAGTTGTATGGCGGACGGTACGGCAGCCGGATGACGAGAGCCCTGGACGATGCCACGGGCATGACCGAGCCGCGGACGTTCCGTAGCGAAGCGGGAGAGCGGCGGAACAGCTGCGTGAAGACCTCATTGAACCGCCTGATGCTGCCGAATCCTGCGGCGAGCGCGACGTTCGCCATCGACAGATCCGTCTCGCGCAGCAACTGGACGGCGAGCAGCACTCGTCGGGTCTGTGCAACAGCGACCGGAGACGCGCCGAGATGCTCGCGAAAGAGCCGCCGCAGTTGACGCCCGCCTATGCCGAGACGCTCAGCCAGACTGTCCACGCTCGTTTCATCGAGCGCACCCCCTTCGATCAACGAGAGCGCACGTGCGACCGTGTTGGACGTTCCCCGCCAGGCGGCGACGCCTGGCGCGACCTCGGGCCGGCAGCGCAGGCACGGTCGGAAGCCGGCGGCCCGCGCGGCGGCGGCCGAGGGGAAAAACACCATGTTCTCGCGACGGGGCGTCCGAACGCGGCAGATCGGACGGCAGAAGATCCCGGTCGTGCGGCAGCCGCTGTAGAGCCGTCCATCGAACCGCGGATCGCGCGTGCGGAACGCGCGGTAGCACGCGTCGACGTCGAGATCCATGAGGTCATGCTGACCGGCGTCACTGCCCCTGTCTAGCGGTTTTCGGACGCGGTCGGCGGGTGACGATGGCGCGGCGGCAGTCGCACACTGATCGAGGTCGCGGTCCAGCAGCCGAACGACCTCGATGGGCCCGACGGAGCCGTCGGGCATGCCACCGCGTCCATCACCACGATTCCCTCCACGCGGCGTCGAGTGGCTTCAGGTGTATAGGCTGGGCTCACCTCGTGCACAAGCTTGGGACGCTGGAATCCCTTCAGTCGCTCCACCGGCGCTTTCAGCAGATCGACAGGACGACCAGTCGTCTTGTCTCGTGCCATCGTTCACGCAGAAGAGCGCGATGGCCATGAGCTCGGTATGCATCGGCCACGTTCAGCGGGCACTCTCTGCCCCCTGGTCGGGATTCGTTGCGGGATCCCTCGACCGTATAGCCCTCGCTGACGGATCCACGACGGCTCTGTCCGGCACCGGCCCGGATTCCAGCGCGTCGGATGGACCGGTCGTCGCGCGCGTTTTGACGCGTGGCTGCTCCTCGCGCCGCACACGCCGACGCGCTATGCTGACATCCGGTGCGCTGCGGACCGCGCAAGCAGCATCGGCAAGAGGACGCAACATGAAGAGATGGCTCGCGTCGACAACCGGTCTCGTGCTGGCGTTTACCACGGTGAACGGAACTCCGGTCCGGACAGCCATCGAGCCCGCCGCTCGGCAGTGCGCGGCCGGGACGATGGAGTGGTCGAAGGTCCGCGTCCTCGTGTACACGAAGAACGGCAAGGGCTACGTCCACGACAACATCCCGATGTCGATCGAAGCCATCCGCGACCTCGGACGGCAGCACGGGTTCGCGGTGGATGCCTCGGACGACCCGGCGATCTTCACGGACGGCAATCTGCAGCAGTACAGCGCGCTGGTGTTCTCCAACACGAACAACACGGTGTTCGATACCGACGCCCAGCGGGTGGCGCTCATGCGCTACGTGCAGTCGGGCGGCGGCTTCGCGGCCATTCACTCGGCCAGCGGGACGGAGCGGACCTGGGACTGGTTTGCGGCGATGCTCGGCGCGCGCTTCGTGCGCCATCCGCCGATACAGAAGTTCGCGGTGCGTCTCCTCGATCGCGACCACCCCTCGCTCGCGCACCTGCCGGACACGTGGGAGCGAGACGACGAGTGCTACTACCTCGATCGGATGAGCGTGAACCTGCGGGTCCTCGCGGTCAACGACCTGCGCACCATCACCGATCCCAAGGACAAGCCGAGCACGTTCGGCGACGTCTTCCCGGCCGTGTGGTACCAGGAGTTCGACGGGGGACGGCAGTGGTACACGTCGTGGGGCCACCGCAAGGAGGACTATGCGACGCCGGAATTCCGGAAGCACATCCTCGGCGGCATCCAGTCGGTGGTTCGGAACGCACCACTCGACTACACGAGGGCCTACGCTACGAGCCCGACGGACGCACCACGAAAGCGCTGAGGCGCCAACCGGCAACGGCGTTGGTGCGAAGCGCCACTCTGGCGTTCAGCGCGAGTCCTGGTAGCGCACTGGCGCCTTCGCGCGCTCGAGTGCGGTGCGCACGAAGTCGCGGATGTGGTCGTTCGCCGTCGCGAGGTCCTCGTGCCGCAGGTACATCATGTGGCCGCTGCGATACCCCTCGAACCGCATCCGGTTCGCCAGCCGCCCGCCCGGATCCATGTTCCACATCGTGTACTTCGCGCTGAAGTAGTCGGTGCCGCCGTCGTAGTAGCCCGACTGCACGAGGAGGTGCAGGAGGGGGTTCTCCGCCATCGCCTGCCGCAGGTTCTCGCCCGTCGTGTCTCCCTCCCGGTTCCACGGATTGACCGGGCCGAACAGGAAGTACTGGAGGCTGGTCTCGTACTTCAGGGTGTGGCGAAGATACGCATTGATCGCCGGCGCGAACGCGTGGTTCCAGGCGGTCAGCGCCGGATCGTAATCGCGGGTGATGCCGGCATTCTCGCGATCCATGCCCAGGTAGCGGGAGTCGAGCCGACCGACGGTGAGCCCGCGGCGCCGGAGCAGTTCCTTCCAGAAGAACGCGGTGCCGATCGCCAGGTTGTGGTCGAGCACGACCTGCTCCGCGATGCCGGAATAGCGCGCGACCTGCGCGGCGACGGCGCGGCGTTCGCCGTCGGGCAGGCTGCCGCCGCGCGCGAGCGCGGGGAGATAGGTCTGGAGCGTATAGCGCTCCACCTCGGGTAGCAGGTCATCGAGGGTACGCCGCTGCAGCTCGGGGGCGAGCGCCTTGTGATACCAGGCGGTTGCTGCGTAATACGGCAGCGGAAGCGCACTGGCGACGGGCCCCTGCCGCGGGACGCCGAGACCCGTCGGCGACACCAGAATCACCCCGTTCAGGTACATCCAGTGCGCGTCCTGAAGCCGGCCGGCGAGCCCCGACACGCGTGTCGTCCCGTAGCTCTCGCCGATCAGGAACTTCGGCGAGCGCCAGCGATCGTGCTTCGACACGAATGTGTCGATCCATCGCGCAAGGTACTCGATGTCTTCGTTGACGCCGAAGAACTGGCGGCGATCGGCATCCCCGATGATCCTCGAGAACCCGGTGTTCACCGGGTCGACGTACACGATGTCAGCGATGTCGAGGATCGAGTTCGGATTGTCGCTCACGCCGTAGGGCTGGACAGGGTGCCCTTCGGGATCGATGTTCACGAACTTCGGGCCGGTGTAGCCGATGTGCATCCACACCGACGCGGATCCCGGGCCGCCGTTGAAGGAGATGAACAGCGGCCGACGGATGCGGTCCTGCACATCCGCCCGTTCGTAGTACACGTAGAACAGCGAGGCGATCGGGTCGCCGCCAGGGCCCCACACCGGCTGCGTTCCGGCCATCGCGCGATACGGGACACGCTGACCCTTGATCGCCACCGAGTGCTCGGTCGTGACCGCCGACTCGACCCTCGGCGCCTGACGGGGCATCGGACCGTCTTCAGGCCGGAGGGGAACCGCTGGCGGCGGCGACGGCTGCCCGGCGGGCGGTTGCGCGGCTGGCCGCGATGCCGGCGGCCGCTGCGCGTCGATCGACGTTCCAGCGGCAATGGCGACAGCGAACAGACAGCACGTGATGATGCCGCGGCGCCTCATCGGATGCTCCTCGTTTCCTCAACCCGGCGCGACACTGAGCGCGCGGCAGGGAGAGGGCAGGAACGATAGCACAGCGGTATCGCTGTCGCGGTTCGGCTGACGTGAATGTGCTGTGCGCGAGCCGGAGCGGGCGCGTCTGATGCACGGGCGAGGGCTGGCCACTGCGACAAGACCGGCTTCGCTGTCTTTCACGCTGTCTCACGACTCAACCGCGACTGCTCCTTCCGATCGCGCGTCGAGTGAGGACCATGTCACCACTCACGGGAGCGCGGGCGGAACGCGAGTGTGGCGATATCACGTGAAGACCGGGAGGCGGCTGTGTCAGCAACGGATCGCGGCGGATGCCGGCGGCTTCAGCCCCTCCCGTGGCCGCGGCAGGCCGCCTATATTTCGCAAGCGAGGATGGCGTCGTCTACGTCGTTCGCGCCGGCGAGACGTTCGAGCTGCTGGCGGCGAACGACATGCGGCAGATGTGCTTCGCAACCCCGGCGTTCAGCGGCAGTATGCTGCTGGTCCGTACGCGGACGCATCTCCATGCGCTGGGAGACGGCAGCGCCGCAGGCGCTGGCAACGGAGTGGCACCATGACTCGTCAGCGCCAAGTCCTCCCCTGCGGATCACGTCGAAAACGCAGCCTGCTCGATCCATCGCCCGGCCGTGAGCCGAGCCACGTGCCCTGACGCGCTACGTGGACTTGCGGTCGGCGGCGGACGCGCGCATCTTCGTCCACGCGTGCTTGATCGTATCGAGTTCAGCCTGTATCTGCGCGATACGCTTGAACTGCACGTCGAGGTCGCGCCGCAGACCGTCGATGATCTCGCCGCGTGCGTTCAGCACTTCAATCAGATCGTTGTACTCCGCACGGGTCACGACGCTCCGTTGACGTCGTTCGGCGGGCTTGCGCAGGCGGAGCGGCCTTTGGAGTCGGCGGCGGTCTCTCGGCGACGGCATCTGAGCCATAGCCGTATTGATGTGCAAGCCGGATGCTATCCAGCCGTTCAGGCTGCTGGCCCGATTCTGGGGCTTGACCCCCGCAGAAGAGCACACCTGATCGCCTCGTCACGGCTCGGATGACGTATGCGTCTGATACGCGCTGGCATTCTGCTTGCGAATCGGACCGGCGGGGAGTGAAGTGGGCCGAAACCCCGAGCATTTCGTTCGGATCGTCGTGAAAGAAGTTCCCCGACGTGTCGAAAACACGGCATTGCACGAGCCTTCAATCCTGCAGCACCTGCGCGTGCTCATCGAGGCGAGCCGTCGACTTCGTGAAGAGCTGAACGATCTCCTTGACAGCCGATCGAGGGCCGATCTGCATGGGTCGGAACGCCGGGTGCCTGATGCGCTCCAGACCCGGGGCCTCGAAGAAGTTCCGGAGACCAGGATGGCGTCGCTCACCCCCTCCCCCGCCGGATCACGTCGAACCGCAGGCCGCTCGATCCTTCGCCGCGGCCGGTCTTCTTCCGCCGCCCGATCCACAGCAGGCCGCGGCCGCGCGCGTCGCGGGCGTAGTTGAAGGCGCGCGTCAGCTCGATCCCGTCGCGCGGCACCTCCTCCTCCTCGATCCGCAGATAGTCGGTCTCCACCTGCGCGTTCGGGTCGAGCCGCAGGATGCTGCCACGCGGGTGGAACATGAAGCCTTGCAGGAGATTGTCCTCTGAACCTTCCGGGCCCTTCTTCTCGACGAACGGTGCCTCGCGCATCCGCAGGATGAACGCCTTGTAGCCGGCATTGCGCGGGTCGTCGAGACGTGTCTCCGTGACCTGGTAGAAGTGGGTGACCACGCCGCGCTGCAGCTGGATCGCCCAGTTCGCCGGCGTCGCGCCCGCCTTGCGCACCGGCAGGAACGGGATCCAATGTGCCGCGACCGGGGTCTGCAGCCGATAGTGCAGCGGCGCCCCGGAGGGGACGACCACCGCGTCGGCCGGCGGACGCAGCTCCTGCGTGGTCGAGAGGCGGTTGCTCTCGAACTTGCGGTCGAGCGGCTCACCCGACGTGCCCTGCACGCGCTTCTCGATCCCCCAGACCATGTTCGCCATCTCGTCACGCATCATCAGGACGTGCTCGAGCGGAGGCCCCTCGAGCGCCGACACCGCCGGGCACAGGTACAGACGATCGGTCAGACGCGGACGCGGCGTGCCCGTCGCCGCGGCCACGCTCATCTCGTACATCGTCCACTGTGAGCCGTCCGGGTTCTTCGCAGGCGGGATGACGGCGGGGATGCCGAAGTTGTCGACCACCTCGAAGCCGTCCACCTTGTAGAGGGCGTTGACCGGGAGGGTGATCGGCAGCGTGAACCAGTCGTTGCCGAACACCAGGGCGTACTCGATCACCGCGATACGCGCCAGGTCGGTCTTGGCGGCGCCGAGCATGCCGAAGTTGACGCGCCCGTCCTCGAACTCCCAGTAGCGATCGGCCGGCATGCCCGGATAGCGAGCAATGGTCGGCATCTGCGGGCGCTTGGGCTCCACCTCGATCAGTTGCGCGCCCGGCGCGGCACCCGCCTGCGCGGCACTCAAGGTGAACGTGTGCCAATCCAGCTTCCCGTCCGTGTACTCGTCGGCGTCCAGCCGGAGCAGCGGCTGCGTGCCGTCGGCCTGCAGACTGAACGAGTACTCGAGCCGCTGCGGCTGCCAGTAAGGACTCGCGCCGGGCGCGCCGCCCTCGACCGCGAGATCGGCGAGCCACTGCATCCAGCGCGAGGCCGCGCTCCGGAAGGCCGACAGCTGCGCGGGTGTTGCCCCCAGGCTGGAGCCGAACGCGTCGAGCGCCGCGTCGTTGCCGAGCCGCGGGCGCAGCTCGGCGGCGACGGTGCGCGCATCGACTGCCTTGCGATCGAGCAGCGCGTTCCACACGAAGCCGGCGTTGTCGCCGACCGGGTCCTTCGGCTTCTCGATTGGCGCCGGGAAGTCATCGACGAGCTTCGCCGCGACGCCGCCGAGCCCGGCGGCGCGCAGGTAGCGCATCAGCTGCTGCCCCGCCTGCGCGTTCAGCTTCGGGTGCGCGGGCAGCACCTGCTCGCGCTCCACCAGCGCCTCGATCGGCGCCGCGCCGTCGAGCGCGACCGGGGTGACGCCGCTGGCCGCAAGCGACGTGATCGGGACGCCGCTGATGCGAAACGTCGCCTTGATGGGACTCCCGGCGTCCTCGCCCTGGAACTCGTTGAACTGCCACTGCCGCGCCAGCATCCAGAGCGGGTCGGCCACCTTCGCCTGCAGCGCCTCCGACACGTCGTCGCTGGTCGGCAGCGGCTCGAGCCGCGACCAGGTCGTGGCGGACGGATCCGGCCTCGCGATGACCGCCGAGAGCGACTGGATCCCGATCGCCGAGGCTGAAAAGCGCGGCGGCATGTGCTGGCCCCCCTATTCGAAAAGTGCCGTGGTGCCGGCGGCCATCTTCATCACGGTCGACGTGCTCGTCTGCCCAGCCGCCGCGCGCAGCACCGCCAGGTTCCTGTCGAGGATGCCGGCGAAGTCCACCGTCGGCACGTCCTGCTTGAAATTGTTCGAGAGGATGATGCCGGGCAGGATCAAGCCGAGCCCGGTCAGGTCCTGCGGCCGCACCGCGCGCAGGCGCGCGAGCGCCATCGCCTCGTTGACGACGTCGATCAGCCCGTCGAGCGTCCAGGCGTCCGCCGACGGGTCGGCGGGCACCGCGAGCAGGATGCTCTGTGGCGGCCGCGCGCCGGGCGCATCGTAATGGAACCCGAGACCCGTCGTCCCCGTGGTCGACGGAATCGATTCCGACCACTCGTCGACGAACAGCCCGCACAGCAGGTCGCCGGGAGCGATGGTGGCCAGCGCCGACGGCGCGTGCGCCGCGACCGCCACGACGCCGCGCAGATCCTGGTCGGGCGCCGGTGGCAACGCGCCCCAGCGCGCGGCCGGGCTGCGCGGGAACTGCAGCAGCTTGAGGTCGTCGGGCGCGCCGGCCTGCCCCATCGCCTCGGCGGCGCTCAGCACGTCGGCGAGCAGCCCGGTCGCCTCGCGGACGCAGCCGAGCTTCGGAAGCCATCCGGCAATCGCGAGGTCGTCGGCGTCAAGCAGCGTCGCGCGGTCGCCGAGCGACGCGGAGGCTGCGGGCGCATACCCCCCAAGCGTGAAGCGCGGAAGCAGGGGGAAGGACTTGCCGAGGATGGCGTGGATGCGGTTGACGGCAGCCTGCGCCTGCTTCGCCAGGCTGGCGGTGGGGACGGGCGATGGCGCGGCGTCGAGCCGGGCCGTGATCTCCGCGACCAGTGCCTTCGCGCGGGCGACGGCGCGCGCGACGGTTTCCTCCGCGGCCACGCGCTCGCCCTGGACCGCCTCCGTGGCCCCGCTCACCCGCTCGCTGGGCAGAGCGCTGCGCCATCCCAGGCGGCGCGCCTGGCCCAACGCCGCGTGTAGCCCCCCCAGCATCACCTGGGTCGCCGGCGCCTGCGGGTCGAGCGCCGCGACCGCGTCCGGGTTGGCGGGCACGGCGGCGATCGCCGCATCCAGCGCCGCGATGGCAGCCTGCGCGGGCGTCTCCGCGGCCTGAAGGCGCTGCTTCAGGTCCGGCAGGTCGACGCCGGCGAACTCGCCGTCGTCCAGCGTCGCGCCGGTCTCGACGCCGTCTTCGACCAGCACCATGTCCACCCGGCGCAGCGGCCGCGCGCGTTCGATCAGCCGGCGCAGCAGCCACGCGAACGACTCGAACGCGACCAGGCCCTGCCTGCCCTGCTGCGGCGAGTCGGCGTCGAGCACGATTGCCTCGCGGCTGGGATCGGCGTTGGGACGCGCGCGCGCCTTGGCCGACAGCACGGCACCGATGCGCTCCTGCACCGCGCTCTGCCCCCCCACCTGCTGCGCCTCGCTGCCCAGCACCAGCGCGAGCGGCGAGAGTCCCAGCTCGTTCAGACCGGTCTCGAGCGTCACGCCGGAATCGGTCCACGACACGATCCGCGTCGCATCCCCGGGATCGAGCACGGCGTTGAACACGCGGGCGCCGAACACGAAGCTCGCCGGATCACCGAGCAGGCCGGCGAGCCAGGCGTTCAGCCGCGGCTCGACGGCGGCGGCGATGTCATCGTCGGCCGCGCCCGCCCACGGGCCGATCTGGTCCGTCTGCATGGCGACGACGACGCGCTGCGTGTAGCCACGGGTGCTGTGCGGCGTGTCGAGGCCGCGCGTGTCGGGCGGCCGTTGTTGCTTGTCGAGCGCGAGCATCGCCGCGCCGGCGCCGTCCATGTTGCCGCCGGCGATCTGGAACACGCTCTCGGCGAGCAGCAGGTCGGCCACGGAGTCCAGCTGATCGACGAGGTCGTCGATGATTGCTTTGATCGTCTGCCGTTCGCCGGCCGAGAGGGTGACGGCCGGTTGGACGGACGCCGCGATGTGATTGATGCCCTTCTCCCGGTACTCGGCGACGAGCCGGACGCCGTCGATCACGTCACGCGCGGCAATCGATTCCCTCGCCTCGTCGGTCGCCTTCTCGCCCGCCGGCCGCAGCGGAAAGGCGCGGCGCAGCTCGAGGATGTGCTGCGACAGCCTGTCGTCGCGCAGCGCGCGCTCGAACCGATACCCGAGCAGCGCGGCCATCGACTGCCCGTTCGCGAGCCCCTCGAGCAGGCGCTTCGCGCGCTTCACGCGATGCGATCGGAGGTCGATGTCGAACGCGCCGCCGGCCGCCTGGCGGTTGGCGAGGTGGCCGCTGCGCAGGATCGCCGCGGCGGCGGCCTGCTGCAGCGACGGTGCGTGCACGTAGCCGAGGCTGTCGGCCGCCTGGTCGGCGGGGCGCACCGAGTCGGGCAGCAGGTCTTCGACCACCCCGAAGGCACCGATGTGGAGGCCTTCGGGCGCGCGCTCGCGCATCTCGTCGAGCCGCTTGGTGGCGAGCGCGGTGATCCACGCGTCGAGCCGGTGGGCGTAGAGATCGAGCGTCGTCCGGAATGCCTGCCCGAGTTCCCCGGCGCGGCGGTCCTTCAGGAACGCGAGGCTCTCGTTGAATCTGGCGATGTTCTGCAGCTGCTCCGGCCAGCTGGCGACGATGCCGCCGAGATGGCCGCCGATGAACGATTCGACGGTGCGATTGTTGGTGGTGCCCTGCAGCCTGAGCCCGAGGATGGCGTTCGCGTGGCCGACGTCGAACTGGTCGCCGACCTGCGTCTGCACGTCGACGCCGACGTACTCGGCGGGACGCAGCCGGCGCGCCTGCGCCTTGATCGTCGCGCTCAGGTTCGGGCGCGACGCCACGTGGTCGCGGAACAGCAGGCGCCCGGACTGTAGCACCTCTTCGTCGGCGGCAAACGCGAGCATCGCCTCGAGCAGCGACTCGCCGTTCTCCATCGCGACGAGTTGTGCGCGGATTTCCGAGGCCGGGTTCGACAGCAGGTCGAGCAGCGTGGCGATGAAGTTCCGCGCCAGCGGCCGGTCGCCGTCGAGCTCGCGTTTCGGCTGCGCCGGGTCGCGCTGCACCCACGGCACCGCGTCGAGCGGCGTCGGCTTGGGCCGCTCGGCGCAGGTGGCGAGGAACGGCGACCTGATGCTGGCGGGATGTTTCTCCAGCAGGTCGGCGACGAGCAGGTGCAGGAACGCGCCCTGCCACTGCGCATGCGGCAGGATATCCGGATAGTTCTGAATCGCCGCCGGGCCGGCGAGCTGCCAGAACCGCTTGGCCAGCGCCCACGGCTGCATTGCGAGCACCTGGTGCAGGCTCGCGGCGCTCGGGTTGCGGAGCGTGGGAACGCTGCGCACTGCCCGCTCCCAGTGCAGGCGGAACCAGGTGATGGCCTCGGCGAGCTCACGCTCGAGCGGCGAATTGCCTTTGGGTGCGAACGCCCTGGCGGTCACGGGGAGGATGCCGTACGGCGTGTCGCCGACCCGCAGCACGGAGAGCGGACCGCCGGGCCGCAGGTAGCGGACGGCGAAGGCGCGCAACAGCTCGATGGACTCGTCGTCGATGAGCGTCTGCGCGCTGTCGAGCGGGTTCCAGAAGAACCGCAGGGTGTAGCCGACCGTTGCGTTCCAGAGCGCGTTGATCATGTGGCCGGCGGTCGCCCCCTCGAGCAGCCTCGCGCCGGGAACGACGCCGGCGTCGAAGCCGGGCGCCGGCGCGCCGCCGCTCTCGACGGCCGGCTTCGGCACGCCGAGCAGCAGCTGGAGCCTGGCGCCGGCGCTGGCGAGCTCGTCGGCCACGGCCGCCGATTGAGCGCCGGCCTGTGCGGGGTCGAGCGCGTCCACCACATCCGCGCCGCTGGCGGCGTAACCGGCGCGGGTCGAGCCCGTGTTGTTCGTGGGCGTGCCCTGCGCGACGAATGCCAGCCCGTCGCTGTGATGATGGTTGTCGAGGAGCGACGCGATGAGCCGCGCCGCCGATTCCGGCGTCTGTGTCCAGTCCACCCCGAGGACGAGCAGACGCTCGACGCCCTGGGACAGCTGCGCGCCGCGGAGATCGGTCGGGGTGATCGTGATCGCCATGCCCGCCGCTTCGGCGGCGGCGTAGTCGACGAGCCACGCGCGATCGCCTGCGAACGGGTCCTTCGTGGTCGGCTCCTCGACCAGCAGCGGATCGAAATGCGGCGACACGGGCAGCTGGTCGGCGACCACGCTGCCCCACTTGCGGAAGATCTCGCGGCCGCCGCGGAAGCCGATGGCGACGAAGCGATCGGGCAGCGCCTCCGCGAACACCGGCGGCGCGTCGCTCGCCGCGAGCGGAATGGACTCGTCGTCGAACTCGGGCGCGCTCGCCTCCCCGATGGCGCCGGCGTTGGCTGGCGTCGTGGCCTTCACGACGTAGGCGGCGCGCGACGGCCCGAGCACGCGGGCGATGTGCGTCCACGGCGACCGGGAGTCTGCCGGGACGGCGAACCGCTGGATCCAGTAGCGCCTGCCGTCCTCGACCTCGCTCGGCCTGAGTCCGGGATCGTGCGTGAAGCCGTGCAGCGTATCCGGGTAGATCCGGATCATCAGCTTCGTGGTCTGCTTGTCATACCGGGTCTGCACGGCAACGGGCAGGAGCGCGACCGGGTGCGAGGCCGCGAGCGCCTGCACCAAGACCGCGGGGTCGCGCCGGTCGCGCAGGCGTTCGGAGAGCTCGCCAATCGTTCTCAGCGACGAGCGCGACGAGGCGGCGGCGGAGCGCACGCGATCGGCGAGCGCCTTGACGCGTGCGCCGGCCCGCTCGAGCTCGCGCGGATCCGCGCCGGCGCGGCGCAGGCGCTCGAGCTCGGCCGTCGCGCGTTGATGGTCCGCACCCGCGGCACGCTGCGCGGCGCGCTGCCGTGCGAGCGCGGTCCGCGCTTCACGAATGCGACCGAGGTCGAGTGGCAGGACGGGCATGCCGGGCTCCTACGCGAGATCGTCGCCGAGGTAATAGGCGCGGAACGGTTCCTGGATCAGCGCTTTCGCGACCTCGGCAGCGGTGGCGTTCGGCGCGAGCGTCGGGAACGAGGTGAACGGCTTGTCGGCGACGGTGACCAGGCTCTGCACCGTGGCAAACGCGCCCGGCGCCACCTGCAGGTGGCTCCACGACAACGCCTTGTAGGGGTTGTACTGGCGCGACCGCAGCACGCTGTCGTCCCGCGCCAGGTCCTGCAACGCCCAACGCAACGCCGAGCGCTGCTTCGGCGCGGCCCCCTGCGGCTGGCCGGGCGGCGTGACGTCGACGTCGAACCCGAAGCGCGGCTCGCTCATCTGCTCCTCGAGCACGAAGCACCACTGCGCCACCGTGGCCTTGTCGATGTCGAAGCCGAAGAACGTGACGTCGGGCGCAATGAACCCCGAGAACACCGGCGTCTGGATCGCGCCGGCCGGCGGGTTCCCGTTCCCGTCCTTCATCAGCCGGGTGCGGTCCTCGGGATTCGCCGGCGGCGTCGTGCGCTTCTTCCACGCGTAGACGGCGGTGTTCGGGTAGCGCCGCAGGAGCTGCCCGCGCACCAGCAGCGCGATCCGGTCGGGATCGACCATGTTCTCGTCGGTGCGCTTCCCGAGCGGCTGCGCCCTCCACTGGTGCATCGGTTCCATGTCGTTCAGCAGCTCGTTCGTCAGTCCCACACGGCCCCAGAAGCGCTGGAACGGCGTGCCGCGCAGGTCGGTCGGGAACCCGCGCCACAGCAGCTCCCGGTTCATCTCGTAGTTGGCGCCGGCCATCACCGCGTCGATGAAGTACTGGTTGACCTGCACGAGCATGATCAGGTCCTGCGGCAGGTCGTCGATCCCGGGCATGAACGCGTGCTTGTCGTAATCGGCGAGGTCGCGGTAGAAGGCGTTGCGCAGGTGCGGCCACGCCATCACCCGGTCGAAGTACTTCGGGATCATGTAGCGGTGGTGGAGGCCCGCGGTCGCCGGCAGGAAGGCCGCCACGTGCGGGCCGGCGCGGTCGAACGCGGCCTGCGCGATCGACACCGTCGAGGCCAGGCGCCGCGGCAGCGTCAGCGCCGGATCGGTGCGCGCGCGCAGCACCGCGGCGGCATCGCGCAGTGGAAAGTCGATCACCTGCACCTCGACGCGCGCCGAGACAAAGGCGTCGCGCCACGTCGTCTGCACACCGCGCGTCGCGGTCGTCAAGCGGGTCAGCGGCTCGCGGCCGCGGATCGGGGGCGGGATGGTCACGCTCGCGACCGTCGGCGTGCGGTCCTGTAGCGGCCGGAACTCCAGCGACGGATCGAGCGTCAGGGTCGGCGCCGGCTCGTCCGCGACGGTGCTCAACGCGTTCGGCGGCAGCGACGCGAGCAGCCCGCCCGCGTCGTACTCGCGGACCTCGCCGAGCTCGAGCCTGGCGAGGCCTGCCGGTCTGGCGGCTTCCCGGGCGCGCCCCCGCGGGCGCGGGACCGGCGTGGTGGGCACGCGTAGGCGCCGGCCCGTGGCGTCGATGCGGCCGACGACGCGGCCGACCGTGACCTCGCCGGTGCGGCGGTCGAGCCGCAGCGAGCTGACCTGCAGGATGCCGGTGGTGGTGTCCATCTCCACCAGGAATCCGGCGGCATCCCGCTCGTCCGGCGCGTCGATGAGCGACGCCACGGTCAGCCAGTCCGCCGCCCGCACCGTCGGGGACGCCGAGATCAGCGTCCCGAAACGATCGACCTGCAGGTCGGTGAAGATCGGTATGTTCTGTCCTTCGCGCAGCTTCGGCTCGGGCACGCCGCGCGCCAGCGCGCGCTCCGCTTCCTTCGAGCTGGCCAGCAGCTTCCGGAGATCGCCGACGGTTGCCGTGTCCCGTCCGAGGCCGATGCTCGAGAGGTCGACGGCGGTGGTCGCGGCGCCGCGGAGATCGATCCCCTCGAACAACCGCGTGCTCACCACCCCGTCGGGCACGAACGAGTTGACGGCGAATGCCGCCGGCTTCCGGGTCGCGCGCGCCATGGTCGTCACGTACTGGCCGAACGCCGCCGGCAGCGCGTCGGCGGTCCGGTTCAGGCGCGCGGCCATCCGCAGCGAGCGGTTGGCCGGGCTCGCGACCCGGCGCATCGCCGTGTCCACGAGCGCTGCCGGCATGCTCGACCGCGCGAGCCGGCCGCCGAGCGACGCCACCGTGCCGTTGATGCGGAACGTCTGCGCGGGCGTGCCGAGCGCCTCGATGCGTGGCAGCGCCGGCCCGAACAGCTGCAGCAGCCGCTCCGGCGGCAGCACGTCGTAGTGCTTGCGCTTCAGCGCGCCGAGCGACTCGATCGCGAGCCGTGTGAGGTTGAACGTCATTTCCGCGGCGAGGATGTCGCCGATCTGGTCCCAGCAGGCGTCGACGTACTCCTCCTGCTTCATCCGCACGACTTCCGCCCCGTACCCCGCCGCGCCGCGGTAGCGCGGGTTCAGGTTCAGGTCGGCGAGCCAGTGCGCCCCGAGCTTCGGCGCCGCTGCCGGGCCGACGCCGGCGCGGAAGACCTGGTGCTGCTTCGCGTGCCACGCGCCGTACAGCGGCGGCTTGACCTCGAGCCGCTTCCCGACCGCGATGTCGGGGCCATCGGCCACCGGGTTGGCCACCTGGTCCTGCGGCGTGTTGACGATGATCTCGAGGCTCTGCGCCTGCACGTCAGCCGGCGGCGAACCGGGCTGATAACCGAGTGGCACGAACGCGCCTTCCATGGTCGTGGTCAGGCCGGGCTGCGAGCCGTTCAGGATGTTGTCGATCGACATCGGGATCGTGCCGACGGCCTTCAGTTGCGCCTCCACGGGCGTGCCCTTGTACGAGCCGGGCGTGCGCAGGCGGCGGGCGAGCGATTCGAAGTCGCCCTTGGGACCGGTGGAGAACTCCCAGTGGTAGTAAACCGGCAGCACCACCTCGGTATCGGCGGCCCTCTCCCACGCCGGCGCGAGCGTGCTGATGCTGGGATCGTTCTCCTGCACCCGCCCGAGGCCGCGCAGCCGGCCCGGCTCGAACGCCGGGACAACGCAGGCCACGTAATCCGTCCGTTCCTTCAGCCGCCGCGGACAGACGAGCCGGGAGATGTTGCTGCTCGGTCGCCCCTGGAGGTCCGCCTGGATCTGTGCCGCGCTGTCGTTCACGAGCTGCGCGTGTGCCCACGACCACGAATCGGCCAGGTCGGGCAGCTCGTTCTCGACCTCCGTGGCGTCGATGCGGATCGACGGCAGCGGCGCTCCGTCGCTCATACGCGGCAGGCCCGTCTTCGCTACGTCGAGCACGACCAGGACCAGCCACGGTCGGAGCCGTCGGTTCCCCTGCGCCTTCGCCGGCGTCAGCATCCAGGGGAAGTCGGGCGGGTCGAAGTCGACGATCGCCAGGTAGTTCGGCTCGAAGTTGCGCGCGTTGGGCTTCGGGTCGGTGCGGACGACGAGCCGCTGATCGATGCCGATCACGTCGCCGGGCCCGTGCAGCCGCATCGCCAGCGGCGCGATTGCCGTGGCTTCATGCGGCGCGGCGAGCGTGACGCCTATCTGCGCGCTGCCGCGCGCGGCCAACTGCGCAGCGCCAGGGACGCCGAGGTTGTCTTCACCATCGAGCGCGACGGCGAGCCCGCGTCGCACCCAGGGCAGGAACTGGTAGGCAATGGGCATGGTGTCCTCAGAACGCCAGCTCGAAGGCTTCGATCACTGCGACGCCGGCGCCGGCGGCGAGGGCCTGCTCCTGCGCGGTCCAGTACGAGCGCGCCGCGCGCCCGCTCAACGCCGCACCGGCCATCGTTCCTGCCCCGGTGTCGAGCGCCTGCAGCGGTGGCGGATCGACCGCGATCTTGACCTCGGCCTCGGGCATGCGCCGCGCTCTGTCGCGCAGCACCGATCGCCCGGCGGCGCCGTTCTCGAGCGCCCAGGCCATGTGGACGGACTGGAACAGTCCGAGGCGGCCGAGAATGGTCGGTTCCTGCGGCGTGGACAGGTTCACCTCTTCGTAGTCGAACAGCTCTGGCACCGGTTGTCCGAAGAGGTAGTCGCGCTGGCCGACCTCGAACCCGGATTCGAGCCGCTCGAACGACGGCTTGCCGAGCAGGTCGTCCTCGTTCATGTCGATGAACTGCGCGATCGGGAACGGGTCGTCCAGTCGGCGGTCCGCGGGCTTCTCGATGGGGCCGAAGCGCACCGTCGCAATGCCGATCTGCTTCTCGCCCTCGATGGCGTCGGAGCCCAGCTTGGTGAGCGCCTTGGCCAGCGGCATGCGCTTCTGCACGAACTGCAGCAGGGCATTGGGATGGCCGAGCAGCCCGGGCTCGGGTGGAAGCGTGATCAGCGTGACGAAGCCGTCGTTCGCCGGCGGCAGCACCGCCGACCAGGTCACCGGCGTCCCTTTGTCGTCCCTGCTCTCCAGCTCCTTCTTCAATTCGTCGGCGAGCCGGATGCGGCGGACGATCGTCTCGCGGTCCTCGCCCCAGGTCTCGTCCACCTTGAAGTGGAAGTCGGGCAGCGGCCATGGCGTGTGGATCGTCGCGCGCCCGACGATGTGCCAGCGGCCGGGGCCGGCCAGCAGCCCATAGATGTCGACGCTCGCAAAGTCGATGTCGAAGACCTCGACGCCGGCCCAGATGTGGATGTCGACCTCGAAGCGGAACGTCGGGACGACGTAGATGATCGCGTTGAACTCGAAGCCGCCCTCGAAGGCGGCGACCCCGACGTCGCCCCAGACCCGCATCGACGAGCCGCCCTGCACGGTTGCCGACGTGACCGCGAAATAGCCCTTGAATTCCATGCCGACGATGCCGATGGAGAACTCGGCGCCGACGCGCTGGAACGGCGCCGGCACGTCGGGCGGAACGTCGGTGAAGCGCGGGTGGAAGCCGCCGGCGCTGATCAGGAAGCTCGGCTTGTCGCCGAACAGCGCCCGGAACGCGAACTGGCCGGTGAGCGAGATGAACAGGACGCGCGAGTCGCGGAGCAGGCCGTCGAGCCAGAACTTCAGCGGCTGGAAGACGACGCCGCCGGCGATGTCCATCTGCAGGTAGAGCAGCGCCAGCGGCTTGTCCACGAGCGGCGGCAGCTGCACGATGACCTGGCCGACGACGACGATCTGGCTCGCCTCGATCAGCACGCCGATACGCGCCGTGACCAGGCTCGGCGTCCCCCACCCGAGCTCCAGCATCGGCCCGATCACGAAGCCGCCGACCCTGAACGGAAAGATCGTGCGCAGCTGGTTGATGATCTGCGCCGCGTTGGCGATCGGGTTCTGCGGGAAGAGGAAGCTGTCGAGCGACCCGCTGGAGAGGCCGGAGCTGAGCGCCGGCGTGTCGATGGTGTGCTGCACTCCGAGCAGGCCGCCGACGCCGGTCAGGGTGAAGCCGAACCCGAGCTGGATCGAGGGCAGCTGCGCGGTGATGATCAGCAGCAGCGACCAGCCGCCAGGGTTCTTCGTCGACAGCAGCCCGATCGCCTTCACGCCGATCTGCATCAGCTTGATTTCGAGGATCCCGCCGTACTCCCCGCGGTCGGGGTCGAAGATCAGGAAGCCGCCGCCCTTGATCACGCCGGCGTCGATGGCCAGGCCGGCGCCCGACGGCGGCTTCAGGCCCCACCCGGCGACCGGGTTGCCGCCGCCGCCGAGCAGCCCGTCCATGTTCAGCTTCGTGCCGAGTCGATCGATCGAGCCGCCGAACGGTCCGATCGCGACCTGGAACGAGCCGGCGATCTCGATATCGACGCGGTCGAGAGTGCCGCCGGTGGTGAGGTCGAAGTACAGGAAGGGAATCTGAACGGGGCTGTTGGGGATCTTCTCGAGCGGTATTGTCCCCTTGAGACCCGTCCCGTCGCGCAGCCGCAGCCCGGCAACGTCGCCGATCAGGCCGAAAGTCAGCGCCACCTCGATCGCGTCGCCGATCACCGCGCTGAGCAGCGCGTCCTGGCGCATGTCGAGCACCAGCGTGGTGTCCTTCAGATCGAACTCCACCTGCGGCGTGTCGTTCTTCAGCCGGATCCCGCCGGACAGCTCCCCGATGGAGAAGTGGGTAGCGTCGGCCGGTCCCAGCCGCAGCGGCGCCGCGCTGCTCCGCCGGCTGAAGGTGATGCCGATGTCGAGCGCGCCGCCGAGTTCCGGCGGCGGGATGGTCGCGGGCAGCGGCACGAGCGCGGGAAGCGCGAACTGCGCGCGCACGCTCCCGGTGGTCGAGAACTGGAGCTCGACACCGTCGCCGGCAGGCGCCGCCGTGCCCAGCTTGCTTTCCAGCTCGGCGAACAGCTTCGTCTCCGCGCCGGCGGTGGTCACGCCGAGCGTCAACGTCAGCTTCTTCGACCCGTCGTCGCTGCGCGCGAGCGTGAACGTCTTCTGCCGATCGGCGGTCGGCGCGGTCACCGGCGGCGGGAGGACGGCCGGCAGCCCGGCGCCGCCGAACGATCGGTCGAGGATCGTGCCGACGGCCATCACCGCCAGCCCGAGAATCATCTGCGGCTCGGCGACCTGCGTGTCGCTCAACCCCGAATTGTTCGTGAGCAGCAGGACCAGCTTTCGAGCCGGCGGGCGACTCTCCGGCTCGTCGGCGTCCCCGCTGAGGATCAGCAGCAGCTTGGCTATCGAGTAGGCGCTCGGCGGCTTGCCCGGGTCGGCACCGGTGAGGCGGGCGATCTGCTGGATGATCTTGCTCAGATCGTCGAGGCTGAGATTCCCGCCCCCGAGGCTGGCGAGAATGCTGCCGAGGGTGCGCAGCGCGGCGAGCGTCTCGCCGGTGACCATCGTGGCGATGGCCAGCGACTTCGCTTCGGCGCGCGTCGCGGAGAACGACGACGGATCAATGGTCGCGGTGGTCTTGTCGAGCTCGAGGCCGATGCGGGTGCGGAAGATGTCGGTGAGCGCCGACGAAAGGTCGAAGGGAGCGGAGGGCAGTTCAGCCTCGAGCCGATCGACGGCGGCCTGGAACCACGTGAAGGCGCGAAGAAAGACCTGGTCCGACGTGCCGGCCATACGCTCCTCCGACTCTGCGCACCCCACCCACGCGTGCGCGCGGTCAGCTGAGCGTCGACGGATCGATGCCACGCGACAGCCGTGGAGGTGGCGCGATTGTGCCACGGCCGGCGCACGACTTCGACGGGAATTTCGCGAGAAAGGACGCCGAGCAGTTGAGCTTCGCAGCGCCGTGAACGACAGCCGGCTGGCGCCGAAATCGTTCAGGGGTCTGTTCAGCGCGCCGGCACCCGCGCCTGCAGCTCTCCGAACCAGTTCTGAACCAGGGTGATCTGCTTCACCATGGATTGCGGCGGGGCCTCCGGCGTCTGCACCGCATAGAAGCGCTGCCCGTCGGGCGAGACGTCGTAGCAGCGAATAGTCCCGCAGAAGAGCTTCAGCACCGTGGGATCGAATTGGAAGAGCACCTTCGCCGCCCCGATACGTACGGGAGGATCCGGCTCGAACGTCGCCATCTTCATCTGCCGTTTCCCGGCCGCGTCGGAAGCGCCGATGAAGAACAACGCGCGGCCGTCGGGATGCCACGCGGGGCTCTCGCCGCCGCCGATCGACACCTGCGTGCGCGCGCCGGCTCCCGGGAACGGCTGCACGTACACCTCGAACCGCCCGGAGTCGTTCGACGCGTAGGCCAGCCAGCGGCTGTCGGGCGACACCTCCGGCCACGCTTCCGCGTGCGGCGTCTGCGTGAGCGCGCGCAGCGCCGGCCGGCCGCTCTCGAACGTCACCATCGCGAGATCGCCGCCGTAGGTCACGACGATCAGCCGCCCGTCCGCGGTCCACGACGACGGCGAGGTTCCCGCACCCACATCGAGGACCTGCGGGCCCGCCGTCCCGTCTGCCCGCTGGAACGCGAGCGACGGGCGCCCGTCCTTGAGCCAGTGGAAGAGCAGGCGCTCGCCGTCGCGCGTCCACACGTGCAGGTATGCCTCGCCGCCGCGGGCGCCCGGCAGCGGCGCGGCGGTGCCGCGGTCGAGGTCGTACGTCCAGATACTGACCTCGCCGAGATCGCGGACCGCGGCCGCGAGCCGGCGGCCGCCCGGCGCCAGGCGGACCCCCATGACGTAGCTCTTCTCCGGCGCGCGCAGGCGCGTCACGCGTCCCTGGCGGTCGAGCGACACCATCGCCTGCCCCGGGTAACGCACCACCGGACCGCGGACCCATGCGAGGGTGCCCGTCGGGGCGACCGCGAACTGGCCGGCGCCCGTCACGTCGTTGCTGTCAAATGCCGTGAGCGCCTGCGCCACGTCTTCGACCAGGGCCTGCGGCGTGCCCCTCACCTCGAGCCGCCCGGTATCGAACGGCACTGCGAACAGCACGCCCCGCCGCAGGAACACGAGGTGGCCGGTCGACAGGTAGCGGGCGTCGGCCGCATCCCGCAGCACCGTCTTCCGCTCGCCGCTTGCCAGCCGCACCGCGACGATCTCTTCGTCGCCCCACGACCACTCGCGCTTGCGGACGGTGTGCAGCAGCACGTCGCCGCCGGGTAACGGCCACGGCAGGATGTCGGCCCAGTTCGCATCGCCGGCAGTCGTGGCCTTGGTCGCGGCGCCATCCGCCGAGACTCTCCACACGCTGCGGTCGTGGACGTTGCCGAAGTACACGTTGCCGCGCGTGTCCCAGCTGAGTCCCATGGGCGGCGTGTTCATGCCGCGGAGGACCTCGACAACCGGCCCCCCGGCGATCGGGACTCTCTTCAGCACCCTGTCCGCCCAGAACGCCACCCACAGGCCATCGGGTGACACCGCGAGCGCCTTCGCGCCGTCGGTGCCGGCCAGCGCGCGCGCCTCCATCTGGTCGAGCGGCCGCGCGTAGATGCGATGCACGCCGTCACGGCGGCCGACAAACAGCAACGTCCGGCCGTCGGGCGTCCATGCGAACGCGGTGTGCGCGCCGCCCGCTGCCGGCATCCACGCCCACCCCGTATTGGTCCCCGCATTCAGCTCCTCGGCGGGCGCGACACTGAGCTCCGAGCGGACCACCGCCGGCACGGAGGCGACCGGGCGCCAGCGCGCCCACAGCCAGGAGGTGATCGCCGCGGTGACGACCACCGCCGCCGTCACCGCGAGCGCGGGGCGGAACCAGTGGCGCCGCGCGCCGCCCCTGACCGACACGGCCGCCGCGGCACCGCTGGCCTCGCGGATCCAGCGCAGCTGGCTCGCGAGATCGTGCGCCGTGTCCGGCCGATCGTCGGGCGACTTCGCGAGGCACTGGCGGACGATGTTGTCGACCGCGGGGGGGATGAGGGGTTGCAGCACCGCGACCGGGGTCGGCTCGCGCTCGAGGATCGCGCCGATGACGCCGACCGCGCTTCCCGCCTCGAACGCGCGCTTACCGGTCACCATCTCGTAGATGATCGCGCCCACCGCCCAGAGGTCGCTGCGTGCGTCGGCCGGCTTGCCCTCCAGCTGCTCCGGGGACATGTAGTGCAGTGTGCCGGCGATGACGCCGTCGGCCGTCAAGGTCGTGGAGTGCGTGGGTGCCGACGCCAGGCTGCCGGTCGGCGTGGCGCGATCGGTGAGCTTCGCCAGTCCGAAATCGAGCAGCTTGGCGCCCGACCTGGTGAGCATGACGTTGGACGGCTTGAGATCGCGGTGGATGACCCCCCGGCGGTGCGCCGCCGCGAGGGCGTCGGAAATCTCGATCGCGATCGTCAGGGCCTGAGCACTCGACAGCGGGCCGTTGGCCAGCCGCGCCGCGAGCGTCTGTCCCTCGAGGCGCTCCATCACGAGGAAGATCGACCCGTCGTGCTCGCCGACGTCATGGAGCGTGCAGATGTGCGGGTGCGAGAGCGCGGCAATCGTCTTTGCCTCGCGCTCGAGGCGGGCCCTGCGATTCGGATCACCCGAGATCGCGGCGGGCAGGAGCTTGATCGCGACGGTGCGATCGAGGCGGGTGTCCCTGGCCTGGTAGACCTCGCCCATACCCCCGGCGCCGAGCGGCGCGAGGATCTCGTAGGGACCGAGCCGCGTGCCGGCGGCAAGGGGCATGGCGGTGGGCGATTATACGCGTACTGCCTTGACAGCCCGGGTGCGTCACGCCGAGAATGCCCCCGTCTCCCGCCCACAACCGCGAGGTGATGTTTGGCCGCAGACGTCGCGCTGGTCTGCATGCCGTTCGGCCCCGTCTTCGCGCCGTCGCTCGGCCTGAGCCTCCTCAGCGCCGCGCTTGCCGAACACGACCTGCAGGCGCGCGTCCACTACTTCTCGATTCGATTTGCGGAGTCGATCGGACAGGCCTTCTACACCGGCATCGGCACCGATGGCCGGCCCGCGCTGAGGGACCTGGCGGGAGAGTGGCTGTTCACCCGCGCGTTGTTCGGCACGACCGCCGCTGACGACGAACGGTATGTCACGGACCTGCTCCGCGGGTGCTACTCGACGGCGCTCATCGCCCGAATGCTCAAGGCCCGGGGTCGGGTGGACGGCTTCCTCGACGAGTGCCTCGAGATCCTGCTGCGGCAGGGCACGAGGCTCGTCGGCTTCACCAGCGCGTTCCAGCAGCACGTCGCGTCGCTCGCCCTGGCGCGTCGTCTGAAGCAGGCGTCGCCATCGACGTTCGTGATCTTCGGCGGCGCCAACTGCGAAGGCGTCATGGGCGCCGAGACCGTGCGGTCGTTCCCGTTCGTCGACGCGGCGATCTCGGGCGAGGCGGATCTCCTCTTCCCGGAGCTCGTGCGGCGTGTGCTCGACGGGCGCCCGCTGTCCGGCTTGTCGGGCGTGCGACTGCGGGACGGCGTCGAGTGCGACTTCGCCATCGGCGAGTTCGACCACGGACCGATGGTGCGCGACATGGATCGGCTCCCGGTCCCCGACTACCGCGACTACTTCGAGCAGTTCGACGCGAGCCGCTACGGGCGCGACTGGCAGCCCTCGGTCTTCGTCGAGACCTCGCGCGGCTGCTGGTGGGGCGAGCGGATGCATTGCACGTTCTGCGGCCTGAACGGCTCGACGATTTTCTACAGGAGCAAGTCGCCCGCGCGCGCGCTGGCGGAGATCGGGGAGCTGATGCGGCGCCACCCGGAGTGCGACATCGAAGCGGTCGACAACATCCTCGATCTGCGCTACTTCGACGAGGTCATCCCCGCGCTCGCCAGGCGCCGGCGACGCGGCGTCGCGCTGTTCTACGAGACCAAGGCGAACCTGAAGAAGGAGCAGGTCCGCCGGCTGCGGCGCGCGGGTGTATCCATTCAGCCCGGCATCGAGAGCCTCAGCGACGCGGTGCTGAAGCTGATGCGAAAAGGCGTGACCGGGCTGCAGAACATGCAGCTGCTGAAATGGTGCCGGGAGCTCGGCGTCCGGGTAAGGTGGAACTTCCTCTGGGGCTTTCCCGGCGAGCCGCCGGAGGAATACGAGCGCCTCGCGCGGCTGGTCCCGCTGCTGACGCACCTCCCGCCGCCGCTCGTCGGCTCCCGCCTGCGGCTGGATCGCTTCAGCCCGAACTTCGAGAATGCCGATCGGCTTGGCTTCACGGCCGTCGTCCCGCTGCCCTCCTACCGCTACGTCTACCGCCTGCCGGACGAGGCGATCGCCAACCTCGCGTGCCACTTCACGTACACGGACGCGCGCGACGTCGACGGCTACACGCGGCGGCTGGCGCGTGCGATCCGGGCGTGGCAGCGCGAGGCCTGCAGGAGCTATCTGGTCTCCGTCGATAGCGGCGAGCACCTCGTCATCGTCGACATGCGGCCGGTCAGCACGACGCCGTTCACGGTGCTGAGCGGGCTCGCGCGGCTGCTCTACCGTGAATGCGACGCGGTGCGGGAGATCTCGTACCTCGCACGCGCGGGCCGAAGGAACGGCGTGGCGCCGTGCGGGACCGAGGCGATCGAGCACACGCTGGCGCCGCTTTTCGCGCGCGGCCTCCTGGTGCGCGACGGGTCGCGCTGCCTGGCGCTGGCAATTCCGCTCGGGGAGTACGCTCCGCCGGCCGCCGCCAACCGCGCGTTTGCGGCGCTGCTGCACGAGCATGGGGAGTCGGACGGCGGGAAGTGGATCGTCTGCGCGGACGCGTGCCGGCGTCCCCGCAGGCGCGAGCGGCGCAGACGGCCTCGAACGGCGGCGATGCCGCGGCTCGATACGGCACGGTGGTCGAGCGGCGCGAACGGTGAACTGATCATCGAGCGGGCGGAGGGAACCCTAAGGTGAAAGGAGAGCGCATGGCAGTCAAGAAGCCGAGCACCAAGCCGAGGAAGAAGCAGTCGAAGAAAAAGAAGAAGAAGAAGAAGAAAAACGGCCGCGGCCCGACGCCGTGAGGGCAGAAGTCGCGCGGTCGGTCACAAGCGGGAGCGATCCTGCACCACGTGGAGCCGGCGGCCGTCGCCGCCGGCTCCAGCCGATCGCTACTTCTTCTTCGTGGCCGTCCCTTCCATGACGGTGGTCCACTTGCCGTCCTGCTCCATCTCCCACTTCATGGTGTAGGAGGTCGGCGACTTGGTCGTCAGGATGAAGCGCGACTTCACCTTCTTGCCCATCATCATGGACTCGTCGGAGTACGTCCAGGTGTCGCCCTGGACCGTCCCCTTCGGCACCGTCGCCATGTTCATCGGCGAGTTGTCGACGCCGTAGTAGGTGTAAACCTTCTCGTCGGCGTTGTAGCCCATGATGCCGAGGCCCTTCATCGGGCCCATCGGGGACGTGCCCTCTGAGCGGCACACCACGGCGAAGTTCCCCTGGAACCACTCGCAGACGTCGGTGCCCGTCATCTTGCCGCCCGGGCCGAACGGGCTGGGCTTCATTTCACCTGACGTGGCCCACGTGCCGACGAAGTATCCGAGCTTCTGGTGCTCGGGGGTGGGCTTGGGTGTCTCCTGGGGCTGTGCCAGCGCGGTCGCGGCGCTCCACGCCAGGATCGCGCACACGGCAATCGCTCTCTGCATCGACGGACCTCCTTCGTTCAGGACAGCCGCTAATTGTACGGCAAGAGCCGGCCGACGGCGCATGGCCGGTTGAGAGGTGCGCCGCCGGGTGCGGCGCAATCTGTTCGCGAGCCGAACAAAATGGCCAGAGGCGGCGCGCAGCATCGACGACAGAAGTTGGCGCGGGCATTGATTAGCAGGATTCCCGCTCACGGTGACAGGTGCGGGGGGCGAGGGCCGCTACGAGTTTGCCAGTCATTCTCACGCTTCTTGCGACCCTGGCCCCCTGGGTAATGCCGGTGGATTCATCCCGGTGGACTTGCGGATCCAACGGGGTGGATGTACGCGCGTACCCGCTGCCCGGAGGTGCCAGCGCGCATCCATTGACACACGCCGCTCGGCGAAGTAGTGTCGCTCGATCCATTGATTCTCATGTTGCTGCGCCCGCGGTTCGCCTGGGGGGACGCGGGATTGCGGACTAGGGAGGTCGAACAAATGAGTCGTTTCAGAAGCCCGCAGGTCTTGGCGGTCGTTCTGGCGATCGCGGCGATCGGGTTCGCGCCGCCGTCGCTGTCGGGGCAGGCCTTGTACGGGTCGATAGTCGGCACGGTCACCGACGCGCAGGGCGGCATCACGCCCGGCGTGACCCTCATCGCCATCAACACCGGCACCGGCCTCAAGGTCGAAGCGCAGACCGACGAGACCGGCGCCTACGCGTTCCGCAACCTCTTACCCGGTACGTATGACTTGACCGCGACGCTCACGGGGTTCAAGGAGTTCAAGCAGACGGCCATCCCGGTGACCGCCGGCAACCCCGTCCGCATCAACGTGACCCTCGTGGTCGGGGCGCTCGAAGAAGTCGTCAATGTGGTGAGCGAGAGCACGCTGCTCCAGACCGAGAAGGCGGACTTGACCGCGGAGATCTCGGCGAAGGCCATCACCAACCTGCCGCTGAACCAGTTCCGGAACTACCAGTCGCTGCTCAACCTGGTGCCGGGCGCGACCCCCACGCAGTTCCAGAACGCGGAGATCGACACGCCGGCGCGGTCGCTGCGCACGTGGGTGAACGGCACTCAGCCCAACGCGAACACGACGCGCGTGGACGGCGCCGTGTCCGTCAACGTCTGGCTGCCGCACCACGCGATGTACGTCCAGTCGGCCGAGTCAATCGAAACGGTCCAGATCTCGACCAACAACTTCGACGCCGACACCGGGATGGCCGCCGGTGCGGCACAGACGGTCATCACCAAGTCGGGCACGAATGAGGTGAAGGGCTCGGCGTTCCTGTTCTGGAACCAGGATGCCTTCAACACCAACACGTACTTCAACGACTACTTCGACCTGCCGAAACCGGGGGTTGACACGAAGACCTTCGGCGGGACCGCGGGCGGGCCCGTGAAGAAGAACAAGCTGTTCTACTTCGCCTCGTGGGAACGCTACGACACCACGCGCCCGATAACCTACACCTACACCGTGCCGACGGCGAGGATGCGCGCCGGCGACTTCAGCGAGGTGGCGGCCGCGTACCCGACGTTCAGGCTGTTCAACCCGCTCTCCGACCGGACGGGCGCCAGCCGGGAGCAGTGGACGGACAACCGGATCCCGGCGCAGTTCCTGAACCCCATCGCGCAGAACGTCATGAGGTTCTACCCGGCGGTGAACAGCGACAGGGACCTCAACTCCAACCTCCTGCTCGACGACTACAGCCAGCTCCGCGAGGAATTCCAGACGCGCGACAACGTTGACGTCAAGATCAACTGGCAGATATCGCCGGCGGCGGTGCTCTGGGGCAAGCTGGGATACATGAAGAACGAGGGCTCGGGTAACAACTTCATCCTCGGCTTCGACGATCCGTCAATCGGGAACACCCGGGTGGTCCTGACCACGTTCGGTACCACCTGGACGCTGGGCCCGACGACCGTCATCGAGGGTAACTTCGGCATGAGCCGGCAGGACCAGGACGTTCTTCCCCCTGATTTCGGGACGAACTACGGGATCGAGCTCGGCATCCCGGGCGTGAACAACCCGAACGATATTCGCGAGAGCGGGTTGCCCACCTTCGACTCGAACTACGACATCGGCACCTCGCCGAACTGGATGCCGCTCTGGCGCAAGGAGATCAGCTACTCGGGCACCTTCGCGCTCACGAAGATCTTCTCGAAGCACGAAATTCGGGCCGGGATGGATTTCGTGCGCCTGGAACTCAACCACGATCAGGCCGAGTGGGGCTCGTACGGTCTCAAGGGCGGCTTCGAGTTCGTCAACAACACGACCGGCGCCGTCGGCTACACGTCACCCGGCTGGAACAACTTCGCCGCGTTCCTGATGGGCATCCCCAACCGCTACGCGGAGGACACACAGGTCGAGACGATGACGGGCCGCGAGAACCAGTTCGCGTGGTATCTGCGTGACCGGTGGAACGTGTCCCAGAAGCTGACCGTGAGCGCGGGCGCCCGCCTGGATTACTACCCGCTCATGAGCAGGGTCGGGAGGGGCATCGAGCGGCTCGACTACGACACGTACCAGGTGATCCTTGGCGGCATCGGAGGCCAGGAGAAGGACGCCGGCATCGATTACAACGGCTGGTACATCGAACCGCGTGTTGGGGCGGCGTACCGCATGAGCGAGGACAACGTGTTCAGAGCGGGCTACGGCCAGACCAGGAACCCGCTGCCCTGGTCGCGCCCGATGCGCGGGTCCTACCCGTTCGACATCAACAACAATGCGACCGCTGCGGGCACCTTTGACTGGGTGACCACGCTGAATGCCGGCATCCCGGTCGTCAATCTCCCCGACACCTCGTCCGGCATCGTGACCCTTCCCAGGGGCGTCTTCATCCGCTCGCCGCGCCCGGGAGAGGTGGACCGCGGCACCGTGCACCAGTGGAACATCACCTACGAGCGCCGGTTGCCGCTGCGCATGTCGGGCGAAATCTCGTACGTGGGCACGGCGACCAACGGCGGGTACGCCGACCTGAACGTCAACGTCGGCAGGCCCGGTGGCGGCGGGAGCGCGGTGCCGTATTTCGCCGTTGCCGGCACGACGGCCATCAACGACTGGGCGGGGCGCACCAAGAGCCGGTACAAGGGCCTGCAGTTCGCGCTCAACCGGCCGTTCAGGGACGGCTTGCTGATCAAGGGCTCGTACACGTGGAGCCAGGCCAAGAACATGGCCGACGAGGACGGGTGGCAGGGGCTCACCTGGAACTACCTGCCGATGTACGACAGCAACTTCGCGCTCGCCGGCTTCGACCGGACGCACATGTTCAGCCTGGGCTGGGTCTACGAGCTGCCGTTCCTCAAGAACGCCACGGGAGCAGCGGCTACCCTCCTCGGCGGCTGGCAGATCAACGGCGTGTTTGCGGCGTTCTCGGGCACGCCGTTCGACATCGGCGGCACGAACAACGCCATGAGCTGCCAGGGCTGCGGAGCGATCCGGATCAACTACGACGGCAGCGAGGCGAAGGCGACCGGCAGTCCCGATCCGGGCACGTGGACGTCGACGCTGTACGACAAGTCGCTGTTCTCGCAGCCGAGCGGCCTCGACGTGGCCGGCTTCGGCAACACGGGGCGCAACTTCTTCCGCCGGCCGGCCCAGACAAACATGGACCTGTCGTTCTTCAAGGCGTTCCCGTTCGGCCGCTACCGTCCAGAGTTCCGGTTGGAAATCGCGAACGTCTTCAACACCCGGAACTGGGGTGCGCCGAACACGTCGATCACGTCGCCGCTCTTCCTGACGTGGAGCCCGAGCAACGTCGACACGACGGCGACTCTCGGGTACCGTCGCATGCAGCTCGGGTTCCGGTTCCAGTTCTGAGCCGTCCCGATCCGCGAAGGACACGAAGGGCCGCCCGTCTGGCGGCCCTTCGTGTGTTTGGTGCGCCCAAACCCTTCAGGTCCCCTGTCGATCGCTGCCGCCTTCATCAAATCGCAGGTTCGGCGAGCGAGGATGGATGGGGCGGTCTGACCCGGAACCATCCGATGGAGAGGCCGCCCTCCGGGGGCCCTCGTGTTTCAACAGCGCCACGCGCACGCCCCGCGGCTTGTCGCATGTGGCCACATGTGGCTATGATCCACTTGATGATCTCCACGGGCATCCGCGACCTGAAAGACAACTTGAGCCGCTACATCAGGCGGATCGAGGCCGGCGAACGTATCGCCATCACGGCTCATGGGCGCGTGGTCGCGGAGCTCGTCCCGCCGGGTGCAAAGACGAAGGGCACGGCGGGCCGTTTCGACGAGCTCGTCGCCGCGGGAGTCATTCGCACGCCGCTCGAAGGCGGCGACCCGACAGAGGACTGGCCGGACATTGGGCTCCCCGCGGGAACCGCCGCGGAACTGATCGACGCCGACCGTGGCGAAACGTAGCCAGGACCGGCGGCGCACTCCGCATGCAGCAGCAGCGGGCGGGACAAGTGCGACGGGTGACGTTCGATACATCGAGTCGAGCGCGTTGCTCGCCGCGCTGCTCGAAGGGAACGCCGACGCACGCAGCGCCGTTCGGACGAGAGGACGCAGGGTGACATCCGCGCTGACGCTCGCGGAAACTGCGCGAGCCATCGTTCGTGCCCGAGTTGCCGGACGATTGACGCCCGAGCAGGAGCGTGCGTCGGTGCGGGCGCTGCGGCGGTTCGAACGTCGCTGCTACCTCGTCGCCGTGACGGACGCCGTGCTCGCCCGAGTCCGGAAGCCTTTCCCCGTCGAACCGATTCGTGCGCTCGATGCCGTTCACCTTGCGACGTTGGAATTGCTCGGCGAGCCACCGCCGTTGATGACCATCGTTACCAGGGACAGCCGGATCCGTGACAATGCCGAAGCGCTCGGCTATGCCGTTGAATGAACGCCGCGAGGCCGGAAGCGCCGCCCCGGCCTTTCGTCTTTGACTGGCCCGGCTGGCGCTCCAGGCGGCGAGCGGCGCGAGCCGGCAAGCCCGAGCCCCCGCCAAGGCTACGGCGGTCCGCCGAAGCGCTTCGCGCGAAGGCGGAAGGGCGCCCGGCGCCGTAGGCGCCGCAACGCGCGTGCGGGTGGGGCCCCACGCGCACTGGAGAAAGATGACAAGATCTTCGTCGAGAGGATTGACGATGAGAAGAACGTGGATCGTGGCAGCGCTTTTGTCTGTAGCCGGCGGCGCGGCATTGACGTCGGGCAGCGCGCCGCGCCTGCAGGCGCAGGAGAAGCCCCTTCGCATCATTGCCTTCGGCGCCCACCCGGACGACGCGGAGCTGAAGGCGGCCGGGGTGGCGGCGCTGTGGGCGGCGGCCGGGCACAAGGTGAAGTTCGTCGCCACCACCACCGGCGACGTCGGCCTCTTCGCCATGGCGGGCGGCCCGCTGGCGAAGCGGCGAAAAGCGGAGGTCGCGGAATGCGCGAAGATCCTCGGGATCGAGAACGAGGTGCTCGACATCCATGACGGCGAGCTGATGCCCACGCTCGAGAACCGACGCACCATCGCCCGGCTGATCCGCAACTGGCAGGCGGACATCGTGATGGGCCACCGGCCGTACGACTACCATCCCGACCATCGCTACACTGGCGTGCTCCTCGACGACAGCGCCGTCCTCGTCGTCGCGCCCTTCTTCGTCCCCGACTCGCCGCCGACCGCGCGGAACCCGATCTACATGTATTACTCGGACAACTTCCAGGACCCGAAGCCGTTCACGCCGACGGTCGTCGTCGACATCGGCGCCGCGGCGGACAGGAAGTGGAAGTGCGTGTCGGCGATGCCTTCGCAGTTCGGCGACAGGGACTCGTGGCAGGCGCGCACCGGCGCCAAGGTCCCGGCAGCCGACAAGGAGCGCGAGGCCTACCTGCTGGAGGGCGTCAAGCGGCGCGGCACCGGCGTGGCAGACCAGTTCCGCGCGCGGTTGGTCGAGCTGTACGGAAAGGAGCGGGGCGAGAAGGTCCAGTACGCAGAGGCGTTTCAGCTCGGGCAGTACGGGCGGCAGGCGACGATCGACGAGTTGAAGAAGATGTTTCCGACGTTCGGAAAGTAAGAAGTCCGTAGACCGGTTTTCAAAACCCGCGCGGCAGGTCCTGGCTGCGAGCAGCCCCACCGCCTCCTCGCGCCGAAAAGCACTGGGACGGGGGACGGCGCTGCGGCGGGCGGCGGGGCGCCCCGCTCGCAGCCACCCGCGGGAGGTTTTGAAACCGGCTGTACTTGAAACGCAGGCACGCTTAGACGCCGAGGGCCGGCAGCGCCGGCCCTCATCCTTTCTGCATTCTTACTTCTTACTTCTTACTTTCTTTACGTCGTATTCATCGGCGCTCCCTGGTCCACCCCTGGCACCGGCGCCACCGGCTTGAACGGCAGCGGCCCCATAGCATACTCGGTGGGACCGAGGCGGGCGCTGGACTTCATCAGCTCGTCCCAGGTAATCGCCTTGCCGGTGTACGCCGAGTCGCGTCCCATGATCGCCATCAGCGTGGAGGTGGCTGTCTCGCGCGCAGTGTTCACCGGTTTGCCGGTGCGAATCGCGGTGATCCAGTCGACGTGCTCCTGGACGAGCGAGACGTTCTCCGGTCCGGAGTACTTCCAGATCGGCTTGCCCGAGAGGTCGTAGATCACGCCGTCGAGCGACGCCGAGCCCTTCGTGCCGACCAGGACTTCCTGCCGCTCGTTGGCGCAGCCGTTCAACTGGCGGATGGTGCTGTGCAGGTGCACGTCGCCCTCGTACTCGTAGTCGATGCTGAAGAAGTCGTACTGATCGCCGGTGCGCCGGCGGACGCGCGCGCCCATCCCGGTCGCCTTCACCGGCGTCTTGCCCGTCACCCAGAGCATCGCGTCGAGATGGTGGATGTGCTGCTCGACGATGATGTCGCCGGAGAGCCAGGTCCAGTTCACCCAGTCGCGCAGCTGGTACTCCATGTCGGACCAGCCGGGCTGCGGCACGCGGTACCACAGGGCGCCCTGGTTGCGGATGGCGCGCATCGAGGTGATGTCGCCGATTTCGCCGGCGTGCACGCGGCGCTGCACCTCGACGCGCGGGAGGTCACGGCGGAGCTGCGTGCCGGTCATGATGCACAGCCCTTTCGCCGCCGCCTTGTCGGCCGTCTCGATGACGGCAATCGACCCGGGCACGTCGACCGCGACCGGCTTCTCCATGAACAGGTGCTTGCCCGCCGCGACGACGGCCGCCATGTGCATCGGACGGAAGTGCGGCGGGGTGGCGTGCAGCACGACGTCGACGCCCGCGTCGATCAATTTCTGGTAGGCGTCGAACCCGGTGAAGCACATCGCCTCGGCGATGTCCTGGTCGCGGCGCTTCTTGAGCTGCTCGCGGGCCTGTTGCACGCGGTCGGTGAACACGTCGGCCAGCGCCACCACCTGCAGGCTGGGGCCGGCGTCGAGGAAGTTCTCGGCGGCGCCGCGGCCGCGGCCGCCGCAGCCGATGAGGCCGGCCTTGAGCAGCGGCCCGTCCGGTGCTTTCGGGGCGACGCGTTCGGGCTTCGCCTGCGCCGCGGCCGGCGCAGCTGACGGGGTGGACTTCGCTGCCGAGGCGCAGGCCGAGACGGCTGCCGCGCCTGCAGCGGTCACCGTGCCGATGAACGCGCGGCGCGTCAGGTCGAGCTGATCGGTACCCATATGGATGCCCCCGGAAAAACCTCAGTATACGCAAGTCGGACGCCGGAAGTGAGAACGGAACCCGGCGATCGGACCCGATGATGGTAACCTGAATACTCATCCGTTCACACCGAGAACCTCGATGTTCCGCGCGCGATTGAGTTCAGCATTCCGGTGTTCTAACTTCTTGGTGCTGACTTCTTACTTTCCGGAGACCCCAACATGCCCGGACGCCGCGACTTCCTGAAACTCCTCGCAGCCGCGCCTCTTCTCGCACACCAGGCGCGGATGCGCGCTACTCAAACGGCGCAGACCGCTCAGCCCGCCACCGGCGGCATCAGGAAATCCGTCCTCATGTCGATGCTGCCGAAGCAACGGACCCACGCCGAGCGCCTTGCGATCGCCCGCGCCGCCGGCTTCGACGCCATCGAGATCGGAACGATTCCGGTCGAGGCAGAGGCCTCCGAGATCAAGGAGGCGGCAGCCAGGGCGGGGGTCACGATCCACTCGGTCATGAACGCTGACCACTGGCGGTATCCGCTCTCGAGCGCCGACCCGGAAGTCGTGACGCGCAGCGTCGCGGGCATGGAGACGTCGCTGCGCAACGCGAAGCTCTGGGGCGCCGACGCCGTCCTCCTGGTGCCGGCGGTCGTCGACGCCGGCACCGGCTACAAGGACGCGTGGACCCGATCGCAGAAGGTGATCCGCGAGCGGCTGCTGCCGATGGCCCGCGACCTGCAGATCGTCATCGCCGTCGAGGAGGTCTGGAACAAGTTCCTCCTCAGCCCGCTGGAGATGGCGCGCTACGTCGACGAGTTCGAGTCGCCGTGGGTGCGCGCCTACTTCGACGTCGGCAACATCGTGTTCTACGGCTTCCCGCAGGACTGGATCCGCACCCTCGGCTCGCGCATCGTCAAGGTGCACTTGAAGGACTTCGCGCTCGAGCGGGGGAAGGGTCAGTTCTTCTGGAGGAACATCGGCGAGGGGGACATCGACTGGCCGGAGGTGCGCCGCGCGCTGGCGGAGATCAAGTACTCAGGCTACGTCACGACCGAGGTCGCGGGCGGCGACGAGGCCTACCTGAGAGACCTTGCTGCGCGGGTGGACCGGTTCATCGCCGGCGAGAAGCCGTTCATGAAGACCGAGGTCGCGCCCGGGCAGCCCTGAGGGCTGCTCCCGCTACTTGCGCTCCACGCCCCAGAGGCCGGTCCCCCGCGTGGCGATGTAGAGAAAGACGAAGCAGTAGAGCGCGGCGAGCTCGCCGCGGTTCTGAATCGGCCAGGTGCCGGTTGGCTGGTGCACGGTGAAGTAGGCGTAGGCCATCTCGCCGCTGCAGATGAACGCGGCAATCGGCGTCAGCAGACCGATCATCACCAGGCCGCCCCCGACCAGCTCGATGATCCCGGCGAGGCCAGGCAGCGACGCGAGCGGCACCTGCTGGCCTCCCACGAGCCCGAACAGCTTCTGCAGACCGTGGAAAAGGAACAGGAAGCCGACCACGATCCGCATCAGCGCGTACGCCTGGGGTTCGAACCTCCGCAGTATTGGCAATGTCATGGCGCCGAGCTCTGCAAACCACGATCCCACCCCAGCAAAAAGGAGCTGCCTGCTTTTCGCAAGGAGCCAGCCCCTTCTGCAAGGACCGGCCGCGCGCGCGTTCTAAGCAACGGAGGTTCACATGCGCGCGACGGTCGCTATGTTTCTCGCCAGCTTGATTGGCCTGACCTTCGTCCAGCCCGAGGCACAGCCCGCGGTCGGCATCGTCCAGGGCAGCGTTACCGCCGTGGGAGGCGGCCCTCTGGCGGGTGTCGCCGTCGAGCTATGGAACGGGCAGCGTGTCGAACAGCGGACAGTGACCGACAGCCGGGGCTCGTTTCGGATCGAACGGGTCCCGTCGGGGGCTTACGAGATTCGGCTGTCGCTCGCCGGTTACGCTCCTCTCGCGCGGACGCTGCACGTGTCGGAACGGCCCGTTCCGCTGCTCCGGCTGGAAATGACACCGCTCCAGGCGGAGATTTCCCGGACCCGCCGGGAGTTCTGGCACGCGACCTCCGACGCCACGGCTGCCGCGGCCGCTGCGGCGCCCGCCCGAATGATGCCGCACTTCCTCCCCAGCGCGCCGCCCTTCGACACCGAAGCCTACGACCACATCCAGGAGAACGGCTTTCGCCGGACGAGCATCGATCCGGTATCGACGTTTTCGATCGACGTCGACACCGCGTCGTACGCGAACGTCCGCCGCTTCCTGAACGAAGGCCGGATGCCGCCGGCCGACGCGGTGCGCGTCGAGGAACTGGTGAACTACTTCCGCTTCGCGTACCCCGATGCCGATGGCGACGCGCCCTTCTCGCTGTCCATCGAGGTGGCGCCGTCCCCCTGGAACCCGAAGCACCGGCTCGCGCTCATCGGCCTGCAGGCGCGCCGCATCCGGAACGAGCGGACGCCGCCGCGCAATCTCGTCTTCCTCCTCGACGTCTCCGGGTCGATGACGCCGGCGAACAAGCTGCCGCTCGTCAAGACCGCGATGCGCATGCTGGCCGACACGCTCAAACCGGCCGATCGCGTGGCCATCGTGGTTTATGCCGGCGCGAGCGGCCTCGTGCTGCCCTCCACGCCCGGCGACCACCGGGCGACGATCCAGCAGGCGATCGCGGAGCTGACGCCGGGCGGATCGACCAACGGTGCCGCCGGCATCCAGCTCGCCTACGACACGGCCGCCCGGGCGTTCATCCCCGGCGGCATCAACCGCGTGATCCTCGCGACGGACGGCGACTTCAACGTCGGGGTCACGAGCCAGGGCGAGCTGGTCCGACTCATCGAACAGCAGCGCGAACGCGGCATCTTCCTCACCGTCCTCGGCGTCGGCACCGGCAACGTGAAAGACTCGACGATGGAGAAGCTGGCCGACAAGGGGAACGGCAACTATGCGTACCTGGATTCCGTGCAGGAGGCGCGCCGCGTGCTGATCGCCGAGGCGGGCGCGACGCTGGTCACGGTAGCGAAAGACGTCAAGATCCAGGTGGAGTTCAACCCCCGCGCGGTAGCGGCCTACCGGCTCGTCGGCTACGAGAACCGCCTGCTGAACCGCGAGGACTTCAACGACGATCGCAAAGACGCCGGCGAGATGGGCGCTGGCCACACCGTCACCGCGCTTTACGAGCTCGTCCCGCCGGGCGTGCCGATCGACGGGCCGGAGGTGGATCCGCTCAAGTACCAGAAGCCGCTGAAGCCGACCGGCGCGGCGCACCCGGCCGAGTTGATGACCGTGAAGGTACGCTACAAGGCTCCGGACGCCGAGCGCAGCCAGCTCGTGTCGGCGGCAGTGCGCGATCGATTGGGCGAGCCAGGCCAGAACCTCGGGTTCGCGGCAGCGGTCGCCGAGTTCGGCATGCTGCTCCGGAACTCGACGTTCAAGGGGGAGGCGACCTGGGAATCAGCGCGGGCGCTGGCGACGCGCTATCGCGGCGAGGACGCGGACGGCTACCGGGCCGAATTCGTCCGGCTCATCGACCTGGCCGCGGCGCTCGATACCCACGGTCTGACGTTCACCGACGCACGGCGTTGACGGGATCCGCCTGCGGCAACGGCGAAGGCGCGACGGTCTCGAGCGCGATCACGGACGCGATCGGATCCGGCGCTTTCGCGGGCAGCTTGAGCGTCAGGCCTTCGGCCGTCTGCGACACGTCGACGTCTGCACCGCCGGCAAGCAGCCGCGCGCCGGAGACCTTGTCGCCGATCGGCGGGACGATCAGCGTGCCGTCGGCGGGCCAGTCGAAGACGTGCAGGAAGAGACCGCCCGGCTTGCGTGTGGCGCGCCCCCAGGCGAGCTGCGTGTGGAACGGGCTGGCACCTGAACCGTAGATCGCCTCGCCGTTCACCTTCATCCAGCGGCCCACGGCCGCGAGCCGCTCGACGCTGGCCGGGGGGATCTCCCCTTCCGCGGTCGGGCCGACGTTGAGCAGGTAGTTGCCGCCCTTCGAGACGATGTCGACCAGGTTGCGGATCAGCGTCTGCGACGACTTCCAGTTCTCGTCGTAGTGCTTGAACCCCCACGTGTCGTTCATCGTCATACAGCTCTCCCAGTCGAGCCCAGCCACGCCGGATGCCGGAATCTGCTGCTCGGGGGTGCCGAAGTCGCCCGCGTACTCGCGGTCCGTCTTGTTCAGCCCCTCCATCCCCTTGCGCCCCTTGCCCACGCGGTTGTTGACGATGAGCGACGGCTTCAGCCCGCGGACGTACTTGTAGAGATCCTGCCCGTCCTCCTCCGTCCACCAGTCGACCCACTCGCCGTCGAACCACAGGATCTCCGGGTCGTAGCCGGTGACCAGCTCACGCAGCTGCGACTTCATGTAGTCGACGTACTCCTGCTTCTTCCCCTCGCGCATCCTGGTCTGGCGGTGGCCCGCGTCCGGGTGCTTGCCGGGCGCATCGACGTACTGCGAGGGGTGGTGCCAATCCATGATCGAGTAGTAGAAGGCGAAGGCGAGGCCCTGCCGGCGGCACTCGTCGGCGAGCGCGCGCATCGGGTCCTTCTTGTACGGCGTCGCATCGACGATATCGTAAGCGCTGACGGCGCTGTCGTACATCGAGAAGCCGTCGTGGTGCTTGGAGGTGATGACGACGTACTTCATCCCGGCGTCCTTCGCGATCCGCACCCACTCGGCGGCGTCGAACTTGACCGGGTTGAACTGCGGGGCGAACGCCTCGTACTCGGCGCGCGGGATGTTCGCCCACGACATGATCCACTCGCCGATCTCCTTGGAGCGCTGCCCCTTGTACTCGCCGGCGGGGAAGGCGTAGAGCCCCCAGTGGATGAACATGCCGAAGCGGGCCTCGCGCCACCATTTCATGCGGGCGTCGCGATCGGGAGCTCCCGGTTGCACGCCGAACACGGGAGCGATGAATACCAGAACGGCTGCGATGGCAGCCGCGATGCCGCGGACGGTGGTCGTCATGAGGCGGAGCTTACCGCAAAACGGGACACTGGCTTCCCCCGGAAGCAGTGGGGCCGCCGATCGTGTTGGGGTTCGCTCCTGGCGCAGCGCGAGCCTTCCCGTCTCAGGCGCGGGCGCGCAGCTGCAGGCCCTCGTCGATCTTCTCGCGCAGCCGCCTGATGTAGGGGCCCGCTTCCGCCTCGCTGTAGCCGCCGGCGCGGAACGCCTCCATCCACTGCTGCGGCGTGAGCTGCGCCAGCAGCTGGCAGATCCACACGACGTCCTCCGGCGTCACGATCGTGTTCAGCTGCGGCTCGAGCCACGCGCCCTTGTAGTGGAACCGGACCCGGTTGCCCTCCACCGAGCGGATAAACGGCTCCCGCTCGAACGCTTCCACGTCGTCACGCACGCCCGGGAAGAACCAGCTGGTCCTGCCGAGCGACGCGCCGAGGTCGCGCACGACGTAGTGACGCGGCGCGTCCTCGCCCTCGCCGAGCCGGTACAGCGCGTTCTGTGACGTCTTGATGTCCCAGTTGTTGACCAGGACCATCAGCGTGAACAGGCCGGCGAACTGCCGGGTGCCGATGAAGGGGTTGTCGCGCCAGGACCACTCGCCGTCTTTCGGTCGGTCGGAGCGCTCGAGGCGGAACCGCGCCGGCGGCTGCGTCGTGACCTTGCCCTGGTCATCGACCAGGCTCCAGCGCGGAACGTAGTAGACGTCGGGCTGGTGGTAGCCCGCCGCCCACACGATGCGCGAGACGATGACCTCGGTACGCGCCTCGGGACCGAGCTTCACACTCCATTCGCGGCCGCGCTCGTCGCGCACGTCGTACCCGGGGCTGAACCCCTTGTCGTCCGTCTCGATCAACTTGAAGCGCGCACCTGCCGCCGGTGCGAGGGGGCGGCCGCCGGGGCCATGGAACAGATCGCGCCGCGCGATGTCGCCGGGACGCTGCCAGAACTCGGCCATCTTCGCCGGGCTGAGATCCGCCCCCGGGTTGGCGGCGCACGCCGCGGCAGACGCCGCGAGCAGCACCAGAGGCATCGCACGCCGGAGCGAGAGCGCCGTCCGCATCGCTACATCACCTTTCCGATCGTGAAGAACACGTGCGTGCCTTCCCCGCCGCCGAACCCCACGTCCATCCGGAGGACCGTATCTGCTCCGCGCACCGCTCCGATGCTGAAGCCGTAGCTGCGCTTCAGGTTGGAGAAGTTCAGCTCGCTGCGGCGCGGCGCCACTTTGCCGGCGTCGACGAACACGGTCGCGTCGATCGGTCCCCACAGCGGGACGCGGTACTCGGCCTGCAGCAGCAGCAGGTGACGGTCGCGGAACCGATAGGTGCGGAAGCCGCGCAGCGTCGCGTCCGTGCCGTCGGTCCCGAGGAGTGACTCGTCGACGCTCCGGAGGTTGCCCTTCCCGCCGATCGTGTGCTGGAAATAGAAAGGCACGTCCGTGCCGGCGCTCGTGTCCGTAGTGGACAGCCACCCGTGCAGCGTGAGCAGGCGATGCGGACCGAACAGTGTGAACCGGTGTTTGGTCTCCACATCGAGACGGCGGAAGTCGTAGCGATCGAGCTGCTGATCGTCGTGGAGGCTGTAGCCGATTCGCGTCTTGCCTCCCTGGTACGGCGTGCCGACTGACCCGGCGTCCGAGATCAGGTCCACGAAGGCGTGATACCGGCCAAAGCGCGGCTGATCGCCGATTCCCGGCGCTGCTGCTTCGCCGAACATGGCGTCTATCGGGGGGAAGCTATCCGAGCCGGGAGGGCTCACCTCCGGCCAAATCTCCTCGATCCGGGCGCCGGCGGTCGCCCATGGCAGGAGGCGGACAGCACCGACGACGCCGATGACCGGATCGCGGAGGGCGAAGAGCGTACGGTCGGCCTCCACGCTGCTGGGGCCCGGGCCGAAGAAGCTGAGCGCGTTCATGTCGCGGAAGCGGCCGTACGCGGTCACGCGCGTGCGCGACGTCTCACGCGTGCTGGTGATGCCGGTGCCCCAGAACCCTTCGATCGTGATCACCGCTTCGGCGGTCGTGTCCCAGCCGCCGGCGGCCGGAAAGTCGTACCCGACGCCGACGCCAATCCCGCCGCCGGACTGGACGCCCTTGAACACCGGGTGCAGCGGCTGGGTGAACGCCTTTGCCGCCTTCATTGCCAGGCCCGTGGCCGGCGGTTCCTTCACCTCGCCCGGCTCCTGCCGCGGCGCGGTCGTCTCCTTCTCCGCCTGTGGCCGGCCGACCTCTGATTGACCGCTCTCTGTCTGCGCTGCCGCCTGTGCAGCGTAGAGCAGAAGCGCCGAGACGCAGACGCCGATGAATCCGCGCGTCATCCTATTCACCATTACAGCTGGGGTGGTAGCCCACCGTCACGGACTAGAGAAGCCCACCGTCACGGACTAGAACATGAGCAGCAACCGTGCCATGGCTGGAGCGCACTGTCGCGCTTGACGTGTCAGTCCGCTCAGTCCGTGCCGGCCGGGGTAGATGGGCCGAGAGGGAGTTGAACGTCGCCGCGGACGTCGAACCGGCCGCCTTCTCCAATGGAGACGCGGTACAGCTCGTCGAAACCTTCCTCCCGCCGCGGCGGCACGAGCCGCTTTGCGATCGAGAAAATGCCGATATCGGGGACGCGCGGCTTTCCGGTCCTGCCGCGATTGCGGCCGACGGCGTCGCGCGTCGAGGCATCGAAGTGGTAGCCGATCACACGCGCGCCGAGTGCCCGCGCCTGGTCGATGATCGCGCGCCGATCCTCGAGCGCCGGATTGGTGTTGTCCACGACGACGGAGCGGCCGCTCGACAACGCCTCGGCAATCAGCCGTGCCTGGCGCGCGTTCCGGTTGGCGGCGTTCGGCCAGTTGTCCTTGCTGACGTGTGCGTGCGTGGACACGAAGCGCTCGCGGAAGAACGTGGTCTTCCCCGAGGCGGGCAGACCGACGAAGATCACGCACTCGGGCGGACCTTCGCGTCGCGGAGGGGGCGGCAGTTCGGGCACCTCAGCACACGATGATAGCGCCTTCGTTCTCGCAGGCGTCGGGGAGCTGATGATTCTCCGCGTGGCGTCGCGTTGCGCAACCACGTCACCTCCAACGGCGGACGCCCACGTACCAGACTGACCAACCCTCCACGGCGTGATGCCTTGACAGCGGCGCTTCGCGAACGTGAGACTCGGCCGGATGGCCTGGTGGCGGTTTCGGCGCCGCGGTGCGCCGTCGGATCCGGCTCGCGCGGCGTGGCACTCGGCATGGCGTGCGGCGGTCGACCAGCCCACTCCGGACCTCGAACAACTGCATCAGTCGCTGTCGGCGCTCGCGCTTCCCGACGAGGAGGCGGAGCTCGAGCAGGAGATGCTCGACGGCCTCACCGCGGTCGCGGGGCTGCGCCAGCGTCTCAAGGCGGCCGACCTGCCGGTCGTCGAGACCGGGCACCGCGTCATCGGAGTGGAACGGTGCCACTTCAGCGCACCCGTCTCCATGCCCGATCACCCGTCGCAGCCGTCGGGCCGCCTTCTCTTCACGTCGACGCGGGCGATTTTCGTCGGCGGCGGCGCGCCGGCCACCATCCCCTGGCACGCGGTCGCCGAGGTCGGGTATGCCGCGCGCGATCTCGTCCTCGCGCGCGCCGGCGGCGAACGGGTGTTCCGCTTCCGCGCCAACGCCTACGCCGACGCGCTGTGCGGCGCCGAGGTCGCGCGGCACCTCGTGGCGCGGCACCGGCGCGCTTTATAATCCGCCGGTGGTCACACCGGGCCTGACACGGCTGCTCGCAAGCGAGCGGGAACTCATCTCCGGCCGCCGCGTCGGACTGGTCGCGAACCCGGCTTCGGTCGATGCCGCGTTCGTCCACGCCGCCGACCTGCTGGCCGCAGCGTCCGACGTCAGGTTCGCGGCGCTCTTCGGGCCGCAGCACGGGTTCCGCTCCGACGTGCAGGACAACATGATCGAAACGGGGCACGCGCGCGATGCCCGCCGCCGCGTGCCGGTCTACTCGCTCTACAGCGAGACCCGCGAGCCGACGCGCGACATGCTGAGTGGTGTGGACGTGCTCGTGGTCGATCTCCAGGACGTCGGCACCCGCGTCTACACCTACGTCTACACGATGGCCAACTGCATGCGCGCCGCCGCGCGCCACGGCGTCCGCGTGGTCGTGTGCGATCGGCCGAACCCGATCGGCGGAATCGACGTGGAGGGACAGCTGCTGGACGGCCGCTGGGCCTCCTTCGTCGGCCCGTTCCCGGTCCCGCTGCGGCATGGCATGACGATCGGCGAGCTCGCTCGCCTGTTCAACGACGAGTTCGGCATCGGCTGCGCGCTCGACGTCGTCCGCATGGAAGGCTGGAAGCGGGAGATGTACCAGGACGACACGAAGCTGCCGTGGATCATCCCCTCGCCGAACCTGCCCACGCTCGACAGCGCCATCGTCTATCCTGGCGCCGTGCTGATCGAGGGGACGATGCTGTCGGAAGGAAGGGGGACGACTCGGCCGTTCGAGCTGATCGGGGCGCCGTGGATCGACGCCGAGCGGGTGGTCGACGACCTGAACGGGCGCGGCCTGCCGGGCGTCCACTTCCGCGCCGTGGTGTTCGAACCGACGTTCCAGAAGCACGCACGGGAGGCGTGCGGCGGCTGCCAGCTCCACGTTCTCGATCGCCGGGCGTTCCGGCCGATCCGCACGATGGTCGAGCTGATCGACGGGTTCCGGCGCCAGGCTCCCGACCGGTTCGCGTGGCGCAATCCTCCGTACGAATACGAGCAGGACAAGCAGCCGATCGACATTCTCTGGGGCTCGCCGCACCTGCGCGAGACCATCGATGCCGGCGGCAGCATCGCCGCGTTCGTCGACAGCTGGCGGAAGGACGAGGAGGCGTTTCTGAAGCTGCGGGCGAGGTACTTGATGTATTAGGAGGTGGGAGATTTCCTACCTGCCTCCCGCCTCCCGCCTCCTACGTCCTCCCCACCGCATCCCTCGCCTCCCGGATCTGTCGGGCGTGCTTGTGCGCGTGCGGCGCGTAGATCTCCAGCCACGCCTCGACGCCGAAGGCGCCCGTTTCCGAGTGCGTGCCCTCGCGCTGCCAGTCGGCAGGGTTCAGGCGCTCCAGGATCTCGGCCGTGGACTGGCGCGCCCAGCGGAACGCCTCGAGGGAGCTCTGGTACGGCCGGTCGTAGTGCAGACGGCGCGCGAACTCGTCCTGGTCGTACCCCTTGATCGCCGGCCGATCCTCCGCGAGGAGGAGCCGGAAGCGTACCGCCGCCGTCATCTCGCTGTCGCCAAGATGGTGCACGATCTCGCGCGGCGACCAGCGGCCCGGCGCCGGCCGCGCGTCGAGCTCCTCGTTGGTGATCCCGTCGAGCACCTCGGCGACGGCGCGGTAGCCGTCACGGTACTGCGCGATGAGCCGGCGGCGGTCCTGGTCGTCCATGTACTCCTCCTCAGGCGCGGGTCTTGGCAATCCCCGGCGCCTTCTTCTCCTGGGCTGTGGCGGGCACCATGTGGTGCTTGGTCAGGTGCCGGGTCAGCTGGTCGAAGGCGTCCGCCACGGTGTCGACCGGGCAGAGCAGCTTGAGGTCCTCTTCGTTGATCGCGCCCCATTCGGCGAGGGTGCGCAGGTTGAAGACCTCGTTCCAGTAACTCGTCCCGTAGAGCACGACGATCAGCTTCTTCGCCAGCTTGCGCGTCTGCGCGAGCGTGAGGATCTCGAACATCTCGTCGAGCGTGCCGAATCCGCCCGGAAAGATCACCAGCGCCTTGGCCAGGTAGGCGAACCAGAACTTCCGCATGAAGAAGTAGTGGAAGTGGAACACCAGGTCCCTGGTGATGTAGCGGTTCGGCGCCTGCTCGAACGGCAGCGCGATGTTGAGGCCGATCGAGGTCCCTCCTGCCTCGCGGGCGCCGCGGTTGGCCGCTTCCATGATCCCGGGACCGCCGCCCGAGCACACCACGAAGCGCCGGTGGGTCGCCTCCAGCCCCAGGCTCCACCTGGTGAGCTGGCGCGCGAGCTCCCGGGCATCCTCGTAGTAGCGCGACCACTCGAGCGCCTTCTGCCGGCGGCGCAGTTCCGCCTTGAATTCGGCGGTCCTCGTGCTGGCGCCGGCGTGCACCCGCGCCAGCGCGCGGCGGGCGGCCAGGCGGCTGTGGACGCGCGCCGAGCCGAAGAACACCACCGTGTCCTGGATGTTGTGCGCGCGGAACCGCCGCAGCGGATCGAGATACTCGGCGAGGATTCGCAGCGGCCGGGCATCGGTGCTCTCGAGGAATGTCTCGTCGTGGTACGCGAGTGGCGGCATGTCCATACGGAAAAAACTGTATCATGCAGACTGGATCGCCTCAGGAGAGTGACAGCGAATGACGAACGCGCGTAGCACGACAGTCGTCGCCATCCTGGTGCTGGCGGCGGCGATCAGCGCCAGCGCCGGCGGCCGATTCGATCAGACGACGCCGGCGCAGCCGAAGCCTCCGTCCGGGTGGCAGCTGCCGCCGGACGCGGAGACGACGAAGAGCCCGCTCAGCGTGGACGAGAAGGTGCTCGCCGCCGGCCGTGCGATCTTCCGGGACAAGTGCCAGCGCTGCCACGGCCCCGGCGGCCACGGCGACGGACCCGACGCCGATCCCGACGTGCGCGAGGACATGGACCTCACCAATCCGAAGCGCGCCGACCAGAACCCGGACGGCGTGATCTACTACAAGGTGTCGAACGGCCGCCGCCGGCCGAAGATGCCCGCCTTCAAAGAGGAACTGAAGCCGGAGCAGATCTGGTCTGTCGTCGCCTACGTGCAAACGTTGAGAAAGCGGTAGGGGAACGCAAGCAGAAGGAGGAGGGAGTCAGACGTAGGCGCGAGCTTGATCTCTTACCCGTACCCTTCTCACTACAGCATGCGTGTCACGAGCTCGCCAATGACATAGGCCACGGCCGCGACGCCGAAGCCGACGAGGAACATGTCGCGGCCGCTCGCCCACAGGCTGCGGCCGGTGAACATGCTGCGTGCGGCACCGATCACGAAGTGCGCCAGCATGCTGACGATGAGCGACACCCAGACGGCCGGACCGTGCTCCATCACCAGGAACGGCACGATCGGGATCAAGGCGCCGACCGCGGTCGCCGCGCCGGTCACCAGCCCGTCCTTCAACGGCGCGAGCTCCGCCGGATGGATGTTCAGCTCCTCGCGCACCATCGCGTCGAGCGCCTGTGACGGGTCCTGCATCATCGCGCGCGCCGTCTCGCGCGCGCGATCCGGCGTCAGCCCCTTCGACTCGTAGATGACGGCGAGCTCGTCCTCCTCCAGGTCCGGCATCAGGCGCATCTCGTAGCGCTCCATCTCGATCTGGTGCGCCTCCATCTCCGCCTCGCTCTTCGCCGCGAGGTACCCGCTCGATCCCATCGACAGCGCGTCGGCGATCGCCCCCGCGACGCCGCTGATGATGACGATGTGCGGCGCCACGTTGGCGCCGATGACGCCGGCGACCAGCCCGAAGTTCGCCGTCAACCCGTCGTTGAATCCGTAGACGACGCTGCGCAGGTAACCGCCCGAGCCGCCGACGTGCCACGGCTCGCCCTCGCGGCCGAGCATCTCGGACAGCTCGCGCGCGTGGATCGCCGAATCGGCGGCGATGCTCACCGCGGTCTTGTGGGCGGTCCGGTTCGTCGCCTGGCGTGCGAGCGTCAGGTACGCCTGCACCTCGCGGCCCTCTTCGGCCAGCATCAACGGCAGGACGACCGAAGTTCCGAACCGGCGCGCGGCCCAGGCAAGCAGCCGCGTCCGCCGCGCGGGCGCGTACGGCGGCAGCGGCCGGCCGTGTTCCCGGAACAGTGCCTCCCAGCGCTGAGCGTGCTGATCCTCGACGATCGCCAGCTTCTGGAAGAGCCGCCGCCGTTCCTGGTCGTGTTCCACCTCGGCGAGCGCGGCGTAGAGGAAGGAGGCGTCGCGCTCGTCGCGGTAGTGCTCGTCCCAGTGCTCGTCCGGTTGAGGTCGCTCGCCGGCGCTCATGGTCACAAGGATATACTCCGGGCACGTTGACCGACTTCGATCACTCGCTGCTGGTCAGCGCCGCACCCACCCGCGTGCTGGCGGCGTTCACCGATCCCGCCGTGCTGCCGGTGTGGTGGCAGACGCGGCGTGCCGTAATCGCCGCGCGGCCGCTCGGCGTGTTCGCGGTCGAATGGGAACCCACGCTCGAGGCCGACGACCTGCTCGGCCGGCTCGGCGGCGTGTTTCATGGCACCGTCATCGACTTTCAGGCGGGACGGCTGCTCGCCGTCGCCGACGCGTGGTGGCTCCCGCCAGACGGCGATCCGATCGGCCCGATGGCCCTCGAGGTCACCTGCGCGAAGGACGGCCCCGCCTGCCGGCTGCGGGTACGCCAGACCGGGTTCGAGGACTCCCCGCGCTGGCAGCGGTACTACGCCGTCATCGACCGCGGCTGGCGGTCGTCGCTGGCGGCCCTGAAGGAGTATCTCGAGCGCCGGTAGCCAGCCGGGCATCACCCGTGCGGCGACCTCGCGTCCCGCGGCTTCTTCCCTGGGCGAAGGCCGACGGCGCGGCCGAAGATCACCGCAATCGGCGCCGCAACGAAACTCATCAGCGCGCCCATCTTGGCTTCGTCGAGCACCGCGCCGCCGCCGGGGAACGCCGCCGTCGCGAAGAACAGCGCCACCGTGAACCCGATTCCCGCGGTGATGCCCACGACCGCCGTGTGCAGGTAAGTCAATCCGCCCGGCGCGCGGAGCCCGGCCTTCAGCGAGAGGTAGGTGAACAGCAGGATGCCGATCGGCTTGCCCGCGAGCAGCGAGACCAGTACCACGCGCGTGCCCAGCCCCACCTCCGAGAACATCACGCCCGCGTTCACCAGCCCGAAGAAGAAGAGGATGATGTGCACCGGGACCCGCCACCAGTGCTCGAAGCGGTTCATGGTGTCGGTGAGGTGTACCTCGCGCGGATCGAACAGGCCGAGGTCGCGCTTCGCGTGCGGCATGAACGGGACGATCGGCACCAGCGCGAGCGCCGGGTGCACGCCGCCGTAGTACATCGCCAGCCACGAGAGCCCGCCGGCGCCCGCGGCGTACGGCCAGAAGTTCAAGACACGGTAGCGGCGCAGCGCCAGCGCCACGCCGATGGCCGGGATCATCAGCGCCGCGAAGCTGGTGAGCGACAGCGGGCCGCTCGGGTAGAAGATTGCCAGCAGGATCAGGCCGAGCGCGTCGTCGGCGATCGCCAGCAGCAGCAGGAACGGAATCGCCGGGTGCGTGCGCGGGAAGACCAAGCGCGCCGCCATGTAGGAAAACGCGATGTCGGTGGCACACGGGATCGCCCATCCCGGCATCAGCGCCTGGCGGCCCTCGACCGTCACCTGAATCACGTAGATGGTCGCGGGAGCGGCCATGCCGCCGGCGGCGGCGAGCAGCGGCACCGCTGCCTCGCGCGACGAGGCGAGCGGCCCGCCCGGCAGCATCGCCTCCGAGATCTCCTTCATCGCCAGGGCGAAGAAGAAGACCATGCCGATGTCGTTCACGATGAAGCGGATTGGACCGTCATGCACGATCCGCTCGTACGAATCGTGCGCGACGTTCGCCCAGACGAGCGCGATCGCCGTTCCCGCGACCAGCAGCAGCGAGTTGTCGATGATGAAAGTCCAGAAGCGGGGCCGCCGGGTGTGAGCCATCGCCGGAGATCCTAGTCGAGCCGCTGCACGTTCACGAAATTCGCATCGGCGCGGCTCACGTCCCGGTCGACGTTGACGAACACGACGACGTCGCCCGGCGAGACCACGCGGCTGGCGAGGAGGAGCGGCTCCAGCCGCTCGACGTCGCGCTCGGCGGTGACGACCGGCCGCACGCCCCAGAACATCGTCAGCGCGCCGGCGACGTCGGCTGCCGGGGTCGGCGCGACGATGGCGCACGGCGGGCGCAGCGAGGACAGCATCCGCGCCGTCGTCCCGCGCAGCGTGACGGCGATGATGGCGTCCGCCTGGCCGGTACTGGCGAGCGTCACCGCCGCCTCGCACAGCGCGCGCGTGTGCAGGCTCTCCGAGGCCTCCCGCGACGGCAGCGAGCCGCCGCCGGGCCGAACCGTCTCCGCATCCGCGATGATCGCGGCGAGCGTCTCGACGGCACGAACCGGGTGAGCCCCGACGGCAGTCTCGCCGGCCAGCATGATGCCGTCCACCCCCGCATCGACCGCGTGTGCCGCGTCGCTGACTTCGGCCCGGGTTGGCCGCGGCTCGACGCGCATCGACTCGAGCACCTGCGTCGCCACGATCACCGGCCGCCCCGTCGTCCGCGCGCTGCGGATGATCTCCTTCTGGATCCGCGGCACCTGCTCGAGCGGCATCTCCAGGCCGAGGTCGCCGCGGGCCACCATCACGCCGTGGGCGACCTCGAGAATCGAACGCAGGTGCTCGACGCCGGCGGGCCGCTCGATCTTGGCGATCACGGGCACGTGACGGCCGGTTCGCGCCATGATCTCCAGCGCGCGCTTCACGTCGTCGGCGGTCTGGACGAAGCTGAGCGCGACCAGGTCGACGCCGAGTGCCAGGCCGAACTCGAGGTCGGCTTCGTCTTTCGCCGTCAGCGCCGCGGCGGGGAGCGCAACACCGGGGGCGTTGATGCCCTTGTGCGGCGAGAGCGCTCCTCCGTTGACGACGATGGTCACGAGCTCGGCAGGGGTCGCCTCGACGACCCGGAGTTCGATCCGGCCGTCGTCGAGGAGGAGGCGGTCGCCGGGCCGCGCCGACGAAATGAGCGGCGCGTAAGTCGTGAACACGCGGCCGCGGCTGCCCTCGCCGTCACCCGCGGCGATCCGCAGCTCGTCACCCGCCGCCAGCGCCAGCGATGCCCCGCCGGCAAGGGAGCCAATCCGGATCTTCGGCCCGCTCAGATCCTGCAGGATCGCGACGTGGCTGGCCTGGCGCCGCGCCGCCTCGCGAATTCGCGCGCAGGCCTCGCGGTGGCTCTCCCGCGTGCCGTGCGAGAAGTTCAGGCGGAAGAGGTCCACGCCGGCGGAGATCAGCGCCTCGAGAACCTCGGGCGCCGAGCTGGCCGGGCCCACCGTGGCGATGATTTTCGTCTGACGCATCTTCCTCATCGGGGTGCTCATGGTGCTGAGTGCTCATGGGGTGCTGAGTGCTCAGGGGGTGCAGGGCGGTGCATGGGTGCGGCGTGCTCACGGGTGCGGGTTCGCATCGGACGGCTGGGTCATGGTCCCGCGCGCCAGCACTTCGCAAATCTCAGCACCTTCAGCACTCTTTAGCACCCCTTAGCACCCCCTCAGCACTCCCTCGCAGCGGGATCCACCAGCGCCTTCGCGATCCGCAGCGACTCGGCGTCCGCGAGCGCCTCGTTCAGATCGGTCAGCCGATACGTGCGCTCGCCGATGCGGCGCCACGGCACGGTTGCCGCGTAGCGTTCCAGGAGATCGAGCGCGCGAAGGAAGTGCCCGGGCTCGCTTCCCCAGCACCCGCGGATCTCCAGGTGCTTGCGGTTGATGTGCTGGTGAACGTTTACCGTGCTCGGCCCGGCATCGGTGTAGTGGCCGGCGACGACGTAGCGTCCGCCGTCGCGGACGAGGGCCAGTCCCTCTTCGAACGCGCGCGCGGAGCCGGCCGCCTCGATCACGACGTCGGCGCCCTCGTCATGGGTCTGCGCCAGGACGGCCTCGCGCCGCTGCTCGAGCGACGTCGAGGCGAGATCGAAAGCCTCGTCGGCGCCCATCGCGCGCGCCAGGGCGAGGCGTTGCGCCGGAGCACCGATGGCCAGCACCCGGGACGCGCCTCCCAGCCGCGCCAGCGCGATCACGCTGAGGCCGACGGCGCCGGTACCCTGGACGATGACGCGATCGCCGGGCCGGAGCGCCGCGCGCTCGAGGGCGTGCACGGCGGTGATCAGGCCGCACCCGCCGCCGATGTAGTCGTCGAACGTGAGGCTGTCGGGGAGGCGGGCGATGCCCACGCCCGGCTCCAGGTAGATCGCCTCTGCCCAGCCGCCGAACAACCCCTCCGCCGCCGGGTCGGTAATCCCATACACTCGCCGCGCCGTGCAGCGCGTCGGTGTGCGATGCACGGTGCATGCCCGGCAGCGTCCGCACGTGCGGTGCACGTCGAAGAACACGACACGGTCGCCTTCACGCAGCCGGGTGCCGTCGATGCCGCGAAGCTCACCGCGGATCGCCTCGAGGGTGCCGGCCGACACGTGTCCCGGGATGATCGGGTAGGGTACGCCGGCGAGCCGCCCGTGCCACAAGTGAACGTCGGTGCCGCAGACCTCCGACCGCGCGGTCCGCAGCAGCGCGGCGCCGGCGGGGAGGTCCGGGCGCGCGAACTCGCGGATCTCGATCGGCCGGTGCGGCGCGGGCATGACCGCGGCGAGGATGCGATCGCTCACGGCTGTACGTTACCCTTGGGGACGTGCAAGCGCAGAAGCTTACCATCGCGGCTGCCGCCGCGCTCGCCGCCAGCCTCGCGCTGACGAGCGCTGCCGCCGCCCAGGACTACTCGCCGCCGCGGGCGCGCAGGCATTTCGTGACCGTCAGCTACGACTTCATGTACAACCAGCCGCTCCACTTCGCCGAGCATCCGCTCGAGGATCTCGTCGGCCGCGAGGTGGCGTCGGCGGAGTTCCAGACGTACGACTACCGGACACGCGACGGTGAGATCCTGATCGACGTCCTCGAGTTCGAGCGGCGGACGCGCGGAGCCGGCCTGACGGTGTACCCGATCGGCATGAGCGAGGGGCCCGCGCTGGCCCTCCGCGCCAGTTACGAGGAACTGCCGATCGTGCGCGTGGCCTTCGACGGCGACGGCGCGCCGCCGGCCTACGCGTTCAACGGCGGCCGCGCCTACGACCTCGGCATCGGCGTCTATCTCGCCGATCGGTCGCCGGGCTGGGGCCTGGGCAGCCATGCGTTCGTGCTCGGCGGCTTCGGCCGGATACGCGGCGACGAGCGCGACGGCAATCGTTACTTCGCCGAGGGGGGCGGCGGCCTGAGCACCGGCCCGTTCGGCGTAGAGCTGTCGATCAAGTTCGCCTGGAACCGCTTTACCGAACCGGTAGAGCACCAGTTCATGACCGTGCCGATCACGGTCAGGGGCACTCTGACGTTCTGAACGCGTGTCAAGTCCCGACCGCCAACGGCCAACTCCCAGGCTGGCACTGACATGAACCCAGAAACGTGGCTTCGAGCCGCCTGTGCAGACGCTCGAGCGCGCGGCCTGCCCGAGCTCGCGCCGCTGCTCGAGACGCTCGCACGCGCGACCGACGCGCTGCGCGAGCACGATCGGGCGGCGCGCGCCGAGCCGGAGCCACCCGGAGACGCCCCCGCCCCATGACGTTCGGCCTCGAATCGCGCGGCATCGCTGCGGTCGCGCCGCTGCTCCGCGCGCGGAGGATCTCGCCCGTCGACCTGGTGACCGGGTGCCTGGCGCGGATCGAGGCGCGCCGCGAGCTGAACGCGTTCATCACCATCCTGGCCGACTCCGCGCTCGCCGACGCCCGCCACGCCGAAGCGGAGATCGCGGCCGGCGGCTGGCGCGGTCCGCTCCACGGCGTTCCGATCTCGGTGAAGGACCTCGTCGACGTGGCCGGCACCGAGACGACGTCCGGGTCGGCCGTGCCGGCGCGGAGAGCACGGTCGGACGCGCCGGTCGTCGCCCGCCTGCGCCAGGCGGGCGCGATCATCATCGGCAAGACCAACCTGCACGAGTTCGCGTTCGGGACCACAGGCGAGGACAGCGCGTTCGGACCGGTGCGGCATCCGCGTGATCCGGCTCGCTCGGCAGGTGGATCGAGCAGCGGCGCCGCGGTGGCGATCGTCGAAGGCATGTGCCTCGGTTCCGTCGGTACTGACACCGGCGGCTCGATCCGGATACCCGCCGCGGCGTGCGGGATAGTAGGGTTGAAGCCGACCGCGGGAGAGCTGCCGTGCGACGGCATCGTGCCGCTCAGCACCACGCTCGACCACGTCGGCCCGATGGCACGCAGCGTCGAGGACACGGCGTTGATGTTCGACGCGATGGCAGGGCGGCCGCCGCAACCGCTGCGCCCGTCCGACGGCCCGCGCACCTTCGGCGTGCCCCGCCGCTACTTCTGCGATCGCCTGGAGATGAGTGTCCGGGCGGCACTCGAACGGACGTGCGCGGCGCTCGAGGCGGCGGGCCACCGGGTGCTCGACGTCGCCATCGCCAACGCCGAGTGGACCCCTGACGTGTACCTGCACATCGTGCTCCCGGAAGCGGCGGAGTACCATGCGGCGCGGCTGGAATCGCACCCGGAGGGGTACTCGCCCGCCGTGCGGCTTCGGCTGGAGATGGGCCGGTACGTGCTCGCGGAGGACTACCTGCGCGCGCTGCGGCTGCGCCCGCGGCTCACGAGCCTGGTCGATCGGGCGCTCGACGGCGTCGACGCGCTGCTCCTGCCGGCGCTGGCGATCGCGCCGCCGCTGCTCGGCGCCGCGAGCGTCGAGGTGGACGGCAGCCGGGAACCGGTGCGCGCGATCATGCTGCGCCTCACCCAGCTGTTCGACATCACCGGCCATCCGTCGATCGCGGTGCCCGCGGGTGCGGCGGACGGCTGGCCGGTTGGCATGCAGCTCGTCGGGCGACGGCACCGGACGGCCGACCTCCTGGCGCTCGCCGCCGCCGTCGAGCCTCAGATCTCGGGCGGCCCCGGATCCGTTGGCGGCGGCACGGGGTGAACGTCGGGACCGGGTTCCGCCTCCGGATCCCCCGGCGGAATCGGGGTGTTCACCGGCGGCGGCTGGTGGACCGCCTCCGGCGCGTGCGGTACGTCGGGTTTGGGCGGATGTTCGATCATGGGCGGAGCCGGTGCAACAAGAGGACCAGAAAGCAACGCAGAACCAAGACAGAATGCTGAAGGCTGTGGTTGAGATCACGCTCAGCCGAGAACGCCGGGTCCTTTGGTTCCTGGTTCCTGGTTCTGAGTTCTGAGTTTCGAGGAATCACGCATTGCGTCACGTCACCGTTCAGCAGGCGCACGAGAGCCAGGCGCGGGGCGCCATCTATGTGGACGTCCGCTCGGTGCCGGAGTTCGCGCAGGGACACCCGGCCGGGGCGGTGAACGTTCCGCTCCTGCATCTCGACGAGCGGACGGAGCAGATGACACCGAACCGCGACTTCGTGCTCGTCATGCAGGCCAACTTCCCGCCCGAGACGCCGCTGCTGATCGGGTGCCAGGTCGGCGGACGCTCCGTGCAGGCGGCACAGATCCTCCTCTCCGCGGGCTACCGCATTGTGGCAAACGTGCTCGGCGGCTACGGCGGAGCGCGCGATCCGCTAACCGGTGCGGTGCGCGAACCGGGGTGGACGCAGTGGGGACTGCCGGTAGAGGTCGAGGACGAACGGGGACGCTCCTACGACGCGCTGCGCCGCGGCGTGCACGGGACGGAGCGGTAACGTGCTGGCGCGCGTCTTTCACGGGTGGGAACGCCGGCTCGCGGCCGCGGCAAACAACCGGGTCGTGCGGCCGTTCGAGTGGGGGCTCGAGTGGATCGGCTCCGGCAACGGCGCCGCCCCGGAGCGGCCGCTCGAGGCGCTCGACCACTGGGCGGCGAGCGCCCTGGCCGACAGCGAGCGGTTCTTTGCGGTCGAACCGTGCCGCCAGTACTCGCTCGACGGCGACACGTTGTCGTTTCCGAGCGCGATCGTCACGCCGCATCCGGCGAACAACACGGTCCGCGCGCACTACTTCCCGGATCGTACGGGGCGCGGCCGCCGGCGCGCGGTGCTTGTCCTGCCGCAGTGGAACGCGGACGCCGGGGGGCACGTGGGACTCTGCCGCCTGCTCAACCGCTTCGGCATCGCGGCCCTGCGGCTGAGCCTCCCCTACCACGATGCCCGCATGCCCCCCGAACTGCAGCGCGCCGACTACATCGTCAGCGCCAACGTCGGGCGTACAGCGCAGGTGTGCCGGCAGGCGGTGCTCGACGCGCGCCGCGCCATCGCCTGGCTCGCGCAAGAGGGGTACGAGTCGATCGGCATCCTCGGCACGAGCCTCGGCTCCTGCCTCTCGATGCTGACGACCGCGCACGAGCCGTTGATTCGTGCGGCGGCGCTGAACCACGTGTCCCTGTACTTCGCCGACGTCGTCTGGGAGGGACTCTCGACCGCCCACGTCCGCAGGAGCCTCGACGGGCACATCGACCTGGAGCGGCTGCGACGCGTGTGGATGCCGATCTCGCCGTGCCCCTACGTTCCGAAGGTGCGCGGCAGACAGATCCTGCTGGTCTACGCGCGTTACGACCTCACGTTCCCGGTGGCGCACTCGCGCAAGCTGATCGCGGAGTTCGGTCGCCACGGCATCCCGTACGAGCTGACCGTCCTGCCCTGCGGTCACTACAGCTCGGGGATCACGCCGTTCAAATGGGTGGACGGCTTTGCGTTGTGCCGGTTTCTCGCGAAGAGCTTGTGATCAGAGGTAGTTGAGGATGCCGCGCAAGGCGTCGTAGAGGACCGACCCGATCGCGCGCATGAAGGGAGAGACGTCCCCCTCGGTCAGACGGCCGACGTTTTCCGCGGTCGTGACCGGCTGCGTGATGATCAACCAGATGGTGGCGGCCGCGACCGCCGCCGCCAGGCCACCCACGATCCCGACAAGGCTCAGGCTCAGCCGGGGGCCGTTCATGACGATGGCTCCAGTGTACAACCTGGCCCGGTAACTGTCAGTTGGACGCGCCGGGTCGGCAAAGGTTCCTACGCGATCTCCAGGACGATTTTCCCGAACTGATCCGCCGCCTCGAGCCGCCGGTGCGCGGCCGCCGCCTCGGCCAGCGGCATGACCTCGTCCACGACCGGGCGCAGCTTCCCGTCGAAGAACGGGCGGCTCGCCGCGATCAGCTCGCGCTTCGTGCCCATGTACGACCCAACGAGCGAGAGCTGTCGGGCGAACAGGTGGCGCAGGTCCAGGGTGGCCCTGGCACCCGTCGTGGCGCCACAGGTCACGAGGCGACCACCGCGCGCGAGCGCGCGCACGCTGCGGTCCCACGTAGCGGCGCCGACGTGCTCGATGACGATGTCCGCGCCGTTGCCGCCGGTGAGCGCCCTGATCTGCTGGGCGTAGTCGACCGCGTAGTGGTCGAAGACGTCTTCGACGCCCAGCGCACGGGTGCGCGCGTGTTTCGACGCCGCCGCCGTGGCGAATACCCGTGCGCCGTGCAGGGCGGCAATCTGAATTGCCGCCTGGCCGACCCCGCTCCCGCCGGCGAGCACCAGCACGATGTCGCCGGCGCGCACGCGCGCGAGCGTCACGAGCATGTGCCACGCGGTCTGGAACGTGAGCGGGAAGGCGGCCGCCTCCACGAACCCGACGTGATCGGGGATCGGCACCAGGTTCGCTATGGGCACGCTGACCAGCTCCGCGTACCCGCCGTCACTCAACAACCCTAATACGTCGTAGCGGGCGCAGAGGTTATCGCGTCCCTCGCTGCAGGCGGGGCAGCTGCCGCACGAAAGGCCTGGCTGCAGCAGCACTCGCGTGCCGGCGGCAAGATCGCCGGCGTCGTGCTGCAGTGTGCCCGCGACGTCGCTGCCGGAGATGTGCGGCAGGGGTATGGGCACGCGCTCGATGCCGCGCCGCTCCCAGAGGTCGAGGCGGTTCAGCGCGCATGCGTGCACGCGGACGATGGCCCGCCCTGCGGCTGCCGGCGGGTCGGGCGCGTCTTCGTAGACGAGGACTTCTGGATCGCCATGGCGGTGGAAACGGACAGCTTTCATGGTCACCCTGCCGTGAGCGGCGTCGCCTCGCCGAGCTCCAGCCGGCCGAGCGTGGGACCCACGGTGTCGCGGTCGCCCACGATGACCGTGACGAGCCGATCGGGATCGATGCAGGCGCGCGCCGCGCGCGTCAGGTCGGCCTCGTCGAGCGCGAGCACACGCGGCACGAACGTGGTGAAGTAGTCGTCGGGCAGCGCATAGAGCGCCAGCTGCGCGGCGGCGCGGCAGAGCTGGTCGGCGGTCTCGAAGCTCCGCGGGTAGCCGCGCGTGAGCGCGGCACGTCCGAGCTCCAGCTCCGCCCGGGTGACGGGCCGGTCCCCGCGGATGTCACGCATCTCGGTGAACGCCAGCTGGATGGCGTCGGCGGTCGCGTCCGACTGCACGCTCGCCTGCAATGCGAAGGGGCCGCGGCCGCGGCGGAACTCGAAGCCGGTCCGCGCGCCGTACGTGTATCCCCTCTCCTCGCGCAGCTTCATGTTGATGCGGCTCGCGAACTGTCCGCCGAGCACCAGGTTCAGCGTGACCAGCGCGTGGTAGTCAGGCGTGCTGCGCGCCTCGGCGACGTGGCCGATGCGCAGCTCCGACTGCGCGGCACCGGGACGGTCCAGCAGCGCCAGGCGCTCCGCCGGAACCGCCGGCATGCCGTCGAGCGCCGCCGCAGTGCCGCCGTCCCGCGCCGGCCAGGCGCCGAACGTCTGCTCCACGAGCGCTGCCAGCTGGTCGTGCGTCCCTGCGCCAGCGGTAATCACCGTCGCGTTCGACGGTACGTAGAAGCGGGCGTGGAAGGCGGCGACGTCGTCGGGCACCATGGCGCGCAACGACTCCTCGGATCCGATCGACAGGTGCCCGTAGGGGTGGTCGCGATAGAGCAGGCGGGTGAACGCGCGTTCCGCGAGCACGGTCGGCATTTCGCGCAGCTGGATGAGGCGGTTCAGCCGCAGCTCGCGCACGCGTTCGAAGTCCGGCGGCTCGAGCCGCGGGCGGATCAACATGGCGGCGAGCAGGGCGGCGCCGCGCTCGACGTGGCGCTCGAGCACGTTGACCGTGAGGACGGTGGCGTCGGGGCCGATGTCCGTGTCGAACTGCGCACCCGTCCGCCCGAGCGCGTCGTGCAGGGCGAGCGCATCCAGTTCCCCGGCGCCCTCGTCGAGCAGGTCGGCCGTGACCGCGGCGAGCCCGGGCGACCCGGCGGGATCGGCCGCCGATCCGACCGGCAGCAGCACGAGCAGCGTGACAATCGGCACCGCGTAGTGCTCGATGGTGCAGACCCCCAGCCCGTTGGCCAGGGTGCGCCGGCGGATCTCGGGAAAGACGAACGGCGACTCCGGGCCGGGCGGCGGCAGCCGCGACCGATCGACCGCCATCAGGACACCCGCACCGGGTGCGAACCCGGCAGCGCGTGATCGGCACGGCCGCGCGGGACCACGCTCAGCCGCACACACACATCGGGCGCGAGCCACGCCGCCACCCCGCCGCGAATCTGGTCGGCCGTGACGCGACGATAGCGCGCGAGGTCCTCGTTGAAGTACGCCGGATCGCCGAGGAGCACGTTGTAGGCGTTCAGCTGATCGGACTTGCCGCCGAACCCGCCCACGGTCTGCAGACGAAAGACGAAGTGCGATTCCGCCTGCGCGAGTCCCCGTTCGATCTCGGCCGGCGTCGGGCCGCTGTCGGCCACCGCGGCCAGCTCTCGTTCGATCGCCCGCTCGATCTCCTCCAACGAGCGCCCGGGCGCGGCGGTGGCGATGACCTGGAAGAAGCCGCCGATCTCGCGCGAGTTCTGCGCCGCCGACACCTCCGTCGCAATCCGATCCCGGAACACCAGGCTGCGATACAGGCGCGACGTCTTGCCGCCCGACAGCAGCTCCGCCACCAGGTCGAGCGTCGCGTCGCCAGGGGCGAACATCGCGGGCGACCGCCACGCCAGGTACAGCCGCGGCAGCTCGACACGGTCCTCGAGGACGAGACGCACCGGTGCCGTCGGCGGCAACGCCGCGGCGGCCACGAGTGGCGGTGGATCTCCAGCGGCAATCTCGCCGAAGTACTCCTCCGCCAGCGCGAGCGCCCGATCGGCGTCGATGTCGCCGGCAAACGCGAGCGAGGCGTTTCGCGGCCGGTAGTACGTTTCAAAGAAGGTGTGGACATCCTCGAGGGTGGCTGCCCGGAGATCGTCAGGCGACCCTATGGTCAGCCAGTGGTAGGGATGGTCCGGCGGGAACAGCGCGCCGACCAGGGCCATACCCGCGAGCCCGTACGGCCGGTTCTCGTAGTTCTGGCGACGCTCGTTCAGCACCACCTCGCGCTGGTTGCGGAACTTCGATTCGGTCAGCGCCGGCAGCAGATACCCCATGCGGTCCGACTCCATCCACAGCGCGAGCTCCAGCGCGCCGGTCGGGACCACCTCCCAGTAGTTGGTCCGATCGGCGTTGGTCGAGCCGTTGAGCGACGCGCCTGCCTGCTGCAACGGCGGGAAGTAGCCGCGGTCGTGGTGCGCCGAGCCCTCGAACATCAGATGCTCGAACAGGTGCGCGAAGCCCGTCCCGCCCGGCTGCTCGTTCTTCGAGCCGACGTGATACCAGATGTTGACGGCGACGACCGGGATGCGGCGGTCCTCGTGCACGAGCACGTGGAGGCCGTTGCCGAGGGTGTGGTGTGTGAATGCGATGTCCAAGCGCTCACCAGATCACGAGGGCACGTTCGCGCCGCGGATCCGCGCCGCCGCGGAGCTTTCCCGTTGCCGGATCGAGCCCAGCAGCCACGACGCCGGTCGAAATCCCGTAGGCCGGCCGCGGCCGGATCACGTGGCCGCGAGCGCGCAGGTCGTCCAGTACCCGCGCAGGGATCGACAGTTCGGCCTCGAGGACGCCCGGCTGCGCGCGATGATCGTCGAACGAGCTCTGCGGGTGGAGCGAGTTCACGCGCGGTGCCTCGATTGCCGCCTGCACGTCCATGCCGAAGTCGATGATGTTCAGCAGCACGAGCAGGATCTGCTGATCCTGGCTGTCGCCGCCGGGCGTCCCAATCGCCAGGAACGGGCGGCTGTCCTTCAGCACGACCGTCGGCGTCAGTGTCGTCCGCGGACGCTTGCCGCCGGCGAGCACGTTCGGGCTGGACGGTTCGAGGCGGAACGCCTGCATGCGGTTGCTCATCGGCACGCCCGTGTCGCCGGCGACGAACGCGCCGCCGAGCAGCCAGCCGGAGCTGGGCGTCGCCGAAAAGAGGTTGCCCTCCGCATCGGCGAGCTGGATCGAGGTGGTGTCGCCCGGCTCGCGGTGTCGCGGTGACTCCAATCCGTAGTCCCAGCTGCTGGCGGGCCGTTCGCGGGGGGAGTGGCCTGACGTGTTATCGGCGAGCGTCGCGGCAGCGCGTTCCGGCTCGCCGGGCCTCTGCTCGAGGCTGGCCTTCCTGGGATCGATTAGCCGGCGGCGCGCCGCCGCGTACGGCTCCGAGAGCAGCGCCGCGCCCGGGACGCGCGTGAAGTCGGGATCGCCATAGTATCGATCGCGGTCGGCGTACGCCAGCTTGATCGCCTCCACGATCGTGTGAATCGCGTCGGGCGACCCGCGCCCCATCTGCCGCAGGTCGAACCCCTCGAGCAGCCGCAGCGTCTGCAGCAGCACAGGGCCCTGATTCCAGAAGCCCGCCTTGTGCACCGCGTAGCCGCGATAGGTGATCGCCGCGGGCTCTTCCACGCGGCCGCGATAGCCGGCGAGATCCTCGTCGGTCATGACGCCGCCGGCAGCGCGGACCGCGGCAGTGATGCGCGCAGCGATCGGCCCGGCGTAGAAGGCATCGCGCCCCGCCCGGATCGCGTTCTCGCGCGCAGCGCCCGCGTCCAGCGCCGTGCGCTCCGCTGCGGCCAGCACGCGGAGCGTGGCCGCGAGGTTCGGCTGGCGGAACATCTCGCCGGTCGGCGTCACCCGGCCGCCCGGGTAGTAGGTCTTCATGGACCACTCGTACGGCTCCGACGCCTTGCGCTCGCTTTCGAGGTAGCGGCGGAGGAACTCGTACATCGGGAAGCCGTCGGCCAGCTCGATGGCCGGCGCGAGCACCTCGGCGAGCGACTTCGTGCCGTACCGCTCGAGTGCGAGCGCCGCGGCGTCGACCACCGCCGGTATCGTCGCGCCGAGCGGACCGTTGCCGGGGATCGCGTCGCGCCCGGCAAACATCTGCGGCGTGGCCGCCCTCGGCGCCGGCCCCTGACCGTTGATCACGACGACCCGACGGTCGCGCGCCGCGTAGACGATGATTGGCGCCTCGCCGCCAAGCCCGAAGTGCGAGATCTCGACTACCGCCGCCGCGAACACGGCGGCCACGCCACCGTCGATGGCGTTTCCACCGGCACCCATGACGCGCGCGGCGGCGTCGGCCACGAACGTTCTTCCCGCCGCGACGACACCGCGCGCGCCGCGGAACTCGCCGCGCAGCGGCGACGCGGGGGGCGACTGCGGCGCCGCGGCGGACAATCCGGAGGCGAGCGTCGCAGCCGCGGCGGCACTCAGCAGCAACGGATGCCCGTGGCGCGAGAACACAGTTGAATCGTAACGACTATTTCGCGGATCGTAAACGGCAAATGCCCGCGCGGATGCTCGCGCTCGTCGCGATCGGCGAGTTTTTCGGCTTGACGCTGTGGTTCTCGGCGACGGCAGCCGCCCCCGCCATCGCCGCGGAGTTCGCGCTGAGCGGCGCCGGCACCGCCTGGCTGACGATGGCGGTCCAGGCAGGATTCGTCGCGGGGACCTTCTCGAGCGCTGCGCTGAACCTCGCCGATGTGCTGAACGCGCGGCGGTTGTTCGCGCTCGGGTGCGCCGCCGGCGCAGCCGCCAATGCCGCGATCACGTTCGCCGGCAGCCCCGAGGCGGTCGTGGCGCTGCGGTTCGCTACCGGCGCCTCCCTCGCGGCCGTCTACCCACCCGGCCTGAAGATCGCCGCCGGCTGGTTCCTCGAGCGCCGCGGCACCGCGCTCGGCATCGTCGTCGGCGCGCTGACCATCGGATCCGCATTTCCTCACCTGCTCGCCTGGGCGGCGGCCGACGTGGCGTGGCGGACGCTCGTGCGCGTCTCGTCGGTGCTCGCCGTCGCCGGTGGCCTGATCGTGATCGCCGCCGTGCGCGACGGCCCGCACGTGTCGGCGGCGGCGCCGTTCGATCCGCACGCGATCCGGCACGTCGCGCGCAACCGCGGCGTGCGCCTGGCGACGCTCGGCTACCTCGGGCACATGTGGGAGCTGTACGCGATGTGGGCGTGGATACCGGCGTTCGCGGCGGCGTCGATCGCGGCGCGCGGCGCGGCGGACGCTCGGTTCGCGTCCCTCGTGGCCTTCACCGCGATCGCCAGCGGCGCGATCGGCTGCGTCATGGCGGGCCGCTGGGCCGACGCCTTCGGCAAGGCACGCGTGGCTGGCGGCGCGATGGTCGTGAGCGCCGCCTGCTCCGCGGCCTCCGCCGTCGCCTTCGGAATGCCGGCGCCGATCCTGCTCGCGCTGGCGGTCGTCTGGGGCTTCTCCGTGGTGGCGGACTCGGCGCAGTTCTCCGCGCTGGTTTCGGAGTTCAGCCCACGCACGCACGTCGGCACCGCCCTGACCCTCCAGACCTGCCTCGGGTTCCTGCTCACCATGGCAAGCCTCCGGCTCCTGCCGGCAGCGGCCGCCGCGGCCGGCTGGCAATGGGCTTTCCTCCTGCTGGTTCCCGGACCCGTCCTGGGGTCGCTCGCCATGCGAAGACTGGCGGCCAGCACAAGGTGAGCATGGCGGCCGGCCGACCGGCTACCGAATCGGCAACTCCCAGAACGGCTGACGACCAATCGCCGCACGAGTCACCGCCCACGGGCCGATTCCCAAGCGCCAGGCTCGTGCGTATGAATTAGACCTTGACCGACCAAATCGGTCGGATATAACCTGCTCCCTATAAATTGAGACTATTCGCAAGATCAGCCCACGGCTGCGGGCCGGCGGCTCGCGGTCGGGAGGTTCTCATGCAGCAGTCGCGCGTGCGTTCCGCGCTCATACCCGTGACCCTGTTCCTCGTGTGCCTCACCGCTCCCGCCGTTGCGTTCGCGCAGTCAGCCCCGTCCACGGGCGCGGTTTCCGGCCGCGTGCTCGACCCGAGCGGCGCCGTCGTGCCCGACGCGGTCGTGGTGCTTCGCTCGCCCCGCGGTGACGTGTCGTCGGCGACCACCGATGCCGCCGGCCGCTTCACGTTCCCCGCAGTCATACCCGGCAGGACGCAGCTGACGGTCGATGGCCCGGGGTTCTCTCCCGCCGTCGTCGAAGCCTCCGTCACCGCGGGAGCCGAAGTCCGCCTCGACGTGCGGCTGGAGCTCGGGGCGCTGACCGAGTCCGTGCGGGTCGTTCCTGAACGGATTGTGTCCGGCGATCAGGCGGCGCGGCGGATTCCGGGGAGCGTCGAGATCCTCGATCTGCGGCTGCTCGAGAGCACCCGGGTTGCGACGACGGGCGAAGCACTGCGGAAGGTGTCGGGGGTTCACGTGCGAGAGGAAGAAGGCTTCTCGCTGCGCCCGAACATCGGGGTGCGCGGCCTCAACCCGACGCGGTCGTCGCGCGTGCTGCTGCTCGAGGACGGCATCCCGCTGACCTACGCGCCCTACGGCGACAACGCGTCTTACTACCACCCGCCAATCGAGCGGTTCGAGCGCGTCGAGCTCTTGAAGGGGTCGGGGCAGATCGCGTACGGCCCGATGACCGTTGGCGGCGTCATCAACTACGTCACGCCGGCGCCGCCAGGCACTCCGCGCGGCAGCTTCATCACTTCCGCGGGCACCCGCGGCGCGCTGAACGCACAGGGCGATTGGGGGACGACGGTCGGCGCGACCGGCCTGCTCGTCGATTTCACGCACAAGCGGGGCGACGGCGCGCGGGAGCACATCTCGACCGAGCTCAACGACCTGAACGCCAAGGCGGTCACGCGGCTGACCGGCCGGCAGGTGCTCACGCTGCGCGGCAGTTACTACAGCGAGGATTCGAACGTCACCTACTCGGGCCTGCGCGAGGACGAGTTCCGCGCGAACCCGCGGCAGAACCCGTTCGCGAACGATTACTTCTACGCCGATCGCTACGGCGCGTCCGCTACGCACGCCTTTACCGTGCGCGAGAACGTCGTCGCGACAACCAACCTGTACTTCTCCAGCTTCCGCCGGCACTGGTGGCGGCAGTCGAGCAACTCGTCGCAGCGGCCCAACGACGCCGCGGATCCCCGGTGCGGGGGCATGGCGAACCTCGACACCGAGTGCGGAAACGAGGGCCGGCTGCGCCGCTACGTGGTGTGGGGCGTCGAGCCGCGCCTGCGCGCCGCCAATACGTTCGGCCGCCTCGAGACCGAAACGGAAGTCGGGCTCCGGGCGCATTTCGAGGACCAGGAGCGGAGGCAGGAGAACGGAGAGACGCCCGCGGCGCGCAGCGGCCTGCTCGTCGAGAACAACGAGCGGCAGAACGAGGCGTACTCTGGGTTCGTGCAGAACCGGTTCATCGTGGGCGCGTGGAGCGTCACGCCCGGCGTGCGTGTCGAACGGGTGAGGTACGCGCGTACCAACCGTCTGGTAGGAGCGGCGGGACGGACCGAGATCACCGAGATCATCCCCGGCATCGGCACGGCGTTCAGCCCGGGCGCGTTCATGACCCTCTTTGCGGGCGTGCACCGCGGCTTCACGCCGCCCCGTACCGAAGACCTGATCAACAACACGACCGGGGGCGTCGTCGACCTCGACCCGGAGCGCAGCTGGAACTACGAGGCGGGCGTCCGCGGCCGGCTAGGCGGGGCGCTGCTGCTCGACGCGGCGTTCTTCAGGATGGACTACGAGAACCAGGTCATCCCGGCGACGCTCGCGGGCGGGGTCGGGGCGGCGCTGACCAACGCCGGCGCCACGCTGCACCAGGGCGTCGAGACCACGGTGCGGCTCGAGACCGCGCCGCTCGCCGCGTCGGCGCACAACGTCTACGCGCGGGCGGCATATACCTGGCTGCCGATTGCGCGGTTCGAGGGGCCGCGGTTCAGCAGCGTCAGCGGCTTCGGCGCGACGTCGGTCACGGGGAACCGCCTGCCGTATGCCCCGGAGCACACGCTCACCGCCGGCGTCGGCTACACGCATGCGACCGGGCTCGACGTGAACGCGGAGGCAGTGGTGGTCGGCGATCAGTTCGGCGACGACCTGAACACGATCGTGCCGTCGCCCGACGGCCAGCGCGGGCTGTTGCCCGCCTACACGCTGTGGAACGCGGCGGCGAACTACCCCGTCACGCGCTCGGCGACCGTATTCCTGGCAGTCAAGAACCTGTTCGATCGACTGGTCGTCGTGGACCGGTCGCGCGGTATCCTCCCCGGGATGCCGCGGCTCGTGCAGGTCGGGGTGAAGGTACGGTTTTGAACCGTCGTCGCCACGGATCGTTCGCGACGGATCGTTCCCCGTCTATTTGCCGGGATCCTTCAGCTCGCCGCAGGTCAGCATCGCCGATCCGTAGTACGGGTTGCTGACGGTACCGTCCTTCTGGATCCAGCGTTGTTTCACCACCGGGCAGAAGCCGATCTTGACGCCGGAGACGTCCTTCCAGCCGTCCGCCGCGGCGGCGGCGATGACGGCGTCGCTGAGCGGCCCCAGCGCGGATCGAGCCGCCTCGACGTCGGCGGCCGCCTCCATCGTCCTGGCCGCCTTGCCGAGCGCGTCGCCGGCCGGGCCCATGCGCTCGGCTTCTTTCGCAATTGCGGCGGACGCGGGCTTGACGCCGTCGATCTTGTCAGCCGACAGCGCCGCCTGGATCTCCAGGTACGACGTGACCATGGCCTTGCTCGATTCCGATGCCCGCAGGACGGCGGCACTAGCCACCATCGCCAGCACGAGCGCTAGGACGTTCCTCATGTCGGTCCTCGTGTCGATACTCCGCGCGAACGAGCAATCCGTCGCCAACCACCCGTCGCGAACGATCCGTCGTTACCCGATCGGCATCAGCGGGATCGGCCGCTTGTAGCTCACGATCGACAGCTGCGCCGCCAGCCGCTCGGCCGCGGCGCGGAACGCGCGCGCCGCCGGAGCATTCGGCTCGCCGACGACGATCGGCACGCCGGTGTCGCCGCCGACCCGGATCGGCTCGTAGATGGGGATACGGCCAAGAAACGGCACGTTCATCTCCGCCGCCAGCCGCTCGCCGCCGCCCTTGCCGAAGATGTCGCTCTCGTGGCCGCACGACGAGCAGACGAAGTGGCTCATGTTCTCGACCAGGCCGAGCGTCGCGATGTTGAGCTTCTGGTACATCCGCACCGCCCGCCGCGTGTCGGCCACCGATACGGTTTGCGGAGTCGTCACCACGACGCTGCCGGACACCGGAACGGTCTGGCTGAGGCTGAGCGCCACGTCGCCCGTCCCCGGCGGCATGTCGACCACCAGGTAGTCCACCGCGTCCCACCGCACTTCCCGGAAGAACTGCTGGATGACGCCGTGCAGCATCGGCCCGCGCCAGATGACCGGCGCATCGTCGCCCGTGAGGAAGGCCATCGACACGAGCTGAACGCCGTACTGCTCGGCCGGGATGATCTTCTGCCCGTCGGTCGTGAGCTGCGTCTGGATGCCGAGCATCAGCGGCACGTTCGGTCCGTAGACGTCGCCGTCGATCATCGCCACCCGCCCACCGCACTGGCTGAGGGCGATCGCCAGGTTGACGGCGACGGTCGTCTTGCCGACACCGCCTTTGCCGGCGCCGACGGCAATGATGTTCTTCACCCCCGGGACGGGCGCCCTGGTCATGTCGGGCGACATCGCGGCGCGCACCTGCGCAGTCATCTCGATGTCAACCCTGGTGACGCCCGGGATGCGCTCGACCACCGCCCGCGCTTGCTCGCGCATCTGGTCCTTTACCGGGCAGGCCGGCGTGGTCAGCTCGATCGTGAACGACACGCGCCCGCCGTCGATGCGCAGGTCCTTGACGAACTTGAGACTGACGATGTCACGGTTGAGGTCGGGGTCGCGAACCTGCCGAAGCGCTTCCAGCACGGCTGCTTCAGTGATGTTCATGGCAATCGATCCATTCTACCGTGGTGGCTTCGGTACTCGGGGCGCCGGTGCGGCGCTCGGCGCACGACGCTCGGCGGGGGATTGTCAGAGTCGCTGATCAGCCATGTCGCCGGCGATCGGGAGCCTGAATCGTTCTCCCTGGTAGGCCTTGAACATCAGCACCAGCCAGAGGACCGCCGAAGCCGGGATCACGAGGAACACTGCGATCAGCATGCCGAGAATCGGAATCACCTGGAGGATGACGGTCAGCACGCTGAGGGCGAGGAACACGATCGTCGACTGCATGGCGTGGAACCGCACGAACGGGTTGGCCGGCTCGGCGAAGAGGAACACGATGCCGGTAACCCACCCGAGGCTGTAGGACAGCGCGGCCGCGACATTCGCGTCGAAGCCGGTCGACGTCTTGCCGAGGTCAGGCACGCTGGATTTCCGGGTCTCGCGGCGACCGCGATCCGGGGTTCCCGGGCTCGAACTTGATCCGGGTGTCGTTGTGCAGCAGCACCCAGTACGCGTAGATGGCCAGCGCGGTTCCGAACGGCAGCACGAACAGGTTGAGGACGCTGAGCACCAGGACGAGGAGACGGCCATTCGGCTGCCGGCGGCGCAGCGCCGTGCCGGCCCAGGCGTTGGCGGCGCCGCCGGCAATCAGCGCGGCCGCGAACACCGCGAGGGCGCCGGCGGTCACGCCTGCCGCGAAGCGGTCGCCCGAGGCCGACACGCCGATGGCGACGGCGCCGAGCGCGAGCAGCAGGGTGGAGGCACCGAGCACCAGGCCGATGGCACCCCACGTGAGCTGCAGGGCAGTCAGGAGGCGGAGGTGCGCCGTCACCGGATGCTCACCCGCACCTCGACGAGCGTGGGCGGGGCGCCGCGCGGCGTCACCGAGAAGCGGAAGGGCGTCCCGTCGAGCACGCCCGCGGGGATCCGCAGCCGCACCTCGTGGCGCGTCGAGATCTCGCCGACACCGACGCAGGCTGCGCACCACTCGTCCCAGATCTCGCCGCGGCCGCCGCAGCGCGGACAGGTGCGGCGGAGCGGCACGTCGAGCAGCACGGTCGTGCCCCAGAAGGCTTCCTGGGACGTCAGCTCGATCTCGGCGGACAACGCCGCGAGGGGCGACGGCCCGAAAAACGAGTGGCGCATCCGATCCAGCACGCTGGAGACCGAGGGGAAGTCGATGGCGATTTCGTCCGTAAGCCAGTCGCCGCGGCCGCCTGCCTCGGCGCCGAGCGCGGCGTCGTAGGCGCTCCGCCGCGACGGATCGCGAAGCACTTCGTAGGCACGCGACACGTCGAGGAAGACGGACGCGCGCTCGTCGCCGGAAATGTCCGGGTGATAGCGGCGGGCGAGCTGGCGGTACGCCCGCTTGATCTCGTCGGCGCCGGCGTCCCGCGGGACCCCGAGAACGTCGTAGTAATCGCGCATCCCTGGCCACAGAACCTGCGGAAACAATGCCCGTCGGCGCCGGCCTGGCGAGTCCAGGTCTCGGCCTCGACCCCGGCGACGAACGGACGCGGTGCAGCAGGCTCTGCCAGCTAGGTTAGGAGCGGCCTCCGGGCTTGTCAACGAAAAGGCGGGGTGCGCGGCGCTACAATCCGCGCATGAAAGAATGCCCGATGTGTGGCGGGCCGATGCGGCTGACCGTGCGCGAAATTGCCGAACGTGCTCCGGGCAGTCCGGCGGGCGGGCTGCGCCCCCGGCGGGAATGGGTCTGCCCCGAATGCGACTACTTCGAAGAGGCCGATGAAGGCGAGGACTAGGCGCGGGCTCAGCGGGCGCCGAGCGTCAACAGCATCTCGTTGCGGACATCTTCCTCGAAATCGGAGAAGTTCAAGGCGGTCTCGCATTCGTCGCACAGCACTTCAATCACGGCGGGCCGGCCCTCTTCGCTCGCCTCGACGCGCGAGTCGTGAAGCTGGACGACGTGCATCTGCAGGGTCTTGACCAGGAAATTGCGCTCGTTCCCGCAGCTCGGACAGGTAAAAGCCATCTAAATAGCACTCCTCGGGGCCGCCGTGGCGGCCGCCAGATCTTCGAATTGTACGCAAACGGCTTTCGCCAGCGCAATCAGGATCTTCGCGGCGCGTTCCGGATATACGATCGGCGCATGCCCGAACCGGAAACCGACCGCGAGCGCGCGATCCGCAGCGAGGCCCGCGGCGGACACTGGGTTGCGTGGATCTCGGACGCCAACGGAAAGCCGGAACGATCGATTGTGCTGGTCGGGGAAACGCGCGAGGAAGCGGAGGAGCGAGCGAGGCAGTGGGCGCGGCTGAGCGCGCCGCGCTGAGCGGGAGCCTCTACTCGTCCTCCTCGGCTTCGTCGTCGAACTCCGAAGGATCGCCGAGCCGCAGGATCTGCCCGTTGATGTGCCCGGCGAGGATGCAGTGCGGGCCCTTCGCCTCGAGCGAGACCACCGCGACATCCCAGGGACGGGCGCGATAGGCCGCCGCAACGCACCCGCACGGCAGGCCTTCGAGCGCCTCGAGCTCGAACACCGTCGTCGTCGGTTTTACGTGGGTCAGCGCACTCGCTGGAACCGGCATACCGCACCTCCCGTCGGCAGCCACCGATGCAATCCAAGCGCCAGCTATCCCCTTAGACCGCGCGCCCGTGTGTTCGGTTCCCTGGGTCCTCGATAATGTTGAGGGGCTTGGCTTTGTCTGCCCGTCCTGAAGCGGGTCCGCACCGCTGCAGGTGACCCCGCCAGGCTACAGCAGCCCCGGATAAGTGACTCCGCCTCCGTGGGTCCGGGCGAACTCGCTCAACTGGTGAGGCTTAGGGTCGGCGGTCGAGATGATGTGATGCACGTCCGCTCCGCGTACCACGAGCGCGTCGGCCAGCAACCGACGGTGACATTGCCACCACACGGCTTCGGCACAGAGCACGGTTGTCGTGCGTTTGGCGGCGAAAAGTTCGAGTTCGTTCATTCCCCTACGAAAACCGTCAGTCTGCATGTGATCCGCGTACCCACGAAAGCCCGGATGCCGCCAGGCGGTGTTCACTGAGTCCGGCCGTGGCCGGCGAAGGCCTCCCAGCAGCGGAAACTGGCGGTAAGTTACCCCGTGCGCCGCGAGAAATTTCGTAAGCTCGTCCCCGCAGAAATGCGGGTATCGCTTGGACCGGGGCACCGTCCGGACGTCCGCGACCTGCCGGGCGCCGTTCTGCAAGAGCAGCGCTACAAACTCGTCAGCGGAACGATTCGAATGGCCAATTGTGTAGATGAGCTGGTTCACGGGTAGAGCAGCACCCCGGCGATTCTGGATTCTGGAAACAGCACGCGGGCCGCGGAGACATATGCCGCCAGCTGGCGCTCGTGTGCAGGCTCGGCCTTTCCGATCTTCAGCTCCAGGACCGTGACCGACCCGTCCGGCCGGAGGACCACGCAGTCGATCGTGCCGCGCACGATTGACCCTCCCGGCGCGGCGAGCAGCGAGAACGGCACCTCGTGCAGGCACGTGCCACCGCTCAGCAGGTGACCGAGATCGCCGCGCGCCCGAAACGCCCGCCAGGCTGTTACCGCGGTCGAGACCACCCGGTCCGCGTCCGCGACGGCCGCGCGTTCGTCCGGCCGCAGGAGGTGCCTCGCGAACGCATGCGCCGCATCGGACCCCTCCTCCGCGCTCACTAAATGCTTGGACTGCAGCAGCCGATGGACCAGGCGGCCGGCGACCAGCCGGTCGTCGTCCACGTCGCGTGCCGGCTCGGTGACGCGAGTGCGCTCGGCCTGGCTGTCCAGCGCGCGGCGCAGCGCGAACGGTCTGGTGTCGCTCGCCTGCTGCGCGGCCTGTTTTGTGGCATCGGCCAGTGCCGGCACCCGGCAACGCCGCAGCTCGTGCGTCCACCCCGATGGTCCGGTCCACGCGATCGCCTCGAGCTCGTCGAACGCCGTCGCCGCACGAACGAACAACGCGCGCAGGTCGGGGGGCAGCACCTCACCGAGGCTGCCGGGGCCGGGAACGAACTCGCCGTCCTTCAACGCGGAAGAGACGTAGAGGCGGTCTCGTGCGCGGGTGAGCGCAACGTACAGCAGACGGCGCGTCTCCTGTTTCTCACGCTCGCGTTCCGCCTCATCCAGCGCCGAGACGAACGGGCCGATCGACACCGACGGGCCGGAGCCGGCGGCGGCGACGACGCGCATCGGCCGGGGGGGCCCGGTGGCGCCCTTCGCAAGATTGACCACGAAAACGACCGGGAACTCGAGGCCCTTGGACGCATGCACCGTCATCAGGTTGACGGCGTCGAGCGCCTCGATCGCGGCGTTCGATTCGTCGCCGGCGCTCAGCGAGTCGACGTGGTCCGCAATGCGGCCGAGCGTCGCGTACCCGCGGTTCTGGATGCGCCGGATGAGCGTGCGCATCTTCTTCAGGTTCTCCCACGCCTGCGGCAGGTGCGGCCCCCTCAACTCCCAGGCGTAGGCCGTCGCGGGCAGGATCTGCTCGAGGAGCTCGGCTGGCGGGATCCGATCCACCAGCGGCAGCCACCGACGTAACCAGCCGCGCGTGTGCGCGAGGACGCGTTGGTCCTCTTCCGGCAGGAGCGCGACCGTCGACGGCAGTTCGCAGCCGGTCAGCGCCTGCGCAAGCTCCGGCGCGAGAGCGGCGAGCGCCGGGTCAGAGAGCCGGACGAAGCGCGAGCGGAGCAACGCCGCCGCTCGGAGGCTCGACTGCGGGTTCGCGAGGTAGCGCAGCAGCGCCGAGACATCCTTGATCTCGTCCGCGTCGAAGAACCCCAGCCCCTTGTAGACGTAGGTCGGGATCCCGCGCGCCGCCAGCGCCTGCTCGAACTCGCGGTGGCTCGCGCGCGAGCGGAACAGGATGGCGATGTCGCCGGGCCGGGCGCTGCGAGGCACGCCGGTCCTGCGGTCGCGGACGGAGTCCTCGCGCAGCAGCCGCTCGACCTCCGCGGCCACCGCGGCCGCGCACGCATCGACGTCGGGTCCCGCCGAGATTCCGAGCGCAGGCCCCCTCCGTGCCGCCGGCGAATCCGGCGGCGCCGGCGGCCGCACCGGTCCGGGCTCCACCGGGAAGCGATCCGGCTCGTCGTAGCGGAAGTCGTCCGGCTGGCCGGTCGGCTGCGCGACGACGGTGAACACGTCGTTGACGAACGCCAGCAGCTCGGGCAGGGCGCGGAAGCTGCGCGAGATGACGCGGCGCGGATCGTCCGCGGGACGCAGCCCCTGGATGTATCGCCCTGCCTCCTCCAGCACCGCCACGTCCGCGTCGCGGAATCGGTAGACCGACTGCTTGCGGTCCCCCACGATGAAGATGGATGGTTTGGCGGCGACGCCGAGCCCTTCGCCCCACGCCTGGACGAGGAGCGAGACGAGCTCCCACTGCGCCCGGCTCGTGTCCTGGAACTCGTCGACCAGCACGTGCTGATACCGCGATTCCAGGCGGAACCGGCTCTGCGAGAACTCGTCCATCTGGCGCAGCAGCGCCAGCGCGCGCTCGAGCACGTCGGAGAAGTCCAGCACCGAGCGGGCGTCGAGGGCGCGCCGGTACTGCGCCAGCGCCACGGCGAACATCTTCTTCACGCCGCGCGCCAGCACGACGTTCAGGTCGCGCCGGAACGCGCCCACCACCCTCAGGATCGGGTCGCCGAGCTGCTGCACCGCCTGTCGATGGCGGCGCGCGGCGTCCGGCGACGGATAGTGCTCGGCGCGGTACGGATGGATCGCTCCGGATCGGCGCGGGTGGCCATCGGAGGTGAGGAAGTGCTGGGAGACGCGATCGATCGTCGAGCGGATCGCTGCGTCGGTCGTCGCCTCCGGACTGGCCAGCCGCTCGACCTCACGCACCAGGAGCCGGTAACGCGGATGGTCGCCCGGACCATCTGCGAGCAGCTGCCCCAGTCCGCCGGGAGCCGTCCTGAGGACGTCGAGCAGCGCCGCAGCCGTCCGGCGGCAGATCTGCCCGGCGGTCAGGTCCACCGGCCCCGAGGCGAGAAACCGATCGAGTGCGTCCCACGCGACCAGTCTGCGCCCGAGCAGCGCCGAGAGCCCGGCACGCGTCCGCGTCACGCCCAGCTGCGCCAGCACTAGCGCAATGTCCGGATCGGACCGCGCCTGCCGCGTGAACACGCGCATCGCCCGGTCGAGGGCTTCGTCAATCAGGCGCGGCACCTCGGTTTCGTCGGCCATGTCGAAACCGGGATCGAGATCCGCCTCGAGCGGGAACTCACGCAGCAGCGAAAGGCAGAACGCATCGATGGTGCTCATCGCGATGTCGCCGAGCCGGTCACGCAGGTCCAGCCAGCGCGCCCGGTCCGCCGCCGATCCCCGCGCCGCGTCCCGCAGCCCGGCCACGACCCGCTCGCGCATCTCCGCCGCCGCCTTGCGCGTGAAGGTGATCGCCAGGATGTTCCCGGGCTCGACTCCGGCGCGCAGCAGGTTGATGTAGCGCTCGACGAGCACGGAGGTCTTCCCGGTGCCCGCCGAAGCTTCGAGCACGACGTGGTGGCGGGGATCCACGGCGAACCGCCGCGCGGCCGTGTCGTTGTCTGGTGGCGGGGACCCCGGCACCCCGCCAGGCTCGTCGCTCGCGGGGACCCCTGCGCCCCGCTCCGCTCCTCGCACGCGGTCTGGTGGCGGGGACCCCGGCACCCCGCCAGGCTCGGGTTCCGTCTCGAACTGGTCGAACAGCGATCGCTGCCGATCACTCATCGCCGACGTAGTCCTTCCGGCACACCGTCGGGTACGCACACCACTGGCACCGGTACGGCTCGTCCGGATCGACCGGGAACGTGCCCGTCTCGATCCCTGCAATTGCGTCGAGGAAGCGCGCCTGGCCCTCGGCGAGCGCCTGCGCGAGCGACGTCGAGTGGCCGAGCGGCAGGAACGCCTGCTTCTCCTTGAAGGCCACGTACCCGGCCTGCGCCAGCCTCCACTCGCGGCCATGGCGTCCCTGGAGGCGCTGTTCCGCGCAGATGCCGTAAATGGGGAGCTGCAGCGCGCGGCTTGCCTTTGGCGCGCGAGAGAGCTTGTAGTCGATCACGCGCAGCGTGCCGTCGATCATCAGGTCGATACGGTCCGCCTTCGCGCGCACCGGAACGACGCGCACAGAATCCCCCTGTCGGAACTCGAAGCTGCCCCGGAGCTCGTGTTCCAGCAGCCGCTCGAGCACTTCCCCGCCCTGCTCCATCTCGAACGCGAAGGCGCGTTCGGCGAGGCCGGGCGCGACCGCCGATCCGAGCAGGTGCGTGCGCTCGAGCGCGCGGTCCGCCTCGGTAAGCTCCAGCAGCTTCTCATCGGCGACGCGCTCGAACAGCGCCAGCGCCTCGCGCAGGTTGGCGGTCGTGATGGCGCGGCGCCCCGACTCGTGCCACGCCGCGAAGAAGTCGTGGAAGACCTCGTGCAGGAAAAGACCACGCTCCTGCGGCGTCAGGCCGGACTCGTCGTCCTGCTCCTCGGGCAGGCGCAGCACGTGCGCGGCGAAGTACTTGAACGGGCAATCGAGGTAGCGTTCGACAGCGCTGACGGCAAAGCTCGCCGGCGTGCGCGGGCCCGCGGCGCCGCGGAATGCAGCGTCGGACGCTGGCGATCTCGACGCGCGCAGCGCGAGCCACTCCGCCGCTTCGTCCCGCACTGCGTCGGCGACCACCGGGTCTTCCGCCAGCGCCTCGTGTACGAACACCCGCACGTCGGGAACTGGAGGCACTCGGGTCACCGCCAGGCCGACCGCCTCGATCTCCTCGAGGAACGTCGAGGCCGGCACGATGGCGTCGTCCTCGAGTGTGATCGTGGAGACGGATACCTGGCGGAAGGGCAGCTTCAGCAGGTCCTGGAAGCGCGCCCGCGCCGCCGCAAGCCGCTCGGTTTCCGACGGCCAGCCGAGCTGGGAGAGCAGCGAGGCGGGATAGAAGATGCTGCGCGGCGTCCGTTCCGGCCAGTCCGTATCCGACAGGCCGACGATTCGCAGTTCCGCGACGTCCGCGTACGCCGCTGCGGTCGCATCGAGGAAACGAACGCCTCCCGGCCCCGTTGCGGGGGAAAACGTCTGCCCCTCGATCCAGCGCCGCACCGTTGCCGTCAGATCGGCGGCGGTGAGCGGCTCGTCGTCGTACCGTTCGTGCGCGGCGCGCTGCATCTCGAAGGCCGCCAGGATCGCGGCACGCGCCCGCATGTGGCGGGCGTACCATGCGTCCTCGCGCGCGGGAAGAACCTCGTACGAACGGCAGAACGCGAGCAGCCCCGCTAACTGGCCGGCGGCGGAGCCCGCCTCGAAGGCAGCGCGCAGCTCGGTGGCGGCGGAGTGCGCGGCACGGATCGCACGGGCGGCGCGCTCCCGCAGCGCCGGCGGACGATGCCGGCCGTCCGGCTGCGTGGCGGTACTGTCGACGACGTCGCTGGCGAGCTCCGCCAGCTGCTCGAACCCGCCGTGGTACTTGTGGTCCTGCAGGAATACGTCGGCTGCCGCCGCATCGGCGTCCGTGACTGGCTTGCCGCCGTCGGTGAACGACCAGTGTGGCGAGCGCAGCAGGGCGACGAGCGACCCGCGCGTCGCTTCGGCGAGCACGAACGTGAACACGAGATCGAGCGCGGCGGCGATCGGTTCGGCAGCGAGCGGGAGCGAATCGAGCGCCTCGTATGGCAGCTGCGCGTCGGCGAAGACCTGACGCGCGAGGTAGAGGTAAGGCAGGGGGCGCTGGAACGCGACGGCGACACTCGCAAGGTCCGTCGCTCCCGCGCACACCAGCGCGCGCGCGACATCGGCCAGCTCCGCTTCCCGGTCCCGGCAGACGAACCAGGGGCGCGCGTCCTCCCCGGGCCGCGGCGCCGGCGCGGCCAGCACCGGCAGTGGCGACTCGACGCTCTGCCGCACTTCCTCGATCCCGGGCAGCGCGGCGTGCACCCGTTCGTGAAATCCGGACGCCAGCACGGCTTCTGTCGCGATCACGTCGATCCGCTCGAGACCCGGCAGGCGAGCGAGCAGATCGAAATCGGCCGGCCAGAGGCCGTGCGCGTCCGCCGCCTGGTCGGGGACGGTGATCACGACGTGCCGGTAGGCCGGTGCGCAGGCACGCACCCCCAGCAGGGTGCGCAGGCCGTGCTCGTCGATCAAACCGCTGGCGTTCACCAGGCGCTCGAACCCGGCGAGCGCCGCCGCCAGGAAGCGGGTCTGCGCGAGCAGCCGCTCGGCGCCGCGATCGCTGTCCGCGCTCGGCTCGAGCGCCGAGGTCATCAGCCGCTCGAAGTCGTCGAGCGTCCGGCCGCGGCGCCGCAGCTCGTCGTAGAACCGCAGAATCTCGACGACCAGCCCCGCCCGCAGCACGAAAGGCGAGCCGACGCCGCGCGCCGCGCTCTCGCGTGCCGAGCGCCGCAGCATCACCTCGCGCTCGAGCTCGGACAACCGCAGCGGCGCGTCCGGCAGGCGCTCGTGCAGCCGATCGTAGAACCCCGTCCGCGTGACCAGGTCGGGGAAGACCAGCGCCGGGACGCCTGCCGAGAGCGCCCGGTGCTCGGCCGTGCGGCGGAGCGCCTCTGCCGCGTGGCCGCTGGGAACGATGACCGCCTGCGTGGCGCAATCCGCCGCGGACGCGAGCCCGCGGACGACCGCCGCCTGCATCGCTCGCAGATCCGGCACGCGCACGAGGCGCGTGGTGCGTGGGGTAATCACCTGGGTCGGGGCGGCGAGCTCAGCATGTTGACGTCGTCTAGCGCACGCTCGAACATCAGGAGCGCGCCGGCGGCCGCCGACGACGCTTCCCATGCGGCCGCCATCGCATTCGATTCTATCGCGGCGCGCCGCGTCTGAGCGGCGCGCGCCGCCATGCGGGCGGCGTTGGCGAGCAGCGCGTGCGCGGCTTCCGCCTCCGCCGGGGTCTTGACGACCGTCAGGATGCGGATCGCGGCCGCCGTGCGCCGCTCCAGCACCGCGAGGAACCGCGGCGCCGGTCCGGCGAGCGACCGGATGTCCTCGAGCCACGCCCGTGATCGGCGCAGCTGCGTGATCGCCGGGTCGATCGACACGCGGTAGCCGCGGAGGAGCTGCCCGCGCAGCGCCCATGCGTCCCGCGCGAGGCGCAGGCGGCGCGCGTCGTCGAGGCGCAGGTCGAGGGCGGCGAGCAACGCCGCCGTCTCACCCGGCCGTGACCGGCCGAGACGCTCGTCTTCGGCACGCACCTGCTCGATGAGCCGCTCCAGGCCGCGGACGTCGGCGCGGAGCGCGTGCCGATCGGCCGCCGCGGTGGAACGGCGGACCAGGTCGGCGTACCACCCGTTGATACGGAGCTCCGCGGCGAGCTCCGCCGCCGCGCGGTCGCGCAGTGCCGCCTCCCAGCTATCGCGCGCTGCGTCCGGCCGGAGCGCGGCAGCGATTGCCTGCAGCAGCGGGACGCGCTCGGCCGGCTCGGCGAGCCGCGCCGCGGCGATCGCGCTCTCGAGGGTCGCCTGCCGATCCGGCGCCGGCATCAGCTCCGGCAGCGGCGGTGGCGAGGTAGTGGCGTACAGGCTCAGCTCCACTCCGTTCTGTCCCGTCGCCGTGCGCAGCTGCGCAATGACATCGTCGAACAGCCACAGCAGCTGCGTGACATCGCTGGCGCGGTAGCCGTAATTGCGCTTGGGCCATTCCGCGAGGTTGCCGCGCGCCTCCAGCGCGAGCGCCAGGCGCTGCGCCGGGTCCTTCGTGTGCACCACCTCGTTGAGCGCCCGGGCGACCTGGTTGCCCAGCACCGCGAAGTCCTCCTCGCCGCGTGTGTCCGTGTAGCGGCGCGCGCGGACTGCCTCCGCGTACTCGTCGGTCCTCGGCCAGTCGACGACGGAATCGGCGATGCTCACCAGCTGCAGCTGCGGCGCAGGCTCGCTCGCGCCGACCGGGATCGAAAAGACCACGCGGCCCTCGACGCGCGCGTACTCGCCGTAGCTGACGAGCGTCGTCCCGTCCTGCAGGAAGATTCGATACAGGTACTGCTCGGAGGCGGACGCGCTGCTGCACCACGCGCATATCGCGACGAGCGTCACCAGCATCGAGCGCACGGCCATGCAGGCCATCAGAGTAACCCGAAGCGGCGTCCTGTGGAAAACGTGTGCATGAACGGTGGATGTCCTGTGGACGAACCGACAGCCGCACATTTTTTTCCCCGCGAATGCACCGGAAATCTCGCGCGTGCACCGCGCGTGTGCGCCTTCGACGGTCCCTTCGCTTGTCACCCGCCGCCCACTCGCTAGAATGCTCCCCTCGAAACCGCATCGACAGATCGTCTTCCTACGGCGGCTCCGTGAACGTTCATCGCTTCGAAGAAGTCATCAACGGGCGCGAGTACCACATCGAGGTATCGAGCGTGGGCTTCAACAAGTGGCGCGCGCAGATCGCCCGTGTTCCCGGAGGCTCGGCGGCGCTCATGCCGTTCTACGGGAAGACGCCGGGAGAGGCGGCGCAACAGCTCAGCCACTGGCTCGCCGTCGTCAACGGGCAGAATCGCCCGCGACGGTAGGCGGAGGGCTGCGGTCGACGCCGACGCTCGCGGTTTTGACGGCCCCGTGAACGTTCTGGACGGGCGATTTTGCGCCTGCCGGCACGTTGCGGACGCGCCCGCCGACGGCAGGCTCCGCAGCTGCGTGAGGTGGTCACCGCGTGCTGACGCCGCCGCCTTCGATTCGATAGAGATAGCTCCGCGTCCTGAGAACGAAGGCGTTGCCGTCGACCGCCGGGGAGGCCATGAACCCGTCCCCCAGGCGGCTCTGCCCCAGAACCTTGAATTCGCGCCCGGCCTCGATCGCGGTCGTCAATCCGTCCTCGCTGAACAGGTACACGCGCCCGGCAGCCGCCACCGGTGAAGCGGAGTATTCGCCGGGCACCCGCGCCGTCCACACGACCTGACCCGTCTTCGCTTCAACCGCCGAGACGATGCCACGGTCGTTGACCATGAACAGGAAATCGCCGAGCAATGTCAGCGACGGCTTTTGCGGGACGCCGCGCGTCAGCCTCCACGCGATGTTCGCCTCGCTCACGTGCCCTTGGGCGTCGGGTCGAAGGGCAATCAGCTGTCCCGTCGCAAAGCCCGAGGGATAGAAGATCATCGCGTGGCCGACCACGGGCCGCGTGCTCGCCGAATGGTTCGTCCGCTCCTCGACGCGCCACAGTTCCCTGCCCGTCAGCAGGTCGTAACCGTAGGCCGCCTTGGAGCCCAGGCTGATCAGGATTGACCTGCCGCCGAAGGTGGCGACGTGCGGCGTGGAGAACGCCTTGCGGAAATCGCCGTCCGCCTCGGGCTTCCCGTCCGGGCCGATGTCCTTGAAATCGATCGAGCGGTTCGTTTTCCAGACGGTCTTGCCCGTGTGCTTGTCGAGGGCGACAACGTACTGCGTGTCGCTGCCGTCGAAGTGCATGATCAGGAGGTTGCCGGAGATGATCGGCGACGATCCGGCGCCTCGGAAGTGGTTGCACTTGAGGTCGCGCCGCTGCCACGCCATCTTGCCGGTCTCGGTGTCTATCGCCGCCGTGCCGGGCGAGCCGAAGGTCACGTAAACGCGCCCGGGCTCGATGACCGGCGTGGGCGATGCGTAGCTGTTGAACGGGTGCGCGTACTGGGGCGCCTCGACCTCGAACAGCTTGAGGTCGTAGAGAATCTTCCCCGTCAGCTTCTCGACGGCCACCGCGAACAGCTCGCGTCCATCCGGCGTCGCCGTCGTGAGCCACACCTGGTTGCCGAGAATCACCGGCGAGGACCACCCGCGGCCGTGAATGGCAGTCTTCCACGCGACGTTCCGGTCCTCGGCCCAGCTCAGCGGGAGCCCGGTACTCGTCGAGAGCCCGTTTCCGGAAGGTCCGCGAAACTGCGGCCAGTCGGCCTGGAGTGTCGCTGTCACAGCGGAGAGCGACGCGATGACGACGAGGGCCGCGGGGCTCAGTCTCTGTCGCATGTGGTTCCGGGGGTTCCGGGGTTCCGGGGTTCTTCTTGGTTCGCTGGTTCCGGGAACCGAAGAGAACCTCGGAACCCAAGGAACATCGGAACCCCCGGAACCCTCCCTACGTCGGGGCAAAGCTATCCGCCGCGACGTACGCATCGATCAGCTTCTGCTCCCCCTCGGCGCCGGGGAACGCGTTGCCGTGCTCCATGCCCATGATGAACTCGGTGCCGGCCTTCCGCGACCGATCGTAGATGTGCTTGAAGATGTTGCGGTAGTTCAGCTCGCCGGTGCCCGGTTCCTTCCGTCCGGGAACGTCGCCGACCTGGAAGTACCCGATCTCGCTCCACGCGTGGTCGATGTTGGGGATGACGTGCCCCTCGTTTCGTTGCATGTGGTAGATGTCGAACAGGATCTTGCACGCCGGGCTGTCGACGGCGCGGCAGATCGCGTAGGTCTGGTCCGAGGTCCGCAGGAACAGGTCGGGGTTGTCGCTGAGCGGCTCGAGCACCATCGTCAGCTTGTGCGGCTCGAGGATCTCGGCCCCGGCGCGCAGGGCGTCGATCACGTGTCCGGTCTGGACGCCGATCGGCAGCCGCCGCTCGAAGTAGCCCGGCACGACCGTCATCCACCGCGCGTTCACCCGCTTCGCCACGTCGACGACGGCCTGGCAGGTCTTCAGGAAGCTGTCACGGAACTCCGGGCGGCCGGTCGCGAGCGAGACCTTCCAGTTGTCGCCCGCGTCGATCACGAACACGCCCATCGTCATCCCGAGTTTCGCGAGCGTGTCGCCGATTCGCTGCTGCATGTCCGGCGGCCGCTTCATCATCCCGTTGTCCTCGAACGCGGTGAACCCCACGTCGGCCATGAACTTCAGCTGATCGATCGGGTCCTTCCCCGCCGAGGCCTGGAACATGCCGAGGTGCGGCGCGTACTTCAGCTTGAACGCGTGCTTCGGCGCGCGCGCCGCCACGGGGCCGAACGCGGGAGCCGGGAAGACGGGGAGCGCGGCGGCGGCGCAGGCGCTCTTCACGAGGAAATCGCGTCGGTTCAATGGGCTTCCTCCACGACAGACCGGCCAAGACTATACTTCGGTTCGGTCGTGGTCCCGGGAGGGTTCTTTGCACCGCCGCCGCGACCGGCAGCCGCCGGCGGGTCGGCAGGCCCGCCACGAGAGCATGGAGATCAAAACGTATATCGACCGGGCGGCGATGAGCCGCGCTGCGGCACTCCAGGCCGCCGACGGGCTCCGCGGCGCGATCCGGGAACAGGGAACCGCCCGCATCATCGCCGCGACCGGCGCGTCACAGTTCGACTTCCTGGGCGCGCTGACCGCCGCGCCAGACATCGACTGGTCGCGTGTCGAGATGTTCCACCTCGACGAATACGTGGGGCTGCCCCTCGGGCACCCCGCGAGCTTCCGCAAGTACCTCTTCGAGCGGCTGATCCGGCCGGCGGGGCTGACGAAGTACCACCTGCTCGATGGCGAACACGATCCCGCGGGCGTGGCCGAGCGCGTCGGCCGCGAGCTGGCCGCCGCGCCGGTCGATCTCGCCTTCGTCGGTATCGGCGAGAACGGCCACCTCGCGTTCAACGATCCGCCAGCCGACTTCGACACCGAGGTGCCGTATCTCCTGGTCACGCTCGACGAGGCGTGCCGGCGGCAGCAGGTCGGCGAGGGCTGGTTCGCGACCGTCGCGGACGTGCCGGCGCAGGCCATCTCGATGTCCGTGCGCCAGATCCTGAAGGCGCGCGGGATCATCTGCGTCGTGCCGGACGCGCGGAAGGCGGACGCGGTCAAGGCGTGCGTCGAAGGCGCCGTCTCGCCGATGGCGCCGGCGTCGATCCTGCGGACGCACGGGAACACGACGCTCTACCTCGATCGCGACTCCGCGGCGCGGCTCCGTCCGGAGGCGCGCGGCGAGATCCTGGCATGCGCGTAGAGCTGCCGGGACTGTTCGACCTGCAGGTGAACGGCTTCGCGGGCGTCGATGTCAACGCCCCCGGGCTGACGGTGGATCGCGTCCACGAGGCGCTCGGGCGCATGCGCGCCACCGGGGTCACGCGCTGCCTGCCGACGCTCATCACCTCGAGCTTCGAGGACTTCGCGCGGAACGCGCACGTGCTCGCGGCGGTCCGCGACGAGGCCATCGCCGGGCTCCACATGGAGGGGCCGTATCTCTCGCCCGAGGAAGGGGCGCGCGGCGCGCACCCGCGGGAGCACCTCACCGCCGCGAGCCGTGACGACTTCGAGCGGCGGCAGGCCGCCGCCGACGGTCGCATCCGGCTGGTCACGCTGGCCCCGGAAGTGCCGGGCGCGATTGGGTTGATCGAGCACCTCACGGCATCCGGCGTGCGCGTGGCGATCGGTCACACCGCGGCGGCGCCCGCCACCGTCGCCGACGCGATCGCGGCCGGCGCCACGCTGGCGACGCACGTGGGCAACGGCTGCGCGCAGGTGCTGCCCCGGCACCCGAACGTCATCTGGGAGGTCCTCGCTTCCGACGCCCTCTTCGCCAGCCTGATCGTGGATGGCCATCACCTGCCCTCCTCGACGGTCAAGGCCATGATCCGCGCGAAGGGGCCGGAGCGGACGATCCTGATCACGGACGCCGGGGCAGCCGCCGGCTGCGCGCCCGGCACCTACACGATTGGCGGCGTGCGCTGCGTGCTCGGGGAAGACGGGCGCGTTTCGCTGCCCGGCACGCCCTACCTGGCGGGGTCCAGCCTGCGGCTGAACGACGCGATCGCCAACACCGTGCGCTTCACCGGGCTGCCGCTTGCCCAGGCGGCAGCGATGGCCTCGACGATTCCGGCCGCGTACCTCGGAACCACCACGCTGGGCCGCGTCACCGCCGAGTGGGACGCCGATGCCTCCACGCTGCGCATCCTCGGGGTGCGCCCAGACGAATCGAGCCGCTGATGCAGATCGCCACGCTGGACTGGGCCGTCCTCATCGCCTACTTCGTCGCCATCTCCGCCATCGGGCTGATCGTCGGCTACCGCGTGCGCAAGAGCGGCGAGTACTTCCTCGGTGGGCGGCGGTTCGGTCCGTGGCTGATGATGGGCCAGAGCTTCGGCGTCGGGACGCACGCGGAAATGCCCGTGGCGCTCGCCGGCGCGGTGTACAGCGTCGGCGCGTCGGCCATCTGGTTCCAGTGGAAGAACCTGTTCATCACGCCCTTCTACTGGCTGATGGCGCCCGTCTTCCGCCGGATTCGCCGCACGACGATGGCGGAGTTCACCGAGGACCGCTACGGCTCGTGGATGGGCGGCATCTACATCGTGTTCGCGATCCTCTACCTCGTGATCAACACCGGCAGCATGCTCAAGGGCGCCGGCAAGGTGATCAGCCAGGCGACCGGCGGCAGCATCGCCGTGAACGAGATCGTGGTCGCGATGACGGTGCTCTTCATCCTCTACAGCTTCGTCGGCGGCCTCGTCGCCGCGGCGTGGACGGATCTGTTCCAGGGCTTCCTCATCATCGTGCTGTCCTTCTTGCTGATCCCGCTCGGCTGGGACGTCGTCGGCGGGCTCGACGGCATGCAGGCCTCGCTCGAGCCGTTCCGCTTCTCGCTGGCCACGCCGTCCGGGCTCGGGCCGTGGATGATCCTGATGCTGACCATCAACGGCCTGGTCGGCATCATGGCTCAGCCGCACCAGCTCGCCGCGGTCGGCACCGGCCGCGACGAGCGGACGTGCCGCATCGGGATGTTCTACGGCAACTTCATCAAGCGCGTGTGCACGGTGGGCTGGGCGCTCGTCGGGCTGATCGTCGCCGCGATGATCGCGCAGGGGCACGACGGCGCCGCGACGCTCGGCGACCCGGAAAACGCGTTCGGGTTCGCCTGCCGGCACCTGCTCTTCCCGGGCGCGCTGGGGCTGCTCATCGCCGCCGTGCTGGCCGCCAACATGTCCACCTGCTCGGCGTTCCTCGTCGACAGCGGCGCGCTGTTCACCGAGGGCCTGTACCGGCGTCGGTTCGTCCCCGGCCGCCCCGACCGTCACTACCTGTGGGTCGGCCGCTACAGCGGGTTCGCGATCACGATGCTCGGCGTGTTGTACGCCCTGTTCCTCATCGAGAGCGTGCTCTACACGTTCCTGCTGACCGAGACCATGGCCACGTTCGTCGGCATCAGCGTGCTCGGCGGGATCATCTGGCGCCGCGCCAACCGGTGGGGCGCGCTGACGAGCCTGGTCGTGGCCTTCGCGGTGAACTTCGTCCTGTACTATGTGAAGGGGGAGCGGCTCGATTACTGGGATCCGAACGTCTTTCTTGCCGCGCTGCTCGCCGGCAGCGCCGCGCTCGTGGTCGTGAGCCTGCTCACGGCGCCGGAGCCGGCCCCCAGCGTCGATTCCCTGTTCGAGCGGCTCCACACCTCGAGCGACGCGGACTCCGAGGGAAAGAGCCGCCCGCTGCTGCTCGTCGACGCGCTGCACCTCAGCGCCGCCGCGGGAGGGCGCGGCTGGCGGGCCTATCGTGAGGACCTGGGCGGTTTTGCGGTCGGCTGGGTCCTGGTGTTCGTTCTCGTCATCGCAACCGCAATCTTCCTGAAGATGTGAAACCATGCTGACACGACGTTCCTTCCTGACCACCACGGCGGCCGCGGCGGCGCTCGGCGCCGCGCGTCCCGCGCTCGCGATCGATCCGATCAAGCGGCACGGCGCACCGCGCATGAAGCTCGGCCTCGCGGCCTACTCCTTCCGCGCGTCGCTGACCGGGCCGAAGACGTCGATGACGCTCGAGGATTTCGTCAACCGCGCCGCCGACTGGGACATCGACGCCGTCGAGCCGACGTCCTATTACTTCCCCGACCCGGCGACCCCCGAGTACTGCCGGCGTCTGCGCCGGCAGGCCTTCCTGCTCGGCCTCGGCATCTCCGGCACCGCGATACGCAACACATTCACCCACCCGCCTGGCCCGGCACTGGACAAGGAGATCGCGCACGTCAAGCGCTGGATCGACCTCGCCGTTCATCTCGGGGCACCGACGATCCGGATCTTCGCGGGCGATCTGCAGAAGGGCACGACCGAGGAGCAGGCGCGGCAGTGGTGCATCGACGCCATCCAGGAATGCTGCGCCTACGCCGAACCGCGCGGCGTCATTCTCGCGCTCGAGAACCACGGCGGCATCGTCGCCTCCGTCGATCAGCTGCTCGCGATCGTGCAGGCGGTGAAGTCCGACTGGTTCGGGGTGAACTGGGACAGCGGCAACTTCCGCAGCGACGATCCGTATCGCGACCTGGCGAAGGCGGCGCCGTACGCCGTTGTCGCGCAGATCAAGACGGAGATCGTGCAGAGCGGCACGCGGCGCGAGGCCGACCTCTCGAAGGTCGTCGGCATCCTGCGCGACGCCGGGTATCGCGGCTACGTGGCGCTGGAGTACGAGGCGAAGGAGGACCCGTTCGTCGCAGTCCCGCGGTACCTCAAGGAACTGCGCCGGCTGATGTCCGCGTGACGTATCCCTGGTTGTCCGCGCGGCAAGTGGCAGGTATCCTGAATCAGGACCGCTCTCGCGGTGGCCGCGAACCAGGCGCTCAGGGCGATGAACCACTCGGGGTATTCGATCACCTGCGGGGTCTGGCGCATCGAGACGCGAGATCGATTCGAGCTTTTGGAAGAAATCCGTCGGCTCGTAGCCGGCGTCGAAGGCGATGTGGACGGCGAGCCGGTCCGCCTGCGCTGCCTGCTCGCGGCTGAAGGCGAGCTGCCCGCTGGCACTGCCGGCCTCTGATTAAGAGAAGGGCTGGTGGGCGCACCTCGCAAACCTCCTGAGCCGCGCGGGTGGCGTGTCGAAGCAATGAGGTGAGCGGGCAAGGCGACCGCCACGCATCCGGCGTCCAGGGCGCTGAAATGCCTCCGTTTTCTCCGGGCCGCGCGGCTGTGAGGCGGCCCAGTTCGCCGAATGTACCGTTGTAAGTGGTCTATGACGGTTCCGTTGGAGTTCCCGCGGTCCAGACGAACGCGTCGGAAGCGGCGGGGCGCGCGCTCGTTTTGACCGCGGTGCGTGCGCCGGGTAGAATCGAGGTTCGTCGGTCCACCCAGGGGGCCTGTAGCGCAGCTGGGAGCGCGCCTGAATGGCATTCAGGAGGTCACGGGTTCGACTCCCGTCAGGTCCACCAGCCTTCGCTCACTCGAGCTAACGCCGCAGTGTGAGCTTCGGCTCGGCTGAGCCACGCGAAGGCTATCTCGCCGAAGCGGCAAAGCGGCGAAGGCGGACCCGAGCGAATCACGTACAGCAGGAGCGCAGAATCCTCCGACCGCAGCCGTCCACGCGGATCGTAGGAATCGCACGATGCGCTGCATCAACCCGACAGATTCGAGCCAACTGGCAACGGCAACTCCTGTGCAACTGCCGCCTCAGGCTGAAGCGGCTCGTTATGGCCTTCGCAGCATCAGCCGCGGACTGGGTTCCGTCGGTCCATTCGATCGCCGACCGGTCGCTCATTGTCTCCTACCCGCTGCTGTGACAAGGCTGGTCACAGCGCCGAAGTGATGTCGGCACGGTTGAGTAGAGACGTGGTTATCGCACACGATCCGCAGCGAGTGGGCGACGTTCAGTTCGTCGGCACGAAGCGCTTCAGCTCCTCCAGCCAGTTCTGCACGAGCACTAGCTCAGGGACGGGCAGCCGGTGCCACTCACCCCCAAGGCGTTCGATCTGCTGGTCGTCCTGGCGACGAACCCCAGTCGCCTACTCACCCACTCGGAGCCCGGCGCAATCGTCTTGCGCGCGATGGGGCCCTCTTCGCGCAGCGCTTTGACGATCGACGGCTCGCGACGATCGGTGACCCGATTCGGCTGGCCGATAACATCGGCTCGTACCTGGACGCGGCGTATTTTTCCGTATCGGCGAAGACGCTGATCTATCGAGCACCGGAGCCCGACTCCCAGCTTATGTGGTTCGACCGCCAGGCCCGCGAGCTCGATCCTCCTCGGCAAGCCGGCCCGATTCTCCAGCCTGGCGTTGTCGCCTGACGGCACTTGCGCGCTCGTCTCGATACAGGCGCCCCAGGGCACCGCGAATCAGGACCTCTGGCTGTTCGACTTCCCTCGGGCCCGCTTCCACGACGTGTGAGCTTCGGGCCCGCGCTCGAGTCCTCGCCGGTGTGGCAGACCAACGATCGATTCGTGTTCGGTTCCGGCGGCGGCGCGTCCGGTGTGTACTGGCAGGAGGTGGACGGCGAGCGACAGCTGCTGTTCAGGACGGGTCGAGCAGAGAGGCCGACGAGTATGAGTCCCGATGGGCGCCTCCTCCTGTACTCCACCTTCAGCGAAAAGGGCACCGGCGTCGACGTCTGGGTGCGCGTCGGTGAGGGTGCCTCCGCTGTCGCAAGGCCTCTCCTGGAGCGCGAACACGATCAGGGTCAGGCCCTGCTGTCACCCGACCAAGGTGCGATCGCGTATGTCTCGAACGAGTCGGGTCCCAACGAGGTGTTTGTCACCTGGTTCCACGTCGACCCGGCCGCAGGTACGGTGTCGACCAGCGAGAGCATCCGCATCTCGGAAGGAGGCGGCTTTTCGCCGCGATGGCGCAGCGATGGGCGGGAGCTTTTCCACCCTGGCCCCGGACGGATCGGTGATGGCTATCGAGGTCGGTACGACACGCGAATTCCGGCCGGGCGCCGCGAAGCGGCTGTTCACGGTGCCGGGCGCGCTACCGGAGTGGGGCGTGGCGCCAAATGGGACACGCTTCCTGTTCGCCGTGCCGGTGAGCCCACCTCCACCCTTCCACGTCATTCATGACTGGCAGACCTTGCTGTCAAAGTAGGAGCGAGGCTCGATAACGCGACCCTCATCTCCGGGTGGGTTCACTTCCTCCCCATCTCGAATGATCTTCACATCCGGACCGCGTGAATCTTCGCGATGAACCCACGCTTCTTAATGCTGCCGCACAGGCGCGACATCCTGTCAAGAGCCGAGATGCGTTTCTCTGGATCGGACGGTCCAGCGCGAGCAACGTCAACCCAGATGAGCGCCCGCTGGCAAGTCGCCGCAGCGGCGACTTGGCCGCCGTAGTAGGCAGCGCGTAAGGAGGCAGCCGCGGAGGCCGCTTCGAACTGCCCGCGACAGGATTTCATCAGATGCCTAACGCCAATGCTGGGCGTTGTCGTGTACCCCGCCCGCTCTCATCCGCGCGACAGCTGGAAATGTCAGTGGGGCTCGGCTTCACACCGGTTGACCGCGATCGCAAGCCATGCACCGGCATGAGACGGCATTCCATCATTTTCCGCGTTGTTGGTTGTCAGTCGGGTCGCGGACGTCGGCATTCGCGCCGGATGCTCACCCGACAAGGAGGCTCAATGACTCTTCCGAAACGGATCATCGCGTTGGCGACAATGGCGGCCGTGACAATCTCAGCGCCCATCGTCTCCGGTCACAGGGGTCCCGGCAACCAGTCAGGGAGACCCTCCCTCGACGGGGAGCCAACCCTCGTCGGAGTGTGGAAAACCAAGGTACGACCACGTAATTGTGAAACGGGTGAACTGCTGCCGGTGGCTGTGCTTCAAGGTCACGGTCTATTCACGTTTCACCAGGGCGGAACGGCTTCCGAGTACGGAATTGGCCCGGGACAGGCTCCGGCGCTGCGCAGTCCCGGCCACGGGGTGTGGCGTCGCGCACACGGCTGGCAGGAGTACGAGTACGAGTTCATGTTCACGCGCCATGACGTGAGTGGCGCATTCGTAGGGTCGTCGAAGGTAAAGTCCGCTCTGGTGCTGGACGCAAGCGGGGACGCCTGGACATCGAATTCCCAGGTCGAAGTGTTCGATGCCGCCGGCAACCTGATCCTGGCTCCCTGCGTAACCGCCACAGGTACTCGGTTCGAATGATCGCCGGCCGTGACTGCTGCAATCGGCTGCCTCACGCCGAGCTGCGGTATAACAGCGGCAGCATGGCGGATGCAGCCGATGTCACGGCTCTGCTGTTGGCCTGGAGCGACGGCGACGAAGCAGCGCGCAGCCGGCTGTTCGAAACCGTGTACTACGAGCTGCGCCGGCTGGCGCGGGGACGCCTCCGGAGAGAACGTCCGGATCTCTCGCTCGCGCCGACAGTGCTGGTGCACGAGGCGTATCTGAAGCTGATCGATCAACGCCGCGTGCACTGGCGGAACCGTGCACACTTCTATTCCATCGCAGGACACGTGATGCGCCGGATTCTCGTCGATCACGCGCGAGCACGCGCAGCGGCCAAACGCGGGGGGAACGCCAGGATCCCGCTCGACGACGTGGATGTTGGCGTCGCGCCCCGTGATGTCGATGTGCTTGCGCTCGATGCGGCACTCGACAAGCTCGCCTCCGTCGATCGGCGGCAGAGCGAGCTCGTCGAGCTGCGGTTTTTCGCCGGCCTGACGGTGGAAGAAGCCGCGGCCGCGCTCGATGTCGCGCCCATCACCGTGAAGCGCGACTGGGCGCTCGCCCGGGCATGGCTGTTCCGGGAGCTGCAAGGACGACGATCATGAGAGTGAGCTCGAGCTGGGAACGGGTCCGGGCACTCTTCCACGCTGCCCTTGAGCAGCCAGCCGACGCGCGCGTCGCGTTCCTGTCGAGTAGCTGTGAGGGCGACGAGAGCATACGGCGCGAAGTCGAATCGCTGCTCGCCGCTCATGGAGCGAGCGACGGATTTCTCGAGAGTCCCGCGGTCGACCTCGGCGCCGACGACGTTGACACGACATCGCAGCTTGAGGCCGGCGTTCGCTTCGGCAATTTCGAGGTGATTGGCTCGCTTGGCGCCGGCGGCATGGGCGAGGTCTACCGGGCGCGGGACGCGCAACTCTGGCGTGAAGTTGCCATCAAGCTTCTGCCTCGCGCACTGGCGGACGATCCTCGACGCCTCGCTCGGTTCGAACGCGAATCGCGCATTCTCGCGGCGCTGAACCACCCGAACATCGCGACAATCCATAGCATCGAGCATGCCGACGGCCTGCATGCTCTCGTAATGGAGCTGATCGAGGGGCCAATCCTTGCGGATCGTTTGAAACATGGTGCTGTCGAGTGGCGCGATGCGCTCGTTCTCGCGCGCGATCTCGCAGGCGCGCTGGAGGCCGCTCATGACAAGGGCGTCGTCCATCGGGATCTGAAGCCCGCCAACATCAAGTTCAGTTCGGCGGGGAGGCTGAAGCTGCTCGATTTCGGCCTCGCGAAGGAGGCCGCGGACCACGAGGCGGCGGGTGCTCCATCGGAACGGCAGCCCGCCGACGCGCTGAAGACCATCGATGGATTGATTCTCGGCACGTGCGCCTACATGAGCCCGGAACAGGCGCGCGGTCTGCCGGTCGACAAACGGACCGATGTCTGGGCGTTCGGCTGCCTGCTCTACGAGATGCTCGCAGGACGACGCGCCTTTGCAGGCGAAACGGTGTCGGAAACGATGACAGCCGTGCTTGAGCGTGAGCCCGACTGGGTTGCGCTTCCAGAAGAGACGCCGCATACGGTCCGACGGCTGCTCCGGCGCTGCCTGGAAAAGAACCCGCATCACCGGTTGCACGACATTGCCGACGCGCGCATCGAAATAGACGACGCGTTGGCGGAGAAGGACGACGTCCTTCGACGCTCGACCGGATCCGGTGTCCGCAATCGGATCGTGAAGCTGGCGTCCATCGTGGCGTTGTCCGCGGGATGTGTGGCGCTCGGGTGGTGGCTGCGCAATGCCCTCGCACATGACGTGTCCGTCCCGCCTGTCACGCGGTCTACCTGGCAGCTTCCCGCCGGCCTCGGACTGGACTCACTTCCCGCAGTCTCTCCCGACGGAACGTACGTCGCGTTCACTGCATTGGGCGGCGGAACGTCCCGTCGGTTATTCGTGCGGCCGTTCAGCTCGCTGGAGGCCAGGGCGATCCCGGGTACGGAGGGGGCGAAGCACCCGTTCTGGTCCCCCGATGGGCGCGCACTTGCGTATTTCGCGCCCGGTAAGCTGATGAAGGTTGCGATCGATGGAGGCGCACCGGTGGAAATCTGCGCCGCGATGGATGGCCGGGGCGGCACGTGGAGCAAGAACGGCGTCATCGTCTTCTCGCCCCATCTGATTGACTCTGGTCTGTCGCGCGTGGCCGCCGCAGGCGGCAAGGTCGAACCGGCGACGCTGCTCGACTCGGCGCAGGGCGAGAACTCTCACCGATGGCCTGTGTTCCTGACAGACGGGATCCACTTCCTGTATTTCGTTCGATCGCTCCACGCCGAACGTCGGGGCGTGTATGTCGGACGCGTCGATCGGGCTGCCGCACCCGGCGCACCACTATTCCGATCGGAGTCCGAAGCGCTGTATGCGGCACTCGACCGCGATGGGCAGGGCGTGCTCCTCTCCCCTGCAAATGGTCGTCTAGAGGTGCGCCCGTTCGACGCACGTCAGCAGCGCTTGATCGGGGATCCCACGACTATCGATCTCCCTGTGTCAGGGAGCACGCCGTACCATCCATCGATGTTCAGCGTCTCCGACAACGTCCTGGCGTACGTCTCCTCGCCGATTCCATGGGGCCAGCGGCTCGCGTCGATTGAGCGCAACGGCGGGCACCTCAAGCTGTGGGAGGAGCGCGCGTCGATAAACTGGCCGCGACTGTCACCCGACGGTCGTCGGCTCGTGTACCAGCGCATCGATGGGATGGCCGGAAGGCTGGATCTCTGGGTCGAAGATCTCGAACGCGGGAGCCGACTCCGGATCACGAAGGATGGCGCCGGCGGCGGGCTGCCGGTGTGGTCTCCAGATGGACGTCAGATTGCGTATCTGACTGGAACGGTCGGGAAAAGCACCATTGCCATCTCCGCAGCCGACGGCACGAGCGTCAGTGCCACCATGCCGTGTCCAGGGGCGCGTTGCGTACCGACAGACTGGTCGCCTGACGGGCGCTCGTTGCTGGCGAACGTGTACGGGTCCGCCGGAGTGGATGTGTGGACGTTGTCGATTGCGAACGATGGGACGTCGCGGCCGCTGCTGGCAGAGTCGTACGTCGAGCGCGACGGACGGCTGTCTCCTGACGCGCACCTTGTGGCCTATGTCTCGGAGCAGACCGGCCGTGCCGAGGTATCAGTGCGCACGGTCGACGGACCAGTGGCGCGGGACGTGCTGTCGGTCGGCGGTGGCGATCAACCGGTATGGAGCCGGGATGGACGGGAGTTGTTCTTCGTCGATCCGCAGGGATCGCTGCGCAGCGTGACCGTGAGCCGCGCGCCGGACGGACGCCCGGTGTTCGGCAGAGCGGTGCAGCTCGAGGTTCCGCGAATTGGCAGCGGCCACTGGGGCACACAGTACGATGTGTCGCCAGATGGGCGGCGTATTCATTTCCTCGATCGGCACATTGATGCGCCGCCCTCACAGATCAGCATTTTGCTCGGCTGGCGTGCGCTAATCAAATAGCGTGTCAGCCGCCCGCCGATCGGACCGTCCAGCGCGAGCAACGGTAACCCAGATGACCGAGCACCTTCCAGAATGTACGCATCGTACGCGTAGATGTCCAACTCGAGACCGAGATCCACGGCACGTCGAAAGATCGACCGCCAGCTCTCGGCGTGTTCCTTGATTGCTGTTGCCACCGTCGGACATGCTACCGACCTCCGCGCGGGCGGAACCCCGCAGGGAACGCGATCGAGGACGTGTACAACCTCGATCATACGGGTGGCAGTGACGGCGGGGCGGACGGCACGCCCGAATACACCTCGGTGACGCGCTCGAGATTATCACGCACGTGGGAACGTGATTCACAGAGAGACCGATGTCTACGACACGGCCTCCGCGTATGTGTCTCACTGGCGATACGAAGACTCATACGAGTACGACGCGGCGGCCGCCTGACGCGTCAGGAGTCGAGTGTGGACGTCGACCTTGACGGCATCAACGAGGATGTCACGATTCTGTCCATCGCCTACGACGAGCAGGGACGAATCGTTGAATGGACCACGGAAGAAGATGGCGACCACCAGCCGCAAACGCAGTTGTTCCGGGTAACGCATACACTTGACAGTACGGCACTCATGGTCGGTTAGGCTACCATTTCCTAAAAAGTCCCTGAGAAGTTTCCCGTTCGCGACCGAACGCGGTACGCTCGTCGTGCGACAGCATGGGGACTCGTTCGGACGCCCAGCCGGCGCTCGCCGAAGCGCCATATCGCCGTCGCCGGCAGTTTTCGCCGGCGCAAGTACTCGTGCTCAGCTTCACCGCCCTGATCGGCTCAGGCACGATCTTGCTGCGCCTGCCGGTAGCCGCCGCGCGTGATCCCCTCACGCTGCTGGACGCGCTGTTCACGGCAACCTCCGCCGTCTGCGTGACCGGTCTGATCGTTGTTGACACGCCACACGATCTCACCGTGTTCGGACAGCTGGTCGTGTTGGTTCTGATCCAGCTCGGAGGACTCGGGTACATGGCGATCACGACCGTGGTCGGCGTCGCCCTGGGACGTCAGCTCAGTCTGCACGAGCGATTGACCCTTCAGGAGGCGCTGAATGTCCAGACCATGGAAGGCCTCGCGCGGTTCGTGTTGACGGTCCTCAGGCTCACGCTCGCGTTTGAGCTCACAGGAGCGCTGATCCTGACGGCGCGATGGGCCGGCGAGTACGGGATCGGCCAGGCGGCCTACTACGGCCTCTTTCACGCGATTTCCGCGTTCAACAATGCCGGATTCGCGCTGTTCTCCGACAGCCTGATGCGGTTTCGCGGCGACTGGCTCGTGAACCTCGTCGTCACGACGTTGGTGATCTGCGGCGGCCTCGGATTCGTTGTCCTCACCGAGGTCGGGCGTGTGCGCCAGTACCGCCGCTTTTCGACGCACACCCGTCTCATCCTCACGCTGACCGCGGCCTTGATCGTCGGCACGACAGCTCTCATCTGGTTCATCGAACACGACAATCCACGGACGCTGCAGCCGCTGGGCGTCGGCGAAGCGCTGTTGGCGTCGTACTTTCAGGCGGTAACTCCACGGACCGCTGGGTTTAACACACTCGACATCGGCGCGATGCAACACGCGAGTCTGTTCCTTTTGATCCTGTTGATGTTCATCGGGGCCGCACCGGGAGGAACAGCGGGCGGCGTAAAGATCAGCACGGTGAGCATAACTGTCGCCGTCATCTGGGCAATGGTTCGCGGGGCGCCGGAACCGACGCTGCTCCAGCGACGCATTCCGCCACCGCTCGTCGCGCGCGCATTTTCGATCTGCCTGATCGGATTTCTCGCGCTCAACATCGTGGCGGGACTGCTGCTTGTGACTCAAGGGCGCGAACTCCTGCCGACGCTGTTCGAAACGACGAGTGCGTTCGGCACCGTTGGACTGTCGATGGGCGAAGCCGGGGCGCCGGTGAGTCTCGTTGGGCATTTCTCAGGGGTCGGCAAGGCGCTGGTCATCACGATGATGTTCATGGGCCGCATCGGTCCGTTGACCCTCGCCGTCGCGATCGCGCGCCGCCGCGAGATGGCGCGGGTGCGCCATCCTGAAGGCAAGTTCCTGATCGGTTAAGCCGTGGAGGACACGATTTGAAGCGAACGCAGTTCGGAGTGATCGGTCTCGGCCGATTCGGGTCGGCCATGGCGATGACGCTGACCGAGCTCGGTCACGACGTGATCGGTGTCGACGGTGACGAAGCGCGGGTGCAGCAGCTCGCAGATGTCATCACGCACGCTCTGCAGATTGACGCGACAGACGAGAAGGCACTCCGAGCCGCCGGGATTCAGGACGTCGACGTCGCGGTGGTGTCAATCGGAGAGAACATCGAGTCAAGCCTGCTCGTCGTCATGCAGTTGCGAGAGCTGGGTATCGACACGATCGTGGCCAAGGCGGTGACGCCGCTGCATGGCCGCATTCTCGAGAAGTTGGGAGTCTCCAGGGTCATTTTTCCGGAGCGCGAAATGGCGATTCGGATTGCCCATAGCCTCGTGATGCCGAACGTTATCGACTATATTGAGCTCTCGCGAGACTTCAGCATCGTGGAAGTGCCGGCGCCGGACGCCTTCATCGGCCGGACGTTGAAACAGCTGGAACTGCGACCGCGGCTCGGTCTTACGCTTATCGCCATCAAGCGTCAGGGCGACGCCGGTGGAGGAATCGTCACGAACGTCGCCCCAGCCGCGGATGAAACGATCCGTGCGGGCGATGTGCTCGCGCTCTTAGGCAGCAATGAGCGCTTGAATCAGCTCGATCAGCTGCTCGCCCGGTGAATTGGGGCTCAACCATTCCTTGGCCGTGATCGGCCTCACTCGCGCGGCTCGCGTCTTGTGCGCTCAGTCTGTGAACGAGGGCAGCTCAGCGTGAACCGTCGGCGAATACGCCGGGTCTTACGCGGCAGACCGCAGCCTTGACGCGGAACCTTACCGTCGCAGGCCGATTCGGCTGCTACACTCCCTCTGCACCCCTGAGCGACCGGCGTTCGCGCTCAGTGCGCACCTCGTCCCGGCCTTAACGTCGGCCACCGAGCATTCCAGTGAGGATCGGTCATGGAGTCGAGGCGGCGGCCCCGCTGGCGGCCCCACTGGACAGGGGTCCGTCGGTCGCTGCGGTCGTCCGGCCCGCTCGATGAGGTATCTGTTTCACGTGTTGCATGTCGGCCGTCGGCCAGGGCACGCGGCTGTTCCCCGACACCGGCCCGGACAGAGCGCTCGCACTGGTCGAATCGCTGATGCCGCTCTCGCCAGGCGCGCCGAACGCCACGGCTTCGAGTATTACCGGCACGGCACCCTGTGGCTGTGCGGCGCTCAACACGACCACGGCGGAGATCGTCGGGCAAACGGTGCCACGGCATACGAGCGAAGCGTCCAATTCCTCGGCGACGTGCTGACCACACAGCCGCGGCGCCGTGAGATCCACGTAATCGTCGACACCTTGGCGGCGCACAAGACCAAAGCTGTCCAGGCGTTTCTCGAGGCCCATCCGCGGGTCCACCCGCATTTCACGCCGACTTACGCGTCGTGGATCAATCAAGTCGAACTCTGGTTTGCCAAGATCGAGCGCGACCTCCTCGCACAAGGGATCTTCACCTCGATCCCGGACCTCGCGCGGAAGATCCGGCGCTACATCACTCGCTACAACGAGGACCCGAAACCGATCCGTTGGACCTACAGCAATCCGGCGCATCGAATTACGACTCGTTCAGCTGATCCAGTCCACTAGAGACTCTTAAGAGGCCGTATCAAAACCTCGAACGGCAGGCTTCCCCCGGTGAGCACCGCTATTTCGTCGGCACGAGCCGCTTCAGCTCCTCGACCCAGTGCTGCACGACGATGATGCTCGCAGGCGCGGCGGCCCCGTCGGCGCCGCCCTCTTTGATCATCAGGAACCGCTGGCCGTCGGGTGAAATGTCGTACGACCGGCCCCACCAGTTCAGATTCGTGAAGTACCCCTCCTTCACAACCAGCGTCGGCGTCGTGGCCGCCCACGACGGGCCGCGCCCCACCCCCACCCTCATGAGCGCACCCCTCGGAGAGACATAGACCAGCTCCTGCCCGCTCCGCGCCCAGATTGGCCGGGTCCCACCGGTGGTGGACACCTGCCAGCGACCACTGTTCACCTCAGGGAACGGCCGCACATAGATTTCGAATCGGCCCGAGTCATTCGCCTCGTAGGCGAGCCAGCGGCCGTCTGGCGAGACGGTCCCGTTCTGCTCGTTGAACGGGGACTGCACGAGTGGCGTCACGCGACGGGTCGCGTCCAATGCGATCGCCATCACGTCGTTGGCCGTTGTTGGAGACTCATCAGTGAAGATCAGCCGACGGCCGTCGGGTGACACCCCCGTCGGGTACTGGGTGTGGGGACTCTCGGTTAGCCGCTCGACCGCGCCAGCGCCGTCCGCCGCCTGCCAGAACAGATTCCGCACCCCGGCTCGTTCCGACGTGAAGATCAGCCGGCGGCTGTCGGGCGTCCACACTTGGACAACATCAGCACCAGCCGTGGATGTGAGACGAGTGAGCGTCGTGCGGCGAAGATCCCAGAGCCAGAGATCACGCTGCTGATCGTTGGCGAAGACCGCCACGCGCGTGCCATCGGCTGACAGCGCGGGAAGGAGATACGGGCGGGGCGGCGCCGGTATCGGCGTCTCGTGGCCCTTGCGGTCTACCCACACGAGCGTGCGCGGCGTTCCTTCGACCGTCCCCAACACGTAGGCCAGCGTGCCATCGGCCGCCACGACGGCGTTCATGCCGCCGTTGATTGTCGTGACCACGTCAGGGACGACGGTCACCGGCGTCCCGCGCGTTTCGAGACGGGCCAGCTCGAATGGCACCGCACGCAGCGTGCCGCCCACCGCGTAGACGAGATGGCCGGTCGACACGTAATGGGCGTGACTGCCGCCCCGCACGAGAATCCGGCGCGCCCCTGTCTGCAGATCGAGGACGGCCACTTGTGCGGCATCGAGGCCACCCGTCAGCGACGTGATCGTGAACAAAACGGCCCGGCCGCCGGGCAGCATTTCGGGCCAGAAGTGATCGGCTTCGCCCTCCGCGCGGTCGGGCCGTGTCAGCACCGTCAGCGGCCCGCCTGCCGCGGAGACCCGCTGCAGACCGGTGTCCACGCTATTCGTTGCGACGATGATCGTGTCATCCGGTCCCCACGTCGCGCCGCTGGAACCGGCGGTGTCCATCGTCGCCAGGGTGACCGCCGGCCCGCCGGCCACCGCAACTTTCTTCAACGCGCCGAGGCCGTCACGGAAGCCGATCCACTGTCCATCGGGGGAAACGAACAACCCGCCCACTCTTCCGGTGAACACCGGCACCGGCGCGAGGGCGTCGAGCGCGCGGACGAAGATCTGCGTGCCTTGGTTGCCGGTGTAAATGAGGCGGGAACCGTCCGGCGTGATTGCCAGGTCGCGATCGTTCCAGTCGATTGACAGCGCGGCGGCACCCGCCGGCGTGACCTGCAGGCGCGAGACACGAGGCGCTACCGGCTCAGCCCGGCGCGCGGCCAACCACACAAGCGTGCCGATGATCGCGCCGCTCGCGATGATCGCGGCGACACCGGCGGGTGCGACGCGACGCCACCCGGCCACAACCGCTGGCGCGGCCGTCTGCGGAAGGGCCGTCTCGAACGCGCCCTCCAGCGCCAGCCGGACGTCGCCGATGGCCTGCACCCGCTGTCTGGGATCTTTCTGCAGGCAGCGTCTCATATATGTGCGCAGCGCGGGCGACAGCGTCGCCGGCAGCCTGGCCCAATCCGGCTCACGCTCGATGACCCGCGCCAGCGTTTCCGAGACACTTTGCCCGTCGAACGCCCGCTGTCCTGTGAGCATCTCGTAGAGCACGCAGCCGAACGCCCAGATATCGGTGCGCTTATCGACCGGCTTGCCGCGCGCCTGCTCCGGACTCATGTAGGCGGCCGTGCCAAGAATCATCCCGGCCTTGGTCATCGCGGGTGCGGTGATCGTTGGGGACTGCGAGACGCTCGGTGATGCGACACCCGTCGGCTCTAACGCCTTCGCCAGGCCGAAGTCCAACACCTTCACCGTACCGTCCGGCCGCACCTTGATGTTCGCCGGCTTCAAGTCGCGATGGATGACGCCTTGCTCGTGCGCCGCTTCCAGGGCGTCAGCCATCTGCTTCGCGATGAGTAGCGCCTCGTCGACCGGGATCGCCCCGCCCGCGATGCGCTGTGCGAGGTCCTCGCCCTCCACGAGTTCCATCACGAGCGCGCGGACGCCGTTGGATTCTTCGAGACCGTGGAGGTGGGCGATGTTCGGGTGGTTCAACGAGGCCAGGGTCCTGGCCTCGCGCTCAAACCGCGCGATCCGCTCCGTGTCGACGGTGAACGCCTCGGGCAGGATCTTGATCGCGACGGCGCGATCCAGCTTCGTGTCCCGCACGCGGTAGACTTCACCCATGCCGCCGGCGCCGAGCGCAGACAGGATCTCGTACGGGCCGAGGCGTGTGCCGACGGATAGGGACATGGGGCGACGCTGATTCTAGCGGCCCGCTCCTCTGACGCCAAAGGAAAAAAGGGCTCACGGGCTCAGTCCGTCATCCAGATCTTTCGTAAAGACCGCCAGCAAATCAGCGCACAGCCGAGAGACAGGAACGCCTCATGGATGTCGGCCCGCTTGTCATACCGCACGCGCAACCGGCGAAACTGATTCAGCCACGCAAACGTCCGCTCGACGACCCACCGCCACCGCCCGAGGCCACTCCCGTGCCTCATGCGACGCCACGGCACGAACGGGCGAATCCGACGCCGGCGCAAACCATATCGAATCGCCTCCGCGTCGTAACCGCGATCCCCGAGTACACAGTCCGGTCTCCGGCGCGGCCGACCGCATTTGCCTTGAAGTGGTGGAATCGCATCCACCAAGGCGAGCGCTTCTTGCGAGTCGTTTCGATTGGCTCCGGTCAGCCGGACGGCGAGGGGCACGCCCTCCCCATCGTCAAACTAAATGACGCTTGTTTCCGCGCTTGGTACGATCGGTGGGATTCGGACCGGTCTGGTCTCCCGCATACACTGCTCGGACAGAACAGCTATCGACCACCGCCCGAGACCAATCAATTTGCTCCTGACGCGCCAGCCAATCAAGCAGCGCGAAATGGATGAGATCCCACACCCCCGCCTGTTGCCAGTCGCGCACCCGACGCCAGCACGTCATCCCCCGACCCACACCCGAGTTCTTGCGGCAACATCTGCCAAGGGATACCGCTGCGGAGGACAAAAAGAATGCCGGTCAGACACGCGCGATCCGAGACGCGCGGCCGTCGCCTTTTAGTCGACGAGGTGTAATTGGCAAGAACGGTTCGACAAAATCCCACAACGGTGCTGGAAGCAGCGCGGTGGCCATACGCGTTCACGCTACCTTGCCCACCAGGATCAGACTGCGGAGGTTTTGTTACACGCCCTAAGGTGAATGCTGGACTCCCTTCGCTTCAGGAATGCTTCATCCGGCGCAGGCGCCTAGCCAGCGCCACAGCGGGGGTGACGATCTTGTTTTTGAACTGGCGAATCAGGTGCTGGTCCGTCTTGTACTCGACCGTTGGCAGCACCCACGCATATTTGCGCTGCAGTGCCGAGAACATGCTGAATGGCCGCTCGCCCGCGCGAACAATCGGCACGAACGGCACGGCCATGTCGGGAATGATCAGGTGCGATTCCAGCGGGGTCGAGCGTGGGCTCGTCAGATCCGCGATGACGAACTTCGACATCCCCGCGAGCATTGCGACCGTCTCGATTACGTCGCGGTCCTTGGGACCCTCGAATCTGAAGACGATTGGCAAGTAATCCAGATCGCCGATGGCACGTTCGAGCGCGATCAACACGTCTGCCTGCCTGCCGCGAAATCGTCCGAGAAGCAGCACCAGCTTGTCGGACGCCGCATCGAGGAGGCTCGCAATGCTCGCACGGTTCTGCTCGACCAGGGAGATGAACGCGGCGAGGGCGATGTCGTCGACGCGCGGACCGTAATACGGACGGTCCCGATCAGCGGGCCAATTCCCTGGATCGGCCGGGTCAAAGAAGCCGCCCCCAGTGCGAATGCCCGTTTGCTTCGTGGCCTCATCACGCGTGACGTTCCATACGCTGGTTCCCCAGACCAGCGTTTCGCGCAGGTCGGTGCCCCGCAGATCCGCGCGGTTGAAATTGGAGCCGATCAGAGATGCGCGCCGAAGGCTCGCGCCCCGCATGTTGGCTTCCAGGAAGTACGTCTGCTCCATGTGCGCGTCGTCCAGCCTCGCTCCGGTCAGGTCGGTATAAGAGCAATCGCAGTGGAACATGGAGCAGCCGCGCAGGTTCGCGTGGCGCAGGGTGCCAGTCCGGAAGGTTGCGCCGTCGAGCGCCGCGCCCGACAGTTGTGCGCGATCAAGCCGGATATCTTGCAGGTTCAGACCTGAAAGGTCAGCTCCCCGAAGGTCCGGCACGATGCGCGGGTGACGTGCACGCCACGCGTTCCAGTCGTTCTCGGCCGTGGGTGATCCCGCTGCGGCCAGCAGCGCCGCAAGGTGTCCACGATTGCCACGGAACTTCTCTTGGTCTCTTTCGCGATCCGCCGCTTTCCTGTGCTTCGCGATATCGCGAAGCATGTCGAGCTTCTGGGCGAGGCTCCGGGTCAGCCAGATTCGGCGCTGGGGTGTTAGGCGATGCGAGGCGAACCCTTCAGGCGCGCGAAGCGCTCGCCGCAGCATCGCGCGCTCCCAGCGTGGGAGGTCGAAATCACGAAACATGGACGGCGCGGCCGATTTGCGCTGCGCCAATTGCCGGAGCACCTTGAGGCCATCCGAGGAGTTCCACCGCTCGAAGAGTTTCTCCATGGTCATGCCTACCGCGCATTAATCAAGGACGTGTGAACCGCGACGGCCCTGTCTTCGAACCGCGCGGTTCGCCGCGGATGCCTGCCGGCGATCTCCTCGTCGTGCGACACTACGGCGCGCGCCGAGCTGGAGCTGTACCGCTCGTTTTCGGGCGGACCAGATGAGGAAGCTGTGCCAACTGTTCAGACCGCTGCCGACTCTTCTCAACAAGTTGAGCGGCTTCATCATACGCTTGACCTAGTCTGTTTACGTGCCTTGGTCGAGAGGTCGCCCCTCGTCAGAGTTCGCCGCTCTGACTCGAGGCGTCCCACAAGGTGCGTTCGTCTTGGGGCGATGCGGCTCCTCTGTCGTTGAATTGGAACACACGGCCCGTCATGTCCGAAAACGCAGCCGGCAGGTAACGTGGACTCGGCGTGTGATTCCGCTGCACGTGTTCGTCGCGATGCTCCTCGGCTGGCTCCAAGAGGAGCAGCACACGGTGATCGAGTACCTACGCGATGAGAACCGCGTCCTCAAGGCATCGCTCCGCAGTCGTGCAACCGACCGACGACGAACGGCGGCGCTTGGCAGTCCTCGGCGCGAGTCTTGGTCGCGGGATATTGGCGGAGGTTGCCACGATTGTCGCGCCCGAGACGATTCTTCGCTGGCACCGGCAGCTCATCGCCCGGAAATGGACGTACCCGACGCGCCGGCCTGGACGCCACGCCGTGTTGCCTGAGATTCGGGAGACGCTCATGGCGAGCGCTGATGAGGCGCTGTACCGGGCAAAGGCCGTCGGCCGCAACCGCGTCGACATCGAGTAGCCCCAACTCGGAATGTCGCAGCTGAGCCTCAGCTGTGACGCTCCTACACATGAGCTGCCCCCGTCGGAGCGAGGGGCCACCGGCATTGCCCGATGTTTCGTTGCGTGAGGGTTTCCGCACGTGGATAATCGGCTCCGATCTGTCATAGTCGAAGTAGCCGCGGCGGACCGCGCGAACGTCGCGCGGTGTCGGAGCCTGCCGCGAGCACGTCGAGCCCGGGCGTGGACGTTGTCGTTCAGCAGTCTGCGGTGAGCCGCTTCCGGGCGGTCCCTGTGGGGCGAGCCGATTCTTCTTGAGGCGGGCGGGGCTGGACTTCTTCAACGCGACGCTGCACCCGATTTGGGCAGACACGAGTAACAGCACCGGCAACAACCACAACCTGACTGCGAACTTCGACGCCGTCAGCAACAGGGTCACCGGTGGACCGCCCGTGCCGCAGATCCAAGTCACCGGGCCGACGCAGCTCGGCGACGCGCGTACTGCAGGCACGAATCGGAGCACGCCGAACGTCTGCAACACAGTCAAGGCCGATCTGATCTGATCGTGACCGGGATCACTTCATCCAACGATGTTCACCGTCCCCGCCCCCTCGTCTGGTTTCCCGGTGGTGATCAGTCACGACTTCTGTTTTCCATTCGGCGTGGCATTCCAGCCGACCGCCTCCGGTCCCCAGACGGGGACTCTGACCATTGCCAGCAATGATCCCACTAACCCGAACACGACAACCCAGGTGCTCGGCTCTGGCACGGCAGCCGACCTCCGGGTGACGGGGTCCACCGCATTCGCCGTCGGGTCCAACTGGAGCCCGCGAAAAAGACCGTGAGAGTCTGCAACACGGGGGCGTGCAATCTGTCGATGACGGCGGCGACACTGTCCTGCGCCGACTTCACGGCAATCAACAACCCCTTCTCGGCCACAGTGAACCCGGACTCGTGTCTGGATCTGATGATTGGGTACACGCCGGCGCTGCCGGGGTCCCAGACCTGTCAGCTCACCGTAGCCAGCAATGCGCCAGGCACGCCGACCGTGACCCGGACGCTGACCGGCCACACGCCTCCGTTCTTGAGCATCCACGGCGGCATCGTCCAGCCGCACGGCGCGCTCCACTCGGTGGCCACGTTGGGATCGACTGTCAACGTCGGGTTCATCTATCCGTTCCTGCCGAACTGGGCGTGGGAGGTGCGGTGCCCGCGCGATCTTCGAAGGCCAGACCGGCCAGTCAGACACGCATGCCTGGATGGTGCTGGCGAACGCACGCGACACGTTCAACCCGGCGGCGCCTCAGCGCCTGTTCATCAATGCCGGTGGCGGGTTGTATCACTTCGATCCCGGCGCGCGCGAAGGAGGCATCAACATTGGCGTCGGGCTGAACGTGCCGGTGGGCCCGCGATTCGCGATCGAAGGGACCTACAACTATCACGAGGTCTTCACGCCATCGCCCAACCTGAGATTCAGTCAGTTTCAGGTGGGTCTGCTGGTGTCCTTCTAGGGCAGCCCTGAAGGTGCTGCCCCGGTACCCATACCTGATCGCGACTAGCCGCGATCCGAGGAGCTCGACATGAGTGACGAAACCACATCGGGTGGCGCGAATCAACCCCCGCTCCCCGGGGAGACTCCACCTGATTTGTACGAGGTGCGGATCACGGGCTCACACGAGACCCTCGCGAGGCTGCTCCGCGACTTCGAGCTCGACGTCGGCTGCCGCCATCCACACGTCGAGCCCAACCCGGACCGCACGGCCACCTTACTCGCCTATGCCACCGACGATCGCGTGCGCGAACTGCAAGCCGCCGGGTACCGCATCGAGAAAGGTGCGAACGTTACCGCGCTCGGCCGCGAGCGGCAGGCGGAATTCGGCAAAGGCGACAGGTTCGAGGGCGGACGACGGGCGCCGTCCGGCCTGGGCGTGAAGGGCAGTCGCGGCGGCAAAGGAGCATAGGAATCATGAGCTTCCTCAACGTCGTGGAGATCGAGTCGGCGCTGAGCGCTCTCGCGTCTACCTATCCCAATACCAGCCGCCTGATCACTCTTCCCTTTTCCACCGCCGAGGGCCGGCGCAGCCACGCGCTCGTCATCGGTACCGGCAGTCGCTGTCCCGCGGCCGGCGTGCTTATCGTCAGCGGCACACACGCGCGGGAGTGGGGCGGTCCTGACATCTGCATCAACTTCGCGGCCGACGTGCTCGAGGCCTACAGCCTCGGCACCGGCGTCGCCTATGGCGGCACGTCGTTCAGCGCCGCCGATATCAAGTCGATCATCGAGCGCGTCGACGTATTCGTATTCCCCGACCTCAACCCCGACGGCCGACATTACAGCCAGACCGTGTTCTCCATGTGGCGCAAGAATCGCAATCCGGCGAGCAGTGGTGGACAGGCCAGCAAGATTGGCGTCGACCTCAATCGCAACTACGACTTCCTGTGGAATTTCAACACCGCGTTCTCGCCCGTCGCGCAGGCTGGCGGAACGCTGGCGTCGACCAATCCGGCAAGCGATCTCTTTCACGGCACATCGCCATTTTCCGAGCCCGAAACCCGAAACGTTCAATGGCTGTTCGAACAGTTTCCGCAGATCGGCTACTTCATCGACATCCACTCGTATGGAGGCGACATCCTGCACGCGTGGGGAGACGACACGAATCAATCGGACTCGTTGGACAAGAACTTCACCAACCCGGCGTGGAACGGTCAGCGAGGCATTCCCGGAGACGCGTATGGCGAGTACATCTCCCCGTGCGACCTTGGCCGGGTCGCCTCGGTCGGCAACGCGATGAGCGCGGCCATTGCCGGGGTGCGTGGCGAGACATACGCGGTCGCGCAGGCATTCTTCCTCCCCAGTTGGGGATCTACCTACCCGACATCGGGCGCCAGCGACGATTGGGCGACCAGCCGCTATTCCGCCAATCCTGCGAAGAAGAAGGTTCGCGCCTACACGCTGGAGTTCAACCGGGCCCAAACGTTCTTTCCCACGTGGGCCGAGATGGAACCGATCATCCGCGACATCGACGCCGGCCTGGTGAGCCTGTGCCTGAGCGCGGTCCCGTTTATAGCGCTCCCGCCCTGGGTCTGCACACTGAAGCGATTGATAACCGAAGGCATCTGGCACCGCGTGTTCCCGCCGGAGCTGTGGGGGCCCTACGGACCATGGGGTCGGATCCGGCGAGTATTCGAGCTCGTATTCCACCCCATCGTCGCGCCAATCGTACGGAGCCTGCGCAGGCGCTAAGAGCCGCCAGCCACTGACCGTGCGTGGCGGACCGGTTCGGCAATGGACCGCGCAGGGCGCACGGCACCGCTAGAGTTGGGTGCATGCCCACTTTCAGCCGCTCCATGCTAGAGGGCACAATCTGCGACACAATTTCCGGACCCACCTGCCAGTCGGGTGTCCTCTACGTCGGGCGACCACAGAAGAGTAATTCCTAGCTTACCTGCGTTGCCTCCCTCTTGCGGGGTCTGATCCCATGCGGGACGCCAACGCTCTCCTCGGAAGGTCAAGCTCGCCCCTACTCTGCCCGCAAGACATTCATGGGGTCGAATCGTAACGCGCGATACGCGGGCACCAGGCTGGCCATGAACGCGACGAACGCCAGCGTGGCCCCTACGGCGGCAAGTGTCAGCGGATCGGAGGCGCTGACGCCAAAGACGAGCGTTTCCATGACCTTC
>JBMDXQ010000094.1:0-18325 GCA_048594975.1 Vicinamibacterales bacterium | reverse complement strand
CAGCCCCGACGGGGGCGACGGGGACGGCGTGCGGGTCGGGGCGGCGCGGATCCTCACGCTCGGGGCGAACGGCACCGCCACCGCCGGGACGTTGTACCTGCACGGCCGCCGACAGCAGTTCGCGGTGCGGGTGTTCGGGGTGACGGGGCGTGCGCGCGTGCTCGAATACAACCCGACGTCGCGCACCTGGGTGACGCGGTGAACAGCTCGAGGAGGGTTAGAAATGTTCGGGCTCACTCGAGCTGCTGCCAGCGCTCGAGGAAGTCGTTCCAGTCGTTGGCCACGAATACCGCTGCCGGTCCATAGCCACCAGGTTCGAAGATCCCGACGTACGAGGTCCCGCTCCCGCTCCGGTACGCCTCGAGGTCCTTCATTCGATAGCCCTTGGCCTCGATGTTCTTCCATCCGGTCAGAAACGAGGCCCAGTCGTTCTTGAAGAGTGCCACGGGAGCGTAGGTACCCGGTTCGAAGATGCCAGCGTACATCTGCTTACTGCCGATCCTGTACACCTCGAAGTCTTTCATCCGGTAGTTCTTCTTCTCGATCGCCTGCCAGCCGCTGAGAAAGTCGTTCCAGTTGTCCTTGAACAGAGCGATCGGACCGTATGTTGCCGGTTCGAAGATCCCGGCCCAGGTCTGTGCGGTTCCGGATCCGTACACCTCGAGATCGATCATCCGATAGCCTTTGGCCTCGATCGATCGCCAGTCCTTCAGAAACTCGTCCCCATTGCCTTTGAACAGCGCCATCGGCGCATGCTGCCCTGGCTCGAATACGCCGGCAAACATGCGTGTTCCCCTCCGCGTAAAGGTCTCGAAATCCTTCATGCGATAGCCCCGCTTCTCCAGGTCCTGCCACCCTTTGAGAAAGCTGGCCCAGTTGTTCTGGAACAGCGCCGCGGGGGCGTGCCTGCCGGGCCTGAAGATGCCCGCGTACACCACGCCGCTTCCCCTCGGATAGACTTCGAAATCAGCCATCCGATACGGGTTCGCGCGCGGCGGCCGGATCAGGACGCGACCGTCCGGAATCTCGTTGCCCGCGAAGCTCGTCCACCCTCCGCTGATCGGCGTGTTGTTCTCGACAAAGCGCTTGGCCATCCCTTGCTCGAACCGCATGATCGCCGCATTGCCGGCTTTCTCCGCATGGATATGCAGATGTGGAGCGGAAGAGCTTCCCGAGTTGCCGACAGCGCCCAGCAGCTGGCCCTTGCTCACGGACACCTGCTTCGAGGCAGGGAGCATCACGAACGCGTCCCCTTCTGCAATGGTCATTGCCGAGGGAAAGAACGTGTCGTCGTTCGGACACAGCGACGACGGAATGGAGGCGGGGATCATGTGGGCGTAGAGCACCCGAGTGCCGTCCGGGAGGTCGATGAACAGCATGTTGCCTCCCCCCGGGATCAGCCCGACGTTCACGTCCATTCCATTCACCTTCTTCGCCCCCGTCACGAACTTCTCGTGGAGTGAAGGCGGAGACGAGTTCTCCGGCGCATTGCGCCAACAGCCGACGACCGTACCTGCGGCGATGGCGTACACCGGCTTGCCGTAGACCACGAAGTCTGAGTTGACGCTTCCGGTGCCCTTCAGATGAGGCGACCACTTGCCATCGCCGAGGTGCCGCATCGCGCCCATGTCCTCGCCTTCGCCCTGAATGCCGGGCGCATGGTCGCCGGTGTGAAAGCGTTCGCCGGGATTCAGGTCGTCGCCGCGGAACATGAACCCGTACTGCTGCGCCATCGCCACCGTGGTCATGACTGCCAGCCACACCGCGCATCCGAACGCGGCACGAGGCGGTTTGTGCTTCATCGCATCCTCCCCCTGAAGACGACCGTACAGCGCGAAGCGTCCGTCGACGGTCGGTTCGCGCGTGCGAGCAGATTTCGCGCTACCGCATAGGTCGCAACGACCGTGGTGCGGCACTGTGCCGCGATCACGCCATCGTGTAGAACGGATCGACGAACGATCGCACCGCGCCGTCCATGCCGGCCACCTTTGGGTTCGCCGATTCGACGAGCCAGTACTCGTCCGGCGCGTGCGTGCCGGCGCCGTGACCGAGACCGAACTGGCCGGCGGGGAGCTGGAGTGGCGCGCCGGTGAAGGTTACGCCCGGCCACGAGCCTGCGAGCCGCGGCCAGAGCAGGGGCTCGACGCCGGACTTCTGGTAGGTCGACACCATCGTTTTGATCAACCGCGAGTCGGGCGGCGTTTCCGTCGGATCGTATCCGCCGGTCATCGTCACCTGGATGTCGCCGAAGCCCTGCTTCGCGAGGTGGTTCCTCATCAGGGCCAGCGTGTCCTTCGCCGTCATATCGGGGACGAGCCGCACGTCGATCTTCGCCGCGGCGCGGTGCGGCAGGATCGTCTTCGAGGCGTAACCCGACGCGCTCCCCGGCATACAGCTTCACGCCGCTTCCCCCCGCGAGCGAGAAGCGCACGTCGTTGTCCCCACTCAACGCGTAGCGCGTGGGTCCCAGCGTTCCCGTCAGAAAGGGCCGCGTACGCCCCCCCTTGAGCTCGCGCAGGCACCGACTTGAATGTGATCGACCATGACGAGCCAGTGGGTGTTGTTGCGCATCGCGCGAGGCGGGCAGCGAGAAGCGCGCCTCCTGATGCGTGAAGGAGCCTTCAATCTGAAGGTCGTCGCGAATGGGAATGTTGATGATGACCCCGAAAGAGGCAGCGCCGTCCGCATCGACGGGCTGGGCGGTGACCAGCTCGTAGCAGTCGCCGCCGAAACGATAGCCGAAGAAGGGGACGATCTCGACGGCTTGAGCGCGTGCGCTGGCGCTGCCGCCGGTGACGCAGATGGCGAAGAGGAGCGCGGCGTGTCGATGAGTTCTCACCGAGCCATCCTGACACGATTAGCGCGGCGCGCAACGAATTGCCGAAGAGCAAAGGTATCACCAATGCCGCAGCGCCGGGAGAGACCCGAGCGGCGTCGACAGGGCGATGCCCCTGACGGGTGCTAGCATGGCGCGGGTCATGCCATGAGCGGCGTCTTCGTCACCGATCGCGAGGCGACGCCGGAGCGTGGGCCAGTCTGCTGGACGCCGGCTCATCGGGGCGACGGCGCCAGCGGCGTGTTCACTCGACGACAGAACGCTTGACCCGGGCCCTCGGCCACGGCAGATAACGCGGCGCTGGCGCAATCGTCGATCGTGCTCGTCCTCATTGGAGCTGCACGGCTTTCCGCTGCTGACGACAGCGAGCGGCTTCTGTCGCACTGGATGATGCGCATCCGCAGTCAGCGCTCGAACGCACAGCCGATCGCTTGACAATGCGCTCGCAAACTGGTCGAATCCGTCGAATCCAACGCGTTTCGTCGGACGAACCGACATCGGGGCCGACGATGACCGCACAGTGGTTTCCCCAGATTGAGCGCCTGACGGCGCGGTTGACCGTCGGCATCACGCTCCTGGTGATCATCCCGCTGACCGGAGGTCTCTACCTCCTGTCCCGATATCAGTACGAACACACCGTGGCCGCCAGGCGGAGGGCTGCGGAACTCGAGAACCGCATCCTGGAAGCCGCCCTTCGCCACCAGATGTTGAGAAGGGACCCCAGGTTGATGGCCGATATCTTCCGTGAAGTCGGCCGTCAACCCGAGGTGCGCCGTGCGATGGTGGTCGACCACTCCGGGATCGTCCGCTTCTCGAGCCAGGAGCCGGACATCGGCGTTCGTCTCTCGCAGGACTCGCCGCCCTGCCTCGTATGTCACGACAAGGCGGCGCCGGAACGGGATCGCTGGGTGCTGCTCAACGAGAGCGGCATCGACATCCTGCGCAGCGTTCTGCCGATTCAGAACAGCCCGGAGTGCCACGGCTGCCACGACTCCAGGACGAAACTGAACGGCATCCTCATCCTGGACGTTTCGATGGCTCCCATCCAGGCCGAGGTGCGCAGCGACGTTCGCCGGATGGCGGTGGCGGCGGGACTCCTGACGCTGGTGCTGATCGGCGGAATCGGCCTGCACGTCCGACATGCCGTCCTCCGGCGTCTGGCGAAACTGGGTCGCGCGGCCCGCTCGTTCGCGTCCGGCGCGCTGGGCGAGCGAGTGGACGCGCGTGGCGACGACGTGATCTCGTCGCTGGCGAGGGACTTCAACAGCATGGCGGACGCCACGTCCTCCCTCATTCAGGAGGTCAAGGGGCGCGAGCAGCAGATCGCCGGGGTGCTCAACAGCCTCGACGACGGGCTCGTGGTGCTCGATCGGGACTTTCGCGTGGTCGCGGCGAACCGTTCCCTGGCCAGGCGCCTGTGCACCTATCCGGAGGGACTCCGGGGCCGGAATTGCCGCGACGCCATCGGACATGCCCTCCCGTGCCGCGAGGATGAGGATTGTCCGACCGCTCGCTGCCTGTCGACCGGTACGCTGCAGCGGGCCACGTTCCGATTCACGTCCTCCCCTGACGGCGCCCCGATCGTTCACGAGGTCTACGCCTCGCCGGTGTTCGACGACGACGGAACCGTGGCCCAGGTCGTCGAAGTCTGGCGTGACATCAGCGAGCGCGTTCGCGAGGAGGAGCGCCTCGCCGAGATCGAACGGCTGTCGTCGCTCGGCGTGCTGGCCTCGGGGCTGTCGCACGAGGTGAACACGCCGCTGGCCACGACGCTCACCTGTTCGGAGGCCATCCTCGACCAGCTCGAGGGGTGCGAGTCGGGTGACATCGGCCGGGATACGCTCGAGAGCATCCGCGAGAGCGCCGGCATCATCCGGGACGAGGTGTTACGCTGTCGCACGATCACCGAACAGTTCCTTCGATTCGCGAGAGGCATCCCTCCGGCCATCGAGCCGATCGATCTGCAACAGATCGTGCGCGGCATCATGGCGCTGGCGCGCCCCACGGCACGCGAAGCCGGCATCGAGCTCGAGATCGACAGTGACGCCGCGGTCCCAATCGTGACCGCGAATACCGAGGTGGTCCAGCACGTCGTGCTGAACGTGCTGGTCAACGCCATAGAGTCCTTCAACGGGCCTGGAGGACGTATCGTCGTGCAGATCCGCGTGGGTTCCGACGTCCGCGTGCGGGTCCGGGACAACGGGTCCGGCATCCCTCCTGAAGTTCAGAAACACCTGTTCGAGCCGTTCCGCACCCAGAAGCCGCGGGGCACCGGTCTCGGGCTCTTCCTGTCTCGGACGTTCATGCGTCGCTTCAACGGTGACGTGCGACTGGTGGACAGTGCCGTCGGTCGTGGCTCGTGCATCGAGATCATCTTTCCCAGATCGGATCACGCGACGACATGAGTCGAGCCGCGAAGAACATTCGGGTGCTGCTCGTCGACGACGACGACACCTTCCGGCGCGTGATGGGGACCGAGTTGACCCGGCGCGGATACGGCGTCGTCGCCGTGGCCTCAGGCCGTGAGGCGATCGAGCAGGTTCCGCAGATCAGACCGGATGTGACCCTCCTCGACCTGCGCCTCTCCGACATGGATGGGATCGAAGTGCTCGAGCGGCTTCGCGAGCGCCATCCCTCGGCGAGCATCGTCGTCTTGACGGGCCACGGCACGATCGATACGGCAATCCGGGCGATCCGGCTCGGCGCGTACGAGTACCTCGAAAAACCCTGTCCGATCGCGAAGCTCGAGGTCGCGATCCAGAAGGCGAGCGATCACGTCCGGCTCGTGCGGCGGCAGCGCGTGCTCGAGGATGGCTACGCGGCGCCGGACATCGGGCCGGGCCTGGTGGGCGGCAGCGCCGCATTCCTCAAGCTCATGGAGAACGTGGGTCGCATTGCACGCAGCGAAGGCACGACGCTCGTCCTTGGAGAGACCGGCGTCGGCAAGGAGGTCGTGGCCAGCCTGTTACACGCGCGCAGCGGGCGCAGCGAGGCGCCCTTCGTCGTCGTCGACTGCGCCGCGCTGCACGAGGAGCTGCTCCAGAGCGAGATCTTCGGCCACGAGCGTGGTGCCTTTACGGGGGCGAACCGCCTGAAGCACGGCCTGTTCGAGGTGGCCAGCGGGGGAACGTTGTTCCTCGACGAAGTGGGCGACATCAGCCCGGACGTCCAGGCCAAGCTCCTGCGAGTCCTCGAGACCGGCCGCTTCCGTCGTCTGGGCGGGACCGAAGAGATCGCCGTCGACGTCCGAATCATCGCTGCCACCAACCGCGACCTTCGGCAGGCGATCGCGAGAGGGCATTTCCGCGAGGATCTGTACTACCGTCTGATGACCTTCGTCGTGGAGATTCCGCCGCTGCGGGAACGTCCCGAGGACATACGCCTCCTCATCGAGCACTTCACCAGACAACTGAACCTCCGCTTCTCGCTCTCGAAGCACTTCGATGACGCCGCGATGGCCGTCCTTCTGCGTCATCCGTGGCCGGGAAACGTCAGGGAATTGATCCACGTGCTCGAACAGGTCATCGTGCTCAGCGACGGTGAGGAGATCGGGGTCGCCGATCTGCCGATGGGTATTCACGGAGCGCCGCCGGCGTCCGCCACCACCGAACAGGGAGACGTCCCGACGCTCCGCGAAGTCCAGCGTCGTCACGTTCTGTGGGTGCTCGAGAGGGCCGGAGGCAACCGTGCGCAGGCCGCACGTCTCCTCGGCACCAGCGAGCGGTCGTTCTATCGCCTCCTCGAGAAATACCGGCGGGCCTCGCCCGGCGATGGCTCGGGGCCGAAGGCCTCTCGCTCGCGGGGCGACGCCTGACGAGTGTGACAGGTCGTTCGCCCCGCACCTGACAGAAATGACAGGTGGGTGGGTGGCGGGTTCCGGACAAGGCCACCTCCGACGCTCCACTCCTCGGAGAGATCTTCATCCCGCTCGCGAGCGGCCTTCGCGTGCCGGCACATCCCGATTGTCGCGAAAACCCCAATGAATCTCCCCATCCAGCGGCCTGGCGTCGATGGCCATCGACGGATCGTGCTGGCCGCTGAGCGTCCGTCGCCGTCGTGACCCGGCTGCCGCGGATCATCCTGGTGACGCCGGAATGGGTGTTGCTGACGGGCTTCCGCGAGGACAAGACCATGGAAGCCACGATCGTTCTCGTGCTGTTCTTGACGTTTCTGGTGGGGGGCATGGTGCTGGCTCTGGCGATGGGCTACCGCAGCATCGAAGAGAGCCGAATCGCGCAGCGTCCCGAGCGGCACGTGCCGGCGGCACCAGTTGCCTACGTGGTGGCCGGGCACGGCTTCTTCGAGAAAGCCGCCAACGGCGTCCCCGTCTCACCGGCGATCACATTCGACGACGCCCTGCTCGCCCAACTCGAGCAGCACGTGAGAGCGGAGCAGGCGGTTGTTTCCCAGTTCGTGCACTTCCCATCCGTTGACAGTCTGTACTCGAGCTCCGGCACATCCCTTCGCACGCATTGAAGTTGCCGCGGAGCCGCGGGCCGAGTCGCCGCCGCCGTGACGAACGAGGAGAGGCAGATGCACGAGTTTCTGAGTCGCGCCGAGTTGTTCGACGGGCTGAACGCGGATGGCGTCAGACAGCTCGCGGCGATCGGACGCAGACGGACGTTGGCCGCCGGCGAGTACGTCTTCCTCCTCGGCGATCGCGCCGAGTACCTCTACGTCGTGGCCAGGGGTCAGGTGGACCTCTGTTTTCCCATGGCGCTCGGCGGGGTGGTGAAGGACATCACGGTGGAGTCGGTCGGCGCCGGCAAGGCGCTGGGCTGGTCCGCTCTCGTCCGGCCGTACCGCTTCACGCTGGCCGCGCGCGCGGTGGAACCGTCCGAGGTCGTCGGCTTTCCCCGGCAGGAGCTCCTCCAGCTGTTCGATGCGGCGCCGGTGGTGGGGTACCGCCTCGTGATCAAGCTGGCGGAGGTCGTGGGGTTCCGTCTGCTCACGTTCCAGGCGCTGTGGGTTCGCGAACTGCAGCGCGCGGTGCTCGCGGAAACCGGTCGTCGCACCCACCCGTGATGAAGCGCAGGAGCTGAAGCGTGTCGTCAGACGAGCGGCTCAGCCCGAAGCGACGGCTGATCATCGGCGTGTTCACCCTCGCCCTGGCCGCGACGGGGTTCGCGGCAGGCCGCACCCTGATCCTCCCGACCACGCCTGTCGCGCAACCGATTCAGTTCAACCACCGGAAGCACGTCAAGGATGTAGGGGTCGAGTGCCCGGCGTGCCACGAGCACTACGCCACCAGCGAACATTCGGGCCTGCCCTCGCTCTCCACGTGTGAAGGGTGCCACTCCACCCCCCTCACGAAATCTGCCGAAGAACAGCGCCTGCTCGCGCTGATCGCCCGCGGCGATCGCCCGGCCTTCCGGAAGCTCTTTCGGATGCCCGACCACGTCCACTACTCCCATCGCCGGCACGTGGTGGCGGGCGGCCTGACGTGCGAGACGTGTCATGGCGCAATCGCCGACACCACCGTGCCTCCGGTCGCTCCGCTGCAGCGCATCACCATGGCCACGTGCGTGACCTGCCACACCGAGCGAGGTGTGAGTACGGACTGCACGAAGTGTCACCGTTGAAGGGATGACCATGGCGATTTCGAGACGCAGCTTTCTGGTCGGAACAGCGGGTGCCGGGGTCGGGCTCGGCCTGGGAGCCCTCTCTCACCAGTTCCCTTTCGCGCCGCCTGAATTCGGGCCGGACTGGCGGCCCGGCGTGGAGTCGTTCGTGCCCTCGACCTGCCTGCTCTGTCCCGCTCACTGCGGCATTCGAGCGCGTCTGGTGGACGGCGCGTTCGTGCGGATCGACGGGAACCCGCTGCACCCGGTGAGCCAGGGCGGGCTCTGTGCGAAGGGGCGTGCGGGCATCCAGCTCGCGTACCACCCGGCACGCCTGAAAGGGCCGGTGCAGCGCGTTGGTCCTCCGGGATCCGATGCCTTCGAGCCCATCACGTGGGCGGCTGCGCTCGATCGCGTCGTCGCCGCGCTGCGGACCGCGCGTGAGGCAGGAGCTCCGCAATCGGTGGAATGGCTGGTCGGCAGCGCCGACGGTGTCATGCGCGATCTCCTGACGGCGTTCTGCCGCGCGTACGGCAGCGATCGCATCACGGTCGACGACTACCGGGACGGCTCAGCGGAGGTGATGCGCCTGTCACAGGGCATCGACGCGCCGCCGGCGTACGACCTGCGGTCGTCGGACCTGATCCTCTCGTTCGGGGCCGGGCTTTCAGAGGCGTGGTGGGCATCGCCGCTGGCGGCGAGGGCACGCGACCGCGATCGCGGGAGCGCCGCGCGGTGGGTCCACATCGATGTCCGGCTTTCGCGAACGGCCGTGGCCGCGGATCAGTGGATTCCCACACGCCCTGGTACGCACGGGGCTCTGGCGCTCGGTCTCGCGTATCTCATCGCCAAGGAAGGTCTCTACGACGCCGACACCATCTCGCAGCGAGTGTCGGGATGGGAGGACTGGACCGACGACCGCGGTGCCCGCCACCTCGGGTTCCGATCGCTCGTGCTGCGGCACGGAAGGCCCGACGACGTGTCGAGCCGTACCGGCGTTCCCGTCAGCCAGTTGACCGCGCTCGCCAAGGCCTTCGGCACAGCACGCAATCCGGTGGCGATCTGGGACCACGCCGTGTCCTGGCGCCGGAGCGGTCTCGCGGATGCCTTTGCGATTCATGCTCTCAACGTCATGCGCGGCAGGCTGAATCGGCCCGGCGGGGTGCTCGTGCAGGCGCCGATGCCGCTGCCGGGACCGCTCGACACGGCTCCGGCCACGCCACTCGATCTCTCTGAATGTGCCCTCACGGCCACGACGTGGCCGGTCGAGAGGGCCGGAGGCGCGGCCCCGGCGACAAACGTGCTGTTCCTCTACCAGTCCAATCCGATCGCGTCATCCCCGAAGGGCGACACCGTGCGCGAGGCGCTCTCACGCGTGCCACTGGTCGTCTCGTTCTCGCCGTTCTTCGACGAAAGCGCCCGGTACGCCCACCTGGTTCTCCCGGACCACACGTATCTGGAGCGTTGGCAGGACACCACGGCCCCCCAAGCCGTGCCGTTCCCGGTCTGGGGTATCGTGCAGCCGGTCATCCCACCCCTGCACGATACCCGCGCGACCGGCGACGTCATCCTGCAGATGGCGGCGCGCCTTGGAGGCGAGGTCAACGCGTGGTCCCGCTGGACATCCGTCGAAGCGATCGTCAAGGAACGCGGGATCGCGCTGGCCGGCGCACAGCGGGGCAGCGCGTTTGTCGAGCCGTTCCGACAGGGCGAGCTGCGCGAGCTCGAAAGTCGTGGCTGGTGGCTTCCGCACGGGCAGTCGGCGGAGCAGTACTGGCAGACGATGCGCGAAGCCGGCGGGTGGTTCGATCCCATCTACGACTATCACGACCGGAGCGCCGTCTCCCAGCTCGCTGACGGGCGCGTGTGGATCTTCCCGCGCGAGGCGAGGGACCGGATCCGGAGCTCGGCCGACGGGCTGGCCGAAGGCTTTCTGCCCATCACCGACGACGCGGTCCCATCGTCGGCGAGCTCTGCGCCGGCGGAGTTCCCGCTGAACCTGGTGCCGTTCCGCGTCTGCACGCTCGCGTCGGGGGGGACGCCGCTGATGCCGTGGCTGCTCGAGCATCTCGGTGTCCTCACCGGCGATGCGTGGGAGACGTGGGCCGAGGTCAATCCCGAGACGGCCCGCGCACTCAGCCTGGAGGGAGGCCAGCGCGTGCGCGTGGAATCGGCGCAGGGGGCGTTCGACGCGACCGTCCGCATCTTCCCCGGCGCCCAGCCGGGCGTGGTCAACGTGCCCTACGGACTGCATACCCGCGTCGAGGGCTGGGGATCGCCGCGCGGCGGCAACCCGCTCGCCGCGATCGGGACCCAGGCAGATCCCGCGACCGGGTTGCCCGACTGGTATTCGACACGAGTCCGGCTGGTGCGGATCTGAGGAGAGTGTCCGATGCCACGGTGGGGAATGGTCATCGATCTCGACAAGTGCAACGGCTGTCAGGCCTGCGAGGTGGCGTGCCGCTCGGAGAACAACGTCGCCGTCGGCGGTCCCGAGGCGGCGCGGGAAGGTCGCACGATCTCCTGGATGCAGGTGCACACGGAGGTCGAAGGGGAGTGGCCGGCCGTACGCGCGCGCTTCGTGCCGCAACCCTGCATGCATTGCGACCGCCCGCCCTGCACGCTCGTCTGCCCCGTTCAGGCGACGTCTCGCGACCAGGAAGGCATCGTCAGCCAGATCTACGCGCGGTGCATCGGCTGTCGTTATTGCGCCAATGCCTGTCCCTACACGGTGAAGTTCTTCAACTGGCACAGGCCGTCGTATCCCGACTCGGTCGTGCCAGGTCTGAATCCGGACGTCTCGATGAGGCCGGTCGGCGTCATCGAGAAATGCACGTTCTGCCACCACCGGCTTCAGAAGGCCGGTGACGTCGCGCGAGCCGAGCAGCGGCCGCTGCGGGAGGGTGAGTACTCGCCGGCTTGTGCGGACAGCTGTCCGACGGGGGCCATCGTGTTCGGGGATCTCGACGATGCCAGCCACCGCGTTGCGCAGCTGGCGCGGGATCCGCGCGCGTTTCGACTACACGAGGATCTGGGCACGCAGCCCAAGGTCTACTACCTGGCGAAACAGGACTGAGCCGTGACCGATCTCGAAATCGTCTCGCGCCTCCCGCAGGACGAACGCGTGCTCCTCATGCCGCTCGTGCGCACCACGAAGACGTTCTGGCGATGGGCGGCCGTGATGGCCGCCGTCACGGCGTGGGGGGCATTCGCCTACGCCTATCAGCTCGAGACGGGTCTTGGCGCCACGGGGCTGAACACGCCTGAGTACTGGGGCATCTACATCATCTGCTTCGTGTTCTTCATCGGGATCTCCCACGCCGGGACCCTCATCTCGGCGATTCTGCGCGTGGCCAATGCGGAGTGGCGCCGATCGATCACGCGTTCGGCCGAGTTCATCACCGTCCTGGTGATCGGGTTCGGCGCGGTCCAGCCGATCCTCGATCTGGGCCGGCCCGATCGGGTCCTCAACGTCTTCCTGCACTCGCAGCCGTTCTCTCCACTGCTCTGGGACGTGCTGAGCATCGGCCTGTACTTCACGGCCAGCAGCATCTACCTGTACGTGCCGATGATTCCCGACCTGGCCCGCATTCGCGACCTCGGCCTGCGCCCGCGGCTCCTCTACTGGTTCCTCGCGATTGGCTATCAGGACTCGCCGCGGGCACGCCACACGCTGGAGCGGATGATCTCGATGCTGGCGGTCGCGGTCATTCCCATCGCGGTCTCCGTCCATACCGTCATCGGGTGGATCTTCGCGCTCACCCTGCGGCCGATGTGGCACAGCGCGATATTCGGGCCGTACTTCGTCATGGGCGCCATCTTCTCGGGCATCGCCGCGCTCATCATCGCCATGGCGATCCTCCGCCGGGTCTACAGGCTCGAGGCGTATTTCAAGGACGTGCACTTCAATCACATGGGGGTGCTCCTGTTCGTCATGACCGTCCTCTGGTTCTATTTCACGTTCGCCGAGAACCTCACGGTGTGGTACGGCGGCGAGGAGGCGGAACTGGCAACGCTCAACTCGAAGTTGACCGGCGCGTTCGCTTTTCCATTCTGGCTGATGGTCGCCTGCTGCTTCGTCGTGCCGTTTGCCCTCATGGCGCGCCGGGCGACGCGCAACGTCACCGGGACGGTCGTGGCCTCGGTAGCCGTCGTGTTCGGGATGTGGCTCGAGCGGTTCAACATCGTCGTGCCCACGTCGCTCCATCCACGCGGCGGCATGTCGGCCCTGCACTACGTGCCGTCCTGGGTCGAGCTGTCGATCATGGCCGGCACGCTCTCGGGTTTCATCCTGGTCTACATGGTGGCCACGAAGTTCTTCCCGATCATCTCGATCTGGGAGATCCAGGAAGGTCGCGAGAAGTCGATCGAGGACGTCTCCGCGCGCGTCGCCGGCTACCTGCCGGACGATCTCGCGACGGTGGAGCGATGAACATGCACAGGTCGGTTCCCGCTGCGGCTCGAACCGGACGCTGCCGGCTGCGCGTGCCGATCGCGGTCGCGGCGGCCGTCTGGCTCGCGGCCCTGGTAACCGGGGCGCGCGGCGCGGCTGAGACAGCGCCTGAGGGAAATCCGTTCCGCGGGCGCGAGATCTTCGCCCAGAAGCGCTGTGTGCGGTGTCACTCCATCTGGAGCCAGGGGGGATCGCTCGGTCCCGACATCACCGTGGCCGTCGTGGGGAAGACGTGGGACGAGCTGGTCGGCGATTTCTGGAATCACACGCCGCGGATGATCGACGAGGTCGCCCAGCGCGGCTATCCCTGGCCCACGCTCGATCCCCAGGAGATGGCCGACACGCTGAGTTACCTCTATTACCTGCGGTTGTTCGACGAGCCCGGCGATCTCGTTCGCGGAGCCGACACCTTCGTGCGGCTGCAGTGCGACGGCTGTCACTCGCTGGGCGGTCGCGGCGGACGCCTCGGACGGCCGCTGGATCGTTTCGGAACGTATCCCTCGCCGACTCCACTGGCGCAGGCGATGTGGAACGCCGGTCCGCGAATGCAGCAGGAGCAGGTCCGTCGGGGCAATCCGATCCCGCAGTTCGTCGGGCACGAGATGGCGGACCTGCAGGCCTACATCCGCGCGGAAGGACGCCGCACGGGTCGCGTCGTCGAGTTGCAGCCGCTTCCGAGCCCGGAGCGCGGCGCCGTCGTGTATCGCAACAAGCAGTGCGGGGCGTGTCACGACCGGCGTCCGGGAACGGTGCCGGACCTCACGCGGTCGGCTCTCTCGAAGACAGTCTCCGAAATCACGGGGCTGCTGTGGAACCACAGCTACGTGATGGGAGCGACGATGGCGGCTCGCGGGATTCCCTTCCCCCGCTTTTCCGGGACTGAGTTCCCGGACCTCATCGCACACCTCTACTTCCGCGGCTACGTGGGACAGGAAGGTGATGCGGCGAGAGGCTCGGCGGTGTTCGCGGCCAAAGGGTGCTCCGCGTGTCATGCCACCGGAGTCGCGGGCGCCCCGGATCTGGGCGCGGTTCTGAAGCGCACGGACCGCGCGGGTCTCGCGTCAGCCATGTGGAACCACGCGCCACAGATGCACCGCCTGATGGCGGAAAAAGCCCCTTTCTGGCCCAAGTTCGAACCGGGCGAAATGCGGGACCTCGCCGCCTATCTGCGCAGTCTGGCGTCCGCATCCGGTTCGGCGAAGGGGTCCAGGTAACGACGAGGTCAGGTCGAGGAGTTCGATTCGAGGTCTCGAAAGGAGAGGTCGATGATCGGAATGCCCGCTACCAGGCCGACGGCGCTCGGAGCCAGCTGCGTTGTGGTGTGGATCGCTGCCGTCTCGCTGATCGCGGCGGCATCCGGCCGATCGGAGGCGCAGGATCCCGGATCGCCCGCGGGCGCCAACGCCATCAGTCAGGCACCGTCTGGCAACTTCGTTGGCGCCGACACCTGCCTGACCTGTCACGCAGACAAGAAGGACCAGCTTGGACTCCATGGGCGCGCCGAGAACGCACGCACCCCGATGGCGGCCGGCGGGTGCGAGACGTGTCACGGTCCGGGAAAGGCCCACGTCGACGCAGGAGGGGACGCGTCGCTGATCAAGAACCCCTTGAAGCTGGCGCCCCGGAACGTGACCGCCGTGTGCACGACATGTCACAACCGCGGGGAGCATGCCCTGTGGGACGGGAGCATGCACGATCGGCGCGAGCTGACCTGCACCACCTGCCACAGCGTTCACACGCCGGCATCGATGTCGGGGCAACTCGTGAGGAAGAACCAGCTGGAGGTCTGCGGGAGGTGCCACCGCGACAAGCTCGCGAAGCTCGACCGCACAGGCCACATGCCTGTGCGCGAGGGCAAGCTGCAGTGCTCGACCTGCCACAACATGCACGGCTCGCAGAACGTCCGACTGTTGCGTGTCGGCTACAGCGTCAACGAATCCTGTACGAGCTGTCACCAGGAGAAGCGCGGGCCGTTCCTGTGGGAGCACGCGCCCGTGCGCGAGAACTGCACGACGTGCCACGACCCGCACGGGTCGGCGAACGAGCGCCTGCTCGTCGCGAAGCTGCCGTTCCTGTGTCAGCGGTGCCACGTGCACGCACAGCACCCCGCGACGGTGTACGACGCCGCGGTGTTCAAGTCGAGCAATCGCGCGTACGGCCGGGGGTGCGTCAACTGCCATTCCGCCATCCCCGGTTCGGTCCCTCCGGCCGGCATGGCCTTCCAGCGTTAGCGAGGGCGAGCGATGCGTATCAGCATTCTCGCGTGGACCGTTGCCCTCCTTGCGGCATCCTCGACCGTGGAGGCCCAGTACGGCGCATCGCCGAGCCAGCCGTTGATGCAGCCGGCGAACGCGGCGCGGTTCGGGCAGATCGACTTCGGCGGGCGTGCCACCAGCGTCGAGGGGGACGCGGCCCGCTACCAGCGCTACCGCGATCTCCGCGACGGCGGGTTCTTCGACCTCACGGACTTCTACTGGGAGAAAGGGCTCTCCCTGTTCAGCGGCTCGGCGCGCAACGTCGGGTGGAAGGACCAGCAATATCGGTTCGAGCTCGAACGGCCGGGAACGGTTCGGGCGCGGTTCCTGTACGACCAGATTCCGATGTTCATCAGTCAGGACACGCGCACGCCGTACTCGTCGCTGCCCGGCGACAACGGGTCGGCGAGCACCGTGCTCACGCTGCCCGACACGCTGCAGGCGGCGATCCAAGCGAACCCCGCGGTCAATTTCAGACCGCTCATCGAGGCAGCGGCGGGCACCCGCTACTACGACTCGCGCATCCGTCGCGATACCTCGGCCATCGATCTCCGGTACACCTTCGGAGCGAGCGACGCGTCGGTCACCTATCTGAACACCCGGAAGAAGGGGAACATCCCGTTCGGGGCCTACCTGCAGATTCCCATCGAGGTGCCGCTCCCGATCGACTCGAAGGCGAACGACGTCCGTACGTCGATGGAATGGGCCACGGCGAAGGCGTCTCTGCGCGCCGGATGGGACGGATCCTGGTACGACAACCAGGTCACCGACTTCGTCTGGGACAACCCGCAGCGTGCGGTCGACGCCACCAACGCGTCCTCGCTGGGACGAATGGCCGAGTGGCCGAGCAACCGGATGCTGTCGTTCAACGTCAGCGGTGCCTACCGGTTGCCGGCGCGCACCAGCATGAACGGGGTCTTCGCGTTGGGATGGTGGAACCAGGACGTGGCCCTGCTGCCGTTCACGATCAATCCGGTCAACGCGAGCGTCGTGCCGCTGCCGCGTGACACCGCTGAGGCGAAGGCGAACACCGCCTCGGCAATCCTGAACTTCGTCAGCCGGCCGGTGCGACACATCGACGTCAATGCCAGGTATCGTTTTTACGAGTTCGACAACACGACGACGCCCTTCATCCTGGCGCGGGCGAGCGGCCCCGACCGGGTCACGGCCGACGGCTCCGCGGGCATCTGGAGCGACCCGTCGATCGGCAAGGTCGGGCCGGAGCCGCTCGGGCAGCAGCGGAATTACTTCGATCTGGATGCCGGCTTCACCGGCGTGCGCTATACGACCTTCCGGCTCGGCTACAGCCGCTATGCCGCCGACACGCACTTCCGCGTCTACGAAAGCGTCGGCGAGCACACGTTCCGGGCCGGGGCCGATGTGATCGGCACTCAGTACGTGTCCTTCCGGAGCGTCTACGAGCATAGCCAGCGGCGGGGCGGCGGCCTCGACCTGCTGGCGCTCGAGCGAGCGGAGGAACGGCCCGGCATGCGTCAGTTCGACGTGGCCTCCCGCGATCGCGACCGGTTCTCCGCGATTGCGAATGTCACGCCCCTGGCGACGGTGGGAGTGAACGCCTCGATCGCATGGACCAAGGATGATTACCTGAACGAGACGGCGCCGATCGACAGTTTCGGCCTGCGGCGATTCACGAGCCGGACCTACACGGCGGGGTTCGACGTCGAACCTCGCGACGGTCTCAGCACCGGCATCTCGTTCAGCATCGAAGACTACGACGGTCGGCAGCAGTCGCGCACCGGTAATGCGGCGCAGCAACTGGATCCGACGCGAAACTGGAGTTTGAACGAGGGGAACAAGGCCTGGTCCGCTATTGGTGTACTCGACATGCTCGGCCTGATTGAGAAGACCGAAGTGCGGCTGTCGTACAACTACTCGGACTACACCGGGACGTACCGTCATGAGCTGCCCGCCAATACCTCGCTGGTCACACCGCAGCCCTTGACCGACATCACCAGCACCGAAGCGCGCGCGACCGTCGACCTGCGCTACTTCCTGACGAAGCGCGTGGCGGTCGGGCTGGTCTACTGGTACGATCGCTACGACGTGAACGACTTCACGCTCTCGCCGGACGTCGTCTCGGGAGTTGCCCAGCCAGCCGTCGAGGAGGGACAGAACGCGACGGTGAACGCACTCCTGCTCAACTACTTCTACAGGCCGTTCACCGCGCACACGACGTGGCTGCGGCTGACTTACGCGTGGTAACCGTGACGCGCGCATTCACGGCGGGCGCCGTGTTGTCTGGATCCGGAGAGAGAGGAGACAGCTGATGAGGCGAACGACCGTCGTCCTGACCCTTCTCGCGGTTGCTCTTCCGCAGTCAGCGTGGTCGCAGGACGCGCTGGTGCGGAAGGGCCAGGAAATCTACACGAAACAGAAGTGCTCGCTGTGCCACTCCGTGGCGGGCAAAGGAAACCCCAAGGGCGCGCTCGACGAAGTCGGCAGCAAGTGGACGGCCGCGGAGATCCGCGAGTGGATCGTGAACTGGAAGGAGATGGCGGCCAAGCACAACGCCACGCGCAAACCGCCGATGAAGGACTACTCGGCCCTCGCGAAGGGCGACGTGGACGCGCTGGTCGCGTACCTGCAGACGCTGAAGCAGACCAGCGGAAAAAAGGAAAAGCCCGCTCTCGAGAGATGAGGAACCCGCCCCGTCGAGGCAGGTAACGTGGCCGTGCCGATCCTCCCCGGCCAGATGGAGGACGGCACGGTCACGACCGGCGAAGACGCGCATGCGATCCCCAGGTCCGCACGCGGCGCCCACCCGTGCGAAATTCCCGCCGCCAAGCTCGGCAATGGATGATAAAGTGCCAGCGCCGCTGACGCCGCGCAGGCGCTGATGGCGGTCCCCTCGATGGCGTATCCCGCCGGGTGAAGGGACGTCTGCCCCGCTGTGACTGTGTCGCCGCAACCGGATCGACCGTCGCCCGTTGCACGCACTTCGAGGGATTTCATGGAAGACGAACAGCGCCTGACCGGGCCCGATGCCGACAGATGGAGACTGTGGGGCCCGTACCTGAGCGAGCGCCAGTGGGGAACCGTGCGCGAGGATTACAGCCCGGGCGGGACGGCGTGGGACGAATTCAGCCATGACTCGGCGCGGAGCCGCGCCTACCGGTGGGGAGAAGACGGCATCCTCGGCATCAGCGACGAGAAGCAGATCCTGTGCTTCGCGCTGGCGCTGTGGAACGGGCGCGACCCG
>JBMDXQ010000093.1:0-183020 GCA_048594975.1 Vicinamibacterales bacterium | reverse complement strand
GCAAGCGGCGCCGGCCGGCAATCGTCGCCGATCCGCAGCGGGATCAACTTCAGTTCCGTGACCTTCTCCGCCGTCACACGGCACTCCAGGATCGCGCTCTCACGCAAGGGCTCGTTCCAGAGCATGTCGCAGACGAAGTTGCCCAGGCTGTAGACGATGTAGCCGTGTCCGTAAGGTTCGATGCCCCTGAGGACGTGGGGATGGTGCCCGATCACGAGGTGCGCCCCCGCATCCATGATGTCGTGCGCCAGATCGACGTCCTCCGCTGAGGGCCGATCGATGAACTCGTCGCCCCAGTGCAGCGATACCACGACGGCATCGGACGTGCGGCGCGCCGAGACAAGATCGGCGAGAATGGACCGCCTGCACCCTTCGGCGTACAACGGTTCCCGCGTGAAGTACTGCCGCGGCCGCAGCGAGTACCCCAGGAACGCGACGTTCAACCCGTTCCGTTCGACGATCGCCGGCACCGCCGAGCGGTAGTCGGAGGCGGCGACGCCGCAGACCTCTATGCCAGCCTCCTGCAGCATCCGCACCGTGTCCAGGAACGTCTCGGCGCCGTGCTGCATCGAGTGGTTGTTGGCGTGGTTGAGCACGTCGAAGCGCGCCGCTTTCAAGGCGGCGACGTACCCCGGCTGGCCGCGCATCTGTACCGAATGGTAATCGCGCGGCCTGAGCCCCAGCGCCGAGAGCGTGCACTCGAGGTTGCCGAACAGGATGTCGGCCCCTTCCAGCAGCGGCTGAACGTAACGGAACGGAAAGGCCGGAGGCTCTCCGCGGCACCGGCTGTGCGTCCCGAAACCTGCACACAGCGGATGGTCGCCGAGCGCGATGTCGCCGACGGCTCGAATGAGGACCGTCCGATCGCCGCTCACGAGACGCGCTCCGGCGTCAAGCTGCTGAACGTCCGCTCCATCTGTTCGCCCACGACCGGCCACGCAAAGTGCCGCTCTGCAAAGCTGCGGGCGCTCGCGCCGACGCGCGCGCAGAGTGCGGCATCGGCAGCCGCGCGACGAATCTGGTGGACGAACGCCTCCGGCGTGTCCGCCACCAGCACCTCCTGGTCCGGCGTCACGTCGATCCCTTCGAGCCCCATGGTCGTGGACACGATCACCTTCCCCATGGCGAGCGCGTCGAGGATCTTCAGGCGGGTGCCGCCGCCATCGCGCATCGGACAGAGGTAGATCTGCGCGCGCTCCATGTACGCGCGGACGTCGTCGACGAAGCCGGTGGCGGTGACGCGGGCGTCGCGGGCGGCGAGCTCCCGCACCGCCGGGGGCGGGCTGGCACCGACGATGGTCAGCCTCGCATCGGGCAGGGCTTCGGCGACACGGGGCCAGATCTCCCGGATCATGAACAGCACCGCGTCCCGGTTCGGGAACCAGTTCATCCCGCTCACCATGATCAGATGACCGTGCTCCGGCGGCGCGGACCCAGGGTGGAAGTAGTCCACGTCCACACCGTTGGCGACGACCGCGGTTCGCACCCCCGGGGCGATTCCCTTCAGCCGCTCGCCGTCCAGCGTCGAGACCACGAGGTGGGCGTCGAAATCGTGCGCCACCTCCGTTTCGTAACGCCGCAGCTTCCTGGCCTCCACTGCGAAGTAGAAACGCCTGAGCGGATGACCCTCGTAGGCGAGCCGTCGTTCGAGCAGGTGCGACTCGATGTTGTGGTGATTCAGTACGTTCGCCGCGCCGAGGACCAGGCCGCGGTACTGCGCGAGGCTGATCGTATCGAAGTACACGAGATCGTACCTCGTAGTCGCCAGCACACGAAGCAATGCATCGCGGAGCACCGCCGCATCCGCCCAGTTCACCGTGAACGGAGCTCGGGTGAACAGACTGCGCACGGCAACCGACAGCAGGCGCAGGCGCGACGACTCGACCGGGAGGCGCACCACGTCGACGCGGCGGCAGATCTTCCGCAGCTCCCGGGTCGCGGTCTGCTCATCGAAGTTCGGCAGGATATCGCGCTTGAGGATGGCGACGAGATCCAGCTCGGCGAACCTGGCCGCCTCCCGGATCAGGTGGTAATTGCGCTGCAGAACGCCGGTCTTCGGCGGATACGGCAGGTTCTGCGAGATCCACAGGACGTGCATTCAGATCCCGAGGGGCACGTGGGAGATGACCCACTTGAACTTCCCGTTGGGGCTCGTCTCGAGCCGATCGACGTTCTGCACATCGACCGCTACGTCGTCGCCCAGCCGCGCCTTGAATTCAGCGAGCAGGTGCTCGGTATGCGCCTGTGTGTATCCGCGGCCCCCGACAATCCGGATCGTGACCGCGTTCGGTGCCGTCTGCACGATCTGCGAGCCCTCGATGCAGTCGAGCGGCTTGAACGGATGCGTCAGCACGGACGGGGAGATCACCCGGCCGTCGCCGAGCGTCAGGAGATCCTCCGCCTTGGTCGTGACGTCGTCCATCACCTCGAGCGCCCGGCCGCAGGGACACCCCTCCGCACGCAGCGCGGTCAGGTCGTTGGTGACGTAGCGCAGCAGCGGCATCGCCCTGTTGTGCAGCGTCGTCCCGACGAGCCGGCCGGGAACCCCTCGCGGCGCCGGTTCGCCGTCCGCATCTACGATCTCGGCAACGCCGTACTCCATCGCCACGTGGTTGCCGGAATGCCGCTCACACTCGCCGGAGAACACGGCGCGTTCGGCGAGCGCGTAGTAATCGAACACCCGGCACGCGAAGCTCTTCTCGATCGCCTGTCGCTGAAAGTCGTACAGCGTCTCCGACGAGGTGACCGCGGCGCGCAGCGGGAACACCCGCCCGCAGTTCTGCAGGAACTTCGCGAGCACGTACAGGGTCGAGGGATAACCGTCGAGGGCGGCAGGGCGGAAGCCTTCGAGCGCATCGAAGTACGCCGGCAGGTTGGCCCGAGAGAGATGGAAGGAGGACAGCAGCAGCTGCCGGTGATTGCGGTTGTGGCGCCAGAACGGCGGGATCGCCTGGTCGAGCGGCACGATTACGTTTCCGCGCGCAACCGCCACGCGATCGCGGCCGAACTGGAGGCCCGCCCACCGGTAATGGCGATCGAAGGCCGCGTACGTCATCCAGACGGTGTCGCGGTCGTAGCCCACGGTCAGCGGCGTACCGGTCGTGCCGCTGGTATGGCCGGTCCGCCTCGCCCGGGGCGGAACGGCGCGTGACCACAGGTCGTCGTAGTGCGACCGGATGTCGGCGCGCGTGAGCAGCGGAACCTTGTGCAGGTCGGCGCGTCCGCGAACGTCCGCCGGACGCAGCCGGCGCTCGTCGAACACGCGGCGGTAGTAGGGGACCGTGTCATACGCGTGCGTCACCGTCGCGCGCACGCGTTCGTCCTGGTAGGCCTCGAGGTCGCTCCTCGGGCCCCACTCGGTGCGGCTCAGCAGCGTCCGGAATTCGCGGTAGCGGCCGCTGTAGCGCTCGCGATCGAGCAGCAAGCCGTATCCAGACAGGATCAGGTTCTGGCCCCAGATCGGCGTCCGACGGTACAGCTCGGCAGCGTAGGGGTTCACCCCGCAACCTCCAGCGCCCCCGTGGTCACGACACCCTCCTGCCGTTCACCGACCGCCGGATCGGCGGCCGATAATCCCACGCCGCCCTCACCGGCTCCGGAGGCGCGACCGGGACGGCACCGTTCGCATGCTCCCGTGCCAGCCGCCGTCCGGCGACACTCAGGCCGGCGATGACGAACATGTGGGGGTAGTACGTGGCACTTAGAAACGCTCCCGCCACGGCATAGGCCAACACGCTGACGCTCAGGCACGCCAGCAGGCGCCCTTCGGTGACGGGGTTGACGCCACGGGCGCGAAGCTCTTTCAAGGCACGCCGGTTCGCCGCGATGTTCGAGACGATGAAGCCGATGAGCAGTCCGAGCCCGGGAAGGCCCAGCTCGCCGAGGATGAGAAAGTAAATGGAATGCGCCGTCGTCCAACGCATGTGCGGCCCTTCGGGGCCCGCGGGCGCGAACCGCGGGAAGTTGCTAGTAAACTGCCCCGCCCCGGCGCCGAACAGCGGGTTGCTTATCGCCATCCCCACCGCCGCCCGCCAGGCGGTGAGACGCCCTTGGGCCGAACCGTCCTCGTGGCTGGTAATCGTATTCATGCGCTCGAAATACGACGGGGGCGCAATGGCGATCACGACGGCGATCGCCAGCGCGGCCACCATCCCTGTGACCACCTTCTTGTCGGTCTTCCACCAGTAGTACAACCCGACTGCCGCCAGTCCGAGCGTGCCGCCGCGCGACTTGGTCGCCACGACGCACAGCACGAGAACGAGGATGATGCTTCCCCACAGCACCTTCCCGACCGTTCGTTTCGTCTCGAACAGCAGGAAGAGACAGAACGGGATGACGATATCGACCGACAGGGCGTAGTCGTTGCCGTCGCCGAGGAAGGTGCCTGATGACAGGGCATGCCGGCCGTCGGGATCGAGGAACATCTGCGGCGTGAGAGCGGCGAGCAGCAGGTGGACGGCGGCGAGGGTCACAAAAAGCCCTTTGAGCCGGTCGAGGGTCGAAACCTGCCGGACGATGACCCAGTACACGAGCGTATAGCCGAGCACGGCCTTGAACAAGTCGAAGGCATACAGCGTGACTTCCGCCGTGAGCGCCATGGAGACCAGGATCAGCCCCAGCAGGCCCCCGATGATCTTGCTGTTCGTCTCGCGCGCGATCTGCCCGTTCGTCACCGGGCTGGTGCTGAACGCAGTGCCGAGCAAGACTCCGACGGGCACGAGCAGGTTGAGGCGGAGGACGTTCAACACGGGGACGTACGCACCGGGACGCATGTACTCGACGAAAAAGAAGAGGAGCAGGCCGAGGTACACCATCAGCCCCGCCCTCCGAGCATCTCGCGGTAGATCGCCTCCAGGCCCCGCGTCCTGGTCTGGAAATCGAAGCGGGACCGGACGACCTCGCGCCCGCGGATCGCCGTCCGTTTCCACGCGGACGGCTCGTTCAGGAACTGCTCGATCCGGGCCGCCAGCGCCTCGGGCGACCGGGGTGGGACCAGATACCCGGTCTCGCCATCGACGATGACCTCCGGCGTCCCGCCGACGCTGGTTGCGAGGACGGGCACTTGCATCGCCAGGGCCTCGAGTGCCGCATTCGGCAATCCCTCGGTATGCGAGGGCAGCACCATCAGGTCGCTTTCCTCGAGCAGGCGCTGCGGTTCGCTGACATAGCCCGGCAGATGGACCGATGCCTGCAGCCCGCGTTCGCGGATCCGCGCCCGTACGCTGGCGCGATCCGGTCCGTTTCCGGCCAGAACGGCTGAAAAACGGCGTCCCCGGCTCGCCACGATCGCGAGCGCCTCGACCAGATCGGCGTGTCCCTTCTCCGGGCTGATTCGGCCGATGCTGACGATCACGGGAGACTGCAGTTGCCGCCCGATCAGCTCGCGGAGGAACCCCCGTCGGCCGGTTCGCTCGTAGCACGCAGGCACGATGGCATTGTGCAGCAGCCGCAGTCGATCGGGGCGCACGCCGGCTCGGAGCATCTCGTCGCGAATTTCCGCCGAGACGGCGATCACGCAATCGAACCGCCGCGCTGACAGCCGATCGAGCGCGATGAAAAGGCGGTGCTTGGCAGTATGGCCGAACCAGCCATGAAGCGTGGTGACAATCGACACGCGCCGAATCCTCGAAGCGAGGTACGCGAGGACGTCCGACTTCACTTCGTGGGCATGCACGATGTCGATTCCCAGCGACTTCACCAGCCGCGCCAGCCGCCAGACCATCCGCGGATCGTACTGGTTGTGACCGCGGACGATGTGCAGCGGCATGCCGAGCGCGCGCGCCGCCCGCAGGAACGGCGAATCGGCGGGTTCACGTCGCGTCAGGAACACGCCCAGGTGCAACTCGAACGCCCGTCGGTCGATGGCGCGGTATGTTTCCAGGATCGTCTTCCCGGGCCCACCGACTTCATAAGTGTCCCGCAGGTCGAGCACTCTAATTGGCCGCAAGGAGGGTCTCGTACACGCGCTGAGTGGCTTCGATGTTCCGGGCGATGTGGAAACGCTCGACGAGGCGATGGTATCCGTTCTCGCCGAGCTCGCGCGCCCGCTCGCGATTGCGGATCACGTCGGCAATCGCCTCGGCGAGTGCCTGCGGATCGCCCGGAGGAAAGGTCAGGCCGGTCACGCCCTCCTCGATGATTTCCGGGATTGCGCCGGCGCGCGAACCGATGACCGGCTTGCGGCACGCCATCGCTTCGAGGATCACCCGCCCGAACGGCTCCGGAAGCACCGAGGCGTGAACCACGACGTCGAACGCCAACAGGAAATCGGTCACGTTACGCTGGAATCCTGCGAAGATGACGTGCTGCTGCAGGCCGAGGGACGAGACGAGCTGGCGCACAGCGTGTTCGTACTCCAGGTCGGCCGGGGACGTGTCGCCGACCAGCACACACCGGGCGGCCGGGCACGCGCGGCGGATGCGGTCCATGGCCTGCACGAGGATTTCCTGACCCTTCCAGGCCTTGATGTTGCCGACCATTCCAATCACGACGGCATCCGGATCGAGCCCGAGAGCCGATCGCACCTCCGCCGGCGGCGTGTGGACCCGCATCGTCTCCGGATCGAGGCCGTTTGGAATCGTGATCAGGTTCCCGAAATCCGCGCCGCGCCTGCGCATGTTGTCGCGCACGGCCTCGGAGATGCAGATCACGGCGGCGAGGCGCCTCCCGAACAGCCGGCCGGCCCCGGCGTAGGACTCGTTGATTCCGCGCTCGTGCGTGACGCAGGGAACTCCGGCCAGCCGCGCGCCGAGCATCCAGTCGTGATTGAGGAGGACGGTGTTGTTCAGGTGAACGATCCTGACCGCGCGCCGCCTCAGGAACCAGGCGCGGGCGAGCGCCGGCAGGACGAGAGTCGGAAGAACGTTCAACGCCTTCTGGAGCACGAGGAGCGGCGGACGCAACCAGGGCAGTCTCCCCGACATGCGGGCCGCGAACGCGAAGGATTTCGGCTTTCTCCACACCAGGGTCTCGACGCCGGCCTCCCGGAACGCGGTGAGCAGGGCATGGTGCGTGTAGAACACGGCGATCGGCGAGTATCGCGTTCGATCGAGCCCCCGCAGGAGGTACAGCAGGCTGTAGTACGAACCGCCGACGGTGCCGTCCACGTTGTTCTCGCAGTACAGAATCCGCGCCCGAGGTCGCTGCGTCATCGTGCGCTGCAGGTCGGGAGGATGCTCCGGAGGTACGGCGCGTTGAGTGCCGGGATCACGCGCTCAGGCGGCTCACTCTGTTCACTTCTGGTCGGATGCCGGAATACAGGAGACAGATTTCAGGGCGACGGCACCGGAGCCACCTTCGGTCCTGAAGCGCCTCAGGAAAGGCACCACCCGGGTCATGTTCTCCAGCACGACGTCGCGTTCAAAGGGGGACAGCGCAACAAGCCAGCATGACGCGACATAAATCGGCAGTGCTGCCGCCAACAGACCCATGAGGCTCATCAGCGACGCGGGCGACACAACGACTTTGATGAGGTAACAGGCGGCCGCGAAAGGAATGGCCGCAATGAACGGCCGCGCGTACGTTGACGAGTAATAGTCGCGCAGACGGAGCTTCAACACCGTCGCCATCGCGCGCGGAAGGATCACGCACGCGATTGCCACGTGCGACATCAGGGTGCCGACCGCCACGCCAATCAGGCCAACCTGCTGAACGAGCAGCACGCTCAGGCCTACGTTGGCAACTGCCTCCACGGCTCGCCACTTCGCCATGATTGAGTGCCTCCCGAGCCCATAGAGCACGGTCGAGATGCAGTAGTGTGGCAGGCCGAGGAGGTGCGCAGCCGCGAGTACACCCAGAATTTCCCCGGACGTCTTCGCATATGCCGGTCCCATCCAGAGGCCGATGAAATCGGTCCCGACAATCTCAAACGCGACGGTGACCGGCAACCCGACCAGGACCGCCGCTTTGGAGGCACTGAGAAACAGGATTCTCAAGTGATCGGAGTCACGCTTCGCTTCCAGGGCGCTGCTCACCGGGTTCAGCACGGAGGCCATGGTGAGCACCAGCGACCGCATGTAGCCGACCAGGCTGCCGGCAATGGCGTAGTACGCGAGAGAGGCGACCGGCAAGAAGACGCCAATCACGAATGCGTCCGTACGGAAGACCACCTTCTCGCCGATGTTGTTGCCCAGCACGTACTTCGCATACCCGAAGACGCGTGCGAGCTCTTCCCGGCCTGGTCGGACGAGGTGCGGCCGATATGAGGGAAGCGAACGCCTCACGGCGACCAGCACCACAAGTCCGGTCATCGTACCTACGGCGAGTTGAATCACTCCCAGCGCCACGATGCCCAGCCCGTGGGAGAGCGCGGCGACTATAAGTCCGGCTCGGATGAACGAGAACAGCGTGCTCATTCGCACGACGAGGTAATAGCGCTGCAATCCCATCAGGACGCCGACAAACACATTGAGAACAAAACCCTGCGAAATCGCGGCACCGGTCAACAGCAGCGTCCACCGTGCAACCGGAACTGATTCTGGCGGAATGCTGAACACAAACGGAAGTGCGACAGCCATCGCCATGCTCGCGGCGAACGCAAGCACCGCAATCCCCATATACATGAACAGCGCCGCATTCACCGTACGCTGGAGCGCGTTCTTTTCTCCGGTTGCGGTGTATTGCGCGACGTACTTAACGACAGACTCCCGAACTCCGAAGTCGAACAGCCAGAGGTACCCCGCGAACTCGTTCAAGAGCGCCCATATGCCGTAGTACACGCTTCCCAGGCTGTTCACCACGAACGGTGACAGCCAAAACGACAGCATGATATTGACGAGCAATCCCATCCAGTTCGACGTGATGTTCTTCAGGATGATCGACCTGGCGCTCAGGCGGCGATTCTCTGCCCGCGGCTGTTCCATCAGACACGGCCTCCTGCGGCGGCACCGGTGTCCTTGCGCAGAGTCGAACCGGCGGAGAGAACGAACTGCGATGCCACCAGAGCCAGCCCGTACAGGCGATACGCCCATTTCCAGTCGGAAGGCTGGCTCTCGAATTGCGCCAATACGTCGGAAATCGCCTGTCTGTTCCATCCCGGCACGTTCCGCACGAGAGTGCGAGCGTCCTGATCGTCGAGCCAGCGGAAGGCCGGCACGAGCAATGGACGGAGGTCGAACACAAAAGGCGATTTGGGTTTCGACAGGATTTCCTTCGGGAGAGTCCGAGACATGTAGGCGCGAAGTAAGACCTTGTTGGTGCCTCCCACGACCTTCAGCCTGAGGGGAAGCGCATGAACGAACTTCGCGAGTCTCAGATCAGTGAACGGGAATCGAACCGGCTTGCCGAGCCCGTTTGCGAACTGAACCGCTTTACGGTATGCCGCGTGCGGCTCCCAAATCCCGCAGACCACCTCGGTCAGCAGCTCCAGCCACCGCTCCGGACAGCCGTTCCGCATCGTGGCCCACAGTTGCGTGCCATCGAAGGAGACCGGGCGGCCAAGTAACGCCTGCAGCTCTGAAGCGGACCAGGCATTCCACGCGATGAACGTCTCTTCGATCGGCGCGCGCCAGTAGTGCTGGAGGTCGCGCATCCATGGAGGCCCCTTTGCCATCGCAGCCAATGTCAGGGACCATAGCGGTGCGGGTAACCTGCCCTGCCATTTTGCCCGCATCTGAAATCGGTGCACACCCTTGCCGACGCTCGGGATCCCGAAGTAGTAGTCATTCCCCGTTCCGTCGAGGATCACGGAGCAGTCGTCGGGCAGATTCGCGAAGGCACCGAAGTACGGGAGGGCCGCAGGATCTCCGACAGGTTGATCCTGGAGATTCAGGAACCGCTCGAAGACCGACTGGAGGCTGCGTGCGTCTGGCATGTACGACTCGAATGCCAGTCCGAGACTCCGAGCCACCAGGGCGGCGTCGCCGGATTCGTCGAAGCGCGCGTCCGGGCTCCCGACGCTGAACGCCAGCACCCGCTCAGGACACAGCTTGCTCAGGGCGACCGCCAACGTCGATGAATCCTTGCCGCCGCTCAGGGCCAGTGCGACTCGTCCGTCCGGAGGCAGACAGTCGGAGACCGCGGCGAGGAGGTGCTCTTCGAACTGCGGGAGCGCCGCGGTAAGTCGTTCCGCGACCTCGCTCTCTTCGACCGCGGGGCCTGCGACGAAGCGCGGCGTGGCGTACCGCGCCTGCCGCACGTCAGGGCGCGTGCTCAGTACGTGCCCGGGAAGCACCGCAGATACACCACGCAGCATCGTTCTTGGCGCGGGCACGTATAGGTAGTGCAGAAACTCCGCGACGGCCTGTTCGTCGACCTGACCGAGCCAGTCGCTTGATCTAAACGCTCTGAGGTCGGTGCTGAAGAGGATCCGACGGTCCGACGGCGCCATGTAAAGAGTCTGGATGCCGGGCGCGTCACGGCCGAACCGTGCCTGCCCGGACCGCCGATCCCAGAACACCCCGGCCCAGGCGCCGTTGATTTCGTCCAGCGCTGAATCGCCATCCCGCAGATAGGATTCGAGCACCCGCGTCGACGCGGCGACGGCCGAACCACCGTATTCGACTCCGAAGAACTGACCGAACACGAGCGCTTGGCAGCCTCGATTGGAGGGGATCGGCACACGCTGAGCCACCGGCCCTACCGAGCGATGCGAGTACTCCTGGGTCACGACGAACATGTCTTCGCTGCTCCACTCGGTTCGGCGCAACGAGTCCGCAGCTTCGAACAGGCGACGAACCGCTTCTTCCTCCGCATCGGTGCGCTTTTCTGGCGCAAGGTGGATTACGCCAGCCATCCCGATCTTGAGGCCAGCGAATTGGAACATGCCTGAGACCGTCTTCATGCGAGGCAGTCCTCTTCAGCAGTGTTGCCCATGAGCGTCGCCGCGCCTGTCCGCTGCCTTGCGCGCCACCGCGATGAGGTGGCGTTTGCCTCTCGGTCCACGGCCGCCGACGCCCGCAGCTTCAAGGCGATCGGACACGAGCAGCGCCACGGGGCTGATGAGGGACCGCAGTGGCGTACGGGCACTGGGACGGTGTACACCGAGCTTGATGAGCGGGCCGTCGTTGACCGAATAGCGGACGTCGACGTCCTCGAAGTGCGCGGCCAGCAGTGCCAGGAGCTGCTCACGCTCGTAATGCCGCTTGTGGTCGGGATACAGACGCCGCAGGAAATCGCCATTCGGCGTGGTCATCACGAAATGCCCGCCTGGCTTCAGCACGCGAGCCACGTTTCGCACGAATCGAGCATCCTCCTCCACGTGCTCGAGGACCTCCACAGCCACGACGACATCGAATGACGCCTCGGGCAGCGCGGATTGCGTCATGTCGTCGAGGACGTAATCCTCGACGTTCGAACGGTTCGATAGCACCCGGTTGCGAATATCCTCCGTCGCACCCAGATCTAGCTGACGTTGCAGCTCCGTGTGACGCGGTACGTCGGAGATGAGGATGCGCCCGGACAGGCCAATCGTGTAGTTCGAGCGACGCCCGCCGACGTCCAGTACCCGTCGACTGTTGCCGGACTGCTCCGTCAGCCTCCGCAGCTCGCGGTACACGCGCTGGTAGAGCGGGTGATCGAAACGGCGTACGCAACAGTACAGTAACTCCCTCAGGGTCATAGAGTGGGCCTCAGCATACGAAGCGGCCCGTGCGGCAATGGCCGAGCGCCTCTGGCGGCGCGGATGATGCCGTGTGCGAGTTCGCATGCCCTGCGGATGTCCGTCGACAGCCACGCCGCCCCGCCCCATCGGGCCGCACGCCGTGGCCTTCGGTCAGGAGGTTTCGACATCTGACCGCCGTGGCCCGAAACGGCTCGCTCACTGCGTTCCCGCCTTGGTGTCGCGCTGCAGCAGGATCCGCCCGCTGTGGGCGAACACCTCTCCGTAGATCTGCTCGTACGCCCCCGTCATGTGCTCGACTGTGAAGCGCTGTTCGATGGTTCGCCGCGCATTCGAACCCAGTCGCGTGCGAAGCTCGGGGTTCGCGGCCAGTCGGCCCAACGCGGCGGCCATCCCGTCACGATCTCCCACGTTCACGAGGATCCCGTCGACGCCATCCCTGATGATGTATGGATTCTCGCCGACGCGCGCCGCCACCACTGGCTTGCCCGCCGCCATCGCTTCGAGGACCACCACCGACATGGCTTCCCAGAGCGAGGGCTGGAAGAACACGTCGAACGCCGGGAGGGCCACGTCAGCGGCGTTCGTGACCCAGCCGGTCAGCACCACGTCATCATCCAGTCGCAGCTCGTGCCGGAGCGCCTCGAGCTCCCTGCGCAGGTGTCCCTCGCCGACGATGACGAATTTCACGTCGTGCCCGGCGTCGCGAAGCCTGCGCGCGACATGCATCAGGTCGCGCAGCCCTTTCTGTTCGATCAGCGTGGCGATCGTGCCGACCAGCAGCCGGTCTCCGATACCTGTACGCTCGCGAAACGACGGATCGGACTCGCCGCGGGGGAGCGCGACGCCATTCCGCACGACTCCGATTGCGTCGTCGCGGAAGCCGAAGACCTTCTTCAACTGCTGGCGCTGGGCCTCGCCCACTGCATAGACCCGATCGGCAAGGCGGGAACAGGCCCACTCCATCCAGAGAATCCGGTGGCGCGTGTGCGGGTAGTTGCCGAAGTGAAACGTGTGGACGACCTTGAGCCCGGGTGTCAGCAGCTTGCAGAGCGTCGCGTCGACGAGTCCGTGCGCCGTATGCGTGTGCACCACGTTGATGCGCCTGGCTCGAATCACCTTGAGGAGCTTGAGGAACGTCAGATAGTCGACGCGCGGGTCCTCGGATTCGGAGATGCCTAAGATGTCGATACCCGCGCGCGCGAGCTCGTCACCGATGTGTCCCCGCTGCTTCAGGTGACAGACGGTGACGGTGAAGCGTCGCCGATCGAGCTTCACCGCCAGATGCCGCATCACCGTTTCGGCGCCGCCGATCCACAGCGACGACGCCAGGATGAGCACGTTGATCTTCTGCTGCGACTCGGTTACGCGCGTCATCGCGCCCTCGTCTCGAGCGACGCTTTCCGACGGGCCGCCACGCCGCGGAGTGCCGTGCCGGGCGTGAGCGGCGGCACCGGACTTGCCCGACGCCGGTACGGTGGACGCGTCGTCAGCCATGATCTGCCTCACCGCGGACGCTAGAGCGGAGAGCACGGAGAGCGTAAGCGGAGGTCTGAAGCGCTCCTGAGAACGTTCGCGCAGGCGGATCGCCGAACCAGTCACGATAGCGTCTGCGCGAGCTTCCCTGCACGGGTCTGCGCTACACAGCCGCCGGCGCCGTCACGCGCTGCTCGAGCCACCGGCAGCAGCGATCCAGCATGTCCGCCTGCCACTCCGGCAGCGAGAAGATATGGTTGGCGCTGGGCGTGACGTGCATTTCGAACAGCCCGGCGTGACGCTCGACTGCGGGACGATGACGCTGCAGGAACTTGACGTCGAATTCGAACAGCAGCCGATCGGTCTCGGCAAACGCGAGGAATACGGGACGCGAGGACTGCAACATTCTGAGCAACGCCGGAGCGAAGTGTGGATTCGTATTGTCGCGTGGTTGTTCGCCCGCGGCAGGCGTCGGCTGCCCACGCCGGAGGCGCTTCTGAAGCGGCTGTGCAATCGCGCGCACGATCAGGCTGTAGTGGCTCTGCAGCGTCAGGAACCGCATCCACGAGCGCCACACCAACGGGTCCCACAGCCGTAGCGTCCGAAGGTATCGCAGGCGGTTGCTCTTCAGCTGCGCCTCGGTCATGTACTTCGATGCGTCGATGTTCGAGCCGTCTAGAATCACGGGAATCGACAAACCCAGCAGCCCGACGATCCGCGGATCGCGCACCGCGGTGAGCAGACCGGTGAGCGCGCCGCCACACAATCCCGACGCCACGAAGCGCCTGATGCCGTAGGTGCGCTGCATCCAGTCCATGGCCGCGATGGTATCCCCCACGTAACGCCCGACCTGTGTGGCGCCGTAGAGGTCGGCCAGCAGTTCCTCGGGTGCCTCGCCTTCGGCGTCGCCAAGGCCGTGAAAGTCGAAACGGAGCACCGGATAGCCGAGCTCCACGAACCGTGCCGCCATCTTGTTGTACAGGCGATGCGGCGCGACTCGCATCTTCACGCCCGGTGACAGCAGCAGGATCGCGACGTCGTCCTGGGGGCGGCAGGCGGGTTGATGGTAGATGCCGAACAGTTGCAGCCCTTCCCTGTTCGAAAACGTCACGGCGTGCGTCGTACCCTGCATAGGCTCCTTCAGCGCGCGGTCGGCGTCCACAGCTCCTGCCGCACCCCGCGGGCATATCGCAGCCACGCCGCGAGTATGGCGAGGTTGACGGTGGCGAAGTAGAGCGCGATTCTTCCCGGCAGCGACCGGTGGACGCCGGCCCACTGGATCAGGGCGGCCACGGCGCTGACGTAGAACAGCGCCTGCGCCGCCAGCATGGACGCGTAGAACGGCGACTCGAGCAGCCCCAGCGGGGCAAGGAGCGCGCCGATGAGGAAGAACGGCACCGTCCAGCGGAGGACCTTGTGCGACCACAGCGCGAAGGCGAACCTCCCGAAGCGAAGCGGGTTCAGCAGGTGCGCGTGCGCGAACAGCGCGCTGATGCCGCGGATGAGCGTTCTCACCTTCCGCTCGAATTCCTGCTTCGTGTCCGTGAGGCTGCTCATCGCGCCAATGGCGGTCGGCTCGCTGACGGCGCGATAGCCCTGCTCGACCGTCCTCAACACCGAGAGGAAATCGGGCGCCATTCCTTCGGGAAACGGTGCGCACAGCACGCGCCGCTGGGCGTAGAACGACCCGCTGGCGCCGACGATCGAATGCACGTTCGACTCGAGCCGCCTCAGCCAGAGCTCGTATCGCCCGTATAGTCCCTCCCCCCCCGACTCGGCGATCCGGTCTTCTCCGGACACGCAGCCGACACGGGCGTCCTGGAACGGCTGGACGATGTTCTCCAGCGCATCCGGCTCGAGCTCGATGGATGCGTCCGAGAAGACCAGGATGTCGTTGAGCGCATGCTCGAGGGCGGCGTTGAGCGCCGCGGCCTTACCACCACGTCCCGGGAGCTCGAGCAGCCGCATCGCGGGTGTCCGGCAGCGCTCGAAGATGGAGGCGGTCTCATCGGTCGAGCCGTCCGACACGAAGAGTACCTGGAGCCGGTCGGCGGGGTACCTCAACGATGCGGTGTTCCACACCTTCCTGTCGATCCTCGCAGCCTCGTTGTGGACCGGGACGATCATCGTGACCGACGGCAGCCGGCCGGATCCTGCCGCGCGGCGTCTACTGACGACCCTGCCGAGCAGCGAGAGGACGACCGGATACCCGAGGTACGGGTACAGGATGCCGACGACCGACAGCCAGAAAAGCGTCTTCACGTCAGAAGACCCCGAGAACCCGGGCTAGGAACATCGGGATGGTGCCCGTCATACTCTCGTGGACGTTCGACCGCGCGATCGTGAACCGGTCGTCGTGACAGGACACGAACCCGCGACGGGTGACGAATGCGAGGCGGTACCCCGACGATCGCACCGCGTCGACGATGTCGGACGTGTAATAACCGTTCGGATAGCTGAACGTCGGCACGGTGTGGTTGATGCGGCGGTCCATCTCGATCTTCGAGGCGCGGATGTCTGCCGCCGCGTCCGGCAGCGGCACCTCGGTCAGCAACAGGTGCTCGGCGCCGTGTCCCCCGAACGCGATGCGATGAGCAGTCATCTCCTCCACATCGTCCCAGCCGATGAACCCATCGGCCGGGGCGAGATCCTCGAGCGGGACGTCGAGCTCACGCGCGAGAATTCCGGGCAGCTCCCGCAGGCGCGCCACGTTCTGGCGCTTCTGCACCGCCAGGCGCGCGGTGATCGCCGCTCGCGGGTCGCCGGCGGAGAGACCGAGCAGGTCCTGCAGCCCGACCGGTTCGAGCAGCCGCCGGAAGACGGGCAGACGGACGGGCGAGCGGCGGACCTCGTCCAGCGTTCGAGCCAGCAAATGTACCAGCGCCTCCTGCCAGAAGAGCCGCCGCGTCCCCACGTACCGCGTGGGCAGGAAGACGAGCGCCGGCAGGCCGTGTCGCTTCAGGATCGGGAGCGCATTCGCCATCGTGTCCCGCCAGCCGTCATCGAAGGTGATCAGGCAGGAAGAGCTGGGAAAATCGCGGCCGTTCTCGAGACAGCCCGCGAACTCGTCAAGGGAGAGCACGCGGAAGCGGCGTTTCAGGACCGCCATGTGCCTGGCGAACGTCTCGCGGTCGACGACAATCGCCGGATGCGACGCGGTCCGATCCCGCTCCGCGCGGTCCAGCACGCGGTGATACATAAGCACGACGGCCCGACGCCGCAGAACAATCGACTGCCAGGCCCGGAGGAGCCCAGAGTAGTGCAGGACGAGCGCCACCGCCATCTTCGCGCCGCGGGCCGCCCGATCGCGTACCGTCACCACCACACCCGCTTCGAGGCCGCGCCGACGCTCCGCCGCGAGAGCTCCAGGAGGTGGCGGGATGAGTCGCGGAAGATCTGGATGCTCACAGTCTGGCGCGTGACGTTGGTGAACCTCCGCTTGAACGGCTCGTCACCGACGGTGAAATCCAGCTCACGGCGCCCGTTCCGGACGGCGTAATCGATGAGGTGTTGGACCATCACCAGGCCGGGCGAGTGCTTCTCGTGGACGGGATCGAACGACGGCTTGTACCAGAGCAGGCTGCCCGCATAGTCGAAGCCGTAATGGAATGCAACAGGATGCCCGTTGGACTCGACGACGGAGAACAGCAGCCAGCCGGTTCCCGACAGGTTGCGCGTGAGCTCCTCGTAGAACGCGCGATTTGCCGGCCTGTTGAACAGGCTCGGTCCGCTGCCGTTGTTCCACCGCGCGATGTGCTGGGCGAAGAACCGCTCCAGGTACGGTCCGATTTCGGCAGCCGTGGACAGGTCGTGAAATTCGAGTGATCCGATCCGTCGGTAGTAGTTCTGCCGCCTGCGGAGGCTGGGTTTGTTCAGAATCCCCTGGGCTTCCGCCTCATGGCCCGAGATGAGCAGAGTGGGGCAGAGGAACTGTTCTTCGATGATCGTGCTGTACCCGTTCTGATCGCATACTTCCCGGACGATTTCCGTCGTCTGCGACAGCGATGGAATGTTGTTCAGCTCGATCACATCCCAGCCGTGGTCCTTCCGCAGGGCCTCGAAGATCGCCGCGATCGCCTCGCGCTTGTCTCCGGAAATGATGAAGTCGCAGTAGTCGGCCCTGCCGTCGCCCGCGAAACGAGCGACCCGGCCAACGGGACGACGTCCCTCGACCACCATCGGGGCAATGGCCAAGGTACGCGTGCCGTCGGACACTCTCACGAAGATCGGCTCGTACTTCCGCCCGAACACCGACAACCAGCTGCGCGTCCATTGATGGGTCTGGAAGATCGAATTGGTTTCGCTCTGCGACGCCAGCGCATTCCAGCCGGTTTCGTCGACGCCGAGATCCTCGAGCCGGCCGACGATCTGCGTTGGAAGTGCCCTGCCGGCCCTCGCAGCTACCGGCAACGCGGCCGCCACGCGCCGGCCCAGGGCGCCGCCGTCGGTCGCCGCCCTGCGGAACCGGTTGACGGTCTCGAACAGCCAGGGCCTCACGTCGTCCCATTTGGGATTCTCGTAGTAGAGATCGTGGCCGTAGAAGTGGAGGAACTCCCAAATCGCGCGGAGCCGCTTCCGCGCGACGCCGATCGGAACTCGCCGGCCGCCCAACACCGTCAACAGGAGCGAGTCCATGTCCCCCCAGAGCCAGCGGTTCCGGACGCCGACCCGGTAGGCCGGCATCGTCACGCCTGCGGCGCCGACGCTCTGATCGACGAGGAGCCGTGGAAAATCGACGCCCGCGTCGATGGCCAGCTGCAGGGAGCCCCAGAATCGAGCGTTGATCTCCATCAGCTTGGGAACATCGTCGCGCACGTCGCGCTTGAACTCGACCATCGCGACGCCATGCCACTTCAGCTCGTCGAGCAGGCGGAGCGCGGACTCGCGCGCCCGCGGACACACGGGCGTGCTCTCGCACAGCACGCTCACGCCTCCCCAGGGAGGCCGCTCCCTCAGGCGCCGGTGGCTGAAGAGCGCGGTCACACGCCCGCGGTCGTAGCAGGCGAAGATCCCCATCCCGGGTCCTTCGATGCGCTCCTGAAGCATGACAGGGAACTCGTAGTGAGGGCGGCCGATGAGGTCCGTGAGGAGCGACTGCCGATCGACAGCGTAGGTCACGCCTGTCGACACCCAGCCTCCCGGCGTGTGTATGCGCGAACGCCAGGGCTTGATCACAACGGGGAAGCCGAGATCCGTGTGAGGAACCGCTTCGGGCGTCTGGACCACCATGTGGTGGGGCACGGCGACGCCCAGCCGCAGCGCCATCCTGACGAGTTCCACCTTGTCCGAGGCACGCTCGATGGCGGCAGTGTCGGCAAAGGGAACCCTGCACGGAGCGCCGAACCGCTGGCGATTGCTGGTGACCAGGAAGGTCGTGACGTCGGCCACCGGCAGGAGCACGTCGACGCGACGCTCACGAACGATCTCTGACAATGCGGAGAGGAAATCCTCAGGCTCGGTCACCGGGTCGGGATAGACCGCGGGGTGCGCACAGTAAGCCGAAACCGATGCCAGCGACGGCGCACTCCGTTCGCCGACGACGACCTCGTGTCCCGCGCGTCCGAGCGAGCGCGTGATCGCCAGGGCCGCCCTGTTGTCTCCGTCAGTGACCAGCACTCGCATCGGGGCCTCGACTGTGTATGGCCGCTTCACGGCCGAGCACGGAAAGCCAGTCGAGCGTGGACCTGAAGAGATTCGGCGCCTCCGAATACCAGCGAAGGATTTCCTTCCAGAACGGCTCCTCCTGCGTGAGCACCAGCGTCGCGCGCGGATACTGCGCCGCGAGCTGCTGCAACTCCGGGAGCGGACGCTGCGCCTGCCGTTCCACCTGCGCGATCAGACATGGCCCCTGGAAGCGCATCGGACCGGCGAGCCGGATTGCCGAAACCTGTGAGTACATCGGGAGCGCGAGCTCGTATCCGTCTACGTTGACCGTGCCTCCGCGCCTCATGATGGCGACGAGCGCTTCGCGATCCTCGCGAATCTCCTTGTACGCGGCCATCTGCGTGGTCAGGTTGGTCCGGAGCAACTCCTGCATGTAGCGTGATCCGTCGACGACGGGAGCCCAGAGCACCAGCGCGTCGATATCGGCATCCCCTTCGGCGAGAAGACTCGCCTGTGTGGCGCCGAGGCGCAGGCCGAGCAGGTTGATCTGCCGCCGGCCCGTGATCCGCCGGGCATGATCGATTGCGCACCGCGTGTCCGCGAGCGCGGTCTCGAACGAGGAATCCCGGAGCTCTCCCTCGCTGTCGCCATGCCCCCTGCCGTCGAAGCGCAGGACCGGGAACCCGGCCGCCGCCAGCCGGCGTGCGAACGATACGAACACCCGGTGCGCCCAGAGCTTCTCCTCGCCGAACGGATGGCAGAAGACGAACGCCGGCAACGACGAGTCCGCGGCCGGCTGGTGCAGGATCCCGAAGAGCGAGCAGGCGCCGTGCTGAAAGAAGAGCGGAGTTTCCTTCATTAGCGGGGCCGCGGCAGCCTAGCGCACGCCAAGGTGTTTCGCGAGAAGCGGGCGGGCATAGCCGGTGAGCGCCGCGTAGCCCGCCGGCGTAATGTGGCTGCCATCGTCCTGCGCGTACTCCCGGCGACGCCTGCCACCGGCCTGCGCCAGCGTGGACTGCAGGTCGAGCAGGAGCAGGTCTTCGCGGCGGGCCAGGTCGACCAGCCAGCCGTTGATCGAGAGGACGTGCTCGTTGATCCGGTCCTGGTATGCCTGCCGGCCGAGCAGCGCGCCGGCCAGCGTCGCGGGCCCCTCGGACCACGACCGCTGCGGCCGAATCGTGACCTCCGTGGCGATGATCGGCTCGATGCCGTGCTGTCGCGCGAGGCTCACCATTTGCAGGTAGCTGTCGCGGACCCGGCCGAGCGTCGCGTCCAGGCCGCCCGAGGGCGCTCGAAACAGGTCATTGATGAAGCCCCAGAGAATCACCGCGCGCGGTTGCGCCGCGACGACGTCGCGTTCGAAACGCTCCAGCAGCTCGAAGGATTGCTGCCCCGCGATCCCCCGGTTCATCACCGGCACGCCGCCGATCTCCTGCAGCTTCCAACCCGCCGCATACGACGCCCCGAGGACGATCACGGGCCCCTGCGGGTATCTTGGCGCGACCTTCATGTCCGATCCTGAATGCTGTGAGACCCTGGCGGCCGCGGGCGCCGCCGCCGGCTCTCGCAGGACCGACGCGGGCACGGCCCAGCCGCGCATCCTGTAGTACCGGAAGGCGATCACCTCGCGCGCGGCTGCGGCCAGCATCGAGACGTTGTCCTCGTGTCCCTCGTAGATCGGGACGGAGGCGCGTTCGACCTGGAACCCGAGCTGCGCGAATGCGGCGGCCGACCGCCGCATGTGCAGCAGGTCGGTCACGACGAGGAGCCGTGCGGCGCCCATCCGCCACAGCAGGGGTGCGCTCAGCTCGGCATTCTCCCTGGTCGAGCGCGACGCCGTTTCCACGTCAATGCTCGCCTCCGGGATGCCGATGTCGCGAGCGAGACGCGCCATCGCTTCGGCAACCGTGCAGGCGGTCACCCCTTCCCCGCGCCCTCCCGTGAAGAGCACCCTCGGCGCGCGTCGCTCGCGCCACAGGCGCGCCGCGAGCAGCACCCGCCGGACGCTGTTGTCGTTGGCCGTGCATTCCGCGAGAACACCTGCGCCCATCACGACGATGACGTCCGCCGGCGACGCCGTGTCGGAGACCAGCAGCGGCGCGACGAGCCGGTCCGCGAAGCGCGCTTCGTTGATGAACAGACGCGCGACGAAGACCAGCACGATGCCGAGGACGATCCCGGTGACCAGCCTCGGCCGCCGGCTGCGGCGCCAACGACCCGTCCTCGAGCCACGGTCGCGATCGACGTCCGGTTCGCCGGGGGCAGGGGATCGGAGGGGACCGGCATTCTCAGGCAACGGCGTTCCGCCCGCCGGCGTACGGCCTGCGAAGACAGCGCAGGATGTGGCGGTAGTCGGCCTGGAACCAGGCCCTCGCTGCCGGGTCCCTGTAGGTCAGATTCGGCGAGTTGAGCTTCTCCACGATCCCTTCCGTGTACCTGCCGCCCGCCGCGACTACCGACCGTCGGAGAGCCTCGTCGAGCATGCGCGTCGCGTTGGCGCTGCCCGAGTGCTCGAGCGCCCAGGCGCGAGGGGTGAATTCCCGCCAGTGATCGAGCATGAACCGGATGCGTTCGCCCAGTTCGTCGTCCGACGCGAGCACGCCGGTCAGCGGATTGATCCTGCCGCTGGCGCCGCCGATCGTTCTGCGGTACACGATCGCGGGAACGTCCGCGAACATCGCTTCCACGAGCGCCTTGTTGTCGCCCTCCTTGCGCGAGAGGAAGACGAACACCTTGGAGCAGCCGACGTGGCGCGCCACCTCATGCGCCGGCAGACGTTCCATCACGTCGATGGTCACGTAACCGTTCGAGAGGCTCGCGGCCTCGCGCTTGACATCGTCGGCCGTGCGGCCGCCCCAGGGAAATCCGATCAGGAGCACCCGGACCGGCCGATCGATGGCACGCAGCGCGCGGAACAGCTGCACGTGACGCTTGTGAGACGCCCAGTTGGCGACCATCACGAGGTCGTGCTCCTTCGCCGTGTCCGGCGACGGAGGCGCGAACAGGTCGGCGTCGACCCAGTCCGCGGGACCGAGGCGCACGGGGACGAACGGGGCGCCAATCGCGGAGACGAACTCCTCGTCCTCCTTGGTGAAGCACTGAACCACCACGGGGTGCCCGGGGGCCAGATACATCAGCAGGCTGGGGTCGCAGTAGCCCGTCCAGCACGGTTCGAGCGCGAATACGTACCGCTCCATCAGGCCCGCCAGGTCGAAGAGCGACACGACGGCATCGAACGTGCGCATGTACTTCAGCAGGATGACGCCCTTCTCGCCGGGCCGCGCGCGCTTCAGGACGATGAGGTCGCGAAAGAGGTCGTGCGGACCGCCGGCGAGCGTGTACAGCGCAGCGCAGGAGGCGGCCGCCCGTGTCGCGCGGTACGAGTCGACAATGTGGTTCCGTCCGTCGCGGCGGATGGCCTCGATGGTGCGGAACACGATGCGGCGTGCCGGGGCGCGAACCAGTCCCTGCCGCGATACACGGTACGCTCGCGACACGTCGTTCAGGCCGCGATACAGCCGTCCCGCGGCGAGCAGCGCCGCGCCGCGGGACAGTAGCGCCACCTCCAGCGGCGTGCGCACAATCGTCGTTTCGAGGAGCGCTTCCTGGAGACGAGCCACGATCATCCGGGGTGTCAGCCTCGCGATGTCTTCTCGCAGATCAGCGGAGCGTTCTCCGACTCATCGACCCGGCCGCCGCCGGCCGTTCGTGTGCGGCGCTCGCGGTCCTCACAAAGCCGGCCGGGCCGCTCTGTCGTGCCCGCGCAATCGTCCTGGTTGCAACCGTGCTGTCGTAGCGCTCGGACGAGAACGCGGCGGCCAGATCGATCGGCGTGGAGCCGCGACGCAGAACGCGTTGGGCGAGCACCGCCAGCGGCGACAGGACGGCAAGCACCCAGTGCGGCAACCAGATCACACGCAGGTCCGGGCGCGCCCGCAGCCACAGCGACACCAGTTCGGCCCGCGTGGGCGCGTCAGGCTCGACGAGGTTAAGCACTGATGGTGCGCTGTCGAACTCCTCGACCATCAAGCGGATCACCTGCGCGGCGGTGCGGACGCCGCACAAGCTGAGGCGCCCGCCTTTCGGACCCACGGCCACGAACACGGGACCGAGCTCCCGCCCGAGGCGCCCCGGCGGCTCGTACCGGTCGAAATCGACGAGCGGTCCCGGCCGCAGGACGCGCGCGCTCAGCCCGAGAGTCGGCGCGTTCTCCACCAGCTCGCATTCCGCCTCCGCCTTCGCCCAGACGTACGGGCCGCGCGCGAGATTCCCGCGGTCAACCGGCGTGTGTTCGTCGGCAACCCCGCCGACGCTCCGTGCCGGCGCCAGGACCGCGATGCTGCTGACATGGAGGAAGCGCGTGACGCCGGCAGACGCGGCCGCGACCGCGAGGTTGCGCGTGGCGGCGATCGTGTTCCGTTCATGGGCGGCGCGGTCACCGGCCGTTTCCGCCGCGCAATGCACGACTGTCGAGACACCGGCAAGGAGTTCCGCGTCGATCGTGGAACCCAGGTCGGCGGCGAGGTAGTCCACGCCGGCGGCTCGCGCGGTCGGCGGCGGCACTCGTCGAGAGATCGAGCGCACCGCCCAACCATGCTCCCGGAGTTCACGTACGACCGCGTTGCCCAGTGTCCCGCTTCCACCGGTTACGAGAACACGGCCCTTCTCGCTGTCGACTGGCCGGAGCCGCAATTCGCGTGCGGCCAGATCCGCCTCGGCGCGGCCTTCGCGTTCCGCGTCGGCGGCGCGAAGCACGTGCGCCACCCGTTCGCAGGTGCGGACCGTCTCCAGGATCGATGTGGCTGTCAGCGGCGATGCCGTTCCGTGCGCGACGCTGTCGTAGAACGCTTCAAAGAGCTCGGTCAAGCCAGGATAACCCTTCTTGCGTTCCCTGATCCGGGCGAGGAAGCCACGCGTCGATCGGCGCAGCACCTGCAGGCCTTCGCGATAGGGGTTGGTGAGGAGCGAAATCGTGGACGCGCCCGCCCCGGCAAGCTCGATCAGCGCGCCCCGCACGAAGTCCGCGCGGAGCGACCCGTTCGTGCCGACGACACGGAGATAGGACTCCACGGGCCGGCCCTGCAATGTAACCACCAGCACGCCGGTCGCATCGCCGCTGCGCAGCAGCGCGTGCACGCCTCCGTCGGGATGCACGTCCAGCGACACAATCTCGGGGGCAGCGTCGGGATGGCAGCCGCGCAGGACGTCCAGCAGCGTGTATACAGGGTGCGGGAGGATATCCAGCAGCTGCTCGACCGGCGACATCAACGATCGACCGTCACGCAACTTGCGAACGGTCCTGAACGAGAAGTAGCTCTCGACGTGAACGACCCGCCCGATGAGCGGGAGTGCCTGCCTGAGCGCACGCGCCGGCTTCTCGAACAGCAACTGGTGGCCGGCACAGATTCGCCGGTCGTGCCGCGCGGCAGCGGCAGCCACTTCCGCTGCATCGGCCGCAGTGAGCGTGAACGGTTTCTCGACGTACACGTGCGCCCCGCGCTCGAGGCACATCCTCGCCAGCTCGGCGTGCGTGGCCGGTGGCGTGACGATGTGGACGACGTCGGGTGCCGCGGCGTCCAGCATGTCGGCCGCGGACGTGAATACCTTCGCGCCGGCGGGCAGCGCGGCACCGAGCTTCGCGGCGTCGGCCGCCGGATCCGCGACGGCCACCAGCGTGGCCGCGGGGCACGCCCGGATGGCCCGCACGTGATTGAGCCCCATCTTCCCACAGCCGATCACGCCGACCTTCAGCAGCGCCGAAGGTGTTGTCCGTGCATTCATGACGTCGAACCGAACCGGCTCAGCAGCGGAAGGTCTCCCGCCACGTACAGAGGTTGAGGGCAGTCCACAGGAATTCGCAGTGGTCGCGCGCGCCGCTCCGGTGTTCGGCGACGAGCCGGCGGAGCACGGCACGGTCGAAGACATCAGCGCTCGGACTGTCGGGCAATGCAACGATTCGCTCGCCGAGCCCGTCGGAGGACCGGAACCAGCGCGCGAGGGGCACGCCGAATCCCGACTTCCGCCGGTCTACGATCTCGGCCGGCAGCAGCGGCCGCGCCACCGCCTTCACCAGTGCCTTGCCGGAACCGCCCCGCACCTTGAAGGCACTCGGGATGCTGTTCGCCCACTCGACGAGCCGATAGTCCATGAACGGCACGCGTGATTCGATGCTGGCTGCCATGCTCATCTTGTCCTGCCGGTGGAGGATCGAGACGAGGAAGGTCTCCTGATCGAGCAGCGATGCGCGGGCCAACGAGTCCAAGCCGAGCGCGCCGCCCGCGGCCAGGCACTCGTGGCGGTGCGCCGAGTGGAACGAGGCGAACCGCGGGGAGACCTCGGCGACCAGGTCCGGCCGCGTGTAGCTGGGGTTGAAGAGGAGTGCGTCATCCGGAGTCCCGGATGCGAACCGCTCCAGCTTCTCGAGGCGGTGGTCCTTGACCCAGCCGGCAAGCGCGCGCCGGACCGGCCGCGGCACCCGGCGGTACGACCGCGCCAGGTCGGGAATGCGGTACCGCGGATAGCCGGCAAACAGCTCGTCGGACCCTTCGCCGGTCAACACCACCGTGACGTGGCGGCGTGCGAGCTCGCTCAGCGCAAAGATGTGTACGGAGTTGGCAAAGTCCAGCGGCTCGTCGTTGTGCCAGATCATCCGCGGAAGGAGCTCGCTGTAGTGCACGTTGCCGACGCGAATCTCGTGGTGCACCGTGCCGTAGCGCTGCGACACCATCTGCGCGTAGCGGCTCTCATCGAAGTCGGGCTCGTCGAAGCCGACCGAAAAGGTGTTGACCGGCTCACCCTTGAGTCGCGCGGCCAGTGCCGTCACCAGGCTCGAGTCGAGCCCGCCGCTGCAGAACGTTCCGACCGGAACATCGCTGACCAGCCGCATGCGCACCGAATCCTCGAGCAGGGCGGCCAGGGTCTCGCGGGCCTCGTCGAAGCGGACGGACGGCCGATGCCCGTTCGGCCGCGGCGACCAGTACCGGGCGATGCGGGAGCGCCCGTCGGCCACCGTCATTGTGCAACCGGGCGGAAGCGCCTTGACACCCCGGAACAGGGTGTCCCTGCCCGTCACTTGCCGAAAGAGCAGATATTCGCTGAACGCTTCCTCGCGGCAGCGCGGGGCGATCTTCCTGCTGGCGAAGAGCGACTTGATTTCTGAACCGAAGACGAGGCTGTCCTCGGTCTCCGCGTAGTAGAGCGGCTTCACGCCCATCCGGTCGCGGGCGAGAAACAGCGTGCGACGGCCGGCATCCCAGATGGCGAAGGCGAACATGCCGTTGAGCGCCTCGACGCACTTCTCACCGCGCTCCGCATACAGGGCGAGGATGACCTCGGTGTCGCTCCGCGTCCGGAAGACGTAGCCTCGCGCTGCGAGTTCGCTCCGCAGCTCGCGGTAGTTGTAGACCTCGCCGTTGTAGACGATCCAGAAGCGTTCCTGCGCGTCGCACATCGGCTGGTGGCCACCGCCGAGGTCGATGATGCTCAGGCGCCGGTGACCGAGACCGGCAGGGCCGTCGACGTGAATCCCGAAATCGTCCGGACCGCGGTACGACATCACGTCGCACATCGCGGCTACGCGCTCCGCGTCGCACGGGCGCTGCGGATCGCTATAGAGTATGCCTGCTATTCCACACATGTAGGACGGTTCTCAGTTGTTGCGCATCCGCTACGTGCCATCAAACGAGTGCGATGGTCTAAGTTATCCTGTAGAAGAGCCAGGGTACAAGTCGGAGGTGCCGTGGGTATTAAGGCCCACTTCGGACGCATTCGCCATTCGATCCAGCTTGCGATCTGTTGTCAAGTGCCGCGCAGATATTGGAGGACGGTCCGTTTTCCTCATCCGGTCGGAATCGTGATCGGCGATGCGGTCCGCATCGGAAAGGACGTCAGGATCTACCAGAATGTGACGATCGGCCTGACCGAGAACGTCGTCGGTCCTCTGCCTTCGGCATATCCGACGATTGACGATGAAGTGTTCATCTACGCTGGAGCGGTAATCTTCGGCAGCATCAGCATCGGTGCACGTTCGATCGTCGGCGCCAACGCCATCGTCAGCCGCGACGTGCCGCCGGATTCCGTGGTGTTTGGCTATAACCAGGTGAAGCCACGACAAGGCCGGCGGCCGCTCGGCTGAGCGCCGGCGGCGCGGGTCGAGTGCAGTCATATCCTCGCCTTCAGCGCCTGCAGGTCCACCTTGTTCGTGGAGGTTCGCGGCAGCGCCTCCACCACTGTGAACGCGTCGGGAATCATGTACGGCGGCAGCCCTTCCGACGAGAGCTTCTTGAGGCCGATGATCGTCAGCGGCCGCCCGTCCTGCCCGCTCACGAACGCGGCGATGCGTACGCCGGACTCGAGATCGGGTTTGGCGACCACGGCCGCTTCGCGGATGTCGGGATGCCGGAGCAGCGCGGCCTCGATCTCTCCAAGTTCCACCCGGTAGCCGCGGCGCTTGACCATCCGATCCCGCCGGCCCAGGTAGCGGTACTCGCCGCCGGCTCCCTCGACCACGATGTCTCCGGTGCGGTACCAAAGCCGTCCGTCCGGATCGGCCAGGAAGGCCGCCCGGTTCTGTTCCGGGAGGTTCCAGTAGCCGTTCATCACGTTCGGCCCCGCCACGACCAGCTCGCCGGGTTCGCCGGCCGTCACCGTGCGGCCGTCGGGGTCGACTATCTTGCCGGCGTTCGGCTCGCAGATCCGCCCGATGGGAAACGTGTCCATCGCCATCCACGCATCGTCGCCCGGGACCTCGTAGAACGTGCAGACGTTGGTCTCCGTGGGGCCGTACAGGTTGAAGAACCGTGGTGATTTCCAGAAGGTCCGAAGCAGTCGGAACTGCGGGACGGGAAAGACTTCTCCGGCGAACAGCGCGATCCGCAGCGCCGAGTAATCGTGCCGGTCCAACTTTCCGTAATTGGCGAGCAGGCTCAGGATGGACGGCGTGGAGTACCAGATCGTAATCCGCTCGGTGGCTATCGCCGCAGCCAGCCGGATCGGATCCTTCCCGAGCGCTTCGCCGATCAACACGAGCCGGGCGGCGTGCTTCATCGACACGTAGAGGTCGAGGATCGAGAGATCGAAATGGAAGGGGGCGTGCGAGGAGAACGTATCCTCCGGCCCGGGCGAAAACGTCGTGGAACACCAGTCGACGAAGCTGGCGGCGTTCCCGTGCGTCAGCACCACGCCCTTCGGGTTTCCGGTCGAGCCCGAGGTGTAGAGGATGTAGGCGATGTCCTGCGGCTTCGACTGCACCGACGGCACGGCGGGAGCGGGATCGCGCCCGTCGAGCGAGCCGAGCAGCACCCGCAGCGGCAGCGCGTCCGCGTGATCGTCGAGCGTCAGCATAACAGGGGCGACGCCGAGCGCGCGCAACTCGGCCGCGAGCGCGTCTTCCAGGCCGCGTTCGGTGAAGACCGCTTTGACCTGGCAGTCGTTCAGGATGTACGCGCCGCGCGCTGCGGGTGAGTCCGCGTCCACCGGTACGTAGGCCGCGCCGGTCTTCAGGATGCCGTAGATCGCGGCGACGCCGTCGATTGACTTGTGCAGGCGCAGGCCGACGCGGTCGCCGGGGCGCACCCCGAGGTGCCACAGCCGATCGCGCACCCGGTCCGAGAGCTCGGCGAGCTCCCGGAAGGTCACCCGCGAACCGTCCGGCACGCTGACCGCGACCGCCTCCGGCGAGCGGAGTGCCGAGCGTTCGAGCAGGTCGGCGAGGCCGTAGGCGGCGCTCATGGCTGCGCCGCCATCTTCGCGCGCACCAGCCGCTCGATGCTGCCGACCGACGCGAGGTTGGCCCCATCCAGATCGTTGGCCTCGAACTCGACCTTGAACTGCTCTTCGAGGAACGCCACCAACTTGAGCGTCGATAGCGAATCGAGGATGCCGCTCTCCTTCAGCTCGGTGTCGTCCTTCAGGTTTCGCGGGTCCTCGCCGGGAAGGAAGTTCTCGAGGATGAAGCTCCTTACCGATTCGCGCACGTTGTCCATGGCCACGGGTCCTCCGATTACTCGTTCGTCCGATTCGCCGAGGCGCGCTCGCCCGCCCGGTGCGACACGAGAAAGGCCGTCAATTCGGGATAGAGGCGATCGGCGATGAGCTGGTGCCCTGCCCGGTTCGGATGCTCGTCCCACGGCGCCACTCGCAGCGACGCGAGATCACGGCCGGTGTAGATGCCCAGCAGATTGAGCAGCGGCAGCCCCGCGCGTTCGATCGCGTTCCTCTGAGGAACGCCCTGGGGCTCGTCGTCAAGTACTTGGTTGAGCACGAGGATCACCGGGACCGCGCCCTTCGACGCCGTCACCTCGGCAAATCGTTTGAACGACCAGGCGAGTACGTCATCGCCGATCCAGCGTACCCGTGCGGACGCTTCCCCCTCTGGCATTCGAGGCTGGAAGCCGAACCATCGCGTCAGCCGGCGGCCCGTCGAGAACGGCACCGGGATGCGTCCGGCCTTCACGTCGACGAGGCCCGCGCCGGTCATAAGGTGCCTGATAGGTTCGTACGGGATCGGGACGTCCCGCGCGATCAGCTTCAACAGGTACCGTTCGGTCGTCGGGCGGTTGAAATAGTAGTGGGTCGCAATGACGACGTCGGGCGAGAACCGGAACACCCGGTCCTCGAGGAGTGCGACCTGCTCCATCAACGAATAGCCATCCACGGCGAAGTTCAGGATCTCGAAGCGGCGGTATCCCGGAAGCGTGAAATCAGTGTTCAGGCGATCCTCGACCAGCGCTTCAAACGTCTCGCCGTCCGCGACGCCGTTCCCCATGACGTGCGACGGTCCGAGCAGAGCGATCCGGAGCGTGCCGTCCGGCTTGTCTCTCGGGTACTCCCGATCGCGCATGCCCCACTGGTTGGTGGTGAACTGCTTGCCGTTCCACACCGCCACGCGTGAGGGGAGGAGATCGCGCGTCAGGAGATCATTGCGTTCCCGCAGTACGCCGATCGAGGCCAAGTTGTCCCAGCCGCCGCGCTGTTCACCGCCCGCGCGCTCGACAGCGCCGCGCTGCCCACGCTGCTCGAGCTGTTCGTAATAGCCACGGTGTTGCAGCGCCGCGTCGCGGGCGTTCAGACCCGTGGCGCGCATCGCCGCAACGACATCGCCAAGCGCATGTGGAACCCGCGCCTGGACAGCCGGCTGCGCCAGCACGATCAGCACCGCGAGCGGCGCGACAGTGCGTGACTGCGGAGCGAACGCAAACCGGACCCACCGAGGCCGTGAGGTTGCCGCCGCATTCCAGTCACGCCCGCCAAGCAGCAGAAGGGTGGTGAAGAGGCCGGCGAGCAAGGCGGTGCCCTTCACATCGACGCGTGCGGCCGCGCCGAACATCCAGATCCAGTCGCTCACCGATTCGGTGCTCCAGAGCGACCACAGGAAGCAGAAGAATCCGAAGGTGGCCGCCGCTCGCAGCCCGAGCCTCCAGCTCCACCCCGAAACCCCCGCTCTCGGCTTCTTGACGCTGGTCGATTCCCGGACGGCGCCACGTATGACCAGCGCGCCGAGCACACCCCAGAACAGCACGTCCTGCAACGTCAGTGGAAATCCGCCGCGCAGCCAGAACCACTGGTAGGAGTGCAGGACCCACGTCGTGGCGAAGACCGCCACCGTCGACAGCACCAGCGCCCGAGTCGGGCCGAGCCGCTTGAGCCGGAAATACGCGGGATAGAAGACGGCCTTCATCATGAAGTCCGTCCAGTAGATGTTGATGCGACGCCACAGCTCGGTGAAGCTGTGCGCGAGATAGTACAGCTTGTGCGTCTCCGGCAGCCGGAACCCGAACAGGTGAAGGATGCCGACGATCAGGTGGAACTGGCCGGACACCCGCAGGTAGAGCAGGAACGTCCCCACCATGAACTGCACGAGGTCCCCGAGCCGTACTACGTCGGTCGGATCGTTCAGCACGCTGTGGTACACGAACCGGTACATCAGCAGGTGGACGAGCCCGCGGGCGATCCAGAGCAGGCCCTGTTCGTAGATGACGGTGTCCTTGCGGTCGTAGTGCGTCCGCCTGAACGTCTGGTAATCGACAACCGGAAACAACGGGAAGACCAGGTTCGGCAGCATGAAGAAGTAGGCAAGCGAGGCCCACACTCCCCCTTCGGGGCGGCCGCCTTTCGTCCCCAGCATGTACAGGACCAGCCGGAACATGAACATCGACCCGAGGATCGGCCACACGGCTGAAGACCAGGGGGACGGCACGAGACCGGCTCGCGAGACCGCCAGCGCGGTTCCGGCCACTACCAGCGCCACGACCCGCACCCGGAAGGACAGCGGCAGGTGACAGATGCCGATCAGCACCATTCCGCACGCCACCAGCCAGGCCGCGTCCGCAAAGCCGAACACCACGACCGCGCCGGCCAGCGACAGGCCGACGAAAAACGGCAGGCGGTATTTCAGCGGCAGGGCAAGGTTGACCACGAAACCCGCCGCCGCCAGCGCGAAGACACGGCGGAACGCCGGACTCTCCATCGAATACAGCTGCACCACGAGAACGGCCATCAGCAGCTGGCCGGCTGACAGCAGGTGTCGTGTGAGCGGCCAGCCGACGCTCTCCGGCAGGGGCGCTGCCTGAGCGAGCTGGGGCTGCAGGACATCGGTGGTGGTGGAGTTCACAGGCCAAGCCCCCGCGCGATGATGTTCCGCTGGATCTCCGAGGTACCCGAATAGAGGGTGCTCCCGATGGAATCGCGCAGGTCACGCTCGACCTGCTGGTCGGTCATGTACCCGTAGCCTCCGAACACCTGAATCGCGTCCAGGCAGGAGCGCACGAAACACTCCGATACGTACAGTTTCGCGATCGCCGCCTCGGTGGTGGCATCGCGCTTTGAATCCTTCAACGCGCCGATGCGATAGACGAGCGGGCGGCACGTGTCCAGCCGCACCCGCATGTCGACGAGCCGGTTTGCGACCGACTGGAACTTGCCGATCGGCTTGCCGAACTGCTTGCGGGAGCGCGCGTGCTCGATACAGTCGCGCAGCTGCCGGCGCATGACCCCGAGGCAGCTGGCGAGGATGCAGCCGCGCTCCCACTCCATCGACGACTCGAATACCATCACCCCACGCCCTTCGCGTCCGAGCCGCTGGCCGACCGGAACGCGGCAGTCCTCGAGGAGGACCTCGGCCATGGGCGACGTCCGCAACCCCATCTTGTCGAGGTGGCGGCTGATCGTCAGCCCCGGAGTGTCCCGCTCGATGACAAAGGCGGTGATGCCGGTGACCCCGAGCGCCGGGTTGACCGTGGCGTACGCGACGAACAGGTCGGCCACCGGCGCATTGGTCACGAACGTCTTCGTGCCATTGAGCACGTACTGGTCGCCGTCGCGGCGTGCCCGCGTCCGCATGCTGAAGATGTCGGAGCCGGCGTCCGGCTCCGAGGCGGCGTTGGCGCCGACGAAGGTGCCGTCGCAGAGCGGAGGAAGGTACTTCCGGCGCTGCTCGTCGGTGCCGTAGACGAGAATCGGAATCGAGTTCGTCCAGAGGTGCGCGTTGAGCGAGAACAGCAGCCCCTGGTCGCGCGTGCCGTATCCGAGGCCTTCCATGACCGCCAGCAACTCCGACAGACCCAGGCCGAGGCCGCCATACTCCTCGGGGATCGGCATCCCGAGCACGCCGAACTCCGCGCACCGCCTCCAGGCGGCCCGATCGAACCGTCCCTCGCGGTCCCCCGCGACCATGTCGTGCGCGAGGCCGGCCCGGGCGAACTCGACCGCCGCCTCCTGGAGCTTCCGCTGCTGTTCCGTCAGCTCCGCGAAGCCGGTCCGGGTATTCGTCGTGTCATTCGAGGACACCATCACGCGACTATCCACCTTCACAGAATCGTGCGCGCGCCGGCGTGCGTGCCGCGTGGATCGTCGAGAGCGGCTGACGTCCGGGGTAGGGGCGCTGCCGTACGACCGGGCGACACTCCGCGACTGTGGCGGCTGACGATGTCGAGCGCCCGCTCGATGTCCCCCCGGCCAACAAAGGAGTGCGTCGGCAGGGTGACGATGTGACGCGCGACGTGGCGGCCGCCGTCAACGCTTGCGCCTGGATTGGCGAGCGTGCCCTGGAGCTGCGGAATGTCGGCGATCGACGAGGGGTACGAACCGGTGGCCCCGATTCCGCCTGCTGTGAGCGAGTGGAGCAGCCGGGTGCGCGCCGGCGCATCGGCGGCCAGGAACGGGAGGCGCAGGTACGCAGGCACCGAGCCGGTTGCCGGACGGATGGTCCGCACGCCGGGAAGGCTGCCGAGTCCATTCAGGAGCGCTGCCGCGTTTGCCGCGCGCGTGTTGCCGTACTCGCGCAGGCGTTTCACCATCACCGCTCCCAGGGCAACGAGCGCCCGGGGGGGCGATGCAAGCGGGTAGTCAGTCGTGTAGATCGTCCGCCCCAGCCCGAGCTGCGGGATCGAGGCCGGGATCCAGTACAACGACGGCCGAAGCAGTGTGAAGTACGCCAGCAGCTTCACGACAGCCGCCGCGGACTCCGAGAATCCGGGAGGACGGATGCCGGCGGCTTCCCGGGCGAAGGCGGACGCGATCCGGTCTGAGCTGGTAACGACGATGCCGCCGTCAATCGCCGAGATGTTCTTTCCCTTGTCGAGGCTGTAGAGGCCTGCGTCTCCCCACGTGCCGGACGGCCGGCCGCCAACAGCGGCTCCCATCGCCTGCGCCGCGTCGTCGATGAGGAAGACTCCGCGGCGGCGGGCAATGTCGCTGATCGCGGGCAAATCGTTGGGCAACCCGTACAGGTTCGTCGCCAGGATCGCCAGCACGCGCCCGCAGTCGGCGTGCTCCAGCTCGCCGGGAGCGTAGTCGAGCGTCTCCGGCGAGACATCGGCGAGGCGGGGACGCAGGCCGGCCTTGACGATCGAGGCGGCGACGGAAAAGCACGTGTAGGAGGGAATGATGACTTCGTCGCGTTCGGCTGGCGCGAGGCGCCGCAGCGATCGCAGCAGCAGCGTCAGGCCGGCCCGGCCCGTCGAGGTCAGAAAACTGTGCGCCACGCCGAACCGGCCGCACACCTCCTGCCGGAGCGAGCGGCCAACGTCCTCCCGGCCCACGACCAGGCCGGCCCACCGCGCGAGATCGCCGATATGGATGGGGGCGCCGGCTGGTGCAACGTATCGGAAACGCGATCTCACGGGATGCTCCGCGCGATCATCGGGCCGATAATCTGCGTGACCGGCACGGGCAGCTGCTGCCAGGCCCTGATCGCGAGTCGGTACCTCGGATTGGCCACGTTCAGCTGCGGTACGTCGCCGCGGGTTCGCAACACGTACTGCCAGTAGAGCTGCGTCGGGTAGGCGTTCCATTTCTTCTTGAACCACTCGCCGCCGGACTGCACGGTCGAGCGTCCAAGGTGGAACCGCTTGAGTCCCCGCTCGCACGCGTTCTTGATCAGCTCCCAGTAGAGGACGTACCCGGCGTACTGCTTCCGGAACTTCGCCCGGGAGCCGAGCCACAGCCCTTCGGCGGTGTCACCGTCCAGCATGTCCAGCGATGCCGCAGCAGGCTCGTCGCCGGCGTAGACGACGCAGAACCGGGTGAAACGCTCGAAGGTCCGCGCGACCGTCTCCAGATACCGTCGCGAGTAGATAGGCGTGCCGAGGTCACGCCAGCTCTCGGACAGCACGGCGTAGAAGTCGCCGAGCAGCTCCGATCCGCCGAGACGCGCCGTCAGCCCTTTCTTGTAGCCGCCGCGGATGTCCTGCCGGTGCGCGCTGGTGAAGCGCTTCCAGAGCAGGTCCGGGTCCGGCGTGAGGTCCAGGCTCATGCTCACCTTGTGCTCGGACGTGGGCAGGTTCGCCAGACGCCGTCTGGTGCGGATTTCCAGGTAGTCGACGCGCCACCGGTCGCTGCGGGAGGTCCCCGCATCGAGCAAGGCCCGCTCGATGGCCTCGTTCTCCGCGCACGGGCCGCCGTAGTTCACAAACGGCAGCGAACAGGCGATGTTGCCGAACAGCGCACTCTTGACCTGCACGATGGGAAACACGCCGACGATCCGGTCCGCGTCCAGCGCGGCCAGGTAAGCCGACCTGTGGCCGAAGCACGCCCGGTTCACGTCACGCCATTCGAACCGGTGGTACAGCGACCCTTCGGGAGACGCCTCGACGAATGCGTTCCATTCGCGTCGGTGCGACTCGTCACACTCGATGATGCGCATGCTACCGGGCGGAAGATGCACGCGGTGACAACCGCTGCTGTACGGAGTCCTGGACGAGGCCGGCGAGCTCCCGAAGGTCGGATTCGGACGTCACCGCGTTGACCGGAGACAGCACGATCCCGGTGCCGTCGCTGCGGGCGAGGACGAGCGAGGTCCAGAGCGTCCGCAGCTTCGCCTGATACTCGCCGCGTTCGGGGACACCGGCCACCACGTACCAGAACAGAAGGTCATCACCGCCCTCGACCGCATGAACTCTGTTGGCCTCGAACGAGAGTCCCGCCGGGGTGCGGAGGCTGACCGGCGAGGAGCGCCGGTGCAGGTCGGCGGTCCGGAAGCTGACCAGCTCCCGGGTCTGGCGCTGTGACTCGAAGTGCGAGAGATGAACGTCGATGACCGCGCCTCCCGGCGAGCGGTATCGCTGTCGGAACTGGGTATCCGCTGCGGGCCAGATCGGAGCCGCGTCATCCACCGCGACGCTGAACTCGCCATGCCACTGCCCGAGGCGTGTCGGCAGCCGTTCGAAGCCGCTACCGAGGAGCACCGGGCGCGACGGGCGCGCCAGCAGACCTGCTCCCATCGCGCAGAAGGCGACGGTTATCGCAATCAGCTCGAGGCGGGGCAGGCGCCGGATCGCGACGGGCGTCGGCTGCCCGCGGACCTCGGCCGCGACGACGGGCGAGCGCGGCATCAGCAGCCACAAGCCCGCGAAGATGACGAGGTACCCGGCTGCGGCGACGAACAAGCCGTGGAGGACATGCAGCGGACCGTGTAACGGCGACCCGATGTCGAGGTAGGCCAGGATTCCGATGAGCGCGACCCGCAAGCCGTTCGACACCGCCGCAATGACAACGGCCGAAACCACCAGTGTGGTCCGCCGCCAGAGCGTCGGCAAGTACAGGTAGGCCAGCGGCAGTCCGAGCGCGACGACGGCAACCAGGTAGTTCACGCCGCTGCAGGCGCGTCCCACCTCGATGATCATCGTGGGGAGCGCGATCACCGTGCCGTCCCGGTTCGCGGGTATGCCGAGGGTCTGGAGGACGGCCACACCCAAAGCGGCAGAGAGCTGCTGAAACGGCGCGTGCAACGGCTCGGTGAGCGCGTCCCAGAGCGGAATCATAAGGAGCAGATAGGCGACTGCAGGCCAGGCGATCCGCAAGTACGCCGTCCCGAACAGCAACAGCACTGCGCCGACGAGCGACACCAGGAAGGCGAGCTGCTGGAGGAGCTGAATGCCGGCAGCCCGCCCGGCCGCGGCGGTGGCGATGCCCAGCAGGAGCACGGCCGAACCCCAGAGCCGCGCAGGAGCCGGCGACAGACGCGACAGTGCCTGCCGGCGCACCCAGAGCAGGTACAGGCTGATGACCGGTACCGTGTAGCCGTAGGAGTACATCGGGCTCACGTTCCACGTGTCCACCATGCCCGCCAGGGCGTCGCCGTACCCGTACAGCAGCGCCGCAACGGCGATGCCGCACAAGGCAAGCTCGCCGATGCGCCACCCCCCGGCCGGCGCGTCTGCCGTCCACCGGACGCCGTTAGGTGTCTGATCGTTCACGCACTCGGCTGGCAGGCCAGCAGCGGCTGCTTCGCCACTTTCCCGGTAGCGGTCAACGGCAGCGCCGTCACGATCTCGATGGCGCTCGGCACCATGAAGTCCTCGAGATGCCGGGCGCAGTGCGACAGGATGTCCTGCTCCGTGACCGGGCTCGTGCCGGACAGGGTGACGAAGCCCTTCACGGCCTGACCGAGTACCGGATCGGGCACGCCGACGACCGCCGCCCGCTCAACGCCGGGAACGGCGGAAATGACGTCCTCAATCTCACGCGGGCTAACCCTGTGCCCGCAGCACTTGATGATGTCGTCGGCGCGGCTGCGAAAGTACAGGTATCCCTCGTCATCGATGCGAAAGATGTCGCCCGTGTGCAGGACCTTTTCGCCGGGCAGCAGACCAGGTTTCAGCACGCGCGCCGTCGCGTCCGGATCACCCCAGTATCCCTGCATGACGTTCGAGCCCCTGACGACCAGCTCGCCGGTGCCGGCGTCCATCCGCCGTCCGTCGGCGTCGACGAGGTAGACCTCGACGTTGTCCATCGCTTGGCCAACCGACGTCGGACGGCGCCGCAACTCCTCCGGTGCGAGAAACGATACCCGCTTGCACTCGGTCAACCCGTACATCGAGAACAACCGCACGTGCGGGAGCCGCTCGCACAGGGCAGCGATGTCGGTGGGCGGAAGGGCGGCGCCGGTGTTGGTCACCAGGCGGAGCGCCGAGAGATCGTAGGCGCTGAAGTCGTACCTGAGGAGCAGCGCCGCGATCGTGGGCACGATGGGGAACGCGGTCGCGCGCTCACGCTGCAGCACGTCGAGGGTGAGCTGCGGGTAGGCGAACGATCGCTCCAGCACCAGCCGCGCCGACGCGCCGAAGGTCAGGAATACCTGGTAGAGCCCGTAGTCGAACGAGAGCGGGAGAACGTTCAACACCACATCGTCCGGCCGAAGTTCGAGGTACCTGGCGATCGACGATGCGGCCGCGACGATGTTCGCGTGCGTCAGCATGACGCCTTTCGGGCGGCCGGTTGACCCCGAGGTGTACACGAGCGCGGCGAGATCGATATCGATGGGACGCTTCGGGGCCTGCACAGCCGGCGTGGCGTCAAGCAGCGCGCGGAACGCAGTCGATGGTCCACGGCCCGTATCGGCGCCCTCTTCCGTCCCGGTCTGGACGCAGATGCTGACGCTGGTCGCCTTCTCCAGAACCTCGCGAACGAATGCGCTCGGCTGATCGGTGACGAGCGCGACCGCTTCGGCATCGTTGAGGATGTATGCCAGCTTGTCGGCCTTGACCGTCGGATTCACGGGTACGAACACGGCGCCGGCTTCGAGCACACCAAACAGCGCGACCACCACCTCGGGCCCGTTCTCCATGTGCAGGACGACCCGATCCCCCCCGCGGACACCGAGACCCGCGAGTGAGGCCCCGAAACGGATGGCGGCGTCGTGCAGCTCGGCGTAGGTCAGCCGGCGGTGGCCGCACACCAGGGCGACCTTGTCCGGCGTCTCGCGGGCGCTCCGCGCCAGGAACGCGTTAACCAGCAACCCTCGCTCCCTGCGCTTCCAGCTTGCGGGACACGAAGCGGGCGGCGTTCATCACCGAATCGAGGTTCTCAGGCAGCAGCTCACGATCGCCGACCGATATCCCGAACTGCTGCTCGAGGAAGGCAACCAGCTCGAGGACGCCGGTGGAGTCGATGATGCCGTGCTCGAGCAGCGATTCGTCGTCGGCCGGCGCGTTCCCGTCCTGCCCGAAAAGGAAGTTCGTCACGATGAACTCCCGGATCTGCTGCGCGGTCGTATCGGCCATCGGGGTGTCTCTGACTGCCTCTGAAGTGATTGTGCGACCTGACGAAGGCACAGCTTCGCCCTCTCACTTACAGGGCAGGATCGATGCGCGTCGGCTCAGAAACCTGATCCAGTCCGCGCGCCGGACGCCGTGTAGTGTGGTCACTGGTGCGGGCATCAGGCAGGAGAGCAAGGACCCTGCCTAGAGAGTTTCCGCGGCAAACCCCTGATAACTCTTGAGATCAGGGGATGTTGGCCGGTGGTCTCGATCGAAGGGGCCGGGATGCACTGTAAAAGTCACCTATTAGGAAGACTAAAGTCACGATCTTCAAGCGCAGAAGTCTCCGGTTTCATTGCGACGTCCAGGCCAGCAGGATGCACGGTCGCGCCCGTCGAGCGAGCGAGGACCTCGCTGACGGTTCCAAAGGTGAACTGGCCGAGCAGACGTTGCAGCCGGCTTTCCGTCTTGTGGAGGTTGTGGTAGTGCCGCACGCGGGACAGGCCGGACACACCGACGCGCGGCTGACCGGAATCGATCTCCCAGGGATGCAGGTAGAAGATCGCCGGCTGCCCTTCCGCGGTGTTCAAGTGGTTGATGCCCCAGCGCGTCCAGGCGTACGGCAGCAACCGGAAGTAGCCGCCGCCGCCCATCGGGAAATTTGCCCCTCCCCATCGTACTGTTGAGCCCGGGAGCTCCCAGATGCCTCCCGCGGGCCGCTCGATTCGATGGATGTGTCGCGGCCAGTCGGGGATGCCGTACCTGTCGTGGTGCACCGGGTAGATGCTCGCATCGTACAGGTAGCCCTCGTCGATCAGCACGTCGAGCGCCCACATCGTGCTCCGGGTCACGGAGAAGCTCGGGGCCCTGTAGCCCTGCACCGGCCTTGCGACCGCCTGTTCGAGGACCTCGCGCGCACGGCGCAGGTCGTGCCTGAACTCGTCCGGGGTCATCGAATGCAGCACACGGTGCTCGTAGCCATGCGATGCGATTTCGTGGCCGGCTCGCGCCAGGCGGCACAGCAGGCCCGGGTACCGCTCTGCGACCCACCCGAGAACGAAGAACGTGGCCGAGACGTTCGCGCGCTCGAAGAGCTCGAGCAGGCGCTCGGTGTTCTGGCACACCCGGCTTTCGAACCGATCCCAGCTCGCCCGCTCGATGCGACACTCCAGGGCCTGGACCTGGAAGTAGTCCTCCACGTCGACGGTCATGGCGTTGACCACCGCGGATGTGCCGCGCGTCACGGGGAGGCCGGCGGCGGGCGCCGGCACCGGCGGGGACACTCCTTGGAGCGGCCGCGAGCGCGCACCACTGGAACGTGCCGATTGCATGAACGCGCCGCCCTACGATCCGCGCCGCACGAGCACGGTCTTGACGGTCTCGAGCACGATGAACAGGTCGAAGGCGATCGACATGTGCTTGATGTAGAAGAGGTCGTACTGCAGCTTCTGCAAGGCGTCATCCTCGTCGGCGCCGTAGCGGTAGCGGATCTGCGCCCAGCCGGTCAGGCCGGGACGAACCGCGTGCCGCTGGCCGTAGAACGGGATCCGCTCGGTCAGCGCGCTGACGAATTCCGGTCGTTCCGGGCGCGGACCGACCAGGCTCATGTCGCCCATCAGCACGTTGAACAGTTGCGGGATCTCGTCCAGCCGGGTCCGCCGCAGGAAGCGCCCGACCGGCGTGACCCGCGGATCGCGCTCGGTGGCCCAGACCGCGCCCGTGACCGCTTCGGCGTCGACTCGCATCGAGCGCAGCTTGTGGATGGTGAAGGCCCGACCCTCACGGCCGACGCGCCGCTGGTGGTAGAAAACCGGCCCCGGCGACGTCATCCGGATGGCGACGGCGACCCCCGCGAGGACTGGCGCCGCGAGCAGCAGGCCGATCAGGGCCAGCGCGATGTCGGCGGTGCGCTTGGCCGCGGCCAGCCAGCGGCTCTTGCGAAACCCCTCCGAGAAGATCATCCAGCTGGGGCGCAGGTTCTCGACCGCGATCTTCCCCGTGTACTGCTCGTACACCGAGGCCAGGTGGTCGAACCGCACGCCGTCGTTCAGCTTCATGTCGAGCAGGCGATCCATGGGCAGCTTGCCGCGCGCGTCGGCGAGGCTCACCACGACGCGATCGACCTTCCGCTCGCGCACGATCGCTGGGATGTCGGCGATGGCGCCCATGACGCCGGGATTGATTAGCGGGGTGCCGATTCGGGCGGGATCCGGGTCCACGAAGCCGACGATCTCGACGCCCAGCTCTCCGCGCCGCTCGAACAGCTCACGCGCGAGGGACACCGCCGCGGTGCTTGTGCCCACGATCAGCAGCCGTTCGGCGGGGCTGACTCGAACCGACAGCCACTCGAACGCGATCCGCCAGCCAGCCACCAGGGCCACGATGAGCACCGAGGCGATGACGAACACGCCCCGGCCGATGATCAGGCTGGGCAGCCAGTAATAGAGCAGCGCGAGGACGACCGAGGCGGCTCCGAGCGCCTGGATGAGGCTCACCATGAGACCGCGGCGGTCCTGCAGCGTGCGCAAGTCGTACAGGTCGCAGTAGTGGAGCGACAGCTGCAGCACGGCGGCAATCAGCACCGACCGCCACAACACGCCGGGGCTGGCGAGCTCGCCCGGGCTCGGGAAGCCGAAGCGCAGCGCGGCTGCGAACAGCACCGAGAGCACGATGAGCAGGTGCTCGATCAGGATCAGCGCGCCACGTCGGCCGCTGAGAGTGCGAACGAGGCGTGCGCTCATGTCTTCACGCGCTGACGCTGCGGATCGACGTACTCGTAGTAGCGCTCGTAAGAGTGGTCGGGCATCCGCTCCACGCCGTTGAGCACCACGCCCAGGATCCGCTCCCGGCCCAGCGCCTCGATCCCCCTCTGCACGAGCGAGTAATGGGTCCGGCCGGCGCGAACCACGAAGAGCGTTCCGTCAGCGATCCGCGAGAGGAGGGTGGCGTCGGCCAGCGGCCCGACGGGCGGCGCGTCGAGGATCACCCAGTCGAAGGCGGCTGCCGCGTCCTCGAGAATCCGCTGCATCCGCGGCGAGGTCAGCCCGCCCAACGGGTCGGAATCGGGGCGGCCGGCCGGCAACAGCGTCAGCCTGGGGGTCAGCTGCACGAGCGCGAGCTTCTGCTCGGCGGGCGCTTTCAGCGCGTCGCTCAACCCGGTACAGCCGGTCACGTCGGCGATGTCGCCCAGCGAGGGGCGCCGCAGGTCGGCATCGATCAGCAACACGCGTCGTAGATAGGATTCGCTCAGCACCAGCGCCAGGTTCAGCGCGGTCAGCGTCTTGCCATCCCCTGCCGCCGCGCTGCAGACCATGATCGTGCGAATGCCACTGTTGGCCTGCGTGTCGTGCAGCGTACCCGCCAGGCGGCGGAACTGCTCGACCAGCAGGTTGTCGCGTTCGGAGCCGCTCGCCAGCCGTTCGCGCCACGCCGCGTTGAATCCCCGAATAGCCGGATACTCGTCGGCGACGAGTAGCGATCCGGGAGCTTCGGGCCCGGCGTTTTCCCGATTCGCGTCCGCCACGGCGGGCGCGGCTTCCGCCTCCAGCGACCACGCGGGAACGAACTGGTCCTCCCGCTCCGCCACCGCGGCAGGCAGACGTCCATCCCCGGCACGCCGCAGCGCTCTGTCAATGCGACCCAACGTTCACCCCTTGCTAAATCAGGTAGTTCCAGAGACGCATGCTCCAGAACATGTAACCCGCGCCCGTCACTGCGACGGCGGTGCTCAGCGCCACCGCGAGGCGGACCTTCCTGCGCCGCGACCGCTCTTGGCGCGTGACCACGAGCGGAACCAGAGACAGCACCGGCAGCCGCAGCACATCGAGCACGTCGCTCTCCGAGCGGAGGCTGCCGTCACGCAACTCCAGGAACACAACCAGGCAAACGCTCAGGGCCAGCCCGAGGGCCAGTCCGATACCGTTGATCTTCAGCCGCACGGGGCTTATGGGATGTACCGGCACCTCGGCAGCGTCCAGGATGCGGAAATGCTCGCCGATCTGGCGCTTCTCGAGGTCGACCGCGACCTTGGACGATTCGCTCTTGGTCAACAGGTCCTTGTACGCGGTTTGAAGCGTGTCGTAGTCGCGGGTGAGCACCGCCCACTCCGCCTCGATCCCCGGCACGGCTTCGATCCGCCGCTGGTATTCCGCCACCAGCGTGCGCAGCCGCTGCTCCTCCGACTCCTTGAACTGCATCTGGCGATTGAGGCTCTCGACCTCGGCCGCCATCTGCCGGAGCTGCTCGCGCCGGTTCGCTTCCTCGGGCGTGATCGCCGTGCCCGGGGCCGCGGCGCTCGTGGGCTGCGCCGCCACTTCGGCGGCGGCCTTCGGCTCGAGCTCGGCGATCAACCGCTTCGTGCGCACCACGTCGGGGTGATTGGGCTTCAGACGCAGCTGCAGCTTCGCCAGCAAGGCGCGCGCGTCGGCCAGTTGCTGCTGGGCGGTGGCGCCGGTGGCGTCAGACGGGTCCGCGGTCCGAGCCATGGCCTGTTGCGCAGGCGTCACCACTGCCGGTTCGGCTGCGGCCTCGCGATACAAACGCTCGAGCATCAGCTTGCGGTCGCGATCGCGTGCGATCGACTCGACGAGCGCCTGGATCTGCAGCTGCGTCGACTGGATGGCCTGCATGTTCGACTGCATCTGCGTCGGCAGTTCCTTGCCGTGCCGCTGCCGGAACGATTCCAGGCGGCGCTCCTGCGCCTCGAGCCGCTGTCTCGCCTCGACGAGCTTCGACTGGAGGAACTGGTCGGTCGCGTCGGCCACCGCCCCCCGGTCGCGCGCGTTCTGGTCGACGAAGAGCGACCCGAGCCGCTGGGTGACGCGCGCCGCCACGTTGGCGTCCGGATAGGTGAACCGCACATGGAACGCGTGCGGCGGCTCCAGGCCGCGTGGGCCCCGCCTCGGCCTCTCCAGCTCGACACCGATGCCGTCACGCATGATGCCGACGACGTCCTCCATCGGTAGGCGCGCGCGCTCGTCGGGATAGAGATCGAACTCCTCGATCAGTTGCTCGAGGATTGTCCGGCTGGTGACCTGAACGGTGATCGCATCCAGACGCTCCTCGGTCCGAAGCGTGACCGTGGATCGAACGAACGAGTCGGGTACCCGCTGGGGAACGATGGCGATCAACATGTCCGACTGGTACACGTTCGGCAGCGACGCGGCGTACAGCAGGGCGACGAAGCCGGTGACCAGCGGCGGCGGCACCAGCAGCCAGACGCGGCGTCGCAGCACGTCGAGAACGAAGTTCAGTGTCAGCGTCTTTCCCGGTAGCATGGCATTCAATTCCTTGAGGTCCGTCCTCGTTCCTCCGGGAGCGAGCCGTACAACGGCACCCACATCGTGATCCCGACCCGCAACGAGTTCCGGTCGAAGCTGCTCGGAAGTCCTACGGGGATTCCGGTGACGCCGCGCAGGGAATGGTCGTAGAAGGAATAGCCGGTCACGAGCGATCCCCAGTGCCCGAGGGCGTAGTCCAACTGCACCGTGGCGATGATCGCCTCAAACGATCCGGCCTCACCAGCCGGCGCACGGCCTCTCGAATAGCTCCCGGAGGCCGCCATGGTCAGCCGCTGACGGAGATGGCCTCCAAGCGTTAGCGCCAGGGTGTCTGTAATGTACTGTTGCTCGTCAAAACCCTCGAGCGGCGTCGAGTTTCGCTGAATGTCGACCGCAACGTTCCACGTGCGCCCGATATCCAGGCGCGCGGCTCCATAGCCGGTCGGAGCGACGTACTCGTCGCCCTCCGTCCCGGCGGCCACGGTCATTCGTCCCCGCGTGGCTCCCCCGCCGAATGAAAACGTCACCTGGCGAGTCGGCGAGAGCGGTCTCCGCACCTCGATGCCGATATCCGCACTGTTCGTGTGAGAGGACAAGTCGACGCCGCCCGGCTGCTCAGGACGCACCATCGCGAAGCGGTAACCGAGCTGGAGGCTGGTACTGCGCGAGAACTGCCAGGTGTGCCCGAGCGCCGTTCCGTGCGTACGGTTGTCACTTTCGCCGCCCTGCAGGATGTCATAGCGCCTGTAGTTGTAGACCAGCGTCGTGCGCTGCCGCGTCGTCCACTCGCGCCGGACCCCCGCCATGCCCCCCGAGGCCAGGGACCGCAGGTCCGTTACACCACCCGTCGGATCGACGAGGGCAGCGGCGGCGGCGACATCCTCCTGGCCCGGCACCGGCGAGATAGTGTTGAGCATGAACGTGGGCAGGTACTCGATGTTCAGGCCGGCGTCCAGGGCCGTTCGGCGGCCGAGTTCCGTCGTGACCGCGAGGTCCCCCGCGCCGCCGACGAGCAGCGACTCCACGAGCGTCGAGTACGAGATCATTTGCGCCCGCCCCGTGGCTTCCAGATGCCGGGCCGTGCGGCCGGACCAATACCGGCCCGCCGCGGCCGCCAGGCCGGAATAACCGCTCTCTGTCGGCTGCGTCGGGCTCGTCGGCGTCGTGTCGCCTGGCGGCACGACAACGTCGTCGTAACCGCCCAGGACATCCAACGTCAGCGTCAGCTCCTGGTAGGAGCGATTCGGGTCGACGGGTCGATGCCCCCCGAAGAGCCCGCGCGTGGTCCGCGGCGGGCGCTCGAGCACCTGCGCGGATGCGGCGGCGACAGGCAACAGAATCAGGACGGCGATGAGACCGCAGCGCAAGAGGGACATCACGCTACGGCACCACCACCGTATCGCCAGGCTGCAGGACGATGTTCTGGTCGAGGCCCTTGCCCTTGGCGACATCGCTGTAGTTGAACTTGAACACCAGCTGACGTCCCTTGTCGAACCGCACGATGGTGATGTTCTTCTTGTCCGCGTACTCGGTGAGCCCCCCGGCGAGCGCGATCAGTTGCATGACCGTCCGTGGACCGGCGAGCGGAAACGCGCCGGGATTCGCGACCTGGCCGGTGATGAACACCTTGCGGCTGTTGATCTGGCGCACCACGATGGTCACGGCGGGATCCTGCTGGAACTTGCTCGCCGCGTCCTGGATCACCTTCGTCAACGCGTCAGGGCTGAGGCCGGCTGCCTGGATGTCGCCGAGCAATGGCAGCGTGACCTTCCCGTCGGGTCGGACCGTGACGTCACCCGTCATCTCCGTATCGCGCCAGAAGAGAATCCCAAGCACGTCCTCGGGCCCAATCACGTATCCCTCCGGCGGCTCGGCGGCGGGGGGCGAGGCCGCCGGGGCGGAGGCGGCCGGCGGAGTCGGCGCCCCCGTTTGGGTCTGCGGCGACGCCGGCGCGGTGGTCTGCGCGGCCACGACCGCACCGCCTGCTGTTGCCAGCAGCGCAACAGCGACGGCGGATGTCAACGAGCGGAAAGGAACCTGGTAACCCATGGCTCAACCCACATCTGGACCAGATACTCAGAAGAAGGAAAAACGTCGCTTCCGGTTGATGACGCCGAGTATCGACTGCACGGCACCTGGCCGCGCCGATACCTGTGCCCCCACCATCGGCCCCGCATCAGGCGCGACCGCTTGCGGAGCGGCTGGATGCGGCTCGGCGGCGGCGGAGGACGCCGGACCGCCGCCGGCAACGAAATCGAAATCCCGGCACACTTCCTCGACAATCGCCCGTGTGACCGGCCGCGTCTCCGCGGCGAATCCTCCGATGAGCGCGTTGTCGCAGACCACGTTGACGGTGCGCGGCAACCCGCCCGAAGCCTCGTACACCCGTGTGATCGCGTCCCGGGTGAACACCCGCTCGGGATGCCCGCCCGCGATCCGGATACGGCCGGAGATATACGCAGCGGTTTCCTGGAGGGTCATCGACGAGAGCTGGCATCGAAGCGACACACGCTGCTTCAGCTGCCGCAGCGAGGTCTCATTGAGCCGCTCGGCGAGCTCCGGCTGCCCGGCGAGCACCACGTTGAGCAGCTTGGCCGTCGTCGTTTCCAGGTTGCTCAACAGCCGGACTTCCTCGAGCAGCTCGTAGGGCAGGCTCTGCGCTTCGTCAATCACCAGCGCCGGCGTGCTCCCCGCCGCGGCCTCGTCTTCGAGGAGCGACCGCAGCGCAAGCAGGAAGCGCGTCTTCGAGGGGCCGTTCTTCATGCCCAGACCGAACCCCTCGGCAAGGAACTCGTAGAACTCCGCGCGGGTGAGCGTCGGATTGCTGAGGATCACGTGCTTGATCGAGGAATCAGACAGCCCGGAGAGTACGGTACGCAGCAGCGTGGTCTTGCCCGTACCGGCTTCGCCCAGCAGCAGCGTCACACCCCGCGGCGTCGTCAGCCCGTACTGCAGGTTGCTCAGGGCCTCGCGCTGGTGCCCGGTGAGGTACAGAAAGCGGGGATCCGGCACCAGGTCGAAGGGCCGTTCCTGCAATCCGTAGAAGCTTTCGTACATCGGTAACCCCTGCGCCTAACTACATCCGAGGGGCTTCGCCCCTCGGACACCCCCAAACCCTCGCGCGCGGGGGGCCCCCCGGCCCCCGCGCCGCTCCGGTGGGGCGCGCCCGTGGCGCGCCTAGTCCGTTATGCAGCTCACCGAACGCGTGCAGAATTCTCGTTACCAGCCGCATAACGGACTAAGCCCGGCACGCCTGCGCGGCGGCGAGCCGTTCGAGAACGGGTTCGGTCTGCTCGAGCGACAGGCAGGCGTCGGTGATGCTCTGCCCGTACGTGGCCGGCCGGCCCGGCACGTAATCCTGCCGTCCTTCGACGAGGTGGCTTTCCAGCATCACCCCGGTGATGCGGCGCGACCCGGCGCCGATCTGCTCGCAGACCGCGTCGGCAACGGCCGTCTGCCTGCGGTAATCCTTCAGGCTGTTGCCGTGCGAGCAGTCCACCATGACGGTTTCGGGCAGGCCCTTCGCCGCCAGCTGCGCGCAGGCGCGGGCGATGTGCTCGCCGTCGTAATTCGGGCCGCTCCGCGTGCCGCCGCGCAGGATGATGTGGCACGCATCGTTGCCCGTCGTCTGGAAGATCGCGGACACGCCCTGCACGGTGACCGACGGAAACCAGTGCCGTGAGCGCGCCACCGCCACCGCGTCGACGGCGATCTGGGTGTTCCCGTCGGTCGTGTTCTTGAACCCGACCGGCATCGACAGGCCGGACGCGAGCTCGCGATGCACCTGGCTTTCCGAGGTGCGCGCGCCGATCGCGCCCCAGGACACGAGGTCGGCGATGTGCTGCGGGATCTGCGTGTCGAGGAACTCCGACGCGGTGGGCAGCCCGAGCTCGTTGAGATCCATCAGCAGCCGGCGCGCCAGGCGCAGGCCCTTGTTGATGTGGAAGCTCTCATCGAGGTCGGGATCGTTGATGAACCCCTTCCAGCCCACCGCCGTGCGGGGCTTCTCGAAGTAGGCGCGCATCACGATCACCAGGCCGTCGGCGAGCCGCTCCGCGATCGCCTGGAGCCGTTGTCCGTACTCGAGCGCCGCCTGCGGGTCGTGAATCGAGCACGGACCGACGATGACGACGAGCCGGGAATCCGTGCCGTGGATGATGTCGGCGATGGCGGCGCGCGAGTCGGCGACCAGATTCGACACCCGCTCGGTCATCGGGATCTCCTCGGCCAGAATCGCCGGGGGGATCAGCGGGCGGACGTCGCTGATGCGCAGATCGCGTGTCCGCCGCAGGTTCGTCCCGTGACCGAACCGCGGGGTGTGCAGCGGCGAGAACGCGTGCTCGCTCGCGTGTGTCGACTTGTGTGCCGGGGCACGCATCATCATTCTCCAACGGACAATCGCAGCTCGAGCGAACGGTGCCCTACTGGCGGTACTCCTTGAACGGCAGCTGGCAGTCGTGCTTGCGGAGGAAGTTCAGGAAGCGCTTGTAGTCGCCCGGGTCCATGTTGAACATGCGGGCCACGATGCGGTAGTTGCCCCGCGCCTCCTCCAGCCCCTTCCGCACGAGATCGCGCACGTTGCCGCGCGTGATTTCGCGCTGCATGTAGAGCGGGTACACGGCCGTCCAGAACGACTCGCGCTCCTCGACGATCTTCTTGTACAGGTCGTCGGCGATGGTGCGCCGGCGCTCACGCTTCGGGCGGATTCCGGCGCCCTGGTGCGCCCGGAGCTCGGCGGGCAGGTCGTCGGCCATGACCACCGCGCCCCGCCCGGTCACGACCAGCCGTTCGATGACGTTCTCCAGCTCCCGGACGTTTCCGGGCCACGGATACTGCACCAGCAGCCGGCACGCGTCCGCCGAGATCTCCTGCACCGGCGTGCTCGATACCTTCCTGAACTTCTCGAGGAAGTGATCCACGAGCAGCGGAATGTCCTCGCGGCGCTCGCGCAGCGGCGGCACCTGCAGGTGAATGACATTGAGGCGGAAGAACAGGTCTTCGCGGAACTGGCCCTCCTGGATCATGCCGCGGAGACTGCGGTTGGTGGCGGCGATGACACGCACGTTGACCCGGCCCATCACCCGATCCGCCCCGACCTTCTGCACCTCGCCGGTTTCCATGAAGCGCAGCAGCAGCCCCTGCATGCGCAGCGTCATCTCCCCGACTTCATCGAGGAAGATGCTGCTGCCATCGGCGAGCTCGAGCTTGCCCTGCTTGTCGCGGTACGCCCCGGTGAAACTGCCCTTCACGTGCCCGAACAGCTCCGACTCGAGCAGCGTTTCCGGGAGTCCCGCACAGTTGACGACCACCATCGGCTTCGCCGCCCGCGCGCTGCGAGCGTGGATGGCGTTGGCCACCAGCTCCTTGCCGACGCCGCTTTCGCCGGTGATGAGCACTTTCGCATCGGACCTCGAGACCCGCTCGATCTCGGCGACCAGTTCGAGCATGGCGGCACTCGTGCCCGTCAGCTGACCGTTTTCACCGCGTCTCATGTGCATAACGCTTTCCTGCCGCGACGATCAGCTACCGGGGGTCTTCAGGAACCCCTCCAAATGCCGTCGAGTCGCGTCATCCATGGAGGTGAACATTGCGCCGACTTCGACCGCTCCGCCCGATCCCCTGACGCATCTCCTCACCGTGACCGAGGCGGTGCAGAGCGCTCCCGCAAGAGCGAACCGCAACTGCCCACTCGCCCCGGGCGCGAGCGGCAGATCCGTTGTCACCAGCGCGCCGGTCAGGCTGATTTCGAGGAGCTTCACGCGGGTCCGCAGCGGTATCGAGCATTCCGCCGGGTCGCGCAGGACGACACGGGGCGAACGACGCCGCTCGATTCGTTCCATGCCGCTCCTCGTCACTCCGGCGAAAGCGCGCCGCCCTGCAGGCCCATCCAGCGTTCGATCAGCTCGAGCAGACCCGGCGTCACCGTCGTGAACTCCAACCCCGCCAGGAACCGCTGCCCGCCGCCGCTGACCACCGGACGGACGTGCCGCACGCAGACGCCCACGGAGGTCTGCTGGCCGTCGCAGGAGAACATCGCCGTGTGCAGGGCGCCTGCGGTCAATATCACGGACGATTCCACCAGCACGCCCCCACGACCGACGTCGCGCAAGAGCAGCGACACGGCGGTCTCGAGTGTTCCCGTCACGTCTCCGACGATCTCGAATCGCGGCCGCCCGCGGCGGTCAGCGTCCTGGCGACGCATCGGCAGCGCGAAATCGGGAACTGGCATCACGGTCCGGTCCGGCGTCAGACGGCCACGTGCCACCATGGCGGATCCGAATGCGTGTCAGGGATATCCACGAGTCAGCCATGACTGGTTCCGTGCGGGTGACGTCCTCGCGCTGCTGCTCCGGAACGACGAACGCCCCTGGGCTTCCTGGACGCGAACGCCCGCGTGCCGGCGCACACGTGGACGAGCACCTCCTCCGCGAGGAACGAGCAGCGATCCGTTTCCCTCTGTTGGTGAGGAAGCACCGCCCGCAGCGACGCCACGGCAAATCGCCGTCGGTCACCCGCGGGCGCACGGGCCTGTGCAAAGGGGTCGCCAGAGGTAGAACTTACTCATCTCGCCGGCAGGATTAGCCTATTCCGCCTGCAGGGCCCGACGACGCAGGCCGGGCTATCTGGATTTGTCGAATGCCGGTAGAAAAAAGTCAGCCTCTCGTGAGATTTTTGTCGACACGTCGGCTGCGGACGCCATCGTCTCGGCCGCAAGAAAAAGGCTCGGGAAGCGGGAGCGCAGCAAGCCAGCCTCGTGCCGAAGCCGGTCCGCACATGCGGTGAGCGCTTGCCCGCTACCGCGGCTTCAGGACGACGCGCACCGTCAGCGAGCTGGCGACGGGAACGCCGTTCAGCAGCGCCGGCCGATACGTCCAGTCCTTCGCCGCCGCCAGCAACCGCCCGTCGTACGTCGGGTGGACCGGTTCCTCAATCGCCGCCGACGTCACCTTCCCGTGGGCACCGATCTCGACCCGCACGGCGCCGGCGAACTCCCAGCTGCGGCTCAGACCACTCGGAGCGATCCAGGACGGGAGTTGCTGGTCGATTGCCACGGCCGGAGTGATCACGCGCGACGCGTTCCCGGCCGGCGCCGACGCCTGGGTGCCGGGCGGGTCGGCGCTGGCCCGGCCGGCGTCAGCCGCCGGCATCGCCTCGGGCGGACCAGCCGCCGGGCGGGCGGCCGCGAGACGGGCTCGCGCCAGATCGAGGAACCCCTCGGCGAGCACCTTCAAGTCCACCACCGTCGTATCCCCGGCAAGATCCGCGGTGGCGGCGACGCGCCCCACCAGCTCGAAGCGCTGCACGGCCGCTTCGAGATCCTGGCGGTCCATTGCGGCCTTGCCCTCCGCGTAGGTCGCGCGCAGCACTTCCGGCAGCCGCGCGCGCCGCGCAGCCTTGAAGAGCTCCATCACCCGCGGTGAGGTTTCGGACGGGTCGGGCATGTACTCCGGGTCCGTCCGCACCACCTCGGATAACACCTGGCTGGCCTCCTCAACCCGCCCGAGCGCGAGCAGGCACGACGCACGATACCGGTGGGCCTCGGTCGTCGTCTCGTTGCTGGGGAGATTCGAGAGGACGCCCAGCGCGTCCTCGTACGCCGCCTGCGCGTACAGATCCTTGGCCTTCTGCAGGGCCTGCTGCTCCGGCGAGGCCGCCGAGGTTGAGGCTGCGAGCACCAGGATCACGATGAGCGATTGAATGATGGCGAATGTGCGCATCGTCCTACTTCGTCCGCATGTCCATGCCGACCCGCGCCGGTTCCTTGAGGCCGACCGAGACCTTCGTCCGGCGCTCGCCCAGCTCCGGGTGGCGGAAGACGACTTCGTGCACGCCGATCGGCGTCCTGACGTTGCCGATCGGGGTTTGGCCCAGCCGCCGGCCGTCGAGCCATACGTCGGCCCACGGCTGCGCGTTGATGTTCATATGTCCTTCCGGCGCGTCGATCGACAGGCGCGCCGTCTTTCCCGCCGCGATCGACACGCGCCGCCGGGTCCGGTACCCGAGCTCGTCGTTCACCAGCTCCAGAACGTGATCGCCGGCGGGCAGCATCACCCGGTCAAGATCGGTCGAGCCGACGACTTCCCCGTCCTCCCGCAGCTGCAGGACCAGCGGCGTCTCGATGACCAGATAGCCCGCCGAGGTTGCGGAACGCTGGGATGGCCCCGACACGATGAGCGAGACGGTCTCGTTCGCGCGGACCGTGACGGAGCGCCGGACCGGGCCGCCCTCGCGGCGGATGAGGACCTCGTGACTTCCCGGCGCGAGATCGGACACCACCAGGGGCGAGGAGCCACGCGCCTGGCCGTCGACGAGCACCTGCAGCCGCGACGGCTCGGTCTCTACCCGCAGGGATCCGGTCGCGGCGGCCACCATCTCGAGACGCTCCACGAGCGATCGGCCGGCCACGAGCGTCGCCTGGATCTCGCGTCGCTGCGCACCCTGCCCGATCAGAACGGTGTAGGTGCCCGGCGCGAGGTCGAGCGTCAGCGGCGTCCGTCCTTTCAGCTCACCCGCGATGGTCACAGCGAGGCCAGCGGGCTTGGTCTCGACGGTGAGCTGGCTGAGCGGTGCGGGGCCCACGACCGGCCGCCGCGCCATCCAGACCCCCGCACCGGCCACGAAGGCGGCCACGAGGACCACGGCCGCGCCCGTGAGCGGCATCTGCCAGTTGCGCCAGACGCGGACGATTACCGGAACAGTCCGCGGAGCAGCCACCTGAGGAGCGGGCGCAACCAGCGCAAGGCTGGTCTTGGCGCGCGGGGAGGCCGGGACGTCCTGCTCGGAGCTGAACTCCCCGAGCCAATCCGGCTCGGCGGCCGCGGCCGCGCTGGCCGCCCCCCGCCAGCGGGACGGCGGCCAGAATCGGGCAAGCTTTCGAAAGGCCACGACAGACCTTTCTTCCTCGCGCGCCGAGCGATCGGCTGCCAAGGCCGCGTGGAAATGGTGCAAGGGCTCGAAATGGATCGTCGCAGCGATCGATCCGGGATGGCGCATCGTCCCGCGGACGGGGCATGGTCAGACAGCGTGCGTCGACGGGATGCGGCGCGTCCGGATTTGATCGGCCAACGATGTGCCAGCCGACCGATTTTGTAATTCGTGCGGCTTTCTGCGGGATCGCTGCAGCCAGGGTGCTCGAGAGTCCGCCTGGCGGCAGACATTTAGCCGCGGAACAGACAACTACATACCGTCGTACTGGGGACCGCCGCCCCCCTCGGGCGGCACCCAGTCGATGACCTGATACGGGTCCATGATGTCGCAGGTCTTACAGTGCACGCAGTTCGACGGGTTCACCTGGAGCTTACGGGTGCCGTCGCCGGCATCCACCATCTCGTACACGTTGGCCGGACAGAAGCGCGTGCACGGGTTGCCGTACTCCACCCGGCACCGCGTCCGGCAGATGTCGGTGTCGTGCACCAGCAGGTGCGACGGCTGGTCCTCGGCGTGCCGCGTGCCCGAGTAGTGCACGTTCGTCAGTCGATCGAAAGTGAGCGTGCGGTCGATCCGCACCGGCCTGACGGTTGCGTCCGGATCGGGGGGACCATCCTTGTAGTACTCGGCCAGCTTCTCCATCCGCTCGTAGCCGGCGTGGGACGGCATGGGATCCCGGATCCACCAGCCGCCTGTAACGAGCGATAACCCCGAGTAGGCGATCCCGGCGAGGAGGCCGTAGCCGAAGCTCTGGTGAACGTTCCGCACCGGATAGAGCTCGCCGCGGACCTCGCCGGCGTCGATCGCCTCCTGGTAACCGCGCAGGCGATCGGCCGAGACGTCGCCGGCACGCACGGCGTCGAAGGCGGTCTCCGCGGCAAGCATGCCGGTGCGCATCGCCAGGTGGACGCCCTTCAGGCGCATCGAGTTCAGGAACCCGCCGGCGTCGCCGGCAATCAGCAGGCCGTCGGCGTGCACGCGCGGGATCGTGTGCCAGCCACCTTCGGGCAGCGCCTTCGCCCCGTAGCGCACCATCTGCCCGCCGTCGAGCAGCGCCGACACGAGCGGGTGGCGCTTGAAGTGCTGGAACGTGACGTGCGGGTCGAACATCGGATCCCGGTAGTCCAGCCCGCTGACGAAGCCGACCGTCAGCTGACCCTGCGGCATCGCGTAGATGAAACCACCGCCGAACTCCCCGGTACGCAGCGGATACCCCATCGTATGGATCACGGTGCCGGCGCGCATGCGATCCGGGGGCACCTCCCAGAGCTCCTTGATCCCCAGCGCGTACAGCTGGGGGGCGCGCCCGGCATCGAGCGCCAGCCGGCGGACCGCCGCCTTCGTGAGATTGCCGCGGACACCGTCGGCGAGGATAGTGACGCGCGCCTTGATGTCGACGCCGGCCTCGAACGCCGGCTTTTTCTCGCCGTGTCTGCCGACCCCGCGGTCGCCGGTGCGCACGCCGACGACGCGGCCGCCGTCGTAGAGCACGTCGGTGGCTGCAAAGCCGTTGAAGATGTCGATCTCTTCGGCTTCGACGAGCCCGGCGAGCCATTTCACCAGCCGATTGAGCGAGACGACGTAGTTGCCGTGGTTGCGAAGCGGCGGCGGCGTCAGCGGGAACCTGAACCTGCCGGTGCGCGTCAGGAAGTAGACCTCGTCGTGCCGGACCTCCGCGGCGAGCGGCGCGCCTTTCTCGCGGAAGTCCGGAACCAGCCGCCGCAGCGCCGACGGGTCCAGCACCGCTCCCGAGAGCATGTGCGCGCCTGCCTCGCGTGCCTTGTCGAGGACGGCAACCGAAAGCCGCTCGCCGCCCTGCGCCTTCTGCAGCTGCGCCAGCCGCAGCGCCGCCGACATCCCGGCCGGGCCGCCTCCGACGATCAGCACGTCGAGCTCGAGCGTCTCTCTCATAGACCTGGGGTGCTCAAGGGTGCTCAAGGGTGCTAAAGGGTGCGGGTGCTGAAAAGGTGCTCAGGGTGCTCGGCCGCGCGTCAGCACCCTTCAGCACCAGCACCTCTCAGCACCTGCCAGCACCTCTCAGCACCCGCCAGCACCCCTCGAAAAACCCTTCCCGGCACCCCAATGTCCTCAGCTCTTCAGCGCCGCGATCATCGCCGGCACGACCTCGAAGAGGTCGGCGGCGATGCCGTAGTCTGCGATCTCGAAAATCGGCGCCTCGGGATCCTTGTTCACGGCCACGATGGTGCGCGAGCCTTTCATGCCGACGATGTGCTGGATCGCGCCGGAGATGCCGAGCGCGAGATACAGCTTCGGGGCGACCGTCTGACCGGAGCTGCCGATCTGGCGATCCATGGGCAGCCAGCCGGCATCACAGATCGGCCGGGACGCGGCGATCTCGGCGCCGAGCGCCTGCGCGAGCTCTTCGACGAGCTTCAGGTGCTCCTGGCCCTTGATGCCGCGGCCTATGGCGACGATGCGCTCGGCCTGGGAGAGATCCACCGCCTGCCTGGCTTCCTTGAACGGGGCTTCCGGCTTCTGGCGTACGGCCGCCGGATCCACGTTGACGGCCGCCTGTCTCACCGGTGCCGCCGCCTCCCCACGCGCCGCTGCGTCGGCGCGGTACGCGCCGATCTGGAACGTGACGAAGTGGGGTACGGCGCCCTCGACGACAACGTCGGCGTTGAGCTTCCCCTGGAACACGGGCCGTACGTACGTCCGCCGATCGCCTTCCGCCTTGACGGCGGTCACGTCGGTGACGAGCGGCCGTCCGAGCCGTGCCGCGAGCGCCGGCGCGAAGTCGCGCGTCTGGTAGGTGTGCGGCAGACAGACGAGATCCGGACTCTCTTCGCCGATGAACGCGATGAGCGCCGCCACGTAGCCGTCGGCGGTGTATGCTGCCAGGGCCGGATGATCGAGCGCGATGACCTCCTCCACTCGTGCGGCCGCGATCTCGTCGAGCGCGGTCCCGAGGCCAGACCCCGGCAGCACGATCCGCACCGATCCGCCCAGTTGCTGCGCGGCCGCGATCGTCTCCCACGTTGCGCGGTTCAACGTGCCGCCGCGCTGCTCGGCAACGACCAGCGCCTTCACTGGATTACCCTCGCCTCGTCACGCAGGTGCTTGACCAGCGCTTTGGCCGCGTCAGCCGGGGACCCGGGCAGCATCTGCGTTTTCTTGCCCTTTTCCGGGAAGTACACGGCGGCGATCCGCTGCGACGCTTCCGCCACGCCCGCCGACGTGACCTTCCGGATCTCCTTCTTCTTCGCCGCCATGATGCCCTTCAGGGTGGCGTAGCGAAGCTGGTTGATGCCGCTCTGGATCGTGAGGAGGGCCGGCAGCGGCAGCGTCACCCACTGGAACCAGCCGCCTTCGAGCTCGCGTTTGACGCGGAGCGCAGCATCCGCCACCTGGACCTCCATGATGATGGTCGCGTGCGGGATGCCCAGCTTTTCGGCAAGGACCACACCGACCTGGCCGAAACCCTGGTCGTCGGACTGGAGCCCGGTCAACACGAGGCTGAATCCCTCGTCACGGATGGCGCCGGCAAGCGCGTCGGCCACGGCGAACCCGTCCGCCTGGGCGAGCGCGTCGGCCTCTACGTGGATGGCGCGATCGGCGCCGCGGGCGAGCGCCTCGCGGATGACCTGGGTGGCACGCGCCGGTCCCGCGCAGCAGGCGACGACCTCGCCGCCGTGCTTCTCCTTGAGCCGAAGCGCCTCTTCCAGCGCGTAGGCGTCGGGCTCGTTCAGCTCGAAGCTGGCGTCCTGATCGCGGATCCAGGTCTTCTGATCGTTGACGCGGAGCTGCCACTCGCGCGTGACGACCTGCTTGATACAGACAGCGATTTTCATGATGAGTATGGTGAACTCGAGCAGTCTCGGGTCTTCGCGTCTTCGCGTCCTCGTGCTGCCCGAAGGCCATAGGCGCTCTGCCCTGACTCAGCCGGTGAACCTCTTGAACAGCAGCGCCCCGTTGGTGCCACCGAAGCCGAACGAGTTCGAGAGCGCGTAGTCGACCTTCATCGCGCGCTTGGTGTTCGGCACGTAGTCGAGATCGCATTCCGGGTCGGGCGTGTCGTAGTTGATGGTCGGCGGCACGACCTGGTGGCGGATGGTGAGCACGGTAATGCCGGCCTCGAGTCCGCCGGCGGCGCCGAGCAGATGGCCGGTCATCGACTTGGTGGACGAGATCGCCAGGCGCGGCGCGTGGTCGCCGAACAGCCGCTTGATCGCCAGCGTCTCCAGCTTGTCGTTGTAGGGCGTGGAGGTGCCGTGCGCGTTGATGTAGTCGACCTGGTCGGGACGGATGCCCGCCTGCCGGATCGCGGTCTCCATCACCCGCATCGCGCCGTCTCCGTCCTCCGACGGCGCGGTGATGTGATACGCGTCCGCCGACATGCCGGAGCCGACCAGCTCGGCGTAGATCGGCGCGCCGCGCCGCCGCGCGAACTCCAGCTCCTCGAGCACGATCACTCCCGAGCCCTCGCCCATGATGAAGCCGTCGCGGTCCTTCTCGAACGGGCGGCTGGCGCGCTCCGGCTCGTCGTTGCGCGTGGAGAGGGCGCGCATCGCCGCGAAGCCGCCGACCCCCATCGGCGTGATCGCCGACTCCGAGCCGCCGGCGATCATCACGTCGGCGTCGTTGCGGCGGATGACCTCGAAGGCGTCGCCGATGGCGTGCGCCGAGGCCGAGCAGGCGGTGCAGGTTGCCGAGTTCGGGCCCTTGGCCCCGAAGCGGATCGACACCTGGCCGGCAGCGAGGTTGATGATCGTGGCGGGAATGAAGAACGGGGAGATTCGGCGCGGGCCGCCCTCGAGCAGCGCCTTGTGCTCGCGCTCGATGGTGTTGAACCCGCCGATCCCGGAAGCGATGAACACCCCGACACGGGTGGCCACCTCGGGCGTGATGCTCAGCCCGGCGTCGTCGACGGCGAACTGTGTGGCGGCAATCGCCAGCTGGATGAAGACGTCCATCTTCTTGACGTCTTTCCTGTCCACGAACCGCAGCGGATCGAAGCCCTTGACCTCCCCGGCGATCCGCGCAGAGAACGCCGCAGCGTCGAATCGCGTGATGGCGCCGATGCCGCTGCGCCCCGCCAGCAGCGCGTCCCAGTTCGCTTCCGTGCCGATGCCGACCGGGGACACGAGGCCCACGCCCGTCACGACGACTCGCCTGCTCAAGCTGCCTCCGTGGTCCCTACTTCTTCTTGCTGTGGGATTCGATGTACTCGATCGCTTCCTTCACGCGGGTGATCTTCTCGGCGTCCTCGTCCGGGATCTCGATCCCGAACTCCTCCTCGAAGGCCATGACCAGCTCAACCGTGTCGAGCGAATCGGCGCCCAGGTCGTCGACGAACGACGCGTCCGGCGTGACTTCTTCCTCGTCGACCCCGAGCTGCTCCACGATGATGCTCTTCACCTTGTCAGCGACGGCCATTCACCCCTCCAGCGCGGGACGTCCCGCTCACGAAAACGAAACGATGATGACGCGGCACCCGGAACAGGCGGAACGGCGATTCCGCCCGGCGGCGCGACAATGTTCGCGCCCGGCAGCGGCGCCTACATATACATGCCGCCGTTGACGGCAAGCACCTGCCCGGTAATATACGATGCCTCATCCGAGGCCAGAAAGCACACGGCCGACGCGACGTCGTCGGGTGAACCGAGACGCCGCAACGGGATTTTCGCGGCCCATCCCTCGCGCGCGCTGTCGGTGATCGCGCGCGTCATGTCCGTGTCGATCAGGCCCGGCGCCACCACGTTCACCGTGATCCCGCGCGAGGCCACCTCCAGCGCCACCGCCCTGGCGAAGCCTATCAGCCCCGCCTTGGACGCGGCGTAGTTCGCCTGGCCGGCATTGCCGGCCTGGCCGACGACCGAGCTGATGCAGATGATGCGGCCGGCCCGCTGCCGGATCATCGGCTTGAGCGCCGCCTGCGTCATCGCGAACGCGGCGGTCAGGTTGGTGCTCAGCACCGCGTCCCAGTCCTCCCGCTTCATGCGCAGCATCAGCTGATCGCGCGCGATGCCCGCGTTGTTCACCAGGATGTCCACCCGGCCGTGCCGCTCGGCGACGGCGGCGACGGCGCGCTCGGCGGCGGGCTGCTCGGTGACGTCGAGGGCGAGCGCCTCGGCACCGCCGCCGGAGGCCGCGATGCCGTCGGCCACGGCCCGCGCGTGCTCGCCGCGCGCGGCGGCGACGACGTAAGCGCCCTGGCGGGCCAGCTGCCGCGCGGTCGCGGCGCCGATGCCGCGCGAAGCGCCGGTGACGATCGCGATCCGCCCCGACAAGTCAATCATAGTTGAAGCGTCCGGTCAGCCCTGCGCGCGGAGCGAGGCCAGCGCCCGTGCGAAGCCGGCGTCGTCCTCGATGCTCATCACCGTCGCCCCGCGGTCGATCTTCTTCACCAGGCCGGCGAGCACCGTCCCGGGACCGAGCTCGAGGAACGTGTCCACGCCTTCCGCGATCAACCGGCGCACGACCTGCTCCCAGCGGACCGGCGCCGAAACCTGCCGGATCAATGCCTCGATCGCTGAGGCGGCGTCGCGCTTCGGCTCGGCGTCGACGTTGGCGACGACGGGGAACCGCGGCGCGCTCGCCGGGAGCGCACGGAGGTCGCCGACGAGCCGTTCCTCCGCGGGCTTCATCAGCGCGCAGTGGAACGGGGCACTCACCGCGAGCGGCACCACGCGCATCGCGCCGAGCGCCTTCGCCTTCTCGCCGGCGAGCGCGACCGCGTCGGCGTGGCCGGCGATCACCACCTGCCCGGGCGCGTTCAGGTTCGCCGGCGCGACCACCCGTCCCTGGAGCTCCGCGACGGATTGTTCGCACGCACGCGCCACCGCGTCGGCCTCGAGCATCATGATCGCCGCCATCGCGCCTTCGCCAACGGGCACCGCCTCCTGCATGTACTGCCCGCGGCGCCGCACCGTCCGCAAGGCATCCGCGAAGGATAACGTACCGGCGGCGACGTGCGCGGAGTACTCGCCCAGGCTGTGCCCCGCGGCGAACGCCGGCGACACGCCTTCCGACACGACGAGACGGCACACGGCAGTGCTCATCGCGAGGATCGCCGGCTGCGTGTTCTCGGTCAGCAGCAGCCGATCTTGCGGCCCTTCGAAGCACAGCGCCGACAGCGGCTCGCCGAGCGCGGTGTCCGCCTCCACGAACGTGTCGCGGCAGACGGGAAAGCGCTCGGCAAGCGACTTCCCCATGCCGACCTTCTGGGCGCCCTGCCCGGGAAAGAGAAACGCGATCATAAGGCGAGCTTCCTGGTCTGCAGGACCTCACGCGCGAGCCGGTCCACGAGGCCGTCCGCGGCAAACCGCGCCGCCATCGCCACGGCGTTGCGCACCGCCTTGGGCGACGACCGGCCATGTCCGACAATGCACAGGGCGTTGAGCCCGATGAGCGGCGCGCCGCCGTACTCGGAGTAATCCAGGCGCTTGCGGAAACGGCGGAACGCCTGGCGGGAGAGGAGGTAGCCGACACGCGTGCCGAAGGTCGACGAGAGCTCGTCGTGCAGCAGCGCCTCGACGGTCTCCACGAGTCCTTCGCTGACCTTGAGGGTGACGTTGCCGGTGAAGCCGTCGCACACGATCACGTCGGCGTCGCCGGCGTACACGTGGCGGCCCTCGACGTTGCCGACGAACGCGATCGGGGCCTCCTTCAGCAGGCGGTGGGCCTCGCGTGTGAGTTCGTTGCCCTTCGTCTCCTCCTCGCCCACCGAGAGCAGTGCCACCCGCGGCGACCGGCAGCCGAGGGCGACGCGCGCGTAGGCGGCGCCCATCAGCGCGAACTGCACCAGGTGCTGTGGCCGGCACTCGACCGTCGCGCCGGAGTCGAGCAGCACCGCCGGCTGGCGGCGGGTCGGGATGATGGTCGCCAGCGCGGGACGGTCGACGCCTGGCAGCCGGCCGAACGCCGCGTGCGCGGCGATCAGCGAGGCGCCGGTATGCCCGGCACTGAACATCGCCTGCGCCTCGCCGTCGCGGACCGCATCAGCGGCCAGGCGGACCGAGGCGCGCGGCTTGCGCCGCAACGCCGCCGCGGCGGGCTCCGCCATGTCGATCCACTCGGGGGTTTCGAGGATGCGCAGGTCGAGAGAGGAGGTGCCGGGATGCCGCGCCAGTTCGCGGGTGATGGCGTCGGCTGCGCCCACGAGGAGCAGGCCGACCTGCAGGTGCCGCGCGGCCACGAGCGCGCCGTCGATGATGTTCGCCGGTGCGTCATCGCCGCCCATCGCATCGATGGCGATGCGCATCATCCGCGCGGCTAGGCTTCCTCGACCTCGCGGACCTGGCGGCCCTTGTAGTAGCCGCAGTGCGGGCACACCTGGTGCGGCGCCTTCGCCTCGTGGCACTGCGGGCAGGTGCCGACCGGCACCGGCTTCAGGGCATCGTGGGTGCGGCGCTTGGCCGTCCGCGCCTTCGAGTGGCGCCGTTTGGGATTGGGCATCTCAATTCTCCTTCTGGCGGTTCAGCAGCCCCTTGAGCGTCGCCAGGCGGGGATCCTCCCACTTCGGCGTGCAGCCGCACTGGGTGCGATTGCGGTTCGCTCCGCAGTCGGGACAGAGGCCGCGGCACGCCTCGGTGCACAGCGGCTTCATGGGCAGGGCGAGCTGGAACTGTTCGCGCAGCAGCTCGACGAGATCCAGCATGCCGTCGCGGTAGAACGCGGTCGTCAGGTCGTCCTCGGCCACCTCGCGCTCGCCCTCGCCGGCGTTCTGCTCGTGCGGCACGTAACGGAGATCGAAGGTCGCGTCGACCGGCATCTCGAACGGCTCGAGGCAGCGCCCGCACTCGAGCTCGAGCTGCGTCTGCGCGCGGCCGGCGACACGGAAGGCATCGCCGCCCGCCTTCTCCACGCGCAGCGACAACTCGACCGGGGCGACGACCCGATAGTCCTCGTCCGGGGGGTCGAAGACGGACGGCTGAAGGGTCCGCTCGACCTGCTCGAAGCCGCCGTGCAGCTTGTTGAGGTCGAAGAGCATGCGATGGCGCGGCCCGCGGCGCGCGCAGGAACCCGTCATTATACCCTGGGCTGTGGGGGCGAGTGCGTCGGCTGCCCCGCCGTCGCCCATCGGCACACCGAGCGAACGCCACGGTTCGCCGCGATCGCCGAGCACGTTGTCGGAGGCGCTGGTGATTGTGCAGCACGTGAAAGGAACTCTGCAGTCTCCGGACGCGGAGAGTGCGGGGCCCTTTCACCGCCGACTTCCCGGCGGGCATCGACGGAATGGTCGAAGGCCCCGGCCCGAGGCCGGGCGCCGCTCGAAGCGCCTGCGGTAACTACCTGGAAACCTGGTACTTACAGGAGACCGACGCAGCCGGCGCATACGGCGCGGCGATTGCTCGACGGCAATCGAGGAGTTCTCCGCTGTCGAATTCCGTCGTACGTCGGCTCGCGACCAGCGGCTGGAGCATCGGTGCGCTTACCGTGCTGCTCGCCGCCGCCCTCGTGACCGTCGGCTGGCTCGACTACGCGTCGACGCGGCAGGAATTCGAAACGCTCGTCCGGGCACAGGCAGCGTCGGCCCGCGACACCGTCGCGGCCGCGGCGCGCGCGAATCGCGCTGCCGCCGCCGAAGCGCTCGACCAGCTCGCCGAGCGTCTCCTCGACAACGCCAGGCTGCTCGCGGAGATCGATCGGCGCGGCGGGCTGACGGCGCAGGCGCTCGAGCAGATCGCCGCCGGCAATCACCTCTTCCGCGTCACGGTAGTGCGGCCGGACGGCTCGCGCGAGCACTTCGTCGCGCCCGACCGCCCGGGACATGCCGGGCCGGGCGGCGGCTTCGGACCGGGACCTGGCGGCGGCCGCGGGATGGGCCCGGGCGGGGGCCTTGGTATGGGCCCGGGCGGCGGGGGCCCAGGTATGGGCCCGGGCGGCGGGGGCGCCATCCTGGAGCGCATTCTCGGCGGAGAACAGGAGGCGGTGACCGACGTCCACGAGGGGCGCCGTGGTGGCGTCGCGCGGGTGGCCGGCGGCGTTCGACGGCAGAACGGCGGGGCGATCGTGCTGATCGCCGACGCAACGGAGGTCGCCGATCTCCAGCGGCAGTCGTCGCTTGACGCGCTCCTGGCCGACATCGTGGCGAGCGCCGAGGGCGTCGCCTACATCGTGTTCGAGCACGGCGGCGTGCGGAAGGCACAGGGGGACGTCGCGAACGAGCCCGACGCGGACGGCGGCAGCGGGAGCGCCCTCCGCGAGCGGCGCCTCGACGTGTCCGGCCGGCCGGTACTCGAGCTGAAGGGTCCGATAGACGTCGGCGGCGTCAGCCCGGCGAACCTGCGGCTCGGCATGCGGCTCGATCGCTTGCGCAGCGCCGAACGGCGCACGGCGGTGCGGCTCACGATCACGCTGGCCGCGGCCGCAGCGCTGGGCGTGCTCGCAATCGGGTTCGCGTGGATCCGCCGGCGTTTCGGCGCACTCAGTGTGGAGCACGCGCTCGCACAGGAGGCGCTGCGCCGCCGCGATCGACTCTCGGCGATGGGCGAGCTGGCGTCCACCGTCGCGCACGAAATCCGCAACCCGCTCAATGCGATCGCGATGAGCGCGCAACGGCTGAGAAACGAGTGCCTCGACCCGACGTCGGGTGGCTCCGCCGATGCGGCCGGGGACGCGAACGAACTCGTCGACGTCATTCAGCACGAGACGCACCGGCTGAACGCCAAGGTGCAGCAGTTCCTCGACTTCGCACGGCCGCCGGCGCTCAACCGCCAGCCGACGCCCGTGGGGCCGTGGCTGGAGACGATCGTCGGCGCCGCGAGGCCGCTGGCCGAATCACGCGGCGTTGAAATCGTCGCGGCTCCCGGGCACGCCACGGTGCTGTTCGACCCGGAACAGATGCGGCAGGCGGTCGACAACCTGCTCCGCAACGCGCTCGATGCCACGCCGCGGGGCGGGCGCGTCACGATCACCGCCGCGGCGGTGGCGCGCGAGTGCAGCATCGAGGTGCGCGATACCGGGAGCGGGATCGATCCGGCCGATCTGCCGAAGATCTTCGACCTCTACTTCACGACCAAGCGGACCGGGACCGGCGTGGGCCTGGCCGTGACACAGCAGATCGTGGCGGCGCACGGCGGAACGATCGAGGTCGACTCAGCGCCGGGCCGGGGCACGACCATGCGCATGCGCGTACCGGTGTCAGAGGACGTGGCACGTGCCTGAAGGACGGATACTGGTCGTCGACGACGAGAGCTCGCAGCGAACGGTGCTGGCCGGCTTCCTCAAGAAGCGTGGCTTCACGGTAACGACCGCGGCCAGCGCGGAGGATGCCCTCGCGTCCGCGCAGACGACGGCGCCGGATCTCGTGCTGACGGACCTGCGCATGCCCGGCATGAGCGGCGTCGACCTGATGAAGCAACTGCGGTCGGCCAACCCCGAGCTCCAGGTCATCGTCATGACCGCGTTCGGGACGGTTGCCAGCGCCGTGGACGCGATGAAACACGGTGCGGCCGACTACCTGACCAAACCCGTGGATCTCGAGGAGCTCGACGTGCTGGTGGTCCGCAGCCTCGAGCGGCGCGCGCTGGAATCCGAAAACCGCGAGCTGCGGCGCCAGCTCGAGTCGAAGTACCGCCTGCAGGGCCTCGAGACCGCGAGCGCGGCCATGGCTGCCGCGATCAACACCGCCGCGCGCGCCGCGGCGAGCCGCGCGACCATCCTGATCAGGGGCGAGAGCGGGACCGGCAAGGAGCTGCTCGCGCGAGCGATTCACTACGCCAGCCCGCGGGGGCGGCGGCCGTTTGTCGCCGTCAACATCGCCGCGCTCCCCGAGACGCTCATCGAGTCGGAGCTGTTCGGCCACGAGCGCGGCGCGTTCACCGGCGCCGACCGCGAGCTGCGCGGCCGGTTCGAGCTGGCTGACGGCGGCACGCTGCTCCTCGACGAGGTGGGCGAGCTGCCACGGCCAACCCAGGTCAAGCTGCTGCGCGTCCTGCAGGAGCACGCGATCGAGCGGTTGGGCGGCACGCGCACGGTGCAGCTGGACGTCCGCGTCATCGCCGCCACGAACCGGGATCTCGAAGCGATGGTGCGCGCCGGCGACTTCCGCGATGACCTCTACTACCGGCTGAACGTCGTCAGCATCAGCGTGCCCCCGCTGCGCGAGCGCCGCGAGGATATTCCGCTGCTCGTCGAGCGATTCCTCAGGCAGTTCGCCGACGAGTCGGACGGCGCGGCGAAACGGATCTCCCGCGAGGCGATGGACGTGGTGCTGCGGTATGGGTTTCCGGGAAACGTGCGCGAGCTCGAGAACGTGATCCATCGCGCTGTCGTGCTCGCGCGAGGTCCGTTAATCACCACCGCCGACCTGCCCGACCACGTTGCTGGACTGGCCCCGGAACCGGCGGCGGCGGGCACGTTCGTCGAGCGCGTAGGCCAGTTCGAGCGCAAGCTGATTGCCGAGGCGCTGGCGCAGTCAGGCGGCGTGCAGACCCAGGCCGCCCGGGCACTGGGCATGAGCGAACGTCACCTCCGCTACAAGCTCAAAAAGTACTCGCTCGAGAGCCTCTAGGCGCGACCTTGCCTTGAAAAGGGGGCTGCACTCCCTTTGCGGGCAAGGTGCCAGGCCGCTTTACCCGTTGGGCGATCGACCATTTGGTCGAAGGGCTCGACCAGGCGGTCGCGCAGCGACGCCGTCCTGGCGCCGCCCGGTATCGCGCAAGCGACCAGCTTTCAACGACATACCGGACCAGCGCGACTCTGGGATCGGATGGCACCCACCGTGCTCAACCAGCCGGTGAACGGCCACCACGAGGTGGCCGGCATTCAAGGAGCACAGTCATGAAACGGACGCTTCTCTCCACGCTGGGGCTGCTGATCCTCGGCGCGTCGATCGCGGCCGCCCAGACGACGCCGCCGGCCGGACCGCCGAGCGGACAACGGGTGGGGCCGAACTTCGTCGACGCGAACGGCGACGGCATCTGCGACAACTACCAGGCCCGCCAGGCTGCCGGGCAGAAAGCGGGCCGCGGCTACGGGCCCGGAAACGGCTCCGGCAACCGCGGCATGGGGCCGCGCGACGGTACCGGCTACGGAGCGGGCCGATGCGGTGGCACCTGTACCAACGCCGGGACACCACAGGGCGGCGCGTATCGCGGCGGTCGCCGCTGAACCCACGCGGCGCTGCGCCGCGGAGCGCCCAGCCTCCAACCGCCAACCAGGAACTCCAACCGGGAACAGCGAGTTCGGAGGTTGGCAGCTGGAGGTTGGAGGTTCCTCCGTCTCAGAGTCGGCAGTGGATCAAGGAGATTGACCGTGACCTCGAACGCATTCTCGGCTCTGATGCTCGTCCTCACGCAACGCATCGCGCTGACGTTCGCCGTAGTCCTGAGCGTCACCGCGCCGCTCGCTGCCCAGCCGTCGGCCTCCGCGATGGTCACCCCCGGCGTGACGTCGCTCAATGGCGAGTCGGGTGGCAGCGGCACGGTGAACGCGTCGGGCCAGTTCGAGCACCTGTTCAAGGATGAGCGCCTCCGCGTGGTTTACGAGCTCGATACCGGCGACTTTTCGACGCCCGGCTCCTGGCGGTTCATCTCGCACGCAGCCGGCGGATCGTACCGGTTGACGTTCGACGAGCAGGGCAGGAATCACCTCTACGCCGGCGGCGACGGGTATCTGCGGCGGAACGGCGATTCGTGGGGAGCGGCCGACTACAACGGCGCCGGAGCGTTCGCGAATCTCGAGCTCGGTCCAGAACGCGCAACCGTCCGCGCGGGGTATCGCTTCGACCTGCGACGCTTCCCCTCGTTCGCTGCCATGAACCAGTTGCAGCACTCCGGATTTGGCAGCGTCCTAGTCAGCTTCGACACCCGGACCACGCTCATCGGAGAGCTCAGCGTCGGGTCGAAGCAGTACGACGCGGTGTCCTCTCGCACCGAAGTCCTGGCGGTGCACGCCGATACCGGCACGCCCGCAGACACGGCCCCCGGCATGCAGGGACGTGGCCGAGGCTCGCGCAGCCAGGCGGACATCACCCTGCTGCCGGTCGTCATTCCTGGCTCGCCGGGCTCGACCGCGCAGCAGCTCACGCTGTTCGCGCGGATTGCGCAGTCGCTGTCGGCGCGGACCGGATTGTCGGTCGAGATCAGCCGGCGTGACGTGTCAGGACAGGTCCCGCCGGCCCTCGTGACCACCCCGGCGCTCTACATCGATGACGGTGTGTACGACGACCTGTTCGCCAGCGATGCGACGCGCGGCGGCGTGGCGCTGAAATCGATCATCGGAAAGGACGTCGAGCTGACGGGCTCGGTCGCCTGGAGCGACAAGCGGTATCCGTCGACGTATGCCTTCGACACAGACGGGCTGCCCCTGCCCGATGTGCGTCGTCATGATCGAATCACCACCGCGCAGGCGCTCGTCACGTGGCCGCTCGCCCCATCGAGCACTGGGAGGCTCGCGTTGGATCTGATCGCCGGATACGACTACACGGACCACGACTCGACCAGCGCGTTGTATCGCTACACCGCGCACACGATCCGGATCGGGTTGGGGCTGACGTACTGAACGGCGCGGCCGAAGGGCATCCCGTCACACGACGACTATGCGGCCGGGACGCGGCGCACCGGTGTCTCGGCAGCGGCCCGCCCGAGCGCGCTGGCTCCGAGCAGCACGACGGCGATCCACAGCCCGTCGGCGACCAGCAGGTGCACCAGCTGCATCCAGATGGGCGCGAGGAGCGCCACGTTGAGCGCACCCAGCGCGAGCTGGACGACGCTCAGCACGCCCACGGTGCGTGCCAGGCGCGCCGCGACGACGCCGCCCCCGCGGGCGAGGCGCCCCGCGGCGAACACGAGCGCTGCCGAGACGATCACCGCGATCGCAGGATGCAGCAGCCTCAGCCGGATCAAGAAGTGCGAGGTCGCCGAAAGATCGGCGGCGAGCGCCGCCGCAAGCGATCCGTCCGGGAACAGGGTGTCGCCGAGCGCTGCCACGGCGCCGCTGGTGCCGGTCAGCAGCAGTCCGGCCAGCAGCGCGGCGATCGCGAGCGCTTCCCCCCGGTGCTCCCGCAGGCGCGGCGGCGCCGCGCCGCCCAGCCACCAGGCCGTGAGCGCCAGGCAGGCGAGCAGGACGAATGTGTTCAGCAGGTGCACCGCCATGAACATGGCGCGCGCCATCGTGGCGTTGTCGGCCACGAGCTGGAAGAGCACCAGCCCGGCCCCGACCGCAGCTTCCGTGAGCATGAAGAACACGGTCAGCGCCGCGCCCGTTCGGGCGGGATGGCCCGGCGCGCAGGCGCGCCGCACCCACCCGAGGAGGGCAACCACCGCGAGCAGCGCAAGACCGCTCGTCAGCCGATGCGAGAACTCGACGATCGTCGCCGTGGACGGCGAACGCGGGATCACGACGCCGTTGCAGAGCGGCCAGTGCTCTCCGCAGCCGGCGCCGGAACCGGTGGCGCGGACGTACGCGCCCCACAGGATGACGCCGACGTTGTAGGCCAGCACCAGCCAGGCGAAGGCGACGAGCCGGCGATGGGATGAACCGGACATGCTCAGATGCCGTGTGGCGCCACCCACGGCTTCGGAATGTACAGCTGTTCGTAGAGGTTGACGGCGTAACGATCGGTCATTCCCGCCAGGAAGTCGCGAGCGGCCACGTCGAGTCCTTCCTCCTCCAGCGTCCTGCGGTCGAGGAACTCGCCGGGCTGCTCCCTGAGCTTCTCCCAGAGCCCGCCGAGGATGCCGCCGGCCTTCTTGAACTCCGCCGTCGCGATCTCGTTCTCGTAGACCGCGTCGAAGAGGAACTCGCGCAGCCCGAGCGTCGCCTTCAGGATCGCATCGCCCATCCGGATCTCGGTCATCCCGCCTTCGAGCGTCTCCACCACCACGTCGGTCACCATGCGCCCGATGCGCTCCGACGAGGACCGCCCCAGCACCTCGACGCGCACGCGGGGCAGGTCCTCCTCCCGCAGGATCCCCGCCCTCACCGCGTCATCGATATCGTGGTTCACGTAAGCGATGATGTCAGCGACGCGAGCGATCTGTCCCTCGATCGTCCCTGCCCGCTGCCCCGGATCGGCGCCGACCGGCAGCCCGCTCTTCCCCTTCGAATGCCTGGCGATGCCGTCGCGGACTTCCCAGGTGAGGTTCAACCCGGCACCGTCCCGCTCCAGGACGTCGACGATGCGCAGACTCTGTTCGTAGTGGTTGAACCCGCCCGGCACCAGGCCGTCGAGGACGCGCTCGCCGGCATGGCCGAACGGCGTGTGGCCGAGATCGTGTCCGAGCGCGACCGCCTCGGTCAGCTCCTCGTTCAACCTGAGCACCTTGGCAATGCTGCGCGCGATCTGCGAGACCTCCAGCGTGTGCGTGAGCCGCGTCCGGTAGTGATCGCCGGTGGGCGCGAAGAACACCTGCGTCTTGTGCTTGAGGCGGCGGAACGCCTTCGAGTGGATGACGCGATCGCGATCGCGCTGGTACGCCGGCCGGATCGGGTCCTCGGGTTCCGGGCGCAGCCGTCCTTTCGTGTCCGCGCTCTTGGCGGCCTGCGGCGCGAGAATCTCACGCTCGCGCTGCTCGAGCTGCTCGCGGATGGTCATGGTTTCCTGTGTCACGGTCCGATCGAACGGGGCCGCAGAGGCCCGCGCACGCTATCGTCCTTGGTGCGGCCCCTTCGCACGATCCGCCAGTGCACGAGGTCCGGTCGAAGCCGCCGTGCGCGCATCCGTCGCCTCGCCGGCCAGCTGCCGCAGGAAACTCGTGCCGTTCGCGAGCGGGCCGACACCGAACAGCTCGGCGATTGTCTGGCCCAGGTCGGCATACGTCGAGCGGGTGCCGAGATCCACGCCAGGGCGCACGCGCGCGCCGGCGACGAGCAGCGGCACGTGCTCGCGCGAGTGGTCGGTGCTCGGCGTGGTCGGATCGTTGCCGTGATCGGCGGTGACCACCAGCACGTCCTGCGGGGCGAGCGCCGGCAGCAATGCCGCGAGCCGCTCGTCGAACCGCTCGAGGTTGGCCGCGTACCCCGCGGTGTCGTTGCGATGGCCGAACTGCGCGTCGAAATCGACGAGGTTGGCGAAGATCAACCCGCGGTCGGTGGTGCACATCGCCTCGGCGATCGCGTCCATGCCGGCGGCATCGCTGGCGGTGTGCACGGCGCGCGTGACGCCGCGCCCGGCGAACAGGTCCTCGATCTTGCCGATGCCGACCACCGGCAGCCCCGACTGCGACACGTGGTCGAGCAGCGTCGGCGCGAAGGGGGTGAGCGCGAAATCGCGCCGGTTCGCCGTGCGCGTCAACGCGCCGGGCTGTCCCACGAAGGGCCTGGCAATCACCCGTCCGACACCAAGCCCGATGGCGGCAAGCTCGAAGGCGATCTTGCACCAGCGGTACAGCTCGGCAACCGGCACTATCGCTTCGTGCGCCGCAATCTGGAACACGCTGTCGGCTGACGTGTAGACGATCGGCTTGCCCGTGCGCATGTGCTCCGCCCCGAGCTCGTCGATGATCGCCGTGCCCGACGCGACGCGGTTGGCGAGCGTGCCGCGCCCGATTCTCCGCTCGAACTCGGCGATGAGCGGCGCCGGAAACCCGTCCGGGAACACCGGAAACGGCCGCTCCAGCAGCAGGCCCGCAATCTCCCAGTGCCCGGTCACCGAGTCCTTGCCGGGCGAGGCCTCGGCCATGCGGCCGTACGCGCCAAGCGGCAGCGGCGCATCCGGACCGGGCGGCAGGTTCGCGACACGCGACAGCCCGAGCCGCCGCAGCGTCGGCAGCTTGAGCGGGACGATCCGGGCGATGTTGCCGATCGTATCGCTGCCCCGGTCACCATAACGGTCCGCGTCCGGCAGCTCGCCGACGCCGACGCTGTCGAGCACGATCAGGAGGACACGGTCGGGAGGCGTGGACAATCAGCCTTCGTGCGTGGAGTAGTAGTTCCCGATCGAGCGCGGCGACCGGATGGTGGCGATCGCGTGCTTGAAGATCATGTGGTCGGCGCCGTCGCGATCGACGATCACCGCGAAGCGATCGAAGTTCTTGACGCGGCCCTCGAACTCCGAGCCGTCCATGAGACGGATGTGGACCACCAGCTTCTCGCGGCGCGCGTAGTTGAGAAAGACGTCCTGGATGTTCGGGACCGCCGGAGCGGACTTCGCGTCACGGGTCTGTGGCATCAGGGGGAGTCTCCAGCGCGGCAAGGTCGCGCACAACGCGATCCAGCGTGTCCGCGCGCTCTCCTGCGGCGTGAATCCACCGTAGATTAGGCTCTTTCCGGAACCAGATCAACTGCCGCCGCGCGTAGCGCCGGTTCTCGCGCACGATGAGCTCGCGCGTCTCGCGCTCGCCGCGCACGCCGTTCAGGAGCTCCAGCGCCGGTCGGTAGACGAGACCGGTAAACGGGTGGGCGGTGGACGGCACGCCGGCCGCGAGCAGCCCGCGGATCTCATCCATCAACCCCGCCTCGAACTGCGCGTGCACCCGCCGCGCCACACGCTCCGCGGTCTGCTCCGGTGGAATCTGCAGCGCGAACGCGAGGACGCGGTACTCCGGCAGCGACGGCGCCGTCGTGGCGAAATGCTCCGTCAACGGCCGGCCGGTGAGCTGGTAGACCTCGAGAGCGCGCACGAGCCGCCGGCGATCGCGCGGCTGAATGCGCTGCGCCGACGGCGGATCGACGCGCGCCAGCCACGCGTGCAGCCGCTCGGGACCGCGGCGGTCCGCGATCCGATCGAGCCGCGCACGCAGGGCGGCATCGCGCCCGGGACCGGGGAAGAACCCGCGCGTCAGCGCGCGGTAATAGAGGCCGGTCCCGCCGACCAGGATCGGCAGCCGGCCGCGCGCGCTGATCGCACGGATCACCGTGGCGGCCTCGCGAGCGTAACGCGCCGCAGAGTACTCCGCGATCGGCTCCACCACGTCGATCATGTGGTGGGGAACGCCGCCGCGCTGCGCCGCCGGCACCTTGTCGGTCCCGATGTCGAACCCGCGGTAGACCGCCGTGGAATCGCAGCTCACCACCTCGCCGCCGAACCGCTGCGCGAGGGCAATGCCGAGCGCGCTCTTCCCCGTCGCCGTGGGACCGAGGATGGCGACCAGGCGCGGCACGTCAGGGGGCGCCGGTCGCGCCGCAGGCGCGCCACAGCGCCAGCATCGCCAGCGCGGCCAGCAGGATCAGCAGCCCGAGCTGCTGCGTGCGCGACGGTCCGGTCATGGCGCCTGGGGCGTTTCGTTGAAGTAGAAGATGACCGTGAAGAAGCACTTGTCGTCGGGGTATTCCGGCGGCAGCGGGTAGGTCGGGTCGGACGAGGCGAGCGCGCCGAAGGCGGAGTTGTTGAAGCCGTCGATGGCCGACGGCTTCACAATCTGCAGATCGGTCAGCCGCCCGTCCTTGTGCACCCAGAACGTGATGACGACGTGGCCGTGCATCGTCATCGCCGCCTGCGGCACGAACCAGTTGCGACGGATCTGCGCGACGAAGCGGCGCAGCCATGGGCCGAACTCGACACCCTTCGAATCGAACTGGATGGACTCGCGCAGGTCCTGGTTCGCACCCCCGCGCGGGTTCCGGAACCCTTCCTTGTCGACGTATCGCTGCACGTTGCGGATCGCGTCGGCAATGACGCCGCTCGAGGGGCCGCGCAGCTTCGTCTGGCTGCCGTTGTCGCCCTGCCGCTCGAGCCCCGTCAGCGATTCCGGCAGCGTGAGCCCTTGCTTGGCCGCGTCGCCACCCGGCTCCGGCGCCGGTTCCGCGGCCGGCGCCGGTGCCGGTGCGGGCGTCGAGGGCGGCGCCGCTTCGATGCGTTCCGGGGAGTTGCCGCGGGCGAACGGCATCGGGTTGATGGCGTCGCGCGGCCGCTCGACCGTCTGCCGCCGGCGGTCCATGTCAGACAGGTCGGCGACATCTGGAGGCTTCGGCGCGCGCAGGTCCACGCGCGGCTCGACGAACACGAACCGGGCGCTCCGGCGCGCCTCCTCGAGTTCCCGCAGCCGCTCCTGTTCGCGGGCCTCAAGCCGCTGCCGCTCGAGCTCCTTGATGAACGGCAGTTGCGGCGTGACCAGGGTGGCGATCACGAACAGGAGGTGGAGGACCATCGACAGCAGCACGCCTTCGCGCCGCGACAGCGGCGTCGCGATCGTCGGCGTGTCCGGACGGTCCTCGAAATTGAAGTACATCAGCAACTTACGAGTATAGCAGCCACTCCGCCTATTGCGAAGTCCGCCAGTCCGCGGCCGCTGTCGCTGCGCTGCGTCGAACGTTTCCGGGCTTGCTTTTCCGGCTTGCGCCGTTCGCCTGACGTGACGCCGAACCCGAGGCTCGCTAGGGAGGAGAAGACGTGCTCAAGTGCCCTGCGTGACGGCATCGTGTGATGAGCGACCACCACGATCTGACATAATCCCAGTCGGATTGGGCTGGGAACGCTTACCTGCGCTCCCCGAAGGGCGTCCGGCCAGGATTCCGACCGTGTCGCGCTCACCCCGACTTGATTTGAACGACTCCCACGATACGAGGCAGTCTGCTGAAGCTCGAGTGTCACGGGGACGGGCCAGGTCGATCTCTTCCGAATGCTTCCGCTGTGACTTCGACGTGCACAGCCAGGTCATCCGCGAAGTCAGGGCCGAGCACGACAGTACCTTTGCCGACATGACTCTGTTGTTCGCAGGCGACGTACGGTTCTTCGCGGAGGTAGCGCTCAGCGACGCCGCCCGATCGAAGAGACTCGCAGAATTCCCAGGACCCGGAATCGTGCCACGCGTGGAGCCGGATCTCACGCAACAGAGGTGGAACTGATCATGGTCCCACGACAGTCCGTGAGTGGGGCTCGACATCTCCCGAAAACAAGGCCGCGCCAGCGCCTCGAGCGTCTGCGGATTGCCCCTGTGCTGGTCCTCGGCGGAGCACTGACGCTGATCTCGGGCGTCTACGTGTCTATTCTCCTGGCCGACGATCCCGCGCTCGTCAACTGGTCGTTTACTCACTGGGCCTTCACGTACGATTATGGTCTCGTCAAGCGGGGTCTCGCCGGCGAGATCCTTTCATGGGTCGTCGAACCGAGCGCGCTCTTCTCCGCGGTTGAGTGGATCGCGCTGTTCAACGCGACCGGCGTGGCGGCAGGACTGATCTTCTTCATCTGGCGACCCTTCTTTCGATATGGAGGAGCCGGCCTGTTAGCGTTCGCGATTCTCGCCACCACCCACTTCGCGACGCTCCAGCACTTCTTCTACGACGTCGGCCGATTCGATCATCTCGGCCTGATGCTGGCGCTCCTGTGCATTTCGTGTATCGAGTGGTCACATGGAACCACCGCAGTAGTGGCCGTTTTACTGTGCGGTAGTACGGGAGTCCTGATCCACGAGGCGTTTGCCGTCGCCCACGCACCCGTCGTCTTTGCCTACTGGCTCTACTCGATCCCAGCGACCGGCGATGCGCGCCTGACGAGAATGCTCCCGGTGGCCATGGTCGCACTGCTGCTCGGAATCCTCGTCGTCGTGATGTCGATGACGAGCCCGTCTATCGACCAGAACGCATTGGTTGCTCAGCTCACGGCGAAACACGGGAGTTGGATTCAGGAGAGATCCGTCTCGGTTCTGTTCGGCGGGGCGGCAACGGAGACGCCGCGTTCGATCCAGATCTTCTTCACCGCCAAACGCCTGGTGCAACACGTTGTTCTGGCTGGTTTTCTGATTCCGACGGTGGTGCTCTTCGCGAAGGCCATCCTCCGTAGGGAAACCACCATGAGGCCTGCTCAGCCTGGCGCGTCGAAGGCCGGGATACTCGTACTGGCAGCCCTGTCACCGCTCAGCCTCTATGTCGTCGGCGTCGATTTCGCGCGATGGTGGGCGCTCGCCATCACCAACGTGCTGCTGGCGGTGGCACTATTGATGGCACGCTCGGACACATGGCGGATCGCGTGCGATCGGACAATGCTCGAACATCGCGTGTGGGTCTGGTCCGCTCTGGCGCTCAACTTCCTGACGGGCCCTCTCGGCGTAGCGGCATCGGCTTTCCCGAGGCTCGAACCGCTCGTGAATGCGGCGGTGTTGACCGCTGTTCGCGCCGTCCGAGGTTAAGGCCTACCACTGCCATACGGACTGACGAGAACGCCCAGCCATCTCTATACTTCGACGGTCGACCAATCGTGAACCCGCCTACCGGGTCGCCAAAGGATGTCGGCTATCCGTCCCGCCATGGTCAGTTCGGCGACCGAGTGACGATAGTGGACCCGGCTCGGCCTCTTCAATGTGGTCCACTCACGTGAATTAGTGCGTCCGGGGGGGCGGCGGGATGGCCGTCGGCCGGCAGGCCGGACGTCGGCTACGCCGGTCGCGCACATGCCTGCGGCGGAGGACGCTACAGGCATCTCGGCGGGCGGCCGATCATTTGTCCTGGAGTCCAATCAGAGCCGCGTCATCGAAGGACCGGGCCGGAGGACCAGAGGCGCGACGCCGACGGCCTGAGACGCTTACGGACTCCGAGTCGCGACATACAGATAGACGATGCCGAGGGTGAGGGGGATGGGCCGGACGTTCAGGAATCCATGGCCTGCGATCATCCGCGCGAACGCGTCGGGCGGCGGGAACTGCCCGACCGATGCGGGCAGGTAGGAATAGGCGCTGCGGTGCTTCGACACGGTGCGGCCGACAAGCGGCAGCAGGTAGCGAAAGTACCAGGAGTACAGCGTCCGGATGCCCGGGATGCGAGGCTGGCCGAACTCCAGGATCGCGAGGCGCCCGCCGGGGCGCACGACACGCGCGATCTCGGCAAGAGCCGCATTGGGGTCGATGACGTTCCTGATGCCGAACGCGATCATCGCGGCGTCGCACGATTCTGCGGCCAGCGGAATGCGCGTCGCATCGCCGCGTACGAGGCGGATGGCGGCGCCGGAGCGGCGCGTCTTCTCCGCACCCCGCCGCAGCATCGCGGCCGCGAAATCCACCCCCACCACCGAGACGCCGTTCCCGGCGCGGGCCGCCGCGAGGGCCAGGTCTCCGGTGCCGGTACAGAGGTCGAGCACGCGTGCGCCCTCCGGGAGTCCGAGCGCGGCGACCGCCCGCGATCGCCAGCGGCGGTCGAGCCCGGCGCTGAGCACGTGGTTGAGCAGGTCGTAGCGCGGCGCGATCGCGTCGAACATGTCGGCGATGCGCGACGGCGTTTTGTCGGTGGGCGTCTCCGCGCGGCTCATCGGCGGCGTGCGGCGCTACTCCTTCCAGGCGGGATACAGGTCGTGGGTGAAGCCGAGCGCCGCGAGGATCTTGCCCGCCATGAAGTCAGCAAGATCGTCGAGCGTCTGCGGCAGCTGGTAGAACGCGGGCATCGCCGGCAGGATCGTCGCCCCCGCCTCGGCACACAGCACCATGTTCTTCAGCTGCGGCAGGCTCATAGGCGTCTCGCGCGGCACGACAACCAGCGGCCGGCGTTCCTTCAACATCACGTCGGCCGCGCGCTCGACGAGGTTCCGCGAAAGGCCGTGCGCGATCCCCGCCAGCGTCTTCATCGAGCAGGGCACGACGACCATGCTCTCGCAGTTCTGGCTGCCGCTGGCGATCTTCGCACCGAGGTCGCGGTTGCTGTGCAGGGAGACGGTGCCGCTCGTCACGCCGTCGCCGTACCGGCCCGCCAGGTAGTCCACCAGCTTGTCGGCCACGACCCCTTCGCCCAGCTCGTCCCGCAGCAGGCGGCGGCCGTAGTCCGAGATCACGAGCTCGAGGTGACAGCCGCACTCGAGCAGCGCGGCGAGGGTGCGCACCGCGTAGATCGCGCCGCTTGCCCCGGTGACGGCGACGGCGACGTTCCGGCGGTTCGCGCCCCGGCCGCCCCGCCCGTCGGGCGCTCGCCGGCCGCGGTCAACGGACATAGATCGCGATCGCCGTCGTGACGAGGTACAGTATGCCGACGTAGCCGTTGAGGTCGAACGCGCGTTTCACCTGCGACAGGTCGTCCGCCCGCACCAGCGATTGCTCGTAGACGAGCAGCAGCGCCACCCCGGCGACGCCGCCGAAGTACACCGGCCCCAGTCCGGCCACGACGCCCAGCGCGGCGAGACACACGCCGGCCAGCACGTGCAGGGCGCGCGAGATGAGAAGCGATCGCGCCACGCCGAAGCGGACCGGGATCGACCGCAGGCCGTGCGCCCGATCGAACTCGAGGTCCTGGCACGCATAGAGGACGTCGAAGCCGCCCACCCACGATCCGATCGCCAGCCCGAGCAGCCAGGGCTCCCAGCCGCCGCGGCCGCCCGCCGCCAGCCATCCGCCCACCGGCGCGACCGCCATCGCGAGACCGAGGAAGAGCTGGGTGTACGACGTGTAGCGCTTCGCGAGCGAATACCAGAACACGATTGCCAGCGCGACCGGCGACAGCACGAAGCAGATCCAGGCGAGCTCGTAGGCGGCGAACACGAACACCCCGGCCGACACGGCGACGAAGACGGCAGCCTCGGTCGGCGTCAGGATCCGCTGCGGCAGTTCGCGGTTGGCCGTCCGCGGGTTGAGCGCGTCGAAGCGCGCGTCGACGAGGCGGTTGAATCCCATCGCGGCGCTGCGGGCGGCAACCATGGCGACGACGATCCACCAGACTCGCCACGCGATCGTCGGGCCATCCCAGCTCGCCTCCTGGTGAAGCGCCAGCAGCGCGCCGGTGAGCGCGAACGGCAGCGCGAACACCGAGTGGCTGAAGCGGACGAAGGAGGCGTAAGTGCGAAGGCGCTTCACGGGTGCTGGGTATCGAGCCAGGTCACGGCGTCCGCCGCAAGGCCGCCGACGAGGTATTCTTCCACATCCGTGACGCCGGGCGGCACTCGAATGGCCAGGAGCCGGGCCAGGCGCCCGGGCTCGATCGCGCCCAGTTCGGCACCGAAACCGAGCGCCTCGGCGCCGCACCGGGTGGCGCTCTCGAGCAGCCGCGACGCCGGAACCGAGGGCGCGAGGCGGCGCATCTCCTTCAACTCCTCGAACACGTTCAGGTCCTCGACGCTCGCGAGGCTGTCGGTGCCCACGGCGACGCGCACGCCGGACGCGTAAAAGCGAGCGAGCGGCGGATCGCCCACCCCGACGTGCCGGTTGCTGCGCGGGCAGGTCACGACGGTGCTGCCGGCCTCGCGCAGGCGCGCCAGGTCATCGTCGTCGAACTGCACGCCGTGCACCACGTTCACCGAAGCGTCGAGAAACCCCAGCTTCGACAGGTACCCGACCGGGGAAACGCCCGCGGGCAGCACGGCGCGCCACTCATCGGTCCACACCCCGAGTTGCTCGAGCGTCGCGCGGATGTCGCCCCTCGCGTGGCGCACGAACTCGACCTCTTCCGGCGACTCGCCGAGATGCACGCTCGTGCGGCTCCCGGGATGCGCGTCGAGGTCGCGGCGGATGGCGCGGAAGAGCGGGGGGGCGACGGAATACGGCGCGTGCGGCGCGAGTGTGACGCGCACGTCGGCGCCGTCGACGGCGGCTGCCCGCCGGCGCGCATCTGCCACTCGCGCCTCGGCGTCCGGCGCGTTGAAGCCGAGCAGCTCGTTGAAGACCGTCGCGGTCATGCCGGCCTCGCGCAGCAGCGGCACCGTCACGAGGGTGTTGCTGATGTCGCCGACGAGCACCGTGCCGCTCGCGCGCGCGCGGCGGATCCCGTCACGGGCGGCGTCCAGGATCTCCGGCACCCCCGGATCCGGATACCGCCTTCGCGTCGCGACGATCGTCGTGATCCAGTCGGTGAACCGGCCGGCCGGCGGAACGCGCCGGTGAAGGTAGGAAAGCTCGAGATGGGTGTGCGCGTTGACCAGGCCGGGAAGAATCGCGACCCCAGGCAGTTCCGCCGAGTGAAGCGAGCGTGAAGCGCGTGGGGGTGGGGCCCCACGCGCGTTGAGGAACGCTGACTGATCGCTCGAATGACCCGGCTCTGCGTCGTCGGGTCCACCCAACCCGACGATCCGCCCGTCCGCGACGGCCACCCAGCCGCCGCGGATGGGCGGTTGCGCGATCGGCAGCACCCAGTCGGCGCGAAATACGTGGGGCATCAGGACACGGACCACCGCCTGCGGCCCGCACGACGCGCTTTCGTGCCAGCCGAAGGCAGAACGTGGTTCTCACGGTTCGGTCAGGCGGGCCTTCTTCTCGGCGGCGCTGCGCGCGGCATAGTTCACGATCTCGGGCGGTCGATTGGTGTCGCCCTCGGCGCGCGCCACCGCCAGCTCCAGCATCCGCGGCACGTCGCGCTCGCGGAAGTACGGATCGCCGAGGACTTCGTAGTGCATGTTGCGCCGCTTGGGAATGAACCCCGCATTCTCGATGTTGCGGACGATCTCGGTCTCGTCCATGCAGTAGCTGGCGCCGGCCGCGCGCACGACGTTCTCCTCGATCATGACGCTGCCCATGTCGTTGGCGCCGTAGGCGAGGCTGAGCTGCCCCACTTTGCCGCCCTGCGTCACCCACGACGACTGGAGGTTCTCGAAGTTGTCGAGAACCAGCCGCGCCGTGGCCAGCGTGCGCAGGTAGTCGAGGCCGGTGGCTTCCTCGCCGCCGAGCTCGGTATGCTCCGGCTGATAGCTCCAGGCAATGAAAGCGGTGAACCCGCCGGTCTCGTCCTGCAACTCGCGCAGCCGGCACATGTGCTCGAGGCGTTCCTCCGGCGTCTCCACCGTCCCGTACATCATCGTCGCGGTGGTGCGCAGGCCGGCGCGGTGGGCGTGGCGCATCACGTCGAGCCACTCGTCGGCGGTCGCCTTGCCGTAGCAGTTCAGGAGTCTGCGCACGCGGTCCACGAGGATCTCCGCGCCGCCGCCGGGAATGCTGTCGAGGCCTGCGGTGACCAGGCGATCGATGATCGTGGCGACCGGCAGCCGCGCCAGGCGCGAGAGGTGGATGACTTCCGGTGGCGACAGCGCGTGCAGCCGGAAGGAGGGGTAGCGCCGCTTCACCGCGCGGAACAGGTCCTCGTACCACTCCAGGGGCAGGTCGGGGTTGTGCCCGCCCTGGAGCAGCAGCTGACCGCCGCCGAGCGCGATCGTCTCGTCGATCTTGCGGAAGATCTCGTCGAAGCCGAGCACGTAGCCCTCTGACGACCCGACCGGCCGGTAGAACGCGCAGAAGGTGCAACGGGCGACGCACACGTTGGTGTAGTTGACGTTGCGATCGATGATGTACGTGACGATGCGGCGGGGATGCCTGCGGGCGCGGACGGCATCGGCCAGCGTCCCCAGCAGCGCGGTGGGCGCCTCGAGGTAAAGCGCGAGCGCCTCGGCGCGATCGATGCGCTCACCTGCCAGGATCTTGGCCGCAATCGAGTTCACCACCACACGCCTCGCCGGCTTGCCTGCGGCATGTATCAACACACCAAGATGCGAAGACGCGTACACCCGGGGCCTGTCCTCCGTGGCGTCGCGCGGTCGCGCGGTCGTGTCTGCGTCAGCATTCCGTGACTCAGTGCAACTTCAGCGTTGATAGAAGGCCAGCCCGCGGGCGGCGTCCACGATCCCGTGCGTCGCCGCGAGCTCGAAGTAGCGTCCCAGCCCGGCCTGCTCCTTCTCGCCGAAGGCGTAGTAGATATTCTCCCTCAGGTAGGCGCGGCCGAGCGCCGCGCGCTCGGGCCCGCAGTATGCGGTCGCGATCTCATCCGAGGCCGCGACGCCGCGATCGCGCGCTTCGAGCAGCGCGGCAACCGCGAGCGGCGGCACCGCGCCGGGTCGCCCGGCCCAGAATGCCCACACGAACGGCAGCCCGGTCATGGCGGTCCACCGCTCGCCGAGGTCCGTCTTCAGCACGCCCGCGCCCGCGTGATCGAAGAACAGCGCCGGGTCGCCGATCACCAGCGCGGCATCGCAGCGGCGCAGCATCGCGGGCACGTCGGGCGGCATCGGCTGGAACTCGGCATCGATGCCGAACGCCTCGGCGCAGAGGAGGCGCAGCAGGGCGACCGACGTGCTCGAACTCGTGTCGGCGGCGATGCTGCGCACCCGGTCGACGGGCGGGGTGCTGAACAGCGCGACCGACGCCACAGGCCCGTCGGAGACGATCGCGACCTCGGGCACGATGCGGTAGTCGTGCCGCAGGAACTCGATCCCCGGGATCATGCCCACGTCGATCGATCCTTCGTGCAGCAGCGCGGCGCACCGGGACGGGACGTCGTAGCGCAGCGTGAAGAGATCGCGGCGCTGGTCGAGGCCGTACACCATCGGCCGTGCGTTCAGGTATCCGACCGCGCCGAGCCGGATCGGCGTCATCGCGCGTCGCGGCCCGCCGACAGTGCCTCCACGGGCTCGAAGCGCCCGTTGCGCTCGGCCGGGTCCAGCGCGGCGGCGGAGATGTTGCGACGGATCTCCTCGAGCGCGCTGCGACGAACGCCGAGTGCGCCCGGATCGTGCGCCGCCACGCCGTCCACGTCGTCGGCGCCCATCGTGAGCGCGACCTGCGCGAGCTTGGGCCCGTACAACGGCCAGTCCACCTGAATCGACGGGATGTTTCCGGCCACCAGCCTGGCAATCGCAACCTCCTTCACATCGTCGTACCCGGTGGTCGGTGCGGTCACCGGGACCACCCGCGGCAGGGGCGCGAACGCCATGAAGCCTCCGACGAGCGCCTGCAGGTCGCGCGCACGCTCGAGCGCGGCGATGCGCGCCTCCGCGGGCCGCGTCCGGACCGTCAGCCGCTGCACGAGCAGGCCGGCGCCGCGTGCTGCCTCGATCGCCGGCGCCGCGTGTTCCGCGGCGTCGAGCGTCACGTCGGCGATCCCTTCGAGCCCGGCGTCGCGCAGCGCGGCGACGACCTCGTCGAACGGCCGCGCCTCGCCCGCCGCGAGCGCCTGCAGGTCCGCCAGCGAGAACCCGGTGAGCGGCCTGCCTTCGGCCAGCTCCGCCGCGGCGCGCACCGCGGCGAGCGCCACGGTCAGCGTTGCCGGTCTGCCGACCACCCTGAACTCGCCGGCCGCCACCCCAGGCGGAAGCGACGCCGGCGGGGCGTCCAGGTGCATCTCGAAGACCCGTACAAACGTCGTCCGCGAGCCGTGCAGGCGCCGGCGCACCTCGTCGCCGAGCGAACCGACGGCAATGAGATCGGGGGACTCGAGGAGCAGCCGCGCGTCAGCCGCCGACACCGGCTCGCCCTGCGCCACGCGGACGCCGAGCTCTTCGAGCGCGGTCACGGTTTCCACCCCTTGCTGATCGTCTGCCAGAGCTGCTCGGCGCGCTTCGCCGCCTGCTCCGAGGTGACGAGCCGTTTCGGCCAGGGACGCGTGAAACCCTCCGACGCCCACTTGCGCGTCGCGTCGATACCCATCTTGCTGCCGTAGGCGGGCAGATCGCTGGCGTCCTCGAGGTCGTCGACCGGGCCGCGCGTGAACTGGACGTCGCGCATCGGATCGTAATGGGTACCAACGATCCAGGCGACCTCCGCCTCGTTCTGCACGTCCACGTCCTTGTCGACCACGACGATCGTCTTCGAGAACATCAGCTGGCCGAGGCCCCAGAAGGCGTTCATGATCTTGCGCGCATGGCCGGGATACCGCTTGTCGATCGAGACGAGCACGATGTTATGGAAGATCCCGGAGGCGGGGAAGTGCATGTCCACGATCTCCGGCAGCGTCTTGCGGATGAGCGGCAGGAAGAGCCGCTCGCTGGCCTGGCCGAGATAGTAGTCCTCCATCGGCGGGATGCCGACGACGGTTGTCAGGTATACCGGGTTCCTGCGGTGCGTGATGCAGGTCAGGTGAAACACCGGGTAGTCGTCGGGATGCGAGTAGAACCCTGTGTGGTCGCCGAAGGGACCCTCACGGCGGCGCTCGCCGGGCTCGACATAGCCCTCCAAAACCACCTGTGCCGTCGCCGGCACCTCGAGCCCGTTGGTCACGCACTTCACCAGCTCGACGCGATCGCGACGAAGAAAGCCGGCGAGCATCAGCTCGTCGAGTCCTTCCGGCATCGGCGCGGTCGCCGCGTACGCCAGCGCCGGGTCCGGCCCGAGCGCCACCGACACGTCGAGGCGCTTGCCGGCCCGCTCGGCCAGGCGGTAGTGCTGCGCGCCGCCCTTGTGACGCTGCCAGTGCATGGCCGTGGTCCGCCCGTCGAACACCTGCATGCGGTACGTGCCGACGTTGCGCACCCCGGTTTCCGGATCCTTGGTGAACACCAGCGGAAACGTGATGTAGCGGCCGCCGTCTTCGGGCCAGCACTTCAGGATGGGGAGTTCGTCGAGCGTGCCGTCGCGGCGCACGACTTCCTGACAGGGCGCCTCGCGCACCGTCTTCGGCATCAGGTCGCGGAGCCGTCCGACCGCGGGCAGCATCCTGAGGGCGTCGAGCACGCCGGCGGGCATCTTCGGCGAGGTCAGCTCTTCGATCTCGCGCGCGAGATCATCGAGCGTCTCGACGCCGAGCGCGAGGCACGTGCGCCTGAGCGAGCCGAAGAGATTGATGGCCACCGGGATGTCGTACCCGGCCGGCCGCTCGAAGAGCAGCGCCGGCCCGCCGCCGGGCGATTTCGAGACCCGATCCGTGACCGCGGCGATCTCGAGGTCCGGGCTGACGGACTCCGTCACGCGGTGCAGCTCGCGTTCCTTCTCGAGGACTGCGATGAACTCACTCAGATCATTGAACATGGACGTCCGTAGTCACGTTCGAGCGCCGAGCGCCGAAATGCTCACACGCTCTCCATCTTCTCCGCCACCCGCGTCGCCAGCGCCAGGGCGCGACGGCCCGCCTCGCCGTCTACCGCAGGAAGTCGCTTCTCGCGCGCCGACACCAGGAAATCGGCGAGCTCGACGCGCAACGGCTCGTCGCGACGGACGGGGATGGGACCGCCCTCGATCGAGGGCCGCGGCCCGGGGCCCCGAACCAGGCGCCAGCCCTCCACCTCCTGCAGCGCGTAGTCGATCGAGAGGTACGCGTCCGGCTGGAAGAACCGGATCTTGCGCACCCGATCGCGGCTGATGCGGCTCGCGGTCACGTTGGCGATGCAGCCCGACGCGAAGCGCAGCCGTGCGTTGGCGATGTCGTAGCGCGGCGTCAGCACGGGGACGCCGACCGCCTCGATGGTCGTCACCTCTGACCGTACGAGCGCGAGAATGATGTCGAGGTCGTGGATCATCAGGTCGAACACCACGTCGATGTCGAGGCTGCGCTCGGCGAACACGCCGAGGCGGTGGACCTCGACGAAGCGGGGGGCGGTGACCAGCGGCATCACGGCGGCGACCGCCGGGTTGTAGCGCTCCGTGTGGCCGACCGCCAGCGTCGCGCCGCTGGCGCGGGCCGCGGCCACCATCGCATCCGCCTCGGCGAGCGTCCGCGCCATCGGCTTCTCGACCAGGACGGCGGTCCCGCGCTCGAGAAATGGCATCGCGACCTCGTGGTGCAGCTCGGTCGGCACGGCGACGGTGACCGCGTCGACCTTTCCCACCAGCTCGCGGTAGTCGGCAAGCGCCTGCGCCGCGGTTGCCGCCGCCGCGGTGGCGGCGCGGTCCTCGATCGTGTCGACGACGGCGACCAGTTGGGCCTCGTCGAGCGCCGCGAGAATCCGCGCATGGTGGCGGCCGAGGTGGCCGATGCCGACGACCGCCGTCCGCAGCGCCTCAGCCATCGGCATCCCGCCGCGGCCGTCCGACGATCGCGATCCCGGCCTCGTTGGCCGCGCCGAAGAGGTGTTCGCCGTCGAGCACCAGCGTGCGCCCGGCGTCGATGGACAATGCCGACGCCCCAGCCACCCGCATCGCCCGGATCGTCGCGATCCCGACCACCGGCACGTCGAACCGCATGTCCTGGTCCGGCTTGGCGACCTTCACGATACGGACGCCCGGGCCGGCGAGATACCCCGCACGTCCGATCACCTCGTCGGTCCCCTCCATCGCCTCGACCGCAACTACCGCCTTGTGCTTGACGGCGATGGTCTGGCCGATGTCCAGTCCCGCGATCGCATCGGCGATACGGTAGCCGAACTCCAGATCCACCCGCTCGGAGTCGTCCGGCTCCCTGGCCGTGAGCGTGCCGGGCTTCGCGAGCAGCGGCGCCAGGAACGACGTCGAGTCAAGCAGTTCGATCCCGTGATCGCGCAGCACGCCGGCCACCGCGGAGATGAGCGCATCGGTGTTGCGTGCCTTCAGCTTCGCCAGGACCGAGAGGAGGGTCAGGTCGGGCACGATGCCGGAGAAGATCTGCACGTGCTTGACCTGGCCGGCCATCACCGCCTGGCGGATCCCCGCGTCCTTCAAGATGCGAATGCACGCGCCCAGCTGGCCGAGCGACACCCAGTGCAGGTCGGCGCCGGCGTCCCGAGCCGCGCCCTCGAGATCCTTGAACGCCTCCTCCTTGATCGCGACGACGGTGACATCGTGCCCGAGGCTGCGGGCACCCTGCAAAGCGAGGAATGGGAATGTCCCGTTTCCGGCGATGAGACCGATTCGGCTCATGCGGCGTGCGCGCCGGGTGCCGGGTTCTGCGGGAACACAGCCCGTCAGTGTATCAGAATGGACTAAACTAGAAGGATTCGACGCCCTATGCGGGTGGTCGCCCGACGAGGCATTCCAGCCGGGTCCCGCGTGCGCAGATGGCGCGCCGGGGCAGGCAGGCCGACCGCATCCGGATGGCGTCTAACACAAGACACGACACCTGCGCCGCAGAACGAGCCGGCCGCGCGAGGCGGGTGATTCTCACAGGAGAGACATGCGTCGACGGTTTGCCGCTCTGGGCCTGGTGCTCGCGCTCGCCGCGTTCGGCGCGGCGGGCTGTGACGACGACGAGTCGGACACGCCCACCACCCCGAATCCCCCCGCGCCATCGGTGACCGAGTCGTTCAGCGGCACGCTCAACCGGAATGGGGCCGTGACGTTCTCGTTCGCGGTCGCAGCCACCGGCCAGGTCACGGCCACGCTCGTCGAGCTCAGCTCGAGCGCCGTGCCGGTGAGCCTCATCCTCGGCAACTGGAACGGCACCGTCTGCCAGGTCGTGCTGGCCAACGACAACGCGGTCCAGGGGACCTTCGTGACCGGGACGATGTCGGCGGCAGGGAGCCTGTGCGTGCGCCTGTCCGATGCTTCGGGAAACCTGGAGGCGGGCGTCACCTTCAAGGTGGATGTCGTGCATCCCTGAGCCGACGGGTCGAGCGTCCCTGACGCACGCCAACTACTACAAAGGCGAACGGCCAATCTTCGAGAACTCCGAAGGCCCCGGGGACCAACTGCCATCGCAATCGACTCCCAGCGAGCCATCGAGAGTTGCCCCTGGTCGTTGCTGTCGGGCCTCTTGGAGTGCTCGAACGGTTTGGAAGTTGGTGAGCGTCGACCAGCGCTAGTCTTCTACGACTTCTTCCAGCCGCCGGCTCGGGCGGCGCAGTGAGACGCCGCGCGCCGACGTCCTGATGAAGGTCACCAGGTAATCCACCTCCTCGCACCTCAGCGACCGGTCCGCCTCGATCTGCGCCAGCGCGCGGCTGGTGTTGGAGTGCAGCAGATGCCGGTAGGCGCGGCGCAGCTTCGCGATCAGATCGCGCGAGAACCCGCGGCGTTCCAGCCCAATCGTGTTCAGCCCGTAGATGCGCGCGCGATTGCCGACCGTCTTGGCGAACGGCAACGCGTCCTTGGTCACCACCGAGTAACCGCCGATGAAGGCGTGGCGGCCGACGCGACAGAACTGGTGGACCCCGGAAAACGCGCCGATGGTCGCGTAGTCCTCGACCAGCACGTGCCCGGCGAGCGTGGCGGCGTTCGCGAAGATGGTGTGGCTGCCGACGTGGCAGTCGTGCGCAATGTGCGTGTAGGCCATCAGCAGGTTGTGGTCCCCGATGTCCGTGATCCCGCCGCCGCCGGCCGTGCCGCGGTGGATGGTCACGAACTCCCGGATCACGTTCCGGTGGCCGATCGCCACGCGCGTCGGCTCGCCGCCGAACTTCAGGTCCTGCGGGATCTGCCCGATGGAGACGAAGGGGAAGATCTGGTTGCCGTCTCCGATCGCCGTGTGTCCCTCGATCACCGACGAGGCGCCGATGCGGCAGCCGCGCCCGATGCGCACGTGCTCGCCGATGACCGCGTACGGGCCGACCTCGGTGCCCTCGCCGATCTGCGTGCCCTGGTGCACGACCGCGGTCGGGTCGATCGACACGCGGAGGGGCGGGAGCGCCATCACCAGCTCGGCCTCGGCGACCAGTTGCTCGTCGCGGTAGGCGGCCGCCTGCACGCGGGCGATGCCCCGTCGTCGCGACGCCAGCGTCACCTCGAGGCGCAACCGGTCACCGGGCACCACCTGCCGGCGGAACTTCGCGTTGTCCACGCCGCGCAGGAACACGCGCCGCGGGTCCGCTCTGCCGCCTGCACCATGCAGCAGCAGGAGCGCGGCCACCTGCGACAGCGCCTCGACCATCAGCACCGCCGGCATGAGCGGCGCGCCCGGGAAGTGCCCCTGGAAGAACTCCTCGCCGACCGTGACGTTCTTGACCGCGACGACGCGCCGCCCCGGTTCGTGCTCGACGATCGCGTCGATGAGCGGCGCGGGGAAGCGGTAGCACTGGCGCTCGAGCGTCTCGGGGATGTTGATGCCCGGCACGGTTGAAGTGTATCAGAGTGGTTCCGGGGTTCCGGGGTTCCGCGGTTCCGGAGTTCCGCGGTTCCGGAGTTCCGCGGTTCCGCGACCTGGAACCGCGGACCCTCGGAACCCTGGAACCGGAACCGCACGCGAAGTTACTTCTTGGCGGGCGTTCCCTTCGCGCCGGAGTTCAGGCGCTGCACGAGCTCGTCGGAGATGTCGATGCCCTCGGTGGCGTAGGCGATCACCTCCGGCACGGCGCGCAGGATGAGATGAATGCCCTTCTCCTTGGCGATCGCCTCGAGCAGCGGGCGGATCTTCTGGCCGAACTCGTTCTGGACCTTCTGCGAGAAGTCGTTGAACTCGTTGCTGGCGTCCTGCTGCGCGTCCTGCAGGTCGCGCTCGAGCCTCGTGATGTCGCGTTCCGCCTGGGCGCGCGCCTGATCGTTCATGACGCTCGACTGGTCGGCCGCCTTCTTGCGCGCCTCCTCGAGCTTCTTCTGTCGGTCGGCGAGCTCGGCCTGCTTCTTCTTCTGCATCTCCTGCAGCCTGGCGATCATCGCCTTGCCTTCCTCGGAGGTCTGCGCGACGTAGTCGAAGTTCACGAACGCGACGCGTGCGCCTTCGGGGAACGGCACCGGCGGCCGCGGCTGCGGCTTGGCCTCGGCCGGCTTCTGCGCCGGGTCGGCCGGCTTCTGCGTCGCGGGCGGCGGCGTCTGCGCGGTCGGGGCGGTCTGCGCGGCCCCGGCGCCGGCCGAAAGCACGAATCCCAGGGCAAACACGGTCACGGTCTTCAGCACTGTCATCAATCGATACCTTTCTGACTGAGTACTCTGACAAGCTTACCTAAACAGCTGGCGGCTCACAAAGGGGCGGCATCTCCAAAACGCGACGGGCGCGCCACGCCCAAGCGGAGCGGGGCCACACGCGGCTGGCGAGCGACGGCGAGCCAGGGTCCGGCAGGGCGAAGCCCCGGGACTAGAACGTCGTCCCGACCGCAAACCGGAACACGAAGCGCTTGGTCGGCTGCAGCTGGTTGTCGAGCACGCCGAAACGCTGCGGATTCCACGCGAAGATCAGCCGGAAGGGCACGTTGAGCACCGGCATGAAGAAGCGGACCTCCGCGCCGGTCGAGGTTTTGAACGCGCTCGTCTTCCCGAGGAGCACGCTCTCGGCCGGCGGCAGGTTCGACAGGTTGCTCGCCACCTGGTCGGTGTCGAACTGGAACGGCACCAGCTGCGGCGGGTTCACCCGCTGGAAGACCTCCTCCTGCCAGGCGAACCCTTCGCCGCGCTCGCGGACCTGGCCGGCATCGTAGAACAGCACGAGCCGCACCGGGCCGGCGATGCTGATCAGGTACTCGGCGTTGAACAGCAGGCTCTTGTTGCCGCCGACCACGGCCCCGGTAGTCGGATCGCGCGGGGCGACCGTTCGCAGGTCGAAGCCGCGGATGCTGTACTCGCCGCCGAGGAACAGCTTCTCGAAGATCGGCACCGTGAGGGAGCGGCCGTACGGCGCGATGTACTCCGCCTGCGCCCGGAACCCGAGCGACGTCCGGCCGGTCATCCTGAGGTACCAGATCCCTTCGAGTCGCGGGTTGTAGAACTTCGTGTTGCCGCCGAGACCCGCCAGGTCGAACGTTGCGGTGTAGCGCGTCCCGCTCGTCGGAAAGATCGGATGGTCGACCGTGTTGAACACGTAGCTCGGGCCGATCTTACTGACGGTCCGGCGGTTCCCCTGCCCGATGAGCAGCGATTCGGCGAGCAGCGGGTTGTTCTGCAGGAGCAGCGGATCGTTGAATGCCGCGTTCAGCTCGCTCACCTTGACGCGCTCGTAACTGTAGGTCACGAACATCCGGCCGTAGTTCGAGACGTTGAAGCCGTAGACCAGGTTGCCACCCACCGAATCCTGGGTATAGAGGCCGACGTAGCGGAACTCGCGGACGAAGAAGTTCACGCCCGCGGTCATCGGCCGATCGAAGAGGAACGGCTCGGAGAACGCCAGCTCGTAGTTCCTGGCGCGGCTGCCCTGCTGCAGCGCGACGGTGAACGTCTCGCCGCGCCCCATGAAGTTCGAAGTCTGGAACGAGAGCTGGCCGAAGAACCCTTCGAACTGCGACACGCCGGCGCCGAACGTGAGCTGGTTGCGGTTCTGCTCCTCGAATTTCAGCTTCACATCCACCTTGTTCTCGGCGTTCGGCGTCTTCTGGACGTCGATCGCCTCGTTGCCCTCGAGCGGCTTGAAGTAGCCGAGCTGGTTGAGGCGGCGGACGCTGTGCTTCAGCGCCTCGGTGTCGAAGATGCCGTTCTCGAGCAGCCGCATCTCGCGGCGGATGACGTTGTCCCGTGTCGTCGTGTTGCCCACGAAGGTGATGCGGTTGACGTAGTACTGCTTGCCCTCCTGCATGCGCATCGTGACGTCCACGATGGGCGATCCGTCCTTTGCCGTCGGCTTCGCCCAGGGCGCGACGGGGCCCGCCTGCTGCGGCCCGTTCGCCTTCTGGCCCTGGTCTCGCGGGTTCAGATCCGGATACCCGGTGAACTCCATGTAGCCGCCCGTCCCGTACAGCTCGCGGGCCTTCTCGAAGCCCTTGCGGACCTTCTTCTCGTTGTACCAGTCGCCCTCGTCGAGCTTGAAGAGCGGCCGCAGCGCCTGGCTGTTGACGACGGTGTTGCCGGCGAACGTGACCTCGCCGACCCGGTAGCGGTTGCCCTCGGTCACCGGGATCTTCATCTCGACGAAGCGCTTCTTGCCGTCCTCGCTGTCCTCGATGATGCGCAGCTCCGGCTGCCCGATCTGCGCGGCGATGTAGCCCTCGTTGCGGTAGTGCTCGACGAGCAGGTCGGCATCGTCCTCGTACTTGTGCTCCTTGTAGGTGCCGCCGCCGGTGATGAAGGAGAACATGCCGGGTCCCTTGTTCTCCTTCATCCTCCCGCGCAGCTTCCGATCGCCCACCTTCTGGTTGCCGATGAAGTCGATGTGCCGGATCTTGACCTGCGGGCCCTCGCTGACGTGGAACGTGAGGTGGACCAGCTTCGGACCGCCGGCGACTTCCTTGACCTCGGGCCGCACGTCCGCGTACTGGAACCCTTTCTCGGCGTAGAGCTGGCGGACGATGCCGGTGACGCGTCGGATGATCGAGGGATCGACGAAGGAGTCCAGCCGCACGGAGACGCTTTCCTTCTTCAGCGCCTCCTCGATATCGGACTGGCTCACCTTGCTGAGCCCCTCGTAGTCGACGATCTTGATCCGCTGCCGCTCCTCCATGTTGAAGACAACCAGCTTCCCGATCACGCCGTTGCCCAAATCGACGTCGATCACCTCGATCGAGAGGTCGTCCAGGAAGCTCGTCGCCCACAGGCTCTTGAAGTCGCGCAGGAGGATCTGCTCGGTCTCCTCGGTGTACGGCACCCAGCGGTCTTCCAGCGGCCTGCTCAGGTGGTTCTTGATCTCCAGGTAGAACAGGTAGGTCTGCGCCTCGACGACCGGCGCGCCGCCCTGCCTGGCGAAGCAGAGGAGGATGTTGTTGACGAGCGGCGGCGATCCGGCCGGCGGCGGCTTCGCGGGCGCGGGGACCGGCAGGTCGCAGACGGTCGCCGGCAGCTTCAGCGGCGCTCCCGGCTTGCCGGTTTCCTGCGGTTGGGCGGCGGTCTGCGCGGATGCCCCGAGCGGCGCGAGGAGAACCACGAGCAGGACGGCAAACAGGCGTTTCATGGGTGACTGTGTCTTCAGAGGACCCGGGGCCTGGCCGCCGGGCGCCGGCCCACTACCCGGCAGCCGCGCGAGGGCCAAGCCATGAGTTTACTGGATTTTAGACGCAGGAGACCAGCGGGCGGCCGTCACGGCGGGCGGGCCCGGGAGGGGTGCGCTTACGCCCACTCGTGCGCTGGACTTCGGCCTGCCGGACCATCCGGTTGCTACGACAGCTTCCGCCCGGCCTCGACCTGCCCGGCCGGGCGATACGCCAGGCTGCCGGTCTCGAGGTAGACCTCGATGTCCCCCTGTTTGAGGTGTCCCCGGATGAGCTCCTCCGACAGCGGGTCTTCGATGTAGCGCTGGAGCGCGCGCCGCAGCGGCCGCGCGCCGTACGAGCGATCCTTGCAGGTCATCTCGATGATCCAGTCGACGACCTCCGGAGTCAGCTCCAAGCGCATGCGGCGATCGACCAGGTTCTCGTTCAGCTGCGCCACCAGCAACCGCGTGATGGTCCGCAGGTCATCGTCCGAGAGCGCGTCGAACACGATGATCTCGTCGATGCGGTTGATGAACTCGGGGTTGAAGGTCTTTCGCACTTCCCCGATCACCATGTCGTGGACGCTGCGGCTGATCGCGCCGGCGTCGGCCGACTGAAACCCGAGCGACGCCTTCTTCTGAATGAAGCGGGCGCCGATGTTCGACGTCATGATGATGATCGTGTTCTTGAAGTTCACCCGGTTGCCGAGGCCGTCGGTCAGGTGGCCGTCCTCGAACACCTGCAGCAGGATGTTGAACAGGTCCGGGTGCGCCTTCTCGATTTCGTCGAGCAGCACGACCGAATAGGGGTTGCGCTTGACCTTCTCGGTGAGCTGCCCCCCTTCCTCGTGGCCGACGTACCCCGGCGGGGAGCCGATCAGCTTCGACACCGAGTGCTTCTCCATGTACTCGGACATGTCGAAGCGGATGAGCGCGTGGTCGCTGCCGAACAGGAAGTTGGCCAGCGCCCGCGCGAGCTCGGTCTTGCCCACGCCGGTCGGCCCGAGGAACACGAAGCTGCCGACCGGACGGCTCGGGTTCTTCAGCCCAGCGCGCGAGCGGCGGATGGCCCGCGCCAAGGCCGAGATCGCCTTCTCCTGCGAGATGACGCGACGGTGCAGCTCCTCCTCCATCCGCAGCAGCTTGTCGCCCTCGTCCTGGTTGATCGACGTCATCGGCACGCCGGTCCACTTCGAGACCACCTCGTCGATCTCGGTCTTGCCGACCACGACGCGGCGGGTGTTGGACTTGACGTCGAACTTCTCGCGGACGAACTGCAGGTTCTCGCGCGCTTGCACTTCCTGCTCGCGGTAGAACTGCGCCTTCTCGAAGTTCTTCTCCGAGACGGCGTTCTCCATCTGCTCGACGGCGACACGGATGCTGCGGTTGATCTCGCCGAACTCCTCGCTGTAGCCCGCCTCGCGCAGCTTGGCGCGGGCGCCCGCCTCGTCCACGAGATCGATCGCCTTGTCGGGGAGGAACCGGTCGGTGATGTAGCGATTCGACTGGTAGACCGCCGCCTCGATCGCCTCGTGGGTGTACTCGACGTGGTGGAACGACTCGTAGCGGTCCTTCACGCCCAGGAGCACTTCGATGGTCTCGCGCTCGCTGGGCGGATCGACCTTGATCGCCTGGAAGCGCCGCTCGAGCGAGCGGTCCTTCTCGATGTACTTGCGGTACTCGGCGGGCGTGGTCGCGCCGATGCAGCGGATCTCGCCGCGCGAGAGCGCCGGCTTGAGGATGTTGGCGGCATCGAGCGACCCTTCAGCCGAGCCCGCCCCCACCAGCGTGTGCAGCTCGTCGATGAACACGATGATGTTCGGGTTCTCGGTGAGCTCCTTCATGATCGCCTTGAGCCGCTCTTCGAACTGGCCGCGATACTTCGTGCCCGCCACGATGAGCGAGATGTCCAGCGCCAGAATGCGCTTGTCGGCCAAGAAATGCGGCACGTCGCCGTAGACGATCTTCTGCGCGAGCCCCTCGACGATGGCGGTCTTGCCCACGCCCGGCTCGCCGATGAGCACGGCGTTGTTCTTCGTCCGGCGGCAGAGGACCTGCTGCACGCGCTCCAGCTCGATGTGCCGGCCGACCAGCGGGTCGAGCTGGTTCTTCATCGCCGCATCGGTCAGGTCCCTGCTGAACTCCGCCAGCAGCGGCGTCTCCTTCACCCGCGTGAGGGTGGTTTTCTCGTTGAGCAGGGCGACGATGTCCTCGCGCACCGTGTTGAGGCGCATGCCCTTTTCCATGAGGATGACCGCCGCGACCGATCGCTCCTCGCGGAGGATGCCCAGCAGCAGGTGCTCGGTGCCGATGTAGTTGTGGAGCAGGCGATCGGCTTCCTCGGCGGCGAACTGCAGCACGCGCTTGGTTTCCGCGCTGAAGGGAATCTCCACCGACGTGGAGACTTTTTCGCGGAAGACGGTGCGCCCTTCGATTTCCTTGCGGATGCTTTCGAGCGACAGGTGCGAGCGCGCAAAGATGCGGCTGGTCAGTCCCTTCCCTTCGCGAATCAATCCAAGCAGGAGGTGCTCGGTCTCGATCGAGATACTGCCCAGTTGACTAGCCTCGTAGCGCGCGAAGAAGAGCACGCGCCGTGCTCGTTCTGTGTAGCGTTCGAACATCCTGGTGTTACCTACAGGAAGGAGGGACCAGTCTCTGCGGCATTATACGGCAAAGGCAGCCACCTCCAAAGGTTTTTCGCGTGTAAGTCGGGGTCCCTAAGGCATTTAGCACGTCGGCGCGATCCGTCCGAACGGATCGGGCATCCGACCGATCACACCAATCTCCCGTCGGGTGCGCAGGCGCAGTACTCACTATGACGCCTCCGACCGGGCACTGCGGTTCACCGACGCACCAGGACGCTCGTCCGTCGCGCCGCTCTGCAAGTTCGGTTCGTGGCGAGGGCGGTGCCGAGCGTGCAGGTGCAGCGTGCTTCAGCGCAGCCTGCCCTCTTCCAGCTTCAGCACCCGGTCGCAGGCGGCGGCCAGCTTCGGGTTGTGGGTCGCGATGATCGACGTCAGGCCGCGCTCGCGGTGCATCTCGCGCAGGAGCTCGTGCAGGGTTTCGGCCGTGTGCTCGTCCAGGTCCCCGGTGGGCTCGTCGGCGAGGAGCAGGGAAGGGTGCATCACCAGCGCCCGCGCGATGGCCACGCGCTGCTGCTCGCCCCCGGACAGCATTCCCGGCTTGTGCTCCAGCCGCTCGCCGAGGCCGACCCGCTGCAGCAGGAGCGTGGCGCGAGCCGTCCGCTCCCCGGCCGGCATCCGCGCGATTCGCATCGGCATCTCGGCGTTCTCGAGGGCGGTGAACTCGGGCAGCAGGTGGTGGAACTGGAACACGAACCCGACGTGGCGGTTGCGGAACGCGACCACCTCGGCATCGGAGAGCCGCCCGAGCTCGACCTCGCCGATCCGCACCTCCCCGACGTCCATCGCGTCCAGCCCGCCGAGCACGTGCAGCAGCGTGCTCTTCCCCACGCCCGAGGCGCCAACGATGGCCACCATCTCGCCGCGCTCGATCGACACGTCGAGGCCCTTCAGCACGGAGAGCCGCGCCTGGCCGACCGGGTAGCTCTTCGCGAGGCCTGTGACGTCGATGAAGGCCATCGAGATTAGGAAGGAAGCAGGAAGAAAGAAGAATGATGGGGGTCGAGGAGGGAAGACGCGGACTGCGCTCTTGCTTCCGACCTCATACTGCGCGCTTTCATTGGTATCTCAACGCTTGCGCGGGGTCGAGCTTCGCCGCCTGGCCCGAGGGGTAGATCGTGGCGACGAAGCAAATCAGCACCGCCGCGAGGACGACCACGAGGAAATCGGTGGGCATCAACGTGAACGGCACGTGGGAGATCTGGTAGACGTCGATGGGCACCTGGATCAGCTTGTAGCGATCGAGCACGTGGATGAGGACCGACCCGCCGATGGCGCCGGCGGCGGTGCCGATGAACCCGATGATCAGCCCCTGGAGCATGAAGATCCGCCGGATGCTCGCCGCCGGGCTGCCCATCGTCTTCAGGATGGCGATGTCGCGGCTCTTCTCCATCACCAGCAGCACCAGCGAGGCGATGATATTCAGCGCCGCGACCATGACGATCAGCCCGATGGTGATCGAGATCGCCATCTTCTCGAGCCACAGCGCCGAGAACAGCGAGCTGTTCATGTCCGCCCAGTCCTGCGCGAAGTAGTCCGACCCGAGCCGCTCGGGGATCTCCTCGCTGACCTCCTGCGCCGCGAACATGTCGTCGACGCGCAGCTCGATGTAGTCGGGCGCGTCCTTGCCCAGGATCCGCTTCGCGACGTCGAGATGCACGAACGCGTAGCTGCGGTCGAACTCGTAGAGGCCGAGCGAGAAGATCCCCTCCACCCGGAAGAGCCGTCGCCGCATGATCGGTCCGAACGGCGTCAGGGTGCCTTCCGGGGTGGTGAGGCGGACGCTGTCCCCCACCGAGAGCCCGAGGGCGGACGCCAGGTCCCGTCCGATGAGCACGCCATCCGGCTGCCCTTCCCGCGGCTGCAGCCCGTCGAGGCCGCCTGACACCATCGCTCGATCCAGCCGCGTGACGGTGCGCTCGCGATCCGGGAGGATCCCCTTGATCGAGACGACATCGTCTTTGTCCGCCCCGGCGGAGATCATGCCCTTGCCGATCGCCACCGGGGCGGCGCCGCTGACGCGGGGGACGCCGAGCAGCCGCTGCATTTCGGCGTCGGCGTTCTCGATCCCGCCGATTTTCTGCACGTAGACGTGCGCGGCCGAACCGACCAGGCGATCGCGCAGCTCGCCCTGCAGCCCGGTCATGAGCGCGAGCGCGATGAGGAGCGCCATGACGCCGACCGCCACGCCGATGATCGAGATGAACGAGATGAGCGAGATGAAGGCCTGCTTCCTGCGCGCCAGAAGGTAGCGGACCGCGACAAAGAGCTCGAAAGGGAGATCCATGTCTACAAAGTGTAGGCTGTCAATGCTGAATGCAGAATGAGGAAGGACACACCGGCCTCCCGGCTGTCCGGGTGTTACCCGGCCCTTCGGCATTCGGCATTCGGCATTCGCCATTCGACACGTCGTCCCACCTAGTGTCGAGGTCTCATCAACGGAAACAGAATGACGTCCCGGATGGAGGGGCTGTCGGTCAGGAGCATGACCAGCCGGTCGATGCCTACGCCCTCGCCGGCGGTCGGGGGCAGGCCGTACTCGAGCGCCCGGATGTAGTCCTCGTCCATGGCGTGGGCCTCGAGGTCGCCGGCGGCACGCGTGGCGATCTGCAGCTCGAAGCGGCGGCGCTGCTCGGCCGGGTCGTTCAGCTCGCTGAAGGCGTTGGCCACCTCGAAGCCGCCGACGTACAGCTCGAAGCGCTCGACCGTCTCCGGGTCGTCCGGCTTCTGCTTGGAGAGCGGCGACACCTCGGTCGGGAAATCGTAGACGAAGGTCGGCTCGACCAGCGTGTCCTCGTGCAGACGCTCGAAGATCTCGGTGGCGATCTTGCCCGCGCCCCACGACGGATGCAGCTCGAGGCGGAGGCGGGCGGCCAGCGCCGCCGCACGATCCCGGTCGCGCAGGTCTGCCTCGGTGACCGGCTCCCCGAGCCGCCGCGACGCCTCCTCCCGGGCGCCGTCGCGCAGCGACACGCGGCGATAGGGTGGCGCCAGCGAGATGGCGCGACCGGCGAAGCTGACCTGGTCGGTGCCAATCGCCTCGCGCGCGGTCGTCGAGACCAGCTCCTCGGTCATCACCATCAGGTCCTGGTAGTTGCTGTACGCCTGGTAGAACTCCAGCATCGTGAACTCGGGGTTGTGCTGGGTCGAGATGCCCTCGTTACGGAAGTTACGGTTGATCTCGTAGACCCGTTCGATGCCGCCGACCACCAGCCGCTTGAGATAGAGCTCCGGCGCGATGCGCATGAACAACTGCAGGTCCAGCGCGTTGTGGTGGGTGACGAAGGGCCGGGCCAGTGCGCCGCCGGCGATCGGCTGCATCATCGGCGTCTCCACCTCGAGGTAGCCGCGCCCGTCCAGGAAGCGGCGGATCGCAGCGAGCACCCGGCTGCGCACCTCGAACACGCGGCGCGACTCGGGATTGACGATCAGGTCGAGGTAACGCTGGCGGTAGCGGATCTCGACGTCGGTCAGGCCGTGCCACTTCTCCGGCAGGGGGATGAAGCACTTGACGAGGAACTCGAGGCGGTCGGCCCAGATCGTCAGCTCGTTCGTCTTCGTACGGAACAGCCGCCCCTCGACCCCGACGAAGTCGCCGAAATCGAGCAGCTTGAACACGGCGAAGTCGCGTTCGCGCAGCGAATCCTGCTTGACGTAGATCTGGATCCTGGCGCGGCCATCGGAGATGACCAGGAAGTTCGCCTTGCCGAAGTTGCGGATCGCCAGCGCCCGCCCGGCGGTCCTCGTGCGCACCTGCGCGGACTCGAGCTCGGCGCCCGTGCGCGCGCCGTGTGCCGCGACCAGGTCGGCGACCGTATCGGTGCGCTCGAAGCTGCGCGGGTAGCGGTCGATGCCGAGCCGTCCCAGCTCCTCGAAGTTGGCGCGGCGCTGCCGCAGCAGGTCGGATTCTCTCGAGTCGTCGCTCGGTCGGTCAGTCACGGGAAAGATCCTTGCGGATCGCGTCGAGGATTCCGTTGACGAAGCCCACGGCCTCCTCGCCGCTGAAGGCGCGCGCCAGCTCGATGGCCTCGTTGATGATCACCCGCGCCGGCGTCTCCGCCTCGGCGAGCAGCTCGTAGGCGGCGAGCCGCAGGACCAGCCGGTCGAGCACCGCCATGCGCTCGATGCGCCAGTTGCGGGCGTGGGCGGCGATCAGCGCGTCGATCTCTCCGACGCGCGAGACGGTGCCGCGCACCAGCCCGTTCGCGAACGTCTCGTACGGTTCTTCCAGCCGATCGCCGGCGTCGCGCGACGGCCAGAACGTGACGATCGCCTCGTGCACGGCGGCGCGCCCGATTTCCCACTGGTAAAGCATCTGGAGGGCGGCCTGCCGCGCGCGGTGGCGGGCGGCGACAGGCTCACCATCGGCCGGGGACGCGCCGGGCGAGCGTTCCCAGTTCACTCGTCGCCGCCTCCCGCGGCGCCGAAGCGACTGCCGGCGGTGACGCGTGCGGGCGGCCGGCCCAGGCGCCGGAAGAGCACGGCCATCTCGATGGCAGCCCTGGCGGCCTCAGCTCCCTTGTTGTCCGGGCCCTCGCCGGCACGCGCCTCGGCCTGCGCCTGCGTGTCGGTGGTCAGCACGCCGAAGGCGATGGGCAGCCGCGTGTCGAGCGACGCCTCCATGATGCCTCGTGCCACCGCCGCGGCGATGTACTCGAAATGGGGCGTCTCGCCGCGGATCACGCACCCGAGGCACACGACCGCGTCGAAGCGGCCGGTGTCGGCGAGCAGCCGCGCCGCCTGTGGCAGCTCGAACGCGCCCGGCACCTGCAGCTCCTCGACGTCGCGCGCCGCGGCGCCCGCCGCCAGCAGCGCCGAGCGCGCACCGGCGGCCAGCGCCCGCGTGATCGACTCGTTGAACCGCGACACGACCAGGGCGAAGCGGTAGCCCCGGGCGGCCGGCGTCGACGCCGGCGGCTGGCCAGAATCGTGAGGATGCACGCGCTACTTCCCCTTGAATTCCGGCTTCCGCTTCTCGAGGAACGCGCGTGTGCCCTCGCGCATGTCGTCGGTGCTCGCGACCAGGCCGAACAGCGTCGCCTCGAACACCTGCGCCTCGGGCAGGGGCAGCTGCAGGCCCTTGTTGACCGCGTCGATGATGTAGCGCGCCGCGACGGGGGCCTTGGCGGCAAGCGCGGCCGCGAGCCGGCGCGCCTCTACCAACAGCTCCGCCGCCGGCACGACGCGGTTGACGAGGCCCAGGCGCCAGGCCTCCTCCGCCGTGATCTGATCGCCGGTGAGCAGGATCTCCAGCGCGCGGCCCCGGCCCACGAGGCGGGCGAGCCGCTGCGTGCCGCCGTAGCCGGGGACGAGCCCCAGGTTGATCTCGGGCTGGCCGAGCCGCGCCGTATCAGCCGCGATGCGCAGGGTGCAGGCCATCGCCAGCTCGCACCCGCCCCCCAGGGCGTAGCCGTTGATCGCGGCAATCACGGGCTTGCCCATGTGCTCGATGAGATCGAGCACATGCTGGCCGCGCAGCGCGTGATCCCGCCCCGAGACCGGCGTCTGCTGCGCGAGCTCGTTGATGTCCGCGCCGGCAATGAACGCCTTCTCCCCGGCGCCGGTGACGATCACGGCACGCACCGACTCGTCGTGCTTGAGCGCGAGCACGATGCGCCGCAACTCGTCGAGGGTGGGCGCGTTGAGCGCGTTCAGGACCTTCGGACGGTTGACGGTGACGACGGCCACCGCGGCGTCGCGCTCCACCAGCAGGTTTTCGAGGTTCTCCGGTAGTTGCATGGCTGATCGTGTCCGTGTTGCCTGGCCGCCTCTGAAGCCGCTCGCCTGCTGCCGTCCTCAGAACGGCATGGGATACAGCAGCCACCCCAGCGCCACCGCCACGGCGATGAAGCCCGCGAACATCAGCGCACCGGTGCGCAGCTGAGTACGCGGATCGTCGCGCAGCAACGCCGCGAACACGATCGAGACGAGCAGCGAGAACAGCACCAGCAGGAGGAAGTGGCTGGTCATTTCCGCCCCTTCGCGATGTCGACGGCGTCCAGGATGACGAGGAAGTTGAGCAGGCCGGCGACCAGCAGGTAGGCATTGCCGTACTCGTAGGTCACGGCCGTTACAGTGCCCTGTCCGGCGTCCACCATGCGCGCCAGGATCCAGGGGCCGCCCAGGCCGATGTTGGCCACCGCTTCGAGGAACACCAGCGGCTCGGACGACTCGAACGGAAACAGCCGCCCCTCCAGCATCAGCCCGACGATGAACATCGCCACCAGCGCCGCGAAGAACAGGAGCGCCTTCAGGCGCCGCCCGAGCCAGTAGTGCCCGGCGCCAGGGACGAGCCACGCGGCAACGGAAACCAGCACGATCCTGCCGGGCTCGGCGGCCGCGCCGGCGCGTACCGCCGTGGAGGATTTGGCCGGCATGCGATCACGCATGATAACGCACCCGCTCGACGCGCGCTTCCGCGAGCAGCATCCGCACGAACACCCACCCGGCGACCGCGCCGAGCGGCAGCGCTGCGAGCGCGCGCGCGAGGTTCGAGGGCGATACCAGGCCGAACCATTCGAGCGCCACGGTCGCGGCAGTGGGTACGGCTCCGGCGGTGAAGAGGAACCGCGCCGCGCGGACTCCGGGAGCCGCGGCCCGGCGGGCTCCGAGCAGCCACGCGAGAGCGGCGGCGGCCGCCCCCGAGGCATAGAGCCCGAAACAGCGCGCGCACACCGGCAGGGGGAGGCCAGCGAGGTGGAACGATCGATCCGCGCGCTGGTGACAGACGCGGCCGGCGAGATCGTAGACGAGCGCCAGGCGACGGGGGGCCGCGGGCGCAAGCAGCACGAGCGCGAGCCAGGCAATCGCCACGCCCGTCAGCGCGGCCGGCAGCAGCCGGTGCATCAGGAGATTGTAGGACAGAAAGAAACGAAGAACTGAGAACTCAGAACGACGAACGCAGAACTACGAAACGCAGAAGGACGACACAGACGAAAGCGTGCTGGGCTGTTCGCTCCGAATCTCGGCGTGCTGCCTTCGCCGCTCTCGGTTCCCGCTCTTCGAGCTTCGTTCTGAGTTCTTCGTTCAGTTTCGGGCCGCTCTACGGTCCGCATCCGCCGTGTAGCCGGCTCGGGCGCGAGGCTTCAGCGTCGGCTGGAGCGGCAGCTGGACGGTGATCCGCCGGAACCGGCCGTCGCGGCGGGTATTGGTCGGCGTGTAGCCGATGGAGTACTGGGCGGACAGCTCCTGGGCAATGCCGGCGTAGATGTTCTTGAGGTCGGCGATGTGGTTGGGAAAGTACGCCTGGCCCCCGGTTTCGTGCGCCAGCGACTTCATCGCGTACGTCGATTCCGAGAAATACCTCCTGCCGGCATCCATGTTCGCGCGAGTAGTCGTGAATTCGGACTGCATACGAATCGCGTAAATGCTTACGCCGCTCTTCCGCGCCAGCGCGAGCACGTCGTCGAAGCTGACCAGGCTGGACGTGTCCTCGCCGTCGGAGAGCACCGCGATGGCCTGCCGTCGAAGGTCGGCCGACTGCTGCGCGGCACGGCCGAACTCCTTGAGCGAGACGTAGAGCGCGTTGTGGAGCGCCGTGGCGCCGTGCGCCTGGGCCCCCTGAACGGCCCGCTCGAGCGATGCGCGGTCACCGGTCAGCGGTTGGGCCACCGAGACGGTGTCGCTGAACGTGACGACCGCCCCCCGATCGCCGTCACGCAGCGTCTTCAGGAACCCCAGCGCAGCCTCTTTTGCGGTGGCCATCTTGTCCCGCATGCTGGAGCTGCCGTCCATGAGGAGGATAAGGTCGATCGGGACTTCGCCCGCCTCGAAGAACTGGACGCGCTGCTGGACCCCGTCCTCGAATACCGCGAAATCCTCGGCCTGCAGCCCGCGGACGAACCGCTTGCCGGGATCGGTGACGGTGACGTTCAGCGCGACGAGACTGGCCCCGCTGCGGAAGATCGTCTGACCGTTGGCGGGCTGCTGTACCGCATCGGTCTGCGGTTGCTGGGCAGGAACTCCGGAGGCAGCGGCGAAGAGCAACGCGATGGCCACGGCGAGGCGTTTCACAGTTCTCCCTCCTCGGCGCGGCCTCGTGCAAGGCGCGTTCCGCTGCGTAGGGGAGGCAGTGCCGGGAGAATGTATACAGGAAGGGCGTCCGGCGCGCAACTCTTACCGGATGCTGACCCGGCCGAAGTGCTCCTCGTAGCGCTCGATGAATTCGTCCCACGAGTAGGCGTGGCTCTGGCCGCCGAGGTGTTCGAGCGCGTAGGTCGCGGCGACGGCGCCGAAGCGAGCGCAGGTCTCGTAGTCGGCCCCGAGCGCCAGCCCTTTCATGAACCCGCCGCGAAAGGCGTCGCCGACTCCGGTCGGGTCGGCAATGCGGTGCGGCGGCACCGCGGGAACGCTCGACTGGCGCCCCTCGGCGTAGATCGAGCAGCCCTCCTCGCCGCGGGTGACGACCAGCGCCTGCGCCAGCTGGAGCAGCGCCGCCTCGCCGAGGCCGGTCTTCTGGCGCAGCAACTCGAACTCATAGTCGTTGCAGACGACGAGCGCAGCGCCCACCAGCCCGTCACGCAGCTCTTCGCCGGACATCCGCGCGCACTGCTGGCCGGGGTCCCAGATGAAGGGGATCGCGAGCGCCCGGCATTCCTCCGCGTACTGCAGCATCGCACCGGGGTCGTTCGGCGAAACGATAGCCAGGTCGCAGGCCCCGGCCGTCCGGAACGACAGCTCGCCGGCATTGGCCATGGCGCCGGTGTAGAACGAGGCAATCTGGTTGCTCTCGATGTCGGTACTGCAGAAGAACGAGGCGGTGAACTTCCCTTCCACTTCCTTGACGAGCGAGGTATCGACGCCCGCCGACTCCAGCCAGCGACGGTAGTCACCGAAGTCCTGGCCTGCCGTCGCCAGCAGCCGCGGCCGCTCCCCGAGCAGGGCGAGCGTGTAGGCGATGTTGGGCGCGCAGCCGCCGCGCCGCTTGTCCATCGAGTCGACGAGGAAGCTCAGGCTGACGCGCGACATGTGCTCCGGCAGGAAGTGCTCGGTGAACCTGCCGGGAAACGACATCAGGTAGTCGAACGCGATCGATCCGGTGACGATGATGTTCATCGGGGCGTGTCGTGTCAGGAGCTGGGAGCCGGGAGCTTTTCACTCCCAGCTCCTAAGTACTTCCCCACAATCGGCGCCAGTTCCTCGCGGACCGTCGGCGGGATCGCCACCGGCCGCGTGATGATCGCGCACTTGAGCGCCGTGGCGCACTCGCAGGTGCGCTCGAAGGGCAGCCGTTCCACCGCCTCGGCAATGACCTGCTGCGCCATGCGCGCGTTCTGCGTCAGGTTGGCGACGATCATCTCGACGGTCACCAGGTCGTGCTGCGGGTGCCAGCAGTCGTAGTCGGTGACCAGCGCAATAGTGGCGTAGCAGATCTCGGCTTCGCGCGCCAGCTTCGCCTCCTGCAGGTTGGTCATGCCGATGATGTCCATCCCCCAGGAGCGGTACAGGTTCGACTCGGCGAGCGTGGAGAATTGCGGCCCTTCCATGCACACGTACGTCCCGCCCTTGTGGATCGTCGCGCCCGCCGCCTGCCCCGCCGCGTAGACGATCTCGCTGAGCGGACGGCAGAAGGGGTGCGCGAAGCCGACGTGTGCCGCGAGCCCGCGTCCGAAGAACGTCGAGACGCGGCCCCGGGTCCGATCGAGGAACTGGTCGGGGACGACCAGGTCGAGCGGTTTGTACTGTTCCTTCAGGCTGCCCACGGCGGAGGCCGACAGGATGTACTCGACACCCAGCGTCTTGAACCCGAAGATGTTCGCGCGGAAGTTGAGCTCCGCGGGCAAATAGCGATGCCCGTGGCCGTGCCGCGCGAGAAACGCGACGCGCTTGCCGCGCAGCCTCGCCAGGACGTAGGGCGCGGAGGGATCGCCGAACGGCGTCTCGACGCGCCGTTCCTCGCGGTCCGTGAGCTCCGCCATGTCGTACAGACCGCTGCCGCCGATGATGCCGATCGTAGTCATAGGCTGGAAGCCGCCGCTGGCCGCGCCGTGCACCGCCGCGGCACACGGCCGCAGAGATGATACTTCAGGCGGCGCCGCGCGCCGTCGCCGCTGCGCCGGCGCGATTCAGATCGGCTGCTTCAGCTCCACGAGCACTCCGTGCGCCGCCGCGGGATGGACGAAGGCGACGAGCGACCCGTGCGCGCCGGGCCGCGGCGTCTCGTCGATCAGCCGGACGCCACGCGCCTGCAGCTGCGCGAGGACGGCGCGGATGTCGTCGACGCGCAGCGTGATGTGATGCAGGCCGGGCCCGCACTTGCCGAGGTAGCTGGCGATGGGCGAATCCTCGGCGGTGGCCTCGAGCAGTTCGAGCGCCGCCTCGCCGACCGGAATGACGTGCGCCCGCACCCGCTGCGATGCCACCTCCTCCGGGGCCTCGACCTCGAGGCCGAGCGCGTCGCGGTAGAACGCGAGCGCCTCGGACAGGCTACCGACCGCGATGCCGACGTGATCGAGCGTGGCTTTCATGTGAATTCTCGAGTTGTCTGCTCCCTGCAGCTGCCGTGTACGGCCGCACCGACCGGGATCACCGCCGCAGCGCCCGATCCACGATGCCGTCGGCGGCCGTGTAGGGATCCAGCCGGCGCGCCGCGATCTCGTCGAGAATCGCCTCGAATTCGCCCGGCGCCAGCACCGCCTGCTCCACGTGATCGAGGAAGCGCTGGGACAGCAGCTCGCGCACCCGCCACTCCGCCCGCGCGCGGCGCCGGCTGCCCTGCTCCGCCGCCGTGTGGCGCCGGAACCGCTCGATCGTCTCGAGCAGCTGCGGCACGCCGGCGCCGGTCGTCGCCTCGGTCTTGAGGATCGGCGGCCGCCAGTCGCCTTCCGCGAACGTCTGCAGCGACAGCATCGCCTCGATCGACGCGACGGTCCGGTCGGCGCCCTCGCGATCCGCCTTGTTCACCACGAAGATGTCGGCGATCTCCATGATCCCGGCCTTCAGCGCCTGCACCTCGTCGCCGGCGCCCGGCACGATGGTGACCACCGAGAGGTCCGCGGTCCGCACGATGTCGACCTCGTCCTGCCCGACCCCCACGGTCTCGATGAGGACGACGTCCTTGCCGGCGGCGTCGAGGACGATCGCCACCTCGCTCGTGGCGCGCGCCAGGCCGCCGAGATGGCCGCGCGTCGCCATGCTGCGGATGAACACGTCCGGATCGCCGGCGTGCGCCTGCATGCGGACGCGGTCGCCGAGGATCGCGCCGCCGCTGAACGGGCTGGTGGGATCGACCGCGACGATCCCCACCGTCCGCCCGCTGGCCCGGATCACCGCGGTCAGCCGATCGACCAGCGTGCTCTTGCCGGCACCGGGCGGGCCGGTCACGCCGACCAGGTAGGCGCGGCCGGTGCGCGGGAACAACGCGCGGACCAGGTCGGCGCCAACCGGCGACTCATCTTCGATGAGCGAGATGGCACGCGCGATCGCCCGCGGATCGCCCTCGAGCACGCGGTCGGCGAGCGGGCGCGCGGTCACTGGCCGAGCAGCTGGCGCGCGATCACGAGCCGCTGGATCTCGCTCGTGCCCTCGCCGATGGTGAGCAGCTTGACGTCGCGGAAGTACTTCTCCGCCGGGTAGTCCTTGACGAGGCCGTAGCCGCCATGGATCTGGACGCAGTCGTCGGCCGCCGCCACCGCCGCCTCGCTCGCGAACAGCTTCGCCATCGACGACTCGCGGGTCGTCCGCCTGCCCTGGTCCTTGAGGTAGGCGGCACGATACGTGAGCAGCCTGGCCGCCTCAATGCGCGTGGCGTGGTCCGCGAGCTTCCACTGGATGGCCTGGAAGGCGGCGATCGGCTGGCCGAACTGCCGCCGCTCCCGCGCGTAGGCCCGCGCCGCCTCGTACGCGCCCTGCGCCAGGCCGACCGCCAGCGCGGCGATACCGATGCGGCCGGCATCGAGGACCTGCAGCGTGTTGATGAAGCCCTGCCCCTCCTCGCCGAGCAGCTGCGCGCGCCCGACGCGGCAGTCCTGGAAGAGGACCTCGCTCGTGTCGCTGGCGCGCATGCCGAGCTTGTTCTCTTTCTTCCCTGCGCTCATGCCCGGCGTGCCGTGCTCGACGATGAACACGGAGATGCCGCGATGGCCCTTCGCCGGATCGGTGACGGCCATGACCACCATCACGCCGCCGATGCGGCCGTGCGTGATGAACGTCTTTGCGCCGTTGAGCACCCAGCAGTCCCCCTGCAGGGTCGCCGTCGTCCGCATCCCCGCCGCGTCGCTGCCGGCGCCGGCCTCGGTGAGCCCCCAGGCCCCGAGCACCTCGCCGCGCACCAGCCGCGGGAGATAGCGGCGCTTCTGCTCCTCGTTCCCGAACATCGCGATGTGCGACGTGCACAGCCCGTTGTGCGCGGCCACCGAGAGCGCGATCGCCGGGCACACGCGCGCGAGCTCCTCGATGCAGATGCAGTAGTCGACCGCCGACATCGCCGCGCCGCCGTATTCCTCGGGGAACTGAATGCCCATGAGGCCGAGCGCCGCGAGTTTCGGCAGCAGCTCCATCGGAAACTGCTGCGCCTCGTCCCAGGCCATGACGTGCGGGCGCATCTCGGCCTCGGCGAACTCGCGGACGCTGCGCCGGAGGAGTTCCTGCTCGCCGGTCGGGCGGAAGTCCATCGAACGAATGGTAAATGGTAACTGGCAAATGGTAAATGGACGGCAGAGCGCCGCCGGCGACGCAGTATGCTGATTCTCATGAACAGCGTCCCTCGCCGGTGGTTCGCGTGCGCGTTGCCACTTAGCACTTACCGCTTGCCACTTCTTCTCACGGTTCTCCTGCTCCTCCTCTTTCCTTCCACCGCAGCAGCGGACCTGACCGCCTTCCTCGGCGTCAACCCGACCCCTGAGCGCAGGACCGTCTCGGGCTTCGCCGCCGGCGCCGGCATGCTGATCGTTGGATTCGAAGTGGAGTACGCCAATACGTCGGAGGACGCGGCGGTAAACGCGCCGCGGCTGCGCACGTTCATGGTGAACGGCCTGCTGCAGACCCTGCCGCTCGGACGGGTACAGTTCTACGGCACCGCCGGAGCCGGTGCGTATCGCGAGACCCTGCGCGACCAGTCGGAGACGAACTTCGGCATCAACGTCGGCGGCGGCGTGAAGCTGACGTTGATCGGCCCGCTCCGGTTGCGCCTCGACTACCGGGTGTTCACCCTGAGCGGCGAGCCGCGGCACGCCAACCCGCAGCGCTTCTACGCAGGATTGAACCTGAAGTTCTGAACGGCTCCCCCCTCCGCCGACCGAAGCGAGCGGAGTAAGCGTGTGGGGACCTTCAGGCCGCCGCCCCGCGGGTGCAGCCCCGGCGCACCAAGGATGCGGCCGCCCGCGCACTGAGAAATGAGTGGCCGAGGCTACTTGCCGGGCGCCGGCGCCATCGACATCACCGGCGACATGCTGACGACGTTCTGGGGCGCGGCGTAGGCGGCCCGGAACTGCTCGAAGAGGACCCGCGCCTCGGCATCCCCGATCGCCTCGCGCAGGAAGTCGAAGACGTTGTACTCGGCTCCCTTGACCGCCGGGTCCATGACCGAGATGTAGAGCGTCTGGCCCTGGAACGGATCCACAGCCTTGTACACCTTCCAGCCGGCCGCCTGCTGCCGTCGCACGGGATCGGTGCTTTTCTCGAGCGCCTCGCGCACCTTCTGCATGACCTGCTCGAAGGCGGCGGCATGGGCGGGAACGATCGGGCTGAGCACCATGCCGGCGTCGGAGGCGAAGGCGAGCGCCGGGCCGCGCGCCGGCTGGGGGGCGGCTGCCTGGGGAGCCGGGGGAGCCGCCTGCTGGGGAGCCGCCGCCTGCCACGCGGCAGGCGGCGCCTGGGGTGCCGCCGCCGCGATCACGAGACCGAGGAGGATCGCGATCCGGCGGCGCATGCGTGCTCCTTCCGCCGCCTTACTTGGCGACGAGCGGCGTCAGGCTCAGACGGCTCATGCCCGACGCAAACGCGTCGACGTAGCGCTGCCACATCTTCGCGAAGTCGGGCGCACGCTTCTCCTCGTCGGTCATCGTCTTGTGGAGGATGGCGAACAGATCGTAGTCGGCGCTCGCGACGGTCGGATCGACGAACACGACGTAGAGCGCGTTCGATCCGAACGGCTCGGACGACTTGTAGACCTTGAGGCCGGCCGCCTGCTGCTTCAGCGTGGCGTCCTGGGTCTTGACGAGGCCGGCCTGGATCTTGGCCGCCATCTCCTCGAAGACCGCGGTCTGGTCAGGTTTGATCTGCACCAGCAGGATGCCTGCCGGCGTCGTGAACGGCACCTTCGGCTCGGCCGGCTTCGCGCCGGGGGCGGCGGCGGGATCCTGCTTGGGGGCGGCGGCCGGATCCTGGGCGAACACCACGGCCGGCGCCAGCGCCAGCGCACAAGCCAACGTCGACATCACGAAGGAACGACGCATTCGAATTCCTCCTTAAGCGAACTCCACAAAGGGGACAACTTTACCGTACCGCCGCATGGGCTCGCTAGTATGGTCTGGGTGAACCGGGCGGGACGCCGGCGGTCTTTAGACGAACACCGCCATGATTTCGTTGGCGACCAGCATGCCCGCCCGCGTGAGCCGCAACGTCGTGCCCTCTCGCATGAGCAAGCCGTCGGCCAGGAACGGCGCGAGCCCGGCGCCGTACTGCTGCCACACGTCGACGCCGTAGCGGCGCGCCACCTCCTCGATGTCGATCCCGGCCGACAGCCGCAGGCCTGTGAAGAGCGCTTCCTCGAGCTGCTCGGAGCGCGACAGTTCCCGGCGCTCGACGATCGGCGACACGCCGTCGGCGACCCGTGCGACGTAGTCCTCCGTGGCGGAGACATTCTTCCACCGCGCGCCCGCGCGCGTGGAGTGCGCGCCGCAGCCGAAGCCATGCCACGCGCCGTCGGTCCAGTATTTCAGGTTGTGACGCGACTCGGCCCCCGGCCTCGCAACGTTGGAGATCTCGTACTGGCGATAGCCCGCGCGTTCCAGCCGTTCCAGGCTCCACAGGTACATCTCGGCGGCGTCGTCGTCGGCAGCCAGCGACCAGCCGGCCCGCGCCATGTCCTCCTTGAGCGGCGCGTTCGGATACAGCTCGAGGAGATAGAGCGAGGCGTGCTCCGGCCCGACCTCGACGAGCGCTTCGACGCTCTCGCGCCAGTCCTCGCGCGACTGCTGCGGCAGCCACATCATCAGGTCGAGGCTGAGGTTCACCAGCCCCGCCCGCCGCGCCTCCACCACGGCGGCGCGGGCACGACCGGCGGTATGCAGCCGTCCGAGGCGCCGCAGCTCCGCGTCGCGGAACGACTGCACGCCGAAGCTGACGCGATTGACACCGGCGGCGCGGAACTGTTCCATCCGCGCCGGCGAGGAGGTCTCCGGGTTGGCCTCGAGCGTGACCTCGGCGTCGGCGGAAACGTCGAACGCGTGCCGGCAGGCGGCGACCAGTCGGCCGATCTCACCCGGCTCGAGCAGCGAGGGCGTGCCGCCGCCGAAGTAGATTGTGTCGGCGGCCTCTCCGCGGCCGGCCGACAGGATCTCCTGCTCCAGCGCGGCGACGTACCGGTCCTTCAGACCGGCGTCGAACAGCCCGCGGTTGAAGTTGCAGTAGGGGCAGATCGACGAGCAGAAGGGAACGTGGAGGTAGAGCCCGAGCATGGCGGATTGCGGATCGTCGATTGCGGATTGTAGGGCCGATCGCGGATTGCGGATTGGCTAAGTCAGCGTCCGGCCTTGCCACCGGTCCACCCGAGATCCTTGCCTTTCGGGTCCGACGGCCGCAGCTGCGCGCGGATCGGCCCTTTGGCGCGCGACGGCAGGTCCTTGTGCGCCTGGCTTCCCCGCTCGTGCAGCCTGGCCAGCGCCTCCGGCGACGGATCCGGGCCGAGCTCCCGGTAGTCGACGCCCTCCAGCTCCAGGAACTCGCACATCTCGTGCAAGCGCGAAAACAGGCGGAACCCGACGCGCTCGTGCAGCGTCTCGGCGGTGCTGCCCTTCGGCGCGTTCAGCGGATAGTTGGACGTGAAGATGGTCAGGCGCCGGTTGTTGTAGCGCGTGTTGACGATCAGGTTCATCGTCTCTTCGACCCAGTCGGTCGGACGCTCCGCGCCGAGGTCGTCGAGCACGAGCAGTTCCGCCTCCATGGCCGGCTGGATGATCTGGTTCTCGGTCGTGCGGGTGGTCGGGTTGTACGTGCTCCTGATGCGCTGCAGCAGCTCGCGCGTCCCGCAGAACAAGCCGATCGCGTTCTTGTCGCGGATGATCTGCTTGAGCACCGCGACGGCGAGGTGCGTCTTCCCCAGCCCGGGTTTTCCGAGCATCAGCAGGCCCTTGTCGAGGACGGGGAACGCCTCGACGAAGCGCCGCGCCTTGGTCACCGCTCGGACCAGGCTGTCGTTGTAGTCGATGAAGTTGTCGAGGTCACAGCGCTTGTAGAGCGGCGGCACCTGGGCGTCGTGCAACAGCTTCTCGCCGACCGTCCGGCGCCAGCAGTCGCACCGCACGACGCGCCGCACGCCGTTGCTCTCGACAGGTTTCCACCCGGTATCGTCGCAGAGAGGGCAGGACATCGGCGGGACAGTCGATTCTAAGACGACGCCGCACGATCTGCAATCACAGATTTCAGCGTCGCGGTCCTCGGTGGCGACGTACGAGCGCGTCCAGCGCAGACCCGAGACCACGACGACGTGAAGACCGCATGTGGTCTTCTCGTGTCTTCGTGCCCGGCCGACGGCCAGTGGTGACGGCGGTTACGCCTTCTTGCGCGGCTCGTCGTGCTCGGGTTCGGTGATGACTTCGGTGCGCGGCGCGGAGGCGCGGACGAGATCGGTGGGCGACGACTTCACGAGCGCGGTGCTCAGGCGCTGCTCCCAGTCGCCGATGCCGCGCGAGAGCTCGCGCTTGACGTAGTCCATGAACTCGTTGACCTCGTGCTGCATCGCCTCGATCTTGCGGCGCATGTTCAGGATGATTTCCACGCCGGCGAGGTTGACCCCGAGGTCGCGCGTGAGCGAGAGGATGGTCTCGAGCTGTTCCAGATCCTCTTCCGAGTAGAGGCGGGTGTTGCCCTCGGTGCGCGAGGGCTTCAGCAGGCCCTCGCGCTCGTACAGGCGCAGCGTCTGCGGATGGATGTTGTACTTCTGCGCCACCGCGCTGATCATGTAATACGCCTTGCCGGTGCGCTTGGCCATCGTCGTCAGATGCCGTCTAGCGGGCTTCGGCCATGCTGGCCTTCAACTGCTCGCGCACGTCCGCGTCGTTGAGGCGGCCGAACTCGCGCAGCAGTTCCTTCGATCGCTCGTCGACCAGCGGCGGCAGCACGAGCTTCACCTCGACGACCAGGTCGCCGCACTCGTCGGCGCGGGTGGGCACGCCGCGGCCGCCGAGCCGGAAGCGCTGGCCGGCCTGAGTGCCGGGCGGGATGCGCAGCCTGATCTCGCCGTCGAGCGTGGGCAGCGCGATCCGCGCGCCGAGCACGGCCTCGTGCACCGCCACGGGGACGACCATCACCAGGTCGTCGCCCTCACGCCGCAGCACGGGGTGCGGCTGCACGCGGACGTCGACGTAGAGATCGCCGGTCCGGCCGCCGTTGCGGCCGACGTGTCCGCGGCCGGGGATGCGGAGCTGCGTGCCGTCGGGGGCGCCAGGCGGCACCCGGACGGCCACCGCCTCGCTGCGCACCGCGCGGCCGTGGCCGCTGCACACGAGGCAGCGCTGAAAGCGCTGCCGGCCGGTGCCGCCGCACGCCGCGCACGGCTTCGAGAACACCATGTGCCCGCGCGCCCAGCGCACCTTGCCGGTCGCCTGGCAGTGCGAGCAGCGCCCTTCCGGGGTGCGCAGCTCGCCGGCGCCGTCGCACGCCGGGCACGCGACCTGGCGGGTCAGCACGATCTGCCGCTCGATGCCGCGAATCGCTTCGGCGAAGCCCACCGTCACCGAGGCATGAATGTCGGCGCCCACCTCCGGCCTGCCCGGCTGCCCGGTGGTCGTCGGTTGCAGGGTATCGGCGAACAGCTCGCTGAAGGTCGCCGCCTGCGCCCCCTGCGCCGTCACCGTGAAATCGAAGCCGGCGAACTCCAGCGAGTCGCCATCCGCCGACGCCTGTGGCCGGCTGCCGGCGTCGTACTGACGGCGGCGCTCCGGGTCGACCAGCGTTTCGTACGCTTCCGCGATGCGTCTGTACATCGCCTCGGCGGCGCGATCCCCCGGGTTCACGCCCGGGTGATAGCGCCGCGAGAGCCGGCGGAACGCGCGCCTGATCTCACCGCTCGTCGCGTCCGGCTCTACCCCGAGAATCGCGTAATAGTCCATTCTCCGCCGTCAACTTCCAGTCACGCCAACTCCCAACGCCAACTCTTCGAACCGCCAACTCCCGACTTCCAACTGCCCGACTTCCAAAGTTGTTCAGTAGTGGGATTGGACGCCGGGAGTTGGGCGTCAACCCTTCGACTTACTTCTTCTCTTCCTCCACCACTTCCGCGTCGATCACATCACCCGATTGGCCCTCCGGCTGCCCGCCCGATGGCTGCCCGCCAGGCGACGCCCCGCCGCCAGGCTGCGTCCCACCCGGCGCCGCCGCGCGATACATCGCTTCGGCCGCCTTGTGCTGCGCGGCGTTGAGCGCGTCCATGCGCTTCTTCATCGCCGCGACGTCGTTCTGCTCGATCGATTGCTTGAGGTCGCTGATCGCCGACTCGATGGCGGCGCGGTCGGCTGCCGGGAGCTTGTCCCCGGCGTCCTTCAGCATGCGCTCGGCCGCGTAGGCCGCCTGGTCGGCATGGTTGCGCGTTTCGATCTCCTCCTTGCGGCGGCGATCCTCATCGGCGTGCGACTCGGCCTCCTTCATCATCCGGTCGACCTCGTCCTTGCTCAGGCCGCTCGACGCGGTGATGGTGATCTTCTGCTCCTTCTGCGTCGCCATGTCCTTTGCCGAGACGTTGACGATGCCGTTGGCGTCGATGTCGAACGTGACCTCGATCTGCGGTACGCCGCGGGGCGCCGGCGGCAGGCCCGTCAGGTGGAACCGCCCCAGCGTCCGGTTGTCGCGCGCCATCGGGCGCTCGCCCTGAAGTACGTGCACCTCGACGCTGGTCTGGTTGTCCGCCGCGGTCGAGAACGTCTCGCTCTTGCGCGTCGGGATCGTCGTATTCCGCGGGATGAGCGTGGTCATGACCCCGCCGAGCGTCTCGATGCCGAGCGAGAGCGGCGTCACGTCCAGCAGCAGCAGGTCCTTGACCTCGCCGCCCAGGACGCCGGCCTGGATGGCAGCGCCGACGGCGACGACTTCGTCCGGGTTCACGCCCTTGTGCGGTTCCTTGCCGAACAGCTCCTTGACGATCGCCTGGACGCGCGGGATGCGGGTCGAGCCGCCGACCAGCACGACCTCGTCGATCTTCGACGCGTCCAGGCCGGCGTCGGCCAGCGCCTGCCGCGTCGGGCCGACCGTCTTCTGCAGCAGGTCTTCGATCAGCTGTTCGAGCCTGGCGCGCGTCAGCTTGAGCTGCAGGTGCTTCGGCCCGGTCTGGTCCGCGGTGATGAACGGCAGGTTGATGTCGGTCTCCATGACCGTGGAGAGCTCCATCTTCGCTTTCTCCGCCGCCTCCTTGAGGCGCTGGAGCGCCATCCGGTCACGACCGAGATCGATCCCTTCCTGCTTCTTGAACTCGGCGATGATCCAGTCGATGACCCGCTGGTCGAGGTTGTCGCCGCCCAGGTGCGTGTCGCCGTTGGTCGCCTTCACCTCGACGACGCCTTCGCCGACCTCCAGAATGGAAATGTCGAACGTGCCACCGCCGAAGTCGTAGACCGCGATCGTCTCGTCCTTCTTCTTATCGAGCCCGTAGGCCAGGGCCGCCGCGGTGGGCTCGTTGACGATGCGCATGACCTCCAGGCCGGCAATCTGGCCCGCGTCCTTGGTCGCCTGCCGCTGCGCGTCGTTGAAGTATGCCGGGACCGTGATCACCGCTTTCGTGACGGTCTGACCGAGGTACTCCTCCGCCGCCTGCTTCAGCTTCTGCAGGATCATGGCGGAGATTTCCGGCGGCGAATACAGCTTGTCCCCGGCCTTCACGCGGACGTCGCCGTTGCCCGCCCGCTCGACGCGGTACGGGACCATCTTCATCTCCTCGTTGACCTCGTCGAACTTGCGGCCCATGAAGCGCTTGATGGAGAACACGGTGTTCTCCGGGTTCGTGACCGCCTGCCGCTTCGCCACCTGGCCGACCAGCCGCTCGCCGGACTTGGTGAAGCCGACGACCGACGGGGTAATCCGGCTGCCCTCCGGGTTGGTGATGACGACCGGCTCGCCGCCTTCCATGACCGCCACGACGGAGTTGGTCGTCCCCAGATCGATGCCGATGATCTTGCTCATGTGCTCTGTTTCCTCGACTCTTCCGCCGCCTGCCAATCACGCGGCAACTTTATAACGATGGAAGTATATAATGTGAGCGATACTGTGTCAAACTGTTCAGCACAACGTCGCGGTAAGTTAGTGCTATAATCCGGTTTGCCAGCCTGCCTCAGCGGCAATCCGCTGCATTCCGTGGGGGCCACGCCTGCTTTCCCCGTCGAGGTTTTGCATGCGGTTCCTTCCCATCCTCGTAACAGCTGCGATGCTCGTGCCCGGGGCTGTGGCGGCGCAGAACCCGGTCGAGTCCGACCCTCCCGCGCACGTGTCGTTCGTCGAGGGCACCGCGGCTATCGAGCGCGATGGCCGGACGGACGCGTCCCCGGCGAACATGCCGCTGCTTGCCGGCGATCGCGTACGCACCGAGGCCGGCCGCGTCGAGATTCTCTACGCCGACGGCAGTACGCTGCACATCGACCACTTCACGACCGTCGATTTCCAGTCCGACGAGCTCGTGCGGGTGCTCGACGGGCGGGTGCGGCTCGCCATCGCGGGCCGGCCGCGTGACGTCGCCTACCGCATCGACGGCCCGAACGCGTGGGCGCAGATCGCGCAGCCCGGCGAATACCGGTTCGCCACCCTGCGCAGCGATCGCGGCGTCGAGGTGGAGCTCGCCGTCCTGCGCGGCGTCGCGGAGCTCGTGAACGACGACGGACGAACGACGCTGCGGGCGGGCGAGCGCGCGTTCGCGCGCGCCGGCGAGGCGCCATCCTACGCGTACGTGTTCAACTCCGCCGCCTGGGACGCGTTCGACCGCTGGTCGGAAGCGCGCCGCGACTATCGGCTGGGCCTCTCCAGTCAGTACCTCCCAGAGCCCGTGCGTCCGTACTCGCGCGCGTTCGACGAGTACGGCTCCTGGCGGCACGAGCCGACGTATGGCTACGTCTGGTACCCGCGGGTCTCGGTGGGCTGGCGGCCCTACTACTACGGCCGTTGGGCGACGTACCGGCCCTGGGGCTGGTTCTGGGTCGGCACCGACCCGTGGGCGTGGCCGACGCATCACTACGGCCGCTGGGGATTCTCCGCCGGCGCCTGGTTCTGGATCCCGGGCACGACCTGGGGCGCCGCGTGGGTGTCCTGGGCGTACGCGCCGGGCTACGTGAGCTGGTGCCCGCTCGGGTGGTACAACCGGCCCGTCATCCCTATCGGCGTTCATTACGGCCGGTATCACGCGTGGCACGCGTGGACCGTCGTGCCGCACGGCCACTTCGGTCGCGGGTACGTGCACCATCGCGCGGTGCACTGGCACACCGGGGCGCCGTACGCGCGCGTGACCTGGACCCACCGCGACAGTGCGCCGGCATTCCGCGGTTACGCCGTTCCACGCGCGCAGGCGCCCATCCGTGTCGTCGGGCGGGCAGTACCGCGCGGCAGTGGCGCCGGCGCGCCCGTGTACACCAACTTGCCCCGCGACGCGTCACGCGTACAGTCGGCCGGGCCGCGTGTCCAGGTGAACGACTCGCGCGCCACGGGCGACGTGACGCGGCGCGCAGTACCCCGCGCAAACGCGTCCGAGGTCCCGCGCATGACACCGGACCGCGGCGTGCGTTCGCTGCCGCCGGCGCGGTCCGATGGGGCCACGGCCGATACACCCGCCCGTTCGCGTGCGGTGTCGCGCTCCCCTGCCGAACGTGACACCGCACCGGCAACACCGCCCGACGCGACCGGCGGTGCGGCCGATCGCGTTGCGCCGAGGGCTGTGCCCCGGCAGCCTGGCCCGCGGGGCGACGGGCAGCCGAATCCCGGGGTACGCGCGGTACCTCGGACCGCGCCAGCAGAGCGTGGCGCAGGCGTGCCGGCGCGCAGCCCTTACGAGCGCCGCGCGCCGGCTGCAGGTGCCGTGGGCATCGGCGACTCGCCGAGCCGGTCCGCGCAACCGATCGAACACGAGCCGGAGGTCTGGCGGGGCGGCGTCCGTGCAGTGCCGCGCAGCGCACCGGATGACCGACCCGGGGCATCGATGCCGACGCCCTACGAGCGTCGCGCCCCGGGCGGCTGGTCCGGTGTCGACCGGGCCGCGCCTCGCACGGCGCCCGCGCCACGCCCTGAGCCGTCAGTGCCGGCGCCCTACGAGCGTCGCGCCCCGGGCGGCCGGACGGGGGGCGAGCGCGCTGTCCCGCAGCGCGCGCCCGAGGCTGCTCCGGCGCCCTCGATGCCGCGCATGGAGCGCAGCGCGCCCCCGCCGCGCTCGGTCGATGCGCCGCGCGGTCACGAGCGCTCGGCACCACCCCCCCAAGCGCGTCCGGGCGGCGACGCCAGCGGCGGAGGCGGCGATCGGCGGGCAGTGCGGAGAGGGGGTTAGGTGATACTTGTCAAGGCTGAATGCCGAATGCTGAATGGCTGAATGCCGGATGCTGAATGCCTGAGTGCCTGAACGCCTGAACGCCTGAACGCCTGAATGCCTGAACGCCTGAATGCCTGAATGATTGAGGCTCGACGACGAATGCCGAAGGAGCGCGCGAGCGTTCAGCATTCTGCGTTCGCCATCGACATTCGGCATTCCGCATTCGGCATTCCGCATTTGGCATTCCGGCATTCGGCATTCAGCATTGACAAGAGTCACTCTATGGCCCGCTACGTCATCCGAGTTGCCCGGCAGGCGGGCATCATTGCCCTCTTTTTCATCGCCGCCATCCTCGGCCTGGCCACCGGCGTGGTGTTCGCCTACATCGGCGATCTGCCCACCATCTCCGCCCTCGACGACTACACGCCCTCGACCATTACCCGCGTCTACGGCTCGCGCGGCGAAGTGGTCGGCGAGTTCGCGGTGCAGCGTCGGGAGGTCGTGCCCTACGAGGCGATCGCGCCGGTCCTCCGGCAGGCGATCTTCGCCGCCGAGGACGCCGACTTCGAGCGGCACGCCGGCATCAGCGTTCCGCGCATCGCGGTCACGGCGATTCGCGACGTGCTCGGCGCAATTCGCGATTCGCTGACCGGCCGGCATTCCCGGCCGAAGGGCGCGAGCACCATCACCCAGCAGCTGGCGCGCGGCCTCTTTCCCGAGGTGGTCGGCTACCGGATCGGTGACGTGAGCCCGGAACGGAAGATCAAGGAAGCGATCGTCGCGATTCAGATCGAGAAGCGGTACACCAAGCGCGAGATCTTCACGCTCTACGCCAATCACGCCTATCTCGGGGAAGGCGCCTACGGCGTCGAGGCCGCGGCCCGCGCGTACTTCAACAAGTCGGCGAAGGACGTCACCCTCGAGGAGGCGGCGACGATTGCCGGCCTCTTCCAGACCTGGCGGAACGCGCCCACCGTCGACATGGAGCGGGCCCGGCGGCGGCGCGCCTACGTGCTGCAGCAGATGGCCGACGAAGGCTACATCACGCGCGAGCAGGCGCGGACGGCCGGCGAGAAGCCGATCGTCCTGAACACGTCCGCCGCGAAGCACAACCCGATTGCGCCGTATTTCGTCGAGGAGGTACGCAAGCAACTCGAGGAGCGCTACGGCGCCAAGGCGCTCTACGAGCACGGGCTCTCGGTGCAGACGTCGCTCGACGTGCCCCTCCAGGAGGCGGCCAACCGCGCGCTCGATCTCGGCCTGCGCCGGCTGGACAAGCGCCGCGGTTTCCGCAAACCGCGACGCAACGTGCTCGCCGAGGGGCACAGCCTCGAGGCCTTCCGGCACCCGCGCTGGGAGCAGCCGATGAGCGCCGGCGACATCGTCCCGGCCGTGGTCGCCGACACGACACCTGCCGCCATGGTGGTGCGCGCCGGGCCGCTCCGCGTGGCGATCGATCGCAAGGGGTTCGCCTGGACCGGAAAGACCGCGCCCGACCAGCTCGTGAAACGCGGCGATCTCGTCGAGGTGCAGCTCGCCTCGGTCGACGCGCCGGCGGCAACCGGGACGCTCGAGCAACCGCCGCAGGTCGAGGGCGCGGTGCTGGCGATCGACAACCGCACCGGCCGCATCAAGGCGATGATCGGCGGCGCGAGCTTCGAACGAAGCAAGTTCAACCGCGCCACGCAGGCCTACCGCCAGGTGGGGTCGGCGTTCAAGCCGATCGTCTACACCGCGGCGATCGATCGCGGGTACACGCCCGCGACGTTGCTGCTGGACACGCCGGCGAGCTTTCCCGGCGGTGCCGGCCAGCCGCCGTATACGCCGATGAACTACGACCGGCAGTTCGAGGGGTCGATCACGCTGCGGCGCGCGCTCGAGCAGTCACGCAACATCCCGGCGGTGCGGGTGATGGACCAGCTCACGGCGCGGCAGGTGATCCTCTATGCGCGCCGGCTCGGCCTCGAATCCCCGATCCCGCCGTACCTGCCGGTGGCACTCGGCGCCGCCGAGGCGACGCTGGTCGAGATGACGAGCGCCTTCTCGGTCTTTCCGAACCAGGGCGTCCGCATGCGGCCGCACGCCCTCCTCAAGGTCACGGACCGGGCTGGCAATGTGCTCGAGGAGAACCGGCCGGAGCCGAGGGACGCGATCCGCGCCGACACCGCCTTCGTCATGGCCAGCCTGCTGCGCGGCGTCGTCCAGCGGGGCACGGCCGCGCGCGCGGCATCGCTCAACTGGCCGCTCGCGGGAAAGACCGGCACGACCGACGACTACACCGACGCCTGGTTCATCGGCTTCGACCCGGACATCACGATCGGCGTGTGGATCGGCCTCGATCAGAAGAAGCCGATCGGCAACAACGCCACCGGCTCGGAGGCGGCGCTGCCGATCTGGATCGACATCTTGAAGGCGTGGATTGGGGACCGCAAGGAGCCGCCGAAGTTCGAGCCTCCCGGCAACATCGTCTTCGTCGCCGTCGACAAGGCCTCCGGGTCGGCGACCGATGCCGCCGGGCCCGGCTCCATCTCGGAGGCGTTCATTGCCGGAACGCAGCCGGGATCAATCAAGCAATAGGAACAATTGTGGCGACGGCAGCAGCTGCCTGCCGCACGAACTGCCTCGAATCCCCTGATTTCTGCGGCCTGGTCATTGCCCTACCCGGGCCGCCTGCATCCCAAGGCGGAAGCCCTCCAGACACGCACGCATGAATTCCTCCTGCGCGCTCCCGCGGATCTCCACGGCTTCAGGAGGGATGACTATTCGTCGTCCACTATGGCCTGCCCGAGCGTGCCTGCAGCCTTGCGCATCAGATAGGTCTTGATGAACTGGTCGATGTCGCCGTCGAGCACGCGGTTGACGTCGCCGATCTCCTCCTTCGTCCGGTGGTCCTTCACCAGCTGGTAGGGGTGCAGGACGTAGCTGCGGATCTGGCTGCCGAAGGCGATGTCCTTCTTCTCGCCCCCCAGCTGTTCGAGCCTCGACTGCTGTTCCTTCTGGCGGAGGTCGTAGAGCCGCGCCTTCAGCACCTTCATCGCCTGGGCGCGGTTCTTGTGCTGCGAGCGCTCGTTCTGGCAGGAGACGACGATGCCGGTCGGGAGGTGGGTGATGCGGACCGCCGAGTCTGTGACGTTGACGTGCTGCCCCCCCGCACCGCTCGAGCGGTAGGTGTCGATGCGCAGGTCCTTCTCCTCGATCCCGACGTCGACGTCCTCGGGTAGCTCCGGCCAGACGAATACCGACGCGAAGGAGGTGTGCCGCCGCGAGGCCTGGTCGAATGGCGAGATCCGCACCAGCCGGTGGACGCCCGCCTCGGCGAGCATCATCCCGTAGGCGTAGTCGCCGTAGATGGTCATCGTCGCACTCTTGATCCCCGCTTCCTCGCCCGGCTGCAGGTCGATGACGTCGCGCTTGAAGCCGCGGCGCTCGATCCAGCGGAGATACATCCGGAGCAGCATCTCCGCCCAGTCCTGCGACTCGGTGCCGCCCGCGCCGGGGTGAATCGTGACGATGGCGTTCTTGCGATCGTGCTCGCCGCCGAGCATCTTCTTGGTCTCGCCGGCTTCGACCTCGGCGCCGAGTTCGTCCAGCGCGTGCCGCAGGTCCTCCCCGACCGGCTCCCCTGCCCCCGCCCACTCGACGAGCACGGAGAGGTCGTCGACGCGGCGGCGCAGCGAGTCGCTCAGCGCGCGGTCGTCCTCCAGCCGGCGGCGGCGCTGCAGCAGCGTCTGCGCGGACGCCTGGTCCTTCCAGAAGTCGGGCGCGGCGACACGCTGTTCGATCTGGGCGAGCTCTTCCTCGGGGCGGGCGGCGTCAAAGATGGCTCCGCAGATCGGCGGCGCGGCGCGCCAGTTCGTCGTACCTGCGAAGCTGTTCGTCGAGTTCGATGGCCAACTGAACATCCTCCGGGGGATCTCCGAGCGCCAGCGGTGCACGGGCCGCGCGCCGCCCTGATTCTACCGGACCTGCCCCCGTCGCGCGACGAGCGGCCGCCACGTCGCCAGCAGGGCAGCGAGCGTGAGCGCCAGCGATAGCCAGGCCACCAGGTCGCCGATCCGGCCGTAAACCGTGCGCGCGGTGATGAAGCGCAGGTCTTCGACGAGCAGGGCCGGCTCGAACAGGCCGGCCTTCGCGAGCACCCGGCCGTACGGATCGACGAAGCCGCTGATCCCGGTGTTCGCCGCCCTGGCCAGGTAGCGCCCGTTCTCTATCGACCGCATCGACGCCTGCTCCCAGTGCTGGTAGGCGGCTGACGACCAGCCGTACCACGCGTCGTTGGTGATGGTCGTCAGCAGTTCGCTGCCGCCGTTGACGAACTGGCGAATCAGACTGGGGAAGATCACCTCGTAGCAGATCGCGGTGCTCGCGGTGTGCGCGCCGACCGGCAGGAGGACCGGGTCGGTGCCCGGCGTGAACGACGAGACCGCTTCGACGATCGGGCCGACGAAGAACAGCAGGTCCTTCAGCGGCACGTACTCGCCGAACGGCACCAGGTGCATCTTGCGATAGATGGCGCCGACGCTTCCGTCCGGCTTCACCAGGAACGCCGCGTTGTACAGGCGCACCTGCGGGTCGCCGGCGGGCGCGCCGGTTTTCACCGGCTCGATCTGATCGCTGCCGATGAGCAGCGTCGCGCCGGACTCCTTCGCGATCCTCCGGATGATCGACCCCCAGGCGAGGTCGCGCTCGAAGAAGAATGGCGTAGACGACTCCGGCCAGATGATGAACGTGGCGCCCTCCTCCATCGCCCGGCGCGTCATCTCGAGGTAGCGGTGCATGATCTCCGCCGCGAGCGCGTGGTCGCCCAGGTAGGCCGCTTCCTTGTCCTTCTGCAGCACGTTGCCCTGCAGCACCGCGACGCGGACCGGATCTCCGGAGGCGAGCAGCGAACCATCTCGCATCCGCAGGCTGCCCCACACGGCGCACGCGGCGACGGCCGCCCCCATCGCCGCGGCGATCAGCCAGCGGCGCCGGCCCTCGGCCACAACGACGTGCGCGATAGTCGCCGCGGCGGCGGCGAGGACCCCCGAGAGACCGTACACGCCGACGACGCTGGCAACCTGCGCGATGGGAAGTACCGTGACCTGGCTGTATCCGAGCAGCGTCCAGGGAAAGCCGTCCCACACGTACTGCCGCCCCAGCTCGGTCGCCACCCAGACGGCGGGCGCAAGCGTGAGCGCGCTCCGGCCGAACGTGCTGGAGAGCCGCGCGAGCACGACGGAGTAGGCCGCGGGAAAGAGCGAGAGGTACGCGACCAGCAGACCGGCCGCGACCACGGCCAACGGCGTCGACAGGCCGCCGAAGGTGGTCATCGTCTCGACGAGCCAGTAGAGCGTGCCGGTGAAGCAGACCGCGCCGGCGACCCACCCGAGCACGAACGCACGGCGCCCGGAGGGCGGCCGCCGCACGACCGCCACCGTGATCGGCGCGAGCGCCAGCCACGCTACCGCGGGATGACCGAACCTGGGAAAACTGAGCGCGAGCAGGACGCCGGAGAGCAGGGCGAGCGGCAAGATCAGCGGTTCTGACGCACGACCGGCTTGAACTGATCTTCCTTCTCGATGCGGCGCGCCACCTGGTCGGCGTCCGAACGGTTGCCGTAGCCGCCCACCTGCACCCGGTAAATGACCGGCATGCCGGCCGCCGGGTTGACGAGGAATGCCGGGTAGCCTTTCGCCGACAGCTGCCGCACGACCTCCCGCGCGGCGGCAGCATTGCCGAATGCGCCCACCTGCACGACCCAGGAGCCCGGGCGGGCCGCCGGTGGCTCCTGCGCCGCGGGTTGCGGTGGCGCCGACGCGGGTTGTGTCGTGGCCGCCTGCGCGCCCGTGGGCGCGGCGGCCGGCGGAGGCGCCGCCGGTTGCGAGGCCGGCGGCGAATCGGCTTTTGCCTCCGGCTTGACCGCTTCCGGTGGTGCCGTTTCACCCTGGAGCCGCTTGTGGTAGCTCAGTTCGTCGTGAACCTCGGTGGCCGGAGGGGGTGGCTCGGCCGCGTGGGGCGCGCTGTCCGCCGCGGTCGGCGTCGACGTTGCCACCGTGACGCTTTCCGCCGCGTCCAGGCGGGGCGCGCGCACGTTGCGGCCGACCAGCACGCCGCACAGGAAGATCACCGCCGACGCGACGGTCAGCACCATGAAGAGGAAGATGACCTGCTTTCCGCTCAACTGAATCTCGCGGAAGCCGTCCTCCGCCGCGTCGTGTGAAAAGTCGGACACGCCTACGCCTTGCTCCTTCCGGTGATGACGTTCATCAGCTCGATCGGCAGCGGGAAGATGATCGTGGAGTTTTTCTCAGACGCGATTTCCGTCAGCGTCTGCAAATATCGCAGCGTAATCGTCACCGGCTCGACCGCGATGACCGCTGCCGCCTGCGCCAGCTTTTCCGACGCGTCGAGCTCTCCGGCAGCGTGGATGATCTTAGCACGCTTCTCGCGCTCGGCTTCCGCCTGCTTCGCCATCGCACGCTGCATGTCGGGCGGCAGATCGACGTGCTTCACTTCGACCGCCGACACCTTGATGCCCCACGGATCGGTCTGCTGGTCGAGGATGTGCTGCAGTTGGTGGTTCAGCTGCTCGCGTTGCGAGAGCAGGTCGTCGAGCTCCACCTGCCCGAGCACGCTGCGCAGCGTCGTCTGGGCGAGCTGCGACGTGGCGTAGTGGTAGCTTTCCACCTCGACGATCGCCTTGCGCGGCTCCATGACGCGGAAGTACACGACCGCGTTCACCTTGACCGACACGTTGTCGCGCGTGATGACGTCCTGCGGCGGCACGTCCATGACGATGGTGCGCAGGCTGACCCGGACCATGCGGTCGAGCGGCACGAACACCAGGATCACGCCCGGCCCCTTCGGCTGCGGCAGGAGCTTGCCGAGCCGGAAGATGACCGCGCGCTCGTACTCGTTGAGGATTTTGATCGAGCTCAGGATGTAGAGGACGATGACGCCCAGCGCGATGAGCGGTAGCGGCAGCGGAATCACGATGCCTCCTCGAGTGCCCCCGTCCCTTCGGGGCGAACGGCCACGGTCAGGCCCTTGACGGCCACGATGCGCACGGCCTGTCCGGCGGCGATCGGCGTATCCGAGGTCGCCGTCCAGATCTCCCCGTGCACGCGGATGCTCCCGGGGGCGCCGGGCGCGATGGCGGTGGTGGCCTCGCCGACCTCGCCCACCATGCCCGACTCTCCTGTTATCGGGCGTGTGCGCTGTGCCTGCACCCCCAGGTAGACGAGAAACAGGATGATAGCCGACAGCGACCCGACAATAGGCGTAATGAAGCCAAGTCCGATCTGCAGTTCCGGCAGCGGAGAGTCGATGAGCATGATCGAGCCCAGGAACAGGCTGATCACGCCCCCCGTCGCGAGCAGGCCGAAGCTCGCGATCTTGATCTCGAGAATCAGCAGCGCGATCCCGAACAGGATCAGCGCCACCGCCGCGTAGCTCACCGGCAGCACCTGGAAGGCGAAGAACGCCAGCAGCAGGCAGATGCCCCCGGCCACGCCGGGCAGGATCGAGCCGGGGTTCCAGAGTTCGATCGTCAGCCCCAGCGCGCCAAGCGTGAAGAGCAGGTACGCAATCTGCGGATGCGCGATGAGGCTGAGGAGGCGCTGGGCCCAGGTCATCGTGACCGCGTGGGTGGCTGCGCCGGCGGTCTTCAGCGTCTGCTGCCGCCCGTCGAAGCGCGCGATGGTGCGGCCGTCGAGCTTGCGCAGGATGTCCTGGAGGTCGGTGGCAACCAGGTCGATGAGCGGCGGCGAGGCGTTGAGCGCCTCCGTCTCGGTGAACGACTTGCTCTCGGTGACCGCCTGCTCGACCAGCGCGACGTTGCGCTTCCGCTGCGCGGCGAGCGTGCGCGCGTAGCTGGCCACGTCCGACGCCATCTTCTTGGACATCGTCTCGTCCACCTTCTCGCCGCCACCGGAGACCGGGTGGGCGGCGCCGATGTGCGTGCCCGGCGCCATCACGGCGACGTCGGCGGCGATGGTGATGAGGAACCCCGCCGAGGCGGCACGATTCCCGGACGGACCGACGAAGACGACGATCGGCGTCTTTGCGTGGATGATCGCGTTGTTGATGTCGCGGGTGGAATCGACCAGGCCGCCGGGCGTGCGCAGCGTGAACACGATGAGGGCGGCGTTGGCCGCGTCGGCGCGCTCGATGGCGCTTTTCATGTACTCGGCCGCGATGGGGTGGATGATGCCGTCTACCTCGGCGGTGTAGACGAGTGGCGCCGTCTGGCGCGCCGCGAGCGGCGCGGCGGCGGCGAGGAGCACGGCGACGAACAGGCGCGTGCGCATTCCCGTGGTCATGGTCTCACTCACTTCGGCAGCTCGCTGAGCAGCCGTTTGGCTTCCGCGGACGACGGGTCGAGCTTCAGCGCGCGCTCCAGCTCGGTCCGCGCCGCCGGGATGTTGCCGGACTTCAGGTACGCCTCTCCCAGCGCCGCGCGCGCCGGCGCGGTATCCTCACTCCAGATCGAGATCTTGAGCGCGTCGATCGCCTCCTGCGGACGCCCGGAGCGGAGGTGAATCCGCCCGATGAGCAGGTGCGCCGCCGCCTCGTAGGGCAGCAGGTATACGGCGCGTCGCAGCTCCGCCAGCGCCTCCCGATCCTGCTCGCGCTCGAACAGCCGGCGTCCTCGATCGAGGTGGAAGGCCGCCAGGTCACGCTGCTCGCGCTGGGCGGTGTTCACGATCGTCTGCTCGGGCCGCACCGCGCGCGGCGGCTCGAGTTCGTGGCGGACGCGCTCGAGGTCGGGCGGCACCGGGGCCTTCTCGGCCGGCGCCTGCCCCTCCAGCCGCTCGTAGTCGTCCGAGAGCTGGCGGGCCAGCTCCTTTTCGCGCGCTGCCTCGACCGCGCTCCCTGAGGCCTTCAGGGCCGCCGCCAGCACGAAATGCGCGTCCGCATCGGTCGGATCCCGGCGGACCGCCTCGCGCAGCCAGTAAATGGCGCCCTGCGTGTTCCGCTCGATCATGTAAGCGTACCCGAGATTGAACAGGTAGTCAGGGTCGTGCGGGTCTGCTTGGGCCGCTTTGTTCAAGTAGTAGGTCGCGCTGCCGGTCTGCGGCGTGGCGGCGCGCCGCAACTGGACGATACCCAGGTTGTTGTAGATTGCCGCGGCCGGCTTCGCGTCATCCGGCGGCGGCGACGGCGAGCCGGAGAGCAGCCTGGTGAACGCATCGTGTGCCTCCTCGAGCCGGCCGAGGTTGAGCAGTGAGACGCCGGCGAGGAATGCCGCCCGGCGTTCGAGGCGCGAGCCGCCCGCAACGCGGCGCGCCGCGGCGAGAGCGGCGCCGTCGCTCCCCTGATCGGTCTGGACCTCCCACAACGCGAGGTGGGCGCGGTCGTAGCCGGGAAACGTCCTGGTCGCCGCCTCCAGGAACGCCACGCGGCTCTCCGGCTTCTCGGCGACGAGCCCCTTGATGTAGTTCTCGAACGCCTCGAGCGGGGGCTGCGGGTCGGCGCTGCCGGTCTTCGGCGCAAAGCCAGCAAGCCGGGTGGCCAGCCGATCGAAGATGGAGAACAGGTCGGTCAGGGGCCCGCGTTCGGTGGCGGCCGGCTGGAGCCGTCCGATGTCGATCCGCACCGATCGGGCCTCGGCCACGAGCACCTCCCCTTCCAGTTTCAGCACGCCGACGATCGCTTCGGACGCCCCGGCCAGCTGACCGACCTTGATGAGCGTCGCGCGCGTGAGGGTCGCGGTGAGCGGCAGGCGCAACTGCTCGAAGGCGCCGAGGCGCTCCCCACGCGTGAGTGCCGGGACGCCGCGCGCGTTCAACCCGTCGGCGAGCAGCACCGCCGCGCCTTCGGACAGCCAGTACAGCCGCGGCTCGCGCTGCACGTTCTCGAACGGCACGACGAGCACGCGCGCGCCGGTGCCCTGCGCCGCGGCTGGCGCCGCGATCAGGACAAGCACGATGGCGGCGAACAGACGGGGCATCATCGGACGGTGTTCGCGGTCACATCGACGGGCGGGCCGCCGCCGGCCTGAGGCAATCGCGAAGCCGCGAAGGTGTGAAGCGGTCGTCGCACGATCATGCCTTATGCCAGCCGCAGGCGGCGACCTCACGCCGCGCAGCGTCCTGCCGCGCGCCCTCACGCCAGCGCCCGCGCGTCGCGCGGCAGCCGGCCGACGACGACCGACAGCCGGCATCCGCGGCCGGCGCCGCCGGCTGCACGGCACTCGTTGACGCGCGCATCCGCGCTCAGGGCAAACAGGCGGAGCACGCGCGCGATCGCCGCGACATAGAACCCGCACAGCGGCAGGACCGACGCTTCGCGCACCTCGCAGAACAGCGATCCGCGCAGGTCGACGAGCACGGTGCCGCCCTTCACCCGGACGATGGCCCGTGAGCCCGGGTAGGTCGAGCGAACCAGGGCGCGGGCCGTGCGCAACGCGGCGCGCGCACGCAGTGGGGCGGGCAGCGCGCGCACGAACCGGCGCTCGAGGCCGGGCAGCGTCGACACCGTCCAGTCGGCGGCGTACTCGCCCGCGCGCGCAGTGATCAGGTTGTACGCCTCTCCCTCGCCGCGAAGGAAGCTGAGCACCGCCGAGAGTGGCGCCAGGCCAATCGTGCCGTCCCGCAGCCCGGCGACGTTGAGCCAGTTCTCGTAGAACTCCAGCCGCATCGGCAGCAGGTCGGCGATCGCCTGGTGCAGGCTGGCCACGAGCACGCGTCCGATTCGCGGTTCACTCATGACTGGCTGACGCGGTCTCCTGCCCGTCGACGTTGCTCAGCGCGCCCGGCATCCCCTCGACCGGCGCGTCCGCCGGGCGCGCCGGCCTCGTCCCCGGCCGCCCTCTGGCGGCCGCGTGATACGCTCGCGGCGAATGCTCGCTGCCGCGATACTCGCCGGCGGCGCGGCGCGGCGGCTCGGCGGCGCGGTCAAGCCGCTGCTGTGGCTCGGCGACGAGCGCATCATCGATCGCCAGCTCGCCGCGTTGCGGACCGTCACCCAGGCCATCTTCCTCGTCGCCTCGGACCCTTCACCCTATACGGACCTCGGGCTGCGCGTCGTCCCCGACGCGGTGCCCGGCGCCCGGGTGCTGGGCGCCGTGTACACGGCGATCGTCGAATCGCCGGCGCCGCGCACGATCGTGCTCGCCGGCGACATGCCGTTCGTCACGCCGGCGCTGTTCCGCGCTCTGATCGCGCCCGAGCGCGCCGACGCGGACCTCGTGATCCCGCGAACGCGATTCGGGCTCGAGCCGCTCTGTGCCGTGTACGCGAAGCCCTGCTCCGCGTATATCCACGAGCGCATCAGGCGCGGGGATCTGCGGGCGTCGACGCTGCCCGCGGGCGTGCGGGTCGCGGAGATCGGGCCGGACGTCCTGTCGGCGATCGACGAGCACGGACTGCTGTTCACGAACGTCAACACGCCGCATGATTACGCGCGGGCCGCGAGCCTGATTGAACTGAAGCCGGATCCAGCACAAGATCGTAGCACGGAATAACGCACCGCATGATTCTCCCGATACACCACCAGGTACGTGTCGTAATGGCGCGCGCGGTCGTCGACCTCTATGACGTCGACGCCGCCGACCCGATCCTCGCCGCGGTTCCCGTGGAGGCGCCGCCGCGCCGCGCCCTGGGCGACCTCGCGGTGCCGCTCGCCTTCGAGCTGGCCCGCCGGCTGCGCAAGGCGCCGCGGGTCATCGCGCAGGAGATCGTCGCCCACCTCGGCCCCGTCGAGGGCTTCGCGCGCATCGAGGCGGCGCCGAACGGCTACGTGAACTTCTTCCTCGATCGACCACGACATCTGACCGAATGGCTGCGCGGACGCGAGGAGGCCGGCGCGGGCGGAGAGAAGGCGATCGTCGAGCACACCGCCATCAACCCGAACAAGGCGGCGCACATCGGCCACCTGCGCAACGCCGCGCTCGGCGATGCCTTCGGCCGGCTCCTCCGCTTCCTCGGCCGGCGCGTCGAGATCCAGAACTACATCGACGACACCGGCGTGCAGGTGGCCGACGTGGCGGTCGGCTTCCGAGAGCTCGAGCACCTGGAGCTGGACGAGGTCCGTGCCGTCGCCGCCCGGACCCGGTTCGATTACTACTGCTGGGACCTCTACGCGCGCGTCACCGAGTGGTACGAGGAAGACCGCGAGCGCCTCACGATCCGCGCAGCGGCGCTGCACGAGATCGAGCGGGGCGGCACCCCGATCGCGGAGCTCGCCGCCTTCATCGCCGACACCATCGTCCGCTGCCACCTGCAGACGATGAGGCGGATGAACATCGACTACGACCTGCTGACGTGGGAAGGCGACATCCTCCGCCTGCACTTCTTCGCGCACGCGTTCGAGTTCCTCAAGCAGACCGGTGCCGTCTACCGGCCGACCGAGGGGAAACTCGCTGGCTGCTGGGTGATGAAGATCGAGGAGGACATCGCCGCGGAGGCGGAGGATCCGGAGAGCGAAGAGCCGCAGCGCGAGAAGGTCATCGTCCGCTCGGACGGGACGGTGACCTACGTCGGCAAGGACATGGCGTACCAGCTCTGGAAGTTCGGCCTGCTCGGACGGGACTTCCACTATCGGCATTTCGAGCGCCGGCCGGATGGAAGCGTCCTCTGGTCGACGACCTCCGACCCGACGGCGGCCGAACCCGGCGCACCCGAGTTCGGCCGTGGCTCGTGGGTCTGCAACGTCATCGACACGCGCCAGTCGTACCTGCAGAAGCTGTTGAAGCAGGCGCTCGGCGCGCTCGGGTATCACGGGGAGGCGTCGCACTCGATTCACTACGCCTACGAGATGGTCGCGCTGTCGCACGCCACGGCGCAGGATCTCGGCTACGACACGAGCGAGGACGCCGATCGGCCGTTTGTCGAGGTCTCCGGCCGCAAGGGCCTGGGCGTCAAGGCAGACGACCTCCTCGACCGCCTGTGCGACAAGGCATCGGCGGAGGTTGCCAAACGCAACCCCGAACTGCCCGCGGCCGAGGCGCGCGCCACGGCCGCGGCGATCGCCACGGCTGCCGTCCGCTACTTCATGGTCAAGTTCTCACGCGGCAAGGTGATCGTCTTCGACATCGACGAGGCACTCAGTTTCGAGGGCGAGAGCGGTCCGTACCTGCAGTATGCCGTCGTCCGCGCCAACAACATCTTCAACAAGCTGAAAGAACGGCACGGCCTCGACGCTGCCGCGGTCGAGGCGGCGCTGCCGTCCCTCCCCGCGTCGGTGCTGGACGCCGGCGACGACGAGTCGAACGAGCTGTGGGGCCTGATTCTCGAGGCGGCCCGCCTGGACGAGGTCGTCGAGCAGGCGGTGCGCACGCTGGAGCTCTCGGTGCTGGCCAAGTACGCGTTCGGCCTGGCACAGGCGTTCAACGGCTTCTACCACAAGTACCAGATCCTCAACGAGGAGCGGCAGGACGCGAAGCTGTGGCGCGCGGCGGCGGTCGCCTTCTATCGTGCGCAGCTCACGCGCGCGCTCCAGCTGATGGGCTGCACGGTACCGGCGAGGATGTAGGTCGACGTCGCGACGATCGTTCGCGACGGGGTTGTGCATGGCATCAAGCGGGAAGCCAGTAATCGGCGTATCGCACTGTAGCAGGCTTGCCGACTACGTTGCCTCTGTTGAACGGGCGGGCGGCGAGGTGCGGGTCCTGAAGTTGGACGACCAGCCCGAGACCGTGACCCGCGAGGTGCACGGCCTCCTGTTGACCGGTGGAGCCGACCTCGATCCGGTGCTTTACGGCGAGCCACGTCACCCGAGCGTCGAGGATGCCGAGCGCGGGCGCGACGCCTTCGAGCTCGAGCTGGCGCGCCGCGCTATGGCAGCCGACTTGCCCACGCTGGCCATCTGCCGCGGCGCCCAGGTGCTCAACGTCGCGTCGGGCGGGACGCTCGTACAGGACATTCCGACGGCGGTGGAGTCCTCGATCCCGCACGACGTCGAGCGGCCGGATGCGATTGCGCACGCGATCGCTATCGCGCCGGGTTCGCGCCTCGAGAGAGCGCTCGGCCGCGGCGGCCAGGACACCGCAACCAGGGACGTGAACAGCCGTCACCACCAGGCGGTCGGCCGCCTCGGCGACGCGCTCGTAGCGAGCGCCTGGTCACCGGACGGCGTCATCGAAGGTATCGAGCGGCCCGAGGCCTCGTTCTGTCTCGGCGTGCAGTGGCACCCGGAAAACTTCTGGCGGACTGGCGAGTTCAGCGACCTCTTCGCGAGCTTCCTCGAGGCCGCGCGTCTCAGGCGCGAACGATCCGTCGCGAACGACCCGTAGCGAACGACCCGTCGAGAGCATTCCGTTCTACCGCGCGAACACCCCCACCGTCTCCACGTGCGGCGTATTCGGGAAGAGGTCGAACGCTGCCATCACGCCGACGGCGTAGCCGGCGTCGACGAGCCGCCGGGCATCCCGCGCCATCGTCGGCGGGTCGCATGACACGTACACGATGCGGCGGGCGCCGAGGCCCGCGATCGTCTGCATCGCTGCCTTCGAGATGCCGGTCCGCGGCGGGTCGACGATCAGCGTGTCGGCCGGTTCACGCACCCGCGTCAGCTGCTCCTCGACGGCGCCAAGGACGACGCGCACGGCGTCGCCGAACGGGGCCGCGTTGCGTTGCAGATCGCGGCCGCTCGATGGATCGCCTTCGATCGCGGTGATCCTGGTGCGGCCGGAGGCAGCCAACGACAGCGCGAAGAGGCCGACTCCGGCGTAGAGCTCGAGGATCGCGCCCTCGCCCTGGACGGCGTCGATCACCCAGGTGACCAGGGACGGCAGCAGGTAGCGATTCGACTGGAAGAACGATGCAGGATGGCGGCGCAGCTCGCCCGGCGCGGCACGACCGCCGGTCAGCACGGCGAACGGATCGCCGACGGTCGGCGAGCCCGCGGCCGTCAGGACGCCGGCAGCCGTCCGCGCGGTGATGCCCGCCAGGCGCGCCGCAGCGGCGGCACGCTCCAGCGCCGGTGCGGTGACCCGCGCGCCGAACGCCACGTCCGCGTGCACGGCGCGCTCGGTTGCGGCGATGTTCTCCGACAGTTCCACCGACACAGGGGTCGCGCCCTCGGCGCCGAGAGTAGCCACGGCTTGTTCGGCGGCAGCGAGCGAGGCGTGCAGCAGGTGGCCGGATGCCGTGGCGTCGCAGAGGTCGCGAGTCCCCTCGCGGAAGAACCCGATCCGAGAGCCGCGCACGTGAAAGCGCGACCGCATGCGGTAGCCGCGCTCCGGGGAGGGCGCGACGGCGATCGGCGCCGCCGGCGGCAGTCGGCCGAGTCGCGTGAATGCGTCGGCGATGAGCTCGGCCTTGAGCGCGAGCTGCCGTTCGTAACGGATGTGGGAGTACACGAACCCGCCGCACAGCGGGTCGGGCAGGCCGGCGCGCCGGTCCGGCGACGCGTCCACGACGTCGGCCGTCACGGCAAAAGCGAGGCCCTTCTCCACCCGCTGCACGCGTGCCCGCACGCGCTCGCCCGGGATGGCGCCCGCCACGAACAGCACCTGGCCATCATGTCGGGCGATCATCCGCCCGCCGGCGGCGGGCTTCTCGACCGTGAGCGGCAGTTCCTGACCCACTTCGAGGGCCATACCGGTGATTATGGCGCGGCGCACGCGTCGTGGGCGGGAGCTCTGACGTCGCGGAGGTCGTACACGGCCCGTGTCGTCGGGATCCTGGAGAATCGAGATCTGACCCCAACCGCCGGGTGGGCGGTTCCGAAAGCCGAGATCTGCCCCGACCTGTTCACTCGTACCTGACCCCGGGCAGCGACAGGGATTCACGCGCGAGGCGCTCGAACGCGGCGGCAATCGCGCGCGCGTACGCAGCAGGCGGCATCCGGCCGGAGAAGGCGGCCAGCTCCCGTTCCGCTTCTGCCTGCAGCTCCACCCGCGCCGCGTCGTCGAGCTCCCCGATCGCGGCGTCGACCAGCCGGCGATCGAGCGCGGCCAGCCGCTCGACGATCGCGCTACGTGTCGCGCCGCGCGCGTGCCGCGCCCCGGCGGCGAGCCCGTCGAGCTCGCGCACCGCCTCGGCGACGCACGCGTCGAACGCCGCCGACCGCCGGCCGCCTGCCCTGAGCGCTGTCAGGCGCGCGATCGCGCGTTCGACGTGAGCGGCGAGTCCGGGAGGACGCGCTGCCCGCGCCGGTTGATCGTCACCATCGGCCGACGTCACCCCGATCGCACGCCGCCACGCGTCGAAGCGGTCGAGGATGTCGGCCTCGCAGAACTCGATCCGGACCGGGCGGCGGCGGACGCCCTTCGCGTAGTAGCGCTCGAAGTACTGGTCGATCCCGCGATATGCAATCTTCAGCGGGATCCCCTGCCGCGCCCACCCGCAGACCATCTCGAAGGCGGGACCGACGATGCGAATGAGGTGGCCGTCGTTCTTGCCGCACAGGTAGGCTTCGATCTGGCGGCAGTAGTCCGCGGGGTCGTCGTTCACCGCCCGGCGTTCCTCTCCCAGATCAGGCGCAGGCCCTGGAGCGTGAGATCCGACGAAACGTGCTGGATGCTCGCCATGTCGTCGGCGAGCACGTCAGCCATGCCGCCGGTGGCGACGCAGATCGCGCGATCCCCCGCGGCAATCTCCCTGCGCATGCGCGCGACGATCCCGTCCACCATCGACGCATACCCGAAGTACAGGCCCGACTGCATCGACGTCACCGTCGTCTGGCCCACCACCGCTGGCGGCTTGCGCACGTCCACGCGCGGCAGCCGCGCCGCGCGCTGGAACAGGGCGTCGGCGGAAATGCCGATGCCCGGGCAGATGACCCCGCCCAGGTACTCGCCCTCGGCCGAAATCGCGTCGAACGTGGTGGCGGTGCCGAAATCCACGACGATGACCGGGACGCGCGCCGCACGGCCGTACGCCTCGTAGGCGGCCACGCCGTTCACGATCCGGTCGGCTCCGACGTCGGCCGGCGGCTGATACCGGACCGGCATGCCGGAATTCGTCGCCGGATCGACGGTCATCGGCGCCCGTCCGAAATAGCGCTGCGCCATCTCCTCCATCGGCCGGGTCAGCGGCGGCACGACCGACGAGAGAATGATGCCGTCGATGCTCGTGACACCGATACCCGCCCGCTCGAACAGGCGTGTGACGAGGATGCCCATCTCGTCAGCCGTCCGCTCGCGCATGGTGGCGAGCCGCCAGCTCTGGGTGAGCCGCTCGCCGTCGAACACGCCCAGGACGATGTTGGTATTGCCGACGTCGATCGCGAAGAGCATCGCTCAAACCCAGCGCAGCTCGCCCGAGATGATCCGCTCGACGCGACCGCCGGCGCGCACCAGCAGCGCGCCGGTCTCGTCGATTCCCGCAGTCACCCCGGTCATTTCCCCGTTTCCGGTGTCCCATCGAACCGTCGCGCCGCGAGCGGAGGGCGCGAGCGCACGCCAGCGATCCAGCAGCGACCGCGCGTCCCCGGCGTGGACGGCCTCGGCGTACTCCGCCAGGACGCAGAGCGTTTCCGCCAGCACGGCACCCGCGTCGGGCACGCGTCCGGCTTCACTCTCGATCGACGTCGCGCGATCGCCGATCTCCGGCGGATAGGCGGCGGGACGCAGGTTGACGCCGAACCCGAGGACGACGTGCTGCAGGCCGTCGACGCCGCTCGACGCCTCGGCAAGCACGCCTGCGAGCTTGAGCCACCTCACGGCGCCTCGGCCGCTCTCGACGACGACGTCGTTGGGCCATTTGACGCGCACCGGGAGACCGGTCGCGGCGCGCACGCCGTCGGCAACCGCCACGCCGCCGGCGAGCGAGAGCAGCGGCACCGCGCGCGGGTTGCGGAACACGACCGACACGTAGAGCCCGGCACCCGGCGGCGAGAACCAGGTGCGGCCAAGACGGCCCCGACCCGCCGTCTGCGCCGAGGCGATCACGGTCGTCCCCTCCGCGGCGCCGCGTTCGGCGAGCGCCGCGGCGACGTCGTTGGTCGATCCGGTCGCGGAGAAGTAGTACGCGGGCTGCCCGAATCGCCGGCGCCGATCCGCCGTGCGGACGAGCGCGGCGGCGAGGTCGGCCGGCAGCGGCTCAGACATCGCGTTCCAGCTCGAAGCTGAGGTCGGCAGCGGGCGCGGAGTGCGTCAGGGCGCCGATCGACACGTAATCGGCCCCGGTCCGCGCCAGCTCCGCCATCCGTTCGAGGGTGACGCCGCCCGATACCTCGACCTGGGCGCGGCCGCCGATCCGCCGGACCGCCTCGCGGATCTCCTCGATCGAGAGGTTGTCGAGCAGGATGATGTCCGCGCCCGACGCGAGCGCGGCGTCCACCTCGTCCAGGCTCTGCGCCTCGATCTCGATCGGCATCTCCGGGCGTGCGTCCTTCATCCGGGCGAGCGCCGCTGCAACGCCGCCCGCGAGCCGCACGTGGTTGTCCTTGATCAGAATGCCGTCGTCCAGGCCGTTGCGATGGTTGGTACCACCGCCGGCGCGCACGGCGTATTTTTCCAACGCGCGTAGGGTGGGGGTGGTCTTGCGCGTGTCGAGCACGAGGATGCCGCCACCCGCCGCGTCGACGAAGCGGCGCGTCAGGGTGGCGATCCCGGAGAGGCGCTGCAGGAAATTGAGGGCGGTCCGCTCGGCGGTGAGCAGCGCGGCCGCCGTACCGCGCACCTCCGCCACGACCCCGCCGGGATCGCAGCGCGAACCGTCCGGCTGTTTCACGTCGAAGGCGGTGGACGGATCCAGCTGCCGGAACGCTTCGGCAGCCACGTCCACCCCGGCGACGACGCAGCACGATTTCGCGACGATCAGGCCACGGGCGCGCTGGTCCGGGGCGATCGTGGCCTCGGTGGTGACGTCCCCCCAGCCGAGATCCTCGGCGAGGGCGCGACGGACCGATTCCCGGTACAGCGCCGGATCCAGCGGTCCGAACGGCACCGTCCTCATCGCATGCGCTCCCGCACGCCGGCGAGCTCGACGCGCAGGCCCTCGCCCGCGGCGAACTGCAGCGTCTCGGCGCGGGCGGCCGCCTGCAGATCGGCGCGGGTACGCGCGAGGCGCGCGCCGAGATCGTCGTCGGCGAACACCGTCACTCCCGTCACCGCCGCGCCGGGCGACAGCTGCTGCATTGTCTTCTGCTTGCGAATCTCGCCGAGCACTTCGCTCGTGCGCTCGTAGACCGCAGCGGCGTCGGGATCGAGCGGTCCGAGCGACTCGACGATCTCCGCTTCCGTCGGCCAGCTCGCGTTGTGGACGCTCGAGTCGTGCCACCACGACCAGGTCTCCTCCGTTACGAAGGGCAGAAACGGCGCGAACAGGCGCGTTAGGACGGACAGGGCGAGCAGCATCGTGCCGTTGGCGGAGGCCGCGCCCGCCGCGCCGCGATCGCCGTAGCGGCGCGCCTTCGCCAGCTCCAGGTAGTTGTCGCAGAAGTCCCAGAAGAACGTCTCGGTCATCCCCAGCGCGCTCGAGTAGGTGTAGTCGTCGAGCGCAGCGCTGGCGTCGCGGACGAGTCGCGCCAGTCGCGTCAGGACCCCGCGATCGAGCTCTTCGCTGATGACGCCGCCCGGCCCGGCGCCGGCCAGCACGAACTTCCCGGCGTTGAGGATCTTCATCGCCAGGCGCCGGCCGACGAGCATCTGGCTGGTGTCGAAGGCGGTGTCGGTACCAGGCCCGCCGCGCGCCGCCCAGTAGCGAATGCCGTCTGCGCCCGCCGGCCGCGGCATGCTCGGATCCGTGTTCTGGCCGGGGACGTGCCGGATCAGTCCGAGCGGCGTGATCACGTTTCCCTTCGACTTCGACATCTTCTTGCGATCGGGGTCGAGCACCCAGCCGGAGATTGCCGCGTTGGTCCAGGGCAGCGAGCCGTGTTCGAGCTCGGACCGCAGCAGCGTCGAGAACAGCCAGGTGCGGATGATGTCGTGCGCCTGCGGCCGGACGTCCATCGGGAACACGCGCGCGAACAGGTCGGGGTCCTCTTCCCACCGGCCCGCGATCTGCGGTGTCAGCGACGAGGTCGCCCACGTGTCCATGATGTCCGGGTCGCCCGAGAACCCGCCCGGCGCGGCGCGCTGCTCCGCCCGGAACCCCTCGGGGACGTCGGTCGAGGGATCCATCGGCAGCCGCGACTCCTCGGGCAGCAGCCGATCCTCGTAGTCGACGCTTCCGTCCTGGCGGACCCGGTACCACACGGGGAACGGCACGCCGAAGAACCGCTGCCGGCTGACGCACCAGTCGCCGGTGAGCCCGTCGATCCAGTTCTCGAGCCGAGCGCGCATGTACGGCGGGTGCCAGCGCAGCTCGCGCGCTCGCTTCAGCAGCGCCTCGCGGTACTCCATCGTCTTGATGAACCACTGGCGGCTGGTGATGATCTCGAGCGGGCGATCGCCCCTTTCGTAGAACTTCACCGCGTGCGTGATCGCTCGGGGCTCACCGAGCAGGTCGCCGCTCTCGCGCAGCAGCTCGACGATGCGTGCCCGCGCCTTGCTGGCGGACAGGCCGGCGAGCTCGTCGTAGGCGCGTTGCGCGTGAGCCGCGTCGTGCGACTCCCAGCCGCGTTCCCCCCAGGTGAGCGGCTTGAGCGTTCCGTTCGGCTGCAGCACAGCGCGTACAGGCAGCCCGAGCTCGCGCCACCAGACGACGTCGGTGACGTCGCCGAACGTGCAGATCATCGCAACGCCGGTGCCTTTTTCGGGATCGGCCAGCGCGTGCGCCTTGATGGGTACGCGCACCCCGAATAACGGCGTCTCCGCTTCGCTGCCGATGAGCGACCGGTACCGCGCGTCGTTGGGGTGCGCCACCAGCGCCACGCACGCCGGGATCAGCTCCGGCCGTGTCGTATCGATTTCGATCGAGCCGCCGCCGGCCACGCCGAAGCGGATGCGGTGGTAGGCGCCGTGCTGCTCGCGGTCCTCCAACTCCGCCTGCGCCACGGCCGTGCGGAAGTCAACGTCCCACAGTGTTGGCGCCTCGAGCTGGTAGGCGATGCCGCGGCGCAGCAGGCGCAGGAAGGCAAGCTGCGACGCCCGCTGCGCCCGGCGATCGATCGTCGCGTAGGTCATGCTCCAGTCGACCGACAGTCCGAGGTGCCGCCACAGGTGCTCGAAGGCCTTCTCGTCCTGGGCGGTCAGGCGCGTGCAGAGCTCGATGAAGTTCGGGCGCGAAACCGGAACGGGGTGTTTGCCGGGCTTCTCGGGCGGCTGGAACGAGGGATCGTAGGGGAGCGACGGATCGCATCGCACGCCGAAGTAGTTCTGCACCCGCCGCTCAGTGGGCAGCCCGTTGTCGTCCCACCCCATCGGGTAGAACACCGCGCGGCCGCGCAGGCGCTGGAACCGGGCAATGACGTCGGTGTGGGTGTACGAGAAGACGTGACCGACGTGCAGGGAGCCGCTGACCGTCGGTGGCGGCGTATCGATCGAATAGACCTCGCTGCGCGGCCGGCGGCGATCGAACCGGTAGGTCCCCGCCGCCTCCCATCGGGCGTTCCACTTCTCCTCGAGTCCTTCCAGCGCAGGCTTGTCCGGAACGGAGATCGGGTAATTGGAGTCCAACCCTGCGGACATAACCCGCGATCGTATCAAATCCCAAAGCCCCGACTGTCAGCTGCCACCGGCTGGAACTCCCAACCGGATGGCCAATGGTCAATGGCGGACGTCGACAGCATGGAGGTAACGGAGGCGGTTGGGCGTTCGACGAGCTTGGACGTCGGAGATTGGACGTCGAACGTTCTCGGCGTCAACCCCGTTTGATGCGCTCGATCTCCTCCCGCACCAGCCGCTCCGCGACGTCGAGCACCGTCTCGCGGACCGCCTGCGTACCCATGCGGTCGATGACGCGGCGGACGATGTCCTCGATCGTGTCGTCCGGGATGTCTTGCGGGCGCACGGACGGCGGGGCAACGGGCTGACCGCGCTCTGCCGATAGCAGGGCGGCAAACGCCTCGGCGAGCGTGGCGCCCCTGGGGATCGCGGGAGCCGGGGGCTGCGCTGCCGCCGACTGCGACCGTCGCGGCTCGACCCGCTCGGGAGCCGGCCGTGCGGCGGCTGGCGGAATCGGGAGCGGCGGAGTCACCGACATCGCAGGCGCCGGCGTGGAGGGCGGCGGCGCCGGGACGGCTTGTGGCATCGGCGCGGGCGGTTCAATCCTCGATGGCGGCGGCGCCGGCGGGCCTGGCGGCACGGGCACCGGTGTCCCGGGGAGCGCGATGTCAACCGCGGGCGGCTCCTGTTCGGCCGGCGGTCGCGCGGGATCGCCGGCGAGATCGGGGTCCCAGCCGGCGAGCGGATCGCCAGGCTCGGCCAGTCGCGCCTCAGCGGCCGGCGCGTGTCCCGGCGACAACGCCGGCGCCTCGGGAGACGCATCGCCGCCGGCGAGCGCCGCGTCGAGCCGGTCGAAGTACTCGTCCAGCGACGCGCTGCCCCGTTGCTCCGGCGCTGGCGCCGCGATTATCTCCGTTCCGGGCGTCGGACCGGGCGCCACCGGCCTCGGCGCGGCGGGCGGCTGCGCGAGTGGGGGGCCCGCCCAGAGCCCTCCGGGACGTCGGCCGGCGAGCAGGTCCTTGACGCGGTTGATCACCATCTGCGGCTCGAACGGCTTGACCAGCACGCCGTCGCAGCCCGCCGCCCGGGCGCGGTCCTCGTCGATCGGCTCAAACGCCCCGGTCAGCAACAGCACCGGCACGTGGCCCAGGTCCGGGTGGCCCTTGACGAACGACGCCACTTCGTAGCCGTCGCGCTCGGGCATGCCGATGTCGGCCAGCACGATGTCGGGCCGCTCCGACTGGATCCGCTCGATCGCCTGCCGCCCGTCGCCCACCGCGATGACCCGGATGTCCTCGTCGGCGAACGTCAGTTCGATGACGCGCTGGATCGTGACGCTGTCGTCGGCGAGCAGCAGCTTGTGGGGCATGCGCGTGGAGTCTACATGAGGTTGGCCGGTAAGCGCTACGCGTGCTCCAGCCGCGGACGGACGTTGCCGTTGATGAACGCGATGATCTCCTGCATCGGGGTGCCGGGCAGGAAGATCCCGGGGATGCCCATCTCGCGCAGCCGCAGGATGTCGACGTCCGGGATGATGCCGCCGACGACGACCAGCACGTCGGAGAGACCACGCTCCCTGAGGAGCTCCATCACCCGCGGGCAGATGTGCATGTGCGCGCCGGAGAGGATGGAGAGACCGATGACGTCGGCGTCCTCCTGCAGCGCGGCAGCGACGATCTGCTCGGGCGTCTGGCGCAGCCCGGTGTAGACGACCTCCATGCCGGCGTCGCGCAGGGCACGCGCGATGACCTTCGCGCCGCGGTCGTGGCCGTCGAGTCCTGGCTTGGCGATGACGACTCGGATCTTCCGCATGATCAGATCGACGGCACTTCTTCGTACTCGCCCCAGACGTCGCGCAGGGCGCCGCACATTTCGCCGATGGTCGCATAGGCGCGCACGCAGTCGAGCAGTGCGTACATCGTGTTCCCCGTGCCGCGCGCCGTCTCGCGCAGGGCGTCGAGCGTCCGCTGCACCGCGTCGGCGTCGCGCGTCCGGCGGAGCCGCTCGAGCCGCTGCAGCTGCCGGTCGGCGGTGGTCTCGTCGATGTAGAGAATCGGGACGGGTTGCTCGTCCTCCTGGACGAAGTCGTTGACGCCCACGATGATCTTCTCGCGCTGCTCGACCGCCTGCTGGAAGCGGTACGAGGCCTCGGCAATCTCCTTCTGCGGATAGCCCTGCTCGATCGCCTCGACCATGCCGCCGAGCCGGTCGATGGCGGCGAAGTACTCCCGCGCGCCGCGCTCCATGTCGAGCGTCAGCCGCTCGAGGAAATACGATCCGCCGCGCGGATCGACGACGCTGGTCACGCCGCTCTCGTGCGCGATGATCTGCTGCGTCCGCAGCGCCAGGGTGGCGGCTTCGGCGGTGGGCAGCGCCAGCGCCTCATCGAGCGAGTTGGTGTGGAGCGAGTTGGTGCCGCCGAGCACCGCCGCCAACGCCTGCAGCGCCGTCCGCACGACGTTGTTGTAGGGCTGCTGCGCGGTGAGCGACACGCCGGCGGTCTGCGTGTGGAAGCGCAGCTTCCACGACCGCTCGTTGCCCGCCCCGAACCGATCGCGCATCACCGACGCCCAGATCTTGCGCGCCGCCCGGAACTTGGCGATCTCCTCGAAGAAGTCGCTGTGCGAGTTGAAGAAGAAGGAAATCTGCGGCGCGAAGGCGTCCACGTCGAGCCCGGCGTCGATGCCGTACTGTACGTACTCGATGCCGTCGCGCAGCGTGAACGCCAGCTCCTGCAGCGCCGTCGACCCGGCTTCGCGGATGTGGTAGCCGCTCACCGAGATGGTGTTCCACTTGGGCGCTTCCGTCGCGCAGAACGTGAACACATCGGTCACGAGACGCATCGACTCGCGCGGCGGGTAGATGTACTCCTTCTGCGCGATGAACTCCTTCAGGATGTCGTTCTGGATCGTACCCGAGAGCGCCCGCCAGTCGGCGCCGTGCTGTTCCGCGACGACGAGGTACATCGCGAAGATCATCGCCGCCGGCGAGTTGATCGTCATCGACGTCGTGATCCGCCCGACGGGAATGCCGTCGAACAGCCGCTCCATGTCGGCAAGCGAGGCGACGTTGACGCCGCACTTCCCCACTTCCCCGAGCGACAGCGGGTCGTCCGGGTCGCGGCCCATCAGCGTCGGCAGGTCGAAGGCGACGCTGAGTCCGGTGCCCCCGGCCTTCAACAGCGTCTTGTAGCGCTCGTTGGTCTCGTCCGGCGTTCCGAACCCCGCGAACTGGCGCATCGTCCAGAGCTTCCCGCGGTAGCCGCTGGGGTGGATGCCGCGCGTGTAGGGGCATAGGCCGGGGTGGTTGAGGTCGCGGTCGTAATCGAGCCCGGCGAGGTCTTCGGGCGTGTACAGGCGTTCGACGGGACGGCCGGAGATCGTGGTGAACGGACCGGGCCGCTCGGGCGCCTTCTTCAGCGTCGGCGCCAGCACCTCCCGCTCCCACCGCTGCCTGCCGCTCTCGGCTGTCGCGCTCTTCATAGGTCCTTGCATTATAGGCGGATAGGGGCAGAGACCCGTGGCCCCCTCTTCAGCGCCGCTCGTAGACGACGCGGCCGCCGGCGATCGTGTAGAGCACCCGCGCTTTCAGCAGTCGCGCCGGGCCGGCGTGGCCGGCCTGGACGAGATCGGTGTCGAACACGGCGATATCGGCGAGTTGGCCGGGCGCGAGCGTCCCCTTGACGTCCTCCTCGAACGACGCCCACGCCGGCCCTTTGGTGTACGCCTCGATCGCCTCCTCGATCGACAGCCGCTGGTCCGGAAACCAGCCGGCCTGCGGCTCGCCGCCGAGCGTCTGCCGCGTCACCGCCGCGTACAGCCCGTAGACCGGGTTCAAGTAATACCGCGCCGCGTTGGTGCCCGGACTGTCGCTGCCGAAGACGAGGACGGCGCCGGCGTTCTTCAGCGTGCGAAAGGCGTACGCGCCGCGCGCCCGTTCGGGCCCGATGCGCTCCTCCATCCAGCGCATGTCGTCCGACACGTGGTACGGGTTGATCTCCGCGACCAGCCGCAGCGCGCCGAACCGCGCGAAGTCGTCGGGATGGACCACCTGGGCGTGAATCACCCGCCAGCGGTGGTCGCGGTCGACCAGGCCGTGCTTCTTCAGGACCCGCTCGTAAATGTCGAGCAGAATGCGGTTCCCTTTGTCGCCGATCGCGTGGACGTGCGGCGTGAGGCCGGTCCGCACCGCCGATTCCAGGAGCTGTTCGAGGTTGCCGGGCGGAAAATCGCTGTAGTGCTGCGCCGCGGTCATCGCCATCGCCGCGCCCTCGTGGCCTTCCGGCTTCATGATGTCGCGCAGCAGTCCCTTGTTGGTCGGATCGTGTGAGTACGGCGCGAAGAACATCGCGCGCTGTTGCCCATGATGCCGTCGACCCACGCCTTGTAGGCGATGTAGCGCAGCCAGTCGTCGCCGAACCCGCGACCGACGCCGAGCGCGGCGACGTGGGCGACGGTGTCGAGCGTCGGCCGCAGCATGATGCGGGCGGTGAGCTCGCCGCGCCGCCGCAGCTCCTGGTAGGCGCGCAGCTGCTCGGCGGACGTCAGGTCCTGCATGGTCGTCACGCCGCCCTCGCGGGCTTCCCTGAGCACCGCTCGGACCTGCACGAGCCGCTGCTCGAAGGGGACCGGCGGAATCGCGCGGCGCACGAGGTCGGCCGCCGCGCCGGTCAGGATCCCGGTCGGCCGGCCGGACCCGTCCCGGGCAAGGACGCCGTCGGCCGGATCCGGCGTCGCCTCGGTGATCCCGGCAAGCTTCAGCGCCAGCGAGTTCGCCAGGAAGACGCTGCGGTCGAACCGGTTGACGAAGACCGGGTGGTCGGGCGTGACACCATCGATCAAATCGCGCGACGGCGTGAACGGTGAACCCGCGGAACCCCTGGAACCTCCGGAACCGGCGGAACCAGCGCCCCACTGCTCGTACGCACCCCAGTCACCGCGTGTGATCCAGCTGCCCTTCGGCAGCCGTCCGGCCGCCTCGCGGATCCGCGCCGTGAACGCCGCCGGCTCGTGTACGTCGAGCAGGTTGACGCCGACCAGCAGGCTGCCCGTGCTGTCGACGTGCACGTGGGCGTCGTTGAAGCCGGGCAGCGCGAATGCGCCCGCGAGATCGATTACGCGCGTGTCGCTGCCGGCCAGACGGCGCATCTCGACGGAGGGACCGATGGCGACGATGCGCGAACCGGTTACTGCGAGCGCCTCGGCCCAGCGACGTGCCGGATCGAGCGTATAGACGCGGCCATTCACCAGGAGCAGGTCGGCGGGCGGATCGTCGGCCCGCTGGGCGGCGGGCGGGACGCCGGCACGCATGACGAGGATCGCACAGATCGTCAGCAGGCGCACCATCGGCATCGCTCGAGCTCCTTGACTGTGCGCATTCTGGCACAGTAGGTTGGTCTGCTTGCGTTCCCGCGTCGCTCCGGTCACGGGATCGCCACCCACAGGAGCCCACATGGAACCCGGCGGCAGCATTTTCAACGCGATGCTCCAGGAGTTCGACGGCGCGGCCCGCCTGCTCGGGCTCGATCCCGGCATCTGGAAGATCCTCACCCACCCGAAGCGCCAGATCACCGTCTCCTGCCCCGTGCAGATGGACAACGGCGAGATCGAAGTGTTCACCGGCTACCGCGTCCAGTACAACATCACGCTCGGCCCGGCCAAGGGCGGCATCCGCTACCACCCGGACGTCTCGCTCGACGAAGTCACGGCGCTGGCCGCGTGGATGACGTGGAAGTGCGCCGTCGCGCACATCCCGTTCGGCGGCGGCAAGGGGGGCATCATCTGCGACCCGACGCGCATGTCCCGGCGCGAGCTCGAGGCGCTGACGCGCCGCTACGTCGCCGAGATCATCGACGCGATCGGCCCCGAAAAGGACGTCCCCGCGCCCGACGTCAACACGAACGACCAGATCATGGCGTGGGTGATGGACACCTACAGCATGCACGTGGGCTATTCGTCCACGGCGGTCGTGACCGGCAAGCCGATCGAGATGGGCGGCTCGCTCGGGCGCCGCGAGGCGACCGGCCGCGGCGTCATGATCGTCACCCGCGAGGCGGCCAAGCACCTCGGCTTCGACATCAAGGGCGCGACCGTCGCCGTGCAAGGGTTCGGCAACGTCGGCTCGGTCTCCGCCGACCTGCTCGCGAAGATCGGCGCCAGGATCGTGGCCGTCACGGACTGGAAAGGCGGCGTCCACAACGACCGCGGCCTGGACGTCCCGAAGATGATCGAGTACCTGCGCCAGCACAAGACGATCGATGGCTTCCCCGGCGGCGAGCCGATCGACAACGCGACGCTCTTCGCCCTCGACGTCGACGTGCTCGTGCCGGCCGCGCTCGAGAACCAAATCACGGTCGACAACGCGCCGGCGATCCGCGCCAAGGTCGTGGCCGAGGGCGCCAACGGGCCGACCACGCCGGAGGCGCACAAGCACCTGCACGACCGCGGCGTGTTCGTGATCCCCGACATCCTCGCGAACTCCGGCGGCGTGACCACCTCCTACTTCGAGTGGGTCCAGGATCGGCACGGCTACTTCTGGACGGAACAAGAAGTGAACCAGCGCCTCGAGGCGAAGATGTGCGAGGCGTTCACGGACGTGCTGCAGACGTCGATCAAGTACAAGACCGACATGCGCACCGCCGCCTACGTCGTCGCGATCAACCGGGTCGCGACGGTGACGAGGATGCGGGGCATGTACGCGTAGTGAAGGGCTAAGGGGCCAAGGGTGCGGTTCCGGCCGTCACCCTCGATTGGCCTGGGCTCGCCTGGTGACGGGTTTCCGGCGTCTCCCGCGGAAGTTCCCGCAAAAAACCCGCGCTTCAATCACCGATTGCTGAGGATCTCTCGCCCCCGGCTGGCACCGGTGATGCACCGACCGGGCCGATTCCATCATTCCGCCTTATGGCGCGAGGACTTATGAGCATCGCAGTCTCGTCTTCCGGCAGCCCGTTCAACGTCTTCGACATGGCGCAGCGGCAGTTCGACCGCATCGCGGACCTCCTCGATCTCGACGAGGGCACGCGCGAACTGCTGCGCGCGCCGATGCGTGAATACCAGTTCGCCATTCCCGTCCGCATGGACGACGGTCGCACCCAGATCTTCCGCGGCTTCCGCGTGCAGCACAACGACGCGCGGGGCCCGTCGAAGGGCGGCATCCGCTTCCACCCGCACGAGACCATCGACACTGTCCGCGCGCTGGCGATGTGGATGACGTGGAAGTGCGCGGTGGCGGACATCCCGCTCGGCGGCGGCAAAGGCGGCGTGATCTGCGACCCGCACCGGCTCAGCACGCACGAGCAGGAACAGATCTGCCGCGGCTGGGTCCGCCAGATCGCGCGCGACATCGGGCCGTTCATCGACGTGCCGGCCCCGGACGTGATGACCACTCCGCAGCATAGGCTCTGGATGCTCGACGAGTACGAGGCGATCAACAAGGGAGCGCACACGCCGGGCCTGATCACCGGCAAGCCGGTCGGCATGGGCGGGTCGCTCGGCCGCACCGAGGCCACCGGCTACGGGCTGGTGTTCACGCTGCGCGAGGCGCTGAAGGTGCTCGGCCTGGAAGCGTCCGCGACCACGGCGAGCGTGCAGGGATTCGGCAACGTCGCGCAGTACACGGTGCAGCTCTACACCAAGGTCGGCGGCACCGTCATCGCCGTCGCCTCGTGGAACCAGGAGGACCGGACCTCCTATACCTTCCGCCGCAAGGAGGGCCTCGACTTCGATTTGCTCCGCTCGATCACCGACCGGTTCGGCGGCATCGACAAGTACAAGGCGACCGACCACGGGCTGGAGGTGCTGCCCGGCGACGCCTGGCTGGAACAGGAGGTCGACATCCTGATCCCGGCCGCGATCGAGAACCAGATCCAGGCCGATAACGTCGTTCACGTCGGCCGTCAGGTGCGGATCGTCGCCGAGGGCGCCAACGGCCCCACCTCGCCGGAAGCGGACGAGGCGCTGCGGCGCCGCGGCATCTTCGTCGTTCCCGATCTGCTTGCCAACGCCGGCGGCGTCACCTGCAGCTACTTCGAGCAGGTGCAGAGCAACATGAACTACTTCTGGGAGCGCGACGAGGTGCTCGACAGGCTGAACGTGAAGATGACCCGGGCCTTCGCCGGGGTGCACGAAATCGCGCAGCAGCAACACATCCCGATGCGCGACGCCGCCTACGTACTGGCGGTCAACCGCGTCGCCAAGGCGTGCAGAGATCGGGGATGGGTTTAGAACTTCTTCCCTGTCAATGCGGAATGCCGAACGCTGAATGTCGAAGAAGCGCTTCGGCCTTCGGCCTTCGGCTATTCGGCATTCGGCTATTCGGCCTTGACATCGTCAGTTCACTCAGCGGCCCACCTTGAAAGCGAGCAGCTCCCGCGCCGATCCGGCTTCGGTCTTCGCGCTCAGCTCCAGCAGGTATTCGCCTGGCGCCAGGTTCGTGACCGTCAGCTCAATCGTGGCGGTCGGCCCCGCCATTTGAACCGGGATATCGCTCATCGCGTCGCCGTTCCGGTTCAGGAGGCGGGCGGTGACGGCGGGCTGCATCCCGCCGGGCGCGTAGGCATCGACCCGCGCGAAGACGCGCTCGGTGCGGATGAAGTCACGGTCCGCGGTAGGCACCGCCTGGGCATTCGCCTTGAGCGCCTGCAGGTCGCGCACCGTCCGTGCACGGTAGAGGCGTGGCGTGCCCAGCGATACCTGCACACTGGTGAAGTCGGGCACGTTCAGCTCGCGGCTCGCCGCGTCGAGCACCTCGCCGCGCGAACCTTCCACGGAAATCCTGAGTTGCACCGGCCCGGGTGCCACCTCGAACGACGCCGAGCCGCCCGCCGCCGGCCGCGCCGGCTTCGCCATCGTCCCGGCCGCGGCACCGTCGCCACCGGCTGCTGCGGGCGCGTCCGGAATGCGCCCGCGGAACAGCGGCCGGCCGTCGGCCGTCACGGCGGTCAGTGAGACGCGCGCCGCTGCGGGCGCCGGCGGCTCACCCGGCGCCGGCGGCACCGGCTCCCAGACGAAGGTCACGCGGGTCGCGCCGCTCTCCGCGCGCCCGGTGCCGACCCAGAAGCGCGCCGGCCGGCCGCGCGGTGGTTCGGCCAGCGCGCTCAGCGCCGCCGTCAGTTCCTTGGGCGGCTCGACGTGGGTGGCGGCCGCGCTCGCGCGTGCCGCGTCCTCCTCGGAGAGCGCCCAGTACCCCTTCCGGGCGCGCACGTCCACACCCTTCCGCTTCACGTTGACCTTGATCTGGTGGAACTTGCCGTCGGTCGGCGCCGCCGCGGAGGTGTAGCCGATCAGGTAGTAGCCGCTCGAGTCGCGGATGATCTGCTTCATCCCGATCGCGAGGTCGTTGCGGTTGATGATGGCGCGGCCGTCGGTGTTGCTCGCCAGGATCTGCAGCGAGTCGATGGAGTCGCGCAGCGCCGCCCGGTCCGCGTCCGGCCCCACCCCCTGGTCGATGTCGAACGCGAAGGCGGCGAGCCCACGGGGGTCGACGGCGTAGATCGAGGTGTTCTCCCGGTTGAGGACGCGAAACACGTCCTGCATCTCGCTGAGCAGGTCGGTGCTCGCGAGGAAGTTCTGCCGGTCGGTGGGCTGCGGCGCCATGGGGTTGCGGCGGTTCGGGTTGCCGATGCCCGGCAGCGACGCGACCGGGTCGGCGAGCTGCGCCGGCAGGAGCGCGGTGAAGCCCTCGCTCACGAAGATGATCGACTTCCGCCCCTCGCGCAGGCCGCTCAGCCGTACCGACGCCGCCTTGAGCGCGCTCATCGTCACCTGGTTGCGGATGCGCTCGACCGTCTGCGCCGGGTACATCGCGTACTGCTCTTCGAACATGTTCCGCGGCCGGTAGTCGTGCTTGCGCCCCTCGAAGCTCTCGATGGCGGAGATCAGCGCCCCGCGGTTGCGCGAGAACTGGATGTCGTTCACCGGCGTCAGCGGGTACATCACCGCCACCAGGTCCACCGGTGACAGCTGGTTCTGGACGAACTCGATCAGCGGCTTCCGCACCCCCATGTCGTTGCCGCGGCGCACGTGGTAGTCGTCGAACAGGATGACGAACAGGCGCACGTCCGGCCGCGCCGCTTCACGTTCCTCGTCGGACACCGACCGGATCGGCGACGGATGGGTCTCGGTGCGCGCCGTTTCGTCCACCTTGATTACGCTGAAGGTCTGGATCGCCTGGGGCTTGCCGTCTTCGGAGACCTGGAAGTCGTCCTGCGCCAGGTCGAGCACCGGGTTGCCCTGCCTGTCGGTGACGATCACGTCGACGCGGACGAAGTTGATGCCCGATCGGATCGGTTGCTGGCCGGGCACCCTCTCGGGCGGGACGGGCGGTTGCTGTGGCGGCGCCGCGGGCTGCGGCGCGGGTTGTTGCTGCTGCGCGGCGGGGAACGTCCCGAGCATCAGCACCGCAGCGAGAAGGAGTAGCCGACGGGAACGTGCCATATAGATCCTCGGACGAATCGTCGCGCGCCGCTGGGCCAATGATAACATCGGGCTTTCTCGCAGCACCTCATCCGCGGAGGCCCTCGTGGCGCAGGAAACCGCCGACACCCTTCAACCGCTCACCGTCCTGGCCGACGACGAGCGCATACTCCGGGACAGCGTCCGCGACTTCGCCGAGGCGCAGATCAGACCACTGGTGCGGGAAATGGACGAGCACGCGAAGATCCCGCGCGAGCTGGTGCAGCAGCTGTTCGACCTCGGACTCATGGGCATCGAGATCCCGGAGAGTTATGGAGGGTCCGGCGGCCGCTTCTTCCACTCGGTGCTCGCCGTCGAGGAGCTGTCGCGCGTGGATCCGTCAATCGGCGTGCTCGTGGACGTGCAGAACACGCTGGTGATCAACGCGCTGCTGCGCTGGGGCAGCGACGAGGTCAAGCGCCGCTACCTGCCGAAGCTCGCGACCGTGACCGTGGGCGCCTACGCGCTGTCGGAAGCGGGCGCGGGCAGCGACGCCTTCGCGCTGGCGACGCGCGCGCGCGAGGACGGCGACGGCTTCGTGCTGGGCGGCCGGAAGCTGTGGATCACCAATGGCAACGAGGCAGACCTCTTCATCGTCTTCGCGACCGTCGACCCGGAGGCCGGCTACCGCGGCATCACGGCGTTCCTGGTCGAGCGCGGGATGGCCGGGTTCACGGTCGGAAAGAAGGAGGACAAGCTGGGCATCCGCGCGAGCAGCACGTGCGAGCTGATCCTCGAAGACTGCCGTGTCCCGCGCGCGAACGTGCTCGGCGAGATTGGCAGGGGCTACAAGGTGGCGATCGAGACCCTGAACGAGGGCCGCATCGGCATCGGCGCGCAGATGCTCGGCCTGGCGCGCGGAGCCCTCGAGCACGCCGTCCGCTATACGAAGGAGCGCAGGCAGTTCGGGAAGGCCGTCGCGGCGTTCCAGGGGGTCCAGTTCCAGCTCGCCCGCGCCGCAGTCGATCTCGAGGCGGCGAGGCTCACGGTCTACAACGCCGCGCGCCTGCGCGATGCCGGCCGGCCGTTCCTGACCGAGGCGGCAATCTGCAAGATCCTGTCATCGGAGGTGGCCGAGCGCGTGTCCTCCCTGGCGGTGAACCTCCTCGGCGGCAACGGCTTCGTCAAGGAGTACCCCGTCGAGAAACTGTTCCGCGACTCGAAGATAGGCCAGATCTACGAAGGGACCTCCAATCTGCAGCTCCAGACGATTGCCAAGCAACTGCTGGGATCCTGAGCGATTGCGGATCGTCGAGATCGACTACCGTTCCGACTGCGAGCGCTCCTCTTCGTCGGCCGCGAGCGCGCGTTCCGCGACGCGGCGGCGTCGGTTCTCGTCCGCTGCCGTGTCGCCCACGTGGGTGCGCTCTCCGCCCGTCTCGATCCCGATCACGTCCCCGGGCTGCGCCCGGCCGTCGAGATGCGGGCTGAGGTCGTCGCGCGACCGTTCGTCGGCCTGGCCGCGAACCGCCTCCGCGCCAGACCGTTCGCGCGGGTCGTTTGCCGCTGGCTCGACCGGGCGCAGCCGCTCGCGCGCGTACGGCGAGGACGTCCACCATCCGGGTTGCGCATAGTGCGGCAGCGACCCTGACAGGGCGGGCACCTCGTCGTCGGGGCAGCAGGCGGCAGCGGTCTGCTGCTCGAACCGCCGCATCTCCTCGTCGGACAGCCGCTGGAAGCCGTCCTCGTCGAATTCGGGATAGTGGGCGAGCGCCGCCCGCGTCAGGTCGAGCATGAGCGCCGTGCGGTCGGCCGAGAGCGAGGCATGGCCGACCGGAATCAGGACGCGGCGTGACCGGAACCACCCGCCCGAGTCGACCACCAAATAGAGGAGCCGGGTGGCAGAGGCGTCGACGATGAAGCTGTCCACGGTTCCGAGGCGATCGCCGTCGGCAGCCACGACAGCGAGTCCGTCGTAATCCACGACAGTGTCGTCGACGTCAGCGGCGGCGAGATAGCGCAGGCGCGAGGCGAATGTCGTCTGTTGCATGGCGTCCTCCCGGCGGCGTGCCGATTCGGCCAGCAACATAGCAAAGCGGGGGCCGCCCGTGGCGCCGCCGCCGCGGCCGAGTTCGGGCGGGGTCACTCCGGGGGTCACTCGATGATGTGCTCGGCGATCACCATGCGCTGCACCTCGGAGGTGCCCTGGTAGATCTCCGTCGCGCGCACGTCCCGGAAGAGCCGCTCGACGAGGGAGCCGCGGCGGTAGCCGTGCGACGCGAGCACCTGCATCGCCTTGTCGGCGGCGCGGTGCGCCGCCTCTGAGGCGTAGAGCTTCGCCATGGCGGCATCGAGCGTCAGCGGCCCCGGCGCGGTGCGGCCGCTGCCCTGGCGATCGCGGGAATCGGCGGCCTTCCAGGTCAGCATGCGGGCGGCATCGAGCTCGGTGGCCATGTCGGCGAGCATCCACTGGATCGCCTGGTAGTTGCCGATCGGCTGCCCGAACGCCTCGCGGGTGCGCGCGTGCTCGAGCGCCTGGTCCAGGGCGGCTTCGCCGACGCCGAGCGCCTGCGCGGCGATGGCCACGCGGCCGCCGTCGAGCGCGCGCATCGCCAGGCGGAACCCGTCGCCCGGCGCGCCGAGCAGCGCATCGGCGTCGACGCGCACGTTCGCAAACTCCAGGTCCATGCAGCCGAGGCCACGCACGCCGAGCGAATCGACGGTTGCGGCGCGGCGGATCCCGGGTGCGTCCATCGGGACCAGGAACGCGCTGATGCCGCGGCCGCGGATGCCCGGCTGGGTCGCCGCGAAGACGATCACCAGGTCGGCCGCCGCCGCGTTGGCCACCCACACCTTGCGGCCGTTGATCGCGTAGCCCCGCTCGTCCAGTCGTGCGACGGTTTTCTGGTTGGCCGCGTCCGATCCGGCGTGCTCCTCGGAGAGCGCGAAGGCGCCGAGCGCGGCGCCGGACGCCAGGCGCCGCAGCCAGGCAGCCTGCTGCGCCTCGGTCCCGAACTCGGCGATGGGCTCGGCGACGAGCGAGTTGTTCACCGCCGCGATCACGGCGACCACGGCGCTCGCCCGCGCCAGCGCCTCGATGGCGAGGGCGTAGCTCACGTAGTCGCGCCCGGCGCCGCCGAGCGCCGCCGGAATCGTGACGCCCATCAGCCCCAGCGACGCCGCCTCCGTCACCAGCGCCCGCGGGAACTCGTCGCTCTCGTCGATCGCCGCCGCCGCCGGCGCCACGCGCTCGCGCGCGAATGCCTCGACCTGGCGCTGGTATTCCCGCTGTGCGTCGGTGAGCTCGAGCCTCATCGGTGATCGAACCGTAATGCGGAGGATCGTCCGCCGTCAGGCGCGAGGATCCACCGCCTCTGCGCGCGACAGCCGTTCGAACACCGGCCTGAGCCTCTCGGCGGATGCCGACAGCTCCTCGGGCAGGACGCGCGTCCGGCCGACGACGGTCATGAAGTTGGTGTCGCCGTTCCAGCGCGGCACGAGGTGCATGTGGACGTGGTCGAGGATACCGGCACCCGCCGGTTTCCCGAGGTTGATCCCCATGTTGATGCCGTGCGGCGCGTACGCCTCGGTCACCGCGATCTCCGCGAGCCGGGTGAGCTCGCCGAGCTCGCACATCTCGTCGCCGGTGAGCGCCGCCAGCGACCCGACGTGCCGGTTCGGCACGATCATCAGGTGCCCGTTGTTGTAGGGGAAGAGGTTGAGGATGACGAAGCAGGTGCGGCCGCGGTGCAGCATCAGCGGGGCGGAGTCGGTCGTCTCCAGCGCCCGGCAGAACACGCAGTCCGGGGACTGGCCGGCGCCTTCGATGTAGGCCAGCCGCCACGGACTCCAGAGATGTTCCATGAAATTCGGAACGAAGACGTAAGGACTAAGAACGCGGCACGCGGAAGCTCGATCGCTGCATTCTTGCTTCTTACTTCTTGGCTCTTACAGCGTCAGCCCCCTAGACTCCCGCCAGGTCCGAGCCGGAGACGGCCGGCGGCGCCTCGGGAGACGCGGGCACCTCGGCCTCGCGGTTGATCAGCTCCTTCAATTCCTTGCCGGGCTTGAAGTACGGGACCTTCTTCGGCGGCACGTCCACCTTGTCGCCGGTCTTGGGGTTCCGGCCCTTGCGGGGCTCGCGGCGCCGCAACCGGAAGCTGCCGAATCCACGAAGCTCGATCTTCTCGCCACGGTGCAGCGCGTCGATGATGCTCTTGAAGACAGTGTCGACGATGACCTCGGAGTGCTTCTTCGTCAGGTCGGACACGCGCGAGACCTCTTCCACGAGCTCCGCTTTCGTCATGCTCCCGGTCGTCATGATTGGTCCCCTTCTCAGCCGACGCCCGCCCCTGATCACGCGCAAGCCAGAGCCGGGCCCGGCTCTGGCTTGGATTCCCAGTTCCGACCTTGGACTCCGACTCCGACTCCGACTCTGACTATCGACGTTCGACTATCGACTGCCCCTACTGCTGCCTCCTGAAGTGATCGCCCAGCGTCACTTCCGGCCGGCCGCTCGACTCGGTGTACGCCTCCCAGTCGGCGCGGAACTCGTCGCTCCTGAGCGCGCGGATGCTCAGGCCGATCTTCCGCTCGGCGGGAATCAGCTTGATGATCTTCATCTGGTAGGTCTCGCCGACCTTCAGCTCGAGCTTCTCGTCCTTGCCCGCGTGCTGCGAGTCGTCGAACTCCGAGACGTGGATCAGCCCCTCGATGCCCTCGGCCAGCTCGACGAAGGCGCCGAAGTTGGTCAACCGGACGACCTTGCCCTCGACGACGTCCCCGACGCGGTGGTGCGAGAAGAACTCGTCCCACACGTCGGTCTGGAGCTGCTTGAGGCCGAGCGACAGCCGCTGGTTCTCGGCATCGATGTTCAGCACCATCGCTTCGACGGTGTCGCCCTTCTTGAGCACCTCCGACGGGTGCTTCAGCCGCTTGCTCCACGACATGTCCGAGATGTGGATCAGGCCGTCGATGCCCTCCTCCACCTCGACGAACGCGCCGAACTCGGTCAGGTTCCGCACCTTGCCGGTGATCGTCGTCCCGATCGGGTACTTCTCGGACAGCTCGTGCCAGGGGTTGCTCTCGACCTGCTTCAGACCGAGCGAGATCCGCCGCGCGCCCGGATCCACGCCGAGCACCATCGCCTCGACCGTGTCGCCGACGTTGAGGATCTTCGACGGGTGCTTGACCCGCTTGCTCCACGACATCTCGCTCACGTGGATGAGGCCCTCGACCCCGGGCTCCAGCTCGACGAACGCGCCGTAGTCGGTCAGGCTGACCACCTTGCCGCTCATCCGCGCCCCGACCGGGTACCGCTCGGTCACGTTCGACCACGGATCGTTCTTGAGCTGCTTGTGGCCGAGCGAGACGCGCTCGGTCGAGGGGTCGTATTTGAGCACGATGACGTCGATCTCTTCATTGACCTTGAAGAGCTCGGACGGGTGGGTCACGCGGCCCCACGACATGTCGGTGATGTGCAGCAGGCCGTCGATACCGCCGAGGTCGATGAACGCGCCGTAGTCGGTGATGTTCTTGACCACGCCGCGCAGCACCTTGCCCTCCTCGAGCGTATCGAGCGTGTGCTTCTTCTTCTCCGCGTTCTCCTCCTCGAGGAGCACCTTGCGGGAGAGCACGATGTTGCCGCGCTTCTTGTTGACCTTGATGACCCGCATCCGCAGCTCCTGGCCGCGCAGCGCGTCGAGGTTGCGGACGGGACGGACGTCGATCTGCGAGCCCGGCAGGAAGGCGCGGACGCCGATGTCTACCGCGAGCCCGCCCTTGATGCGCTCGATGACCCGGCCGATGACGACCTTCTTCTCGGCGTAGGCCTTCTCGACCTCGTCCCAGATCTTCATCTTCTCGGCCTTCTCGCGCGAGAGCACGACGTACCCCTCGCGGTCCTCGGTGCGCTCGAGCAGCACATCGACGATGTCGCCCGGCTGCACCGTGATCTGGCCGTTTTCGTCCAGGAACTCGTCGACGGCGATGATCCCTTCCGACTTGTAGCCGACGTCCACGATCACCTCTGACGGGGTGACTTTCAGGACGGTCCCCTTCACGACCTCGCCTTCCGCGATGTTGCGGAAGCTGTTATCGTAAAGGTCCAGGAGACGCGCGTATTCCTGCGGATCGAGCTGGTCGTCGTTCATCGGGGAGAACGCTGACGTCTTCTCAGCCGTGCCGGTCGCGCCACCTCCTTGTGGGTTGTTCTGGTGCGGATTGTCTGTTGCCATGCGAAACGGGTCCTCCTCGATCGAACGTCTACCGGGATCTCAGCTCCGGCGGGCTGTAATCTGCCGGGCTCGCCGCCCGGCCTACCGCACTTTCATGTCGCGATAAGCATTAGAAGATACATCACTTAGCGCCGCTACGTCAACCTGGAGTCGCATACCATGGCGAAGAAACGCGCCCGGCCCACGTCGGCTGCCTCCCGGCGCCAGCGCCCGGCCAAGGGCCGCAAACGGACACCCTCGAACAAACGCGCCGGTGCCGGCGGCGAGGCCGCCGCACGCCGCAGGGCCGGCGGCAGGCGCCGGGCCGGGACGCGCCGGAACACCGCGCGCAGATCGGCAGGGGCGAAGACCCCGTCGGGTAAGGCGGCTCGGAAGCGAATCGCGCGCGCCGGCAAAGGAAGCACGCGCCGGAAGTCGGCTCCAAAGCGCACGCGTTCGGCACGTCGGCCCGGAGGCACCGGCCGCGAGGAGACCCTCGCCCAGACGCCGGACACTGGCCGCACCGTCGAGGGCCCCACCAACCCGATGCCGACGCGGCGATCCACCGGCACCCCCGCCGGAGCGGGCAGCAGCCGCCGCGCCCCGGCGCTGGACCGCGCGCGGCGGCAGCTGCGCGAAGTGGAGGAAACAGTGCCGACGCCGCCGTCGAGCCTCGACCTGGACCGCGGTTCGTCGGCGGCACGCTCCGGCCGCGCGGAGATGCGCGAGGCGCGCCGCGATCACACCGAGACCAGCCCGGTCATGACCGGCGGCGACGTCGACGCGGACTGGGAGGATGCCTACTCGGTCGGCGACGAAGCTCCGGGCGGCGACAATCCCACGCCCGACCAGGACCGGGTCGATGACATCGGCAAGGCACTCGGCGTCGAGTACCAGGACAACGAGGAGCTCCGCCCCGCCGACAAGATCGCCGATCGCGACAAGAAACGCTGGGAGCTCGATCCGGCCTCGTCGGAGGACTATCGAGACAGAGACTAGTTGACTGTGGGTTGCGGATTGTGGATTGAATCGTGGAGTGCTGATCGATGATTGCTTCGTGGATTGTTGGTTGACCGTTCGGCGCCGGTCACCCAATCAGCAGTCGACAATCCACAATCAACGCAATCCACAATCCTCATTCCACAACACAGTACAGATTGTCATAGCCCCTCAGGTACAACTCTCTGTCGACGAGCGCCGGGGACGCGTCGAAGCGGTCGTCGAGCCTGTTGGTTCCGAGAACCTCGAGCGCCGGCCCGTGCTTCAGGACGGCGGCCGTGCCGTCCTGCCCGAGCACGTAGATCCTGCCGCCGGCGCCGACCGGCGACGCGAAGACCTGCGCGGTCAGTCCTTCTATCCGTGACGCCTGGTAGTGCGGCTTGCCCGTCGCCGCGACGTAGGCTGAGAGGATCGCCGTATTCCCCTTGAGGAAGTACAGGATGCCGTCGTAGAGCAGCGGAGAGGGGACGTACGGGGTGTCCCGGTCCAGCGTCCAGGCGACCGCTGGCGTCCCGGTAACGTCGCCTTTCGCGTCGGCGAGCCGGATCGCCTTGAGGCTGTTACCGCGGAAGCCGGACATCAGGAACACGAGGCCACCGCCCGACACCGGCGATGGAATCGGGTTCATCGTCAGGCCGCCGGTCTCCCACACGAGCTTCCCGCTGGCAGCATCGTAGCTGCGCACGCGATTCATTGCGCCGGTGACGACTTGTGCCCCGCCCGGCGCTTCGACGACGAGCGGCGTCGCCCAGCTGTCGATCTCCTGGCGCGCCACCTTCCACACTTCCCTGCCCGTCCTCTTGTCGAGAGCGGCGATGAACGACTCGCCCTGGTGGTCCCACACGACGTACAGCTTGTCCTTGTAGAGCGCGGGCGACGACCCTTCGCCGAACTCGTTGCGCATGCGTTTGTCGCCGAGGTCCTGCTGCCAGAGCAGCGTTCCGTTGATGTCGAACGCGAAGATGCCGCGCGATTCGAACGACGCGATGACCGTCTGCCCGTCGGTCACGACCGACGGCGAGGCCAGTGTCCCGAACTGCTGGTGCGTCCCTTCGTGGGGCGCCTCCTCGCGCGCCGTTTGCTGCCAGGCGATCGTCCCGTCCTGGCGGTTGATCGCCATGACGACGAACCTGTGCACGGAGGCGGGGCCGGCGGCGGGGTCGGCGGGGATCGCGGTCGAGATATAGACGCGGTCGTTCCAGACGACGGGCGTGCCGGCGCCCCGCCCGGGCACGGCAATCTTCCAGCGGACGTTCTTGCCTTCGCCCCACGTGGTCGGGGGCTGCGCCGTTTTCGACACGCCGGTGTGATCGGGTCCACGCCAGCTCGGCCAGTAGCGGTCGACGGTGTCGGCGGTTACCCGGGAGACGGCCAGGCCGGCGCCGGCGAGGGTCAGGAGCACAAGGGCTGAGCGGAATCGCATACGATGCAAGCCTCCCGCGCTGACTACGCCCGCCCGGCGTCCGGCGTTTCTCAGCGCTGCCGCGAGGCGACAATGGCGAGGACGCGGTCGACGACGCCGTCGATGGGCACACCGGTCGTGTCGATCACGATGGCGTCGGCGGCTCGTGCCAGGGGGGAGACGGCTCGCGTGGAGTCGCTGCGGTCGCGCTCGGCGAGCGCAGTCGCGATGTCGGTGAGCGGGCGCCCCTCGGACACGGCGTGCGCCGGATCGGCGGCGCGGCGGCGGGCGCGCTCGTCCGGCGAGGCGTCCAGATAGATCTTCACGTCGGCGTCGGGAAAGACCACCGTCCCGATGTCTCGTCCTTCCATGACGACCCCTCCGCCGCGGCCCAGCTCGCGCTGGCGCTGCACGAGCACCTCGCGCACCGCGGGATGGCGGGCGACGGTGGCGGCGGCGGCATCGATGTCCGGCGTGCGGATCGCGCGGGCGACATCGGAGCCGTCAATCACGACCCGTCCGGCCTCGAGATCGAAGGCGGCGCGCCTCCCGAGTGCGGCAACCGCCGCCTCGTCGCGCAGATCGAGCCCGTCGCGCAGCGCCTTCCAGGCAACGGCGCGGTACATCGCGCCGGTGTCGACGTGACGGTAACGCAGACGCGCCGCCACGCTGCGCGCAACGGTGCCCTTGCCGGCGCCCGACGGCCCGTCGATAGCGATGGTAAGCGCACGCGGACCGCGCGCGCCGGCATCGGTGTCCGGGGTCCGAAATCCAGCGTCCGATGTCACGGCTGCTATTATCCCCCGCGATGAAGCGACGCCGAAAGCTCGTCGCGGCGGTCGTGGCGCCGCTGGTGATCGTCGCCGGCGCGAGCTACGCCGCGTGGGATCGGATCCGCGGCGCGTCCTTCGTCGTCCAGGCCGCGAACCTGCAGGGGCTCGTCCGGTCCGTCGCCGAGCTCGGCACCGAACCGGTGACCGAAACGCCGGCGCGCGTGCCCTGGCGCGGCGGCGAGATCGCCGGCCGATGGTACGTTCCAGATACTCGCTCGGGCCGCCCGGTGCTCATCGTCCCCGGCGTGCACGCCGCCGGAATCGAGGAGCCGCGGCTCCTGACCTTCGCCCGTGACGTCGCGTCGATGGGACATCCCGTGCTGACGGCGCAGCTCCCGGATCTGGCGCGCTACACCCTCAGCACCCGCACCACCGACATGATCGAGGACGCCGCGGCGTGGCTCGCGGACCAGCCGGAGCACCGCGCCGCCGACGGCCGGATCGGCGTCATGGGCATCAGCTTCGCCGGTGGGCTCGCCATCGTCGCCTCCGGTCGGCCGCGGGTGAACGCACGCGTGGCGTTCGTGATGTCGTTTGGCGGCCACGGCGATCTGCCGCGCACGCTGCGCTACCTGTGCACCGGCGTCCAGCCGGACGGGGCGCGGCGGCCGCCGCACGACTACGGCGTCGCGATCATCCTCCTCGGCGCCGCCGCGCGGGTCGTGCCGCCCGAGCAGGTGCCGCCCCTGCGTGGCGCCATCCTCGCCTTCCTGGAGGCCTCCCACCTCGACATGGTGGACAAGGCGCGCGCGAAGCTCGCCTTCGATCGGGCGCACGCGCTGGCCGCGGCGCTCGACGAGCCGGCGCGGACGCTCATGGGATACGTCAACGACCGCAACGTGGGCGCGCTCGGCCCGATCCTGCTGCCGCACGTGTCGATCGTCGCCGGTGACGAGGCGCTCTCGCCCGCCCGCGCGCCCGCGCCGGAGGGCGCCGTGTACCTGCTGCACGGCACGGACGACAACGTGATTCCCGCAGTGGAGTCGTCGCTGCTCGCCGAGTCGCTGCGCGCGCGCGGCGTGACGGTGCACCACCTGGCCACCCCGCTCATCACCCACGCGGAGGTCGATCGCTCCGCGGCGTTGCGCGCGTTCTGGGATCTCTCCGGGTTCTGGGGACGATTGCTGGCAGAGTGAGCTGGCGGCCTCTGCTGGAGGAATGGGGGAGCGGGTCGCTCAACGCCGCCTTTTAGGCGGACGTCGACTGCCGCGATCGCCCCTGCCTCGCGGCCCGCTTGAGCGCCGCGATCTCCTTCGCCGTCAGCTCCCGGAATTCACCGGAGCGAATGCGATCGTCGCGGATGGGTCCAATCCGCACGCGGTGCAGCCGGACGACGGGATGCCCCACACCCTCGCACATACGGCGGACCTGGCGCTGGCGGCCCTCCCGGATGGTCAGGGCCAGCACGGCCTGCGCGCTGCCGGCGGCCCGCTCGATGACCCTGCGCAGCTGCACCCCCGCCGGTGCGGTGCGCCGGCCGTCGAGCATCACGCCGCGCGCCAGCCGCTCGAGCGCGTGACGATCCGGCACGCCGCGCACCCGCGCCTCGTACTCGCGCTCGACGCCGTGGCGCGGGTGCGTGAGCCGCGCCGCCAGGTCGCCGTCGCTCGTCAGCAGCAGCAGCCCCTCGGAATCGTAGTCGAGCCGTCCCACCGGATAAACGTACTCGCGCACGCCGCCCTTGATCAGCAGATCGATGACCGTCGGCCGCCGCTCCGGATCGGAGCGGCTGGTGATGTAGCCGCGCGGCTTGTAGAGCAGGATGTAGCGACACCGCGACCGCCGCTTCAGCCGCCGCCCGTCGACGCGGATGTCATCCGCGTCCACGTCCGCCTTCGTCCCGAGCTCCGCAACCGTCTCACCGTTGACCGAGACCCGGCTCTGGCGGATGTACTCCTCCGCCGCGCGTCGCGATGCGACACCCGCCGCCGACAGGATCTTCTGGAGGCGCTCACGCATCAGCTGCGCGGTGTCAATGCTGAATGTTTGACATTCGCCGTTCAGCATTCAGCATTCAGCATTGACAGGCGTCAGTGTACCGTCTCGTCGCCCGCTTCGTCGAACGGCAGCGCGCTGGTGGTGGCACCCGCCTCGGCGAGGCCGTCCGGCAGCTCGAAGCCGAGCGCGTCGGAGAGTTCCTCGACCTTCGGGAGATCGCCGAGGTCGTTCAGGCCGAACCGCTCGAGGAACTCGCGGGTGGTGGCGTACATGAACGGCCGCCCGACGACCTGCTTGCGGCCGACCGCCTTCACCAGGCGGCGTTCAATCAGGGTGGAGAGGACGCCGCCGCTGCTGGTGACGCCGCGAATCTCGGCAATCTCGGGCGCGGTCACCGGCTGCTTGTAGGCAATGACCGCGAGCGTCTCGAGCGCCTGGACCGACAACTTCTGCGTGGTCCGCTCGTGGAACAGCTTCCGCACCCACTCGTGCAGCTCCGTGCGCGTCACGATCTGGTAGCCCCCCGCCACTTCGACCAGCTGCAGTCCGCCCGGCCGCTCGTAGTCCGCCTTCACGGCGGCCAGCGCGGCGTCCACGTCCTCGCGCGGCTCGCCGTCCAGCAGCTTGTAGAGCGTCTTCACCGTCAGCGGTTCGGGCGACGCGAAGATCAGCGCTTCGACGATCGGCTTCAGATGGTCAGACACGGTATTGCCTCATGCCAACGTGGTTCACGGCGTTTCGTGTTTCAGACTCGGAGATCACGGAGATCCCATTGACTGAGGTCTGGCACGGCGGCGCCGTGCAACGGGCCGGCGCGCGACCGGAAACCGATGTGCCGCAACCGGATGGATTCCTCCGTGCCCTTCGTGCCTCTGAGTTCAACAAACGGCTGGCGCCGACTGCGCGACGCAATCCGGAACTTCACTTCCCCGGCTCGGTGCGATCCGGCTCCGAAGGCTCGGCGTTCGCGGCGACCTCCGACTCGTGCCGCCTCTCCGGATCCAGGATCGGCCTTGGGGCATCGGCGGGTCGCGCGCGCCGGTAGACGCGAATCGGCCCGAGCCCGCCCGCCTGGAAAACGCGCACCAGCCTGAGGCGGATCATCTCCAGGAGCGCGAGGAACGTGACGATCAGCCCGGCACGCGTCTGCACGTCGGCGAATAGGTCCTCGAAGCCGCAGGCCTCGGTCTCGGAGAGCCGCGCGAGCAGCTGCTCGATGCGATCCTCGATCGGGATCTGCTCGCCCGGCAAGTAGATCTTCGGCCGCTGCTTCGCGCGCTCGACCACCGCACGGAAGGCGCTGATCAGGCTGAAGAGATCGACCTCGATCTCCGGCTCCGGCGGCTCGCCGGCGATCTCGGCGACCCGCCCGTCCGGCCGCGTCCATTGGGCGCTGCGCAGCATCTCGCGTTCGTGCAGCAGCTCGGCCGCGGCCTTGAACTTCTGGTGCTCCAGCAGCCGCCGCACCAGCGCCTCGCGCGGGTCTTCCTCCGGATCCTCCTGCGCCGGATCGGGCCGCGGCAGCAGCATGCGCGATTTGATGTGAATCAGCGTCGCCGCCATGACCAGGAACTCGCCGGCGACGTCCAGGTCGAGTTCCTGCATCAGGTCGATGTACTCGATGTACTGCTGCGTGATCAGCGCGATCGGGATGTCGTAGATGTTCACCTCGTTCTTCTTGATGAGGTGCAGCAGCAGGTCGAGCGGGCCCTCGAAGTTCTCGAGCCTGACCGGGTAGGCGTCGAGGATCGACTCGAATTCCTGGTTCTCCATCACCGGTACGTCACTTTCACGGCGGTGCGGACCCGCTCCATGGTGTCGGCGGCAATTGCGCGTGCCTTGCGCGATCCCTCGTAGAGGATCTCACGAAGCGCCGAGGGTCGGGACAGGACCTCGGCGCGTCGCTCGCGCATCGGTTCGAGGTGGCCGTTGAGCGCCTTGGCCAGTTTGGTCTTCACCTCGACGTCGCCCACCTTGCCGGTACGATAGCGGGTCTTCAGGTCCTCGAGTTCGGCGGCGTCGGGGTTGAACGCATCGTGGTACATGAACACGGGGTTGCCCTCGACGGTCCCCGGGATGTCGGCGCGCACCCGCTTCGGGTCCGTGTACATCTGCATCACCTTCTTCCGCACCGTCTCCGCATCGTCCGAGAGGTTGATCGTGTTGGAGTAACTCTTGGACATCTTGCGGTTGTCGAGGCCCGGCAGGCGGGGGAAGTTCGTGAGCAGGGGCTGCGGCTCCACGAACAGCGCGCCGTAGAAGTTGTGAAAACGGCGGACGATCTCGCGGCTCAGTTCGAGGTGGGCGACCTGGTCCTCGCCCACCGGCACGAAGTGCGCGCCGTACATGACGATGTCGGCGGTCTGCAGCAGCGGATAGCCGAGAAAGCCGAGCGTCGAGAGGTCCCTGTCCGCCAGCTGCTCGATCTGCTCCTTGTAGGTGGGCACCCGCTCCAGCCACGGGATCGGGATGGTCATCGACAGCAGGAGGAACAGCTCGGCGTGCTCCGGGACGAGCGACTGCACGAACAACGTGCTTCGCTCCGGATCGAGGCCCGCGGCGATCCAGTCCGCGACCATGTCGTAGGCGCTCGACACGAGCCCCGAGGTGTCGGCGTACTCGCTGGTCAGCGCGTGCCAGTCCGCGACGAAGTAGAAGCAGTCGTATTCGTCCTGCAGCGGCGCCCAGTTGCTGAGTGCGCCGACCAGGTGACCGAGGTGGAGCCTGCCGGTCGGGCGCATCCCGGAGACCACGCGACGCTTCACGGGAGCAGCAGCCTCACGAGGAAGAACGCCGGCGGCAGGATGAGCAGCGACAGCACGTCGGTGAGCACCAGCGCGTAGAGAATGAGGAACCCGTACGGACGCAGCCGGATGAACAGGTCCGCGGCCGACGGCGGCAGCAGTCCGGCCAGCACGTTGCCGCCGTCGAGCGGCGGCACCGGGACGAGGTTGAACACCGCGAGCAGCACGTTGATGAGGACCACCTGCACGAGCGGATGCCCGGAGGACAGGCCCTCGTCGCCGAGCGTGCCGCGGATGGCGATGGCGCCGAGCGCCGCCAGCACCAGGTTGCTCGCCGGTCCCGCCGCCGCCACCAGCATGAAATCGCGCCGCGGGTTGCCGAGCCGGTTGATGTTGACCGGCACCGGCTTCGCCCACCCGATGATCGGCAGGTTCGAGAGCACCGCGACGATCGGCAGGATGATCGTCCCGACCAAATCGATGTGGACGAGCGGATTGAAGGAGGTGCGGCCGAGCAGCCGCGCCGTGGGATCGCCGAGGCGATCCGCCGACCAGGCGTGCGCCGCCTCGTGAACGGTCAGCGAGCCGAGCACGACGGCGAATGGAATGGCGTATGCGAGCAGGTCCAATGGAGTGTCTTGTACCGGAGGGGCCCGGAACGGCGTACAGCGTAAGGGAAAAGCGCCGGGTTATCAACCGCTTATCGATGATTGCAGCGTGAGGACTGTTGCCGCAGGCCGTCGCGGCTGCAGGGCGGCACGGTCGTCCCCCGCGCGCGTCACCTCAGGCCTGGGAGGCGAAGTGCGCCAGCACGGCGTCGGCGCACTTCGCCCCGACCACGCGCACGAGTTCCTCGCGCGTGGCGCGACGCACACCGGCCAGGCTGCCGAACGCAGTCAGCAGCGCCTTGCGCCGGCGGGGCCCCACGCCGGCCACCACGTCGAGCTCCGATCGGAGGTCCCGCCTCGCACGCGACTGACGGTGAAACGTGACCGCGAACCGGTGCGCCTCGTCGCGGATCCGCTGGATGAGCAGGAGCGCCGGGCTGCCCTCGGCGAGGGCGATCGCCTCCTCGCGATCGCGCACGACCAGGAGCTCCTCCTTCTTGGCGAGGCCGGCGGCCACGAGGCTGCCCAGGCCGAGCGCTTCGAGCGCCGCATAGGCGGCCGTCAGCTGTCCCTTGCCGCCGTCGATCAGGATCAAGTCGGGGAAGGGCCCGCCGCGTTCGAGCACCTTGCGATATCGGCGGAGGACGACTTCGCGCATGGCGGCAAAGTCGTCTTGGATCCGGGGCCCGGACTCCGAGCCCCGGATCCGGAACTTCCGGTACTCGGACCGCTTCATCCGCCCGTCTTCGCAGACCACCATGGACGCGACGGTCTCGCTGCCCTGGATCGTGGAGATGTCGAAACACTCGATGCGGCGCGGCACCGCGGAGAGGGACAGCACGACCCGCAGTGTCTCGAGCGCGTCGTAGTTGGCGGCGACGTTCTCGTTGAAGCGCGCCTGGTAGGCCACCTCCGCGTTGCGCGCCGCGAGGTCGAGCAGTCCCCGCTTCCCGCCCCGCCGGGGGACGACGAGGCGCACGCGGCGGCCGACGGCCGTCGACAGCCAGCGTTCCAGCAGCTCGGCGTCCGCCTCGGGGAACGCGAACGGCACGTGAATCTCCGGCGGGGCGACCCGGTCGGCATAGAACTGCTGCAGCGCCGCCTGGAGGACTTCGCCCTCCTCTCTCTGGCTTCCGGTTTCAGCCGGACGATCCGAGGGTTGGGCACGGGCCCCCGGGTCAGCCGCCATCAGCCCTGCCGCCTCGGTGACCAGTTCGACGCGCTCGACGACCTTGCCGCCCCGCATCTGGAAGACCTGGACGACGGCGCCGGCCGGCCCGAGCTTCAGTCCGAAGGCATCGCGGTCGCCGCGTTCCGGGCTGGCCATCTTCTGCTGCCGCGCGCGCAGCGTCTCGATCGTCCTGATCGCGTCGCGGATCTGGGCCGCCTGCTCGTAGCGCTCGGCGGCGGCGGCCTCCGCCATCCGCTCGCGCAGCGTACCCAGCAGTTCGTCGCTGCGCCCTTCGAGGAACAGCCGCGTGTGCTCGACGGCGCGGCGGTACTCGTCCGGCGTACACAGCTCGCGCACGCACGGCGCGGCGCAGCGCTTGATGTCGTACTCGAGGCAGGGCCGCCCGCGCCCGCCGGTGATCGTCTCGTTGCACGACCGGATCCCGAAGAGCCGGTGCGTCAGCGACATGGTCCGCCGCGCCAGCGCCGCCGGCATGAACGGGCCGGCGTAGTAGTCGTCGCGGTTCTCGACGCGGCGCGCCACCAGCAGGCGCGGAAACGTCTCGCTGGTGGTCAGCTGGAGGTACGGGTAGGTCTTGTCGTCGCGGAGGAGGATGTTGTACTTGGGGCCGCGCTGCTTGATGAGATTGTTCTCGAGCGCGAGCGCCTCGACGACCGAGTCGGTGACGATGACCTCGAGCCGGTGTGCGTCCGCGAGCAGCGCATCGATGCGCGGGCTGGTGCCCTGCGCGCCGAGATAGCTGCGCACGCGGTCACGCAGGACGCGCGCCTTGCCGACGTACAGGGTTTCGCCGCGCCCGTTGTAATACAGGTAGACGCCGGGTTGCTCCGGCAGACGGGCGATCTGGGCCTTGAGATCACGGATCGGCATGCGCTACACTGCGCGTTTTGCGGCAGTCCGAACCTTTCATTATAACCCGCGTATGACGCTCACCGGACTCATCGGCCGGGGTTTCATGTTCCCGCTGCAGCTCATCATCAGCGCGTGCGTGGCCCTGCGCATCCATCCCAACGTGCTCACGTTCGTCGGCGTCGTGATCAACGTCGCGGCGGCGTGGGCGCTGGCGCTCGGCCGGTTCGTCACCGCCAGCGTGATCATGGTGGTGGCCAACATCTTCGACTTCATCGACGGCAAGGTGGCGCTCGAGCTGAAGGAGGTGAGCGCGTTCGGCGGTTTCTGGGATTCGGTGATCGACCGCTTCTCCGACATCGCGCTGTTCATCGGCCTCATCTACCTCTACTCGGAGCGCGGCCGCACCGACTACGTCATGGTGACCGCGCTGGCGATGATGTTCGCGATCATGACCAGCTACACCCGCGCCCGCGCCGAATCGCTGATCAAGAAGTGCAAGGTCGGCTTCATGGAGCGGCCCGAGCGCATCGTGCTCTTCATGATCGGCGCCTTCACCAATCGCATGGCGGCGGTGATGTGGGTCATCCTGGTGCTCTCGATCTTCACCGTCGCCGACCGGATCATCCTCACCTACAGGGAGCTGCAGGCCGGCCGCGGCGAGGCCGTGGCATGAAGCAGGCCGCCACGCTCCCCGCGCGCGTGCTGTGGAGCGCGTTCTTCTGGACCTACGAGCGCGCGACCTGGCAGTACGACCTCATGGTCATCGCCATCCTCGCGTTCGTCTGGCTCACGCCCCCGGACTGGCTCAACGACCCCATGGCCTCGGGGGGCGGACCTGTCGGGTGGATCATGGCAATGCTGAATGCTGAATGACGAATGCCGAACGCATTCGGCATTCAGCATTCGGCATTCGGCATTCAGCATTGCCACGATTCAGACATCGTCCCGTTCGTCGTGCACGCCCAGATCGAGCGTTTTGCCAGTGAAGTGAATATCGTGGGCGGCAATCTTGTCGCGCAGCAGCCGCCGCGCGGCGCCGTAGTAGCGCTCGGGCACGACCAGGCGGCGGGCGAAGTGGCGCATGCGGTAGATCAGCACGAGCGTGAGTTGCTCCCCCTCCCGCCACGTCAGTCCCCCGATGTGCGAGTACGGGATGAAGCCGCCGTCGGCCCAGATGCCGTCCGCGTAGAATCCCCGGCCGATGCGTAGGCTGAGCGGCAGCGCGTAGGTGTAGTAGAGCAGCATCATGCTCTCGCCGAACACGTTGACCGGCCGCAGCTTCAGCACGGCAATCTTGTAGACGATGATGATGCTGAGGATGGCACCCAGGCCCAGCAGCAGACCGTAGAACGGCGGCTTGCGGCCCGGCCAGGTCAGCAGCGCCGACGACCGCAGCCGCAGGAAGCGGATGAACTGGAACAGGACGCGGATGTTCGCGAGGAGGAACCCGATGCCGAGCACGAAGAGGACGTAGGACAGATAGCGCGACATGAAGAAACTGAGAATGAAGAACTACGTAAGAACGACGCCGCAAGAATGCCCGGACCGGTTACGCAAGAGTCGAACCGGGTCTCAGAGATTAGAACCCGGCCACCTGCGCCCGGTTCCGTGTTCCGACTTCCGAGAGCTGCCGCCTACCTCCCTTCCGATCGCCTCACCGGCCCAGCGTGGGGTCGAAGCACTGCCGGCAACGGGCCTCGTAGGTCCCCTGCGCCCCGACCAGCACGCGCTCGCTGCTCGCGACCAGGCGCTGCGTGTGGTTGGCCGGCGCCCCGCACACCATGCAGATTGCGAGCGTCTTGGTGATGTACTCGGCGATGGCCAGCAGTTGCGGCATCGGCTCGAACGGCTTGCCGAGGTAATCCTGGTCGAGCCCGGCCACGATCACACGCTTGCCCTGGTCGGCGATGGCGTTGCAGACGGCGGGGAGTTCCTGGTCGAAGAACTGCCCCTCGTCGATGCCCACGACCTCGGTGTCGGGCAGCACGCGCGCGAGTAGCTCGCGCGACGAAGTCAGGCTCACCGAGGGAATCCGCATCTCGCTGTGCGAGATGATGTGATCCTCGTCGTAGCGGTTGTCAATGGCCGGCTTGAAGATCTGCACCTTCCGGCGGGCGATCTGGGCGCGGCGAAGCCGGCGGATGAGCTCCTCGCTCTTGCCGCTGAACATGCTGCCGGTGATGACTTCAATCCAGCCGTGACCGGGGCGATGCTGCGTGATATCCATGGCGGGTTGACGATCGTCGATTGCGAATCGACGGATTGCCCGTTGACGATTGCCGGTCGACGGCTGCCCCTGGGGCCACCGCCGGATTCCTCAATCGATGTCCGGCAATCGTCAAATCCAGATTCACAATCCGCAATCCACAATCCACGACTACGCCCGTGACAGATACTCCCCCGTCTCGGTGCTGACCCTGATCCGATCGCCGGTGTTCACGAACGGCGGCACGTGCACCACCAGCCCGGTTTCGAGGCGCGCGGGCTTCACCTGCGCGCTGGCGGTCGCCCCCTTGATCCCCGGCACCGTGTCCTCGACCTTGAGGTCCACGGTCAGCGGCAGCTCGATCCCGACCGGCTCCGATCCGTAGAACTCCACCCTGATGATCGCGTCGGTCACCAGGTAGTTGACCGAGTCGCCGAGCACCTCCGAGGGGATGTGCAGCTGATCGAACGTGGTCGTGTCCATGAAATGGAACGAGTCGCCGTCCTTGTACAGGTACTGCATCTGCCGCTCGTCCAGCGTCGCGCGCTCGACGTCGTCTTCCGATCGGAACTTGTGGTCGGAGAGCGCCTGCGTGCGGATGTTGCGCATCTTGGCCTGGACGAAGCCGCGCTTGTTGCCGGGCGTGAAATGCTGCAGGTCGAGCACGCGGAACAGCTCGTTGCCGAGCTTGATCAGCATGCCCTTCTTGATACGTGTCGCTTGAATTGAAGCCATAACCTCGATAATCAGCCGCGTGCGTGCCCCTGGGACGTGGTCCGTGCGTAACGTGCGCGTGCGACGTGCGACGTGCGTCGGAGCGCCTAGAATCCGCTCTCCGGTCCCCTGCCGAAGCGTGCGATTTTACCATGCCAGCCCGGCCGCGCGGCAGGGCGGGGGCACGTCGCACGCGGCACGCAACACGTGCCCCCGCCGCGTCAGCCCCTCCGTAGCACGTGCCGCTGACCACGTAGTACTATCGACCCATGTCCTGGGACGCGCTGCGCGACCTGCGCACCTGGCAGGAACGGCTCGAGCGCCTCACGGCGCCGCACGCCGACACCTGGACGCCGCCGATTGACGTCTACGAGGCGCCGGATCGCTACGTCATCTCCGCCGAGGTCCCGGGCCTCGCCCGCGAGGAGGTCGACATCTCCATCGAGGACACGCGCGTGACCCTGCGCGGCGAGCGCGCGGCGGCTGCCGGCGAGGTCGTGCATTACCATCAGATCGAGCGCGGCCACGGCGCCTTCGCCCGCACCTTCGAGTTCGCCGAGAGGATCGACGCCGATGCGGTCACGGCCGATCTCCGGGACGGCGTGCTGACGATCATCCTACCGAAGGCGCCGGTCGTCCCACCGAGGAGGATCGACATCACGTGAACACCACTACCTTCGGGCGAGTCCTCTTCGCCGCGCTCCTCGTCGGCATCGGTGTCGTCGCCAACATCGTCGTCACCGATCGCCTGCGATCGGCGGAGAGCCAGGCGCCGCCGCCGGCCCGGCCCGCCGAGAGAGGGGGGACGACGGCGACCGCGCCGCCGGCGCAGTCGGTTGGAACGCTGCCCGATCTGTCGTCGGTGGCACAGCGGGCGGTCGCCTCGGTGCCGAACATCTCATCGACGCAGATCGTGCGCCGGCCGGCCTCGCCGCTGGCCGACGACCCATTCTTCCGGTTCTTCTTCGGCGAGGACATGTTCCGCAGCCGCCGCGAGCAAAGCCTCGGCTCGGGCGTCGTCGTGTCCTCCGACGGCTACGTGCTGACGAACAACCACGTCGTGCTCGGCGGGCAGGCGCAGGTGACCGTCGTCATGCCGGACAAACGGGAGATGCGCGCGAAGATCGTCGGCGTGGACGAGGCGACCGACCTGGCGGTGCTGAAGATCGATGCGCGGAACCTGCCCGCGATTCCGTGGGGAGACTCCTCGAAGCTGAAGGTCGCCGAGTGGGTGCTCGCCATCGGGAACCCCTTCGGCGTCCTGAACCAGACGGTGACGCTCGGCATCGTCAGCGCGACCGGCCGCAGCCTCGGGCTGCAGCTGGCCCAGTACGAGGACTTCATCCAGACCGACGCCGCGATCAACCGCGGCAACTCGGGCGGCGCGCTGATCAACGCGCGCGGCGAGCTGGTCGGTATCAACACGGCGATCTTCAGCGAGACCGGCGGCTACCAGGGCGTCGGTTTCGCCGTGCCGAGCCGGATTGCCCAGTACGTCATGCGCGAGCTGATCGAGCATGGCACGGTGCGCCGCGGCACGATCACCGGCATCGAGCTCGCGCCCCTGACGACCTATCTGGCGGAGGAACTGGGCGTCCGGGATACCCACGGGCTGGTGGTGGCGCGCGTCTGGGAGCGATCGGAGGCGTTCGCCGCCGGCCTGCGCCCGGGCGACGTGATCGTGTCGTTCAACGGCACCCGCATCGAGGACGCCTCGCAGTTCATGCGCCTGCTGTCCGATGCCCCGATTGGCAGCACGGCGACGCTCGTCGTGGTCACGGACGGACGTCAGCGGACCGTGAAGATCCCCATCGTGCAGGCGCAGGGACGAGCACAGCGCCGCGTCCGCTGACCCGAGCCTGCCGTCCTTCCGTCAACACGGCGACGGCGTCGCTTCGCGGTTCCTGTCGTGGCTTCCTGCCTTCGCGAGGGCTGCAGCGTGCCGTGAGCGCGTAGGGGGAGTTTCGGAGCGACGACCGAGCGGACGCCGAGGTTGACTCCTGTCGAAGCGGCTACGTCCGCGCGACCTCGTGCCCGAAGCTGCGGACGGCCTCGTCCTCCGACTCGAAGACCTGGAACACCTCGAGCAGCCGCGTGATCGTGAGCACCCGCCGGGTGCGATCGCCGAGATGCAGCAGCCGCAGGTCCCCGCCGCGCCGGCGCGCGGACAGCAGCTTGGCGACGAGCGTCCCGACGCCGCCGCTGTCGACGCAGGTCACCTCCCGCAGATCCGCGACGATGCGGATCCGACCCGCCGCGAGCAGCCGGTTGACCGTCTCCGCAAAGAACCTGTCCTCGTCGTCAGCCACCAGCCGCCCGGTCAGCTTGAGGAGCGTGACCTCGCCAGCCAGTGCCTCAGCGATCTTGAGCTGAACCGCCATGAGCCACCTCCGATGGATCACGACGCCGGTGCGAAGCAGAATACGCCTTTTCCGCGAGGGTGGCCGGGATTTCAGCGCGGGCGCACGCGGCCCCCTGAGACCGCCGGGGAGTCCACCGCGGCGCAGCGCCAGTCGCGCTCCGTGCCGACGGTAATCCCGATTCGCCGGCTCCATTGGGCGGCGCGCTCCGACAAGCCACGGTCTTCGACGCGCAGCAGGCCGGCCGTCAGGTCGGCGCGATTGTGCCGGAGGGAGATGCCGAGCGCGCGGGTGAGGTTCCCCGGACCACGGCAGAGCTCGGAGGACGGGATGGCAGCCTCGCGCCGGCGGCTTCCGCCGCCGCGGCGTCGCCGCATCAGCGCCTCACCCTCGAGCGGTTCGAGCGCCCGGATCAGGACGGCGGCGGGCGAGCCCTCAGGCTCCGTGACCACGTTCACCAGGTAGTGGATGCCGTAGTTGAGGTAGACGTACGCGCGGCCCGGCGGCCCGTACAGCGGCGCATTGCGCGCCGTCGGCCCCGGCGCAGCGTGGCAGGCGGGATCCTCCTCGCCGATGTAGGCCTCGGTCTCGACGATCACGCCCGAGGCGATGCCCTGCGGCGTCTCGTGCACGAGGACCTTCCCGATCAGCTCGCGCGCGACGACGAGCGTCGGACGTGCGTAGAAGCCGGCCGTCAGAACCGCGGACCCGCCGCTCACGTCTGCATTCGCAGTTCTCACGTGCTGCACGGGCCTGCGCTTTACTTCTTACCTGCCTTGATTCGCCCGATTGCCTGCGTCGCGGTGCGGGCCACCTCGCGGTCGCGGTCCTGGGTGAGCGGCTGCAGCGCGGCCAGCGCCGCATCGCCGCCGAGCGCACCGAGGATCAGCGCCACGTTCCCGCGGATGGCCGGGTCGGGATCCTGCAGGTGGGACGCGAGCGCCGGGACGATTGACGGTCCGAGCTCGAGGAAGTACTCGGCGATTTGCGGCGCCATCTTCGACGAGTCGAGCGCGTCGGCGAGCCGCGCGACGGCATTGCGGCCGCCCTTCTGAAGCGCGAAGGCCATCGCCGCCCGCACCATCTCGGACGGCTCGGTGCCGATGCTCAGCTCCAGCGCGTCGATGTCGCCCTTCCCGCCGGCCCGCGCGAGCCCTTCGGCGGCGGCGCGGCGGAGGTACTGGTCCTGGTCGGTCAGCCGCTGCGTGAAGAGCGGCACGCTCGACGGGTGCGCGATGCGCGCAAGGGCATCGAGCGCCGCCCACGCGCCTTCGCCTCGCCCGTAGAAGGCGAACTGCTCGGTCAGCGCCTTCACCGCATGCTCTTCGCGCAGCCGGCCGAGCGCGCGCATCGAGGCGTAGCGGACGGCGGCGTTCGAGTCGTTGATGGCACGGATGAGCGCGTCGGCCGCGCCGGCCACCTGCAGCCGGCCGATGACGTGCGCCGCCGCGGCGCGCATCGCCGGATCGTAGTGGTCGAGCACCTTGATGAGCGGCGCCTCGAGCTCGGATGGAAACGGCGGGCGCGCGATCACCCCGATCGCGTAGATCGCCTCGAGCCGCACCCGCGCGTGTTCGTCATCGGCCGCTTGCAGCAGCAGCCGCAGCAGCTCGGGCGGGCTGTCGCGCGCCACCAGGACCAGCGGTCCGGCCTCGAACGCCGCCGCCGCCAGTCCCGCGCTCCGCCGCTCCACGACCAATGCCACCCGTGTCCGCGGCGACACCTCCTGGGTCGTGAAGAAGCTCAGCTCGGTGGCGATCGCCTCGAGCTGAATCGCGTCCACGGGGTCGACGACGAGCGGGGCGACGGGTCCAATCGCCTCGGGATAGCGCGCGTCGCGCAGCAGCCGCAGTGCGTCCAGGCGCAGCTTCGGATCGGGGTTCCGAAGGTTGCGGATCACGTCGTCGAACCGGATCTGCTGGCCGGCCGCCGCTACGAGGCCGAGCGCGAGGACCGCCGCCGCGAGGATGTGCTGTTTCATCGCTCTGTCTACTTGAATGACGGCGTTACGCCCGATCCTCCCTGATCCCAGTGTGGCCGGCACTTTTGCCCGAACGGTCCCAGCCACCTCAGATCAGTTGCGTGACACGCCGTAGGCGTTCACGCGACCGACGGCGAGCACCTCGCGCAGGTACCGGCCGGTATGCGACGCGGGCGCCTGCGCGATCTGCTCGGGCGGACCGGCCGCCACCAGACGACCGCCCTCCTCGCCGCCCTCCGGCCCGAGGTCGATCACCCAGTCCGCCGTCTTGACGACGTCCAGGTTGTGCTCGATGACGAGCAGGCTGTGGCCCGCCTGCAGCAGCTTGCGGAACGCGGCGAGCAGCTTGGCGATGTCGTCGAAGTGCAGCCCGGTCGTCGGCTCGTCGAGAATGTAGAGCACGCGGTCGCCGGTGTGCGACGACAGGTGCGCGGCGATCTTGATGCGCTGCGCCTCGCCACCCGACAGCGTGGTCGCCGGCTGCCCGAGCCGCAGGTACCCGAGGCCGATCTCGTCGAGCACCTGCAGCCGGCGCAGCACCTTCGGCGAGCTGCTGAAGAACGCGAGCGCCTCCCGGACGGTCATGTCGAGCACCTGGTCGACGCCGCGGCCGCGGTACTTCACCTCCAGCACCTGCGGCTTGAAGCGCTTGCCCTCGCACTGCTCGCAGGGGACGAACACGTCGGCGAGAAACTGCATCTCCACCTTGACCTCGCCTTCCCCCTCGCACGCCTCGCACCGCCCGCCGGGGACGTTGAAGGAGAAATGGCTCGCGCTCAGGCCGCGCGACCGCGCGTCCTTGGTCGCCGCGAACAGCTCGCGGATCGGATCGAACGCCTTCAGATAGGTCACCGGGTTCGACCGCGGCGTTCGGCCGATCGGCGCCTGGTCCACCAGCACGACGTCGCTGACGAACTCGGCGCCCTCCAGGCGGCGGTGGGCACCCACCTTCCGGTCCCAGTCGCCCTTCACACGTTTCAGCGCGGCATAGAGCACGTCGTGGACGAGCGTGCTCTTGCCCGAACCACTCACCCCGGTGACGCACGTCAGCAGGCCGAGCGGGATCTCGACGTCGATGTTCTGCAGGTTGTGCGCCGTCGCCCCGAGCACCCGGATCCGCTGGTTCGCCGGCCGGCGCCGCGTCGCCGGGACCGGAATCGCCAGCTCGTCGCGCAGGTACTTGGCGGTCAGCGAGCGCGGCTCGTTCAGCAGCTCGGGGAAGGGCCCTGAGAAGATCACACGCCCGCCCTGCTCGCCCGCGCCCAGACCCATGTCGACGATCCGGTCGGCGACGCGGATCATCTCGGCGTCGTGCTCGACGACGAGCACGGTGTTGCCCTGGTCGCGCAGCTGCCGCAGGATCGCGATCAGCCGCTCGTTGTCGCGCGAGTGCAGCCCGATCGACGGTTCGTCGAGCACGTAGAGCGTGTCGACGAGCGCCGACCCGAGCGAGGTGGCCAGGTTGATTCGCTGCGACTCGCCGCCCGACAGCGTCGACGACAGGCGATCGAGCGTCAGGTAATCGAGGCCGACGTCGCGCAGGAAGCCGAGCCGCTTGCGGATCTCGCGCAGCACCTTCTCGGCAATCGCCGCCTCCTTCTCGGTGAGCTCCAGCGCGGCGAAGAACGCCTCCGCCTCGCGCACCGTCAGGGCGCAGAGCGCGTCGATGGTGCGGCCGCCGACCTGCACGTCGCGCGCCTCGCGCCGGAGCCGTGCCCCACCGCACTCCGGGCACGTCAGGTAGCCGCGGTAGCGGCTCAGGAAGACGCGGACGTGCACCTTGTACTTCTTCCGCTCGAGCCAGCGGAAGAAGCCCTTCACGCCGTCGTAGTCGGCGCCGTTGCCTTCGATCACGAACCGCTGTTCCTCGTCGCGCAGCGCCGACCAGGGGACGTCCATGCGGACGCCGCGCGCCTTCGCCGCCCGCTTCAGCGCCACCAGCTGCGCCCGGTAGTGCGGCTTGCTCCACGGCTCGATGGCGTTCTGCTGGATCGACTTCGACGGGTCGGGCACGACCAGGTCCATGTCGAGTTCGATCACGTTCCCGAAGCCGTGGCACACCGGGCAGGCGCCGAACGGGTTGTTGAACGAGAAGAGCCGCGGCTGCGGCAGTTCGTACCCGAGCCCGCAGGGCCGGCATTCGAACCGCTCGCTGAAGCGGTGGAGGACGAACGGCGCCTCGCCCGCTCCGCGCGGCGCCGCCGTGGAATCGGCGAGCTGGATCGCGAACGCCGCTCCGCCGCCCTCCGCGTACGCCGTTTCGATCGAATCGGTCAGCCGCGTAAGGAGCTCGCCGTCGACCTTCAGCCGATCGACGATGACCTGCAGCGCCGGCCGGTCGGCGAGTGCTGTCGAATCCACGTCGTCGAGCGCCACCGCGCGGCCGTCGACGAACAGCCGCCCGAAGCCCTTCCGGCGGAGACCGGCGAGCGTCTCGGCGACTGGATCGACCAAGTTCGGCAGCACCTGCTGCGGCGCGACCGCCGCCTCGTCGGCGGCCTCCGCTTCGACGTCCGACGCCGCCTCCTCGTCGTCGGGTTCCGCCTCGCGCGTGAGCGCCTCGGAGGTCATGACCGGCATGTCGAAGCCGATGAGCAGGCGCGTGCCTGCGGGCAGTGCCGCGAGACGGCGCGCCACGACCTCGGCGGTTTCGCGGATCACCTCGCGCCCACAGGCGCGACACATGGTGCGGCCGATGCGCGCGAAGAGCAGGCGCAGGTAGTCGTGGATCTCGGTGGTCGTGCCCACGGTCGAGCGCGGGTTGCGGATGCTGTTCTTCTGGCGAATCGCAATCGCCGGGCAAATGCCCTCGATGGTGTCGACGTCCGGCTTCTCCATCCGCTCGAGAAACTGGCGCGCGTACGCCGAGAGCGACTCGACGTAGCGACGCTGACCCTCGGCGTAGATCGTGTCGAAGGCGAGCGACGATTTGCCCGAACCGCTGACGCCGGTCATCACCACCAGCGCGCGGGGCGGCAGCGTGAGGTCGACGTTCTTCAGGTTGTGCGTGCGCGCGCCGCGAATCACGATCTGGCCGCGGCCGCTCTCGGTCGATGCTGACATCTATTGCGGGACTGTTCGGGTGTACTGGAACAGTGCATGGTAGCGCGACGACCGGGGTCGTTCAACCTGAGCCGCTGCCGTGCGCCCCAGCGATGGCACGGGTGTGCGGGCTCCGCACGCGGCCTGGAACTCCCGACGAGCCGCAGCACCGGCTCGCTCCGTTTATCGCGAACCGTGCTATTTTGTGTGTTCTTTCCGGGTGTCGGCGGGGAGATGTTCTTCTAGCAGCGCGCCCGGGTACCAACCTCGAGGGGGCTGTGTCAGTCCGTTTGTTTATCGGCAACCTGCCATACGCGGCGTCCGAGGCGGAGTTGCGCGAGTACATGTCCAGCGTCGGTGCTCCGCTTCAAGTGGTCATGCCGCTCGACCGCGAAACGGGCCGCCCGCGCGGGTTTGCGTTCGTCGACTATGCGGATCGCGCAGTCGCGGAAGAAGCGATTCGCCGGTTCAACCAGCAGCCGTTCAAGGGTCGGCCGCTGGCGGTGAGCGAAGCGCGGCCGCGCGAGGAGCGCTCCGCCGGCTCGGGCCCGAGGCCAGGTGGCTTCGGCGCCGGTCCACCGCGGCCCGCTGGAGGTTACGCCCCGCGGCCGGGCGGGTTCGCGCCGCGGCCGGGGGACAGCGGCGGCAGCCCCGCCGCTGCGCGGAGCCGCAACTTCGGGCCGGACGCGCCGCCGAAGAACAAGCGCAAGCCGATGCGCAAGGATGCGGACTCCAGGCCGCGCGGCCCCATTAAGGAACGGCCGGTCGGCCGCCTGTACGATGCCGACGAGGACTGGCGTGCCCAGGACGACGATCTCGACATCGACAACGTGGCGACGAGCCGCAAGCCCGAAGACGAGCCCGACATCGACATCGACACGGATGACGAGGAACGCTAGCAGGGACTCGCTGGCGTAGGAGGCCGAGTGTGGCGACGCACGTCAAGGTCCTGGCGGTTCTCTACCTCGTTTTCAGCTCGCTCTTCCTGGCCGGGGCGGTCATCCTGCTGGTCATTTTCGGCGGCGCCACCGCCGTCGTCGGCACGGCTGCCGAGGCGGAAGACGCCGCGATCGCGCTGCCGATCATCGGCATCACCGGCATGGCGCTGGTCGGGTTTCTCACCGTGATGGCCGCACCGGGTCTGATCGCCGGTTTCGGCCTGCTGAAGTTCGCGAACTGGGCGCGCATCCTCGGGATCGTCCTCTCGGCGCTGCACCTGCTCAACTTTCCGTTCGGCACCGTGCTCGGAATCTACGGGTTGTACGTGCTCCTGAACAGGGAGACCGAGCGCCTGTTCGAAGCCGGGTCGGCCGCGGCGCGCGCCTGACGCCGCGCACGCGGCTTGCAGTGCTGCTGGCGATGTCCGACGCGGGTGTATCCGGACCCGTCTTCGATCCATCTCCGGGGAAAGCCCACACCGGTCCCGACTTCAGGATTGGGGCGCCGGCCGGTTCGCGCGCGCCCGACGCAGCCCGATCCGCTCCCCAGCTAACGATGTTCACTCCCAAGACGGGCACCGCCCGGGTTCGAGGCGATCTTGACCCGGACGTGGCGTCGCCGCGACCGGAGGTGAGCGAGACTCTCGCCCATGCCGATTCGCTCGCAGCCGACCGACAGCAGAGTTGCCCCGAACACGGCCGTTCACCCAGCGCGGCAGTGCACAACGGCCGCCACTGGTAGAATTCACAGGGCCTCTCTCACGAGCACTCACGAGCACTCGGCAATCACGTGCGCTTTCGAACCGGCCGACTTCTCTTCCTCTGTTGTGTTGTTGCGGTGCTCACTGGCTGCATCGGTGGGCACACGCTCGGGCGTCTCGAGGGCCTCGGGACGTCGCCGGCTGGTGAGATCACCGCTGAGATCACCTGGTACAGCCCGGCCGTACCGCGCGATCGCGCGGCGCTGGCCCGCTGGCGCGTCGCCGTGGGAGGGCCAGTGGTGCGAACCGTCCCGGTGCGCGCGCCCGCCGTCGCCGACGCGCTCGCCGTGGTCAGCTGGAACACGGCCTTCGCCGACGGTGACGTCGTCGGATTGGTCGAGCGCGTCCGTTCAGAGAAGCGCGGACAGCCGCTGGTGCTGCTGCTGCAGGAGGTCTACCGCCGTGGCGGTTCCGTGCCGAATCGGCTCGCCGCCGGCGCGGCCTACGCGCGGCGGTTCGTCGGCGCGTCGGACGCACGCGCCATCGAGTCGATCGCGTCCGGGCTCGGGATGTTCGCCTATTACGTTCCGTCGATGCGAAATGGTGGAAACGGCCCCGCCGAAGATCGGGGCAATGCCATCCTGTCCGATCTTCCGCTGGTCGACCTGGAAGCGATCGAGTTGCCGTTCGAGAAGCAGCGCCGCGTCGCGGTCTCAGCCGTCGTCGAGGCGACGACGCGGCAGGGGCAGCGCTGGCGGTTGCGGGTAGTGAGCGCGCACCTGGACAACAGCGTGACGCGGCGGGCGTGGATCGCGAGCGAGTACGGGCGGACACGACAGGCGCGCGGGCTCGTCGCGCTCCTCGACGGAGGGGTGCCGACCGTCCTCGGCGGCGACTTCAACACGTGGTTCGGGTTTTCCGACCAGGCGTACGTCGAGACCGCACGCGCGTTCCCGCAGACGCCCACGGCCGACACGCGCGGGACGTTCCTCGGGCTGTTGCGGCTCGATCATCTCTTCTGCCGTCTCCCTGCCGGCTGGGAAGCGGAGGCGGTGCGCGGCGACGATCGGTTCGGGAGCGACCACGCCCCGCTCATCGCGTCGATACGCATCGACTGAGCGATCGACCACTCGCAACGGCCTACCGCCAACCTCCAAATCTCAGGCAGCTCCCACACATCACTGCCAACGACCAACGTGTGAGTCGCACGTTGGAGGGGTGGCAGTTCACATACGTGCGACCAACTTTTTGGAGGTCGATCGCGGGAAGTTTGGAGTTCGCCGCGATTGCCGGAAACCCGTGATGCTGCCGGAGAGCCGTCAGCTGGTTTTGCAGGGGGTTTTGCCAATCAGCAGACGACACTACAGCAGGACGAAGCACCCGCGCCGGTACCGCGCTTGCTCTCCTGCCAGATCGCCGTCCCCCCAAAACAGCGTATCTGTGTGCCTCTGATCAGTCCGTCTGGCCTGAGACACGCGACACGACTGCCCGGGGCCTGGCGGCGCATGCTCGCCGGCGCGAAGACTGGCCGGCGACTTCCCGACCCTAATAATCGCCTGGGCAAGGAGAGTGTCATGGTTGTTGGCTACGGTCTTCGCCGCGGGCTCATGCAAGTGATGCTCGCGGTGGCGATGTGCCTGGTTACCGCGGTGCCGCTATGGGCACAGACGACCAGCGCGTCAGTCTCGGGTTCCGTGAAGGACTCCCAGGGCGCCGTCGTGCCGGGTGCGACGGTCACCCTCACGAGCGCCACCAAGGGAACTGTTCTCACGGCTGTCAGCGACGAGCAGGGGAACTTCTTCTTTGCGTACGTCACCCCGGATACCTACACGCTCAAGGTTGGCCTCGAAGGCTTCCAGAGCGCGGAGCTGCCCGGACTGGTCGTCAATGCGAACGACCGCATCTCGGTCGGCGGCATCCCGCTGACCATCGGGCCAGTCACGGAGACCGTCACCGTGTCCGGCGCCACGCCGGACATGTCGCTGCGCAGCGGTGAGCGCGGGTTCACGCTGGAAGCGACGGCGATCCAGAACATCGCCGTCAACGGGCGCAGCTTCTTCGGCCTAGCCGGCCTCGTGCCGGGCGTCGTCCCGACCAATGACACGCCCAACCAGGTGAGCAACTTCAACGCGAACGGTCAGCGCGCCAATTCGAACAACATGACGATCGACGGTGTGGCGAACATCGACACCGGCGACAATGGCGGCAACATGGCGCAGACCAACCTGGACGCGGTCGCCGAGTTCAAGGTCGTCACCTCCAGCTACCAGGCGGAGTTCGGCCGCGCGGTCGGCGCGCAGGTGCAGGTCGTGACCAAGAGCGGCACGCAGAACTACTCCGGGTCCGCGTACTGGTACGGGCGCCGCTCCGACTGGAACGCGAACACCTGGCTCAACAACCGCTCGGGCACGAAACTCCCTGAGAGCTCGCGAGACGACCGGGGCTACACCTTCGGGGGCCCGATCTGGATCCCGGGCACGTTCAACACTCGGAAGGACAAGCTGTTCTTCTTCTGGAACCAGGAGTTCCAGCGCCGCAAGGACCCGGTCGGCGAGCAGCGCGTGACGGTGCCGACGGCGCTCGAGCGCCAGGGGGACTTCTCGCAGAGCGTGGACGCGAACGGGAATCCCTATCCGTACATCCGCGACTACACGACCGGCCTGCCGTGCGGACCGAGCGACGCGCGGGGGTGCTTTGCCGACGGCGGCGTGCTGGGCCGGATCCCCGCCAACCGCCTGTACCAGCCGACGTTGCGGGCGCTCAACATCTTCCCGCTGCCGAATGCCCCCGGTAATGTCGGCTACAACTACTTGAGCCAGACGCCGGGCAAGCAGCCGCTGGACCAGCTCATGTTCCGAAGTGACTACCAGTTGACGACGAACTGGCGCCTGACCGGCCGATACATGCAGCACTCGAACGAGTCCGAGCTGCCGTACGGCATCGGCGGCTGGTCGATCCGCAGCAACCTCGATACCATCGACGTCATCTCGGACGTGCCGGGACGCAACTTCGTGCTCTCGTCGACCGGGGTGCTCAGCGGCAGCACCTCGCTCGAGCTGTCGTTCGGGCGCGCCCACAACTCACTGGATCACTACAGCACCAGCGACACGATGACGCGCACCGGCGCGAACCTGACCGGCGTTCCGCTGCTGTATCCGGATGCCGTTCAGATGGACCTGATTCCGCGATTCGCGTTCGCCGGCGGCCGCATCGCCAACGCCCCGTTCTTCAACACCAACCAGGCCCCCTTCACCAACTTCAACACCACGTACGACGTGGTGGCGAACCTCACGAAGGTGATGGGGCCGCACGCGCTGAAGGTGGGCTTCTACTACCAGAAGAGCCTGAAGGACCAGAGCGCGTTCGCCGATCACAACGGGAACTACACGTTCGACAACAACACGAACAACCCGTACGATGCGAGCCACCCGTTCGCCAACGCCGCGCTCGGGATCTTCAACCAGTTCACGCAGGCGTCGGCGTTCCTGAAGCCGAAGTGGCGCTACACCAACTACGAGTGGTACCTCCAGGACAACTGGAAGAGCACGGACCGCCTCACGCTTGACTACGGGGTGCGGTTCTACTACCTGACGCCGCAGTGGGACGTGTCGCTGAAGGCGTCGAACTTCCTGCCTGACCAGTTCGTTGCCTCGCAGGCGGTGCGGCTGTTCGCGCCTGCGATCGTCGACGGCGTGCGGAAGGGCTACGACGCGCAGACCGGGCAGGTCGTCGATGCAGCGTTCATCGGCCGGATCGTCCCGAACTCGGGCGACCGCTTCCAGGGAACGTTCCAGGGCGGACAGGGCATCGACGAGACGCTGACCGACGGGAACAAGTTCAGGGTCTCGCCGCGCGCCGGCTTCGCCTACGACGTCACTGGCGAACAGACGCTGGTGGCGCGTGGCGCCTTCGGCATCTTCTACGATCGGCCGCAGGGCAACCAGGTGTTCGACCTGATCACGAACCCTCCGGGCATGCAGGTGTCCCAGCTCCAGTGGGGCCTCGTGTCCCAGATCGGCGGCGGCGCAACCGGGCTGAACTCACCGGTCGACCTGAAGCCGAACATGTACGAGTGGAAGGTCCCGGTGGTGTACCAGTGGAACCTCGGGATGCAGATGCGCCTGCCCGCGGAGTTCGTCCTCGACGTCGCCTACGTGGGCTCCGAGTCGGACAACCTGCTCCAGTTCCGCAACCTCAACGCCATCCCCTACGGGACGGCCTACACGGGTGCGGCGCAGGATCCCACGAGAGGCCAGTCGTGCACGGGCTGCTCGGGCCTCAGCGGCACGCCAGGGGCCAACGCGCTCCCGGTGAACTTCCTGCGACCCTACATGGGGTACAACGACATCCGGCTCTGGGAGTTCGAGGCCTACTCGAACTACAAGGCGCTGCAGACCATGGTCAGCCGCCGGTTCCAGAAGGGGCTGATGTTCAACGTCAACTACACGCTCGGCGCCGCCAGGGGCACGCTCGGTGGCGACTGGGACTACGCCCGCATCGACGGCAAGGACAAGGACGCCAACTACGGTCCGCTGTCGTTCGACCGGAGGCACGTCATCGTGGGCAGCTTCGTGTATCAGACGCCCGAGGTCACCAACACCCTCTGGCGCTACCTGACCAACGACTGGCAGCTCTCGGGCAACTACCGCTGGATGTCGGGCACGCCCTTCACCGCCGCCTTCTCGATCCCCGGTTACGGCAACGTCAACCTGACGGGCAGCTACACCGAAGGGGCGCGCATCGCGCTCACAGGCCAGGATCCCGGCAAGGGCTCGAGCGACGACCCGTACCAGCAGTTCAACGTGGGCGCCTTCACCGCGCCGCAGCCGGGCAGCGTCGGCCTCGAGTCGCCGCGCTACACGATGAACAACCCGCCGATCAACAACCTCGACCTGTCGGTGGCGAAGTCGTTCCCGTTCGGCGGCCGGCGGCGGTTCGAGGTCCGGTTCGACGCGTTCAACGCCCTGAACCACACGCAGTTCTCGGGCGTCAACAGCACGATCAACTTCGCCAGCCTGACCGATCACACGATCACGAACCTGCCGTACGACGCGAACGGCAACCTGGTGAGGACCAACGGCGTGGGATCGATCAGCGGAGTGCGGCCGCCGCGGCAGCTGCAGATCGTCACGCGCTTCACCTTCTGACGTTCGTTCGGGGCATCGACTGGCCGGCGTCCTCCGGGACGCCGGCCTTTTTTCTTGTTGACCATCGACGGTACGGCAGCGCCTCGAGGTAGCCGGAGATGTTGAGCGTCAGCAACGCCGCTCCGGAGCCCTCGAAGGCGTTCGACCGGCTGTACTGAAGTCCCACCCGCTCGCCGGCGTTCAGCACGAAATCGATTGGTTGGCTCACGTTGGCGACGTTGAACGACGCGCTGTTGAGCACGGCACAGCCCAGGATCGGATGGTGGACGGCCCGAAGCTCGTCGACGACTGGCCCGCCGTGAGGCTTATCGACGTGATGGAGACCTCCTCCCGCGTACCCGCGATTCCGGACACGTGGGTGATGAACAGTCGCCCGCCCGCGGGAACCTGGTACAGCTGGTCCTGCGGAAGGCACGCGGGGGTCAGATCTCAATCCGCAGAGGTCGCGGAAATCGAAAGCTGACCCCAGCATGGGTCCTTCGAATAACCGGCCGCGAACCTCCGGCCGGCAACGCGATCATCGCCCGCTCTCCGCTGCTCCGCGGCCGCTCACCAGGTACATCGCGAACGTGCCGAGCCAGTGGCTGCCCTCGTAATGCTCGTCCGTGACGTACGTCATGCCCGCGTCCCGATGCACCCTCGCCGCGGCGTCGAGCGCCGGACGCCGTAAGTCCGACGCGTCCAGCGCGCGCGAGATCCCCTCGAGCGCCCACGCCCGCGACAGGTTCAGGCCGGCAAGGTGCCCCAGCTTCGGGTCTTTCGGATCCGTGACGATGCCGGGGGTGAGCCAGGCGGCGCGCCCGTCCGCCGGAATGGATGGAAGGAACCGTTGCAGCCAGAGGGCGAACTCGTTGCGCGGCAGCACGCGGCGCATCAGATCCGCCTCGGCGAGGCATGGCGACAGGAAGTCTTCGCCCGATGGCTCGTACTCGAGCGGGCAGTCACGATCCTTCAGATAGAAGTCACGCGCGCGCGAGACGAGCAGCGACTCCAGCCGCCCGTCGCCGGTCGCGCGCGCCCAGTCGAGCATGAGGCCGAACGAAAACGCGGTCTGCGAATGCTCGCCGATGCGGATGGGAGCGGTCAGCTTCGGCAGCCAGTCGCTCACGCGCTCGACGGCCCTCCGCTCGAGGGGGGCGATCCCGGCAACCCACTGCCCGAGCGCAGCATCGCCGGGTGCCTCGGCCGCCCACTCGCGCAGCTCGGCGCCGAGCAGCAGCAGCCACGCCAGCCCGTAGGGCCGCTCGAACGAGACGCGGCCGCGGCCATCGAGGTAGCGAACCTCACCGACGATGTTCTCCGGCGTCAGGCTCCTTGCGAGCGCCGCGCGCGCTTTCGCGGCGACCGGTGTGTCCGGATGCCGCCGCGCCACCCGCGCGAGCAGCCAGTGGCCGTGGACCGAGGAGTGCCAGTCGTAGCAGCCGTAGAAGGCCGGCGTCAGCCGCCGTGGCGGCTCGACGTCGTCGTCGCCGTTCAGCACGTGCGCGATCTTGTTCGGGTATTGCTGGTGGACGCAGGCGAGGGCGAGCCCGGCGAACCGCGCCTCGGCGCTGCGATCGATGTCGGACCCAGGCTGCTGCGACAGCCCGGCCACCAGCGTCAG
>JBMDXQ010000092.1:0-26538 GCA_048594975.1 Vicinamibacterales bacterium | reverse complement strand
TGGCTCGAGATCGCCCCCGAGAACCTCGACCCCTTCGTGGCGTTATGGTCGATGTGCAACGCGCTCCGACGAGACCGGCTTCCGGATCGACGCGTCGTCCTCCGCTTCGACTTCACGGGCCGCCCGCGCCATGAGCGTTATTGGCTCCTCATCGAGCTCGGAGACACCGAGATCTGCAAGACGCATCCTGGGTTCGACGAGGACCTCTACATCACGGCGGACGCCGAAGCCTTCGTCAAATGGCACGCCGGCCAGCTCACCTGGGCGCAGGCGACGCGTGAGGGCCGCATCCAACTCGACGGCACGCCATCGCTGGTCAGGGCCTTCCCAACCTGGAACGCCCGCAGCATGTTCGCCCACATCAGGCCGGTCTCCCGCAGCGCCACGAGCAAAGCCGGCTGACCACCTCGATGCGGCCTGCCACTGCCGGCCGCCGGACTACGTCGGTAGCTTCACGACGACCGGGTATCGCCGGTCCTCATCGCGAACCGTGACGACACCAAGCGTGCGCAGCCGCGCTCGAGTCGATCGAGCCTCGCGCCCATCACGGCGCTGAGGTGAACGACATTTTTCTCAATGTCCAGCTGCTTGATTACGAGGTCACGCACGCGCGCGCGCACGTTATCGCGCTTTCAAGGGACGAGAGAATTCCACCAACGTCTTCAAGTCGACGCATTTTCGGACCTATCAGGTGCGCGACCTCGTGCTGCCACTCGCGCTCGTGCTGTTCGTCGTGCAGCTAGCCTGTCAGATGCCCAGCGCGGAGCGGAGCGTGATCAGTGGATCCACGCGGGTCGCCTTCCGCGCCGGCACGAAACAGGCGAGCATCGCCACGAGCGCGGTGGCGCCCGCGACTGCGGCGAACGTCATCGGATCCAACGGCTGCGTCTCGAACAGCATCGCCCGCATCATCCGCGTCAGCACGAAGGCGCCAATCAGGCCGATGAAGACACCCGCCGCGGTCAGCCAGACGCCGTCCCGAAGGATCATCCGCCGCACGTCGCGCGGGTTGGCGCCAAGCGCCAGCCGGATGCCGATTTCGCGCGAACGCTCCCCCACCACGAACGCCATCACCCCGTAGACGCCGATCGCCGCCAGGATCACCGCGACCGCGGCGAATGTGCCGACGAGCGCGAGCCCGATTCGCTCGTCACCGCTCGACTCGGCCCGAAGCTGCTCCATCGAACGGAGGTTGTAGAGAGGCAACTGATCGTCGAGCGTCCACACGGCATGACGAACGACGCCGGCCGCGGCTTCTGGGGCGCCGCTGGTGCGCGCGAGGACGATCATCGATCGCTGGAGCCACTGCCAGTGCATCAACGTTGCCTGCGGCAACGGGACGAAGACCTCGGGCTGCGTCGACTGCGCGAGACCGAAGTGCTTCACGTCGGGGACCACGCCGACAATCTCGACGGCAGCCTCTCGATCGTCGTCGAGCCGGAAGCGCCTGCCGAGCGGATCGGCGTCGGGCCAGTAGCGACGCACGGCTGTCTGGTTCACGATCGCGACAGTCGGCGCGTTCGCGCGATCGGCGGTGGTGAAGTCTCGGCCACGCGCCACGCGAACGCCGAGCGTGGCGAAGTAGTCCGACGAGACGAATCGCAGGAACACCATCGGTTGATTTTCGACGCGCGCGGGCTGCGGGCGCCCTTCGATGAACATCGAGAGGTTGAATCCGCTTCCGGCGAGCGGCGCGTGGGAGGCGATGGCCGCCGCCGTGACGCCAGGCTTCGCACGCACACGTTCGGGGAGTTCCTGATAGAACGCCGCAACCTGCGCTGCGGCCCCATACCGGGCTTCCGGCAGCGCCATCCGGACCGTCAGAAGGTTGGCGGGGTTGAACCCGAGGTCGACTCGTTGCAGACGGACGAAGCTGCGCAGCAGCAGGCCCGCCGCGACGAGCAGCACGAGGGCGAGCGCGATTTCAGCTGTCGCGATCGCGCGGCTCAGACGGCGCCGCCGGACGCCGCCGGAGCTGCGCGATTCCTCACGGAGGACCTGCTGCAGATCGGGGCGCGACGCCTTCAGCGCCGGCGCGACGCCGAACACGAGGCTGGCGAGCAACGAGACGGCGGACGTGAAACCGAACACCATCGCGTCCACGCGCGTCTGCTGCAGCCTCGGGATGTCTTGCGGCAGGATGGCTTTCAGGATTCCCGTACTCCAGTACGCGAGCGCGAGCCCGACGACGCCGCCGCAGAGACCGATCACGGCGCTCTCGGTGAGCAACTGGCGTGCGATGCGCGGGCGCGACGCGCCGAGCACCGCCCGGACGCCAATCTCGTGGCGCCGGCGAGTCGCGCGGGCGAGCAGCAGGTTGGCCACGTTCGCGCACGCGATCAGCAGGACAAAGCTGACGGCGCCAAACAGGATGAACGCGGAATCCCGCACCTGCGCCACGATACTCTCGTGAAGGCCGCGCACCCGGGCGGTCACGTTGACGTTCGACTGCGGCCTGACCTTCTCGAGGCCCTTGGCGATGCCCGCGAGATCGGCCTGGGCCTGGGCCGGCGTGATCCCAGGCCGCATGCGCCCGATCGCGTTGAGGAAGCGCGCCCCCGTCGCCTGCAGCTCCCGTGGCGTCAGGTTGAGCGGCAGCCAGAGCTGCGCGCCCGTCGAACGCAACGAAAGCTGCGGAGGCATGATCCCGACGACGGTGTGCGGCTCGCCATTGATCGAGATCGCCTCCCCTACCACCCGCGGGTCGGCGTCGAAGCGGCGTCGCCACAGGCCGTCGCCGAGCACGACGACGCGTGGAGCGCTGTGCGGTTCGTCGGCCCACGAGAATCCACGACCGAGAACGGGGGGGACGCCAAGCGCCGCGAAGTAGTTGGCCGAGACCCGCCCGGCGAGGACACGTTCCGGCTCGCCGCCACCGGTGAGGTTGACCGTCGCGCCGGCCGCGGCGGCGAGCTGCTCCAGCGACGTCGCGTGTGCGCGCCAGTCGAGATAATCAGGCGCGGTCAGTCCCATGTCGCGGCCGGCGCGGTGTGCGGCCACGGACAGCAGCCGTTCAGGCTCTGAGTAGGGCAGCGGCCGGAGCACCACCGCGTAGACGAGACTGAAGATTCCCGAGGTCGCGCCGGTACCGAGCGCCACAGTCAGGATCGCCACCGCCGCGAAACCGGGATTCTTGGACAGCGTGCGAACGCCATACCGCACGTCCTGCCACAGTGCCTCCAACATACCGCCTCCCCGCACCTCATATGCGAGCTCGCTCATCCGGCTCAGATTGCCGAAACTCTCCATCGCCGCTCGTCGCGCGTCGTCCGGTCGCATGCCGCGCCAGAGGTTGGCTTCGGTAGCCAGCTCGACATGCGAGCGCATCTCCTCCTCGATGTCGTCGATGACGGCGTCACGCCGCAGAAGCCCGCGCAGCCGTGCGCGGAGAACATTCCACCAGGTCATGGCCCGACCCTACGTCGACTGCCGCATCTTCGCGATGGCGAGGGCGAGCAGGTCCCAGCTGGCTTCTTCGATCGAGAGCTGATTCCGGCCCCTAGCGGTGAGCCTGTAGAACTTGGCCTTGCGGCCCGTCTCGTTCACGTCCCACTTCGAGCTGACCCAGCCTTTCTGCTCGATCCGGTAGAGTGCCGGGTACAGAGCGCCCTGCTCGACCGACAGCAGCGCGTCGGACATCTGGCCGATGCGCTGGATCACGCCGTAGCCGTGCAGCGGGCCGAGCGAGAGCGCCTTGAGGATGAGCATGTCGAGCGTGCCTTGCAGCAGGTCTGCTTTCGGAGTGGTCACGGGAAGCCTCCGCGCGATTCGGCAGGGCCGGACGGTGTCGGCCGGTATGCCTAAGGTGCTTAGGGCATACTGCGCCGGTCATGCCTAAGATGTCAAGGCGTCGCGTGGAGCTCACTGGATCTGGCGTTCAGACCCCTGTTAGACCCCTATTTTAAGAGGGGTCCTGACGGTGGGGCGCGTCGTACGCTATCTCTGCGCTCCGCGCAGGCGTGGCTGAAGCGCGTGTGAGCCCGCCTTCGCTGCTCGCGCGCGACGGTCGGCTTACGGCACGACCGACTTACCGGCTCCCGCTCCAGGTGCTGAACGGCCTGTCCCAACTCTCCGCGGATGAGTTCCGCGTTCCAATCGACCCCGGTCCAAGGCCGCGCGAAGGGTTTCGTCCAGCCAGGCATCGCCACCTGCCGGGTCGCCACCCGCCACGCGGCCTCCATCATTTCGCAAGTCGCCCGGCCAAAGAGAAGGGCATCGGACCCGCACTGTGAGGTGCTCATCGCGTCGACGATGTCGTTTGCCAGCAGCCTATGCAACTTCGGTACTGCCCTGGGTGACGAGGTTCGGGCCGTCGTCCTCTCGCAAACGCTTCACGCCGGCGATGTCACGCACGACACCGGTTCTGGTATACTTTCTATACTAAATGGACTTCGAGTTCGACCCGGCGAAGTCGGCAGCCAACCTCAAGAAGCTCGGCATCGACTTCATCGGCGCCCAAGCGTTGTGGAGCGACCCCGACCGGCTTGATCGCGGCCCACTCGCTCGACGAACCTCGGACCCAGGTCGTTGGGCGAATCGGCGACGTGGTGTGGTCGGCGTTCATCACGATGCGGGGTGATCGCACCCGGATCATCTCCGTCAGGCGCACGCGATGAAGAAGAAGCAGCGTACCCCCAAGGCTAGAGCGCTTCCGGCCGCCGAACTCGACGCCATGCATGACGCCGGCGGAGATCTGTCGTCGCACACGGACCGCGCGAAGGCGGTCCGACCCGGTCGCGCGGTCCAGCGCGTGAACGTAGACTTCCCGGTGGACCTCCTGCGTGAGATCGATCAGGAGACCCGGAGGCTCGGCGTCACGCGACAGGCGTTCATCAAGGTTCGGCTGGCAGACGCGCTCGTGAATAAGACATCCTGACTGGTCTACTCACGTCACCATCAGCCTCGCTAGAATCAGGCATCAACATCGTTTCCTACGAAATCGCCGCGCCGCTCGGTGCCGGCGCATGGGCGAGGTCTACAAAGCGCGCGACACCAGGCTCGGTCGGGACGTGGCGCTGAAGTTCCCGCCCGACAGCTTCATCCACGATTCCGTTCGCGTGGCCCGTTAGCGCCGCGAAGCGCAGGCCCTCGCGTCGCTCAGCCATCCGCACATCGCACGGATCCACGGGCTGGAAGAAGCGAACGGCTCGCCATTGCTCGTCCTTGAATTCGTGGACGCGGTGGACAGGGCAAAACCGGCCATTTTGTCCGGGGCGAGTTCGTAGACCGCCGCGCGATTCATCTTCTTGTTGAAATCACAATCAAAGCTGTCGAGCGAGCGTTCCGGTTTACGGAAGCGCGCGAGCTCATGCCCACGCTCGAGCAGGCGGTCCTGCCGCCGGCGGACGCGCTGGTCGACCGCCCGCTCGAGGTGCTCCAGCGCTCAGTCGTGCGCCCTGTCATCGCGTTATTGTCGCAAGGCGGCGCGCGTTGTGGCGACTGTCAACGCGCTTCCGCGACGAATCGTCGCCCTGAATTGCGATGCAGCACAGCCAAACGCGCGACGGAACGCCAGTGTAGCTGACCACTAGCCTGTAAACTATTGATTCTGCAGACACGGAGAGATGTCCGAGTGGTTGAAGGAGCACGCTTGGAAATAGATTCCGCTCGCGCGTGCTGACCCACACCGAAACGCACCAACGCGTTCCTGATCAACTGCTTCCCGCAACATCGATGTGTCTCGAGGTGCCCCCGTAAACAGCGGTGTTTGACTGGGTTTCAGGGGGTATCTGACACGGTTTTGTGACACAACCGACCCACAACTTACGCAGACGCACATCGCGTGTGATCGCGAGAGCGCGTGTGCACTGATCTGCGATCGATCTCAGCCCGGAGCCGTGCTCAAACCGCTTGCGGCCACAGGAACATGCGAATCATTGATCACATCAGCGCGTCACCCATGGTGCGCACCAGCTCACGCGCGCTCGTCCTGTCGGCATCGAGTAACGGGTTGTAGATCGTCACCTCGAGACCGACGGCGCGACGAGACTGGATGGCTAAGCGTAGCGTGGAGGTCAGCTCGTCCCACGTCAACCCGCCTGGAAGACGATAATCGACGGCTGGCATGATCGCGTCATCGAGCACGTCGGCGTCAACGTGAATCCAGAAGCCGCCCTTGGGTCCGTCGTCACGTGTCAGGTGCGCCACCGCGTCGCGGGCGGCCGCCTCAACCCCTCGACTTCGAATCGCCGCCAGATCGAACGCGAGGAGCCGATCGGGCAGCGGCGGACTTCCGTACGCGGCCTGTTCGGCGCCGTCACGAAATCCGAAGGCGACGGCATCCTCGTCGTGCACCAATGGTCGGCGTTGCTCGATATTCGCGAGCACGTCCGGTCCTCGGCCAGTCGCGAGCGCCAGGTCCATCGACGCCGCTTCGCCGTTCGGATTCGCCTCCGGGCTGTAGAAATCGGCGTGACCGTCGACGAACAGCAGGCCATAGCGGCCTCGTCGCTTCAGCGCGAGCAAACCGCCGAGCAGGATCGAGCAGTCGCCGCCAAGCACCACGGGAAACTCTCCCTTGTCGATCACATCACCCACGGCGTCGGCCACTTTTCGGGAAAAGCTGGCGATGCCAAGCGCATTCAGCATCAGCGTTGTGGTGTCGCGGGTCGCACTGTACGCGCTTTCAGGCACGACGCGCCCGGCGTGACGCGCATGCAACCGACCGATCAGGCCCGCCTGCAACAGCGCCTCGGGCAGTGTCTCCACTCCCGTTGGCCGAAGGCCGAGGATTGATGGTGCTTCGATCACTGCGATTGGTGACATGCAGAGCGCCTCTCCCGCCATTGTCCGCGATCGCTCCGGGATGTACCGCAAGTGGCCCGATCGGCTTCGGCTGAATTGGCTCTGTTGCGTGCCAATTCAAGACCTACAGTATCGACGTGAACACGCACATGTACTGGGTGGGGCTGGCCTGGCCCACTCCCGCGGGGGCCGACTGAGCCGGCGATCCGGAACCAAGGCGTACTGTCATGAACGTCGAAATCCAAAAATACAACGAAGCCCAATCACCGGAGGGTCGGGAGGTCTGTGAACTGTTGGCACGGGTGATCGACCGTACGCTGCCGGAGGCGGAAAACAAGATCTGGCACTCCCATCCCGTGTGGTTTCTCGATGGGAACCCTGTCGTCGGGTACAGCCAGGTGAAGGGCTCCGTCCGACTGCTCTTCTGGAGCGGCCAGTCCTTTGACGAAGAGGCGCTGAGGAAGGAAGGCAGCTTCAAAGCGGCCGAAGCCCGCTACACCACGCCCGACGAGATCAGCACAGCCGACCTGGAGCGCTGGCTTGTCAAGGCGCGCGACATTCGGTGGGACTACAAGAACCTGACGCGCCGCAGGGGCCGGCTCGAGCGGCTGAAGTGAAGACCATGCCGATTCTGAAGAAAGGAACGTGCGGTGCAACAACGGTTCAACTACAGCAATGCGGCGCCCGGCGCCTACGAGGCGATGAACGCGCTCGAACAGTACCTGCGGGAATGTGGACTGGAACGACGGCTCGTCTTTCTGATTCAGCTCCGCTCCTCTCAATTGAACGGCTGCGCCTACTGCATCGACATGCACTGGAAAGACCTGCGCGCCGTGGGCGAGAACGAACAGCGGCTGTACTCACTCGACGCGTGGCGTGAGTGCTCGTACTACAGCGAACGGGAGCGCGCCGCGCTCGAATGGACGGAGGCCGTGACCCTCGTCGCCGACGGACACGTGCCTGATGCGGTGTACGAGCGAGTGCGTCCTCACCTGACCGAGAAAGAGCTGGCTGATCTCACGCTGGCTGTCGCGTCGATCAACGCGTGGAACCGGCTCTCGATCGCGGCGCGCCTGCGGGCCGGCACCTACGAACCGGCAGTGACGGCGTGACTTGGTGGCGGTTGCGGTTTTTGTGGAACAAACCAGGAGCCTCTTATGAACCGTAGCCTGATCCTCGCCTCAGCCACATTCGTCGCTGGCGTAGCACTAGGTGTTCTGGCCGCGAATGCTCCCGTCGCGTCAGCATCGCAAAGAGAAACGGCCAAGAGGGTCCACTATCTCGAAATTGTAACCAGGGATGTCGACGCGGTCATTGCCGCGTATTCCACAGCAATCGACGTGCAGTTCGGTGCGCCAGACACTCGACTCGGTGGCGCGCGCACGGCTTCAATCGCTGGCGGTGGACTCGTCGGAGTCCGTGCACCTCTACGTGGGGACGAGGATCCGGTGGTGCGGCCTTACTGGCTTGTGCCCGACATTCAAGAATCCCTGGCCGCCGCAGTCCGACTTGGGGGGCAAATCGCCCATCCACCGTTTGAGATCCCAGGGCACGGAACGTTCGCCATCTATTATCAAGGCGGCAATGACCACGGTCTGTGGCGGCTACCAGCCCGGGGGAAAGCGATTGAGCCAGATGATATTGGTGCATCACTTGGCTCTTCCGGAGCGGCCGGTCCTTTGACGAAGAAGGACTGAAGAAGGAAGGCAGCTTCAAGGTGGCCGGAGGAAGGGGTGAGCTAATCCCATGACATTCATTCAAGCCGTGCTGTTGGCGGCACTCGGCGCGCAGTCGGCGCGGCCGGCGATCGTGCAATCGGTAGACGTGTCCGTGCCATTCGCGCCAGTCACGTTCAGTCAAGAGGGCCGCACACAGCTGGCGTACGAACTACACCTCACCAACTTCCAGCCCGCCGACGTGGTCCTGACGGCGTTGCGAATCGAAGCGGCCGGCGCCGTTCTCGCCGAGTACCGAGACGACGATCTGCATCGCCGGATCGTCCGCCCGGGCCTGCGGCACGACCACCCGACGCCCCACGTTATCAGTGGCGGCATGCACGCGGTGTGAACTTGTGGATCCCGCTCCCCAATGCGTTCAGCACTGCGGCGGTGACACACCGGCTCGACGTTGCGGTGCGGCGCGCATTGGGCGCGGTCTCCACCACGTCCGGATCCCCGTCCCCCGGATTGGAACGGCTTCGGCGCGGACGTGCTGGCCGTTGCGGACGGCGTCGTGGCCGCAGCCGTAGACGACTCGGCCGACGACATGCCGCGGCCGGTGCCGCCGGAGGCTGCCAGCGGCAACTACGTGGCCCTCGATCTCGGCGGCGGGCGATTTGTCTTCTACGAACACCTCCGGCAGGGCAGCGTCCGCGTAACGGCCGGCCACACTGTGCGCCGAGGCCAGCTGATTGCGCAGCTGGATCGTCAGGCAGCACGTCCCTCGGACCGCATCTGCATTTTCACGTGGCCGACGTCAATTCGCTGCTTGGCGCGGAAGGACTGCCGTTTGGTTTCAGCAAGTTCACGGTGTTCGGCGCATTCGATTCGATTGATGGGCTCGCCAGAGGTGAACCATGGCGACCGGCCGCCGAGGCACGCTCCGAGTTCAACACCCGGCCGGCACCGAACAGCGTGATCAGCTTTCGGTGAAGGAGCGTGCGCCGGCGCCGTCGGTCATTGCCGCGGGGGAGGGTTCAGCGCCCGACGGAAGAATGTGAGTGCGTCGGCGTTGATCTGTTTATGCGCGGCGAGCCTATGGACTTTCTGATTCAGCTCAGCTCCTCCCAATTGAACGGCTGCGCCTACTGCATCGACATGCACTGGAAGGACCTGCGCATGACGGGAGAGAACGAACAGCGGCTGTACTCACTCAGTGCATGGCGCGAGTGCTCGGGCTACAGCGGGCGCGAGCGCGCGGCACTGGCATGGACGGAGGCAATGACCCTCGTCGCCGACGGACACGTGCCTGAGGCGGTGTACGAGTGCGCCGGTGACGGCGTGACGTTGTTGCGGATGGCTCCGTGATCGTACGCACGTTCCCTGAGCGCATCGAGCTCATCACGCAGCCGGATCACGCGCGGCTCGCGGGCCAGATCATCGAGCACTGTATCGATCTAGAGTCACGACCGCGGCGCGCTGCGATTCTCCGCGCCACCGCCGAGCACGACAGCGGCTGGATTGAGGTGGATGCCGTGCCGATCGTGAATCCGGCGACGGGCGACGTGGTTGATTTCGTCCACGCACCGCTCGACGTCCGACAACGAGCGTGGCGCCGCGCTGTCGCGCGGGTCGCGGACGATCCATCGGCCGCGGCGCTCGACGCACACCATGCCTCAACGGCCTACGAGCGATTCCGATCGCACGCCGACTGGAAGACGTTCTTCCAGGACACCGACGCGGTGAGGGACCGCCAGCGTCAGGCGAGCGGGCTGGCGTTCGACGATCTCCTGACGGACTACACTTTCCTGCGCCTTGGGGATTTGATCTCGCTCGCCTTTTGCACAGGTGTGACTGAGGTCTATCGTTTTGGGGGCTGGACGATCAGGCGTTCGGGCGATCGCATCGTCATTTCTCCCGATCCGTTTGGCGGGGCCATCGTGCCGCTCGGGGTCACCGCGCGCGTGATACCGCGTCAACCCTTCGCTTCGGATGCCGCGCTGCATGCCGCGCTGCAGTGTGCCACCGTCGTGACTATTTACGGTGAGGCGGCCGGAAGGTTGGCGCCGCGCCTCATCTCGTCGAGCAGCTGTTCGGTTGATCGTACGGCCCGCGCCGATGAGCACTGAAAGCGGTGCGAATGTCCGCGGAAAGGCTCCAAGAGGTAGCGAGATGAATGTTGTCCTCTGGGTTCTACAGGCTCTATTGGCGGCGCTGTTCGCGATGGCCGGATTCGCCAAGATCTTCTTGTTCGAGAAGATCTCACAAGGCGTGGCATCGACCGAGGCCTTGTCTCGAGGTGCATGGACGTGGATCGGCGTGTAGGAGTTGCTCTGCGCTCTCGCTCTGGTCGCTCCGGTACGGGTAGAATGTCCGCCCTGGCGCCGATTGCCGACGCCTGCCTCGCGCTCGAGGGTCTGGCGGTAGCGTGGCTGCACTATTCGTACGGCGAGTATTCGCCATTCGTTTTCACGCTGCTGCTAGCCGTCTTCGCTGCCCTCGTCGTCTATGGGCGCCTGGCGCTCAGGCCGCTGTCGCGACATCCGGGTGCTCGCGAAAAGATCCAAGACCGCGCGAAAAGTCCTGACGGTCTCGACGTCTCAGCGCTCTTGGATAGCATCGAGCCGGACTTGGCAGACGCCGAGCCCGAAGTGCAGTGGACGGGCCGTTGCCACTGGCGAGACGTTGGGGATCGTTCCTTACCGTTCCCCAACCGCACCAACTACTGGCTTGAGGTCGAGAACAGGCGTGCCATCCAGTGCCTCGAGGTTGCTGACGCGAACGCGCGTCTGATGCATGTCGAGGACCTGGACGCGATGAAGGCCAATGGGATTCGGCCTATCGGCGGAGCGGCGTGCTGAAAACCCCTCGCATCGGGGCGGCAGTGTCATCCCTCGGATGGACGACGAGCAGATCCCTCCGAGCGCGGTCGAGCCAGGTAAGCACCAGGATTTCATCGCCGACCCGTAGATCTCTGAGCCCCTCGCGGTACCGAGCATCAAGGTTCAGCCACGCGTCTGGTGCGCCCTCATCGCCCTGCTTTGGTGCGCTTCCAGGGTCGGCGAGGGCAGACGCGACATACCCGGTTGGATTAACTCCGACCTGTTCATTACACACAGCCTTGATTCTCCGAGGTAGATCACGATTTGCCGATGGCATGGATGGCACGGCCGCCGATTACGAAAGTCACCGTATCTCTCCAGGCAAGGTGCGCCACAGAGATCTCAAGGCGATTGAGCATGAGCGCAGAAAGCGTTCGTCCTCCGGCGACAATGCGTTGGGGCGATCGCATTCCGCATCGATCGTGCCCATCACCAATCCGGAATCCCCGAGCACGGGGAAGACGGCCTCGGCGCCCGTTGTCGCGAATGCCGTCAGATAACGCGAATCGTGGGCTGCGTCCTGGGAGATCACCGCATCCCTCGTCTTGACCGCTACACCAGTGAGTCCTGTGTCGCGTGGAAACCGCGGAAATGCGGGAGCTACCGTCCCGGTCCATGCGATCGCACGGATCTCGCTGTCCGTGACTTGGTAGAGGCCTACCCAGCGATATTCTCCGGCCTCTCGAATCAGTTCCGCCGCTTCCTGCCACACCGCAGGGTGTTCGCCGCCGCGATGCGCAAGCTGCACCAAGCGCTCCAAGGTATCGTGTCTCATTGCCTGCGGCGCTGTCGGATCACGCAAGTCGATCGCTCCAGTCACGCGAGCTGCGTGAGCTCCAGCTTATGTCTTGCTGTCGTCAGGCAACGTGGACGAGACCCGCAACGAGCGCTCCACCCACGGCGTCCACGTAGCGGCGCAGTTGTTGTCCGTCGGGGTCGTGTGTCGGGTTGACCTCCGTCAGCACGATGGCCGTGAGGTCGGGCGCAGCCGCAGCGACGGCCAGCGCCTTGGCAGCCGCATCCAAGCTCACGCCGGTGCCGTAGTGCGGGTAGTTCGCCAGTGGCAGGTCGCCGGAGTCGACCGCGTCCACATCGAAATGCAGGATCATGCCGGCGCCGGTGCTCAGACCGTCCAGCGCCTTGCGCGCGCTCGCAGCAGGATCCGACCGCACCACGTGGTCAGGGTACCACCGGAGATCGGGATGGTCCCTCAGTACCTTCTCCCGAAACGACTCCGGATCGGTTTCGTCGATGCCGAACAGCACGAGGCGGCCGGAGGGCAGCACCGTCCGGGGACCGCCCAGGTGCGCCAGCTCGTTGTCGGTCAGGCCGATCAGATGCGCAATCCCCATCGCGTCGAGGACGCCGCTCGAGGTGGCTTCCGGAGTGGCTAGGTCGGCGTCGCCGTCGAAGTAGAACAGGCCGGCGTCCGGACGAATACGCCGCACGCCGGCGACAACGCCGACGGTGATCGTGCAATCCCCGCCGAGGACCAGGGGAACCGCACCGTCGGCGACCACGCTGCTCACAACGTCGGCGACCCGTCGTGTCGTTCGGAGCACGGCCGGAAAGTTGCGGCAGGTCGGGTTCGTGTGATCGACGGCGAACACCTCAGTCACGACGTCCCCGCGATCCGACACCGTGAGTCCGGCGGCGATCAGGCGATCAATCAAGCCAGCCGCACGGAGTGCCGCCGGCGCGCGCTCCTGACCCGCGTAGTGAGTGCCCGCGCTGCTGGCCACACCCAGGATCACCAGATCCATCGTCGCCTGCCGTCAGAGGATGATGACTTCCTCGGGAACCTGGAATAGCAGCGTGCATCCCGTATCCGTCCGCACCGCGTTCTTCGAGCCCGGCGGCGTGTACAGATAGTCACCGGCCTCGAGCGTAGTGCCCTCGATGAACGCAACTGCCCGACAGCACGAACAGTTCCTCGCCTGCGGGATGGTTGGGGTACGGGTACTTCGCCCCTGGTTCGAAGCGGAGGACGAAACTCGGCGCTCGCCCTGTTGCAGGTTCGGTGCGGAGGGGCTTTACCGGGATCCCTTCCGTGTCGACCCCGCTCTCGACCAGGGGTTTCCACTGCATGCTCGCGGTCTTGACGAGGCCATCGAGAGTCTGCGTGTTCATCGTGATCTCCTGCCCTGATCCTTCACGTGACGTGTTGCATCGGCTTGCCTCGCGTCTGCCTCGGGTCAACGCGTGTGCTGCCAGGAACCTCCTGTGCCAGCGCGAGCAGTAGCGCACCAGCCGACGCCGAGAACACTGAAGAGTCCATCGGCTCTTTGACGCCGTACGAGACAGCCATGGCTGTACCGAAGAGGGCCAGGAGAATCGCGGCGCCAATCGCGGCTGTGCGCGTATGGAAGCCGGCAATCAACGCGAGCCCGAGGGACAGTTCCGCGAAAGTGGCCGCCCACGCCAAAAACGGGATGGTGGCTGCCGGCATGAACGAGTTCACCTCGGCGGTGTACTGGATGAACCGCGGGAAGTGCTCGAGGTCGAGCGTTCCATCCCACAGGCCAAAGCGCGCACCAACGGCCGACAAGAACGCGCCACCAATGGCGAGACGAGCGTAGATGACTGCCGACCACACCACGCGTGGCGGTCTCGCGCGGTGATCCGCCCTTGCTTCGCTTGGACCGCGACTATCGAACATCGTGAATCGGTGCCGAAAGCGCCCCTTCCCTGTCACAGGTGAAGAACGCCAGGAATCGTGCGCGCTCCCTGTTACCAGCGTTCGCGGAAATGAGATGCGCGGCATTGGCCTCTTCGTAGAAGCTGTCGCCGCCCTGTAGATTTTCTCTGGGCCATCGCCGCTGCGGCTCCGAATGGCTCCTTCGATCACGTACCCGACGACGGGGCAGGGATGAGCACGTGGGGCCGAAGATTCGCCCGGCGCGTACGTCACTTCCAGGAGTGTCGCCTTCAACCTGTTCCCGTCGAGTCGAGGCAGTTCGTGCGCGAGAACGACCCGCGCGCGCGCGGTGGTCGCTGGCGGCGCGTCGGGCTGGGACTCGGCAGCGCCAAGCACGATGCACGCGAGCGCCGACAGCGACAGCCGTCGTGGTGCCGAGGACCAAGCCAGCATTCCTGTTCATGCCGATTACTGTACGAGACGAAATGACCCGATCAAAGAGCCACTTTGATACGATCGGATTGGGCCAATTCGCTGTCGTATGGACGTGCACATCCGCTTGACTCGCCGGGGCGACTTTGCGGTCCAGATCTATCGTCAGATCCTCGAGGCCGTGCTCGATGGCCGATTCCGTCCTGGCGAAAGGCTCCCGGCCACACGCGACCTCGCCCGTCGTCTGGGGGTGTCGCGCAATACGGTCGCTGTTGCGTACGAGCGTCTCGTGGCCGAGGGTGTGCTTGTTGGCCGCGTCGGTGCGGGATCGTATGTGTCGCTCGATTCGTCCACCAGGCGCGTGTCCCGGCGGTCGGCGCCGGCCGGGGCCGTGTATCCACGCGATATCTGGCGTTCACTCCCGGTACTCCGCCGCCCAGCGGCGATGCGTTACGACTTTGGTGTGGGTGCACCCGATCCACATCTCTTCCCGCTCACGACGTGGCGGCGGCTCCTCGCCGCTGAGCTCGGCGCAGAGGCGACGAGTAACGCGTGGTACGGCGAGCCCACCGGCGTCACTCGCCTTCGAGAGGCGATCGCACGTCACATCGCGGTGTCGCGTGGAGTACGTACGACCGCCGACGACGTGATTGTGACGACCGGGGCGCAACAGGCCTTCGATCTGATCGGTCGCGTGGTCCTCGAACCGGGTGCGAGTGTCGCCGTCGAGGAACCAGGGTACCGGCAGGTACGGCTGCTGTTTCGAAGTCTCGGTGCCCGCGTCGTGGGCGTTCCGGTGGATGAGGAGGGGCTCACGGTCGATGCCATTCCGCGGGACGTGCGACTGGTGTACGTGACTCCGTCCCATCAATTCCCGCTCGGACGGGCCATGTCGCTCCAGCGGCGTATGGCCTTGCTCGCCTGGGCTGAACGACGCGGCGGCGTGGTCATCGAGGATGACTACGACAGCGAGTTCCGTTTCCGCGGTCGTCCATTGGATCCTGTGCAGAGCCTCGATCGCAAGGGTCGTGTCATCTACATGGGCTCCTTCTCGAAGGTACTCATCCCAGGATTGCGGGTCGGGTTCTTGATTGCGCCGGCGTCTCTCAGGCCAGCGCTTGGCGCCGCGAAACAGCTGACCGATTGGCACGGGGAGACGTTCACGCAGGCGGCGCTTGCCCGGTTCATCGAGGCTGGGCTGTTGGCGCAGCACATCCGCAAAGTGGCTCGTGAGTACGGAGGCCGCTACCTGCGAATCGTGCAGGTGTTGGAGCGGCGTTTCGCGAGATGGCTGGAGGTCGTCCCCTCTGCCGCCGGCCTCCATGTTGCCGCGCTGTTGCGAGAGGGTTGTAGGGTCGACATGACGCACGTCGTGCAACGGGCGGCACAGCGAGGCGTGCGGGTGGAAACGCCGGCTGCCTTTTATGCAGGACCTGTCTCCCGGGAAGGGCTCGTGATCGGCTACGGGGGGATTTCGACCGGCCGGATCGACGATGGCCTCGCTCTACTGAGGGAAAGCTTCAAGCCCGAGTAGACCAGCCCGCGGCGGTCAGCGATGTCTGCCGGGTCGCAGGCGTTCAGCGGCGTGGTTTCCGAGCGAAAGCGGGGACCGCGACCGCTACAACGGCTGGTTGGGCGGTGCCAACGGCTCGCTTCGACGCGGCTGGCCATCGAGCCGGAAAAGAATCTCTTCCACCCCGTCCGCTTCCGCGGGCGGTGAGCCAAGGGCCCGAAAGCCGGACTTCTCGAGAACGCGAATCGAGCTGACATTCGCCAGGGCGACATACGCGTGGAGCGGTCGCCTGGTCTCGTGAGCTGTCAAGAACTCTGCGACTGCGGCCGTGGCAACTCCCCGGCCCCAATACTCCTTCCCGAACCAGTATGCGATCATGCACTTGCCGTCACTTTCCCAGCTGGAGACGTAACCTGCGACTCGGCCATTCAACTCGACAGTCTTGGCTTTAGCGGAAGGCTCAGCGAAAACCTTCGTCCGCCAATGCGCCACGAAAGCATCCCATTCTCTTCCAGAGAACGCGGCCATTCGTCGAGCGTCGGCGTCCCGCTGGTGCTCGAAAAGGATCGGCAGATCGTCCTCACGCACGTCCCGCAGCATCTGCTGTCAAGATACCTCGAACCGCCGGGCTCGTTGGCAGACACGTACCGCTCGTCGGCGCTGAACCGCCGGCGCTGACAGCAACATCGATGTGTATCGAGGTAGCCCCGTAAGTGGCGGCGTTTGACCGGGGTTTGAGGGGTCATCTGACGCAGTTCTGACACAAACCGACCCACAGCCTTCACAGACGCACATTGAAGAATATCCAATGGCGCGACACGCGGTGCACTGTTTAGCGACGCCATCTGCAGCATGGTTGTACCGCTCGTATTGGTTGGCACATCCTGCTGCGATCCGGAGCTCAAGGCAACCCAAGGCCGCTCAGCGCTTCGGGCGTGGCGCAACGCCGGCGAAACTGGCCGGCGGCTTCTGCGCGACGCCGGGGACGTGCTGCTTGCCCCATTTGATCAACGCGCGCAAGACGGGCAGCAGGTCGTGACCGCGCGCTGTCAGGTAGTACTCGTCGCGCGGCGGGCGGGTCTGATACTGACGCCGCTCGACGAGGCCGCAGCGTTCCAGTCGCTTGAGACGTTCGGCGAGAATGTTCGTGGAGATGTTCTCCGGCGACGCCAAGAAATCCGCGAAGCGGTGTTTGTCGTAAAAGAGAAGATCGCGCAGAACGAGCAGCGTCCACGCGTCGCCGAGGATGTCGAGCGCGCCCGCGAGCGGGCAAGGTGAGCGCAAGCGATCCGGCACGCCGGCCATTTTATCAGGTCACTTGCAATTTGCAATCGACAGGATTATAGTCCCTTGCGTTTTGCAACTATCTGGAGGGCCCATGTCGTCAGCCGCTGCAACGCTTGCCGCCGAATTCGACGCTGAATTTCCCATTACTCGCCGCGTGCTCGAACGCGTGCCGGCCGACAGGCTCGCGTGGCAGCCGCACGCGAAGTCGATGACACTCGGCCAGCTTGCCGAGCACATCGCGAGCATTCCCGACAGCATCGTGAAACTCGCCCAGATGGACGCCTTGGATGTCGCGACACGGCCGACGACGTACCCGACGGGTGAGAGCACGACCGCGATTCTGGCCGCTTTCGATCAATCCGTAGTGGCGTTCAAGGCGGCGCTCGCGGGTATTGACGACGCGAGGGCGAACGCGCCGTGGCGGATGATGTTCCGCGAACGCGAGATCTTTGCGCTGCCGCGTATCCGTGTCATGCGCATGATGTGCCTGAACCACATGATCCACCACCGGGGCGAGCTGGTGGTGTATCTGCGACTACTCGACGTTCCGGTGCCGGTTGTCTACGGACGCAGCGCTGACGAGAATCCGTTTACACAACCGACGGCGGCTGTCAGCGTGTAGCGCTCGACCGTGCGCTGACTTCGCGCTCGATCGATATGGGTCGGCGCATTCCCGTAGGGACGGTGTTGACTGGGTTCAGGGCTAATGGGACCCAGTCTTGACACTGAAGCGATGCTCGGGCACGCGTGACTACTGCACTGGCTGCCGTGCCTTCGCCAGCAGATAGCACCGTCGGCTCGGGTAGTCGACGCCATCGCACGGTTCTCGCTCGAGCTGTTCGATTACGGAGGGTTCAAGCCGCCAAGCGCCGCGATCACCCTGGCGGCGAATGAAATCAGAAATCCAGGTCGACAGGCGCACCGAAGAGATCGTCGACGTGTACGACCTCTAGGCCGACGTGAAATGAGCGTCAGTCCGCCGGGTACGAGGACACGCCGGATCTCACGAACAACGGTCTCGAGCTCGGCCACTCGGAAGTGCACGATCGCGTAAAAGGCCACAACGCACGATAGGCTCGCGTCCTGGGTGTCGAGCGCCCGCATGTCGCCAATAGCTGAACTCGATCTCGCGATTCAATTGCCTGCAACGTGCGAGATCGATGAGCATCTTCGTCGACCCGACGGCGAGCCATGAACCAGGAAGGCGTGACCTTTCGATGCGGCAAGACAAGGTTCCGCTACCGTCTACTTCCTCGAGTTCCAGCCGCGCAGAGCACGATGGCCAGCAAGAAGCAGAGCACGGCAATGCTGTCAGCCACGACGACTCTGTAGAGAGCCTGGTTGTAGCCTCCGGTCGACAATGCGAGGCCGACGATCGAAACCAAGCTCACAGTCCCGAGCGCGATCGCGGGACCCCGCATCGCCGGACGAAAAGCGCCGTACAGGACGAAGCCTCCCAGCAATCCGAGCATGACCGCACGGTGGCGCATCAGGATGAGCAGATTGGGATCACTAAACGGCATATCGTACATCCCCGTGAGCTGGTCGGCCCCGATCACGCCGGTCACCGGAAGGAAGTGGATGAGACCCGCGACAATCAACACCCCCTGCATGACTCGCTGCATGTGCTTACCTGTGGGCGAAGAACCCGAGGATGGCGGCGTTGGCCAGATCGGGCCGTTCGTATTGGGGCCACTGCCCCGCCGGGATCGCGATATACGTGGCCGACGGCATGAGTCTTCGCACCTCGTGTCCGAAGTGACCGGGCATGATTGAGCCGCTCGCTCCTCAGATGACCAACGTTCGTCTACCCATATACGAGACGCGCCGGGAAATCCGTGTCGCTCGCTTGCTTCGCCGCAAGTGTGACCACCTCGCCGCGCAAGTTGGTGTTACGCCTGCGCTTCAGCCGCGGCGCTTCAATTGCCAGCGCCGTCAGCGTTAGTCTCGCGCTGAATACCAATTCAACACTCGCAAGGCGCGGAGCGTGTTCCACCGGCTCGGCCGGCCCACGCCCTCGTCTGTCTCGACCGGCATCCTGCCGGGGTACTGGGTGTCGAGCGGCCACCTGCCGTCGTCGTCGCGCCTCGACGCCACGAGTTCGATCGCCTCGGCTACGCGCTCGTCGGGCTGGACGCCGGCGCGGCGCAGGTACTCGAGCCCCCACAGCACGTCGTAATGCCACCATGTCGGGAAGGCGAAGCGTGTCCACGAGGCACCGCCTTTACGATCCCGCTCGATCACTTCGCCGGTCGACTTCCGGCGGAAGAGGCGGCGCTCGAGTAGGTACTCCTGCCCTCTGAGACGGGCCCGGGTCACGTCCGGGCGCGCCTCGATGGCGCGCTCGTATTCGAGCAGGGCTTCAAGCACGCAGATCGTGGTGTTGAACGACGATCGCGTCGAGCCATTGGCGGCCTCGCAGTTCCAGCCGCCGTCGGGAAGTTGCTCGGCGAGCAGTTGGTTGACGATGCGCCGGACATCCTGACCGAAATAGGCTCCGACGGCGCTGACCTGCCCGTTGATGCAGGGCTCGACTTCGCCGGCGAAGAAAGCGTGGTCGTCAGTCTCCTGCGGACCGCATCCGCGCCACGTCACGCGGTCGCGGACAAGGCACACGGCGCGCTGCGCTTCGTCGCTAGCAGGATCGAGACCCATCTCTCGCAGGAGCAACAGGGCATGCATCGTGGAGTCCCACCCACGGTTCCATGCCAGGCCGCCCCACCGCCCGTCCGGTGCCTGGAGGGCCAGCAGCTGCCGGCCCCTACCCTCGGTCGCGACCTTTGCCCGTTGGTCCGCGATTTCATCCGCGGACGCAGCAGTCAGGTCGCGCATCACCTGCCAGCGGATCGAAGGGTCAGAATCAAGCAGCCAGCGTATGACCGGCGGATGCCGGCCTACCGCCGTTTTTTGTTCGTCCGATCGATACGACTCTTCACGCCCTTGTAGACGGCGAAGGCCGTCTGCAAATCAGCCGCGGTCTTGAATCCCGTGGGCCGCTACCTTCCCTCGCGCTCCGGCACTACGCCATCATCACAGCCGGCCAACTCGTAGTCTTGTAAAAATGGAAGCTCGTTGGCGATCCAAGTTCGTGGTGCACAGCCTGCCAACGTGTTCCACTCACGGGTCATGTGTGCTTGGTCGTGGTAGCCACACGCGGCCGCCACGTCGGCCAGGCGCGGCCGCGCGGTCTTGAGCAACCGGCAGGCATGTTCGAATCGAAAGATACGTCTGGCCGTTCCGGGCGTCACGCCGAACTCGAGGCGAAACGAGGCGGCTAAGTGCTGGCGGCTCCACCCGGTTCTGCGTGCGAGTTCGTCGATGGGTATCCGGCCGTCGGCTGCAAGGTCCTGCCAGGCGCGAAGGAGCCTCGCCGAGTAGTCGACACGTGCAAGTGTTCGCGTGAACATGTCGTCAAGCACGTCAAATCGCCGCTGCCAGGACGGCGCCTCGCTCAGCCGCTCGACCAGTTCGGCGGAACGTCGTCGTCCCCAGAGATCCGAGAGAGCGAAGACGCGCGACGCCAACTCGGTGCCGGACAATCCGAGAATCACGCGCGCGCCAACCGGCTCGATAAACACATGGAGCAATTCGATGCTGCCGTCACGCCGCACGCGCGCAGGCGCATCCTGCAGTCCGCATACGAACGCGGTGAAGCAGCCGGCCCGTTGGAAGGAATTGGGCATGTGGAGGATCTCAATCGGCGCGCCGAGGCTGACGATCAGGTGCACATGACGCGAGGGCAGACCGGCGTGGGTTCCCGGCGTGAGGCCGCACCCGCTGAAGCCCGCATAGTGGGAAACGAAGGTCCGGAGCGCCGCCGTTGGAAGCCCCAGGGCGGAGCGATAAGATGGCTCAGGCATGCGTGCGAGCGCGGTGACCGTTACGCACCCAACTCGACGGTGAAACCGCCGGGCACGTTGACATAAAAGCCATAGGCGTGGCCATTGTCCTCGGGCGGCGGCACGTCGTATCCATCCTCGCGCAAGCGGCGATTGATTTCGTCGACCGTACTCCTGGCGTCCACAAAGAAGCCGATGTGAAAGTTCCTGGGGTACGAAACCGACGCCGTCCTTCCAGCCTTCATCAACGTCAGCACGAACCCCCATTCCGCTTCGTCGTCCGTCAAGAAGCCCATGCCACCGTCGGCGCCCATCGAGCGCAGTCCGAAATACTTGACCAAGAACTCGCTGGCCGCTTGCACTTCGGTGACGGTCAGGTTGAGGTGGTTGATCTTCATCGTACCCTCCGTACGGCTTTCGTCTCGCGAGCGGGCCGCACGCTTTCCTCCAATGTTTCTCTAATGTTCTGCAGGGCAGTAAGAGCGGCCTGCAAGTCGCGTAATGTCTGTGGGGCGGCGATTTCGTTCGCCCATCGGGCCTGCACCCGCGCCACAAACGCCATCGCCTTCTGCCCACTCGGCGTCAGTTGCATCCATTTGGCGCGGCGGTGATTCGGATTCTCGACATATTCGATAAATCCTTCGACTTGCAGACCGTCCGCGGTTTGCTGCACCGTTTGCCGGGTCAGACCCATGCGGCGCGCGACGTCCGCCACCGACACAGGTCCATGTTCCACGATGCCCAACACCTGCCAGCGCGCGCTGCTCAAGCCAACGGGCGCCGTCAGCGCATCACCCGCGTCCAGCAACAGCCGATTCACGCGAAACACCTCGATAATCAACTCTGACAACGAGCTGCCCTTCGGGGTCAGCTGCATATGACAGTATGCTGTCAATATGACACGTGATTGTCAATAGGCGAGCCGGAACAGCTCAACCGGGGGGATTGGCGACAGCACGCCATCACGCATGCTCGAGACTCCTCTCACGTCCGCCCGGGCGCGGCTAGGCGACGCAGCAGCTTCAAGGCAAGCTGGAGCGGTGGTGCCGAGACGTCGAAGGGCTCGCCCAGGTCAGAGCCCAGCGTCAATGCGTGTCTTTCTTCCGCAACAGCGCGCAGCTCGAACTCCCGCTCATCGATCGCACGCGCCCGCTGCCGACCCTCAATGCGTCGCAGGTGTTCGTCCTCGGGCAGCGTCAGCAGGAAACACCAGATATCAGCGTCGGCGTCGAGCGCGATGAGCCGACGACGCAGGTCAGCGAGCTCCGCCCGCGAGCGCCAGATGTGTTCGATTACGAAATGGTGATAGCCGAAGCGGCGATGATGACAGACCAGCAACGCGATAGTCGCGTGCAGGTGCTCGAGTTCGTCCGTCGACGGCGGATTGACGGCCACCAAAGAGTCGCCGCTGAGCATGACGCAGCGCGCGATGCCTTCGGTGAGCGCTTCGGCGAGCGTGGACTTGCCGATTCCGAGTGGTCCATTGAGTACGATGAACATGTGTATTGAACTACGCTGCTACCCGCGCGTTAGGGACGATTCCGCATCAGGTTGGCCCTGAGGATGCTCCCCCTCGACTTGGGCGTGTGGAGCGCGCGCCGTCCTACTGGACGACTGCCTCCCTTCGGTTCAGCCGCGAATTGAATACGACGCCTGGCACTTTCACCCGGTCATCTTGTTCGTACAAAACGCGGAGACTCTCGAACGACTCGTCAGGCTCGGAGGTGAGTGACGCGAGGTGATCGAAGAACGTAAGGTCGTCCGGCGACACCTGGTTTGGACGTGGCATGGCGCCCCATGTGTCCCAGCGCAACATTTCCAGCTTGCTGAGCGAGGCTGCGTCGTGAATCAGGTTCGCCGCAAGAAACCACGATCCGCGCAGGTTGCCCTCAACGATGCCGAATCTCTGAGGGTCGGCATCGCCGCTCCTCCATCGGCGCCAGGCGTCGCTGGCGACGAGGAATCGATCTCGCGGGACGTCGAGCACGTTGTGACGGATGCCCAGGCGCTGGCGCCAGATCTCGTCGAACTGAGGATCGGCGAACCTCCACCGTCCTTCGGAGGCATTCCAGTACTCACAGACGACATGGTCTTCGAAATACCCGGGGTTGAAGTACGCACCGAAGCCGCATCGGCCGCGCCCGGGAATGCGCTTCGCTCGCAGCATGGCCAGCAGCATCACCATGAAGTGCCGGCAGACTCCCACCAGACGACGCTCGGGAGGGCGTGGGACATCGAGGGGACGGTCATCGAGCATGAGAATGCGCTCGATCATCCGTTCCACGGGTCGGATGTGCGATTCCTGCTTGCGATCGTCGGGAATCGTGATGCCGTAAAACAGGTCGGCGACAAATTCATGGATGACGAGTCCCTGAACGATTCGCGTCAGAGACTCGACGTCGTCCGGCAGTAGTTCCAGCGTGCGCGCGAACGCGCCCGGCGATGTGATGGGACCGGGCTGCGAGTAGAAATCGCGCAACTGCTTCGTCATGATTCATGCAATCCTTTCGGTAACGCTCACCGTCGTGCGAACAGGGCCTCAGCTTCAGCGAACCCGTAGAAGGTCCGTTCAATCGCTGTCCAGGTGCCTGTCTCGAGGGCCTCTCTGGCGATGTCACGGAGCGTACCGAGCGTGGCCAACATCGCGCTGTTGCCCAGGCTGACGCGATTCGCACCCGCGTCAAATAGTGATCGGGCCGGCGGCGCACCGGGCATGGCCATCAGGCTGATCGGTCCCTTGATGGCACTTGCCACGTACCGCACGACCTCGGGATCGATCAGCCCCGGCACGAACACCAGATCAGCGCCCGCTTGCAGATATGCGCGCCCGCGCTCGATCGTCATCTCGATGCGCTCCTCAACATCAGCGCCAAGGCCCACCAGGAACGGGTCGGTGCGCGCATTGATCACCAGATGAATCCCACGCTGCTCGGCGACATCTCGCGCGGCTCGTATTCGCGCCACCTGCTCCGCGGTACTGTAGAGTGGCGCCGCATCGACGCGATGAGCGTTGTCCTCGAGGTTCACGCCCACGATCCCGATGTCGAGAACGGCATCGACTGTTGCGGCGACGTCAACCGGGGCGTGCCCGTATCCCGCCTCGATGTCGGCCGTGACCGGCCGGTCCACCGCGCGAACAATCGACGCGATCTCGACGACCATCGCGTCCCGGCTGATGTCCTCACCGTCGGGCAGGCCCCGTGCGTTCGCGATTCCACCGCTCGTGGTGCCGATTGCCGGGAAGCCGGCGTGCTCGAAGATTCGGGCACTCGCCGCATCCCAGGCATTGGGCAGCAGCAAGCGACCGGCAAGGTTGAGATCACGAAAGCGGGCGGCACGCACGGCATGTTCGTTCTGCATCATCGTGTCCCCCAGGCGGGCTCGATGATGACGTGCCGCACGAGCGATTGCCGGCGGTTATCGGCTCTCAACAGCTCTTGATGAGGTCCGAAAACCGCTAGACACACTCCAAGAGTGAGCCATGATCGCGTATGGATCTCGACGAGAACGCGTGTTATCGGGCGTTCCGGACGCGCGACGCCCGCTTCGACGGACGGCTGTTCAGTGGGGTCAGGACAACCGGCGTCTACTGTCGTCCAATCTGCCCCGCGCGCACCCCGAAGCGCGAGAACATGACTTTCTATGCGACCGCCGTGGCGGCGCAGGCCGCGGGCTTCCGGCCTTGCCTGCGATGCCGGCCGGAAACGGCGCCTGAGCTCGCCGCCTGGCGCGGAACATCGAACACGGTGTCGCGGGCCCTGGGCCTGATCGACATGGGCGCGCTCGACAACGAGGGTCTCGATCGCCTGGCTGAACGTCTGGGCGTTGGCGAGCGGCAACTCCGGCGGTTGTTTCGCCAACATCTCGGCGCGTCTCCTGTCTCGGTCGCACAGACCAGGCGTGTCCTGCTGGCGAAACAGTTGATCCACGAGACACAACTCCCGATGACCGAAGTGGCGCTCGCGTCCGGGTTCGGCAGCGTCCGGCGCTTCAACGAGATCTTTCAACGAATGTTCGGCCGTCCGCCTGTGACGCTCCGGCGCGCGAGCGGAGCGGTGATGCCGTCCGGAGCGAAGGGCGAATTGGCCATCCTTCTCCGCTATCGGCCGCCGTACGACTGGCCGGCGATGGCGTCGTTCCTCGAGGCTCGCGCGATCACTGGTGTCGAGAAAGTGTCGACCGATCGATATACGCGCACGATCGAAATCGAGGGCATGCATGGTGTCGTCGCGGTCGAGCCAGCCGCCGGCAACGCGCTGAGAGTTGGGATCCGCTTTTCGCGGCTCTCGGCCCTCCCCGCGGTCATCGCGCGTCTTCGCCGCGTATTCGACCTGGCCGCCGACCCGCAAGCCATCAACGCCCAACTTGCCGACGACCCGATGCTTGCACCCCTGGTCGTCGCCCGACCGGGTCTGCGCGTACCGGGTGCGTGGGATGGCTTCGAGCTCGCGGTTCGGGCCGTGCTCGGCCAACAGATCACCGTGGCCGCCGCCGCCGGCCTTGCGGGCAGACTGGTAGCGCGTCACGGCCAGCCTTTGCGCGGCACGGGTCTCGAGAGCGATGGTCTGACGCACGTGTTTCCTCGTGCCACGGATCTCGTGTCGGCAGATCTGACAGCACTCGGCTTGCCGAGGATGCGTGCAGCGACGCTGGCGTCGCTCGCCGCGGCCGTGGCAGCGGATCCACAAACGCTTGGCCCCAGCCGAGGTCTCCCCGAATGTGTGACGCAGCTTCGCAAGCTCCCTGGCATGGGCGATTGGACCGCGCAGTACATCGCGATGCGCGAAATGCGTGAGCCGGATGCGTTTCCAGCCGGCGACCTCGGCTTGTTGCGGGCGTTCAAGAATGTCGACGGGGGCACTCCGACGTCCCGCACGCTGCTGGCGAGGGCCGAACGCTGGCGCCCCTGGCGTGCCTATGCGGCGCAGCATCTGTGGGCAGCAAGTAGCTCGGCCACGCCGATTGATTCATTCATCGGCGTCTGAATCCGTCAGGCGTCCATTCTTCGCTGCCGACCCCGTGGTGCACGACGAACAATCCGTCCGGGTCGTACTTCTTCTTCGCCGCTGCCAGCCGTGCATAGTTCGAGCCCCAGAACGCTTCGCTCCAGCTCCGCTCGAAGAAGTCGCTCTCGGCCACGTATGACGCCGGACGATCGACGACCATCCTCAATGCATCCATCGCGCGGCCGATCCGGCGGTTCACGTCGATGGCGGCGCGGCGGTCGGGTTCGCCGCCGGGCATGCCCGCGTATGCCGGAGGCCCATGTCCAGCGACGATGGCCAGCGCAAATGCATCAACCGCCGCTGGATTGATCGCTGTATCGCGCGCCGCCGCGCGCGCTTCAGGCGGGGCGCCCGCAAGACCTTTGTTGAAGTGGAGGGCGACCGTCCAGTGTCGGGAAGCGGCCACGATCGCGTCGACCAGCGCCTTTCGATGCGCATCGGACAGCAACGATTCCGCCAGCCACGTGGAACGGTAGCCGTAAAGAAACTGTCCGGCTTCTTCCTGGTCGCCGGCCCACATCATGTTTCCAGCCGGGGCG
>JBMDXQ010000091.1:0-3720 GCA_048594975.1 Vicinamibacterales bacterium | reverse complement strand
GGGCGCTGTCGCTTGGAGACGACGTCCTCGACGTCGAGCGGATGCCAGCCGAAGCGCTCGGCGAGCACCTGCGCCTCTTCGGTCGTGGGCGAGTCCAGGTGAACCCAGGTCAGGCTGTTGGCGGTGAGCTCAGCAGGCTCGCGAGCAGCCGGAGCGGCCTCGCGGACGATGCGGCGCGAGCGGGCCCGGATGCGGGGCAGGCTGGGCATCGGTACTGAGCGGGTCGTCCTGGCGCATTAGCGCACGGATTCTACCCGCGGAGCCGCTTTCCTAGGCCGTTCGGCGGCCGGTAGTGACGCGCGCCTCGGCGTCGTGCGGGCCGCGGCCGGGATCGAGCGCTCCAGCGCGAGCGCGGCGGCACCCGCCGCCAGGCAGACTGCGGCGGCCGCCGGCCAGAGCAGATGCGGGGAGTTGTTGAGCACGACGCCGCCGATCGCCGGCCCGACGGCGAACCCGACGCCCCAGGAGAACGCCGACGCGGCCATGTAGCGGCCGATCAGGCTGTGGTCTGCGAGGTCGGCGACGAGCGGCGCCTGCACCGTCCCGTGCAGGCACTCGCCGACGGCGATCACCCCGAAGGTCACCGCGAGGAGCGCCGCGGCCGTCCAGCCGTCGACCGCGATCCCCGCGATCGGGACGATCAGCAGCCCGGCCGCCCAGACGACGCCGAGCAGCGCCAGCGTCCGCATCCGCCGGTGGCCCTCCAGGAGCCTGGCCATCGGCAGCTGCGCGAGGACGATCACGAGCGTGTTGAGGAAGAAGAGGACGCCGATGCCCCGCTCGGTCACGCCCGCCTCGTTCTTCGCGTACACGGGCAGCGTCTCCAGCTGCGCCATCCCGGCCCCGATGAAGACGAAGTTGAGGGCGACCACCGCCATGAATACGCGGTTGCGGACGACCTCCCCGTAGCCGCCGCGCTCGCGGCCCTCGGGCCTCGGCTGGCGCGCCGGGGCGGGAACGCGCAGCAGCACGACGGAGTAGACGAGGAACGTCGCGGCATCCCCGAGGAAGAGCACCTGGAACGAGGTCGGGTCTGCCGTCGTGGCGATCAGGCCGCCGACGAGGCCACCGAGCCCGATCCCGAGGTTCATCATCACGCGCTGCATCGCGAACGCCTGGTGGCGCTGCTCAATCGGTGTCAGGCCGGCGATCAGCGACGACTGGCTCGGCCAGAAGCCGCCGTTCCCGATCCCTGCGATCGCGCTGGCGAGGAAGCCCTGCCACGGATGCTCCACGAACGCGAAGGCCCCGAACCCGATCGCCAGCAGCCAGAGCGAGAACGCCAGGGTGACCCGGCCGCCGACCCTGTCGATGACCGAGCCGATGATCGGCCCCGCGACGAGGCCGACGGCGGAGTTCGTCCCGACGATGAACCCGGCGGTCGCGAGGTCGATGTCGCGGACGTTGTGGAGGTAGATGAAGAGGAACGGGTAGGCGAGACCGTTGCCCAGCGCATTGACCAGCGCGCCCGCCTGCAGCGTCCGCACCGAGGTCGGCAGCGGCGGGTTCAGCGTCCGGAGGTAGGCGCGCAGGAAGTGCACGGCGGGACGCAACGCTACCCGCGGCTAGACTGGGCGCTCAGGGCCTGTAGCTCAGGGGATAGAGCGCGCGCCTCCGGAGCGCGAGGTCGCAGGTTCGATTCCTGCCAGGCCCATAGCCCGCTTCGTTACGCCGAAACGGCGAGGCTGGCGGGAACGATTCACCTTTCGGCGTCCGCGTCGAGCATTCCGCGCAGCGTCTCGGCGAGCTGGTCGATGTCCCAATCGGTGTAGATGTCGCCGGTCGTCGAGATCGACGAGTGGCCAGCAGCTTCTGGACGGCTTTCAGGTTGCCGCGGGTGTGGTCGAGAACACGCTGGCCGGCGGTATGCCGCGCCTCGCTCCCCGACGTCGTACCCTTTTGCGACGACGCCGGCGAGCGAGGAGGCGTTAGACGAGTTCTGCGCCCGCACTGCAGGCGGTTTCGTGTCGACCGGCGTCGGCTCACGCATCACCGCGGGAGCCGAACAGACCCCGGCGCCGTCTCGCCGATCCCAGTACACGGCCGGCTTTGCGAAACACACTGTCGGGCGAAGCGTCAGAAGCTTTCTTCTGGCGGGCCTCCACATTTTTTTCGCGGACACCTGGCGTGGTTGTCGTTCGGCTGGCGTTCACGACGACCCGCCGTCCCCTCCGGGTCGAGCAAGGTCACAACAGACTTCGATAGGGTCAGGTTGACTTTCCACCCGACCGGAGGCGGTCATGTCGTCAATTTCCGAGCGGGAGAACCGGGAGATCGAGGCGGCCAACGCCTCTGGCAACACTCCGGTCGTCTTCATCCACGGCCTTTGGCTGCTGCCGAGCAGCTGGGCCAACTGGGTGGGCTTCTTCAAGCAGGCCGGCTACGCGCCATTGACGCCGGACTGGCCAGACGATCCGGAAACGGTTCAAGCGGCGCGGGCGAACCCGGACGTCTTCGCCAAGAAGACGCTGAAGCAGGTTGCCGACCACACGGCCGACGTGATCGGCAAGCTCGAGCAGAAGCCCGCCGTGATGGGGCACTCGACCGGCGGATTGTTCGCCCAGATGATCGCCGGCCGTGGGCTCTCCGCAGCCACCGTTGCCATCGATCCGGGCGTGTTTCGCGGCGTCCTGCCGCTGCCCCTCTCCACGCTCAAGGCGACTGGACCTTTCCTGTTGAATCCCCGGTATCGAGGCCGCGCCATCACGTTCACTTTCGACCAGTTCAAGTACGGATGGGCGAACGCCCTCGATGAGGACGAGGCGAAGCGCCTTTACGACACCTACCACGTGGCCGGGTCGGGGATCGCCCTGGCCCAGATGGCCAACGCCAATCTCAATCCCTGGACCGAGTCGAGGGTCGACACGAAGAACCCCGATCGGGGTCCGCTACTGATCATCGAGGGGGAGAAGGACCACACGGTCCCGTGGGCGATCGCGAGCGCCGCCTACAAGCGGCAGAGGCGCAACCCCGCCGTGACCGAGATCGCGAAGATCCCGAACCGAGGCCACTCGCTAACGATCGATCACGGCTGGCACGAGGTCGCCCAGACCGCGCTCGACTTCGTCAAGCGGTTCGCCTAAGCGGTCACTACGTCGAGCCGGAAAGCAGCCTCCTTAGGTGGATAGTCAATGACGAGTGCGAGCAGTGCGGCAAGCCGTTGCGTCGACATCGACGCGTTCGGGCTGGCGCTGCGTTTTAGTCCTCGGTCCGTCATGACTCCTTTGCGCCTGGCTCACTGAGCGGCTACGGGCTTTGTATCTCCGAGGGTGTTTTCGACCAGGGCACCGGCACGGCAACTGCCGAGAATTGTTTGCTGCTGAGTAAACCTCAGCGGACGTTCCATCGCGCTTGCCGGCCGGCTGGTCTCTGGCGACTCGGTGCTAGTTCCCGGGGGTGTGAACGGCGAGTACCTTCCCCGATGGCAGAGGTCCGTGAGTATGTCCGGGGAGTCAGCGGATCCGGCGGCCTCCCCTTTCTCTTCGCGGGCAAGACAACTACGTGGAAGGTCTGTCCGTCGCGATCGACGGTCCCGCCATCGGTGGCTTTCTCGAGCAGTCGAGCTCCGATGCCGGCCCGTCTCTTCGCGCCATCGTCGGCGCGGCAGGTGTCGCACAAGCCGCGGTAGAACCTCTCCCCGTCGTGGCGTAGGTCGCGACAGCGCCGGCAGTGCAGAACGTTGTCGGAGCGACGACGGTTGCGGCGTCGCGCCATTTATCG
>JBMDXQ010000090.1:0-505374 GCA_048594975.1 Vicinamibacterales bacterium | reverse complement strand
CAGCGGCCCCGCCCGCCGCTCACGATGACATCGCCGTCGGCATCGCCACGGCGGCGGCTGCAACAAAAGTCGGCTTGGGCCCGCCGCGACTGCCGGAGTTTCGCTGCCTGAAGGCCCTGAACGTCGAAGGCTTCGAGGCCGCGTCATGCTTCCTGTTCGGCGGCGTGTACTTCCCCTCGGATCCGATCTGCCGCAAGTGCATCGGCCTGACGACGGCTGAACGCCTGCACCGGCAGCACCTATCCCGCGGCGGCGAACCGATGCACCTGCGGGAGTTCGTCGCCCAGCACGTGCGGCTGTCGGAGGGGATGGCGTGGGCGGCGGTCTACCGCCGGATGCGCGAGAACGAGGAGGCCGCCGGCCGGGCCTACGAACGCTGGGACGAGCAGCAGCGGGCGCGCTGGTCTACACCCTGGTGGAAGTGATCCCCATGCCGACCCGGCCCCGCGCGCACTCGCCCGCCGCCGACCCGCGCATCGCCCCCGAGCGGGTCTTGGCGATGGCGGTCCTCCGTGCGGCCCTGGCCGACACCCGGTCCGCCGTCCCGGCGCGCCGGGCCGATGCCGTCGAGTTCCTGGCCGGCGGCCCCGACCTGTCGCTGTGGCTCGACATCTTAGGCTGTGAGGAGCGAGCGGTCCGGTCGCTCATCGAGAAGGCACTGAACGGCAACGGCCGGGGGCCGAAACGAACGAAAACCCCTTGATTTTATTGGCTGAATCGCGGCTGAGGCGTGATAAGATCGGGGAGTCGGGCCGTGTAGTGAGCACGGACCCGATCCCCTGAACCGTAGGCAGCATGACCTGCCGACGATCTGGCAGCCATTGTAAATCCCCGCTGACAGACCCGCCGGCCGCATACACGGAGGTTTCGATGGGACGAATCTTCAAGCCCCTCGGACCCATCGTCCGCGACGAGGCCGGCAACCCGGTGCTCGATGAGGACGACAAGCCCAAGCGGGAACCACGCACGAAGTTCTGGTACATCCGCTACTACGACAACGCCGGCAAGGCACGCGACGAATCGACGCACTCGACGAAGATCGGCGTGGCCAAGGCGCTGCTTGTCGAGCGGGAAGCCGCCAAGGGACGCGGCGAACCCGTCGGCGCGCAGGTCGGCCGCATCACGCTCGACGAGGCGATCCAAGCCGTCATCGCCGATCAGACGATGAACAAGCGGCGCTCCATCGACGACACGCGCTCCCGCATCGACAATCACCTGACGCCCTACTTCACCGGCCGGCGGATGACCGCCATCACGACCGACGAGATCACCGCCTACATCGTCGCGCGGCAGCAAACCGGCGCGAGCAACGGCACCATCAACCGCGAGCTGCAGATTCTCGGGCGCGCGTTCGAACTGGCGGTCCGCGCCCGCAAACTGACCAGCAAGCCCCACGTGCCGCGTCTGAAAGAGCCCAAGCAGCCGCGGAAAGGGTTCTTCGAGCGCACGGAGTTCGACGCGGTCCGCGCGCACCTGCCCGAGTATCTGCAGCCGCTCCTGACGTTCTACTACTGGACCGGCTGGCGTCACGAGGAGGTCTTGTCGCTCGAGATCCGGCAAGTCGATCTTGGCGCGGAGATCGTCAGTCTCGATCCGCAGCAGACCAAGACGGAGGACGGCCGGCAGTTCTACTTCGGCGCCATCGACGAACTGCGCGACGTGTTGACCGCGCAGGTGCAATCGGCCGAACGCCTGACGCGCGAGACCGGCCGGATGGTGACCCGCGTGTTCCATCGGCCCGACGGCACGCCGGTCAACAACTTCCGCCGCGCGTGGGAGCGGGCGCGGAAGGCGGCCGGCTACCCTGGCAAACAGATCCACGACTTCAGGCGCACGAGCGCGCGGAACTTCGAGCGGGCGGGCGTGTCGCGGACCGTGGCAATGGCGATGATCGGCCACAAGACCGAGTCGATGTACCGGCGCTACTCCATCGTGGATGAGGCGCGGATTCGTGAGGAGGTCGAGAAACTACGGGCACTCCCGAGCAGCGGGCAGGGGCCTGCAACCGGGCAGGTGCGCCAGTTCAAGCGGGCGGCGAAGTGAGCGGGGAGACTTCCCCCGGCACTTCCCCTGCGGCCATACTACGCCATGGCATCCGGTGACTCTCGGTGGAGTGGTTTTCCTGGGGATCTCGCGGATCGGGCCGGATTCGGGAGGGCTCGTGCGGTCTTGAAAACCGCTGTACCCGGAAGGGTACCGGGGGTTCGAATCCCTCTCCCTCCGCCAGCATTCACCCGCGATTCACAGGCGCCAGGCCTGCCGTGCCGGTCTGAAGCGCTGTGCTGAGCCTCCGCGATATCCTGACCGCTCACCGCCGGTCGCTCCGCGGCGTCGCTTCCCAATGTCTTTGAACCGGGGCGTCGCCGCGACACTGTGCGTCATCCTCGACCTGCTCATCGTGGCGCTCGCGGCCGCGATGCTGGCGGTCCTCGTGTCGGGCGGGTTCGCGATCGACCTCCCCACCGGGCGTCTTCGCCTGACTTCCCTAACCAACCCCACGCTCTTCGCAGCGGCCGTAATCGTGGCGAGGTACGCCCTCCGGCGCCGCCTGCCCTTTCTCGGAATCGAGAGGTTTCGCCTGAACGACCTCGGCGAACGCGGCCTGCGGTTGGCCAGCCGCCTGCTCGCCACGCGCACCCTCGAGGGGAGGATGACCTGGCGTGTGCTGGCCAGCCTCTGCCTCGCCACCCTGGCGGCGAAGCTCGCCGGGGCGTGGTTTCATCCCGGGTTCTTCAGCGGCGACGACGTCGAGATACACGAGATGACGTTGTCGGCGCTGTACGGCCTCGACCTGCCGATCTGGAGCCTGCGCAGCCCTTTCTTCCCGCTCGGGTTCGTCTACCCGGCGCAGCGGCTCGGATGGGCGCTCGGGGTCACGGATCCTGGAGTCCTCGTGTTCGCGGGTCGCTCGGTCGTGGCGCTGCTCTCGACGGCGGTCGTCGTCCTGACCTGGGCTGCCGCACGCCGGCTCGCGCCGCGCTATCCCGTGGCGGCCTTGCTCGCGGCAACACTCGTGGCGTTCAACAAGCTGCAGGTGGCGTTCGGCAGTTCCGAGCTGCCGCGGCCGGTCTCGACGGTCTTCGTGCTCGGCGCCTTCACCCTGCTCCTCGGCGAAGGAGGACGCCGTGCTGTGATTGCCGGTGGGCTGCTCGGCCTGGCAACGGCCTTCAGGTTCAGCGAAGCCGTCTTCGTGGTGCCCGCCGCGGTGGTGCTCGCCTGGCAGGGGCGACGGCGGGACCTCGCGGTGATGGTCGCGGCTGCCGTCTCGGGCGCGGCCGCCGCCATCGGCGTGGGCGACTTCTTCTACTGGGGCACCGCGTTCAGCAGCCTCCGGAACGTCGTCGAGTACACGCTCGTCGAGCGCGCGTCATCGCGCGGTTTCGAGCCGTTTCACGCTTATCTCGCCTTCGTGCCGCAGTGGACCAACTGGGTGGTGTTCATCTTGACGCTGGTCGGCGCCCGCCGCAGTTCCGTGCTGGCGATCTGGACGTTCGTCCCAATCCTCGCGTTGAGCCTGCTGCCGCACAAAGAGACCCGCTACCTGATCCCGGTCGTGCCCTACGTCTGTATCTCCGCCGCGCTGGGCCTGGTCGGCGCCGCCCGGTTTGTTCGCGACCGGTGGCCCGGCTGGCGAAGTGAAGCCGTCGCCGCGCTGCTGCCGCCGCTGCTGCTGCTCGGGCTGGTGCAGGACATGGGCGGCTGGCGACTCAAACGCTCCAACGAAGAAGCGCGGATCGCGGCGTGGCTGCGGTCCCGGGGTCCAGGCGGCGTGGCGGTCCGGAACGTGTGGAAGGCGGGCGGCGGCATCTACCTGGCCGGAAATCGTCCCGTCGTGGATCTCGAGGACGCCAGGCTGGAGACCGCAGCCGGCCGCCAGCAGATGTTCGAGCACGTCCGATGGGTGGTCGTCGACCCTGAGACGGCGCTCCGACTCCCCGAGGAGGATCTACGGAGGTTCGGATTCGTTCCTGCCCGCGATGCCGGCCGCTTTCGGATCTACACCAGGCGCTGACTGATCCGACGCATCACTGCGCGTCTTCTGTCTGCGCTGCGCGACCTTCTCCACCAGTCGCTCGGTGAGCGTCGTCTGCCGCGGCGAGAACTGCCTCGCGGCGGCTCGCAAGTAGGGCCGCAGCTGGCGCGCGGCATACGTCGCGTAGCCCACCTGTCGGATGTCGCCCAGCGTGTGCCGGTAGTGATCGAGCAGCGCCGCGCCGAGGTACTGGCCGGCGCGTGCGGCACCGACCCGCGTCGAGGCCGACAGCCACCGGACGCGCTCGGGCACGGCGGCGAGAGCCGAGAGAGCCAGCACCGACGAGGTTGCGAAGATCGATCGGTTCTGACGCCCGGCTTCCTCGGTGAGCTGCTGCCACACGCCGGCGACGCTCTCGCGGGATGGCAGCCGCGAGGGTTGAAGCGAACGGGCTTCCTGTCGAATCGCGTCCCATTCCGCCCGCAGGCCGGCGACGTCGAGCGGCGGAGCGTTGATCGTGGACGCCAGGCGTGCGGACGTTCGCTCCAGCCCGTCGAGCAGCTCGTCCACCGTGTGGAACTCCGCGTCCGCTTCGAGCAGGCCCTCCTGCTGCAGCGCGTCGGTGATTTCCGGGATCAGCTGACGGCCCGCCCCGCACACATCGGCGAGCGCCGCCAGCACCCACACCGGCGAAGCGCGGAACGCGACGATGCCGAGCGCTTCGATCGCGTTGCCGGCAGTCCGGCGCGCCACAAAGGACGGGTCGACGCTGTCGTCGGGCGCGTAGACACCTTCGACGCCGCCGACCTGCTCGATCAGGTAGCGCAGCGACGTGTCCACGAGGTTGCGATACAGCTGCGTCGCGCGCAGGCCGGCGGGCAGCGCGACGTCGCCGGCCTCGCGGATGACGCCCGCTCCCACGCTGACGGCAGAGCGGATGAACCGCTCGGGCAGGGAAAAGAGATATCGCTTGACGGTCATGAATCAGCGGTCCGGCCGCCGGCAGCACCACGAGGCACACCCGCAGAGTCGGTTCGGGTTCTGGCGCACACCAGCACGCAGGGTCTCTGGAGCCCGGCACACATGTCCGATCAATACGACTCAATACGACGACGGGCGCCGCGGCGAATCCGCTACCGCGGCGCGATCACTTCGAGCCCGCCCATGAACGGCCGCAGCGCTTCTGGCACGACGACCGACCCGTCCTTCTGCTGGTAGTTCTCGAGCACCGCGATGAGCGTGCGGCCGACCGCCAGGCCGGATCCGTTGAGGGTATGGACGAACTCCGCCTTGCCGGTGCCGCCCGGGCGGAACTTGATGTTGGCGCGCCGCGCCTGGAACGCCTCGGTGTTGCTGCAGGAGGAGATCTCGCGGTACTTCTCCTGGCTCGGCAGCCAGACCTCGATGTCGTAGGTCTTCGCGGAGGCGAACCCCATATCCCGGGTACAGAGCACCACCGTGCGGTAGGGAAGACCCAGCCGGTTCAGCACCTCCTCGGCATGGCGGGTGAGCGACTCCAGCTCGTCGTACGACTGCTCGGGCGTGGTGAACTTCACGAGTTCCACCTTGTCGAACTGGTGCTGTCGGATCAACCCCCGCACGTCGGCACCGTACGACCCCGCCTCGCTGCGGAAGCACGGCGTGTAGGCGGTGTAGCGCCGCGGCAGCTCGCGGCCGTCCAGGATCTCGCCGCGATGGAGATTGGTGAGCGGGACTTCCGCGGTAGGGATGAGGAACAGGTCCCAGTCGCCCGCGATCTTGAACAGATCCTGCTCGAATTTCGGCAGGTTGCCGGTGCCGCGCAGCGCCTCGCTGTTCACCAGGAAGGGCGGCTCGACCTCGGTGTAACCGTGCTCGCGGGTATGCAGGTCGAGCATGAAGTCGATGAGCGCCCGTGCGAGCCGCGCGCCGGCGCCGATGAGCACCGCGAACCGCGCGCCGGACATGCGCGTCGCGCGCTCGAAATCGAGGATGCCCAGCGCCGGCCCGAGATCCCAGTGCGCCTTCGGCGGGAAGTCGAAGCGCGTCGGGTCGCCGTGCCGCCGCACTTCCGTGTTGTCGTCGGCTGACGCGCCGATCGGAACGCTCGCGTGCGGCAGGTTCGGCAGGGTCATCAGCAGCGCGGCGCGCTGCTGCTCGACCTGATCGAGCTGGATCTCCAACTGCCGGATCTGCTGCGCGCGCGCCCTGTTCTTCTCGAAGATCGGAGAGGCGTCCTTGCCCTGCCGCTTCGCACGGGCGACCTCGTCGCCGGCGGTGTTCTGCTCGCGCTTCAACCCTTCGAGCTCAGGGATCAGCCGACGGCGGCGCGTCTCGAGCGTCGCCAGCTGTTCCAGTTCGGCGTCGGCGTTCTCGCCGCGGTTGCGCAGGCCGGCGCGCACCTCCTCCAGGCGATCTCGCAGCAATCCCGGGTCGAGCATCCGTCGATCCTATACCGCCGGCCTCGCGATGGGGTACGATGCAGCCGATGGTGATTCGCAAGGCCGTTTTCCCTGCAGCCGGCCTCGGCACGCGTTTCCTTCCGGTGACCAAAGCCCAGCCCAAGGAGATGCTTCCCCTCGTCGACAAACCGATCATCCAGTACGGCGTCGAAGAGGCGGTGGCGTCCGGTGTGGACAACATCATCCTCGTCACCGGGCGTGGCAAGAACGCCATCGAGGACCACTTCGACGTCTCGGTCGAACTCGAGACCTTCCTCGAGTCGCGCGGCAAGCGCGAGCTGCTCGCCGAGATCCGCAAGATCTCGAATCTGATCAACTTCTCGTACGTGCGCCAGGGCGAGCCTCTCGGCCTCGGCCACGCGGTGTTGGTGACGCGCAACCTGGTCGGCGACGAGCCGTTCGCCGCGATCCTCGCCGACGACGTAATCGACGCGGAGCCGCCGGCACTTCGGCAGATGATCGACGTGTTCACCGAGATGCACGCCCCGGTGCTCGCCGTCGAACGCGTCCCGAAGGAGGACGTCAGCGCCTACGGCGTGATCGACGCCGACGAGGTCCGGCCCGGCGTCTACCGGATCCGCGATCTCGTCGAGAAGCCGCCGCGCGAGGAAGCGCCGTCCGACCTGGCGATCATCGGGCGCTACATCCTGACGCCGGACATCTTCGCAGCGCTGGCGGAGACGGCCACCGACCGCACCGGCGAGATCCAGCTGACCAACGGGCTGCGGCGGCTGCTGAAGGATCGGCCGATTTACGGGTGCATCATCGACGGCGTGCGACACGACACCGGGACCAAGCTCGGCTTCCTGCGGGCGGTCGTGTACTTCGCGCTGCGCCGACCGGATCTCGCCGAGCCGTTCCGCGAATATCTCCGGACCATCGACGTGGAAGCTGCCACGGCCGCGGCACGGCCGCGCCGGTAGCCGGCTGGCGCGCTACGCGTCGGACTTCGCCGGCGCGGCAGAGCGCGACTCGCCGCTCTTGCCGGCCGTCTCGGTCTTCTCGGGTTTGTCCGGCTTTTCGCCGGCCGTGTCCTTGCCCGCGCCGGGCGGCTGCTTCTCGGCCGCACCGCCCTTCCTCGCGTAATCGGTGATGTACCAGCCGGACCCCTTGAACTGGATCGCCGGCGTGGACAGGAGCTTCTTGACCCGCCCGCCGCACGCCGGGCAGCTCTCCAGCGGCGGGTCAGAGAACTTCTGAATCCGCTCGGTGACCTTTCCGCAGGACTCGCACTGATATTCGTAGAGCGGCATGGGCCTTCCTTCAAGAACTCCCGGACAGCTAGTCGAGGACGTCGCCGTTGCCCTCGCCGAGCAAGAGGGCGCGGTGCAGCCAGATGGGCACGGTGCCGTTGGCCAGGAACCGATCGTGGAACTGACGCAGCGAGAAGCCTGCGCCCATCCTGGCCCGGTAATCCTCACGCAGCTTGAGGACCATGAGCTTGCCGGGCGAGTAGAGCACGTACGACGGATCGAAGGTGCCACGCTCGGCCTCGCGGCGAGCGGCGCCCTCCTCGAGGAACGCCTCGTCGCGAAAGAAGCGGACCCCCTGCTCCACCGACAGGTCCTCGCAGTGCAGCCGGATGCCCACGATGAAGCGGCACAGGCGGACGAGCGATTCGGCGAGCTGGCCGAGGCGCACGGCGGCATCGCCGCGGCGGAACCCCTCGTCGATCATCATCTGCTCGCAGTAGTGCGCCCAGCCCTCCACCACCGCCGTCGATGAGAACAGGATCGACTTGCGCAGCTTCGACTCGACCTGCCGGAGGTGCTGGTAGTGGAGGAAGTGGCCGGGAAACACCTCGTGGATCGAAATCGACCACAGCGCGCCGTAGCTGAAGTCGCGCATGTGCTCGTCCTGCCGTTCGGGCGTCCACGACGGATCGACGTCGGTGACGTAGTAGAACGCGCGCACCGGCCGCGACTCGAAGGGGCCCGGCGTCCACATGCTGGCGAACGTCCAGCGGTAGAACCGCGGCGTCGGCGCGACGTGAATCGGCGCGCCTTCGGGGATGGTGACGATCCGCTGGCGGGTGAGGAAATCGACCAGCTCGTCGAGCTGCTGCTGCGCCGCCGGCACCAGCTGGCCGGCCGGCGGATGATCGAGCTTCACCCGCGACCAGGCCTGCATCGGGTCGCTCCCGTCGAGCCGCGCGGCCACGCGCCGGAACTCGTCCTGCGTGCGTTCCAGCTCGCGCGTCGCGATCGCCAGAAGCCGCTCGGGAGGCAGGGACAGCCCTTCGTCGAGCAGCAGTTTCTGCTCGAAGCGCTTGCGGCCCAGGCGGAAGGTCCCGCGGCTGCGCGGCGCCAGGTCCTTCTCGAGGTACTCCACGTAGGCGCCGATGGCCGACGAGGCGTCGGCCGCGACGTCGGCGAGGTCGCCGAGTATGTGCAGATCGTCGAGATCGCCGAACGCGCGCGGCAGGTCCTCGTCGATGAAGCGGCGCGTGCCCCGCATGTTCTCGAGGCCGATCTTCACGAAGATGCCGGGCGGGTCTTTGACGTTCTCGGTCGCCGCCTGGATGAACTTGCGGACCTGCCGCAGCTTCGAGAGCACGCGTCTCGCGCGCTCGGCCAGCGGCGCATAGTCGAACAGCGCCTGCCCGGCCAGGCTGGTGGCGAGGATGTCCGCGTAGTGCTGCGGGCTGCGCTCCCAGGTCCGGATCTCCTCGAGCTCGAACAGCCGCGCGCGGATGCTCGCCTCGAGCGCGGGCCGTTCGAGCCGCTCCGTGTCGGTGAGGCGGGCGGGATCGATAGCGGCCAGGCGGCGCGCGAACCCTCCAAGATCCCGGATCTGTGCGTCAATAGCCTGCCGGCTGAGGTCTTCCAGCAGATCGTCGTGAGTGTGAACGCCGTCGAAGGTCGCGTTCGTCGGATGGACTTCGTAAAGGTAGGACAGGTACCCGTCGACGAAATGCGGCAGCGGTTCGGCAGAATACATTTGGTACAATCGACGGGCTCGCCATGCCCGGGACCCTCTTTGTGGTCGCCACTCCGATCGGCAACCTCGAGGATGTGACCCTGAGGGCGCTGCGGGTGCTGCGCCAGGTTGCGCTCATCGCCGCGGAAGATACCCGCCGGACGGCCCGACTCCTCCAACACTACTCGATCTCGACTCCCACGACGAGCCTGCACGAGTACAACGAGCGGCAGAAGGCAGCCGCGCTGATCCGCCGGCTGAAGGCGGGCGACTCGATTGCGCTGGTGTCCGATGCGGGCACCCCTGTCGTGTCCGACCCCGGCGCGCACCTCGTGGCAGCGGCCCATGCGGCTGGCCTGCGGGTGGAACCGGTGCCCGGACCGGTGGCCGCCATCGCGGCGCTTTCGGGGTCCGGGTTTACGGCCCCTGAAGTTCTCTTCGTGGGTTTTCCACCTTCGCGGTCAAATGACCGCAGGCGGTGGTTCGCAAGGCTGTCTCAGGAGCCGCGCGTGCTGGTGGTCTATGAGGCTCCCCATCGAATCATGGCCACTCTCCGAGACATGCTCTCCGAATTGGGCGACAGACCAATTGCAATGGCGCGTGAACTCACCAAATCGTACGAAGAATTGGTCGTTAAGCCTATTTCAACGTTTCTAGTCGACCTCCATGAACCTCGAGGGGAGTACACCTTGGTAATTCCTCCGCCTGCACCTGCCGACAGAGACGCCTTGCCCACGCCACCTGATCGTGACTTGGTCGCTGAATTCAGTGATTTGACCGATTCTGGACTCGGTAGCCGACGCGAAGTGCTCAAGCTGTTGTCGGCGAAGTACGGCGTGAGCACCCGAGAGCTCTACTGTATTATCGAACGCTACAAGAATTCGTCTGACTGACCTAATCTGCGTGCCCGCAACCGCTGTCCCGCTCCCTCCGCTTGACCGAATCAAACGCATTTTGCTACTGTCTCGCCGCAGCCGGGCCCTCGCAGCCCAGGAGTTGAATGGCGAAACAGCGCCGGGCGGCCCCCTCGCGGGGGACCGCCAGGAAGAAGAGGCCGGAACGCAAGTCTGTCAGGAAGGCCGCCACCGAGCGTCCGGCGAGGAGCGTCCCCCTTACAAGGGCGCCGGTTTCCACTTCCCCTCCACCGGCGCGGGACAAGGAGCCACCCTCTGCGCCCCCGAAGAAGCCCGCGTACTACGAAGCCATCGCCGTGTACGAGCGTGGCGTCCAGGCGCTGCAGCGGCACAATTACCCGGTGGCGGCCGAGCACTTCCGCACCGTTCTCGAGCGGCACCCAGACGAACGCGAGCTGGTCGAGCGCGCCCGGCTCTACCTGCGCGTCTGCGAGCGTGAGACCTCCCGGCAGCCCCCGACACCCACCAACCCGCAGGAGCGGGTGTACGCCGCGACGGTGTCGCTGAACTCAGGGGACCACGATGCAGCGCTCGAGCACCTGAATCGCGCGCTCAACGACGACCCGGGGAGCGACCACGCCCACTACATCATGGCCGTCGCGCTGTCGATGCGGGGCCGGCCCGAGGACGCCCTGGACCACCTGCGCCAGGCGATCGTTTTGAATCCGGACAACCGCGCGCTGGCGCGCCAGGACCCCGATCTGGAGACGCTGCGCCAGCATGCCGACTTCCGGACGATCCTGGACACCGCACCGGACAACGGCCGGCGCCGCCAGCGGCCCCGCCGCTAACGCCCTTCTCCAATCGTACTCCGGCCCGCCGTCGGCAGGGTTAGACTATCGCTTCCATGCCCGACCGACACGTCGTCGTCCTCGCCGCCGGCAAGGGCACCCGCATGAAGTCGGATCTCCCGAAGGTCCTGCACCGTGTCGCGGGCATGCCCCTCATCGATCACGTCCTTCGCCTCGCGACGACGCTAGACCCGGCGTCCACGACGGTGATCGTAGGGCATCAGGCCGATCTCGTCCGGGAAGTGGTGGGAAACCGGCCGGGCCTCCGGTTTGCGGTGCAGGAACCGCAACTCGGGACAGGACACGCGCTCCTGCAAGCCGAACCGGTCGTGGGTGACGCGCGCGGTACAATCATTCTGCTCTCGGGCGACGTGCCGTTGCTTCGCCCGGAGACCGTGCGGGCCCTGGTGGAACGTCACGAGGGGGCGGAGGCCGCGGCGACAATCCTCACGGCAGAGGTGGACGCGCCGGACGGCTACGGCCGCATCGTGCGCGAGGACGCACGGATCGCCGCGATCGTGGAGCATCGGGACGCGACGACGGCCGAGCGCGAGATTCGCGAGATCAACAGCGGCATCTACGCCTTCGATCTCCCGGGGTTGTTCGCGGCGCTCCGCGAGGTGGGCTCGGCAAACGTGCAGGGTGAGTACTACCTGCCCGATCTCGTGAAGATCTTCCGGGCGCGCGGGCGTGCCGTGGAAACGTCGAGCGTCGCCGACGCGCGCGAGATCCTGGGCGTCAACAGCCGGAAGGAGCTGGCCGAATTGGCAGACATCCTCAGGGGCGGCACCAACGACGCGTGGATGGAGGCGGGCGTGACGATTGTCGACCCCGCCACGGCGTTCATCGGGCCGGACGTCGTCATCGGCCCGGACACGACGATTCATCCGGGCGTGTACCTGGAAGGGGCGACGCGCGTCGGCGCGCGCTGCGAGATCCATTCCGGCGTGCGGATCGTCGACTCGACGATCGAGGACGGGGTCGTCATCAACAATTTCTGCGTGATCACGAGCTCGCGCGTGGCGAGCGGGGCGCGGATCGGTCCGTTCGCCCACATCCGGCCGGACTCGAGCGTCGGCCCCGAGGCGCACGTCGGCAATTTCGTCGAACTGAAGAAGACCACCCTCGGCCGCGGGTCGAAGGCCAACCATCTCGCCTACCTCGGTGATGCCACGATCGGCGAGCGGGTCAACGTCGGCGCCGGCACCATCACCTGCAACTACGACGGCGTGGTGAAGCATCCGACGGTCATCGAGGACGGCGCGTTCATCGGCAGCGACACGCAGCTCATCGCCCCGGTCCGCGTCGGGCGCGGCGCGTACGTCGCCGCCGGGTCGTCGATCACCGACGACGTGCCCGCCGGGTCGCTGGCGATCGCGCGCGGCCGGCAGGTGAACAAAGAGGGCTGGGTGAAGGAGAAGAAGCGACGGCAGAAGGAGTAAGTGGTCAGCGCTCCGCCTTCCCGCGTCCGATCCCAACCGCCGCCACTTACCACTTCATGTGACGCAGTCTTACCCGTCAGGAATCAGTCAAATGTGCGGGATTATCGGCTACATCGGACAGAAGCAGGTCATGCCGATCCTGATCGACGGGCTCAGGCGGCTCGAGTACCGCGGCTACGATTCGGCGGGCGTGGCGGTGGTGCGCGACGGCACGATCGAGCTGCGGCGCAGCGCCGGCAGGCTCTCGCGGCTCGAGGAAATCATCGCGACGCAGCCGCTCGACGGCGAGTACGGCATCGGCCATACGCGCTGGGCGACGCACGGCCGGCCGACCGAGGAGAACGCGCACCCGCACCGTGACTGCACCGGCCGGATCGTGGTGGTCCACAACGGCATCATCGAGAACTACCTGGACCTGAAGCAGCAGCTGCGCAGCGAAGGGCACCGGTTCGTCACCGAGACCGACACCGAGATCGTCGCGCACCTGATCGAACGGGAGATGAAGGACGACGGGCTCGAGAACGCGGTGCGGCGGGCGCTGCTGCTGCTGCGCGGCCTGTTCGCCCTGGTGCTGATCTCGGCCGACCACCCGAACAAGATCGTGGCGGTGCGGAATGGCCCGCCGATCGTCCTCGGTCTGGGCGACGGCGAGTTCTTCGTGGCCTCCGATATTCCCGCGGTGCTCAGCCACACGCGCGACGTGGTCTTCCTCGGCGACGAGGAGATGGCGGTGATCACGCCGTCCGGCGTGGAGTTCACGGACTACTCGGGGCGCGGCGTCTCGAAGAAGAGCACGAGGGTCTCCTGGGATCCGGTCATGGCCGAGAAGGCCGGATACAAGCATTTCATGCTCAAGGAGATCTTCGAGCAGCCGATGGCCGTGCGGGAGACGGTGCTCGGGCGCGCCTCGGCGGAGAGCGGGCAGATCTACCTGCACGAGATCGAGATCCCGGACGAGGTGCTGCGCGGGGTCGAGCGCATCGTCATCCTGGCGTGCGGCACGTCCTGGCACGCCGGGCTGGTCGGCAAGTTTCTGTTCGAGTCGCTGGCGCGCGTCTCCGTGGAGGTGGACTACGGATCCGAGTACCGCTACCGGGATCCAATCGTCTCGAAGAACACGCTGACCATCGTCATCACGCAGTCGGGGGAGACCGCCGACACGCTGGCGGCGCTGCGCGAGGCGCGCAAGAAGGGGGCGCACAGCATCGCCATCTGCAACGTCGTCGGGAGCATGGCCACGCGCGAGAGCGACGGCACCGTCTATACGCACGCCGGGCCGGAAATCGGCGTCGCGTCGACCAAGGCATTCACCTCGCAGCTGGTCGCGCTGCACCTGCTGGCGATGTATCTCGGGCAGATCCGCAGGACGCTCACGCCCGAGGCGGCGCGGCCGCACATCGAAGGACTCGTGCAGCTGCCCCTGCTCATCGAGCAGGCACTCAGATGCGACGGACTCACCGAGGAGATCGCGCGCCGCTTCTACCAGCGCAGCGACTTTCTCTATCTGGGGCGCGGGATCAACTACCCGATTGCCCTCGAGGGCGCGCTCAAGCTCAAGGAAATCTCGTACATCCACGCCGAAGGGTATCCCGCCGGCGAGATGAAGCACGGGCCGATCGCCCTCATCGACGAGCGGATGCCGGTCGTCGCGATCGCGCCGCACGACCACGTGTTCAACAAGATGATGGGCAACATTCAGGAGGCCAAGGCGCGGGGCGGATCGGTCGTCGCGCTGACCACCAGCACGCCGAATGGCATTCACGAGCTGCTGGACCCGGCCACCGACTTCCTGATCACCGTGCCCGACTCGCACCCGCTGCTCACCCCGGTCCTGATGGTCGTCCCGCTGCAACTGCTCGCCTACCACATCGCCATCCGCCGCGGCTGCGACGTGGATCAGCCCCGAAACCTCGCGAAGAGCGTGACTGTGGAATAGAGCCAATGCCGAACGCGGTCGCGAGGCCGCCGAGCGCAGCGAAGGCGGCAACGCGAAGCGCTGGAGGCCTTGAGCCCCGACGACGCCTGCGAATGAGTCGAGTTTTCGGGGCGAAAGGCCGTCCGCGCGACAGCGCGGCGTTCTCAAGCTTGCGGACTAGCGAGGCGGAGCCTCTCGCCGGTCTCAGGCGCAGCCTCGCTAGATCTTCGCGGCGATCGCCGCGGCCATCTCGCGGGTGCCGATCCCGTTCGACGGGAACAGGTCCCGCGTGCCCGTTCCGGCGGCCAGTGTGCGCTCGATGGCGCGCTCGACGGCGGTGGCTTCCTCTTCCATCTTCAACGCATGCCGCAGGAGCATCGCGGCTGACGCGATTGCGCCCACCGGGTTGGCGATATTCCTGCCCGCGATGTCGGGCGCCGAGCCGTGGACTGGCTCGAACAGGCCCGTGCCGGCACCGAGGCTGGCGGACGGCAGCAGGCCCAGCGATCCCACGACGGCGCCCGCCTCGTCCGACAGGATGTCGCCGAACAGGTTCTCCGTCAGGATCACGTCGAAGCGCGAAGGGGCGAGCGCGAGCTTCATCGCGCAGGCGTCGACGAGCATGTGATCGAGCGTCACGTCCGGGTACCGGCCGGCGACGTCGCTGACCACGGCGCGCCAGAGCCTCGACACCTCGAGGACGTTCGCCTTGTCCACCGAGGTCAGGCGCCTGCGCCTCGCGCGGGCCGCGTCGAACGCACGCGTCGCGATACGCTCGATCTCCGCACGTGTGTAGCGCATCGTGTTCACCGCGGAAGCGCCGTCGCCGGCGAGACCCCGCGGTTCCCCGTAGTACAGGCCGCCGGTGAGCTCGCGGACGACGAGCATGTCGGTGCCGGCCAGGACCTCCGGCTTCAGCGGGCCGGCGCTCTCGAGCCCGGGCCACACGCGCGCGGGGCGGAAGTTGGCAAACAGCTGCAGCTCGCGGCGTATCCCGAGCAGAGCGGCCTCGGGCCTGCGACTGGACTCGCCGCTGTCGAACGCCGGATCGCCCACGGCGCCGAGCAGCACCGCGTCGCAGCGCCTGGCCGCGTGCAGCGTCTCGTCGGGAAGAGGCGGCAGTCCCGTGCGCAGTGCGGCGCCGCCGATCGGCGCCGACGCACAATTGAAGCGGTGGTCGAAGCGGGCGGCGACTGCCCTGAGGACCTGCTCCGCTGCTGCGACGACCTCGGGACCGATGCCGTCACCGGGCAGCAGGAGAATCGACGCGTTCATGCGGGGGAGCGTACCACGGTGACGTGGCCGCACGTCACGTGCGACGTGCCGTCGTGCTCACGTGCCGACGAGCCCCGAGCCCGAGCCGCGAGATTAGACGCCGTGGCCGTAGCCGACTTCGGCAGGCGTGGTCGAGAAGTCCGGGACGGCCGCCGGCGCCGCCGCGATGCGCGCCTGCGCCTCCTGACCGCGCACGGTCGCGACGATGCGCGCGAGGTCGCGGTCGCTCACGGTCTTCTCGCGGTCGGCGAGCGCGATGACCGCCTTGTAGACGGCGTCGAGCTCGCGGCGCTCCAGCGTCACGCCCAGCTGCTCGCACCGGCGTTGCACCGCGTGCCGCCCGGAGTGCTTGCCGAGGACGAGCGTCGCCTGCGGCACGCCGACGTCCTCCGGCCGCATGATCTCGTAGGTGCGGCGGTCCTTGAGCATGCCGTCCTGGTGAATGCCGGCCTCGTGCGCGAACGCGTTGCGGCCGACGATCGCCTTGTTGGCCTGCACGCCTTCGCCGGTGAGCGCGGTGAGCAGCTGGCTCGAGGCGTAGAGCTCGCGCGTGTCGATCCCGGCCGAGTAGGGCATCCGGTCGGCGCGAACCCGCGTCGCCATGATCACTTCCTCGAGCGAGGCGTTGCCGGCGCGCTCGCCGATGCCGTTGATCGTGCACTCGATCTGGCGCGCGCCGCCGGCGAGGGCCGACAGCGTGTTGGCCACCGCCAGGCCCAGGTCGTCGTGGCAATGCGTGCTCCACGTCACCTGGTCGGAGCTCGGCACACGGTTGATCATCGCGGAGAAAAACGCGCTGATCTCGTCGGGCGTCGAGTAGCCGACCGTGTCGGGCAGATTGATGGTCGTCGCGCCCGACTGGATTACCGCCTCGATCACGCGCCACAGGAATTCCGGATCGCTGCGCGTCGCGTCCTCGGCGGAGAACTGCACGTCGTCGGTGAACTGCCGCGCCAGCCGCACCGCGCTCATCGCGGTGCGCAGGCACTCCTCGCGGCTGATGCGCAGCTTGCGCTGGAGGTGCAGGTCTGAGGTGGCGATGAAGATGTGGATGCGGCGGCGCGCCGCCGGCGCCAGCGACCAGCCGGCGCGCTCGATGTCTTTCGGGTTGCAGCGCGCGAGCGCGGCGATCACCGGGCCGCGTACCTGCGTGGCCACCACCCGGACCGCTTCTGCGTCGGCGTCCGACGCAATCGGGAATCCCGCCTCGAGGACGTCCACCCCCAGCGCGGCGAGCTGCCGCGCCATCTTCAGTTTCTCGTCGATGCGCATCGAGAAACCGGGGGCCTGTTCGCCGTCCCGCAGGGTCGTGTCGAAGACGATCAGCCGGTCCGAGGGCATCAGAGTAGCCTCCAGAACCTTGTTGTACCCGGCACCGGCAAGGTAGTCCAATTTATAGTTTTTGGATTTGTATTAGATCGCATTATGATGCCGCCATGCACCTGCAGGACCTGAACGTCTTCGTCACCGTGGCCACCGAGCGCAGCTTCTCGAAGGCGGCCAAGAAGCTGCACCGCACCCAGCCGGCGGTCAGCCAGGCGATTCACCGCATCGAGGAGGAGCTCGGCGACCGCCTCTTCGACCGCTCGTCGCGCAACGGCGCGCTCACCGAGGCCGGCGTGCTGCTGCGCGAGCACGCGGTACGCCTGCTCCGGATGGCCGCCGAAGCGGAAGCCGCGGTCCGTGAGCTGCAGCAGGTGCGGCGCGGCCGGGTGCTCATCGGGGCGAACGAAGCGGCCGTCCACTCCATCCTTCCCATCGTGCAGCGCTTCGCCGCGGCGCACCCCAGCGCGCAGGTCGAGGTCCGCCGCGTGCCGTCGCGGCAAATGGCTTCCGAGCTGCTGCAGCGGACGCTCGATTTCGGCGTGCTGACCTTTCAGCCGGCGGAAAAGGGGCTGCAGTCGATCTCGCTCGGCAGCGACGAGCTGGTGATGCTCGCCAGCCCGCAGCACTCCCTCGCCGCGCGCAAGCGCGTCACCATCGAGGAGGTGGGCCGCGAAGTGGTCATCGCACACAACGATCCGTCGCCCACCCGCGAGCGCGTGCTGCGGCTCTACGAGCGGCGCCACGCGCCGATCAACATCCAGATCGCGCTGCCCAGCCTCGACGGGATCAAGCGGGCGGTGGAGATGGGCCTCGGGGTCGCGGTGCTGCCGCGGCGCTGCGCGCTGACCGAAATCGCGCGCGGGCAGCTCGCGGCCGTCAAGATTCCGGAGCTCGGACCGTCACGGGCGGTGCGCCTGGTGTTCCGACGCACCGGTGAGCTGTCGCACGCCGCGGAGGCGTTTCTGCGCGAGGTGCGCGAGGTGCGCGAAGTGCGCGAAGTGTGCGAGGCCGACGGCGCTACCAGCCACTGACGTACGGCAGGCGCCCGGCGACGCGCTCGACCTCCTCGAAGCGGTCGAGCAGGAGCGCCGTCGCGTCCCACGATCCGTCGAGGAAGGACTGCCGCGCCGCGCTCGGCAGGTGTGCGCGGACCGCCCGGCCGCCGGCGGTCACGATCAGCTGCTCGACGTCCACCGTGAGCTCCACGCCGGGCTGCTCCTCCACCACCGACAGCAGCGCCTCGACGTCTTCGTGCCGGGCCGAGAGGCACGGCAGGCCGAGGGCGACCGCGTTGCCAAAGAAGATCTCCGAGAAGCTCTCGCCGACGACGGCGCGGATGCCGCGGCGCCGGATCGCCTGCGGCGCGTGCTCGCGCGAGGAGCCGCAGCCGAAGTTCGCATTCACGAGCAGGATCGTGGCGCCGGCGTACCCGGGGTCGTTGAAGGGATGACTGGCGTTCGCCTGCCGGTCGTCCTCGAAGACGTGCGCCTCGAGCCCTGCGAACGTGATCGCGCGCAGGAACCGGGCCGGGATGATGCGGTCGGTGTCGATGTTGTCGCCGCGCAGCGGGACGCCGCGGCCGCGCACGATTCGGACCGGCTCAACGGCCATACGTGAACTCCCGCACGTCGACAACGTGGCCGGTCACGGCGGCGGCGGCGACCATGGCCGGGCTCATGAGCAGCGTGCGCCCGGTCGGGCTTCCCTGCCGGCCCTTGAAGTTTCGATTCGACGATGACGCGCAGATCTCCCGACCTTCGAGGCGATCGGGGTTCATCGCCAGGCACATCGAGCAGCCGGCGCCGCGCCACTCGAACCCCGCCTCGGTGAAGACCCGGTCCAGGCCTTCGCGTTCCGCCGCTGCCCGCACCCCCTGGGATCCCGGAACGACCAGCGCCTTGACGTGCGGCGCGACGCGCCGCCCCTCGACGACACGCGCCGCCTCCCTCAGGTCCGACAACCGCGCGTTCGTGCACGACCCGACGAACGCGACGTCGATGCGCGTCCCGCTCACACGGCCCCCGGGGTGGAAGCCCATGAACTCGAGTGCCTCCGCGATGGACGCGCGTTCCGACGGCACCGCCGCCGATGGATCCGGCAGGCGCTCGTCGACGTACACGGACTGGCCCGGGTTGATGCCCCAGGTCACGGTCGGCCGGATCGCGGCGGCGTCGATCGTCACCTCGTCGTCGTAGGACGCGTCGTGGTCCGACGCGATCGATCGCCACCAGGCGCAGGCCCGTTCGAAGGCGTCGCCGGCAGGCGCGAAGCGCCGCCCGCGCAGGTAGTCGAACGTGGTCTCGTCAGGATTGACGTAGCCGACGCGCGCGCCGCCCTCGATTGACATGTTGCAGATGGTCATCCGCTCGTCCATCGACATGCGCGCGATCGTGTCGCCGGCGTACTCGTAGGCGTATCCCACCCCGCCGTTCACGCCCAGGCGTCTGATAATCTCGAGGATCACGTCCTTCGCGTAGACGCCGCGCGCGAGCTCGCCGGTGACGCGGATGCGCCGCACGTTCAGCGGATCGAGCGCCAGGCACTGCGAGGCGAGCACGTCACGGACCTGCGACGTGCCGATGCCGAACGCGACGGCTCCGAACGCGCCGTGCGTGGACGTGTGGCTGTCGCCGCAGGCGATGGTCATGCCCGGCTGCGTCAGCCCGAGCTCGGGGCCGATCACGTGCACGATGCCCTGCGCCCCGCTCGCGAGGTCGAGCAGCGCGATCCCCGCCTCGCGGCTGTTCCGCTCGAGCGCCGAGAACATGTCCTCCGCCATGACGTCGAGGAACGGCCGCCGCTGGTCGCGCGTCGGAACGATGTGATCGACGGTGGCGATGGTGCGCTCCGGGAACCGTACCGACCAGCCGCGCGCGCGCAGCATGTCGAACGCCTGCGGCGTCGTCACCTCGTGAATCAGGTGCAGCCCGATGAAGAGCTGCGTCTGCCCGTTCGGCAGCGTGCGGACGGTGTGCGCGTCCCAGACTTTTTGGAACAGGGTTCGGGCCATAAGGGAAAGGCCCATGGTACCACGCCGCTGTCCGCTGTGCGCCGTCCGCGGTCCGCTGTCCGCGACCCTCCGTGCAGATTGGCTGGGGTTTTGCCTCTACGGTTTGCGGCGCACTCGCAATACAACGCGTCAGCAGCGGTGCGTTGCAGTTCTTGCCAAGGAACGTTGCTTTCACGTGCGCAGAAAGTACTACAGCCATGGTGACGGAACGGATCCAGAGCTATCGCGATCTTGAAGCATGGCGGCTAGCCAATTACCTGACCGATGTGCTCTACGACCTCGAGCACCGTACCCTGCTCGCCGACGGAGCCACGTGAAATGCGCAGGTGATGTGCGCACCTGCGTCCAGGTCCATACGCCTGCCCTCAGCGACGTTCGAGCGCACCGACACCGCCGCACGCTGGATCTGCGTTCTCAGCCCGTAACGTTCCGTGTCCGGCAAGCTTCTCGCGAGGAGCGGCCAACAGCCAGCGGACACGGGCGGTATACTGAGGACTCCCGCCGATGACGTTCCTGGACAAGCTGAACCCGGAGCAGAGGGAAGCGGTCCTCCACCGCCACGGGCCTCTGCTGATCCTGGCGGGAGCGGGGTCGGGGAAGACGCGGGTCATCACCTTCCGGATCGCGTACCTTATCGGCGACGGGCATGCCGAGCCGAGCGAGGTCCTGGCGGTCACGTTCACCAATAAGGCCGCGGAAGAAATGCGGGAACGCGTCGTCGCGCTCATCGGGTCCGAGTGCGAGGGGATCTGGCTGTCCACGTTTCACGCGCTCTGTGCCCGGCTGCTCCGGCGGGAAGGACCGGCGATCGGCCTGTCGCGGGACTTCGTGATCTACGACTCGTCGGACCAGGTGGCGGTGATCAAGCAGGCGGAGCGCGAGCTCGGCATCGACGACAAGCTGGTGCCGCCGCGGGTGGCGCTCTCGCGCATCAGCACGTTGAAGAACCGCATGGAAGGCCCCGAGGCCCTTCGTGGCGCCTGGAACCTGCGCGACGAGCAGATCGCGAAGATCTACGAGCGCTACCTGGCCGTCCTGCGCGACGCCAACGCCCTCGACTTCGACGACCTCCTGCTGCGGACGGTCGAGTTGTTCGAGACGTCGGAGCACGTCCGCCAGAGATACGCCAGCAAGTTCCGCCACGTGATGGTCGACGAGTACCAGGACACCAACCGGCCGCAGTACCTGCTCGTCCGGCGCCTCGCCGAGATCCACCGCAACCTCGCGGTCGTCGGCGATCCGGACCAGTCGATCTACAGGTGGCGCGGCGCCGACCTCCGCAACATCCTCGACTTCGAGCGCGACTTTCCCGAGGCGACAATCGTCCGGCTCGAGCAGAACTACCGGTCGACGCAGACCATCCTGGACGCCGCGTCGGCAGTGATCCGCCAGAACCGCAATCGCAAGGACAAGCGGCTGTGGACGGAACGCACGGGTGGCTCGAAAATCGTCTACTTCCGCGGCAACGACGAGCTCGAGGAGGCCGATTTCATCACCCGCGCCGTGAAGGAGGGCCGCTCCGAGGAGGTCGATGCGGTCATGGCGGTCCTCTACCGCACCAACGCGCAGTCACGGGCGATCGAGGACTCGCTGATGCGGGAGAACGTCCCCTACAAGATCATCGGGGGCGTCCGCTTCTACGAGCGCAAGGAGATCAAGGACTCGCTCGCCTTCCTCAAACTGATCATCAACCCGCACGACGACGTCAGCCTGCGGCGCGTGATCAACGTGCCGGCACGCGGGATCGGCAAGGGCGTCATGGACTCGCTGCAGGCCATCGACCCGGACGCGATCGTGGCCGGGGCGCCGCCGCTCCTCGCCGCCGGGCTCCAGGAGGTCAGCTCCAGCCGGTCGCTCTGGGCGAAGCTGGTCTACGCCGTCGACGAGGCGAAGCTCGGGTCGCGTGCGGTTGCCTCGCTCCGCGTGTTCCGCGATCTCATCGTCGGTCTTGCCAACGTCGCCCGGCAGGACCCGGTGTCGATCACGATCGGCAAGATGCTCGACCAGACGGGCTACCTGAACGACCTGCGCGAGGAGAACACCGAGGAGGCGAACGAGCGCATCGAGAACCTGATGGAACTCGTGTCCGCCGCGCGCGAGTACGAGACGCGCGAGCCCGACGCATCGCTCACCGGCTTCGTCGATCGCCTGTCGCTGCTTTCGGAAGCTGACGAGGAATCGGGCAACCGGGAGGCCCGCGTCTGGCTGATGACGCTGCACGCGGCGAAGGGCCTCGAGTTCCCGCTCGTCGTCATCGCCGGGATGGAGGAAGGCCTGTTCCCGCACTCGCGCTCGAGCGACGAGGAGGACATCGAGGAGGAGCGGCGGCTGTGCTACGTGGGCATGACGCGCGCGCAGTCACGGCTGATCCTCACCGGCGCCGCGCGGCGGCGCGTGTTCGGCGAGTACCAGTCCACCGAGCCGTCGCGGTTCCTCGCCGAGGTCCCCGCCGAGCTCGTCGAGCGCATCGCGCCGACCTACGCATCGCCCTACCAGGGGGCGTTCGCGCACCACCATTACGAGTTCCGCACCAACCCGTACGGACGCAAGGGCCGCAGCGGGCGCGTCCGCGAGAGGGAAGCCACCTACGCGTACGAGGACGAGGATCAGTCCGTCACCGCTCTCCGCCTCGGCGTGCGGGTGAGACATCCACAGTTCGGCGTGGGCACCGTCGTCGGTCTCGAGGAACACAACGACGACCTCAAGGTCACCGTCCGGTTCAATTCCGTTGGTGTCAAAAAGCTCTTAGCGAGGTACGCCAAGCTCGAACTTGCGTAACCGGCAACGTGCGCGTGGTGCTGACGGATGCGGTGGCCACGATCGCGGGCGTCGGTCCGCCGGCCCTTGAAGGAGGGCCCTAGGACTGCTCGTCCGTGGGCTCCGGCGTGGGTGCCGGCGGCACCTCGCCGTTCTCGTCGTTCTCTTCTTCCTTTTCGGCGAGCTTGGCGACCGCGACCACGGTATCGCCCTCTTCCATCTCGATCAGCCGCACGCCCTGCGTGGCGCGGCCGATCGAGCGGATGTCCCCCGCGCGCGTGCGCAGGATCATGCCCTGCTGCGTGATCAGCATCACCTGGTCGTCGTCGGTGACGTAGGCGACGCCGACCACCTTGCCGTTGCGGTCCGAGGTCTGGATGTTGATGATGCCGATGCCGCCGCGCGACTGCAGGCGGTACTCCTCCAGCTCGGTGCGCTTGCCGTAGCCGTTCTGCGCAACGGTGAGCAGCGTCCCGACGTCGCGCACCACTTCCATCGCGACCACCTCGTCGTCCTCCCGCAGCGAGATCCCGCGGACGCCGTAGGCGGCGCGCCCCATCGGGCGGACGTCGGTCTCGTTGAAGCGAATCGCCATGCCGTCGCGGGTACCCAGGAAGACCTGCTCCCGGCCGTCGGACAGTTCCACGGCAATCACCGCGTCGCCTTCCTCGACGCCCATGGCCATGATCCCGCCTGCGCGCGGGTTGCGGAACTGGGAGAGGTCGGTCTTCTTGACCACGCCCTTGCGCGTGCCCATGACGACGAACTGCTGTCCCTCGGACTCCGGCCATTCGCGCACGGCGAGCAGCGCGGCGATCCGTTCGCCGGCTTCCATCTGCACGAGGTTGGCAATCGCCTTGCCCTTCCCGCTCGGCCCGACGTCCGGGATCTCGTGGACGCGCAGCCAGTAGGCGCGGCCGCGGTCGGAGAAGATCATGATGTAGGCGTGCGTCGAGGCGACGAAGAGGTGGCTGACGAAGTCCTCCTCGCGCGTTCGCATGCCGATTCGGCCCTTGCCGCCGCGCCGCTGCATGCGGTACTCGGAGATGGCGGTTCGCTTGATGTAGCCGGTGTTCGTCACCGTGATCGCCATGTCCTCGTCGGCGATCAGGTCCTCGATACGGAACTCGCCGCTCTCGTCGATGATCGTCGTCCGTCGCGCGTCGGCGTACTTCTCGCGTACCGCCTTCAGCTCGCCGACCACGACCTGGATGAGCAGTTCCTCGCTCGACAGGATGGCGCGGAGCCGGTCGATCGTCTTCATCAGCTCGACGAGCTCGTCGAGGATCTTCTGGCGCTCGAGGCCGGTCCGCCGCTGGAGCTGCATGTCCAGGATCGCCTGCGCCTGCAGGTGCGAGAGCCCGAACTGCGCCACCAGGCCCTCGCGCGCCTCCGCGGGGTTCTTCGCGCCGCGAATCAGCTTGATCACCGCGTCGAGGTGATCGAGCGCGATTTTCAGCCCCTCCAGGATGTGCGCGCGCGCCTCGGCCTTGCGCAGCTCGAACTCGGTGCGGCGGCGGACCACCTCGCGCCGGAATTCGACGAACTGCTGCACCACGTCGAGCAGCGACAGCACCTTCGGCCGGCCGCCGGCAATCGCCAGCATGATGATGCCGAACGTCGTTTGCAGCTGCGTGTGCTTGAGCAGGTTGTTGAGGACGACTTCCGGCACCTCGCCCCGCCGCAGCTCGATGACGATGCGCAGCCCGTCGCGATCGGATTCGTCGCGCAGGTCGGCGATGCCCTCGATCGCCTTGTCGCGGTGCAGCTCCGCAATGTTCTCGATGAGGCGCTTCTTGTTGACCTGGTAGGGAATCTCGGTGACGACAATCGCGACCTTGTCCCCGCGCCTGGACTCCTCGATGGTCGTCCGGGCGCGGATCGTGATCGCGCCGCGGCCGGTCGCGTAGGCCTGCACGATCCCCTGGCGGCCGACGATGAAGCCCCCGGTCGGGAAGTCCGGGCCGGCCACGGCCCTGAGTACTGCCTTGAGCCGTGCCTCGCGCGGCTCACCGCGGTGCTCGATCGCGGCGATGACCGCGTCGATGACCTCGCCCATGTTGTGCGGCGGGATGTTCGTTGCCATCCCCACCGCGATGCCCGCCGAGCCGTTCACCAGCAGGTTGGGGAACGTGGTCGGGAGGACGGTGGGCTCCTCCGTGGTCTCGTCGTAGTTGGGGACGAAGTCGACGGTCTCCTTGTCGAGTTCCGTCATCATCGCTTCGGCCAGCGGCTCGGGCCGCGCCTCGGTGTAGCGCATCGCCGCCGGCGGATCGCCGTCGAGCGAGCCGAAGTTCCCCTGTCCGTCGACCAGGGGATAGCGCATGTTGAAGTCCTGCGCGAGCCGGACGAGCGTGTCGTAGATCGACGCGTCGCCGTGGGGATGGTAATTGCCCATCACCTCGCCAACGATCTTGGCGCACTTGCGGTAGGCGCGGTTGGACGCGAGGCCCATCGTCCGCATGCCGTAGAGCACGCGGCGGTGCGCCGGCTTCAGGCCGTCGCGGACATCCGGCAGCGCCCGTCCGATGATCACGCTCATCGCGTAATCCATGTACGAACGCTTCATCTCGTCTTCGATGTTGACGGGGATCTTCGAGGCGGCGATGTCGGTCATGCGTGTGGGTCGGTGCTCGGCGTCCGGCGCTCGGTGGTCGGTTCGGGATGGCTCGCGGCGGTCTGATCGGCGCCGCGCCGCGAGCGCCGATCAGATGTCCAGGTTCTTCACGTCGAGCGCGTTGGCCTCGATGAACTTGCGGCGCGGCTCGACCTGGTCGCCCATCAGCGTGGTGAACATCAGGTCGGCCTCCATGTGGTCCTCGGCCTTCACCTGCGCCAGCGTCCGCGTCGCCGGGTTCATCGTCGTTTCCCAGAGCGTCTCCGGGTTCATCTCGCCGAGCCCCTTGTAGCGGTTGACGGCGACCCCCTTCTTGCCCGCGGCGGTGAAGAACTCCACCAGCTCGTCGAGCGTGCCGATGCGCACGTCGCCGTCGCGCGCATCGCGCGACCCTTTCACCGCGCCCGAGGCGTCGAGTGGCTTGGCCTCGGCGGCGAGCTTCGTTGCCTGGTCGAGCGGCGCGCCGCCGATGGCCGTCTCGTTGGCGGCGGCGCCGCCCGGCTCCTCGGGCTGCCCGTCCGGCTCGTGGGCGGCGAGCGTCTTCACCACCATCGGGCCGCGGATGCCCCTCACGTCCTGATAGCTGGCCGCGAGCGTGCGGAACTCGCTGGTGGTGACGAAGTCGTGGTCGACCCGGTGGTGGCGCGGGTACCCGACGCTCCGGTCCTCGATGGCCACGGCGAACGCCTGGTGCTCCTCGTCTTCCTGGACGGCCGCCGTGCGCTGCGGCGAGGCGAGCGCGGCCGCCAGCGCCTCGACGCGTGACCGCTCGGCGAAGAAGCCCTTCTCGTGCGCCCCTCGGTCGAGCAACGCCAGCACGACGTCGCGGGTCGGGCCGCGGCGCTCGACGATCTGCAGGTACTTGCGGAAGGCGATGAGCCGCTCGAGCCGCCGCTCCAGCTCCTCGCCGCTGATCTCCGCGCCATCGGGCAGCACGAGCACGCGCGATTCGACCGCGCGCTTCATCAGCCAGGTCTCGAGCGCGCGCTCGTCGCGGATGAACACCTCGCTGCGCCCGCGCTTGGCGCGGAAGAGCGGCGGCTGCGCGATGTAGACGTAACCGTGCTCGATGAGCGCGCGCATCTGCCGGTAGAAGAACGTCAGCAGCAGCGTGCGGATGTGCGAGCCGTCCACGTCCGCGTCGGTCATGATGATCACGCGCTGGTAGCGCAGCTTGGCGAGGTCGAAATCGTCGTCGCCGATCCCGCAGCCGAGCGCCGCGATCATCGTCTTGATCTCGTCGCTGCCGAGCATCTTGTCGAAGCGCGCCTTCTCGACGTTGAGGATCTTCCCCTTGATCGGCAGGATCGCCTGGAAGCGGCGGTCGCGCCCCTGCTTGGCCGAGCCGCCCGCCGATTCGCCCTCGACGATGTACAGCTCGGACAGCGCCGGGTCGCGTTCCTGGCAGTCGGCGAGCTTGCCGGGCAGCGTGCTGTTGTCGAGCGCGCCCTTGCGGCGCACCAGGTCGCGCGCCTTCCGCGCCGCCTCGCGCGCGCGGGCGGCGTCCACCGCCTTGTTGATCACCCGCTTCGCGACCGCGGGGTTCTCCTCGAGGAAGGCGCCGAGCCGGTCGTTGACCACCGCCTCGACGATGCCCTTCACCTCGGTGTTGCCGAGCTTCGTCTTGGTCTGGCCTTCGAACTGCGGCCGCGGGATCTTGACGCTGATGACCGCGGTGAGCCCCTCGCGGATGTCGTCGCCGCCGATGTTCGCGTCGCGCAGGTCCTTCGCCAGGTTGTTCTTGCCGACGTAGTAGTTGATGGTCCGCGTGAGCGCGGCGCGGAAGCCGGAGAGGTGCGTGCCGCCTTCGTGCGTGTTGATGTTGTTCGCGAACGAATAGACCGTCTCGGTGTAGCCGTCGTTCCACTGCAGCGCGATCTCGACGTCGATGCCGTCCTTCTCGCCGTGCATGTAGATCGGCTTGTCGTTGACCGCGGTCTTGTTCTGGTTCAGATACTGCACGAACGCGTTGATGCCTCCCTCGTAGTGGAACTTGTGCGCCTTGCCGTCGCGCTCGTCGTCGATCGTGATGGTGACGCCGCCGTTGAGGAAGGCGAGCTCGCGCAGCCGCTGCGCCAGGGTGTCGAAGCTGAACTCGACGGTCTCGAAGATCTGCGCGTCGGGCGTGAAGGTGATCTTCGTGCCCCGCTTCTTGGTCGTGCCGGTGACCTCGAGGTCGGCGGTCGGCACGCCCCGCTCGTAGCTCTGCTTGTACACCTGGCCGTTGCGCCAGATCTCGAGGTCGAGCGTCTCCGACAGCGCGTTGACCACCGACACGCCGACGCCGTGGAGGCCGCCCGACACCTTGTAGCTCTCGTTGTCGAACTTGCCGCCGGCGTGCAGCACGGTCAGCACGACTTCCGCGGCCGAGCGTCCGCTCGCGTGCAGATCCACCGGGATGCCGCGGCCGTTGTCGACGACCGTGACCGAGTTGTCGATGTGCAGCGTGACGCTGATCTGATCGCAGTACCCGGCCAGTGCCTCGTCGATGGAGTTGTCGACGATCTCGTAGACGAGATGGTGGAGGCCGGGCGCGCCGGTCGAGCCGATGTACATCGCCGGCCGCTTGCGCACCGCCTCGAGCCCTTCGAGGACCTTGATCTTGTCGGCGCCGTAGTCGTCCGCGCCGCCGCCGTCGCCGTTCGACGCAAGCCGGGGCTGGTCAGCAGCCACGCTCGCCGGATCGTCGGCCTGCTGGTCGAGTTCTTGCCGCTGCAGTTCAGTCATTCAGGAGGTTCAGTGGTTCACACACGCATCGGCATGATGACGTAGGTGTAGTCGTACCCGTCCGCTCCGATCGGCTTCATCACCGCCTGGCTCATCTCGTCCTTGAACTCCAGGCTGACCGAATCGGTTTCCACCACGCCGAGGAAGTCGAGCACGTACTGGGCGTTGAAGCAGATGGTCACCGGAGCGGCGCCGTAGTCGACGATGAGGACTTCCTTCGCCTCGCCGAACTCCGGGCTGCTCGATGCAATTTCGACCCGGCCCTTGTCGATCGCGAACTTGACCGCGCGCGAGCGCTCGTTCGAGAGCAGCGCCACACGGCGCACCGCGCTGGTCAGCCGATCGCGGTCGAAGTCCACGCGCTTGTCGTTGCTCTTCGGGATGACGCGCTCGAAGGCGGGAAACTGACCGTCGATCATGCGCGAGATCAGCAACCGGCCGCCGACGTCGAAGAACAGGTGGTTCTCGCCGCGCTCGTACTGGATGTCTCCCTCGCCGTCGGCCAGCAGCCGCCCGAGCTCGAGCAGCGTCTTGCGCGGCAGGATGACGCGGACCTCCTCCTCGGCGCGCGCACCGCGCCCCTTGCCCTTCTCGCGCGGCACTGTGATGAGCGCCAGACGATGGCCGTCGGTCGACACCAGGCTCATCGAATCCGGCCGCAGGATGAACAGCGCCCCGTTGAGGAAGTAGCGCGTGTCCTCGCCGGTGATGGCAAACTGCGTCTTCTCGACCATCTGCCGCAGTACCTGGCGAGGCAGCGTCGCGCTTACCGTTCCGGTGGCATCCGGCAAGGTCGGAAAATCCTCGCGTGGCAGCGTTTGCATCCGCGAGTCGAACCGATCGGCTGCAACCTTGACGCCGTTCTTGTCTTCCTCGATACGAACGTCAGTCTCCGGCAGCGCCTTGACGATCTCGTAGAGTTTCTTGGCGGGAAGCGTCAGCGATCCCCCCTTGGCGACCGATGCTGCACACCGACTACGGAGCCCGACCTCGAGGTCGGTTGCCAGGAACTTGAGCTCGTCACCGTCCGTTTCGATGAGCACGTTGGCCAGAATCGGAATCGTGTTTTTGCGTTCGACGATGCCCTGGAACAGCTGAAGTTCGCGCAGCAGATCGGTCTTGCGGACGACCAGTTCCATGTGGTGTTGACCTCGCGGGAGGCGCGCCGGCGCGACGCGCCGATCCCTTCGAATAGAGGGAGATCTAGGACAAGAAAGTATATCAATAAAGAGTCACTGTTGGAAACACAAAACAGCGCCCTTAGTCCTTACATTTCTATAGTTTAGGCTGTGGACCACCAGTACTGTTTACAGTGGATGGCAACTCGGAATCCGGGTGCGGGATCCTCCCTTGCGGCGGCGTCCACAGCGCGTCCACGGCAGCCCCGCGGCCCGGCTGTGGAAAAAGCCGGGTGGCCCGCCGCCGTGCTAGCGGAACGACTCCATCAGGTTGTTGATAAGCGTGTTGAAATCTCCGTCCTTCTGCCTGAGGTCTTCGATCTTCCGGATGGAGTGAATCACCGTGGAGTGGTGCTTGCCTCCGAAACTCCGTCCGATCTCCGGCAGCGAGGCGTTCGTCAACGTCTTGCACAGGTACATTGCGATTTGCCTCGGCATCGCGACCGACTTCGAGTTGTTGCGCGACTTCAACTCGCCGTGTTTCAGCTGGTAGTAGTCGGAGACGAACTTCTGGATGATCTCGATCGTCACGGCGCGCTCTTCGTTCTGCAGCACGTTGCGCAGCACGTCCTGGGCGAGCGGCAGCGAGATTTCGCGGCCGGTCAGCGACGCGTAGGCAATGAGCCGAATCAAGGATCCCTCGAGTTCGCGGATATTCGACTTGATCTTGCCGGCGATGTAGATGGCCACCGCGTCGGGGAGTGGAACGCCCTCCGCCTCCGCTTTCCGTTTGAGGATCGCAACCTTGGTCTCGAGATCGGGTGGCTGGATGTCGGCAATCAGCCCCCATTCGAACCGGGACCGCAGCCGTTCCTCGAGCGACGGGATCTCGCGCGGCGGGCAGTCGCTGCTGATGACGATCTGTTTCTGCGCGTCGTAGAGCGCGTTGAACGTATGGAAGAACTCGGTCTGCGTGCCTTCCTTGCCGGCGAGGAACTGCACGTCGTCGACGAGCAGCACGTCCACGCTGCGATAGCGCTCGCGGAAGTCGAGAACACGATCGTAGCGAACGGCGTTGATCATCTCGTTCATGAAACGCTCGGACGAGATGTAGGTCAGCTTGAGGCTCTTCAGGTGGTTGAGCACGTAGTGACCGATGGCATGCATCAAGTGCGTCTTGCCCAGGCCCACGCCGCCATAAATGAACAATGGGTTGTACGAGCGGGAGGGTGCTTCCGCGACCGCCCGGCAGGCGGCGTGCGCGAACTGGTTGGAGGGCCCGACCACGAACGTGTCGAACGAGTAACGCGGGCCCAATCCATCGTCGGATGCCGGTTCGGTGGGGAGCGGTTCCGGTCGAAGTTCGTCGAAGGCGACCGGCTCGCCCTCGACGTCCTCCATGACGAACTCCACCGTGGCGCGCGGGCGGTTGAGCTCAGCAAACGCCTCCTCGAGGACCGCCGCATAGTGCTTCGCCAGCCAGTCACGGAACAACGCGTTCGGAACGCGCACGCGAATTACGGACCCGTCGTCGGAGATGAAAGCGGTCGGCTGAAACCAGGTGTAGAAGCTGTGCCGGTTGACCTTGGCCTCGACCAGGCCCAGGACAAGGTCCCAGATATTAGCGGCGGACATGTTCACGCCTGTGTCGCATGGGAGCCATTCAACAGACTTTCGCCCCCCGACCGCTCCGGCAACGGAAAGGGCTGCTGCAGCCTGACTGCGGATTCATCCCGGAAAACCGGCACGTTTTGCACTTTCGCCCCGGCGAAACCCGCCCCACTACGCCATCGGGAGGCGGGATCGGGGCGAAAACCTTGGCTTTTCCACATTTTTTTCCACAGTTGTGGAAAACTTGGGGGGACGACCCTCACGGATCGCGGGCCGCGACTGTACCACACGCCCGGACCGAGTGCCAGGCTGTGCAGATCTGGCCCGCTCAATTGACACTCCAGCGGCCGCTGGCTACTATCTAGGTTTCTCCGCTCTTCGCCGCCATCTGCAAGGGATCGAGCATCATGAAACGTACGTTTCAGCCAAACCGCCGGCGCCGCAGGCGTACTCACGGGTTCCTCGTGCGCATGAGCACCAAGAACGGTCGCCTCGTTCTGAAGCGCCGCCGCGCCAAAGGCCGCAAACGGCTCTCCGTCTCGTCGTAGTCGGACCCGAACCCACCGGCTAGTAGAGCCACGCCCCGTGCTCCAAGGACGGCTGCTCGGAGGGATCGGCAGGATGTCGTCCCAGCGCCTCGGGAAGGCCCGTCGTCTCAGGCGAAGGGGGGAGTATCAGAAGGCCTTTCAGGCGGGGATTCGAATGCACGGCCGTTACCTCACGCTCGTCATGGCTCCGGGCACGGGCCCTGGGGTCCGGCTGGGAGTCGTGGCGTCGAGAAAGCTGGGCGGCGCGGTCATGAGAAACCGCGCTAAACGGTTGATTCGGGAGGTGTTCAGACGTACTACGGCGTGCGCTGAGGAGTCCGGCGTCGACGTGATCGTCATTCCGCGCGCCGGGTTCTTCGATGCGTCTTACGATAGCCTCCAGGACGACTTCCGCGGCGCCTTCACGCGGGGCCAGTCACGCATGCGCGGCCATGTGCGAAGCTGAAGCCCAAGGGTTGACGCTTTTCCAGCGCGCCGCCCTGGCCCTCATTCGAGCCTACAAGTTACTGCTGTCGCACCAGTTTGCGGGTTCGTGCCGCTACCTGCCGTCGTGCTCGGAATATGCGGCAGAGGCCGTGGCCCGGTTCGGCGTCCTCCGGGGGTCGGCTCTCTCGCTGCGGCGGCTGGCCCGTTGCCACCCGCTGGGGTCTTCCGGCTATGACCCGGTGCCCGGACCGCGGCGGTCCTGATACATGGAAAAACGGGTCCTTCTCGCGATCATCCTGTCGTTCGTCGTGCTCTACGGCTACCAGGCGCTTTATCCGCCGAAGCCGCCGCAGCGCACAGCCGCGCCGTCGCCAAGCGCGCCCGCCGCGAGCCAACCGGGTGCGCAGTCCGCGCCTGCTCAGGCCCAAGACAAGGCGTCGGCCGCAGAACCCGAGGCGGCCCCGCTGCCCGCCACGGTCGTCGGCGACTCGGAGGAACGTGACATTCGATACGAGAACGACTCGGTCGCCGCTCTCTTTTCGACTCGCGGCGGGGTCCTGAAAAGCTGGCGACTGAAGAAATACCACGATTCCGCCGGCCGGCCGCTGGAGCTCGTGCCGCAGAACCTCCCGACGGAAGCGGTGCGCCCGTTCTCGTTGACCGTCGAAGACGCTGCCGTCACGGCGACGCTCCGGCGCGCGCTGTTCAAGCCCAGCGCGACCGAGGTGCACGTCGAAGGCGGTCCGGGCACGCTGCGATTCGAGTACGAGGACGCGTCAGGGCTGGCGGCCGACAAGACGTTCGTGTTTCCCGCGGAGAACCCCTACCTGCTGGAGTTCTCCGCAACCGTGACACGAGGGGCGGCGGCCCTCGTGCCGACGGTTGAGTGGGGGCCGGCACTCGGGCTCGGGATGGCGAAGAGCAGCGGATTCGTCTACAGCCCGCCGCCGCAGCCGATCTACTCGCGCGAGGGGGAGATCACGCGCGTCGGGCAAAACGACGTCGCGGAACATGCCTCGGTGTCGGGGACGATGCCGTTCGCGGGAGTGGACGATCACTTCTTCCTGAGCGCGATCATCGCGCCGGGGACCCCGATCACCGTGAAATATGCGCCGTTCCAGGTCCCCGCCGACGGCGCCGGGACCGTCGCGCGATTCGTCACCTGGTCGGCGACGTTCCCCGCCGCCCCCTCGAAGGCGCGCTTTTTCTTCGGACCGAAGGATTTCGACGTACTGAAATCGATCGATCCGTACCTGACGTACGCGATCGACTTCGGCATGTTCCGCTGGTTCGTCGTCCCGCTCCACAACGCGCTCAAGTGGGTGCACGGCTATGCGGGCAACTGGGGCTGGTCGATCATCATCCTCACGGTGATCATCAACCTGGTGATGTTCCCGCTGCGCCACAAGAGCGTCGTCTCGATGCGCAAGATGCAGGAGCTGCAGCCGGAGGTGAAGGCCATCCAGGAGCGCTACAAGCACCTGAAGATGAGCGATCCGGCGCGGAGCAAGCAGAACACCGAGCTGATGAACCTGTACCGCGAGCGGGGAGTAAACCCGGCGAGCGGGTGCGTGCCGATGCTCCTCACCTTCCCGATCCTCATCGCGTTCTACTCCATGCTCTCGGTGGCGATCGAGCTCCGCGGCGCGCCCTTCATGCTCTGGATCAGGGACCTCTCCACCTACGATCCGCTCTACATCACGCCACTGCTGATGGGCGCCACGCAGTTCATCCAGACGAAGATGACGCCGCAGACGGGTGCTGATCCCATGCAGCAGAAGATGATGCTGCTGATGCCCATCGTCTTCACGGGGATGTTCCTGTGGATGCCGAGCGGGCTGGTGATCTACTGGACGGCGAGCAACCTCTGGACGATCGGGCAGCAGGTGGTGACCAACCGCCTGATCGGACCGCCGGCCAAGCCGCCCCGGCCGGCCGCGGAACGGCGGCTCAAAAGCGCGGGCGCGGGAAAGACGAGCGCCGCTGGCAAGGCGGAGCCGTCGAAGGAGCGCAAGTAATGGAACTGCAGGACCGCGTTCGCGACTTCGTGCGCCGCACGCTCGAGACGATGGGGCTGCCGCTCGACGTGACGGTGATCGACACCCCGGACAACGTTCGCGTCGACCTGTCGGGCCAGGGCGGCGAGCACCTGCTGCGTCGCCGGGGCGAGGCGCTCGACGCGCTGCAGCAGATCGTGAACACCGCGTTCCGCCGGCACCTCAAGGACGACCGCTCGTTCGTGGTGGACTGCCTGGACTACCGCAAGGGAAAAGACGCCGAGCTGCGGCAGATGGCGCGGTTCATGATGGAGAAGGCGAAGAGCGCCGGTCCGCAGGAGATGGGTCCGCTCAACCCGTACGCGCGGCGCATCGTCCACCTCACGGTCGCCGAAGATCCGGCGATGTCCTCCGAGAGCATCGGCGACGCGTTCATGAAGACCGTCATCATCTCCGTCCGGCGATAGCGTAACGCAGCAGGAGGTAAGCGGGAATCGTTAAGAGCCTTTCCACCTTACTACTCCACGATCTCTGTCTGTGGGCTTCAGCACCGACGACACCATCGTCGCCATCGCGACGGCGCCGGGACGCGGGGGAATCGGCGTGGCGCGCCTGAGCGGCCCCGGGGCGGCGCGCATCGCGCTCGAGATCAGCGACGCGCAGCACCCGCTCGCCCCACGGTACGCGACGCTGGCGATCGTCCGCGGTGCCGGCGTGCGGGACGAGGCCGTCCTCACCTACTTTCCGGCGCCGCACTCGTATACCGCGGAGGACGTCGTGGAGATCAGCGTGCACGGCAGCCCGGTGCTGCTGCGCGCGATCGTCGGAGCGTGCATGCAGCGCGGCGCGCGGCTCGCCGAGCCGGGCGAGTTCACGCTGCGCGCCTTCCTGCACGGCCGGCTGGACCTCGTGCAGGCAGAGGCTGTCCGCGATCTCGTCGACGCGGTGACGCCGCTGCAGGCTCGAGCCGCGTTCGACCAACTGGAGGGCACGCTGACCGGCGCCATTCGCAGGATCGACTCGGCGCTCTTCGATCTCACGGCCCGCCTCGAGGCCTCCCTCGATTTCCCGGAGGAGGGCTATCACTTCGTCGACTCCACGGACGCCGCTCACGAGATTGGGGACCTGACGGCGGCGGTGTCGGCGCTGCTCGATGATGCCCGGAGAGGACGGGTGGTGCGGGAGGGCGGCCACGTGGTGATCGCCGGCCGCCCGAACACCGGGAAGTCGAGCCTCTTCAACGCCCTCGCGGGCGCCGGGCGCGCCATCGTCACCAACGTTCCGGGCACGACGCGCGACCTGCTCACCGAGACAGTGGAAATCGCCGGCATTCCCGTGACGTTCGTGGATACCGCCGGCGTGCACACGGCGGCGGCCGATGCCGTCGAGGCGGAAGGGATCGCGCGCGCGCACGCGGCGCGGGAGGTGGCGGAGCTGCTCGTCGTCGTGCTGGATCGATCCCGGTCGCTGGAGCAGCAGGACCGGAAGTTGCTGGCTGAGGCAGGCGCACTGCGATCGATCGTGGTGGTGAACAAGATCGATCTCCCGCCGGCATGGGACCAGGGCGGGGAGGCACCCGGAGGCATTCCGGTCTGTGCGTTGACCGGTGCGGGCGTCGATCGGCTGCGCGACGAGCTGGCGCGAGCGCTGAGCGGGGGCGAGCCGCGCCGCGACGCTCCGGCGATCACGAACGTCCGCCACGTGGCGCTGCTGGAGCGCGCCCGCGGGGCGCTCGAGCGCGCGGGCGGCACGGCGCGCGACGGGGCGCCGGAGGAGTTCGTGCTCGCCGACCTGCGGGAAGCACGTACCGCGCTCGAGGAGGTGACCGGCGCACGCACCGCGGACGACACGCTGCGTGCCATCTTCTCCAAGTTTTGCATTGGAAAGTAAGAGGCATTGCAAAGTACTTTTGATATCATCGTAATTGGCGCCGGACACGCCGGCATCGAGGCGGCGTGGGCCGCGGCGCGCATGGCCCGTACGGTGGGCCTATGCACTCTGTCGCCTGACACGGTGGCTCACATGCCGTGCAACCCCGCGATCGGCGGCACCGCAAAGGGCCACCTGGTCCGCGAGATCGACGCGCTCGGCGGGCTGATGGGGCGCGCCATCGACGCGACGGGCATTCAGTTCAAACTCCTGAACCGCAGCCGCGGCCCCGCGGTGTGGTCGCCGCGGGCGCAGGCGGACAAACGGCGGTACAGCGCGTGGGTGAAGTCGGCGATCGACCGGGAACCGAACATCGCCTGGATCTTCGGGAGGGCCGGATCGATCGTGGCCGACGGTTCGGGAGTGCGCGGTCTTGCGCTCGAAACCGGCGAGACCTTCGGCTGCGGGGCCCTCATCGTGACGACCGGCACGTTCCTGAACGGGCTGATTCACGTCGGGCCTGAGCGGCGCCCGGCTGGTCGATCCGAGGAGCCTCCATCGCGCGACCTCGCGGACTCGCTCAAGGCGTTCGGGTTCCGTGGCGGGCGCCTCAAGACGGGCACTCCTCCGCGGTTGGATCGGCGGAGCATCGATTTCTCCCGGTTCCGCGAGGAGCACGGCGATCGGCCCTCGGTCCCTTTCTCGTTTGCCAACGACCGGATTGACCGCGAGCAAATCGTCTGTCACCTCCTGCACACGACCGAGCGCGTCCACGCCCTGGTACGCCGAAATGTCGAGCTGTCGCCGCTGTACAACGGACAGATCACGGGAATCGGACCGCGTTACTGCCCGTCACTCGAGGACAAGGTGATCCGATTCCCTCACCGGGAACGTCATCAACTGTTCCTCGAACCAGAGGGTCTCGACGTGCAGGAGATCTACGTCAACGGTCTGTCGATGAGCCTCCCGTCGGAAACCCAGGAAGCGCTCGTGCACGCCCTGCCCGGTCTCGAGGACGCCGTAATGCTCCGGCCCGGCTATGCCATCGAGTACGATTTCGTCCAGCCCACCGAACTCCGGCCGACGCTGGAAACCAAGCGCGTCCCGGGGCTGTACCTGGCCGGGCAGATCAACGGGACTTCCGGGTACGAGGAAGCTGCTGCGCAAGGGCTGGTTGCAGGCCTCAACGCAGCGCTTCGGGTAGGAGGAAGACCCCCCCTCACCTTCCTTCGCACCGAAGCCTACATCGGAATCCTCGTGGACGATCTGACGACCCGCGGCTGCCTCGAGCCCTACCGCATGTTCACGTCGCGGGCGGAGCATCGCCTGGTCCTCAGAATCGACAACGCCGACCTCCGGCTGACGCCGCTCGGGCGGCGGGTTGGGTTGGTGAACGATGAGCAGTGGGAACGGTTCGAGCGGCGGCGCGAGCGTTTCGAACGCAACCGTGAACGGATTCGTACGACCGTCGTGACGACGGCGGCCGGCGCACGGCTGATCGCGGCGCAGGCGCTGAAGCAGCCTGAAATCGCACTGGAGACGCTGGTGGCGAGTGGCCAGGTGACGCTGAATCTGGAACAGTCCAGCCGCGACCTTGACCTGGTCAGCCTGCAGACCGATTTCCAGTTCGACGGGTACATACGACGCGAGCGGGCTGCCATCGAGCGCCAGCGCCGCCAGGAAGAGCGACCGATTCCGGAGGAGTTTGAGTACCGCGGGATTCCAGGGCTGTCACGCGAGATGGTAGAGCGTCTCTCCGAGGCCAAGCCCGCCACGCTGGGCCAGGCTGGGCGCATTCCGGGAGTAACGCCGGCCGCTGTTGCCCTCGTCTTCGCCTGCCTCGAACGCGCGCGCACGCCGCCTGCCGTCTGATAGGCTGCATGGCGTGGCACCGCGTGACCTGAAAACCCGCCTCACCCGTCGTGCGGCGCGGGCCGGCTGGTTTCTGCCGGAGGCCCTCGTGGCTCAGCTGGCTCGTTATTACGATCTGCTGTCGCGCTGGAACCGCAAAATCAACCTGACGGCGATCGATGACATCGACGAGGCGATCGATCGGCTGCTGCTCGAGCCCCTGGCTGCCGCACGTCACTTCCAGCCGGGGGCGTTGAGGCTGCTGGACATCGGATCGGGTGGCGGCTCACCTGCCATCCCCATCAAACTGGCAATCCCCCGGTTGTCGCTGACGATGGTCGAGGTGAAGATCCGGAAGTCGGCCTTCCTCCGTGAAGCCGTTCGGCACCTCGGCCTGGAGGGGGCTACCGTGGAGACGAGCCGGTACGAGGAACTGCTCGCCCGCCCGGAGCTGCACGAGGCGTTCGACGTCGTGTCCACGCGCGCCGTGCGAGTCGAGACGTCGACGCTGATGACCCTGCAGGCATTCCTCGCTCCGGACGGCCTGTTGCTGCTCTTCCGGGGGCCGAGCGGTCCGGACCTCCCATCCGCCATTGTCCCGCCGCTCGAATGGAAGGCGACCGTCCCACTCGTGGAGAGCCTGCAGAGCCGTCTCACGGTGCTGTCCAAGCGACGCCTCGGCTGAGCCGTGTTCCACGTGGAACGTTGACCCGGTCGCCCCGGCAAGGCTATCCTGCTGCCTTTCGACAGCCCGCGTTCCTCGAATTAGGGCAAACAACCTAGTAATGCGTGCTCATTCCGTGGCCGTCGCCAACCAGAAAGGCGGCGTCGGCAAGACCACCACCGCCATCAACCTCGCCACCTGCCTGGCGATGGCCGAGCGGCGAGTCCTCCTCGTCGACATGGATCCCCAGTCGAATCTCACCAGCGGTGTCGGACTCAAGGGACACGCCGCCCCAGCCGGCACCATCTACGAGGCGCTCACTGCCGACGATCACGCCGACCCGCTCCGTTTCGTCGTCGAGACCCGCGTTCACGGCCTGTCGCTCGTCCCCGCCGACCGCAACCTCACCGGCGCCGAAATTGACCTCGTCGCGCTGTCCGCCCGCGAGCGGCGGCTCCGCATGTTCCTCGACCCGCTTCGCGACCGCTTCCACTACATCGTCATCGACACGCCGCCGTCGCTCGGACTGCTCACGTTGAACGCGCTCGTCGCGGCCGACGCGGTGCTGATTCCGCTCACCTGCGAATACTTCGCGCTCGAGGGGCTCGCCGATCTCGTCGCCACGCTGCGGCGCGTTCGCGCCACGCTCAACCCGGCGCTCGATATCCACGGCGTGCTGCTCACGATGTACGACGAGCGCACGAACCTCGGGCAGCAGGTGGCGCGCGACATTCGCGCCTTCTTCCGGGAGCGCGTGTACTCGACGGTGATCCCGCGCAACATCCGGCTCGGCGAGGCGCCGAGCCACGGCATGCCGGTCATCCTCTACGACGTGAAATCACGGGGCGCCGAAGCCTACCTCGCGCTCGCGCGCGAGGTGCTCGCGCGCGACGAGACGTCGCGCGACCCCGAGGAGACAACGGAGCCCCAGCATGGCTGACAAGCGCCCCGCGCTCGGCCGCGGGCTGTCCGCGCTGATTCCGGACGCCCCGGTCGCGTCGCCCGCCGACGCCACCGATCGACCGTTCGAGATCGACACCGACCGGCTTCGCCCGAACCGTTTCCAGCCGCGCGGCACCATCGACGAAGCCGGCATCGAGGAGCTCGCGCGGTCGCTCAAGTCCGCCGGCATGATCCAGCCGATCGTCGTTCGCCGCGCTGATGACGGATTCGAGATCGTCGCGGGCGAACGGCGGTGGCGCGCCGCGCAGCGCGCCGGCCTGCTGAAGGTCCCCGTCGTGATTCGCGACATTCCCGACGAGCGCCTGCTCGCGGCGGCGCTCATCGAGAACGTGCAGCGCGAGGACCTGAACCCCGTGGAAGAGGCGCAGGCCTATCGTCGGCTCGTCGACGAATTCCACCTGACGCAGGAGCAGATTGCCGTCGCGGTCGGCAAGGACCGGTCGTCGGTCGCCAATTATCTGCGGCTGCTGAAGCTGCCGCAGGAAGTCCGCGGTGGCATTGGAACCGGCGCGCTCTCGATGGGCCACGCCCGCGCGCTGCTCGCGCTCGCCGACGAGGCCGCGCAGCTCCGGCTGGCGCGCGAGGTGGTCGCCCGAAGCCTGTCAGTACGCGAGACCGAAGCGCTCGTGAAGAAGGCCGGTCAGCCGCCCGCGCGGCGTGAAGAGCCGCAGAAGGACGTGCACACGCGCGCGGCAGAGGAGAAGCTGCGGTTGGCGCTGGGCACGCGCGTGGAAATCGTGCGCAGGGGAAGAGGCGGCAAGATACAGATCGACTTCCAGTCGGAAGACGAGCTGCAGCGGCTTTTTGAACAGTTGACGGAACGGTGAGGGGGGTGCGCCACTGGTGGCGCCGTGGAATTCACCGGAGCAGGGACGCCGGAGAGCCAGTGCTGTTGGGCTTCTCTTCTCTTGTGAAATCACAGGCGCCGGTCGTACCCGGGAGCAGGCGTAGCAGGAGAGCGAAGGCAGCCCAGATTGAGAGAACCCGTGGAAACCAGGAAACTGACCGACTACTCGCACTGCGCCGGTTGAGCGAGCAAGCTCGCCGCCGGCGAGCTCGCCCAGGTGCTGGGCGACCTGCCCGTCCACCGCGACGACCGGGTCCTCGTCGACTACCGGACCTCGGACGATGCAGGTGTGTACAGGCTCGACGAGGCTCGGGCGCTGGTGCAGACGGTTGATTTCTTCACGCCGATTGTCGACGACCCCTACGTCTACGGCCAGATCGCCGCGGTCAACGCGCTGAGCGACATTTACGCGATGGGCGGCCGTCCGCTCACCGCGCTGGCGATTGCGGGATTCCCGCAGGACGCCGAGCGGAGCGTGTTGCGCGCCATTTTCGAGGGCGGCCTCGCGAAGCTCCGCGAGGCCGGCGTCGCCCTGCTCGGCGGCCACACCGTTCGGGATAGCGAAATCAAGTTCGGCTACGCCGTGACCGGCGACGTCCACCCGGATCGCGTGCTCACCAACGGCGGCGCGCGCCCCGGCGACGTCCTCTTGCTCACCAAGCCGATCGGCACCGGGATCGTCGCAACCGCGATCAAGTTCGGCCGCGCTCCGCACGCCGCCGCCGCCGCCGCGACCGCGTCGATGCTGCAGTTAAACGCGGCGGCGAGCGCGGCGCTCCTCTCGCTCTCGGCTGGCGCCGTGCACGCGTGTACGGACGTCACCGGCTTCGGGCTGCTCGGGCACGCCTCGGAAATGGCGGTGGCGAGCGGCTGCACGCTGGAAATCGACGTCGCCGCCGTGCCGATCCTGGCAGGTGCGCGCGAGCTCGTCGAGGGAAACGTCCCCGCCGGCGGCCGCACCAACGCCCAGCATTTCGGACCGGGTGTGCGCCTCGGCCCCGATGTTCCCGGCGACCTCATGCAGTTGCTCCACGATCCGCAGACATCCGGTGGACTGCTCGTCAGCGTGGAGGCCGCGCACGCCGCCGCCGCGCGGTCCGCGCTCGGCGCTGCGGGTGTCGAGGTATGGGCGATCGGCCGGGCGGTCGCTCAGGAAACCAGCCTCGCCGTGACGCTTCGCTGAGACCCTGAAGCAGTCGTCCCTTTCAACCACCCATCCAGCTGATCTGGCCCCGCAGCCCCTTTGGATGGTATAAATTAACGTTTGTCCCGGCTGCGCCGCGTGCGCCCCGTAGGATCCGATTCGTCCCACCGGAGGTTCCGTGCTCCCGGATTTGTCCGTCTTCTGGGTCATCTTCTTCGTCCTGCTGCTGACGGTCATTCTCGACCGGCTGCTGTTCAGGCCGATCCTCCGTGTCATCGCCGAGCGGGAAAAGGCCATCACGTCGGCGCGCGAGCTGGCGGATCGGTCGGCGCTCGAGGCGCGCAACGCGACTGCCGAATTCGAGCGCAGGACGACGGACGCGCGCGGCGAAATCTACCGGCAGATGGACGAGATGCGGCGCGCCGCCCTGGCCGAGCGTGCCGGGATCCTGGCGAGCACCCGTGCCGAGGCCGAGACGCAGATCGCGGCGGCGACCGCGCAGTTGCAGGCGGAGGTGGAGAACGCGCGCCGCACGTTGAGCGAGGAAGCCGACGCGCTCGGGACGGCTGCCGCCGACCGCATCCTCGGCCGCAAGGCGGCGTCCTGATTGCCGGTCCTGCACCTTCCGATGCTGTCGTCGATGACCCGGATTCCCTGTGTGTTCACGGCGCTGCTCGTCCTCGCCCTCGGCGCGGACGTTCACGCCGCGGCCCAAGCCGGTGAAGGCGGCGGCCTGGTCTCGATGATCGCGAAGCTGGTGAACTTCGCGATCCTCGCGGGCCTGCTCGCCTACTTCCTGAAAAGCCCCCTCATGGCGTACCTGGCCGCGCGCATTACCCAGATCCGGCAGGATCTCGTGACCGCGTCGCAGCAGCGGGCCGCCGCCGGGGCGCAGCTTGCGCAGATCGCGCAGCGGATGCGGGCCCTGCCGGCCGAGCTCGAGGCCTTGAAGCAGCGCGGAGCCGAGGACGTGCAGGCAGAGCGTACACGCATCGCCAGCGCCGCGGCCGCCGAGCGCGAGCGCCTGCTCGCGCAGACGCGCCGCGAGATCGAGAGCCGGCTGCGAATCGCGAAACGCGAGCTCGCGGCGCACACCGCCGAGCTGGCCGTGACGGTGGCGCGGCGGCGCATCGAGCAGTCGATCACCGCCGCCGACCAGCTGCGCCTCCTCGATCGCTACGCGACGCAGCTCGGGGAAGGGCGATGACAAGCCGGGCGGCCGCGAGCCGCTACGGCCGCGCACTCTTCGACGTTGTGCTGAAGGACGGCCAGCTGAATCGCGCCCGCGACGACCTCGCCGGATTCGCCGGCCTGCTGTCGGCGCACGAGGCGCTGGCGCGCGTGCTGTCGAACCCTGCGGTCCCGGTTCAGAGGAAGCGCGCGCTGGTCGAGGAGCTCGTCGCCCGGGCCGGTGAGATGTCGCCGATGGTCGCCAGGCTCTTGCTGCTCCTCGCCGAGCGCGATCGCCTGGTGCTGCTGCCGGAGATCGTGCGCGTCTACGAGGACCGGTTGATGGACCACGCGCACGTCGTCCGGGCGGAGCTGGTGACGGCCATGCCGCTGCCTCCCGAGCAGCTGCAGGCGCTCAGAGCCGGGCTCGCGCGCGCGACCGGGCGCGACGTGCAGCTCGAAAGCCGCGTCGATCCGTCGATCCTGGGCGGCGCTGTGGCGCGCGTCGGCAGCACCGTGTACGACGGCAGCGTGACGGGGCAGCTGGCGCGGCTGAAGCAGCAGTTGCTGGAGGCAGACACGTGACGGCGCTCGGGACTCGGTTACGGCGCGCGCGTACGAGCGAGGGCGTGAGTCACCGGGTACCGGGCCGGCCGAGCGAACCGAGCATAAGAGGGCGCTGGGCTGCCCCCCCACGCGCAATGAGAAATGCAGACGTGGCGGCGAGAGTCGCGCCCTGCTGCTGAGTACACATGAACATCAGAGCCGAAGAGATATCCAAGATTATCCGCGACCAGATCGGGAGCTACGCCGTCGACGTCGACGTCGCCGAAGTCGGGACGATCGTGTCGGTCGGTGACGGCATCGCGCGCATCCACGGCATCGAGCGGACGATGGCGACCGAGATGCTCGAGTTTCCGCACGGCGTGTTCGGCATCGCGCTGAACCTCGAGGAGGAGAGCGTCGGCGCGGTGCTGCTCGGCGACTACACCGAGATCAAGGAGGGCGACACGGTCAAGCGCACCGGCCGCATCATCTCGGTGCCGGTCGGCGAGGAGATGATCGGTCGGGTGGTAAACGCGCTCGGCCAGCCGGTCGACGGCAAGGGGCCGATCGTCACCAAGCAGTTTCGCGAGATCGAGCGGCTGGCCCCCGGCGTTGTCGATCGCAAGCCGGTCAAGGAGCCGCTGCAGACCGGGCTGAAGGCGATCGACGCGATGGTGCCGATCGGGCGCGGCCAGCGCGAGTTGATCATCGGCGACCGGCAGACCGGGAAGACGGCGCTGGCGGTCGACACGATCATCAACCAGCGGGGGCAGGACGTCGTCTGCATCTACAACGCGATCGGGCAGAAGCAGTCGACCATCGCCCAGGTCGTTCGCACCCTCGAGGACGCCGGCGCGATGGAGTTCTCGATCGTCGTCGCGGCGGCGGCGTCCGATCCGGCGCCGCTGCTCTTCCTCAGCCCATACTCGGCGTGCGCCATGGGTGAGTACTTCCGCGACAGCGGCCGCCACGCGCTCTGCGTCTACGACGACCTGTCGAAGCACGCGCAGGCGTACCGCGAGATCTCGCTGCTGCTGCGGCGTCCGCCCGGGCGCGAGGCGTATCCGGGCGACGTGTTCTACCTGCACTCGCGCCTGCTGGAGCGGGCGGCGAAAATGCGGGAGGAGCTCGGCGGCGGATCGCTCACCGCGCTGCCCGTCATCGAGACGCAGGCCGGAGACCTGTCGGCCTACATCCCGACCAACGTCATCTCGATCACCGACGGCCAGATCTTCCTGGAGAGCGACCTGTTCCACCAGGGCATCCGGCCGGCGATCAACGTCGGCAACTCCGTCTCGCGCGTCGGCGGCTCGGCGCAGGTGAAGGCGATGCGCCAGGTCGCCGGTTCGCTGCGCCTCGACCTGGCGCAGTACCGCGAGCTGGCGGCGTTCGCGCAGTTCGGCAGCGACCTGGACAAGGCGACGCAGAACCAGTTGAACCGCGGCCGGCGGCTGGTCGAGGTCCTGAAACAGCCGCAATACCAGCCGCTACCGGTCGAGAAGCAGGTGATCATCATCTATGCGGCCACCAACGGGTATCTCGACAGCGTCGCCGTCGAGGACATCAGGACCTACGAGACGGAGCTCTTCGAGTTCCTCGACGCCCGCCGGCCGCAGCTGCTCTCGAGCCTGGCGCAGAAGAAGCAAATCGACGACGCCATCAAGGCGGAGCTGAACGACACGCTCAAGGAATTCGGAGCGACGTTCGCCGCCGGGCACAAGACGGCCGCGGCCTGACGCCGCAGCGTGTCAATGGTCGATGCCGAAGGCTGAATACCGATGAATGTCGACGTGAGCGCTGACATGGACCGGTCCAGTATTCGGCATGCAGCATTCGGCATTGACACCGACAGAGACATCGGCAGATGCCATCATTGCTAGACATCCGTCGGCGCATTCGCGCCGTCCGCTCGACGCAGCAGATTACCAAGGCGATGAAGATGGTGGCCGCCTCGAAGCTGCGCCGCGCGCAGGAGCGTGTGACCAGGGCGCGCCCTTTCGCCATCGAGATGCTGCGCGTGCTGAACAGCGTGGCGGCGCGCGTCGATCCGTCGGCGCACCCGCTTCTCGACGAGCGGGCAGCGGGCGCGGCGAGCGGCCGAGTCCTGCTCGTCATAATCACCGCCGATCGCGGATTGTGCGGCAGCTTCAACACCAACGTGATCAAGTCGGCGGGACACTTCATCGCCGAGAACCCGGGCCGCGAGATCGCGCTCGGGCTGATCGGCCGGCGCGGCCGCGATTTCTTCGCGCGCCGCGGGTTCGAGGTGCGGTACGAGCAGATCAACCTGTTCGCACACCTCCGCTTCGAGGACGCGCAGGCGATCGCCAGGGCGGCGGTCGAAGGGTTCACCAGCGGCACGGCGGACAGCGTCTACCTCGTCTACAACGAGTTCAAGTCGGTGCTGCAGCAGCGCGTCGTCCTCGAGCGGCTGCTGCCCATCCCGCGGGGTGCGTTCGCGGCACCGGATCCGGGCGCGGCTGCGAGCATCGCCCGGCCGCAGGTGGATTACCTCTACGAGCCGGCACCGGGACAGCTGCTCGCGGATCTGCTGCCCAGCCACGTGGAGGTCCAGGTGTTCCGGGCGCTGCTCGAATCGGCGGCGGCCGAGCACGCGGCGCGGATGACGGCGATGGACGCCGCCACGCGCAACTCGGCGGAGATGATCGATCAGCTGACCCTGTACATGAACAAGGTCCGGCAGGCCGCGATTACCCGGGAGATCATCGAAGTGGTATCGGGGGCGGCGGCACTGTGAACGGCGCCTGCGGCCCGCGCGAGGCGCGGCGTCGCCGAGCGCGAGCGAGCGGGGGTGGGGCCCCGCGAGCGGTGAGAAAAATCCGGCAGGCCGCGATCACCCGGGAGATCATCGAAGTGGCATCGGGGGCGGCGGCACTGTAGGGGCCGGTCGCGAAACGGCCCCGGCACGACAGAAGCAGGCGAATCACGAACCATGGCAACAGCGACAACACAGAACGTCGGCAGGGTCGTGCAGGTGATCGGGCCGGTGGTGGACGTGGAATTCGAGGGCGGGCATCTGCCGGCCATCTACAACGCCGTCCACATCACCGGCGACGGGACCGGGCCCGGCGCCATCGACGTGATCGCGGAGGTCGAGCAGCACCTCGGCGAGAACCGCGTCCGCACGGTGGCGATGAAGCGGACCGACGGCATGCAGCGCGGGATGACGGCGGTCGATACCGGCGGGCCGATCACGATGCCGGTCGGCAGCGCGACGCTGGGCCGCGTGCTCAACGTCCTCGGCGAGCCGGTGGACTTCCCCGACCGGCCAGTGCAGGCGACCGAGCGCTGGGCGATCCACCGCAAGGCGCCGGCACTCGAGGACCAGTCGACCGAGCTCCAGATGTTCGAGACCGGCATCAAGGTCATCGACCTGCTGGAGCCGTACCTGCGCGGCGGCAAGATCGGGCTGTTCGGCGGCGCCGGCGTCGGCAAGACGGTCATCATCCAGGAGCTGATCCACAACGTCGCGATGAAGCACGGCGGCGTGTCGGTCTTCGCGGGTGTCGGCGAGCGGACGCGCGAGGGCAACGACCTCTGGCTGGAGTTCCAGGAGAGCGGGGTCATCAACCTCGAGGAGCCGGCGAAGTCGCGGGCCGCGCTGGTCTACGGCCAAATGACCGAGCCGCCGGGCGCGCGGTTGCGCGTCGCGCTGAGCGGGCTGACGGTGGCCGAGTACTTCCGCGACGCGGAGAACAAGGACGTCCTGCTCTTCATCGACAACATCTTCCGATTTACGCAGGCCGGCTCCGAAGTGTCGGCGCTGCTCGGCCGCATGCCCTCGGCGGTCGGCTACCAACCGACGCTGCTCACCGAAATGGGCGAGCTGCAGGAGCGCATCACGTCCACGAAACACGGGTCGATCACCTCGGTGCAGGCGATCTACGTCCCGGCCGACGACTACACCGATCCGGCGCCGGCGACCACCTTCGCGCACCTCGACGCCACCACCAACCTGTCGCGCGCGATCGTCGAGCTGGGCATCTACCCCGCCGTCGATCCGCTCGCTTCGACCTCGCGCATCCTCGACGCCCGTGTCATCGGCGACGAGCATTACAATGTCGCGCGGGCGGTGAAGCAGGTGCTGCAGCGCTACAAGGATCTGCAGGACATCATCGCCATCCTCGGCATCGACGAGCTCTCGGAAGAAGACAAGCTGGCTGTCGCGCGCGCGCGTCGCATCCAGCGGTTCCTCTCGCAGCCGTTCTTCGTCGCCGAGCAGTTCACCGGCTTCCCCGGCAAGTACGTGCCGATCGGCGACACCGTGCGGAGCTTCCGCGAGATCGTCGACGGCAAGTGGGACCACCTGCCGGAGCAGGCGTTCTGGATGGTCGGTACGATCGAGGAGGCGGTCGAGAAGGCCGAGAAGATGAAGGGCTAGAGCATTTGAGGATTTGTTGAGTGCGGATTGTGGATTGACGGATTGCGGCTTGTGGATTGTTGATCGATGGCACTGCCGACGCAGCTCGAGCTCCAGATCGTCACGCCCGACAGGCTGCTCGTGCGCGAGGCGGTCGACGAGGTGGAGATCCCGGGCAGCGGGGGCTACTTCGGCGTCCTGCCCGGGCACACGCCGCTGCTGGCCTCGCTGGCGGTCGGCGAGTTGTGGTACCGCAAGGGCCGGGAGAAGACCTACCTCTCGATCGCGTTCGGGTTCGCCGAGGTGCTGCCCGATCGCGTGACCATCCTCGCGCGTCTCGCCGAGCGTGCCGAGGACATCGACGTCGAACGCGCCGTCGCGGCGCGTCAGCGTGCCGGGGAGCGGCTGGCGCAGCCCGCGTCCGACATCGACTATGAGCGGGCGCGAATCGCACTCACGAAAGCGCTGGCCCGCCTGCAGGTGTCCGGACGCGTTCCGGGCGGGACGCGGGTCGGGGAGCCCAGGCGGCGCCGCGACGCGGCGAGGGGCTGAGCCCGGCCATGACGCCGAAGATCGCGCTCTCCTGGGCCGTCAAAAGCGATCCCGGTCTCCGCCGCACCAGCAACGAGGACAGCTATTCCAACCGGCCCGACGTCGGCCTGTTCGTGGTCGCCGACGGCATGGGCGGGCACGTCGCCGGCGAGGTCGCGTCCCGCGTTGCCGTCGAGGCCATTTCCGCCTTCATCGAAGAGACGGCCGGGGCCGACAAGAATCGCACCTGGCCCTTTCCGTTCGAGCCGTCGCTCAGCCTCGAAGCCAACCGTCTCAAGGCCGCCTTCCGGCTCGCCAACCGCCGGATTGCTGCGGCAATCGCCGACTCGCAGGATCTGCGCGGCATGGCCACGACCGCCTCGGCGATCCTGGTCGGCAGGTCGGGGGCGTGCATCGCCCACGTCGGCGACAGCCGCGTCTACGTCTGGCGCGGCGGCGATCTGCATCAGATCACGCACGACCACTCGTGGGTCGAGGAGCAGGTGCGCGCCGGGGCCCTGACCCCCACCGCCGCGCGACAGCACCCCTGGCGCAACGTGGTGACGCGCGCCCTCTCCGGCGGGGACGACCCCGAGGTCGACGTCGTCGACGTCACGCCACGGGCCGGCGAGCGTTATCTGCTCTGCTCCGACGGCCTGTTTTCAGTGGTCGCCGACCAGACCATCGCGGAGGTGCTCGGCGATCCGCGGCTCGCGCCTGAACAGATCTGTGAACGTCTCATCGAGGCCGCCAACGCGGGGGGAGGGCCGGACAACATCACGACGCTGGTGCTCCAAGTCGATGCTCCGTAACCTGTCACAGCTGCGGCGCTATCGCGGGCTCATCCAGAGCCTCGTGGCGCGGGAGCTGAAGGCGCGGTACCGCGGATCGGTGCTCGGGTTCTTCTGGTCGTTCTTCAATCCGCTGCTCCTCCTGCTCGTCTACTCCTTCGTATTCAAGTACGTGCTGCCGGCGCGCTTCACCGCCGTCGGAGAGCACTACGAGCTCTTCCTCTTCTGCGGCCTGCTGCCCTGGACGTGGTTCTCCTCGTCACTGCTCGAGTCGTCCGGCGTGCTGATCGCCGGCGGCAACCTGATCAAGAAGGTGCTCTTCCCCGCGGAGATCCTGCCCATCGTCACCGTGCTCGCCAACATGGTGCACTTCTTCTTCGGGCTGACGATCCTCGCGGCGTTCCTGCTCTGGTTCCGCGCGCCGGTCACCGCGATCGAACTCACCTGGTTCCCGGTGGCGATCGCCGTGCAGCTGCTGCTGACGCTCGGTTTCTCGCTGATCCTGTCGGCACTCACCGTCCACTTCCGCGACCTGCGTGACATCCTGGGCAACCTGCTGACGTTCTGGTTCTTCGCGACCCCGATCATCTATCCCTACCAGCTGGTCGAAGCGCTCGGAGGCTGGCAGTGGCAGCTGGTCAGGCTCAACCCGTTCACGCACCTGGCCATCAGCTATCAGGAGATCATGTTCTTTGAGGGCCCGGTCGGGCACTGGTTCTGGCTCCTCGTGCTGGGCGCCTTGTCCGTCGCCTTCTTCCTGTTCGGCTACTTCGTGTTCGACCGGTTGAGGGACACGTTCGCGGAGGAAGTGTAAAGGGACGCTGCAGCTTCCGCCTTCAGGCGGACGGCATCATGAACGCCATCGAAGTCACCCACGTCTCGAAGATCTACCGGCGCTACAGCCGGCGGCGGCAGTTCGCGACGCTGAAGAGCGCGCTGCTCTCCCGCAGCCTCATTCGCGATCTCCGTCCCGACGAGACGTTCCGCGCGCTCGACGACGTGACGTTCACGGTGCCGAGGGGACGTACCCTGGGCATCATCGGCCGAAACGGGTCGGGCAAGAGCACGATGTTGAAGCTGGTGGCCGGCATCACCAAGCCGACCGGCGGCGAGGTCCGCGTCGAGGGGCGGATTTCGGCGCTCATCGAGCTCGGGGCGGGGTTCCACCCGGAGATCTCCGGCCGCGAGAACGTTTTCATCAACGGCATCATGCTCGGGCTCTCGAAGCGCGAAATCGCTCGGCGCTTCGACGAGATCGTCGACTTCGCCGAGCTCGCGGACTTCATCGACGCCCCGGTGAAAACCTATTCGTCCGGAATGTACATGCGGCTCGGCTTCGCCGTCGCGATCCACGTCGATCCCGACGTCCTCCTGGTGGACGAGGTGCTGGCGGTCGGCGACGAAGGGTTCACCCACAAGTGTCTGGACAAGTTCGCCGAGTTCAAGCGTCGGGCCAAGACGATCCTGCTCGTGACGCACTCGCTCGGGCTGGTCGAGCGGTTCTGCGACGAGGCGCTCTGGCTGGACGCCGGCCGCAAGCAGGCGATGGGTGACCCCAAGCGCGTGGTCGACGCCTACATCACCGACGTCAAGCAGTCCGAGGAGCTGCATCTCGCGGCGGGTGATGCCCGGGCCCAGGAGTCGGCGGTGGTCGTGTCGCCCGATGAGCCCGCGTCGGCGGTGCTCCCCGACAGCCCGGTGGAGGTCGCGGAGGGGCCGCCCGACATGTTCCGGGCGACCGAAGGGCGCTGGGGATCGCGCGAAATCGAGATCACCAGGGTCCGTCTGTCCGGGCCGGACGGAGAGTCCGGCCACGTCTTCGAGTCCGGCGAGCCGCTCACGGTGCGCATCGCGCTGCGTTCGCCGATCCTCATGACCGACTTCGTGGTCGGCATCGGCATCTTCAACGCCGAAGGCGTCTGCTGCTACGGCACCAACACCAGCCTCGAGGCGTTGCGCCCGGTGCGCATGCTGGGGGATGCGGAAGCCCGGTTCCGGATCCGTTCGCTGGATCTGGTGGAGGGCACGTACAAGCTCGACGTCGCGGTGCACAGGCAGGACGGTTACCCCTACGACTACCATCGCCTGCTGTACACCTTCCGGGTGAAATCGACGACGAAGGACGTCGGCATCTACCGGCCGCGACACGAGTGGGAGTTCAGCGGGGACGTGAAGTTCGCGGCGGAGACGGACGAAAACCCGTGAAGATCCTGCCGGCTGCGGAGGCCGTGCTCTCGCACGAGGAGACGAAATCACTCGTCGAGCAGCGGCGCACCGCCGGACGCCGGATTGTCTTCACCAACGGTGTGTTCGACCTGCTCCACCCCGGCCACGTCCGGTATCTCCGGTTCGCACGATCGCTCGGCGACGTGCTGATCGTCGGGGTGAATGCCGACGGGTCGGTGCACCGCAACAAGGGGCCGGCCCGTCCGATCAATCCCGATCACGAGCGCGCCGAGGTGGTGGCCGCGCTGGCCTGTGTGGACGCGGCGGTCATCTTCGAAGAGGACACGCCGGCCGAGATCGTCCGCCTCGTGCAGCCCGACGTTCTCGTCAAGGGCAGCGACTGGCCGGCGGATCAAATCGTCGGGCGGGATACCGTCGAGGCGCGCGGCGGCCGTGTGGTGCTGGCCGAGGTCGAAGAGGGGTTTTCGACCACCGCCATCATCGACCGCATCCGATCCGTGTAGGGGCGGTGCGCGAACCGCCCCTACACCCGTGGCGGACACACCTGTACAATTGGGGGTTCCGGCTCACGCCGGAACGCGGACATGCCGTCGTACACCTCCAGTTCCCTGACGCTGCGTGCGCGGTTGAAATCGGCGACCAGCCGACTGGGCCTGGGAATGCCCGCGGAACGGGTGACCGGCCTGGTCTCGCCGGCGAAGGCACTCTTCGCTGCCACGGCGGCGTCCCGCGCACCGGCGGTGCTCGTGGTGCCCAGCGATCGCGACGTGGAGGGGATGACGAGCGACGCCCGGTTCTTCGTGGCCGGGCTCGAAGGGTTGAGCGACGCGGAGCTCGAGCGCGCCGTGCTGCCGTTCCCCTCGCATGAGGTCGATCCGTACCGCGGCCTGACGCCGCACTTCGATATCGCCTCGGCGCGGGCGCGCGCACTCCACGCGCTGGCCGCGGGACAGGCGCGGCTGCTCATCGCGTCGGCGGCGGCGCTGCTGCCCCGCGTCAGCGCGCCGGGCCGGCTGGCGGGCCTGGCGATGACGCTCACGCCCAACCTGGAGATTGCGCCCCCCGATCTCGGGGATCTCCTCGCCGCCGCCGGCTACACGCGGCAGGATCCGGTCGACGAGTCGGGCGAGTTCTGCGTCCGGGGCGGGGTCGTCGATTTCTACCCCGCCGGCGCCGCGCAGCCGGTCCGGCTCGAGTTCCTCGGCGACACGATCGAGTCGATCCGCGCCTTCGACCCTGCCACTCAGCGATCGACGGCCACGATCGACCAGGCGGCGATCGTCCCGCTGCAGGAACGTGGCGGCGATCCGGAGACCGAGGATCGATCGGCAACGTTCCTCGACTACCTCCGTACCGGGCAGATCGCCGCCGTGCTCGTGTCCGAGCCCGACGAGGTGCGCGCGAACGGCGAGAAGCTGATCGCGCAGACGCAGGCGAGTTACGAGGATGCGATCGCCAGGGGACTCAAGGTGCCGCCGCCATCCGATCTGTTCGCGCCGTGGGATGCGATTGCCGCCTGGCTCCGGTCGGGGACGCCGCTCGAGGAGCTGTCGATTGAGACCGGGACAGGCACGGCCGTGCACATCTCCTCGCAGCCGGCGCGTGAGTTCGACGGGCGGGTGCCGGAGTGGGCGGCCGAGATCCGCCGCGGCCGCGAGCGCGGTGACACGATCGTGTTCGTCGCGCGCTCGGCCGGCCGCGCCGAGCGGACCATCGAGCTGCTGCGCGACTACGATGTCTTTGCGGCGCGCATCGAAGGCGCCGAGGACGCGCACGCGACGCCCGTCCTCGTCGCCATCGGCCACCTGTCGCGCGGCTTTCGCCTGCCCGAGGCGGGTCTCCAGCTCTGGGCCGAGGCGGACGTCTTCGAAGAAGAGCGCAAGACGCACGAGCGCCGACGGTCCGCGGCGCGCACCTTCCTCTCCGATTTCCGCGACCTGAAAGTCGGCGATCACGTCGTCCACGTCGACCACGGCATCGGCATGTTCGTCGGTCTGAAGCGGATCGACGTGGGCCTCGAGTCGCAGGAATTCATGGAGCTGCGCTACGCCGCCGACGACAAGCTCTTCGTTCCGGTCGAGCGCCTCGACCTTGTCCAGAAATATACCGGCGCGGGCCGGCCGTCGCTCGATCGGCTGGGCGGGACGTCGTGGGAGAAGGCGAAGACGCGCGTCAAAAAGGCGATGCGCGACATGGCCGAGGGGCTACTCCGGCTGTACGCCGCGCGCAAGGCGATGCCCGGCCACGCCTTCGGCGCGGATACGCACTGGCAGCAGGAGTTCGAGGACGCGTTCGAGTGGGAGCTCACGCCCGACCAGACGACCGCGATTGCCGAGATCAAGCGCGACATGGAGGCGCCGTCCACGATGGACCGCCTGCTCTGCGGCGACGTCGGCTACGGCAAGACCGAGGTGGCGATGCGCGCGGCATTCAAGGCGGTCATGGACGGCAAGCAGGTGGCCTTCCTGGCGCCCACCACCGTCCTCGCCTTCCAGCACCTGAAGACGATCAAGGACCGGTTCGCCGCGTTTCCCGTCCGCGTCGAGATGGTCAGCCGCTTCCGGACGAAGGCGGAACAGAAGACCATCCTTGCCGACCTCGCCGCCGGCCGTCTCGACATCATCGTCGGCACGCACCGGCTGCTGTCCAAGGATGTCCAGTTCCGCGATCTCGGCCTGCTGGTCGTCGACGAGGAGCAGCGCTTCGGCGTCGCGCACAAGGAACGCATCAAGCAGCTGCGCAAGCGCGTCGACGTGCTGACGCTGACGGCGACGCCGATACCGCGGACGCTGAACATGGCGCTCGCGGGCATCCGCGACATGTCGATCATCGAGACGCCGCCGAAGGATCGCCTGTCGATCCAGACCAACGTCGTGAAGTTCGACCAGGAGGTCATTCGACGCGCGATCCGGAACGAGATGGAACGCCGCGGCCAGGTCTACTTCGTGCACAACCGGGTGGAGTCCATCTTCTCGCTCGGCGCCCTCATCGCCAGGCTCGTGCCGGAGGCGCGGCTCGTCGTCGGCCACGGCCAGATGAGCGAGGAAGAGCTCGAACGCGCGATGGTCGACTTCGTGGCCCACAAGTACGATGTGCTGCTCGCCACGACGATCATCGAGAACGGGCTCGACATCCCGAACGCCAACACGCTCATCGTCAACCGCGCCGACCGCTACGGGCTGTCGCAGCTGTACCAGCTGCGCGGCCGCGTCGGCCGGTCCGATCGCCGCGCCTATGCCTACCTGCTGATCCCGCCCGAGGACGTGCTGTCGCCGGTCGCGAAGAAGCGGCTGGCCGCGATTCGCGAGTTCAGCGAGCTTGGCAGCGGCTTCCGCGTGGCGGCGCTCGATCTCGAGATCCGCGGCGCCGGCAACCTGCTCGGCGGCGAGCAGAGCGGGCACATCGAGGCGGTGGGCTTCGACATGTACATGAAGCTCCTCGAGCAGACGATCCGGGAGCTCAAGGGTCAGGAGATCGAGGACGAGGTGCGCGCCACGGTGAACCTGCGCGTGGACCTGCGCATCGACGACGACTACATCCCCGACATGAACCAGCGGCTGACCGTGTACCGCCGTATGGCTGCGGTGCGGACCGAGCCCGAGCTCGAGCGCCTGGTCGAGGAGGTCCGCGATCGCTACGGGGCGCCTCCCCACTCGGTACTGAACCTAGCGGAATACGCGGCGATCCGCATCCTTGCCGATCGCATCCGCATCGAGACGCTCGACCGCGAGGCCGACACCGTCGTCCTAAGGTTCAGGACCGATGCCGCGGTGGATCCGGCCCGCCTCTTCCGTCTCGTTCAGCAGCGGCACGACCTGCGGTTGATCCCGCCCGCCACGCTCACGCTCGACCTGAAGGCGGACGCGCGGCCCCGGACGGGTCCGGGAAAGCGCGATCCGGTTGCCGGAGGGTCGTGGTGGACGGCGCGCGCCCGCTCCGGGGAGGTCGCCCCGGGGTTCAGCCGGGCGGAGATCATGCGGCCGGCTGCCGACGACCCGCGCCGCGCCGGCGGACTCTTCACCCGGGTCTCGGGGCTGCTACGGGAGTTGAGCGACGCCCGGCCAATCGACTAAAATATTGGGATCCAGTAGGTTAGAGGAAGCATATGAAGACCGTTCTCCGCCTCGCGCTCCTCGCCCCGCTGCTCGCGCCGGTCGCCGGCCCTTCCGCCGAGGTCATCGAGCAGGTGCTCGTGAAGGTCAACGGCGACATCATCACGAAGACCGAGCTCGAACAGCGCCAGATCGCCGCGCTTCGACAGAAGATGAACGGTCAGATCGATCCGGCGCTGCTCAAGGACGAGCAGCGGTTGAAGCAGGCGCTCGCCGAGGTGACGCCCGTACTGATCGTCGATGCCATCGACGAGCTGCTGCTCTTCCAGATGGGCAAGGAGAAGGGCTACAAGCTGTCGGACGAGCAGTTCAAGACCTGGCTGCTGAAGCTCCGCGAGGAGCAGAACCTCCAGGACGACGCCAAGTTCCAGGCGGCGCTCAAGCAGGAAGGGATGGTCATCGAGGACCTGCGCCGCAACGTCGACCGCAACTTCATCATCAGCCAGGTGCAGCGCGACGAGATCGGCAGCAAGCTGCAGATCACCGAAGAGGAAGCGCGCCAGTATTACCTCGCGCACAGGCAGGAGTTCGCGCAGCCGGCATCCGTGACCGTGCGCGAGATCCTGATCGAGGTGCCGGCGGCGAAGGACGCGAAGGGCCAGCCGGCGGTGAGCGTCGCGGCTGACGACGATGCAGCGGAGAAAGCGAAGACGGTACGCGCGCGCATCGCGGCGGGCGAGGACTTCGGGAAGGTCGCCGCCGAAGTCTCCGACTCGTCGTCAAAGGCGAACGGCGGTCTGATCGGTCCGCTCGCGCTGGATCAGCTCTCGACCGCGCTGCAGGAGCTGTTCTCGAAGATGAAGCCGGGCGAGGTGAGCCAGCCGATCCGGACGCAGCGCGGCTATCAGATTCTCAAGCTCGAGGCGATGAAGCCCGCGGAGATCCCGCCGTTCGAGGCGGTCCGCGACCAGACCGCCGAGAAGGTGCACAACGCGCGGCAGCAGACCGAGTTCCGCAAGTTCATGTCGCGCGTCCGCGGCCAGGCGCTGATCGAGTGGAAGAACGACGAGCTGAAGAAGGCCTACGAGGCGCAAATCGCCGCCGAAGCGAAGGGAGCGGCAGGCGCCCAGTAGCCGATGCCTATCGAGATGCCGGCGTCACCTGCCTGGTACGCCATCTGGACGCGGTCCCGGCACGAGCAGGTCGTCCGCGAGCAGCTGGAGCGCAAGGGGGTCGAGGCGTTTCTCCCGACGATCACCCGCTGGAGCCGCTGGAAGGACCGGAAGAAGAAGATCGACTGGCCGCTCTTCCCGGGCTACTGCTTCGCGCACTTCGACACGCGCGAACGGCTGGCGATCCTCACGTGCACCGGCGTGGTCAGTATCGTCTCGTTCCACGGCGAGATCGTGCCGATACCGGACTACGAAATCGCGGGCATCCGGCAGCTCGTGGAGAGCGACCTCCAGTACGACCCGTGCCCCATGATCCGCGAGGGGATGATGGTCGAGGTCGTGCACGGGCCGCTCAGAGGCGTCATCGGCCGCCTGATTCGCAAAGGCGCCCGCGCCCGCCTGATGCTCGCCGTGGACCTCATCGGACAGGCGGTCAGCGTCGAAGTGGACGCGGCGGACGTGAAGCCGTATTGATGCCGGGACCGAGGTCCCGGCCGACGTACTCCTGACATGACGATCGGTTCCGTGACGTTCTCGCCGCCGTTTGCGCTCGCCCCGATGGCGGGTATGACGGACACCGCGTTTCGCCGGCTGGTGAAGCGAAAGGGCGGGTGCGGGCTTGTCGTCACCGAGATGGTGAGCTCCGAGGGGCTCGTGCGCGGCATCGACCGGACCCTCGAGTACGCCGAGTACACCGAGGAGGAGCGTCCGGTCTCAATCCAGATCTTCGGCGGCGACCCGGAGAAGATGGCGGCGGCCGCGCAGATCGTCGAGGGCATGGGTGCCGACGTGGTGGATGTCAACATGGGCTGTCCGGTGCCGAAGATCGCCAAGCACAACGCGGGCTGCAGTCTGATGCGCGAGCCGGAGCACGCGGCCGAGATCGTGCGCGCGATGGCGCGCGCCGTGCGCATCCCGGTGACGGTGAAGATGCGCGCGGGATGGGATGCGAACGAGATCAACGCTCCCGCGCTCGCGCGGCGGATGGAGGACGCAGGTGCCGCCGCCCTTGCGGTGCACGGCCGGACCGCCGCGCAGTCGTATTCCGGCGCCTCCGACTGGGACCTGATCGCGCGGGTTGCGGCAGGGGTGAAGATTCCCGTGCTGGGCAGCGGCGATTGCGTCGACCCGCAGCAGGTCGTGGACCGGCTCGCCGATTCAGCCGTCGCGGGCGTCCTCGTGGGCCGCGGCGCCTTGCGCAATCCGTGGATCTTCGAGCAGGCGGCGGCCCTGGCGGACGGGCGTGAGCCGCCCGTCGTGTCGCTCGAAGATCGCGGCCGGTTCCTCCTCGAGTACATCGAGCTGCTGCTGAACGAGCGCGTCGACGAAGCGGAGGGCTTCCGGCACGTCGCGCCGGGCCCGCCTGTCGAGTCGGCGACGCACGCGCCGGCGCGCGGCCGCGAGCGCTGGGTGATCAACAAGCTTCGCGCACTGAACGCCTGGTACACGAAGGGCATCGAGAACGGATCGCACCTGCGCGTGGCGGTGAACTCCGCCGACTCGATCTCCCGCCTCCGGGAGCTCATAGAAGAGTTCTTCTTCGTCCCCGAACGCGCCCAGGGCGCGCTGGTCTCGTAGCACGTCCTCCGCGATCTCTGCGCCGGTGTGATGGTGAAACGGTGGGCGCCTAGTCGAGAAGCGCGCCGGCGTCGTCCGCTTCGACGAGCTGGTAGTCGTAGGCCAGCGCGCGGACGCTCGATTCGGTGAAGTGGCGGCCGATCGCCTCGTGCGCGGGATGTGCGAGATACTCGATCAGCGCCTGCGTCGTTTCGAATTCGATGATGGCGGCACACGAGTAGTCGTCGCCCATGGCCTGCTCGTAGCCGGGAAGGCCGTGGCGCACGCGGCGCCCGACGCGCAGCCGGCGTATCGCCGGAACGTGGCGCGCAGCGGCACGAAGTCCATCGACGATCTGCTGGCGCTCTGCACGGGTTAGCCCGGGCCTCGGTTCGAACAACACGACGTGCGCGATCACCGGTCCCGCCCTCCCCCGCCGCGCCGGCCGCCGCCCGGCCCTCGTCCGCGCGGACCTTTCTGGCTGCCGGTGCGACGATCGCGTCGCCAGCCGCGGGTGTCGGGCCTGACGGGCCCGCGCCCACCCTGTTCGCGCTCCTTGGGCACCGCGTCCCGGCTCCCTCGATCGCGTGCTGGCCAGCCGCCCCTGCCACCCTGGCCGGGGGGTCCGCCTGCATCAGGCCCGCGGCCGCCGGGACGACGGCCGCCCGGGGAGACGCCGCGTTTCTCCTGCCGTGACCGCCAGGCGCCGCCGGACGGATCGCCCGCTCCGCGCTGACCCGCGCCACCCTGCGGTTCGCGCTGCTGCCGCCCGAGCCGTTTGGCAAACCGAAGGCGCTTCTCGCCGCGCGGCACCTTGAAACGCGCGCGCGGATCCTGGTGCGAGCCGCCTGGGCGCCAGTCGCGGGCGCGATGCTCGGACGGCGCCCGGCGCCCTGCCGCCAGCGCCGCGTGCTCCTCCTCGGGCGAGCTCCACAGCCGCCCGCGCGAGAACCACTTCATGACGACGTCGGGGTGTCGCACCTGGAGCTGCTTGAACGTCGGCAACAGCTCGTCGCGGTGGTGTGATCTGAACGCGGTCGGCTTTCCTTCGAGGATGATCGTCCAGTACGCGTGGCGCGGCGGCATCGGGCTAGACCGACCCCTTCGAGGATTCTCCGCGCGGCTCGAGGCGTTTCAGCTTTTCGATGAGGGTCGTCCGCTTCAAGTTCAGCAGGCGCGCCGCCTGCCGCTTGTTGCCCCGGGTGCGTTCGAGCGAGTGCTTGATCAGCGAGAGCTCCACCGCCTCGATGTAGCGCTCGAAGTCCACGCCGTCGTCGGGGAACCACGCCCCGTCTGCTTCGATGTCGACCGGCTGCTCCTGAATTTCGGGCGCGAGATCGCCGACGTCAATCACCGTCCGGCCGTGGCTGAACGCGAGGCATCGTTCGATCGCGTTCTCGAGCTGCCGGACGTTACCCGGCCAGGCATGGGCCATCAGGCGGCGCATGGCTTCCTGCGACACCGTGACCGGGTCGCGACCGGTTTCCGCGGCCAGCCGTTGCAGGAAGTGCTGGGTGAGCAGCGGGATGTCTTCGCGCCGTTCGCGCAGGGGCGGCAGCCGCACCGGGATGACGTTGAGCCGGTAGAAGAGGTCCTCGCGGAACGTACCGTCCGCCACCATCCTTGCGAGGTCCGAATGCGTCGCGGCGATCACGCGGACGTCGATCTTGACGGTGTGCGAGTCGCCCACCCGCTCGAACTCCCGCTCCTGCAGCACGCGCAGGAGCTTGGCCTGCAGCGCGGGACTCATCGTCCCGACCTCGTCGAGGAACAGCGTGCCGCGGTGTGCCTGCTCGAGCCGTCCCTGCCGCGAGCCGACGGCACCGGTGAACGCGCCACGCACGTGGCCGAAGAGCTCGGCCTCGAGGAGCGTCTCCGGGATGGCACTGCAGTTGATGGCCACGAAACGGTGGGCCCGGCGCGCGCTGTTGTGATGGATCGCGCGCGCGGCGAGCTCTTTTCCCGTCCCGGTCTCGCCGGTGATCAGCACCGTGCTCGAGGTTGCGGCGACGGTCTCGAGCAGCTGGAAGAGGTTGCGCATCACCCGGCTCCGCCCTACGAGGCCGTCGATGCGGTAGCGGTTCTCGAGCTGGGATCGCAGATAGGCGTTCTCCGACCTGAGCCGCCGCTGCTCCAGCGCCGACTGCAGCACGTGCAGGAATGCGTCGAACTGGAACGGCTTGGTGATGAAGTCGGCTGCACCCTGCTTGATGGCTTCGACCGCGTCCTTCACGGTTCCAAAGCCGGTGATGACGATCGGGATGATGTCGGGATAGCGGTCGCGCGCCGCCTCGATCACCTGGCGGCCATCGAGGCCCGGCAGCCTGAGATCGGTGACCACGATGTCGAACGCGAAGTCGGCAAGACGCTCGACTGCCTGCTCGCCGGTTGCCGCCTGCTCGACGAGGAAGCCGTGCTCCCCGAGGCGCTCGGCGATCGCTTCCCGCAGCGCACTTTCGTCGTCGACGAGGAGCAGATGTTTCTGACTCTCAGTCATTTAGTCGAGCGGGCGGTATTTTGACACCCGGTGGTTCGGAAGGTCAAACGATCCGTCGGCTCGGCCCTACAGCACCGGACCGGCTGTTCCGATACACACGGGCGAACTGCAAGACGGACCACTGAGAGGGGCGGCCGGGACAGCACCTGCGCCGCCGGGGACGCGATGATGATTGATCGCAAGACCATCTCGATCATGAAGGCGTGCGAACTCGTCGGCGTCAGCCGGCGCACCATCTACAACTGGATCGCGAGCGGCAAGGTGGAGTACGTCCGCACCGCGGGCGGCTCGGTGCGCATCTTCGTCGACACGTTGTGGCGGGATCCGGCGCGATCGACCGAGCTGACCAAAGAAGCGTCATGACCGCCGCGGATCGGCCGGCGGCGACTTCGGTGGACGAACCCCCGGAGCTCGGCCTCCTGTTCCATCGCCTGAACAACCAGCTCGGAATCATCCTCGCGAATGCGGAACTGATCGAAACGAAGACCGGCGATGAGCCGACGCGCGCGCGGGCGGGTCAGGTCGTCACGAGCGTGCTCGAGGCGCTGAAGACGACGCGCGATCTGCGCCAGCGCCTCAGGGGACGGAGAGAGTCAATCTCTTGACGGCCTCGTGCCTGGAGTCAAGTGTTTGACGCATGTCGGCAGCGCCAACGCCCGGAATTTCCCGCCCCTTCACACGCCGGCACGCTGCTAACACAATCAACAATAAGCACTTACGGGTCGTACACAGGTAACCGCAGGATTCGCCATTGCTTCGCCGCGGCTCTGGTATTCCGGTTGCGCTCTGCCGCGTCCGTCCGCGGCCCCGCATCGCCAAGGTGTCGCGCCAACAGGAGCCGAGTCCATGCGAGTCCACGCCCTTGCCAGCCGCCAGCGCGCCCGCATTGCCGCCGGGCTGCCGTTCGTCGAATCGCTCGCCCGCCGGGTGGCGGCGTCCATGCCGCACTCGATCGAGCTCGGCGATCTCGTTCAGGACGGAATGCTGGGACTCATCGACGCGGCCCGCCGCTTCGACGAAGGACGCGGCATCAAGTTCGAGACGTTTGCCGAACGCCGGGTCCGCGGCGCGATGATCGACGCGCTGCGCAAGGACGCGTGGCCGCGCGGCGTGCGGCGGCAGCGCCGCCAGATCGAGGCGGCGCGTGAATCCCTGCGGCGCGAACTTGGTGCCGAGCCCACGCTCGCCGACCTCGCGGCGCGCGTTGGTTCGGACGAGGCGCGGCTCGGGCGCACCATTCTGCGCATCACCACCATCGAGTCCACGTCGCCGGTCTCGGCCGGCGACCACCCCGTGCTCACGTCGCTGCCCGCCGTCATGGTGCCCTCGGAACCCGAGGCGCCGGACAAGAAACTCGAGAACCAGGAGGTGCGCGACCGCATCCGCGCCGCCATCGGCTCGCTGCCGCCGCGCGAACGCAAGGTGATCGGCCTCTACTACTACGGCGAAGCGACGATGAAGCAGATCGGCGCGGAGATAGGCGTGAATGAGTCGCGTGTCTCGCAGCTGCACGCGCGGGCGATCCAGCGGCTGCGCAAGGCGCTCGGCGCCGATACTCCGGAGGCGGCGCTCGTGCCCGGGATCGTCGCGTTCCAGAAGACGCTCCGGAAGATGCGCATGGCCAGGAACCGCGTGCCCGGCCAACGCGGTGTCGTCCTGCCTTACAAGAGGCCGCAGGGGCGCGAGCGGCTAACGGTCGAGAGTGAGCCGATGGCCGCCGCCGTCGCTCGGTGATGAGGTCACGGAGTCGTACCAACTCAGAGGCCCCGAAGGCCACGGAGTCGCACCAACTCCGTGGCCTCAGTGGCCTGTGAGTGAACCCCGATTGCCGGCCCCACTCGGCGGCCTCTGCCCCTTCTACGACCTCAGGTCCCGCGCAACGCGCAGCAGGTCCTTCAGCCGAAACGGCTTCGCCAGCCACTGGCACCCGCTCTCCTCGAGGAAGCGTTCCGCCTCGGTGCCGGCGACGTCGCCGGTCACGAACAGGATCCGCCGCGCCATCGAGGAATCGATGCCCACCAGCTCACGGTAGAACTGCGCGCCGTCCAGCCGCGGCATCTTCAGGTCGCACACGATCACGTCGTAGCGCGCGCCGCGCACGCGCTCGAGCGCTTCGAGACCGTCGCTGGCGCGATCGACGGCAAAGCCGGCGTCCCCGAGGGCCTCGGCGACGGCAGCGCCCAGCGCCGCTTCGTCCTCCACGACGAGCGCGGTGGCTCCGGAACCAATCTGCCCGGTGGCGATCTCCGGTCCGCACGGCAGGGGCGGCTTTACCGGTCCGGCGCCGGCCGGCAGCTCCACGAAGAACGAGGCGCCGCGGTCCTGCTCCGACCGCACGCTCAGCCTGCCGCCGTGCTCCTGCACGATCGCGTAGGCCACCGTCAGGCCCAGGCCGGTGCCCTTGCCGACTTCCTTCGTCGTGAAGAACGGATCGAAGATCCGCGGCTGCACGTCGTCCGGGACACCGGGCCCGTCGTCGTTGACCTCGAGGACGACGGCGTCGCGCTCCGGATCGTGCCAGGTGCGCAGGATCAGCGTGCCGCGCCCGGCGGCGGCGATCATCGCCTGCTCGGCGTTGATGATCAGGTTGAGTAGCACCTGCTGCAGCTGGTGCGGATCGGCGAACACGTGCGGCAGGCCGGAAGGCAGCGCCTCGAGGACGCTGATGTTGTGGAGCCGCTGTTCGTAGGCGCGCAGCGCCAGCGTCTCGCGGACCACCTGGTTCACGTCGACGAGGGCCCGCGTGGTGTGGCGCTTGCGCGCGAACATCAGCAGGCTGCGCACGATTTTCGCGGCGCGCTCCGACTCGCGCAGAATCGTCTCGAGCCCGCGCTGCGTCCGCTCGTCGGCCGGTTGCTGCGCCAGACGCTCGGCCAATGTCAGAATGGTCGCGAGCGGGTTGTTGAGCTCGTGCGCGACACCGGAAATCGTCTGGCCGAGCGAGGCGAGCTTCTCCGCCTGCAGGAGCTGGTAATAGAGATCGCGCGCCTGGTCGTCGAGGCGCTTGCGCTCGCTCACGTCACGCATCAGCGCCTCGAGACGGAGGCCCTCTCCGCCCGCCTCCGCGTGCGCCGTGACCTCAATCCAGGCCGGCGTCGAATCTGCCCGCCGCAGCTGCAGCAGGTAATCCCTCACTGAGCCGTCGCGGCGCAGCCGATCGAGGAATCCTTCCCGCGCCTGCACGTCGACGAAACGCTCGGGGTCGAAGGGGCGCACGTCCTCCTGCCGGATGTCGGGCGCGTAGCCGAACATCAGCTTGAGGTGCGGGTTCGCGGCGATGGTGACGCTCGACGAGGCGGTGAGGCAGCCGATGTAGACGCCTTCGTGAACGGCTTCGAACAGGCGCGCGAAGGATTCGCCGGGAGCCGCGGCCGGCGGGTGCGTCTCCTCCATTGTTGCTACTTCGGCGGTGCGGGCGCCGGCGTCATCGATGGGTAGTGGGGACCGTAGCGGCGTTCGATGGCGGCGCGAATCGCCGCCAGCGGGGTGCCGTTGCCGTGCATCTGCATCGCGTCACGCGCGACGTCAATGCACACCGCTCAGACGTAGCCGTGCATTTCCCATTGCGGACGGCCGTCCGCCTCCCGCGAGGCCACGAAGCAGTCGTCGTTGCCGCGATGTCCCTGCCGCTCGCATCCGCAGAAGCAGGGAACGTGGTGAAGAATCTCCGGATGCCTGGCGGCAAATGCGTACACGGCCTGGCCCAGGTCGAGCGGCCGCGCCGGTTGAAAAGGTACCTGCGGTAGGGGAGGCAGCGCCCCCGGGTAGCCTCGCGGCACGACCGCCGGCGGTGGATCGGCCTGCGCAGGCGGCGCGGCACGTGGCGTCGCCTGGCGCGGTTCGGAACCGCAGCCGACCGCCGAGAGCAGCATCACGGCAGCGAAGAGCGTGGTCTGCGGCAGCAGCGGGCAACGCATGGCACCCATCTTAGCATTCGGATAATCTGGCACCGTGTTCGCGCCATCGCTCCTGGAAGGGAAAGTCGCCGTCGTCACCGGCGGCGGCACGGGAATCGGTCTCGCGGTCGCGCGCCGCCTCGGCCAGCTCGGCGCGCGAGTCGCGTTCGGCAGCCGCAACGCCGCCCACATCGAAGAGGGAAGCGCCGAACTGCATCGGGCGGGGCTCGATCCGCTCGCGGTTCAGGTCGACGTCAGGAACTTTGAACAGGTCGAGGAAATGGTGCAGCGCGTCGTGCACCACTTCGGGCACGTCGACATCCTCGTAAACAACGCCGCCGGCAACTTCATCTGTCGCGCGGAGGAGCTGTCGCCGAACGGCTGGAACGCGGTCGTCGGCTCCGTGTTGAACGGCAGCTTCTACTGCTCGCGCGAGGTCGGGCGCCACATGATCGCGCGCGGTGGCGGGGGGGCGATCGTGTCCATCCTCGCCAACTACGTCTGGACCGGCAGCCCTGGCACCGTCCACTCGGCGGCAGCAAAGGCCGGCGTCCTGTCGCTGACCCAGACACTCGCCGTCGAATGGGCGCGCCATGGCATACGCGTCAATGCCGTGGCGCCCGGCCCGATCGAGTCGCCCGGCGCCGCCCGGCAGCTCTGGAACAGACCGGGTGACGTCGAGCGGATCACCCGCGCGGTGCCGCTGCGGCGGTGGGGGAAACCGGACGAGGTCGCAGACGCGGTCGCGTTCCTTGTCTCGGAGCACGCCGCCTTCATCACGGGTGAGACTCTGACGATCGACGGCGGCGCCTGGCTCGGAGGCGGCACCTACGGATTCCTGGACCGGAAGAGCTGAAATTGGCAGCGATCCTGCTCGTTGAACAGGAAAAGTCCGCAAACGGCGGCCGAACGACAGGATTTATTACGACCATTGGGCAAGAACCACCAGAATCAGGACATCCAGAGTCGACTGCGCGAGCTGACGGAGCGGACGCGCCGAACCCGCCACGAGCTCGAAGAGCTGATCTGCCAGCCTGACCCGGAGCGCGCGCGTGCTTGCGCCGACGACAAGTCTCCCCTGTTCCGCCGCCGCCGCCGCAGCCAACGGTAGGTTCACTCGCACTGGGGACCAGCCCGCCACGCGAACGGATCCAACAGAATATTGGACCGCTCGCGCCTAGTTGGACGAAGTATCATTCTGTCAGGACATCTGGCGACAGAATGATTGACGGAACTGATCTGCTCATTCTCAAAATCCTCCAGGCCAACGCCCGCGAAACACAGGCCGATATCGCGAGGGCAGTGGGGCTCGCGCCTTCCAATGTCCTGGAACGGCTCCGAAAGCTCGAGGGGCGCGGCGTGATCCGCGGCTACGCTGCGGACGTCAACCCCCGGGCGGTCGATCGCGGGCTGCTGGCCTTCGTGGCTGTCCGGAGCGACGCGGCTCCCGGGGACGACAACCTCGCCCGAGAGCTCGCGGCCTTCCCGGATGTGCTCGAAGTGCACCACGTCGCTGGCGACGATTGCTTCCTGGTCAAGGTTCGCGCGCGCGACGCGGAGCAGCTCGGCGCGCTCCTGCGCACTCGCATCGGCCGCCTTGCCGGCGTCCGCTCCACGCGAACGACGATCGTGCTCGAAACCATCAAGGAGACGCACCGGCTCCCCATCCCTGCGGTCGAGGGTGGTGGGGCGTGAGCGCGGTCACGACCGCCAGGCAGAGGCGGCTGGCCTACATCGCCTGGCTCGGCGTCTGCCTGATCTGGGGGACGACGTATCTCGGGATCCGGGTGAGCCTGGAGTCGATGCCGCCGGCGCTCATGGGCGGCATCCGCTGGACCATTGCCGGAACGCTCCTCGCGGGCTACCTGCTCGCACGCGGCCAGCGGCTCCCTCCGCCGACACGCTGGACGAGCATCGCCCTCATCGGGTTTCTCCTGCTCGGCCTTGGGAACGGCGGCGTGATCGTCGCCGAGTTGTGGATCTCGAGCGGCCTCGCGGCGGTGCTCGTGGCGACGTCGCCGTTCTGGATGACGTTTGTCGAGGCCTTCTTCACGGACGGGGAGCGGCTGCGCGCCTCGTCGATCGCCGGTCTGGTGGTCGGGTTCTCCGGCATCCTGCTCCTCGTGTGGCCTGACCTGACGCTGCCGGGCGGCGATCGACGGCTGATCGCCGGCATTGTCGCGGTGCAGATTGCCTGCGCGGCATGGGCGCTCGGCTCCTCGTACTCGCGGCGGCAGCAGCGGGACGAGCACGTGCTCGGGACGACGGCCCTGCAGATGCTGGCTGGAGGGCTGGTGCTGACCGTCGCCGGCACCGTCCGCGGCGAGTGGTCCGATCTGTTCTTCACCACGCGCAGCGCCTCGGCGCTCGCCTATCTCACGACGGTGGGTGCCATCGGCGGCCTCGTGGCGTATACCTATGCGCTGCGGCACCTGTCGATGTCCTTCGTGTCGCTGTACGCCTACATCAACCCGATCATCGCGGTGACACTCGGGGTCGTCCTGCTCGACGAGCCGTTCGATTACCGCATGGCGGCCGCGGCGGCACTGGTGTTTGCCGGGGTGGCGATGGTCCGGTGGTCAACCGGCCGAGCGGGCGCGAAAAGGGTCGCCGCTTCTGCGCCGACCGAGTCGCGCCGCCGGATCGCATAAGCTTCGTCGATGCAACCGCGGCTTGGGCAGCAACGCGACCGAGGGTCTCGCGCCACGCGAATCCACGCCGCCGGCGGCCTTGCGCCTCGACGTCGGGCGTGTCGCGTCGCGATGACGGTCATCCTTGCCGCACTGGTCCCCGGCGTGCTGTGCGCGCAGGAGACGGCACCGCGCGAGCGGACCGCGACTGCCGAAGAGCCTTCGAAGGTCGTCGCCGCCGCGAAGTTCGTCGCCGGCGGCGCGCTCGGCCTGTTGGCGCACGAGCTCGGTCATCTCGTGTTCAACCTGGCGTTCGACACCGACCCGCGGCTGCGGTCCGTGGAGTTTCATGGCATCCCGTTCTTCGCGATCGCACACCGGCCCGACGTGTCGCGCCGGCAGGAGTTCGTGATCTCGTCGGCCGGGTTCTGGGTGCAGCACGCGGGCAGCGAGTGGCTGCTCACGCGCCGCCCCGGCCTGCGCGGCGAGCGTGCGCCGGTGGCCAAGGGCGTGCTCGCGTTCAACGTGCTGGCGTCGGCGGCGTACGCCGGGGCGGCGATGGCACGCACCGGCCCGCCGGAGCGCGACACGCGGGGGATCGCCGTGACCGCGCGCACGGACGAACGCCTCGTCGGCGTGCTGGTGCTGACTCCCGCGGTGCTCGACGCGTGGCGCTACTACAGGCCGGAGTCGCGATGGCTGGCGTGGGCGTCGCGCGCCGCGAAGATCGGGTTGGTGCTGCTGATCGTCCGCTGAGATCACGGCCGCTCGCCGGGCGGGCCGAGCGCGAAGGTCATCGTGCCGTCGACCACGACCCTGCCCTCGACGCGGGCGATGCCGCGCAGCTGGCCCATGCGGCTGCGCAGGCGGCGCACGAGCGCTTCGATCTCGACGACGTCGCCGGGATGGACCGGCCGGCGATAGCGGACGCGCTCGATGCCCATGAAGTAAATGAGCTTCTCGCGGTTCTCCGGCTTGGCGAGGATCATGATCGCCCCCACCTGCGCCACCGCTTCCGTGAGGATGGTCGGCGGCAGCACCGGCGCCTCGCCCGGGGAGTGCGAGAGGTAGCGCTCGTTGAGGGACACGTTCTTGATCCCCACGATCCGGCGGTCCGGCTCGAACTCGGTGATGCGATCGACGAGGAGAAACGGGTAGCGGTGGGGGAGAATCCGCTCGATCGCCGTGTAGTCGAGAGGCAGCGCGAGATCCATAGCCGGCCGGTCGGGCGGGGCCGATTGTGAAAGTATAATCCGGGGTTCCTGCCCTGCAGAAGGACGCACGTTCACGGTGACCCAGAGAACTTCCGCGGAGGACTCGCCGGCGGCCCGCGCCGAGGTGACGCGCGGCAAGCACCAACTGCTCGCCACGCTGTTCGATCTCGGCCGCCAGGTGACGGCCGTCCTCGATTTCGACGATCTCCTGCAGCAGATTCCGCAGCTGATCGCGCGGCTCATCGCCTTCGAGGCCTTCGCGGTCTACCTGCTCGACGAGAAGCGCGGCGAGCTGCGGGTGGCGTACTCGGTGGGGTATCCGGCCGGCGACTCGGCGGTCAGGTTGCGGGTGGGCCAGGGGCTGGTCGGCGCGGCGGTCGCTGGCGAGCAGCCGGTCCTGGTCAACGATCTGACCACCGACCCGCGCTACATCGAGTTCGCGCCGGGCATGCAGTCGGAAGTGGTCGTGCCGCTGCTGCACAAGTCGCGGCCGATCGGCGCGCTCAACGTCCTCAGCCGCCGACGCGATGCCTTCACGATCAACGACGTGGCGATCCTCCGTCAGTTCGGCGCGCACGTGGCGGTCGCGCTGGTCAACGCGCGGCTCTACGAGCGGAGCCGCCACGACGCCGACGCGTTCGAGACGCTCGCGGAAATCGGCCGCGACGTGGCGGCAGTGCTCGATCTCGACGAGCTGTTCACCCGCATCGCGCAGCTCACGCGCCGCCTGATCGACTACCGCACGTTCGGCATCCTGCTGCTGAACGACGACCTCGAGCTGGAGATCAAGCTCGCCGTCCAGTACGGCGAGAAAGTGCAGGTGCCGCGCGTGAAGCTGGGCGAGGGCCTGGTCGGCTACGCGGCGCTGCACCGCCAGCCGGTGCTCGTGCCCGACGTCTCGCTCGACCCCCGCTACATCCCCGTCGTGCCCGACGTCCGCTCCGAGCTCGCCATCCCCATGCTCCTGAAGGACCGGTGCATCGGCGTCGTCGATCTCGAGAGCCCGGAGCTCGACGCGTTCAGCAAGCGCGACGTCGAGATCCTGTCGCTGCTCGCCAGCCAGGCGGCGGTCGCGATCGAGAACGCCCGGCTCTACGAGGAGATCCGTGCCAACGAGGAGCGGCTGGAGAAGGAGCTGCGCTTCGCCAGGCGCGTGCAGACGGCGCTGCTGCCCGCCGGCCTGCCGAAGCGCATCAAGGGCGTCGAGGTCGCGGCGTCGTTCGCTTCGGCGCGCGAGCTCGGCGGCGATTTCCACGACTACCTTTCGCCCGACAGCCATACGCTCGTCGTCGCGGTGGGCGACGTGTCCGGGAAGGGCGTACCGGCCGCGCTCTACAGCGTGTTCGCCGCCGAGGCGGTGCGCGGCCGCACCTTCCGCCGGCGCTATATCCCCGAGCGATCGAGTCCGGCCGGCGTCCTCTCGTCGGTGAACACCATCCTCCACCAGCGGCAGCTGGAGGAGTACTACTGCACGCTCTGCTACACGGTGTTCGACATGAAGCGGCGGATTGTGACGCTGGCGAACTCAGGGCTCCCGTACCCCATCCGCTGCTCCGCGGAGGGGTGCGCACAGGTGGAATTGCCAGGAGTACCACTCGGCTCGTTTCCCGGATCCACCTACGACGAAGTCACCTACGCCATGCACGCCGGCGACCTGTTCGTGTTCTGCAGCGACGGCGTCTTCGAGGCGATGAACGAGCACGGACAGGAGTTCACCGCCGAGCGCCTGCTCGACGTGGTGAGCCGCAACAACGAACTCCCGCCCGCCAAGCTCGTCGAGAACATCTTCGACGCAGTGGCCGACTGGCGCCGCGACGCGCCGCCGAACGACGACATGACGGCGGTCGCTGTGAGGATCACGGCGTGACGCGCCTGATCGCGGCCCTCCTCCTCCTCTTCGTCGCCGCCGCTGCCGGACGAGCGCACGGCGCGCAGGAGGCGAAGGCTGCGGAGCTACGCGCGAAGCTCGGCGAGCGCCTCGACGCGATCGCCGGCGCGCTCGACGGCGTGATGGGCTTCGCCATCGTCGGGCTCGAGTCCGACGAACGCCTCGAGCGCCTCGCCAACGAGGTGTTTCCGACGGCGTCCACGATCAAGCTCGCAATCCTTTACGAGCTGTTCCGCCAGGCGGACGACGGCCGTATCCAGCTCGATGCGCGCCAGGCACTCGACCGCGCCAGCGCCGTGGGCGGCACCGGCATCCTCAACGAGCTGACCACGCCGTCGCTGTCGATTCGCGATTACGCGACGTTGATGATCGTTCTCAGCGACAACACCGCGACCAACGTCCTCATCGACGCGGTCGGCATGGACGCGGTCACCCGGCGCATGGCCTCCCTCGGCCTGACGCACACGCGCTTGAGGAGGAAGATGATCGACCTCGCCGCGGCGCGCCGCGGACAGGAAAACGTCTCGACGCCGGCGGAACTGGCGCGGCTGCTGGCCATCATCCACCGGGGGGACGGTCTCTCACCGCAGGGCCGGGAGGCGCTCCTGGCCATCCTGCGCAAGTCGAAGGCGTCGCCGATGCGCTCGACTGTTCCCGAAGACGTCGCTGTCGCGAACAAGCCGGGCACGCTCGAAGGCGTGGAGGTGGATGCGGGAATCGTGTACGTGAAGGATCGGCCGTACGCCCAGGCGGTGATGACGACCTTCCTGAAAGACAACGCCGCCGGCGAAGCGGCGATACGGTCCGCGTCGCAGGCGGCGTTCGAGTACTTCAGCCGGGTGGCGAGAAGCTCCGAGTACGGGCGGGTGCTCCGCTAGGGCCCGTGGCGCACACGACGCGCGCCGGGACCCCGCTAGTCGTCCTTGAAATCCAGGTCGTGTTGCCGGATGTGCAGCCCGAGCGCCTTTCCCCCGATCGTCGCCACCTCTCCGACCTTCCCCTTGACGCGCACGCGGGCACCCCTGGAGGGGACCTCTCGGCTGTTCTGCGCGATCACCGTGACCTCGCCCGTACCGTCGTTCACCCGGTAGACGTTCATGGGCAGGAACGACGTCCCGTACGAGCTGGTGACCACGCCATCGATCGCGATGGTCTTGTCATGATAGCGGCCGGGGTTCTGGTTCAGCTCGGCGACGCTGGCGTTGCGCGTCACCAGGGCGCAGCCCGACAGCATGACGGCAAGTGCGAGCGGTGCGCCGAATCTGGCAATGGTCGTTCGCATGGCGGTCTCAACGCGCCTCCAAACAGGCACAAACGGCCGCGCGGAATCGACCAGACTTGCGACGGGATGCGGCGATGCCAGCGCCTGCCTGAGTTAACGCACCCCGTTGACTCCGCGCGACCGCTACGGGCTCCATCAAATCGCATGCCCGGGAGAGTCGACGAAAACCGGCCAGAACGGTCGATCCGCCGTCCGTTCGCGGTGACGCGGTGACCTCCCCGCGGGACGGTCCCCTACAACCATTTCCGGAAGGGCTGCGTCTCACCCTTCGAATCGGTTAACGGAGGGTTCTCATGAAATCGTGGAAGGCAATCGCGCTGGCCGGCGCGTTGCTCCTGGCGAGCGGCGTCGGGGTCGCCGTCGTTCGCGCGCACGGACAGGCCGCCGCGCCAGTCGTGGCTCACGTACCCGACGGGTTCGACGTCCAGGTCTTTGCAGCAGGGCGGGGCCGCCTGGGGGTGAGCATCCGGGACGTGACTGACGACGACGTCAAGCGGGGACGACTGGACGGTTCCCACGGCGCCGTCGTCGAACAGATCACCGAGGACAGCCCTGCCGAGAAGGCGGGGTTCAAGTCGGGCGACATCGTCGTCGAGTTCGACGGCGAGCGCGTGCGCAGTGCGCGCCAGCTCACCCGCCTCGTGCAGGAGACACCAGCGGGCCGGTCCGTGTCCGCGGTGGTCGTCCGGGACGGCCAGAAGGCGACGCTGTCGGTTCAACCGCGGGAGGCGTGGGAGGGGTTCGGCGGAGACATCAGCCAGATGCTTCGCTACGAGCTGCCATCGCGCATCGTGACCCCGAAGGTGCCGATGCCGCCAACGCCGCCGCACGCGCCGCTGATCGAAGGCTTTACGTGGCGCACCGGGACGGCGCTGGGCCTCACGGTCAGCGACATGTCCGACCAGCTCGCCGAGTACTTCGGGGCCAAGGCGGGCGCGCTCGTCACCTCGGTAAGGACTGATTCCGCGGCCGGGAAGGCGGGCATCAAGGCGGGCGATGTCATCACCGCGATCAACGGTGAGGACGTGAAGGTCCCGGGCGACGTCCGGCGGGCGGTGGCGCGCATCGAATCGGGCGGGGAGTTCACCATCGACGTGCTCCGCGACAAGAAGAAGCTGACGCTGAAGGGCAAGACCGAGCCGCGACAGGAGCGGCGCCGCGTCATCCTCTAGGCGAGTCGGGGCACGCGGCCGGTGTCCAGGTCGGGGGCGCTGTCCGCCTTCGGCGGCAGCGGCGGGCCCACGAGCGTCGCGAGCTGGGCCGCCAGGATGCTGGCGGCCGCCAGCCGGTCCGGCCGGGCTTCCCCCCCGTCACGCACTTCCGCCGCCATCACCCCGACCGTCCCCAGCGGCGATACGAGCGGCGCCGCAATGGCGCCGCTCGACGTCGCATCGGCTCTTACCGTCTGCAGGAGACCGGTGCGGAAGGCCGCGGCGGTCGCGTTCTGCGCGTTCCGTTCGATCGTGCCGAGCCGGCTCAGGAACAGCGGCGAGTAGCCGTGCGAGAGCACCGGAGTCAGTTCGCGCCCATCCGGATCCACAATCCAGATGACGATCCCGGAGGCGTTGAGGCTTTCGGCGGCGCGCTCGAGCACCGCGGGGAGCGACTGCGTGTCGGCGGCTCGCGCCAGCTCCGTGCACACCGCCGCAAGCGTGTCGAGCATCGCCGGTTGCGCTGAGGCCGGCTCCTCGGAACTCCGGGCTGGGGGCACGGGCGCGGCTGGCTCCTCCTCGATCCTGAGGGCAAGATCGAGGGGCCCCGCCTCGCGTGCGAACCCGTCGGGAGCCGGCGCGACAATCGCCACGCGCGGCGCGGGAGCTCTGCGAGCGCCGAGGGGAGCGAGCAGACCGGCGACGAGCACCGCGAACAGGCCGTGCGCGCCAAGCGCGAGCGCCTGCGTGCGTCGCAGGTCGCGGGCGGTGCTTGCATGGTGCTCGCGATCCGCCTGCCGTGCCTCGTCGAGCGCGGCAATCGCGCCGCCGGTCAGATCGAGGCCGTCGGAGAAGATCAGGTCGGAGGCGATCAGCCGCTGCCCGCCGCGTGCGTACTGGCGGGCGCGGGCATCGATCGCCTCGAAATCCTGCACCAGCGCGAGGGCCTGGTCGATCGCGGTCTGTGCCTGCGGGGTGGCCGCGTGCGCCCGAATGCCGGCGATTGACGCCTTCAGATCCAGGATGATGGCGCCGGCCCGCTCGATCCAGAACTCCTCGCCCTGGCCGGCGGCGACGTACGCCGCCTGCGCGGCGCGCAGTTCCAGAAAGCCGCGCGCGGCCGCGGTGACGCCTGCGTCGAGGGACGCGGCCACCTCGGCACCCGCGCGCCGCTTCGCTTCCAACGTCCAGATGACGTATCCCGCCGCGGCCGTCGCAGCAACGAACAGGATCAGGAGCATCACGCGAACGGGCACGCTTCTCATACGACCGCTCCGGCCACCCGTCAGCGCGGAGGCGTGGCAACGCCGCGTTCGCCGGGCCGGTGTGACGGTACTATAGCAAAGCTCCCGGGGCGCTCATGCGTGCAATCGCGATCATCAACCCGATTTCCGGCGCCGGCGCGGATCGGCTGGCGGCGACGCGGCGCGCGTCGATCCTGCGCGAAGAGGCGAATCGCCGCGGCATCGCGCTCGACATCCACGTGACCGAGCGCGCCGGTCACGCACGCGAGTTGGCCGCCGCGGCAGCAGCCGCGAACGCGCCGCTGGTGATCGCGTGGGGTGGGGATGGAACGATCAACGAGGCAGGCACGGCGCTCATGCGCACGCCGACCGTCCTCGCGATCGTGCCCGCCGGCTCGGGCAACGGGCTCGCGGCCGCGCTCGCGGTTCCGCGCGTGCCGGCGGCAGCGATCGCCGCCGCATTCGACGGCGTCACGCGTGTCATCGACGCCGGCCTGATGGCCGGCCGGCCGTTCTTCAACGTGGCGGGCGTCGGCTTCGACGCGCGCATCGCACGCGTGTTCAACGAACGTGCCCAGGGCCGCCGCGGCCGCTGGCCCTACGTTTCAATAGGCGTCCGCGAGGGGTGCCGCGACGAGGCGGCCGAGTACCGCGTCACCCTCGACGGACGGCAGCGCCGCGTCCGGGCGCTGCTCATGGTGTTCGCCAACGGCCGCGAGTTCGGGATGGGCGCGCGGATTGCGCCGCAGGCGGAGCTGGACGACGGCCTGCTCGACGCCACTGTCATCGAGGATCGATCGCTGCTGGCGCGCTTCCGCGATGCGCCGTACCTCGCATTCGCGGCAACGCATCGGGTGCGGGGCGTGACCGTCGACCGCATCAGGGAGGCGTCCATCGAGGCGGACGGGCCGATCGAGTTCCACGTGGACGGTGAGCCGGCCGTGGCCGAGCGCCGCGTCGACGTGGCGATCATCCCCGGCGCGCTGCGCGTCAGGGTGAGGCGGGACGCTTCGGTTTGAGGATGACGTAGGTGGGCAGGCCGATGGCGCCGAACCGCTGCATGACGGCGTTGGCGGGCGGCTCGTCGGGACGCTCGGCTTGGTACTTGATCTTGACGTAGTTCGCCAGCGCCTCGGTCACCTTCGGATCCCTCAGCGTCGTCCTGTCCATGGTCAGGCAGTTCTTGCACCAGGTGGCCCACAGATCGACCAGCACCGGCTGCTGCTCTCGCTCGGCGGCGGCGAGGCCGGCGGCCAGGTCGGCATGCCATCCTTCTTTCAGCTTCTCGGCGACGCTGGACTCCACCTCGGCCGCGTCCACCCAGCGGCTCGCGAACAGCCCGTACGCGATGTAACCGTAGTACACCGCCATGCCGAGGATGAAGACGCCGAAGGCCTGCTTGACCCGTACCATCCAGGCGCCGGGCTTCGGGAGCGCGGCGATCCCGGCGCCCGCGATCGGCCATGGAATGGCCATCCCTACCCCAAGCAGGAAGGGCAGCGCCAGCGCCGCGCTCGTGCCGCTCGAATAGAGGTTGCTCGAAAAGACGATCACCTGGATGACGACCGGCGCCACGCACGCGCCGGCGAGCAGCGCCGCGATCGCGCCCATGGTGAAAGCGAGCAGGAAGGTGCCACGGCTTGCTTCGGCGACGAGGAACCCGCTCGACAAGCGCGACAGGTCGATCTCGAAGACGTCGAACATCGCCAGCGCGAGCGCCACGAACAGGATCGCGATCCCGAGATTGAACCAGGGCGAGGCATTGATGGATCCGAACGTGCTCGCCGTCAGGATGACGATGAGGCCGAGTACACCGTAGGCCACGGCCATCGCTCCGCCGTAGGTGGCGCCGAGCAGCAGCCCGCGTTTCCGTGAGCCGGCCTGCGCACCGGCCCCGATAATCGACAGGTTGATCGGAATCATCGGGAGGACGCACGGCGTGAGGTTGAGCGCAAGGCCGCCGAGCAGGACCATGGCAAGGATGGCGGCGGCGCCGCGCCCCTCGAACCAGCTCTTCTCGACGACACCGGATTCGGCGTTGCGGATGAACGCCAGGAAATCGCCGGTGTCGAGGTAACCGGCTCCCACGCCCAGGATTGTGAAGCGGTCGAGCGCCTGGAGCGCGTCGCCCGAAGCGGCCGAACTGGCAGGAGCGGCCTCGCCCTCCCCCTCGGCCCCGGTCGCGGCCGGCCGCTCGCCGGAACCGAACGGAATCGTTGCGAATACGGCGGCGTCCTCCCGCCCGGAAGCTCCGCTTCCGCCACTGGCGGCCTTCAGCGTCCACTGGACTTGTGCCGTCGCCGGGAGATAGCAGACCGCCTCGTCACACGCCTGGTAGCGGAGACGTGCGGGAATCGTCACGTCCCCCGCGGGGGTCTGGCTCGACACCCTAAGCACCGCGCCGATGTAGAACTCCTGCTCGAAGACGCTGAGCGGCTGGTCCGCTCCCTTTTGGATCAGGTCCGCCGGTTTCGGATAGACGATTTCCTCGACCGTCACTCCGACGGGTGGCGTGATCGAGAGGACAGTCGGTATCAGCGACGGATCACGTGGTTTGTTGGAGTTGGCGTGAAGCCCGGGTGGGAGGACCACCTTCACGGCCACGCGGACGGCATGCCCCCTGGTGACGGCGTCCTGCTCGGCGATCGCCGTCACGTCGGCACGCGGGGGGCGGCCCTGCGCCAGCGCGTGGGCACCTGCACCCACGACGACGCACAGGACTGCGAGCGCCGCAGTGCGAAGGCGACGCGTCATCAGTCCACTTTGCGCAGGGTAATGGCGTTCGGCAGCGACGTCGCCGCCGGCACGCCGGCGAACTTCACCGGTGGCAGGTCCTGGAACATGAAGTCCCACTTCCATCGCTCCGACGGGTTCGATGCCTGCAGCCAGTGGCGGGCCGGCACGGGGCGCGCGAACGCGAGTTCCGACAGGTGTTCGTATCGCGGGTTCCCCCGTAGCGCCGCCGCCAGTTCCGACCTGATCGCCGCGCTGTTCGTGTAGGTCGGCGCCGCGCCAAGCGCGAGCCCCACGTTGACGAGCACCTGCCAGTCTTCCTGGGCTTCCCCGGGAGGCGCAATCGCGCGCGCCGATCCCTGCAGCAGGCCGGCGCCGTTCACGTAAGAGGCGTCCTTCTCAACCCACGATGCGCCGGGCAGGACGAGGTCAGCCGCCTTCGCGAGCTCGGTGAGGAGAACACCCTGGACGACGAGCAGGCCGAGACGGCCCGACCTGCGCGCCTCGATGATCCAGCCGACCTCTCCGATTGACCGTACCGGACCAGGGTCGAGCACGTACAGTGCTTTCACGCGGCCCTGCTCGACCTCGGCGCGGAACGCCGACAGCTCCGCCGCCCCGTCCTTCGAGACCTCGACCGGGAATCCGAGATCGCGCGCGCCGATGACGTTCGGGGCGTCCACTGCAGGGATCTTGAACTTCGTCCGCGGCGGCTGCGGCTTCTCGCGCGTGCGCCACGAGATCGCGACACCGCTGGCCGGCGTGCCCCACGCGTTTCCAAGATAGCCGACGAGGAACAGCTCCTCGAGCGACGCGTGCGCCGAGACGAGGAAGCGAAGCGCAGCGGCGCCGCCGGCGGCGGTGACGCGATCGGCGAGCTTGGTCAGCGCGTTGGTCCAGTCGGTCGGCTCGAGCGACCCCGCCTCGGTGCGGAGCAGCGGCTTCTGCAGCCGCTCGTCCCCCTCGATCCAGCGGTAGTCGAAGCGGCCGATGTCGCACATCCAGTACTGGTTGACTGCGGGGTTGAACCGCGGCGTCATGCGGATCAGCTGCGCCCCCTTCGCCCACTCCGGCTTCGCCTTGATCCACGCCGTGGTGTTGCAGCCGCGCTCGCACAGCGTGCAGATGGTGTCTACCGCGTTCGGGTTATCCCATGGCCGCGACTTGAAGCGGTAGTCGCGGGTGGTGATCGCGCCCACGGGACAGACGTCCATCAGGTTGCCGGAGATCAGCGAAAGCACGCCCTCCTCTTGGAACGTGGCGATCTCGCTGCCGTACCCGCGGTCCACGATCGAGATCTGCGCGTCGCCGTCAATCTCGCGCATGAACCGGACGCACCGCGTGCACAGAATGCAGCGGTTGCGGTTCAGCAGCAGCGTCGGGCCGAAGTCGACGTCGGCGCGCACCCCCTCGCCGTCGAAGACGCGGCGGGGGAAGTCCATGCGGCTCTCGTTGGGGCCGAAGCTGTAGGAAAAATCCTGCAGCGGGCACTCGCCGCCCTTGTCACACACCGGGCAGTCGAGCGGGTGATTGATCAACAGGAACTCGAACACGCTGGCCCGTGCGGCGACGACGTCGGGCGCCTGGGTCGAGACAACCATCCCCTCTGCGACCGGGGTCGAGCACGAGGTCTGCAGCTTCGGGATCTTCTCGACCTTGACGATGCAGACACGGCACGAGCCGTCCACGCCGAGCGCGGGGTGATAGCAGTAGTACGGGATCTTGATGCCGTTTTCGATGGCAGCCTGGAGGACGGTCTTGCCCTTCTCGGTCGTGATCTGGCGGCCGTCGATCGTCAGCGTAACCGTTTCCATAACCTATCGATCATACCTTCCCCGCCGGTTCCTTGACAGCCGACGGGGCCGGGCCTACAGTGGGGCTCACACACCAGGCCACCTCGTCCCAGCAGGGAGGCCACTATGGACGCGCTCCAGTCGCGCTGGCGCTTCCGCATTGCCGCGGCGCTCGAGTGGTTCGTCGCCGCGGCCTTTCTCGGTGCCACCGTACTCGTCGGCGCCATGATCCTGCACGAGCTGAAGACCACGCCGCGCCGCCCGTCCGCGGCGGCGCTGCCGCTGCCGGTCAGCGTGCCGGCGGTCATTCCCGGGCGGGCCGTCTCGGTGGCCGTGCTGCCGCTCGCCGACGGCAAGGAGCTGAAGATTGGCGACACGCTGGCGGCGGTCGCGGAGCGGCTCGGGCGCGCCGCCGAGAGCGGACGGCAGGAAGTCGACCGCGGGCTGCTCGGGGAGCGGCTCACCCGGTTCTATGAGTACGCCGGGACGCGGTTCATCCTCGTCTTCGAGCCTATCGATCGCGACGGGGAGTTGAAGGTCGCCTCGATCTACCTGCAGTGAACGACAACGCTGGCGACACCTCCCAGCGGCCAACGCCCCAATACCCCATGACCCGAACGCGGCCCGTTGACATTTGGGAGTTGGCATCGGGCGTTGACGCGACGCGCTGTTCACCATCCTATCGCTCGATCCGCGCCAGCGCAGCGTGGTCCGCGTTGACATCCACGCTGCGCAGCGCCGCCTTCAGCGGGATGGTCCGTTCGGTGAGACGTTCGCTGAGCGCGACGACCACCTCCTCCGAGTCGCCGGTTGCGTAGTTGACCGTCACGGTGACCGGGAACTCCGCTGGCGTGCCGCGCTGCTCGAAGCGCAGCGCCGCCGACCGATCGTCCGCCAGCTTGTACTCGAACGACACGGTCGGGATGCGGTCGCCGAAGATCCAGTCCTCGAAGAAGCGTTCCAGGCTCCGGCCGGCCGCGCGCTCCATCGCCTTGCGGAAGTCGTCGGTGCCCGCCTTGCGGAACCGCCATTCCGCGTAGAAGCTGCGCAGCCCGGCGAAGAAGACCTCGTCGCCGACCAGCCGGCGCAGCATGTGCAGCACCATCGCGCCCTTGTTGTAGACGATCGACCTGAACACCCGTCCTTCGCCCTTGATGTGGCCCAGGCGGTAGCCGAGAAAGACCGGTCCCTGCGTGGATGCCTGGATGGCGGTCGACCGCATCTGCCGCAGGATGGACGTGAACCCGCCCGCGCCGCGTTCCTGCTGCCCGTAGAGCGCGGCGAAATACTGCGAGAAGCCCTCGCTGAGCCATTGCTCGTGGTAGTTCTTCCAGCCGACGGCCTGTCCCCACCACTGGTGTGCCATCTCGTGCGCCAGGAAGAAGTTCGGGTACTCGTCGAAGCTGACCGGGTCGTTGCGCCAGGTCGTCGGCATCCCGGGGAGCGACTGGTTCAACACCGCGAAGTACGCGGGGCTGTGGCCACCCGGGAGATCGCTCTCGCTCACCGCGAGCGTGAAGCTCGGATACGGCGCATCGCCGACGATCGACGCGTAGAACGCGAACACCGCCTTGGCGGTTTCGGTCAGGCTGCGCGCGCGGTGCATCTGCCGCGGGTTGGCCTGTACGTACAGCTTCAGTTCCGAACCGACTTCCGTGGTTGGCGACCCGGGGCCCGATGCGGTATCGACAACGGGCGACGGCGCCCGCGACGGGATGCTCAGCTCCGCCGTGGCGACCGGGTTGAAGCGGCTCACTGCGCACGCCAGGTAGCGCAGCGGCTCGCGCGACGTGAACACGTACACCTTGCGGGGGCGCCCCGGTTCGGTGACCCCTGGCGGCGGCGCCGGCGCGCCGGTCGGGTCGCCGCTGGCGACCACGTCGAATTCCGCCGGCACGGTGATCCGCAGCCGCACGGTCGCGTAGTCGCTCACCACCGATTGCGGATACCAGTAGCTGCGGTTGCTGTACATGTAGCGCGGCTCGAGGACAATCGTCGTCTCCTGCGCCTGCTCGCGGGTGATCTGGATCGCCTCCCGATCCAGCTCCTGCGGCTCGAGCCGGCCGCCGTAGAGCACGTTCAGCCACAGATCGGTTCCCGCGACGACCGTCACCGGCAGATTGACGATGACGCTGTTCTGCCCGACGCTGCGCAGGTGCAGCAGGCGGCCGAGTCCGGGCGAGTAGATGCCGCGGACAACGAGCGGCTCGGCGAGCTTCAGCGTCAGCGTGCTCGCGGAGGGGGCCCGGATGCGCAGCTTGATGCGCGCCTGACCGTCGATCCACAGCCGCCGCGGGTCGATCTCGGTCTCGATGTCGTACTCGAGCACGTCGTAGTCGACCAGGTCGTCGTCGCTGTAGAAGCGCCCGCGTTCTGCCAGCTTCTCCGCCGAGGCATAGATGGAGATGTTGCGGCGCCGGCGCCGCTCGAACACGGCGATGTCCTCCGACTCCCCGCTGGAGCGCGCGTAGGTCAGGCTCCCATACTTGCGCGTGCGCACCTCGGCGATGAGATCGCCGGCTTGCGGCGTGAGCGACCAGCGATCGCGGCTCAGATCGCCCAGGTCGACCTGCAGCGTGCGTCCGACGTACTCCTCGAAGACGTCCTCTGCCCGCCGCAGCGCGCCGCCGTCCACCTCGCGAGGGGTGAGCGCGGTCGCCTTGAACACTGATTCGAAGTCCGCCGGCCGCACCCGGATGAAGGCGGCGTCGAAATCGGTTTCGAGGATGTCGTGGCCGGAGAAGATGCGCACCTGCGTTCGCTCGGCCGCGTCGGGCGGCGCAAACCGCATGCGGCCGCGGCCGAGCAGCACGACGGCGGTCGGGCCGCCCGGCGTCGCCGCATAGAAGAGATTGCCCGAGGGCATATCGATGGCCAGGTCCGGGCCACGCACGGCGAGCCCCCGGACCTCGAACTGACGCGTCCGGTCCAGTGCCAGGCGGAACAGGCCGCTCGCCGTCGAGAGGCGGACTACCCGCTTGATCCGCCAGTCGGCGGACGGACCGGCGCGGCTCAGCTCCGTCTGCCAGGTGGCGACGCGCCCCTCGATCCCTCGCTCGACGAACACCTCCCACAGCACCGCCAGCAGCCCATCGTCGAGCGGCATCTGGTCGCGTTCCTTGATAATGATGCGGCTGACCGGGGGCCAGGTGAGCGTCGTGGCAAAGACCCCGAGGGAATCCCGGTCGGCGTCGGCGGCGGCGAGATCCATAATCGCCGCGCGGTCGACAGCCGTCGCGGCCGCTTCTATTTTCGGCAGGAGCGCGGCGGAACCGGCGTCCTGCGCGCGTCCCTGCTGCGGGCCGAGCCCCAGGGCCAGCGCCACTGCGAGGACCGGGATCATGGATGCTCCTATTTAGACACGAATCGTGGCCTTTCGGGTCGATCGCTCAGTGAAACCAGGATCGCCGGGACCCGGCCGCAAGGGGCGGGTGCCGGGACGAGCACGGCGGCGGGGCGTGGCGGTCGTGCTGCTTGCGGGCGCCGCAATCCTCGGCTCGTACGCCGCGCTCATCGCGCTGACCGGCGGCTTCGAGATCCGCCTTGGCGGCGTGCGCGTCCGATCGCACGCCTGGATCCGCCCGGCCGTAGCGGCGGCGATCGTGGCGGCCGCGTGGGTGGTGGCAGCGCGCCGCCGCATCGCCGCCGTCGCCTCACGCGCCTGGCCGATGCTCGACTCGGCTGGCGCAGCGCACGCGCTGGTCGCCGCCGCCACAGTGTGGAGCGCTGCCGCCGGCGTGTACTTCGGCACCTACGCTGCCGGCGGCGCCGATTCCTGCGGCTACGTGAGCCAGGCCCTGCTCCTGGCCGACGGCCGCCTCACCGACGCGGTGCCGCGCGACCTGATCGACGAGTGGCGCCTGCCGTCCTGGACGCTGACGCCGCTTGGGTTCGTTCCGGGCGTTGCGCCGCCGGTGATCGCGCCGACGTATCCACCCGGGTTCCCGTTGCTGATGGCGCCGGCTGCCGCCCTGTGGCCCGCCGGCGTGTACCTCGTCGTGCCCCTGCTCGGTGTCATCGCGGTCTGGCTCACCTATCGCCTTGGCCGGGCAATGGACGATGCACTCGCGGCTGGACTCGGCGCCGCCCTGCTGTCGGCCAGCCCGACGTTCCTGTTCCAGGTGGTGCAGCCGATGAGCGACGTGCCGGTCACCGCGTTCTGGCTGGCCTCGCTGGTGCTCGCCAGCCGCGGAACGGCGGCCGCCGCGGGCGGCGCCGGGGCGACGGCGTCCATCGCGCTGCTCATCCGCCCGAACCTGGCGCCACTGGCGCTCGTGCCCGCAGCGCTCGCCGTCCACGCCGGCGCGGGTCCGCGGCGTCGGCGCGCGGCGCTGTTCATGGCGGCCATGGTTCCTGCCTGCGTCGCGCTCGCGTGGATCCACCAGGTCCGGTACGGATCCCCGCTCGCCTCCGGCTATGGCGACCTCGGCTACCTGTTCTCGATGGAACACGTGGTGCCAAACCTGGCGCGCTACCCACGGTGGCTCACCGAGGCCCAGACGATATTCATCTGGCTCTTCGTGCTCGCGCCGGTCGCGTTGCGCCGCCGCCCGCCGGGCGCGCGCGCGCTGGCGTGGGCTGCCGTCCTCTTCAGCGCCGGCGTGCAGGCAATCTACCTGCCCTACGTGGTATTCGGGGCCGGGGAGTGGACGTACTCACGCTTCCTGCTGCCGGCGATTCCCCTGATGCTGCTGTGCGCGGCGGGGGCAGCGATGACGCTCCTTCGCCGGCTGCCGCCTGCGGCCCGCACGATGGTCACGCTGGCGCTGTTCGGGGGTCTCGCGATCGCCGGCATCGTTACCGCTGAACGTCGCTCCGCCTTCCAGCTGCGTGACGGCGAGCAGCGGTACGTCCGGGCCGGCGAGTTCGTCGGGCAGCGACTGCCGGGCAACGCGATCGTGCTCGCGTCGCAGCACAGCGGCAGCGTGCGCCTGTACGCCGGGAAACCCATCGTCCGGTGGGACCTGGTGGCACCCGAGGAGCTCGACACGACGCTGGCGAAGCTGCGCCAGAGCGGCCGCATGCCCTTCATGGTGCTCGACGACTTCGAGCTGAAAGCGTTCCACGCGCGGTTCAGCGCCGCCGGGCAACGAGCGGTCGAGCAGGCGCGTCTGATCCGCCTGATGGGGAGCGTGCAGATCTACGCCTTCGACTGATCGCGCGCGAGGACGAGGATCGTCAGATCGTCCTGGAACCGCGTGCTGTCGGTGTGACGCTCGACGGCGCGGAGCACGTGCCGGCCGATCTCGGATGGCGGCTCACCGGCGTGCGCTTCGATGACGCGCTCGAGGCCGGCCTCGTCGAGCGGCTGTCCGTTCGGGTCCTCGGCCTCGGTGATCCCGTCGCTGTACATGATGAGCATCTCGCCCGGGGCGATGGCGGTCGTCGCCGCCTCGAACCGCGATCCTTCGAACATCCCGAGCGCGACGCCGGTGCTCCCCAACTCCTCGTAGCTGCCGTCGGCGCGGCGGACCAGCGGCGGGTTCTGTCCGGCGTTAACGTAGGTCAGCGCGCCCGAGGCCGGCGAGTACACCCCGTAGAACAGCGTGATGAACCGCGAGGCGGGTGTGTGGCGGCAGATCTGGACGTTGAGCCGCTTGATCAGCGCCGGCGCACCAAGGTCCTCGTCGACGAGCGTCCGCAGCACCGCGAGCAGCAGCGCCATCAGCAGCGCGGCCGGGCTGCCCTTGCCGGCGACATCCCCGAGGGCGACGATGACCCGACCGTCCGGCCGCGGCAGGACGTCGTAGAAGTCGCCGCCGACGGTGTTGGCCGGCCGCGTCATGCCGCAGATCTGCAGCCCGGGCCCGACGTAGGTGCCGGTCGGCAGCATGGCGAGCTGGATCTCCCGCGCGATCTCCAGCTCGCCCTTGAGCGAGAGCCGATCGGCGACCTCCATCAGGACGAGCAGGTTGACGAGCAGGAGGCTGGCGAGCAGCGCGAGCGTCCCTGGCGCCCACACCGGCATCGGGAGCCCGACCTGGAAGAACGGGGTCCCCAGCGGAACGTCGACCACTGCAAACCCGCGGAACAGCTGCAGCAACCCCACCACCGCGATCGCCAGCGCGCCGATGTAAAGGGCGCGCCGCGCCGGTGGCAGCTTCAGCGTGAAGGCGACGAAGACCCGGCGGAGCTGATGCGGCAGCCGCTTCCAGCGCGGCAGCGCGGCGAGGTCCTCGTCGCCGAGGCCACGCGCGAAGAAGCGGTAGGCCCACGGCGTGTCGTGCGTGAAGAGCCGTTGCAGGTCCTCGGCCGACAGGTCGCGCGTGTAGACGTTGAACCAGTCACGCGCGCGGTCGGCCGTTGCATGTTTCACGGCGTCCTCACATCAGTGCGAGCTCGCGGCCCACCCGCTGAAACGCGTCCAGCGCGTACTGCAGGTCCTCGCGCGTGTGCGTCGCGGTCACGATCGTGCGGACGCGCGCCTTGTCCTTCGGCACCGTGGGGAAGGCGATGCCCTGCGCGAACACGCCCTCCTCGAACAGCCGGTCGGACAGCTTCATCGCCGTCGCGCCTTCGCCGACGATCACCGGCGTAATGGGACTTTCGCTCGCGCCGGTCTTGAAGCCGAGGCGTTCGAGGCCGCCCTTGAAGAAGCGGGTGTTCTCCCAGAGCCGCTCGATGATCTGCGGCTCCTCGAGCAGGACGTCGATCGCGGCGATGCACGCCGCCGCCACCGCGGGCGGGTGCGACGTGGAGAACAGGAAGGGACGCGCGCGGTGATACAGGAACTCGATCAGATCGCGGCTGCCGGCCACGTAGCCGCCGAGCGCGCCGACCGCCTTGGACAGCGTGCCCACCTGCACGTCGACGCGACCGTGCACGCCGAAATGATCGATCGTCCCGCGGCCGTTCGCCCCGAACACGCCGCTCGCGTGCGCGTCGTCCACCATCATGATGCAGCCGGTCTCCTCGGCGAGCGCGCAGAGCGCGGGCAGCGGCCCGAGGTCGCCGTCCATGCTGAACACGCCGTCGGTGATGAGCAGCTTGCGCTGCCTCGCGGGCAGGCCGGCGATCACGCGGCGCGCGGCCTCGACGTCCTTGTGCGGGAACACCTTGATCGCGGCGCGGCTCAGGCGGCACCCGTCGATGATGCTCGCGTGGTTCAGTTCGTCGGAGACGACCACGTCGTCCTTGGTCAGGATCGCCGAGACCGTGCCGGCGTTGGCGGTGAACCCGCTCTGGAACACGACCACCGCTTCGACCTTCTTGAAGTCCGCCAGCTTTCGCTCGAGCTCCAGGTGGATCGCCATCGTGCCGGCGATCGTGCGGACCGAGCCGGATCCGACGCCGAAGCGCTCGAGCGCCTCGAGCGCGCGGCGGCGGAGCGTCGGATGGGTGGTCAGGCCCAGGTAGTTGTTCGACGAGAGGTTGACGACCGAGCGATGGTCGAAGGTCGTGTGCGCCTTCTGCTCGTCCTCGAGGACGCGCAGGCGGCGATACAGCCCCTGGTCCTTCAGCGCGCGGATCTCGGCGCCCAGATACGCCAGCGGATCGGTACGCATCTGGTGAGTATACGAGTTCTGCGCGGGGGCGGGATCAGAGGACGAACAGGATGGCCAGCCACGGACAGACCGCGGCGACGAGGTAGAACGCGGCGAGGCAGGCGACGGCGCGATGCACGCTCGAGAGGTGGAGCAGGATGCCAAAGGCGCCCGCCGTCACCTTCGCCGTGGTGAGCGCCAGGCCCTCGCCCATGACCGCGATCAGCCAGCCGATGATCGGGTTGCCCTCGATGTGCGGGCCGTAGACGCTCACGCCGATGTAGGTCAGCACGCCGTCGGCCGCCTGCGCCAGCAGGAAGAGCACCAGCATGGTGTCGCCGAACCGGGAACGCGGGGTGACAACCCGACTGCACATGTTGACCCCGGCGCTTCCGCGGTTCCGGCGGAATCTGCACACAACGGCCAGCTCGGCATCCTCCCGGCGCTGGCGTGATCAACCCAGATGCCAGCGAATCCCTCGCTGATCGCTCATCCTGTATCGCTCATCCTGACTGTATCGCTCATCCTGAATCCCTTATCGATCAGGTCCAGGATCGGGGATTCAGGACGAGGGATTCAGGATGAGCGATCAGGGATTAGCGATTGTCGTCGCGCAGTTCAGCGACGACCACCTGGAGAATGGCGGCGGTCGGAACGGCGAGCAGGGCGCCGAGGATGCCGAGGAGCCTGCCGCCGATCAACAGCGCGAGGATGACGGTCACCGGGCTGATGCCGACCTGCCGTTCCATGACCTTCGGCACCAGCACATGGTTCTCGAACTGCTGCTGCACGATGAAGAAGACGATGACCAGCGCCAGCTTCTGCAGCGAGACGGTGGAGGCGACGGCGATCGCCGGCAGCGCCGCCAGGATCGGGCCGACGACCGGGATGAGCTCGCCGATCGCGGAGATGACGGCGAGCACGTAGAAGTACGGGATGCCGATCAGCCAGAGCCCGATGGCCGACGTGATGCCGATGACCGTGCCCAGCAGCAGTTGCCCGCCCAGCCACGCGCTCACCTTGACGGTGATCTCGCGGTTGACCTGGGCGACACGCGCGCGGCGGCTGCGCGGAAACAGGCTGAGGAGGAAGCGGTGCAGCGCCTCGGCTTCGACGAGCAGGTAGAACGTCACGATGAGAATCGTGACGAGGCCGACGAGGCCGCCGAGGACGCCGAGGACCGCGCCGAACACCGTCCCCACCGCCTCCGTGCCGCCGATGACCGGCGTGCGCTGCACGATGTCGCGCCATTCGATCGGTCGGCCCAGAATCCCCTGCGCCATCAGGAAGTTCTGGCCGCGCTCCAGCATGCCGGGGAGCGCCAGCCACAGCTGCCGCGCCTGGTCGACGAGCGGCGGGAAGATCATGAAGCCGATGCCGGTCAGCCCGCCGAGGATCACGAGGTACAGCACCAGGATCGCCAACCACCGCGGGAAGCGGCGTGATCCGATCGGCAGAATCTTCTGGCGCTGGATCAAGCGCACGATCGGGCTGAAGCCGATCGCGAGCACCCCGCTGATGTAGATGAGGAGCAGCACGTCGCGTACGAGGTAGGCGGCCCAGAGGACGAGCACGGTCAGGACCACCGTCCAGATGGTCCAGAGGATCAGCCCCTTCGGCGAGTTCCCGGTGTCGTTCGGCACTTAGCTGCGACCCGCGAGGAACTCACCGGTGAACGCGGCGATCGAATCGTAGATGCCCGACAGCGTCGCCGGATCCGCGAGATAGACCACCCTGAAGAACCCGTCGGCCGGATCGGCGCCGAAGCCGGCGCCGTACACGCACAGCACCCCCGTGGCACGCAGCAGGCCGAGCACGTAATCCGCGTCGGTCGCCCCGGGGGGCAGTGTGACGCGGGGCATGGCGTAGAAGGCTGCCGCCGGCATGACCGATGTGATCCCGTCGATCGCGTTGAGGCGCGCGTGCGTGAGCTCGGCACGTTCGCGAAGCGCCGCCCGGAACGCCGACTGGTGGGAGCGATCGCCGGTGAGCGCCGCGACCAGTCCGTACTCCATCGGCCCGGTGCTGCACAGGCGGCCGTCCGCCAGCTTCCGGATTCCGGCCAGCACGTCGTCCAGGCGGTCGCTCCGGCCGACGGCGAGCCATCCGCACCGCCAGCCGGGAGCAAGGTAGCCCTTCGACAGCGACGAGAACGAGATCACCGGTGCGTCCGGCTGCAGGGCGGCGATCGGCGGGACCGGCCCCTCGAACGCGAGATCCGCATACACCTCGTCGGCGATCAGCGGCACGTTGTGCCGCTCGGCGAGCTCGAGGAGGGCGCGCCTGATGTCGGCTGCGTAGGTCGCACCGGTCGGGTTGTTGGGATCGATCACCACGAGGGCCTTCGTCCGCGGCGACAGCAGCCTGCGCACGTGATCGATGTCGGGGAGCCACCCACGGTCCGGATCGGTGCGGTAGAAGACGGCGCGCGCACCGATCTTGGAGACCACGGCCGTATACAGGGGATACGTCGGAACCGGGATGAGCACCTCGTCGCCCGCGTCCGCCAGCGCCGAGAGCGCCAGCTCGATCCCCTCGGACGTGCCCGACGTGATGACGACGCGGTCGGGCGAGACCGGCATGCCGCGTCGCGTGTATTCGGCCGCCACCGCCTCGCGCGCGGCCGGGATGCCCTCCGATGGGGCGTAGCCATTGCGGCCGTCGCGCATAGCGCGCTCGACTGCCTCGATCATGTGCGGCGGGGTCCGAAACCCGAACCGCACGGGGTCGCCGATGTTCAAGTACTGCACGGTCCGCCCGGCGGCTTCCACCTTCCGCGCCTCGGCGACGATGTTGCGGATGGCATAGACGAAGCCGCCGACACGGCCGGCGACGGGGATCGCAGGCGTCGCACGCGAGGTCATGGCTCGCATCTTACTGCAACGGCACAGTTCCCCCGTGCAGCGGCAGTCCGGATGTAGAAATGACGCGCGCTTATTGTCCGGTTTGAGAAATATTTACTCGCTTCAGCGGTTTCCATGCACGCTGAAACGCGCTTTGCAGATATGTAAGTCATTCGAACTAAAGGCCCAGTAGTTCTGGCAGGCTATTTGGAGTAGCGGCGCGCATGACCACGGCTCGGCTTCTACTCGTGCTGGCAGCGGGCGCCGCTCTGCTGCCCGCGGGTACCGTAGCACATGAAGCGCAGCAGCCGACGGCAACGCCGGTATTCCGCTCGTCGACCTCAGTCGTGGCCGTGACCGCGGTGGTGCGGGACCGCAAGGGCCGGTTCGTCCGCGATCTGAGGCTGACCGACTTCACCGTCGCGGAATCCGGCCGGCCGAAGCCAATCATTGATTTCCGCGCGGAGTCGGACGGGCCGATCCGCATCGCGCTGGTATTCGACATCAGCGGGAGCATGCGGGTCGCCTCGCGCGCGGTCGATGCCAAAGAGACCGCGCGGCAGCTCCTGAGCACGCTCCGGCCGACCGACCAGGCGGCTCTCTTCTCGTTCGACAGCCGGCTGCAGCTCGTCCGCGGATTCACCACCGATACGAAGTCGCTGATGTCGGCGCTCGACCACGTCGAGCCGCCGTACGGGCAGACGTCGCTGTACGACGCCGTCGCCGAGACGGCGCGCGCCGTCGCCGACGATCCGCGCGAACGCGCGGGCAACGTGCAGCGCCGTGCGGTCGTCGTCCTGACCGACGGCGTCGACACCCGGAGCAAGCTGACCGCCGCAGAAGTGACCGGGATCGCCAGCGCGATCGACGTGCCGGTGTACGTGCTCGCGGTGATGTCGGCGGTCGACGATCCGCGCGAGGGGCGCACCGACGAACACGACAGCGCGCTGCGCAACCTGGCGCAGTGGACCGGCGGCGAGCTGTTCATCTCGACGGCCCCCGCTCACGCCAGCGTCGCCGCGCGGCAGATCGTCGACGAGCTGCGCCACCAGTACGTGCTGGCATTCGAGGCTTCGCGGCAGCCTGGCTGGCACCCGCTCGAGATTCGCGCCCGCAACCGGGATCTCGTGGTGCGGGCGCGCGTGGGCTACATGGCGGGCGCCGCCGCAGGGCCCTGAACGGCGGCGGAGATCGGTTCGGACGTTCACATACCGTGGTGGCGCGTTCCCAGCCGCGACGCCCGGGCAGACAACACGCGGGACACTGAGTAAAGCACGGAGGACACATGAGGAAACTTGTGGTGGCCGCACCGATTCTGGCCTTGGCGCTTGGCGGTACCACCGCCTGCGCCACCAAGAAGTTCGTGCGGACCGAGGTGGGGCAGGTCAATGACAAGGTCGAGACGCTGAACCGCTCCCTCGAGGAGACGCAGGAGCGGACCCGCGTCAACGAGGGTCGCATCGCCGAAGTCGACCAGAAGGCGCAGCAGGCAGGGACCGCGGCGCAGGCCGCGCAGAGCCGCGCCGACGAAGCACGGTCTGCTGCGGACGCCGCCAACACCCGCGCCGAGGCCGTCGAGAAGGCGTCGCGCCGAATCGTCTACGAAGTGGTGTTGAGCGAGGACAAGTCCGGCTTCAAGTTCGGCCAGGCGATGATGCCGGACGAGTCGAAGGCCGAGATCGACCAGCTCGTGCAGCAGCTCAAGGCGGAGCCCAAGGGCGCGTACATCGAGATCGAAGGGCACACGGATTCGGCCGGCGACAAGGGCCTGAACTACCGGCTCGGGCTGGAGCGCGCCGAGAACGTGAAGCGCTACATCTACGAAACGCACCAGGTGCCGCTGCACCGCATCAACGTGATCAGCTACGGCGAGGAGAAGCCGGTGGCGCCGAACAAGACCCGCGCCGGCCGCGCCCAGAACCGCCGCGTCGTGATCAAGGTCCTCACCTAGAGAACACCGCGTCGAGCCGCGCCGCGGACGCCGGGGGGTACGCCGTTCCTCTCGATCCGCGGCGGTGGCCGTAGTGGACCGGGGGCGGAGCGCAAGGGGTCGTGCCGGATGGTCCGGCGTCGGCATCCATGAATCAACGTCAGCACTTTCGCAGGGTGCTTCGCGTTCCGCTTCCGGTCGACTGCGGCCACTTCTTTCTTCACCGCGCCGATCGCGAGCCGTCTGCTGCCGGCGTCTACACCGTCCGCGCCCGCCAGCCGCTAGCCACACGGAGTGGAACATCTCGTATCAATGCTCGACTCCCGCGCCTAAACGGCGCCGGGCGTGTCTCGTAGCGCAGCAACATCCTCCATCGCGCCGGCAAACGTGTCGATCTCCGCGACCGTCGTGTAGACGTTCGGGGTCACGCGGACGCCTTCGTACTCGGCATGGACGATCGGCGTGGCGATGATGCGCCATTTGTCCCACAGGAGGGGGACGAGTTTCGCGGTGGGCACGCCGACGATCTGCACGGTGCCGATCGCACACGAGTGCGCCGGGTCGAGGTTCGTGTGGAGGCGAAACTTCGTGCTGGCGGCGAGGCGCGTCGCCCAGCGGTCGCGCGGGTAGCGAAGCCGCGCCGCCTTGCGCTCGACGCCAATGCCGTCATGAAAGGTGAGCGCCTCGGCAATCGCATTATGGTTCGCGGCCGGGTGCGTGCCGATCTCCTCGAACTTGCGAACGTCGGCGGTTTTTGACGCGGCGGCCGGCGTGAGCGGCCAGAGCGCCGGGATGTGCTCCCGCCGCACGTACAGGAAACCGGTTCCGATCGGCGCGAGCAGCCACTTGTGCAGGCTCGTGCCGTAGTAGTCGCAGCCGAGGTCCGACGCCGTGAAGGGGAAATGCGCGAAGGCATGGGCACCGTCGACGATCGTCCTGACACCGCGCCGCCTGGCCTCGTCGCAGATCGCCTTCACCGGGAAGATCTGCCCGGTCAGGTTGGTGATGTGGCAGAAGTGCAGCACGCGCGTCCGCGGGGTGATCGCGGCGAGCAGCGGCGCGCTCAATGCCTCCAGTGTCTTCGGCGGGACAGGAAACGACACCTTGATCAACCTGATCGCGTCGCGGCGGACCCGCTGCTCCCAGGTGTCGAGCATGCGGCCGTAATCCTGGTTGGTCGTCACCACCTCGTCGCCCGGCTGCAGGTCGATGCCGAGCTGCGCGATCTGCAGCGCCTCGCTCGCGTTGCGCGTGATCGCGAGCTCCGCGGCGTCGCAGCCGAACGCCGCGGCCAGCCGGCGGCGGACCGACTCGATGTTCGGCTCGAGGATCTGCCACATGTGGTAGACGGGCGCCTGGTTCGAGATGTCCAGGTAGCGCTTCAACGCCTCGTGGACGACGCGCGGGCTCGGACAGCAGCCGCCATTGTTGAGGTTGATGATCGTGCGGTCGAGCGTGAACGCCTGCTGGATTTCGCGCCAGTAACTCTCGTCGGCCGCGACGTCGGCCGGCGGCGCGCCCTCGACACGGCGGCCGGCGGCGTGGATGCGGTCGAGCGCGCCATCGGTGAACGCCGCGACCGCCGCGGCGCCGCCTGCAGTCTGCAGGAACGTGCGTCTGGTGAGCATGGCTGCCGTCCTTCCTGACGCCGCGCCTCGCCCTGGTCCGCCGACGCGCGGGTACACGGTCAATAGAACCACGAAAACCGCGCGGTTCATCCCGCTTCGCGGATTTTCACGCCGTCTGCCGGCCTGCCTGCGAAACGGTGACACAATACCCGCCCGTGCTGCTGGAGGATCGGGCGGTTCTCATCACCGGCGCGCGGCGGATCGGCGCGGCCATCGGCGTCGACCTGGCGCGGCGCGGAATGCAGGTGGCGGTGTCCTTCAACCGCTCGCGGGACGTCGCCGAGAGCGTCGTGACGGCGGCGCGGTCGCTCGGCCGGAAGGCAGTCGCCATCCAGGCCAACGTGAGCCGCGCCGAGGAATGCGCGGCGCTGGTGGCACGCGCCGTCGAGGTGCTCGGCCGGCTGGACGTCCTGATCAACATGGCCTCGGTGTATGGCGCCGTGCCGTTCGACGACACCGACGAACGGGTCTGGGAGATGGTCGTCGGCGTCGATCTGAAGGCGTCGTTCCTCTGCGCCCGCGCGGCGGTGCCGCACCTGCGGGCGCAGGGCGGCGGGCGCATCATCAACTTCGCGGACTGGACGGCGGCGAGCGGCCGGCCGCGCTACAAGGGTTACGTGCCGTATTACGTGGCGAAGCATGCCGTCATCGGTCTCACCGAGGGGCTGGCGCTGGAACTGGCCGGCGACGGCATCCTGGTGAACGCGATCGCCCCCGGTCCGATCCTCGCGCCCGAAGGTACGTCCGACGAGGAGCTGACAAGCGTCGAAAGCGCCACCCCGGTGGGCCGCTGGGGCGGCGAAACGGAGATCGTGAAGGCGGTGGCGTTCCTGCTCGAGAGCGACTTCGTGACGGGCGAGACGATCCGCGTGGATGGAGGCCGGCACGTGCGGTGAGGAGGATCTGCGTTAACCAGCTCCGAGGTCACAGGCGCCAGAGGTATCCGCGTGCCCACGGTTGATCCATGCGATCGAGAAACCGTTCGATGACGTCGGCGACTTCCGCATGCGTGACCAGGCGGTCTCGGTGGCCTCCGTGGCCTCTGAGTTTCTTGCCCGCCAAGTAGTCTGTGTCGTCTGCGTGACCTCTGCGTCAACCACCCCCTGTAATCTCCGTGGCCTCCCGCCGGAACAGCCGCCCCATGGACTCCAGCGCTCCCTCCAGCTCGCGCCGCTCGCGCGCGAAGCACAACCGGATGTAACCCTCGCCCGCCGCGCCGAAGTCAACGCCCGGCACGCACCCGATGCGGCCGTGCGCGATCAGGTGCTCGGCCATCGCCCAGGAGCGCGAGTCCCCGGTGGCGGCGGGGTCGGGCCGCCAGGCCGGATCGATCTTGAGGAAGGCGTAGAACGCGCCCTTCGGCGGCGCGCCCGAGAGGATCCCCGAGGCGGCATCGCCGATGCCGGCGTAGAACAGGTCGCGCCGCGCCCGCAGCTCGCTCCGGAACGCCGCGACGCACTCCTGCGATCCTTCGAGCGCTCCGATCCCGCCGTACTGCACGACCGATGCGGTGTTGCTCGCGGTGTAGAAGAGCACCTTCTTCATGCGCTCGCGGAGCTTCGCGTCGCACGTCGCGACGTAGCCGAGGCGCAGACCGGTCATCGCGTAGGTCTTGCTGAACGTGAAAGCGGAGATCGTCCGCTCGTACATCCCCGCCAGCGACGCCGGGCTGACGTGCACCGCGTCGTCGTACAGCATGTCCTCGTACGATTCGTCGGAGATGAGCCAGAGCCCGCGCTCGCGGCAGATTGCCGCAATCGTCTCGACGTCTGCCCGGGTGAGGACACCGCCGGTGGGATTGTGCGGAGAATTCACGTAGATGGCACGCGTTTTCGGCGTGATCTTCGATTGCAGCTCGTCGAAGTCGTACCGCCACCCGAGCGGCTCGTGCAGCGGGCAGGGCACCGGAACGGCGTGCGCCGCCTTCAGGTTGCCCGGCGCCGGCGGCCATTCCGGGTCGGGCACGACCACCTCGTCGCCCGGTTCGAGCAGCGCCTGGCAGGTGACGTACAGCGCGTGGATGCCGCCAGTCGTGACCATCACCTCGTCGGGTGCGGCGACGGGAATGCGGTTCACGCGCCGCAACTTGTCGGCGATGAGCTCGACGAGCCGGGGAATACCCGTGGTCTGGACGTAGTGCGTGCGGTTTTCGTCGATCGCGCGGTGCATCGCCGCCTTGACGCTGGCCGGGGCATCGAAGCTGACGTCACCCTGATCGAGGCGGAACGGATCCCGCACCGAGTACATCATGTCGCGGATGCGGATGATGCCGGAGAAAGGCACGCCGTCGAGAAACTGGCCCATGCGCCGCGGGATTATAGCAGCGCGCTCTCGCGTCACGCAGGCCGGCGACGGCCTGCTGACCGGGTGCGATGGCAATCCGGTTCAGGCGGCGCGCGCCGACGCGAGCACACGTTGCAGCGTTGCCGCGGCGCGTCCCACCGGCAGGTTGCTGATGTAGAAATGGCGGACGCCGGCGGCCGAGAGCTCGCGAATCGAGCGCGCGCACACCTCGTCGGGCGTCGCGCCCCCGGCGAACTCTCTGGTCAGCTCTTCGGCGGGGACGGGCAGGAACTCGCCGAGAAGCTTCAGCGTCTTCGGGTTGGCCGAGCGGTAGTAGAACACGCCGAACAGCCCGGGCATCGTCAGGCCGCGCGCAGCCGCTTCCTCCAGGAACCCCTGCACGGCGGATGCGGTGTGATGCGAGACGATCTGCGTGAGGTAGAACTCGGCGTTCGCGTGCTCGTCGAGCAGGTGGCCGACCTGCGCGGCGGCGCTGGCGTGCGGGTTCGCCCAGCCGCCGAGCGCCAGCTCGGGCACGCGCTTCCGGATCTCCTCGCGCAGCTGCCAGGCATGCTCGACGCAGCGCGGCGGGCCGAGCGACCGGTCGCCGCCGAGGACCACGAGCGAGTCGAAGCCGTGCTGGTTCGCCCGGTCGGCATACGCCAGGCAGTACTCGAGCGGATGCTTGCAGGTCAGGAACGGCACGACGAACGCGCGCGGCACGTCGGTTCCGAGATTGATGACCAGGTGACGGAGGTTGTCCTCCTCGCGCGATCCGACGGCGCTGTCGGTGATGAAGACGTAGGTGCCGCGGCGCGTCAGGCCGTGCACGCTGTGGTAGGTGTCAATCCACGCGTCCATGCTCGCGGAGGCCACGAGCTCGGCCCGCGGGGGACGGAGCTCCACGGCGATTACCGGCGGACCAGCGCGGAGGCTTTCGAGGAGAGAGGCCAACCGGCCCAGTATACTGAACGGTCGATGTTCGGATCGCTCGGGGCGCTGCCCACGGTGCCGCTGGTGCCTGCGCCGACGCCGGTCGAGGACATGCCGCGGCTGCGCGCGGCGCTCGGCCGCAGCCCGCGGCTGGTCGTCAAGCGCGACGACACGATCGGCTTTGCGTTCGGTGGCAACAAGGTGCGCAAGATGCGCTACGTCGCCGCCGATGCGCTCCGGCATGACGCCGACGCGCTCGTCACCAGCGGCGGCGTGCAGTCCAACCACGCGCGCGTGACCGCCGCGGCGGCTGCCCGGCTGGGGATGCGCTGCATCCTCGTGGTCAACGGCGCGCCGCCCGGCCGGCCCTCGGCCAACGCGCTGCTCGACGCCCTTCTCGGCCCGGAAGTGCGCTACGTCGCGAGGCGCGAGGAGCGCGGGCCGGCGATGGAGCAGGCGGCCGCCGACCTACGCCACGCCGGCCATCGCCCGTACGTGATCCCGCTGGGCGCTTCCACGCCCCTTGGCGCGGCGGCCTACGTGGACGCGGTGCGCGAGCTGCTCGGGCAGATCGACCCACCCGATGTGATCGTCCACTCGACTTCCTCGGGGGGCACGCAGGCGGGACTCGCGGCCGGCTGCGCGCTGGCCGGCGTCCCGACGCGCGTGATCGGCATCAGCGCGGACCAGCCGGCGACCGCGCTCGAGCAGGATGTCCGGGCCATCCTCGCAGGACTCGCGCCCCTGCTCCGGCTCGACCGCGACCTCTCGGGCGTGCCGCTCGCGATCGACGACCGCTTCGTCGGCGGCGGGTACGGCATGCCGACCGAGGCGTCGCGCGAAGCGCTCGAGCTGACCGCCAGGACGGAAGCGATCTTTCTCGACCCGACCTACACGGCCAAAGCCATGGCCGGCCTTTTGGCCGCGGTCCGTAGCGGGGAGCTCTCTGCCGCCCAGACGGTCTTGTTCTGGCACACCGGCGGCCAGGTCGGGCTCTTTGCGTAGGGAGTCTATGGCAACGCTGACCTTTCTCGGCGCGGCGCGCACGGTCACCGGCTCGAAGTACCTCCTCGATACCGGGTCGAGCCGGGTGCTGATCGACGCCGGTCTGTTCCAGGGGCTGAAGGAGCTGCGCGAGCGAAACTGGCAGGATCTGCCGGTCGACGTCGCGCGGATCGACGCCATCGTGCTGACGCACGCCCACCTCGATCACGTGGGCTACCTGCCGAGGCTCGTCACCCAGGGGTTCCGCGGCCGCGTGTTCTGCACCGCCGGTACCCGCGATCTCTGCCGCATCGTCCTCCCGGACGCGGGACGCATCCAGGAAGAGGATGCGGAGAACGCGAACCGGCACGGCTACTCGAAGCACACGCCGGCATTACCGCTCTACACCGAGGCGGACGCGTTCCATGCGGTCTCGCTGCTCCAGCCCGTCGGCTACGAGCGGCCGCTCCCCGCTGCCGACGGCGTCGAGGTCGAATTCATCAACGCCGGCCATCTCCTCGGGTCCGCGTACGCGCGCGTGCGTGCCGACGGCCGGACGATCCTCTTCGGCGGTGACCTCGGGCGCTTCGGCCGCCCGGTGCTTCCCGATCCGGCGCCGGTCGACGGCGCCGATCACCTGCTCGTGGAATCGACGTATGGCAACCGCATCCACGAGCCGGACGACGAGGGCGCCCGCCTGGCCGAGGTCGTCACGACGACGGTGAATCGCGGCGGGCGCGTGGTGATTCCTGCCTTCGCGGTGGGACGGGTCGAGGAGCTCTTGTACTGGATCCGGCGGCTGGAAGAGGCGGGGACGATCCCCGCGCTGCCGGTATTCGTGGACAGCCCGATGGCGACCGAGGCGCTGGCGCGCTACAGCGAGCGGCTGCGTGAGCTCGACGAGGATCTGCAGCCGGAGCAGCGTGACGAGAAGGCGCCGCACGGCCCGGCCGACCGACAGGACTCGGCGCGGCAGCGGCGGCGCCACGCACAGCACGAGCGGCAGGTGTGCGCCTTCTGCACGCAGCGGTTCCGCACGATCGCCTCGAGCGCGGAATCGCGCGAGCTGACGCGCTCGAAGATGCCGGGCATCATCATCTCGTCGAGCGGCATGGCGACCGGCGGCCGCGTGCTGCACCATCTCAAGGCCGTGCTGCCCGATGCCCGCAACACCGTGCTGTTCTGCGGCTACCAGGCCGCGGGCACGCGCGGGCGGTCGCTCGTGGACGGCGCGCCGGCGGTGAGGATCCATGGCCAGCTGATCCCGGTGCATGCGCGCATCGCCACCCTCGAATCGATGTCGGCACATGCCGACGCGCGCGAGATAATGCGCTGGCTCGGCGGATTCGCCCGCGCCCCGCGGACCACCTTCATCGTCCACGGCGAGCCGCCGGCGATGGAGGCGCTGGCCGGCACGATCGGGTCGAAGCTCGGGTGGTCGTGCCGCATGCCGGACTGGAACGAAACCGTCGAGCTCGCGTGAGGTGACTCACAATGACAACGAGAGGAGTCATACTGACGTTGGCTTTGATGATGTCGGCGGTGTCGTGTGACGGAAGCGGCGGGTTGGGCGCCGTGAGCTGCGGAGTCGGCGTCAACACGCCGGCGACCGATTCGACGCGCGCCGGCGCGACCGCGCCGGGAACCCAGGGTCCCGCCGATCGCAAGTACCTGCTGGAGCGGGTGGACGACGCGGCCGTCGCGCAGATCTACGCGGACGGGTTCGCATCGCTGCCGCTCGATCAGAAGGTACTGATCTGGCACCTCTCCCAGGCCGCCCTCGCCGGCCGCGACATCTTCTACGACCAGCGCTACGCGCACAACCTGGAGATGCGCGACGTGCTGGAGGAGATCGTCACCCACGCCGACGGCATCGACGCCCAGACGCTCGTCGAGATTCAGCGCTACACGAAGCTGTTCTGGATCAACACCGGGCCGCACAACAACCTGACGGCGCGCAAGTTCGTGCTGAAGTGCACGCCGGAGGCGTTCGCCGCCGCTGCCAGGGCCGCCGAACGGGCCGGGGCGCGGTTCCCGATCAGGCAGGGGGAATCGCTCGAGGCGATGCTCGCGCGCATGCAGCCGCTCTTTTTCGATCCGCAGGTCGATCCCATCGTCACCAACAAGACGCCGGGCGCGGGCAAGGACATCCTGACGGCGAGCGCCAACAACCTCTACGTCGGCGTGACGATGAAGGACCTGGTCAGGTTCACGGAGCGCTACGGACTGAACTCGCGGCTGGTGAAGCGCGGCGCCGCGCCGGTCGAGGAGGTGTACCGCGTCGGCGGCCGCTACGACAAGGAGATCCGCGCGATCATCGGCCACCTCGAGGCCGCGATCCCGTACGCAACCGAACCGATGGCCGGCGCGCTCAAGGCGCTGATCAAGTTCTATCAGACCGGCGAGGAGTCGGATCGCGTCGCGTACGACGTCGCCTGGGTGCAGGACCGGGACTCGCCGGTGGACACGATCAACGGGTTCATCGAAACCTACATGGACCCGCGCGGCATCAAGGGATCGTGGGAGGCCCTGGTGTTCTACGTCAACCGCGAGAAGACCGAGGGGATCAGGAAGCTCGCGGCCAACGCGCAGTGGTTCGAAGACCGCATGCCCTGGGACGCGAAGTTCCGCAAGCAGGGTGTGGAGGGCATCACCGCCAACGCCATCGACGTCGTGATCGAAACCGGCGAGTCCGGGCCGATCACGCCGGTCGGCATCAACCTGCCCAACGACCAGCGCATCCGGGAGACCTACGGCAGCAAGTCGGTGTCGTTGACCAACGTCAACGAGGCGTACGATCGTTCGACCGCTCCCGAATTCCGCCGTGAGTTCGCCTGGTCGGCGGAAGAGGCCGAGCGGGCCGAGAGGTGGAGCAGCCTGGCCGGGGAACTCACGACCGACCTGCACGAGGTCATCGGGCACGCGTCCGGCAGGGTATCGGACCAGCTGCAGGGAACGCCGCAGGCGGCGCTCAAGGAGCAGTACGCCGCGCTCGAAGAGTCCCGCGCCGATCTCGTGGCGCTGTACTTTATTTCCAACCCCAAGCTGGTCGAGCTCGGTCTCATCGACGCCAGGGATCACGGCGACATCGTCGCCGCCGAGTTCGAGGGCTACGCCCGCAACGCCCTGGTCCAGCTGCGGCGCGTGCGCGAAGGGACGCAGATCGAGGAAGACCACATGCGCAACCGCCAGATGATCGTGCGGTGGCTGATGGCCAACACCCGGGCGATCGACGTGCGGCGCCGCGACGACAAGACCTATTACGCGATGGTGGACGCGGCGGCCTTCCAGGAGGGCGTCGGCCGCCTGCTCTCCGACGTGCAGCGGATCAAGGCCGAAGGCGATTACGCAGCGGCAAAGGCGCTGTTCGAGACCTACGGGGTGCACTTCGATCCGAAGCTGCGCGACGAGGTGGTCGAGCGCGTCGACAAGCTCAACATGCCCTCGTACACCGGTTTCGTGCAGCCGCGGCTGGAGGCGATCACCGGCAGCGACGGCGCGATCATGGACGTGAAGATCTCCTACCCGCTGGATCTCACGACGCAGATGCTCGAGTACTCGTGCCGCCGGCGTCCCGGCGCGGCCGCCGGTGAGGGGAGGAACTGACTGCTGGCCAGGCTTGCCGGCGCGATCGTTCTCGCCGCCGGACTCGCGGCGGCCGCCCAGGACCTGCCGGACGACTACCGCCTCTTCGTCATCGCGGCCGAGGACAATCGCCTTCGGTTGCCCGAAGGCATTCACACGCCGGTGCTCGATCAGCACCGGCTGCGGATGGGCGAAGACGTCCGCATCCTGCTCAAGCTGACGCGCTCGGCCGACGCCGATGCCGCGCGCCTCGCCATCCGTGCGCTCGGCCGCTACGAAAGCCGCGAGTTCGTCACCGACCTGATTCAGCTGCTCGCTTCGAGCGCACTGCGCGACGAGGTGGTCGACGCCCTCGTGCTGGCGTTCCGCGGGCCGATGCACCCCGCCGATCGCGGCGGCCAGCAGGTCCGGGGCGTGCTGGACCTGCTGGTCAACCGCGCCGCGAAAGACGAGCGGTTCGTCGTTACCGCGGCGAACGCGATCGCGCAGCTGCCGTACGAGCGGGCCGACCACGCCGAGGCCGCCCAGGCGGCGCTGCGCGAGATGCTGCGTCGCGCCGAGGCCAACGCCGGGCTGTCGATCGCCGGCGTGACCCGCGCCATCGAGCGGTTCGCCGCCAGGCATCGCAAGCTCTCGCCGCTCGCCGAGGACGTGATCGAGCGCCTTCGCGAGATCGCCGTCGCCGCTGACCCACGCCGAATGATGGCCAGGGAGCCGGCAGTGACGGCGCTGGTCGCGGCCGGCGCGATGGATCTCGACACGCTCCGGGTCGCCGCGAGCGATCCGAGGTCGGCAGTCGTCCGTCGGCTCGCGGCGATCGTGCTCGGTGGGAGCTCGCTTGCGGTCGATCAGCCGGAGCGCGTGCATCTCCTGAAGAAGCTGGTCCGCGACGAGGACGTGCCGGTCAGAATCGAGGCGGTCCGCGCGTGGGTCCGCCGCGCGACACCGACCGAAGGATGCGAGCTGCTGCCCGAGGTGCTGCAGGACCCGAGCCCGCACGTGATGCTCGCGGCGATGGACGCCCTGGCGGAGGCGTGCCCCGGCGATGCCAACCTGACGGATCGGTTGACGGCCGAGGCGAAGACGCCGCCGACGGATGGACGCTGGCATCGCGCCGCGCACGCGCTTCTGGCGCTGGCCCGGCGCGCGCCCGACCGCGCGAGGATACCGCTCCAGACGGCCTTCATCTCCCATCCGGCCTGGGAGGTTCGGATGTACGGGGCCCGCGTTGCCGCGACGCTCGAGGATGTCACGGCGCTCGAGCGGCTGGCGACGGATCGGCACGACAACGTGCGCGAGGCCGCACTGCCGGCGCTGCGCCAGCTGCGGGGGGCGGAGTCCGACCACGTGTTCGTGGCCGCCCTGGGGCGCGCCGACTACCAGCTGTGCCTGACCACGGCGAACGTGCTCAAGGGCGCTTCGAGCACGCCAGAACTGGCGAACGCGCTGCTGTCGGCGCTCGTCCGCGTCACGGCCGAGAGGAAGGAGACCTCGCGCGACACCCGGCTGGCGCTGATCGAACGTCTCGCGGAGCTCGGAACGCCCGACCAGGCCGAGCACCTCGCGCCGCTGCTGCGCGACTTCGACGTGACGGTCGCGCTCGCCGCGCTCGATCTCTACCAGCGCTGGCAGGGCCCCTCGATGCACCTGTTCGCTCCCGTCCCGCTGCCACGGCCGCCGCTCCCGACCCACGACGAACTGACGGAGGACCTCGATGCCGTCGTCGAAATGCAGAAAGGGCCGAAGTTCGGCCTCCGGCTGCTGGGGTCCGAGGCGCCGCTCACCGTGACGCGCTTCAAGCGACTGGTGCGTGCCGGCTACTACGACGGCCTCACGTTCCATCGCGTCGTGCCCAACTTCGTGATCCAGGGGGGCAGCCCGGGCGCGAACGAATACGCCGGCGACGCGCAATACATGCGCGACGAGATCGGGCCACCGCACGCAGCGTTCACCGTCGGTCTCTCGACGCGCGGCCGCGATACCGGCGACGCGCAGTTCTTCGTCAATCTGGTCGACAACCGGCGGCTCGACCTCGAGCACACCGTATTCGCCGGGGTGTGCGACCTGACCACACCGGGCCGCACCGCCGCCGGCAGCGGCCGCCGCGCGGTCGAGTCGATCGTCGAAGGCGACCGCATCAGCAGGATCAATCTCGAGAAGTACGAGCCGTGCCGCCGGGGAACGACGGCTGTGTGGTCGGCGCGGCGGCGAGGACGGTGATGCTGACGATGGCGAGGCGGTAGAATGCCCGCATGGTGGTGACCGCCACGTATCGTTTCGGGCCGTTTACGCTCGACACCGCGGCCTACCGCCTGCTGAGGAGCGGAGAACCGGTTCCACTTTCGCCCAAGATCATCGACCTGCTGCACTACCTGGTGACGCGGCCGTCGGCGCTCGTTGCCAAGGAGGAGCTGTTCAACGCGCTCTGGCCCGACGTGGCGGTCACCGACAACGCACTGACGCAGGCGGTATCGGAGCTGCGGCAGGCGCTCGGCGACGATTCCTCGAACCCCACCTACATCCAGACCGTCGCGCGGCGCGGCTACCGCTTCATCGCCGGCGTGGAAACTCTCGCGCCCGCCATGGATTACCCGGCCGCTGCAGGCGAGCCGCGCGCGGCCGAGCGCGCGCCGACGATCGCGGTGCTGGAGTTCGCCAACGTCAGCGGCGATCGCGAGTACGGCTGGCTCTCGTCAGGCATCGCCGAGACGGTCACCAACGACCTGCGCGCCAAGCCGTCGCTGCGGGTCATCGACCGGGTCCGCGTCGCCGAGGCAGTGCGCCGCTCCAGCTCGGACCTGGCGGCGCTGCGCAGCGCGCTGCGCATCGACCTGGCGGTCGTCGGCAGTTTCCAGCGCGCCGGCACGCGGCTGCGCATCACCGCTCGCGTGGTCGACGCCGCCAGCGGGGAGGCGCTGGCCGACGCCAAGGCGGACGGTCCCCTCGAACAGGTCTTCGATCTGCAGGATCGCATCGTCGAGCAACTCGGCGGCACGCTTGGCGCGCCGCGCATCGAGGCAGGCGCGCGGCGGCCGTACCGCGAGACCAGCAGCCTCGAAGCGTACCAGGCATTCACCGAAGGGCGGGTATGTCTCGAGTCGCTCGACGGGGCGGCGGTGCCGGCCGCGATTGCCGACTTCGAGCGGGCGATCGCCCTCGACCCGCGCTATGCGGTGGCGTACGTGGGCCTCGGCAGCGCGTGCTTCTGGCAGTACGAGATGTCTCGGGCGCGCAACCAGCCGGACGCGGCGCTGCTGGCGCGCGCCATCGACCACGTCCGCCGCGCGATCGAGATCGAACGCGATCTGGCCGAGGCGCACGCCACGCTGGCGTTCATGCTGGTCAGCGCCGGCCGTCCGGCCGAGGCGCTCGCATCGGGGCGCCGGGCCGTGACACTCGAGCCGGGCTACTGGGGCAACCAGTTCCGGCTCGCGCACGCGGCCTGGGGCGAGGAGCGCCTGCGCGCGCTCGCGCGCGTCGTCGAGCTCTATCCCGACTTCCCGTTCGCCCACTTCGAAGCGGCGATGGTGCACATCGCGCGCGGTGCGCTGGATCGCGCTGAATCAGTGCTGCGCGAGGGCACGATCGCCCAGGATCGCCAGGCGAACCTGCGGCAGCGCTATCCGGCCAGGGGCCTGCACTGGCTGCTCGGCCTGGTGCGCCTGGCGCGCGGCGATGCCGCCGAGGCCCGGGCGGAGTTTCAGAGAGAAATCGAATCCGGCGGTTCGCAGCTGTACGCCGCCGAGTTCTGCATGAACGCGTACGACGGGGCGGGATTCTCGCTCCTGAGGCGGGGAGGGCCGGAGAAGGCGGCGTCGAGCTTCCGCCTCGCACTCGCGCAGTTCCCGGAGCACGCCCGCTCGCTCGTTGGCCTTGGCGCGGCGCTCGGTGCGGCCGGCGATTCGCGCGGCGCCGCCGACGCGTTTGCGCGTGCCGCTACCGCGGTCGACGCGCTCCGCCGGGGAGGCCGCTCCGGAGAGGCTGCCCTGGCCGAAGCGTTCCAGCACACCGTCGCCGGGCGCCACGAGGCCGCGCTGGCGTGCCTCCGAACGCTGCTCGAGAAAGCCGATGCGCCCTTCACCGGGTGGACGATCCCCATCGAGCCGCTGTTCGAGCCGCTGCACGGCTCCCGCGGCTTCTCGGCCCTCCTCGGGGTCCTCGGCGAACGAGCCCGCTGACCGTTTTGCCTGCAGCATCGGCCTGTTGCTGCTCATCGGCTACAACTGGCTGCGCATCCTGCCCCCGGTTCGCGTCGCCATCATCATGACGGGTGTCGCGGCGGGGTTCACCGGTTCGGCGGCCGTGTATCAGCGCTGCCGGCACGTTCTCGGTGAGACGCTGGCGTTTGCCGGGACCCTCCTGTTCGGCAACGCCACCTGGCTGATCGCGCAGGTCCCGCACACGGGTGGGCGCGCATCCGGACGCTGTTCATCGGCGGCGCGGAGGTGAGATCGCTTCGCTTTTGCAGCTAGCACTGACCATCCAGGCCGTCATCGTTCAGCGGCCTCGTACACCTTTCGTGAAAGCGCCGCGATGAGGGCGGCGCTCTTCTTCTGATCGTCGATCCCTCCGACGAGCACGACCAGCACGTAAGGCCGCGGGCCGTACACGATTGCCGCATCGTGGTGGATCCGGGTAATCCTGCCGGTCTTGTGCGCGACCGGCGTCCCCGGAGGGAGGCCGGCCGGAATCGCCTCGCGGAATCTCTGACGCTTCAGAATCTCGATCATCTCCCGGTCGGCGGTCTCGCTGACCGCCGAACCCCCTGCCAGGTCTTCCAGCAGAATCAGCAGCCCACGTGCGGTCGTGGTGTTGTTCAGCCCGTTCTGAAAGGCCTTGCCGTCTTCGACGCCGCGCAGAACCTGCATCCCGTCGGCGCCGAGCCGCGCCACGGTTCGCCGGATATTCTCGACGCCGAGCCGCTCGATCAGCAGGTTTGCCGCGAGGTTGCTGCTGACCGTGATCATCGCTTCGCAGAGCCGTCGCAGCGTCAATGTCTTGCCCAGCGCAGCATTGACCTCCGCGTCGGAATCCCCGCTGGCGCTCAGCGAATACGGGCTACCGTCGACGATGCTGCGGAACTCGTTGCGGATCGGCAGCGCCTCGTCCAGTGACGCGGTCCCGGCGGAGGCCTGCCGGAACAGCTCGATCATCACCGGCACCTTCATGGTGCTCGCGGCGTGAAACGCCCGGTCGGCTTCGATCAGCACTTCCATGGCGCCGTCACGTGTCCGGAAGGCGATGGCGACTTCAGCGCCGCTCTCCTCGATCGCCCGCGCGAGGTCGGCTCGAAGCGCATCGGGCGCCGGGCCGCGGTTCGCTACGGAGGCCGGCGGCTGCACCTGCAGAAACGCACCGAACAGGAACGGGATGACCTTCGGCATGGCAGCCATTATGTATGCTGCGGGGCATGGCTGCCCGCACGGAGCTTGCCGGCGTACACGTGATCGTTGCGGGCGCCGGGCTTGCCGGCCTCGCGGCGGCACGCACCCTCGAGGCGGACGGCGCGCGGGTCACCGTCCTCGAGGCGCGCGACCGCGTGGGCGGCCGCGTTCACACCGTGCGCGACGGCTTCCGGTCCCGCCAGCACGCGGAGGGCGGCGCCGATCTGATCGAAGCCGATCAGACACTTGTACGGCGCTTGGCCGACGAGCTCGGGCTTCCACCCGTGCGCATCCTGCGCAGCGGGTTCGGCTACTACGGGCCTGACCGGCGCGGGCGACGTCGCATCCACCACGATCCCGGTGCTTTCCGCGAGGCCGGACGGCGCCTCGCAGCCGACGTCGACGAGTACCGCCGCGCCGGCGAACGGTGGGACTCTGCGGTCGGGCAGCGGCTGGTACGGCTGTCGGTTGCCCGACTGGATGCGCCGCGTGGGCGCCGACGCGCACCTGCAGGCCGGGCTCCGCGGGCTGCGCAACTTCTTCCTGGCCGACCCGGAGGATCTCTCGCTGATAGCGCTCGTCGAGCTCTTCGCCTCCGGGGACACGCCTGGCGACAGCCAGCTGTTCCGCATTCCGGGCGGAAACGATCGCCTGCCCGCCGAGATCGCCAGGCGGCTGCGCGGCCGCGTCCTGCTGCGGTCATGCGTACGGCGCGTGCGGCACCGCGGGGCCGGCGTGCGCGTCAGCTTCGAGGAGCGCGGCCGGCTGTGCGAGATTGCCGGCGACTACTGTGTGATGGCGCTTCCCGCGACCGCGCTTCGGGCGGTTCGCTTCTCGCCTCCGCTGGCCGACCCGCAGGCGCGTGCCTTTGCGACTTTGAAGTACGGCGCGGCGACGCGCGTGCTCCTGCAGTTCGCCACGCCGTTCTGGCGGCGCATCGGCCGGCCGCGCGCGTTCGGGACCGACCTGCCGATCGGCGCGCTGTGGGACGCCAGCGAAGGCCAGCCGGGCCGGACGGGGATGCTCAGCCTGCTCGCCGGCGGCCGCGCCTCGCGCGAGATGCGCGAGATCGTGTCACAGGAGGGGGTGGACGGTGTCGCCGGGCGGCTGGCGTGGCTGGGCCGCCCGTCGCGGCTCCTCGCGAGCCGCGTGGTCGTGTGGGACGACGATCCGTGGACCGGCGGCGGATACGGCTATTTCGACCCGTCCTTCGATCCGTACCTCCAGCCATGGCTCGCGCGCCCCGCGGGGCGCATCCTGTTCGCCGGCGAGCACACGAGCACGCGGTGGCAGGGGTACATGAACGGTGCTGTTGAGAGCGGCCAGCGCGCGGCGCTGGAGGTACGCGCGCTCGTCCGCACCTGAGTCGGGCCTTCGGGCTCTTCTCGGAGGAAGATTTCCGGAGCCCTTAGATGGCTCCCTTTCGCTCGTGCTCCTGTGAAGAGCCGGTTTGCGGGAAATCGGCGAGGTCGCCCCACGTGTCCGGATCCTGCGACACGAGCGTCGAGAAGTACAGCGACACGTCCTCGGGCGGGAACTTCCCCGCCAGTTCGGCGGCGGCGGCCCGCAGTTTCTCGGTATCGGGCCTGGCGAGGTTCTCGTCGGTGATCAATCCGTCCTCGTGGGCGATACCCAGGCTGTCGAGGAACGCCACCAGCATCGGGCGCTGGCGGGCGAGATGGTAGTTGATGAGCGCCCGCGCGGCAATCGTGTCCGACATGTCCGGCAGCGTCGCGAGGTAGCGGGCGCGTTTCTCCACCGGCAGCGCGAGCACTGACTTGGCGCGGAACTTCAGGAACGACGCGATCGCGGCAACCGCCTGGAGTTGCTGCTCCGTCGAGTGCTCGTCGTTCCAGAACGGTTCCGCCGCCTCGAGCCGCTGCACCGGCGCCAGCCGCTTCCAGATGCGCGACGGCCGGTACGCACTGTAGTCTCGCTCCATGCGCTCGATCATAGCTGAAGCATCCGCATAGTACACTCCCGCGGATGTCGTCGTCCGATCGGCTGTTCACGCCGCGCTTCTTCCTGATGTGCGGCTACAGCTTCACGGTGTTCCTCTCCGCGTTCCAGCTGTTCCCGACCGCACCGTTCCACATCCTCGATCTCGGCGGGACGACGTTCGCGTCGGGGATGTTCCTCGGGTTCCTCACCTACTCGTCCGCGTTCTCCGCGCCGGTGACCGGCGCCTTCGCCGATCGCGTCGGCCAACGGCGCATCCTCATTGTCAGCAGCGCCGCGATCTCGTGCTTCTCGATCGCCTACGGGTTGATCGCGGACTACCGCGTGATGCTCGCGTTGGCGCTGGTGCACGGGGTCTTCTGGTCCGGCCTGCTGTCCGCGTCGGCGGCCTACATGGCGAACATGCTGCCCGAGCACCGCCGCGCCGAGGGCATCGGCTACTGGGGCCTCTCGACCATCGTCGCGATCGCGGTCGCGCCGCCGGTCGGCTTCTGGCTGTACAGGTTTGGATGGCAGTGGCTGTGCGCGGCGGCGGCAGCGCTCAACCTGGTGATGACCGTCATCGCGTGGATGCTCGAGGAGACGCATGCGTCGCCGGCGGACACGCCGCCACCAAGAGGCGCCCTGCTCGAGTGGCGTGTCCTCGTCGTGTCGGGCGCGCTGTTCCTGTACTCGTTCGGCTACGGCGGCATCACGAGCTTCACGGCCCTCTACGCCGACGCCAACGGCGTCACGCCGAAGGGCATCTACCTGACGACGCTCGCGCTGGTGATCCTCGTCACCCGGCCGCTGTCAGGGCGGCTCGGGGACCGGCTGGGCTACAAGCGCGTGTTCGTCCCGTGCCTGGCGATCATCACGCTCGGCCTCGCCTGCCTTGCGGTCAGCGGGACGCGGACGTGGCTGATCCTGTCCGCGGTGGTATTCGGGATCGGCTTCGGCGCCGCCTACCCGGCTTATGTGGGGTACGTGCTGCGGGGCGTCGTGGCCGAGCGACGTGGCGCCGCGTTCGGCGCGGTCCTGGCCGCCTTCGATACCGGCATCGGCACCGGCTCGACGTCGATCGGCTGGCTGATTCAACGGTATGGCTACGCCAACGCGTTCGCTGTCGCCGCCGCCCTGTCCGCGCTCGCGCTGCCGTATTTCCTGGTCGTCGATCGGCTGCTGAACAGGCACGACGGCGGCGCCGGCTGATCTTCCGGCCGAAGCCGGAAGCCTCGAGAGCGCCGGACCCCCGATTCAGATCCCATCCTTCGCGGGATGGGATATAAATTGCCGGCTGGGTCGATCGGGTCAGTGAGCGAGTGGGCAATTGAGTGAGTGGGCGCGGGCAAACGCCGATGGCCGAATCGCTCGAGGGCTGAGTGCCGAATGCCGATGATCCCGATCGTCGAGCCGCCCAGAGGTTTTCACATGCTGCGCACCGCCCTCCTTACGGCGTTCGCCTGCACCGTCGGCATGTTGACCGCGGCGGTTACGCATCAGCCGACAGTGGAACCGGCCGACCTCGTGCTCTCCAACGGCAAAGTCGTCACCGTCGAAGCGGCGCTTCCCCAGGCACAGGCGATCGCGGTGCGCGGCGACCGCATCGTGGACCTCGGCACGTCGGTGGCGATGAAGCGGCGCGTCGGCCCTTCCACGCAGGTCATTGATCTCCAGGGGAAACTCGTCGTCCCCGGGTTCATCGAGGGGCACGGCCACTTCACAGGCATCGGCGAAGCGGAGCTCCAGCTCAAGCTGATGACCGCGCGGAGCTGGGACGAGATTGTGAAGATGGTGGCCGAGGCGGTGAAGACCGCGAAACCGGGACAGTGGATCCGCGGGCGCGGCTGGCACCAGGAGAAATGGACCGCTCCGCCGCAGCCGAGCGTCGAAGGGTTTCCCACGCACCACGCGCTCACCGCCATGTCACCGGACAACCCCGTCTACCTCACGCACGCGAGCGGCCATGCCAGCTTCGCCAACGCGAAGGCGATGGAGTTGTCGAAGATCACGCGGGCCACGCCGAACCCGGAAGGCGGCGAGATCCTGAGGGACGCGAAGGGGGAGCCGACCGGCGTCTTTCGCGAGACCGCGTCGCGCCTGGTGCGCGTCGGGACCGGGGAGCCGCCGCGGACGCCGGACGAGGACGCCGCGCGGGCGCGCACGGTCCTGGAACTGGCGGCCAAAGAGGTTCTCTCCAAGGGCGTGACCAGTTTCCAGGATGCCGGCTCGAGCTTCGCAACGGTCGATCTCATGCAACGGATGGTCGACGAGGGCGCGCTCGGCGTGCGCCTCTGGGTGATGCTGCGCCAGCCGAACGAGCGCCTCGCGCCCGATCTGGCGAAGTACCGGATGATCGACTACGGGAACGGCTACCTGACGGTGCGCGCGATCAAGCATTCGATCGACGGCGCGCTCGGCTCGCGCGGGGCGTGGCTGCTCGAGCCGTACGCCGACAAGCCGGACAGCACCGGCCTCAACACCACGGCGCCGGCGACCATCCGCGAGACCGCCAGGCTCGCGCTCGAACACGGCTACCAGCTCTGCGTTCACGCGATCGGCGACCGCGCCAACCGCGAAGCGCTCGACCTGTTCGAGGAGGTGTTCAAGGCGAACCCCGCGAAAAAGGACCTCCGCTGGCGGGTCGAGCATGCGCAACACCTGCACCCGGCGGACATTCCGCGCTTCGGACGGCTGGGGGTCATCGCGTCGATGCAGGGGGTCCACTGCACGTCGGACGCGCCGTACGTGCCGGCGCGACTCGGAGCGAAACGCGCCGAGGAAGGCGCCTACGTGTGGCAACGGCTGATGAAGACCGGCGCCGTCGTGAGCAACGGCACCGACGCGCCGGTCGAGGACGTGAGCCCGATTGCCAGCTACTACGCGACGGTCAGCCGCCGCCTCACCGACGGCAGCGTCTTCTACCCGGCCCAGCGCATGTCCCGCGCCGAGGCGCTGAAGTCGTACACGCTGAGCGGCGCCTACGCCGCGTTCGAGGAAGCCTCGAAAGGGTCGTTGAAGATCGGGAAGTACGCCGACATGGTCGTGCTGTCGCAGGACATCCTGACGATCACCGAGGCGGACATCCCGAAGACGGAAGTCCTCTATACGATTGTGGGGGGAAAGATCCGTCACCGGAAGGAATGAATGGTGAAGTGGTAAGTGATTCGTCGGCGTCACCCTGCCTGGGCGAGCGGGCCGCGCCGCGTCACCACTTACCACTTACCACTGACCCTGTCGCTCGCCTACCTCGCTCCAACGGGCTTCCCGCGCTGTGGGTGCTGCTGCGGAGGCAGGCGCCGGCGCAGGTTCTCGAAGAACCGCGAGCAGGCGCGATGGAAGCGATCGGCCAGCTGCTGTCCCGCCCCGCCCGGCACCGGGCCGAGGCGGTTCCACGAGGCCTGCGCCTGACGCACGTCATCGGCCATCGCCCGCCACTTCGATTCCTCGCCGGCGCGGCCGCCGATCGTGTTGGCGGCCAGCGCCTCGCGCAGCATCGCGGCGAGCGCCTGCGACGACGACAGGGGCGGCCCGGCGCCGTCGTTGAGGAACCCCTCGACGCGCTGGCACAGCTTCTCCATCTTCTGGCGGTTGGCCTCGACGTCCAGCTCCGTGCCGCGGAACGGTTCGGGGTTGGCGGCCAGCAGACGTTCGAGCGCGGCGACGAACCGCCCGCTCAGCGGGTCGGCTCCGTGCCGCACGACCGGGGTGCTCTGGTTCCAACGGCTGCGCAGCGCGCGCACCTGTTCGAGCAGCGTGGCCCGGCCGGTCGGCTGGGACTCGCCCTCTGGCGGCACCAGCGATTCGAGGTCGGCGACGAGCGCCTCGCGATCGGCCTGCCGGGTTTCGAGCTCGATCTGGTCGCGCCGCTTGTAGCGATCGAAGAACGTGTCGCAGGCGGCGCGGAATCGCTGCCAGATCGCCTCCGACTTGTTGCGGCGCACCGGACCGATCGTCTTCCACGCGGCCTGCAGCTGCCGGATCTCGGCAGCGGCGCGTTCCCAGTCGGTGGAGGAGGCGAGCGCCTCGGCGCGGGCGCAGAGTGCTTCCTTCTTCGCCAGGTTCTCCGCCCACGTCTCCTTCCGCTGCGCCAGGTCGGCGTTGCGGCGGCTGAAGAAGCGGTCGCAGGCCTCGCGGAACCGCTTCCACGTGGCGCGCATCTCCTGTCGCGGCACCGGGCCGATCTGCTGCCATTCCGCCTGCAGGCGCTTCAGCTCCTCGGCGGTCTTGATCCAGTCGGTGGACTCGGCGAGCTGCTCGGCGCGCTCGATCAGCGCGAGCTTGCGTTCGAAGTTGACCTTGCGCTCTTCGGCGCGCTGCGCGAAGAACTCGCGCACCCGCGCCTGGATCGGATCGGCGGCCTGGCGATAGCGGTGCCACAGGGCCTGCGCCTGGGCGCGCGGGGCTTCGGCGGCCTGCTTCCAGCGCTCCTGGATCTCGTGCAGCTGGCGCGCCGCCTGCTCGAGGTCCTCCGGCTTGATCGGCTCCGGCTTGTCGAAGCCGTACTGCGCCATCAGTGCCTCGGTGCGAGCGATGAGCTCCTCCTGCACGGCGGCGTTGGCGAACCGCTTCCACTCGTCCATCTCGCGCAGCTCGTGCAGCCGCGGCGCGACGAGACCCTGCGCCGCCTTGAGCCGCTCGACGAGCGCGTGCCGTTCCCGCTCGGGAAGCAACGGAGGCGCCTCTCCCGCGGCGCGCAGGTCGCGGGCGAGCCGGTCGGCCTCGCGCAGACTCAGGTCCTCGGCCACGGCGCGCTTCTGTGCGCGCTCGATCAGCTGTTCCGTGCGCTGGACCTGCTGCCGCAACGCCTTCTCGGCCGCGGCCTTGCGCTCGTCGGCGCGCTGCTGCACCCGCGCCTGCGCCTCGGAGAAGCGTTCCATCACCGAGGGGTCGGCGGTCTCCAGGCGCGAGGACACGCTTGCCCACTCGCTGGTGATCTGCTGCCAGGCGGCGTCGGAGACCTCTTCGGCGCTGGCCATGCGCTGGGCGTCCTGCGCGAGCTCGTCGAGGCGGGCGCTGATGCGTTGCCGCTCCTGCCGCGTCTCGCAACGCTCGCGGGCGCGGCGGCAGGCCTCCTCGAACCGCTGGCGGATCGGCTCGTAGTCGGATTCTCCTTCTGCGACCGGCGGCAGCCCTTCCCACTCGGCCCGCGCGACCTCGAGTACGGTTGCGGCGTCTGCGTCCGACGCGGCCTCGAGCCGCTCGCAGATGGCCAGCCGGCTGGCGTGCAGGGCCTCGAGGCGTTCCGCCTCGGCCCGCCGCTCGCGTGCTTCGCGCTCGTGTTGCGCGATCGCCTGCTGCGCCGCCTCGACCAGCGCGGCATAGCGCGCCGCGGTATCGGCGTTGAGCTCGAAGCCGCCGGCGGACAGCTCGCGCCCGCCCGCTTCCGCGTCACCCCGGGCGGCGCGCGCCGACGGCCGCGATGGCGCGGAGGCGATTGCCTCCAGCCGTGCGATCGCCGCCGCCGCGCGCTGCTGCCACTGTTCGAGCGCAGCCCGCTGCGCCACTTCCGCATCGAGGATCGTCTGCAACATCGTTCGCGCTCGTTTCGCTACCGACTTGTTCTTTGCCCTGGCGGCGACACCGTCCAGCATCTCCCTCGCGCCGGCCGGATCAGCGTCCGCGGCCTTCTCCAGCGCGGCGATTCCCGCATCCTTGTGCTCCGTCTTGGTGGCGACGTTCACGAGCTCGGCGACCTCGGCGATGCGGCTCGCCGCGTCGAGCGCCGTATCGGGGTGCGCCGCGCCGCGGGCAACGCCGCTCAAGACTCGCGTGTCGTGAATCTGGCCGAGCGCCGCGGTGCGGACGTTCTCATGCGGCGACGTCCGGGCGACGGCGGCGAGCTGCTTCTGGTCGGTGAGGCCGGTGAGCGCGATGGCGGCGGCGGCATCGGTCGCGGCTGGCGTGTTCGCGAGCTCGACCAGCCGTTCCTGCAGCTCGCGCCGGTGATCCTCGTCGCGTTCGGCGCGCGCGAGCAGGACCAGATCGGCCGCGTCGCTCAGCCGGGCCGCGGCGCCGCGGCGGACGCGGACGTCCTCATCGTCCTGCGCCAGGTCGCGCAGCACGCTGAGGTGCTCGGCGTCCTCGGGCATGTCGCCGACCGCTGCTGCCCGTACCGCAGGGTCGGGATGCTTCCATCTGGGCTGGAGCTTGAATCGATCGAGGAAAGACATGAACGAACCTGCAATCGGAGGCCGGGCGAAAACGCTGCACCGCTGTTCGCGCGCCGTCCGATTCGTTAGCCGTCGATCCCTGAGTGAGCCACTTCAGCGATCCGCTCGCGCGATCGGCAGCGGCCGTCGCTGCTGGACGATCGCCGCCGCGTGCGGCTGTCGCTTCGCGCATCCGTGCTGGCCCGGGCCGGCGACGTGCGCCTGGCCGGACCGAATCGTCAACAATCGCTCACGTGGCCGGCGCCAGGAGTGCCGAACACGACCACGCTTCTCATCGAGGTAACTACCGCTCCGGCCGAACGCCACCGGCGCGGGTGAAGTCGGGCACCCCGTGTTGATGCCCTGGGGATGCATTGACGTGGGGTCCCGCGCCCGTCCGGCGCGCGTGGGATGCCATTATCGTGCCGGGGGGTCAACTCGCGGAGAGCGCCTCAAGCGGCCGGATCACGACGGCTGTTGCGGCGCAGTCGGCGCTCACATACGGCGAATTGGTTGCGCCCCGCCACGCCAATCCAGCCCATTGAATGGACCAGGCTGGGCACCAGCGGATCCGCCCGAGCGGCCTGCGGTCTACACTTGGGATCCGCCCGAACGAGTGAACGGTCGGTACCGGGCGAGGTGGAGCGCCTTTACGTCTTTCGACATTCCTGACGTGCGTCGAGGGCGGCGCGGCGCGATGCGCCGAGCGGCTGCCGGAAAACCGGCGGCCGGGTTCGCGACTCGCGAGGCCGGGCTGGACGGTCGAGCTGCTGGACGACCTGCATCCTGGGCCCGCACCCTGCCTTGTGCGCCTCCCACAGCAGCAGTTCTCCTTCCCTGAATCCGTGTCCCGGCCACTGCTCGTCATCTTCCTGACGGTTCTCGTGAACCTGGTTGGCTTCGGGATCATCATCCCGCTGCTGCCGTTCTACGCACAGACGTTCGGCGCATCGCCGCTCGTCATCGGGCTGTTGTTCGCATCGTTTTCGATCAGCCAGCTGGTCGCGGCGCCGCTGCTGGGCGAATGGTCGGACCGCTGGGGCCGCCGGCCGGTCCTCATCCTCAGCCTGATCGGCACGGCGGTGAGCTTCGCGATGCTGGCGGTCGCCGGCAGCCTCCTCATGCTGTTCGCGGCGCGCATCGTGGACGGGCTCTCGGGCGGCAACGTCACGACCGCGCGGGCGTACATCGCGGACATCACGAGCGAAGAGGACCGGGCGCGGGCGTTCGGCGTGCTCGGCGCAGCGTTCAGCCTGGGCTTCATCCTGGGGCCGGCGCTCGGCGGCCTGCTCGCGCACATCAGCTACACCGCCCCGATCTGGGCCGCGATGGTCATCACGCTGGCGGCCAGCGCGCTCGCGTGGATCTGGCTCCCGGAAACCGTCCACCGCGCAGACGCCGGCGGGACGCCCTGGCAGGCGATCGCCGACATGGTCCGTCGTCCGCGGCTGCGGTTGCTGCTCGGGGTCGACTTCGCCTACTGGACCGCCTTCGCGGTCTACCAGACGACCTTCGCCCTCTTCGGCGCGCGGCGCTTCGGGTTCGACGCGGCGCAGACCGGGTACCTGCTCAGCGCCTTCGGCTTTCTCGGCGTGATCGTGCAGGGCGGCCTGGTCGGTCCGATCGTCGCCGCGATCGGGGAGCGTCGGACGCTGGTCATCGGCCTGGGGTGCACGGCGGCGGGCTGGGGCGGAAGCGCCCTGACGCACTCGATCCCGCTGTTCGTCGGGCTGCTGGTGCCGGGGGCGGTGGGGGTCGGCCTGTGCAATGCCACGCTCAGTGCGCTCGTCAGCAACGCCGCGGGCGCGCACGAGCAGGGGCGCGTGCAGGGCGCGGCCGGCGGCCTCGAGAGCCTCGGCCGCGCAGTCGGTCCGGTGTGGGGCAACGGGACGCTGCAGGCGTTCGGCGAAGGCGCGGCGTACGGATCGGCGGCACTCGTGCTGCTCGGCACCGCGATGCTGGCGCGCCGCTACGAGCCGCCGCCGCGGCCGCCCATCGACGCCAGCTCTCTTTCCAGTCGCGCGACGAGATCGTCCAGCTGATCGATCACCGCCCGCACCGTGTCGGGCTGGCTCAGGTCGACGCCGGCGCGTTTCAGCTGTTCCATCGGGTAGTCGCTCCCGCCCGAGCGCAGCAGGTCGAGGAAGCGCCCGGTCGCGGCCGCGTCACCGGCCATGATCTCGCGCGCGAGCCGCGCCGCCGACGCGAAGCAGGTCGCGTATTGATAGACGTAGTACGGCGAGTTGAAGAAGTGCGGGATCCGCGCCCAGGTGACGCCGGTCAGCGCGTCGAGATCGAGAGCGTCGCCGTAGTAGTCCTGCAGCAGCGACCGGTACATCTCGGTGAGGATCTCCGAAGTGATCGGCCGGTCCTCTTCCGCCAGGCGGTGCGCGCGCAGCTCGTAGTCGGCAAACAGCACCTGGGTGAAGAACGTGCCGGTGATGTTGTCGATCGCGTGCTGCAGCAGCACGATGCGCTCGGCCGGATCGGTCGAACGCGCGAGCAGCCGCTCCAGCAGGAGCGCTTCGTTGAGCGTCGAGGGCACCTCGGCGACGAAGATCGTGTAGTTCGAGTAGATGAACGGCTGCGTCTCGTGCGACAGGATGGTGTGCATCGAGTGCCCCATCTCGTGCGCGAGGGTGAACATGTCGTCGAGCGTGTCGGTGTAGTTCAGCAGCATGTACGGGTGGGTGCCGTACACCGGCGCCGAGTAGGCACCGGACCGCTTGCCCTCGTTCTCGTAGACGTCGATCCACCCGCCGGCGAAGCCCTGGCGCATCCGCGCCTGGTACTCGGCGCCGAGCGGTGCCACAGAATCCACGATCCAGTCGAGCACCTCCTCGTACGGATACTTCTTGTCGAAGGTGACGAGCGGGATCGAGAAGTCGTAGACGTGGTACGAGGGGACGGCCAGAGTTCGCCGGCGCAGCCGGTGGTATCGACGCAGCGGGTCGACGCCGGCGCGCGTGGTCTCGATGAGGTTCTCGACCACGGAGACCGGGATGTTGTCGCCGTGCAGCGCCGCCTCGAGCGTGGTGCGGTAACCGCGGGCGCGCGCCTGGAACCAGTCGCGCTGGCAGACGCCGTTGTAGAGCGCCGCGTAGGTGTTGAGCGACGCCTGGTAGGTCTCGTGCAGCGCGCGGAACGCCTTCTCGCGATCCGCCTGCTCACGCCGGGTCGCCAGGATGGCGCGGTACTGGCCGTACGAGACCGTCACCCGCTCGCCGCTTGACAGGGTGACGGTCGGGAACGTCGCGTCGGCGGTCGAGAGGGCCCAGTAGGCATCGTTGGGCGCGGCGGAGAGCCGGCTCGCCAGCGACATCAGCCGCTCCCCCGGCTCGTCGAGCACGTGCTCCTGCTGCCGGTACAGATCTTCGATCGCGAAGCGATACAGGTGCAGCGGCTCGAACTCGTCCATCCACCGCCGCACGGTCTCGAGCGGCACCTGCAGCAGTTCCGGGTTGAACCAGGATTCCGCCTGCTTCCAGCGCGCGAACAGGATCTGGACTTGCTGGCGGCGCGCGTTGACGGCGTTGTCGCGCTGATCCTCGTCGTACTGCAGCGACGGGAAGTACCAGACGCGATACGCGAGCTGGCCCAGTTCCTCGGAGAGCGCGAAGGCAGCGAGCAGCTTCTCCGCGCCGCCGGCGAGCGTGCCTTTCAGTGCGGCGAATCGGTCGATGCCCTGTTCGAGGCGCGCGTACGCCGCTTCCCAGGCGGGCCAGTCGGGGAAGATATCCCGCAGGTTCCACTTGAACTGGTCGGGGATCTCGCTGCGCCTCCGCGTTCGTAGGTGCGGAGGCTCCGGGGTGGCGACGTCGGTCGGGTAAGCGTGGCCGTGCAGCGGCATGCCGCCCACTATATCCGAGCCCGGCGCTGAGCGCGGCCTGGCGAAGAGGCTGACACGGCGCGTCAACGCCCAACGTCCAACTCGCAAACTCCTGAGCGCCCGTGTGGCAATTCGCCTCGCGTGGAGTTGTGCGTTCGGTCGGGAGTTGTCCGCTTCGCCGTCCGACAGCCTGCTGCGCCACACGAGGCGGAACCCGTTCGGCGATCGGCGAATCGGGGTCGCGGCGCGACGCCGGGTCGTTCAGTGCGTCTCCAGCTCTCGCAGGAACTCGCCAGCGGCCCGCCCGGCCTCGCCGGTCCACGCGTGACCAGCGTCAATCACGAGCGCACGCACGGCGGCACCGCGCGCGCGCAGCGCGGCGCAGTTGGCGGCGAACGTCTCTGCCGTCAGCCAGCCGTCGCGCGCGCCGCGCACGAACAGCACGGGCGGGAAGCGGGCAGCGTCGTCGGCCAGCAGCTCCGGCGGTACGTCCGCCCCGAGCGAGACGACGCCCGCCGCGCCGAAGCTGCCGCGCACTGCGGCGCGGAACGCCATCGCGCCGCCCTGCGAGAACCCCGCGCAAACGATGGGTGCCGCGCCGCCCGCGATTCCGAGATCGCGGACGACCGCCTGAACGTACGCGACGTTGTCCGCGATCATCGCCTCACGGTCCTCGCGTGTCATCCAGCTGGCGACGGTTTCCGCCGTCCGTCCGCGGTAGACGCGGTGCAGCCCCTGGATGGACACGAGCGTCCAGCGTTCGCTGCCGGGGATGTCCTGCAGGCGCGCGAGCTGCGTCGCCGCGTTCTCGAGGTAGCCGTGGAAGCCGAGGAGGAAGCCGGCCGGTCCGGCCGGCGCCGGCCGCACGAGTATGCGGCCGTGAACGCGCGCGGCGACGAGCCGGGATTCAGGCGCCGGGGAGGTCATCGATCCAGGCACACACGGCGTCGAGGGCGTCATCGAGCGTGTCGGCCAGCGCGTGCCCGGGCGCTTTGAGCGAGTGGTCGCCGGCCGCGACGACGTGCAGGGTGGCGCGCCGCAGGGAGGGCATGAGCGCACGGAGCTCGTCAGCGCTGCCGAACGCATCGCGTTCCCCCTGCACGAACAGCATGGGCTCTGCGATCTGCGGCAGGTGGGCGTCGCGCCGCTGCGCGGGCTTGCCGGGCGGATGGAGCGGGTAGCCGAAGAACACCAGGCCGGCAAGGGGCCCGGCCCGGCCCCCCGCGGCAACCTGCGAGGCGATGCGGCCGCCCATGGACTTGCCGGCGGCAACGAGCGGCAATGACCCGAAGGCAGTTCGACCGGCCTCGAGCGCCTCCCGCCACGCCGCCTCGAGCACCGGCGCGCGATCCGGGACCCGGCGCCGCGCCGCTATGTATGGAAAGTCGAACGTCGCCGCCGCGAGCCCGCGCTGTGCCAACCCCCGCCCCAGCGCGACCATAAACGGGCTGCGCTGCCCGGCTCCCGCCCCGTGCGCCAGGAGAACCGCGGCGCGCGGCGCCGTGCAGTCGTACCGCGTCAGCGCGACCGATTCCGCCACCCGCAGATTATACGGATCAGTACGGATCCGGCGGCGGCAGGGCGCGACCCGGACGACGGCGCTCGTGGGAACAGGCTAGGCGACGGTGGGGCCCGACCAGACGGCCTTACAGGACATTCACTCTCCCGGATACTGAGCTGGGGAAGCGCCATTCTGCACCCCCCGCCCCCGGCCGTCAAGACCACAGGCGGGGCGACCGGGATCCGGTCGCCGCGCGCGCCACGGCGGGCGACGGGCTTGCACATATGAATCCATTCATATAGATTTGTGGATATGGAAGCGGGCGCCCTCTTCAGGCTCCTCGGCGACGACGTGCGGCTGCGGCTGTTGCGGCTGCTCGCCGCCGAGCGCCTGAACGTGACCGAGCTCACCGGCATTCTCGGGATTGCCCAGTCCGGCGTGTCCCGGCACCTCGGGCTGCTGAAGGAAGCCGGCCTCGTTGCCGAGGACCGCGCAGCGGGGTTCACGTACTTCCGCATCGCGCCCGAGGTGCGCACCGGCAGCAACGGCTTCGCGCCGCTATGGACGCTGCTCGAGTCCCACTTCGCGACCGCGGCCGCGACGCCTGCGGGCCGCGCCGACGATGCGCGGCTGCAGGAGGTGCGGCGGCTGCGGCACGAGAACTTCGAGGCGCACGACGGGCAAGACGCGCGCGAGCGACAGCTCGTCCCTGGCCGGAGCTGGGCCGCCTGGGCACGCGCTCTCGGCCACCTCCTCCCGCCGCTGCGCGTCGCCGATCTCGGCTGCGGCGAGGGCTACCTGACCATCGAGGCGAGTCGCTGGGCGGCTCGCGTCGTCGCCGTGGATCGATCGGCGGCGGTGCTCGCGCGCGCCCGCGCGCTGGCCGCCCGGCGGGGCGTCCGCAACGTGGTCTGGCGAGAGGGAGAGCTGGAGCGGCTGCCGATCCCGGACGGATCGGTGGACGTGGCGCTGCTCTCGCAGGCCCTCCACCACGCCGAGTCGCCGGACCGGGCGCTCGCCGAGGCGGCGCGTATTCTCGTCCCGGGCGGCCGCGTGCTCCTGCTCGATCTGCGCGAGCACGACCAGGCGTGGGTACGCGATCGACTGGGCGACCGCTGGCTCGGGTTCGGCGATCAGCAGCTCGGGGCGCTGCTCAAGGCGGCGGGCCTCGACGACGTCAAGGTCACGGTCGGCGCCCGCCGCGCCGGCGATCCGTTCACCGTCCTGGTTGCCAGCGGCGTCAAGCCGGCGCCGAGAAGAAAGAGACCACTGAGATGACCGATCGATTGCAGTCACTGCTCGCCCGACGCGTACTCGTTCTCGACGGCGCGATGGGGACGATGATCCAGCGGCACGGGCTGACGGAGAGCGATTTCCGCGGGGCGCGGCTGGCCGCGCACCCGCGCGAGCTGAAGGGCGACAGCGATGTCCTCGTGCTGACCCGCCCGGACGTGATCGGCGGCATCCATCACGAGTACCTCTCAGCCGGCGCCGACATCATCGAGACTGATACCTTCAACGCCAACGCGATCTCGCAAGCGGACTACGGCCTGGAACCGCTCGTCTACGAGATGAACGTGGAGGCGTCGCGGCTGGCGCGCACGGCGGCCGACGAGTGGACGCGGCGCACCCCGGAGTGCCCGCGGTTCGTCGCCGGCTCGATCGGTCCGACCAACAAGACGCTATCGATCTCGCCGGACGTCAACAACCCGGCCTACCGGGCCGCGACGTTCGATCAGGTGCGCGAGTCGTACGAAGAGCAGGTGCGCGGGTTGATCGACGGGGGTTGCGACCTGCTGCTGCTCGAGACGATTTTCGACACCCTGAACGCGAAAGCCGCGATCGTCGCGATCGAGAACGTTTTCGAGGAGAAGGGCGTGCGGCTCCCGCTGATGATCTCGGCGACCATCACCGATCGCAGCGGGCGCACGCTCTCGGGGCAGACCATCGATGCCTTTTACGTGTCGATCCGGCACGCCCGGCCGTTCAGCGTCGGCGTCAACTGCGCGCTCGGGGCGCGCGACATGCGCCCGTACCTGGCCGAGCTGGCGCGGGTGGCGGAGTGCTACGTCACCAGCTATCCCAACGCCGGGTTGCCCAACGCCTTCGGCCAGTACGACGAGGCGCCCGCCGACACGGCCGCGCAGCTCCGCGACTTCGCGGCGAGTGGCTTCGTGAACATCGTCGGCGGCTGCTGCGGGACCACGCCGGAGCACATCAAGGCTCTCGCTCTCACCGTCGCAGGGGTGGCTCCGCGGCCATTGCCCCTTCGAACCTGGCTCATGCCGGGGTCCGGGGCCCGGGTACCGGGGTCGGATTCCCTCGGGCGGGAGCACGGCGCGGATGCGACGCCTGAAGAACGCGATCGCACCCCGGATCCCGGACCCCGGCCCCCGACACGCGTCACCTATACGCAGTTCAGTGGCCTGGAGCCACTGACCATCCGTTCCGATTCGAACTTCCAGATGATCGGCGAGCGCACGAACGTGACCGGCTCGGCGAAGTTCGCGCGGCTGATCAAGAGCGGCAACTACGCCGAAGCGGTGAGCGTGGCGCTCGAGCAGGTGCGCGGCGGCGCCAACGTGATCGACGTCAACATGGACGAGGGCATGCTCGACTCCGAGCAGGCGATGACGACGTTCCTTCAGTACATCGCCACCGAGCCGGAGATCGCCCGCGTGCCCGTGATGATCGATTCGTCGAAGTGGTCGGTGATCGAGGCCGGCCTGAAGTGCATCCAGGGCAAGGGCGTCGTCAACTCGATCAGCCTGAAGGAAGGCGAGGAGGATTTTCTCCGCAAGGCGAAGCTGGTGCAGCGCTACGGCGCCGGCGTCGTGGTCATGGCGTTCGACGAGACCGGCCAGGCCGACACCATCGAGCGCAAGGTGGCCATCTGCCAGCGCGCCTATGGCCTGCTGACCGAGCGGGCCGGGTTCGAGCCGACCGACATCATCTTCGACCCGAACATCCTCGCTATCGCGACCGGCCTCGACGAGCACAACGACTACGCGGTCAACTTCATCGAGGCGACGCGCATCATCAAGGCGACCTGCCCGGGCGTGAAGGTGAGCGGCGGCGTCAGCAACCTGTCCTTCTCGTTCCGCGGCAACGACGTCGTCCGCGAGGCGATCCACTCGGCCTTCCTCTACCACGCGATCCGCGCCGGCATGGACATGGGCATCGTCAACGCCGGGCAGCTCGTCGTCTACGAGGACATCCCCAAGGACCTGCTCGAGCACGTCGAGGACATCATCTTCAACCGGCGGCCCGACGCAACCGAACGGATGGTGCAGTTCGCGGAGAGCGTGAAGGGCGGCGGCCGCCGGCGCGAGGTCGACCAGGCGTGGCGCAGCGGCACGGTGCAGGAGCGGCTGTCGTTCGCGCTGGTGCACGGCGTCGTCGACTTCATCGAGGCCGACGTCGAGGAGGCGCGCGCGAAGTACCCGCGTCCGCTCGACGTCATCGAGGGCCCGCTCATGGACGGGATGAAGGTAGTGGGCGACCTCTTCGGCAGCGGCAAGATGTTCCTGCCGCAAGTGGTCAAGAGCGCGCGCGCGATGAAGAGGGCGGTCGCCTACCTGTTGCCGTACATGGAGGCGGAGAAGCAGGCGTCGGGCGCCGCGTCGACGCAGGGCCGTATCGTCATGGCCACGGTCAAGGGGGACGTGCACGACATCGGCAAGAACATCGTCGGCGTCGTGCTCGGGTGCAACAACTACGAGGTGGTCGATCTCGGGGTGATGGTGCCGGCGGCGACGATCCTCGAGACGGCCGTCGAGCGGAAGGCCGACATGATCGGCCTGAGCGGGCTGATCACGCCGTCGCTCGACGAGATGGTGTTCGTGGTGCGCGAGATGGAGCGGCGCGGCTTCACCCTTCCGCTGCTCATCGGCGGTGCGACCACCAGCCGGCAGCACACGGCGGTGAAGATCGCGCCGGAGTATTCCGCGCCGGTGGTGCACGTGCTCGACGCCTCTCGGGTGGTCGACGTCGTCTCCGGCCTGGTCGGCGAGCGGCGCGCCGAGTTCGAGCGGGCGAACCGCGCCGCCCAGGCCGAGGTTCGCGAGAAATACGCGAGCCGAAAGGAGCGGCCGCTCCTGGCCTACCAGCAGGCGCTCGCCAACCGCCCTGCGTTCGACTGGGCCGACCACGTGATCGCCTCTCCCTGGTTCCTCGGACGCCGCTACATGGACGACGTGCCGCTCGAGGAGATTCGGCGGTTCATCGACTGGACATACTTCTTCTCGGCATGGGAGCTGAAGGGCCGGTTCCCTGCCGTCCTCGATCATCCGCAGTACGGCCAGGCGGCGCGCGAGCTGTACGAGCATGCGACGGCGCTGCTCGATCGCATCGTCGCGGAGAAGCTGCTGACGGCGAACGGCGTCTACGGGTTCTGGCCGGCGAGCAGCGAGGGCGACGACATCGTGCTGTTCACGGACGACACGCGCCGTGTCGAGCTCGCGCGCCTGCCGATGCTCCGCCAGCAGGAGGTGATGCCCGGCGATCAGCCGAACCGATCGCTGGCCGACTTCGTCGCGCCGCGCGAGACGGGCGTGCCGGACTACGTCGGGATGTTCGCGGTCACGGCCGGCATCGGCGCCGACGACCTGGCGCGCCGGTTCGAGCGCGAGCACGACGACTACGACGCCATCATGGTGAAGGCGCTGGCGGATCGGCTCGCGGAGGCGTTCGCCGAGTACCTGCACGCGCAGGCCCGCAGGGATTGGGGCTACGGCGCTGACGAGCAGGTCACCAACGAGGATCTCATCGCGGAGAAGTATCGCGGCATCCGTCCGGCCTACGGCTACCCCGCGTGCCCGGATCACAGTGAGAAGTTCAAGCTGTTCGAGCTGCTCGACGCCGGCCGGCAGGGGATCACCTTGACGGAGCACGCGGCGATGGCACCGGCAGCGTCGGTGAGCGGCCTCTATTTCTCCCACCCCGAGGCGAAGTACTTCGCCGTCGGCCGGATCGGCCGCGACCAGGTCGAGTCCTACGCGAAGCGGAAAGGGACGTCGCTCGAGGACGCCGAGCGCTGGCTGGCGCCCAATCTGGCGTACGAGGTGAGCGCGTTCAGCGTGAAGTGAATCGTCAGCCGGCGTCGTTCAGGTCGTCGGGTCCGGCGCCTGGGTGACCGACTGACGGCGCCCGTTGCGTCGGTAGCCCCTGACATATATGATTAACATATATGGCAAACGCGCAGGCCGAAGCGACGGCATTGAAGAAGGGAACGGCCGAACTGCTGGTGCTGGCGCAATTGGAAGGGCGCCCGCGCCACGGCTACGAGATCGCGCAGCAGATCGCCGCGCGCGCCGGCGGTGCGGTCTCCTTCCAGGCGGCCTCGCTCTACCCGGTCCTGTACCGTCTCGAGCGCCGCCGGCTCATCGCCGGACGCTGGGTCGAAAAGGCCGGCCAGCGGCGGCGTCGCTACTACAGGCTCACCAGGGAAGGGCGCCGCGTTCTCGCCGAACGGCGCCGGGGCTGGCGCGACTTCATCCATGCCGTCCAGCAGGCCGCGGGGCTCAGCCATGCGTGATTTCAGGCGCTTCGTAGGTGAACAGGTTGGCCCGCTCGGGCTGCCCGCCGACCGCGAGCAGAAGATCGTGGAGGAATGGGCGGCGCAACTCGAGGACGCCTACGAGGCGCTGCGCGCCGGGGGTCTCGTCGACGATGAGGCGTGGCGCGAGCTGCAGCGACAGGTTCCCGACTGGCGCGCGCTGGGCGAGTCGCTGCTCGACGCCGAGCCGGTGTGGAGTCGATGGTCGGCCGGCCAGCGCGAACGTCCCGCCGCCGAGGCACCCGGAGGGGTGATCGCCCGCCTGCGCGAATCGCTGATGACGGGGCTCGGTCGCGACCTGCGCGCCGGCGTCCGGCGGTTCGTCAAGGACGCGGGATTCAGCGCCACGATCCTGCTGACGCTCGCCATCTGCCTCGGCGCCAACGCCGCGATCTTCTCTGTCGTCGACGCCGTGCTGCTGCGGCCGCTGCCCGTGCCGGAATCCGATCGCATCGTCGGCATGGGGGACGTGTATCCGACCATCACGCCCGGCGACATCCTGTCGAACGACGTGCCCTCGTACTTCGATCGTCGCCAGGCGCTGACGACGCTCGAAGAACAGGCGATGTTCACCTACTGGTACGACGCGCTCACCATCGACGGCATTCCCCGGGAGATTCGCGGCATGCGGGTGACGCCGTCGCTGTTCCGCGTGCTGCGAGCGTCGCCGGCAATCGGCCGGACGTTCACCGACGACGAGGGAGAGATCGGCAACCACGAGACCATCATCCTGAGCCACGCGCTCTGGCAGCGGCTGTACGGCGGCGATTCCGGCGTGCTCGGTCAGTCGATTCGACTCGGGTGGACGGGGAAGCCCTACACGATCGTCGGCGTCATGCCGCCTGAGTTCTCGTTCCTCGATGGCGTCCGCGACGGGCACGGCGGTGAAACGTCGAACGTGCAGTTCTGGATCCCGCTCGCGTTCACGGCGGAGCAGAAGTCCGACAGCGGTCGGACGCGCTACGGCTACTTCCATATCGGCCGGCTCCGGCCCGGCGCCACCGTCGAGCAGGTCCAGGCGCAGCTCGACGCCGTCCACGCGGAGACGGTGCAGCGGTTTCCGCAGTTCAACCTGGACGAACTCGGGATGTTCAGCCTGGTGACGCCGCTGCAGGAGGCGCTCACGCGCCCGGTCAGCCGGACGCTCTACCTGCTGTGGGCCGGCGCCGCGTTCGTGCTGCTGATCGGCGCGATCAACGTGGCAAACCTCTCGCTCGCGCGGGCGTCGCGCCGACGCCGCGAACTGGCGACGCGCCTGGCGCTCGGGGCTGCACGGTTCCACCTCGTACGGCAGCTCGTCGTCGAAGCGATGGTCCCGACCCTGCTTGGCGGCGCCGTCGGCCTCGCCGTCGGTACGGCGGTTCTTCAATGGCTGTGGTCTGCGGGGCTGCTGCCCGGTTCGAGCGAGGTGCGCATCGGCGCGCCAGCGGTCGGGTTCATCGCCGCGGCGTCGATCGTCGTGGGGCTGCTGATCGGCCTGGCGCCGACGGTGACCGGCGGCGCGGCGTCCCTGAACCAGGTCCTCGGAGACGGCAGTCGAACCGGGACGAGCGGCCGGAGGGCGCGGCTGCTCCGGCGAGGGCTGGTCGTGGCGCAGGTCGCGTTGTCCGTCGTCCTGCTGATTGCCGCCACGCTGCTGTTCACCAGCTTCCGTCACCTGCTCGGCCTCGACGCTGGCTTCACGCCGGCCGGCGTCGCTACGGCGACAGTCTTCCCTCCGCCCGCGCGCTACCCGAACGCGGAGTCCGTCCTGACGCTGCTGGATCGGATTCTCGATTCTGTGCGCACGATTCCTGGCGTGGAGGCGGCCGGCTTCACGTCCAACATCGCGCTGAGCGGATCCGAAAGCCCCGCCTCGGTATCGCGCGAGCGATCGGAACCCGACGACGCGACGGTGATTGCGTCAGTGGTGGGCATCACGCCGGGGTACTTCGAGGCGATGTCCACGCCGCTGGCGCGCGGTCGCTACTTCGCCGCGACCGATCGGACGAAGACGTCCGCTGTCGCGATCGTCGACGAACCGCTTGCCGCGCGGCTGTGGCCGGAAGAGGATCCGATCGGCAAGACCATCTATCGCGGAGGAGTTGGACCGTTCGCGGTCGTAGGCGTCGTGCGCAACGTCCGCCTCGAAGGCCTCACCGGGTCGATAGAGGCGATCGGCACGGCCTACTTTCCTCTGGCGCAGGCGCCGGCCCTGAGACGGCTGCGGTGGATCGCGATCAAGTCGTCGGTTGATCCCGAGTCCATCGTCCGGTCTTTCCGTTCGGCGCTCCTCGACATCGATCCTGACCTGCCGCTCTCCGACGTCCAGACGATGGGCGAGCGCACAGAACGCGCCGTCGCCCCGCAACGGCTCGCGTCGGCGCTCGCGACGATGTTCGCGGTGGTGGCCCTGTTCCTCTCGATGCTGGGCATCTACGGCGTGCTCGCGAATCTGGTCGCGAGCCGCACGCGGGAGATCGGGATTCGCATCGCGCTCGGGAGCAGCGTGCGAGGCGTGTTCCAGCTGGTGCTGACCGAGGGCGTCCTGCTGATCGGCGCCGGGCTGGCGCTCGGCCTCGCAGGCGCAGTGTGGACGGGCGGCACGCTGGAGGGCCTGGTCTTCGGCGTTCAGCCGACCGAGCCGCGGCTGCTCGCGGCGGTGACGATCGGCACCGGGTGCGTCGCCCTGCTGGCGTGCATCGCGCCGGCCCGCCGGGCGACGCGCGTCAACCCGGTCGACGTGCTGTCCGACCCGTAACTCACCACCTTCACGGCACACGAAGGGAATCCACTCACGCCATGACGGCTAGCGCCCGGGCTCTTGCGCTCACGCGGGACGGTCGTCCGCCCCGCGCGGCTGGTCGCCACGGAGGAGTTCGACCAGGCTCGGTACGCGGGCGAAGCGGTGGACACGACCGTCTTCGAGCAGAAGGGGAAGGTGACCGGCGTCACGCTCACCGTTCTCTACGAGTCGTAGGACGCGCGCGACACCGCGAGCCGGTCCGGCATGGAGCACGGCATGTCCGCCGGGTACAGCCGGCTCGAGCAGGTCCTGTCGGCGGCGGCGGCGAAGCCCTGATGGGCCGCGCAACCACGCGCACCCGGTGCCGATCGCGGCGCCAGCGCTGGTACTCCCGCACGGCGCTGCGATCCGGCAGGATATCCCTGCAGATGCCTCCCGCCCGAGTGGCGGCGGCAGCCCTACCAGACGCGAAGCTCGACCGCTCTTCACGTCTCGAGAGGGACTGACGGGCCTGTCTCGGCCACAGTAAAATTGGGGGCACGCCACCCCACCAACCACCGATAGACCGCTGCCGTCTGATATCCGGCATGCCACGGGCGAGCTCGTGGTGTCCAATCGTTCGTGTGTAGGGTGTCGCGAGCACCGAGCTGATATGCCCGATTCGACTTCCACCGAACGCCGCGCGTGGAGGTGGCCTCGTACGGCCGCGTACGTTGCCGGAGCCGTGGCCGTTGCGGCGGCGGTCGGCGGCGTGCTCGCCTCGGGCGGCGGCACCGATCGGGTCGCGCCGCCGCCGCCGCGGAGCGCGACGGCGGTTGCGGCCCGGCGCGATTTCGTCCGGGCGATCCGGCTGAACGGCACGGTCGAAGCGGTGCAGGCGACGACGCTGACGGCGCCGCGCATCGCCGGACCGGGGTCGAACGCGCTCGTCATCACGAAGCTGATCAAGGGCGGCACGCGGGTCGCGCCCGGCGATCTGCTCATGACCTTCGACAACCAGCTGCAGCTCCAGGCGGCATTGGACCGCCGCGCGGAGCTGAACGATCTCGACCAGCAGATTCGCCGGAAGGAAGCGGAAGCGCGGTTCGCCGCCGCCCGCGACGACAGCGAGCTGCAGCTCGCGGGCAGCGCGATCCAGCGCGCCAAGCTGGAGATGGTCAAGAACGAGATGCTGCCGAAGATCCAGGCGGAGAAGAACACGCTGGCGCTCGAGCAGGCGGAAGCACAGCTCGCGCAGCTGAAGACCACCTACGACCTCAAACGCCGCGCGGCGGAGGCCGACCTTGCCGTCCTGCGCATCCGCCGCGCCAAGGCCGAGAACGCGATGCGCCAGGCAGAGGCGAACGCGAGCCGCATGGACGTGCGCTCGCCGATCGCCGGGCTCGCCGTGGTGAAGACCACCTGGCGCGGTGGCACCATGGCGGAAATCCTCGAGGGCGAGGAGGTCCGGCCGGGCATGCCCATCCTCGACGTCGTCAACCCGGAGCGGATGCGCGTTCGCGCCCGCGTCAACCAGGTGGACATCAACGATCTGAAGGCCGGGCAGCCGGTGCGCATCGGGCTCGACGCCTATCCCGATCTGTCGTTCGGCGGCCGGGTGTCGCAAATCTCGCCGCTCGGCGTCACCTCGTCGCTCTCGCCCAAGGTGCGGCAGTTCCTGGTGCTCATCGCCGTGGACGGATCGCACCCGAACTTGATGCCGGATCTCACCGCGTCGATCGACGTCGAGCTGGAGCGCGTCCCGCGCGCGCTCGTCGTACCCCGGGACGCCGTCCGCGTCGAGGGCGGCAAGGCCTTCGTTCGCGTGGTGAAGGGCGGTGCCGTCGACGAGCGCGAGGTCACGATCGGCACGAAGAGCGCCACGGAGACGGTGGTCACGTCGGGCCTCGACGAGGGTGCGATCGTCGACCGGACCGAGGCCAGGCGCAGCGGCCCATGATGTCCCTGTTCTCGCGCCTGCGCAGGGCGGCCACCCGGCCGCGTGCGATCGCCGTCGCCGCTGCGGTCGCCGGCACCGGCGTCATCGGCGTGCTGGTCACGGCCGGCGGCGCCCCGCCCGCCGACCTGCCCACCGCCGAGGTGGCGCGCGGCACGTTCATCAACGCCATCGAGATCCGCGGTGAGATCCGCCCGGTCAGGTCGGTCGTGCTCACCTGCCCGCTCAGCTCCGGGGAGCTGCAGATCGTGAAGCTGGCGAGGAACGGGTCGATCGTGCAGGCGGGCGAGGTGGTCGTGCAGTTCGACGGCACGACGCTCCAGCGCACGGTGCTCGAGAGACGATCGGAGCTGAAGCAGGCCGAAGCCGAGATCGAGCAGGTGCTCGGGCAGCGGAAGCTGGTGGAAGAGCAGAGCGCCACCGCCCTGATGCGCGCCAGGTATGACGTCGAGCGCGCCAGGCTGGACGTGCGGCAGGACGACCTGCTCTCGCGGATCTCGCTGGAGCAGGCGAAGCTCGTGCTCGCCGACTCCGAGCAGAAGCTGCGGGAGATGGAGGAGAAGATCAGGTCGGACCGCGCGGCGACGGAAGCCGACCTCTTTGCGCGGCGCCGCCGCCGTGACAAGGCGCTCGCCGATCTCGAACGCGCGAGCGAAGGGCTCGCCAACCTGGAGATGAAGGCGCCGGTCGCCGGTATGGTCAACCTGCTGCCCAACTACCGCTCGTCGACCAGCGTGTTCGGCAGCGAGCAGGAGTTCCGCGCCGGCGATCGCGCCTGGCCGGGCGCCGCGATCCTCGAGCTGCCCGATCTCTCGTCGGTCCACCTCGAGGCGAGGCTCGACGAGTCGGACCGCGGCCGATTGCGGCCCGGGCAGGAGGCGACCGTACGGGTCGAGGCGGTGCCCGGCCGCGAGTTCAAGGCTCGCATCGAAGCGATCTCGCTGCTCGCGCGCCCCGACTTTTCCGCCGGCTGGCCTCCGCCGAAGAACTTCAACCTCGGCCTCGTGCTGCTCGAAGGGGATCCGAAGGTTCGCCCCGGGATGACGGCGGTGGCGCGAATCGCCACGGAGCGAGTAGCGGACGTGACGCTCGTGCCGATTGACGCGCTCTTCCAGCACCAGGGAGCAAGCGTGGTCTATCGGTTGTCGGGATCGAAGTTCGAGGAACGGCGCGTCGAGGTGGCGCGCCGCGGCCGGGAGCAGGCGATCGTCAGCCGCGGCGTCGAGCCCGGCGATCGCGTCGCCACGCGGCGCCCTGCCGCCGAACACGTGCGGAGGGCCCCGTGACGCGATGGACGATCGCGGGGGCGCTGGTCCTCGTCCTCCTCGCGGCGGGCGCCGCCCTCACGGTCGGGCTGCCGAAGCTGCCCGATCGCGGCGCCGTCACGCCCGCCGCGCGCGTCACCCGCGGGTCGTTGAAGCTCACCGTCTACGCCACCGGCGAGCTGCGCGCCGGGCGCACGACGACGCTGATCACCCCGAGCACCGGCGGCTTGCTGCGGATCGTGCGCATGCTGCCGACCGGCGCGTCCGTGAAGGCCGGCGACGTCGTGATGGAGTTCGACCCCGCCGATCAGCAGTACCAGCTCGAACAGGCCGCGTCGGACCTGGCGGAGGCGGAACAGAACATCGCGAAGATGAAGGCCGACGCCGCCGTGCAGGCGGCGCAGGACCAGGTGGCGCTGCTCACCGCCCGCTTCGACGTGCGCCGCGCCGAGCTCGACGCGCTCGGCAACGAGTTCACCAGCGCCATCCAGGCCGAGAAGAACGTGCTCTCGCTCGAGGAAGCGAGGCGGCGGCTCGCGCAGCTCGAGGAGGACATCACGTCGCGCAGCGTCACCAGCCGGGCGTCCCTGGCGGTGGCCGAGGAGCGGCGCACCAAGGCGCAACTCGCGAAGCAGCGCGCCGAACAGACGATCGACGGCCTGGTGATGAAGGCGCCCAGCGACGGCCTGGTCATGACCAAGGAGAACCGCGACGCGTCGGGCGGAATCTTCTTCACCGGCATGGTCCTGCCGCAGTACCGCGAGGGCGATTCGGTCTGGTCGGGCCGGCCCGTGGCCGACGTGATCGAGTCGGGGCGGATGGAGGTACGCGCGAAGATCAACGAGGCCGATCGCGGAAACCTCGCCGAGGGCCAGCTCGCCGACGTGTTCGTCGACGCGCTGCCCGGCCGCGTCTTCAAGGCGCGCGTCGGAACGCTCGCCGGCCTGGCGAAGGGCGCCTCGTTCTTCGAGGCCGCCAGCGTGACGCGGCAGTTCGACGTGACCTTCACGTTCGACGCCCCGGATGCGGTGCTGAAGGCCGGTTCGTCCGTCCGTCTCGTCATCCCGGGCCGTGAAGTCCAGAACGCCCTGCACGTTCCCCGGCAGGCCGTCTTCGAGCGCGACGGCCGGAACTACGTGTTCGCGCGGGTGAACGGGCGGTTCGAGCGCCGCGACGTGAAAGTCGAGCACCGGACGGAGAGCCGGCTGGCCATCTCCGGCCTGGAGGAAGGCGTCGAGGTGGCCCTCGTCGATCCCGCGGCCGTCGCACGCCCCGCCCAGGGGTCGACGGCGCCGGCGATGCCTTCCGGAGCGCCGAGATGACCGCATCGCGGATCACCGGCGCGACCTCGGACTTCCTGCCCGACCTGCGGATGGGATGGGACAACCTGCGCGCCCACACGCTGCGCTCGCTGCTGACGATGCTCGGCATGATCTTCGGCGTTGCCGCGGTCGTGGCGATGCTCTCCATCGGCGCCGGCGCGCAGCAGGAGGTGATGGCGTTCATCGAGCAGCTCGGCGTGCGCAACCTGATCGTCGAGGCGCGGGAGGCGCCCGATTCGCAGGCGCTGCAGAAGGTCCGCAAGCTCTCGGCCGGCCTCAGCTTTCAGGACTACCGGATGATCCAGGCGAACCTGGAGGGGGTCACCGCCTCGACGCCCCGCAAGCGGTTCACGCCGTCGAAGCTGCTGCCGCGGCCGCAGGGCGATCCGCCGACCGTCTACGGGGTGGGCACGAGCTATCCCGCCATCGCCAACCTGATGGTCGTTGCCGGCCGGTTCTTCGACGAGGAGGAAGCCGCGGCGGCGGCGCCGGTGGCGGTGCTCGGCGAGGCGGCGGCCGCATCGCTGTTCGGCGCCGACGAGCCGATCGGACGCTTCGTCAAGGTCAACGACCAGTGGTTCCAGGTGATCGGCCTGGCCGGGCCGCAGCTGACCGTGCAGTCCGAGGTGAGCGGCATGCCGGCGCAGGATCGCAACAACGTGATCTACGTGCCGCTGCATGCCGCCATCTTCCGGCTCGAGGACGGCAACTCCCGGCAGAAGGACGAGATCGACGGCATCTACCTGCAGATGCGCGCGAGCGGGGAGGTGCTGGCGGCGGCGGCGCTGGTGCGCGGGCTGCTCACCGTGGCGCACCGCGAGGCCGGGGACTTCAGCATTGTCTCGCCGGCGGAGCTGCTCGCCGAGCAGCGCCGGACGCAGCGCATCTTCGAGATGGTGATGGTGGCGATCGCGTCGATCTCGCTGCTCGTCGGCGGCATCGGGATCATGAACATCATGCTTGCCAGCGTGATGGAACGGACGCGCGAAATCGGCGTGCGCCGCGCGATCGGCGCGCGCCGCCGCGACGTCGTCCGGCAGTTCCTCATCGAGACGACGATCATCTCGCTCGCAGGCGGCCTGGTCGGCGTCGCGGTTGGCGTGGGCCTCTCGCAGCTGATTGGCTCGCTCGCCGGCTGGTCCACGATCGTGACGACGACCTCGATCGTCCTCGCCTTTGCGGTGTCGGTGTCCGTCGGTCTGGTGTTCGGGCTGTACCCCGCGGTTCGAGCCGCCCGGCTCGATCCGGTCAAGGCGCTGCACTACGAATAGCAGCGGATCGAGCGTGAGCGCGGCGAGAGTCAGTCCATGATCGAGGCGCTCGGTCGCGACCTGACGGTACCGCGAGGAGTCTCAGGCGGAGTCCGGGATTCACGATGGCGGCCGTCCTGACGCTCGCGCTACTACCTCCAGAGCCTCCACAACGACCCTCACGTTGACGGCCCTGTCGAACAAGCAGGCGGTGGTTAACACCAGCGCCGGCACGTTCGTCATCGATCTGCGGCCGGACCTCGCGCCCAACCACGTCGGCTACCTCATGAAGCTCGCAGGCGAGGGGGCCTATAACAGGACGGTGTTCCACCGGATCATCCGTCACGGGATCGTCCAAGGGGGCGACGCGCTTTCGAAGGACCCGGCGAACGCGAAGGCATACGGCACGGGCGGGCGACGGCGGAGCCGGATCCGTTCTCGACAGAACCGGCCGCCGAGCTCGCGCGCTACCGCACCGTGCTGGAAGACAACTGCCGGGCCGATCACCTTTTTTCATCGTCCTCGGCAGCGCCAGCTCGCTCGATGGCAAGTACACGGCATTCGACCGTGCTCGAAGGGATGGCGGCGGTCGAGGCGATCGAGAAGGCGCCGGTCAACGGTGAGGCCCCGGTGAAGCGTATTGACCTCACGCGGGTCCGGTTGATCCAATAGACTGGCTGCACGCAGCCGTCAGGGCTGCTTCCGCCCGCGCCAGAACCGCCCACGCTCGTGCGGCGTCTAAGCGGCATCTCTTCTCCGGAGTGGTTATGAAGCGGATGAGCGTCCCGGTCGTCGTCGTCCTCACCTGCCTGGCCCTGTCGGCCGGCGTTTCCTCACGCGCGCCGGACGACTGGCCCCAGTGGCGCGGACCGCAGCGCGACGGCATCTCGGCCGAGCGCGGGCTGCTCAAGACATGGCCGCAAGGAGGACCATCGCTGGCGTGGACAGCGACGGGGGCCGGCGAGGGCTACTCGTCGTTCTCAGCGGCGAACGGAAAGCTGTACACGATGGGCGCGCGCGGCGGTACCGAGTACGTGATGGCGTTCGACCCCGCCACCGGCAAGAAGCTCTGGGAGGTCGAGCACGGCCGGCGCTTCAGTAACAGTCGCGGCGACGGCCCGCGTGCGACGCCCACCGTTGACGGCGCTCAGCTGTACGCCTACGGTGCCAGCGGCGACCTGAGCGCGCTCGATGCCGGCACCGGCAAGACGATCTGGAAGGTGAACGTGCTCCAGCAGTTCGGGGGCTCGAACATCAACTGGGGCCTCAGCGAGTCGCCGCTGGTGCTCGCCGATCGCGTGCTGGTCAACGCCGGCGGGCGGAACGCGTCGATCGTGGCGCTGCGGAAGAAGGACGGCTCGGTGATCTGGAAGACGCAGAGCGACGAACCCGGCTACTCGTCGGGCGTTATCATGGACATCGGCGGTGTCCGCCAGGCGATCTTCTTCACCGCCGAGCGCGCGCTCGGCGTGAAGGTCGACGATGGATCGGTGCTCTGGAGCTACAACCAGGTGGCGAACCGGACGGCCAACATCGCAACCCCGATCGTTCGCGGCAACCACGTGTTCCTGTCGTCCGCGTACGGCACCGGCGCCGCCCTGCTCGAGCTGACGCCGGGCGGCAAGGGCGCGCGCGAGGTATATTTCACGCGGGAGATGCGCAACCACCACGCGAGCTCGGTGCTGGTCGGCGATCATCTCTACGGGTTCTCCGACGCGATCCTGACCGCAATGCGCTTCGACACCGGGCAGGTCGCCTGGCGGGACCGCAGCGTGGGGAAGGGATCGGTCATCTTCGCGGACGACCGGCTCTACCTGTACAGCGAGGAAGGCCACGTCGGGCTGGCGGAGGCGAACCCGTCGGCCTACCGCGAGCACGGCCGTTTCCGTATCCGGCGCACCTCGTCGCTGCCGACGTGGAGCCACCCCATCCTGGCGAACGGGCTCCTCTACCTGCGCGACCAGGACACGATCTACGCGTACAACCTCAAGGCCCAGTAAGTCGCGCCCCCCTAACACATGTCGTGTGCCGTGCGCGATAATGGTGTGCTGGCCCGCGCATCCGGGGCCAGGGAGGGAAGTTCCAGGTTTTGGCAGACACACGACTCAAAATCGCGGTATTCATCGATTTCGACAACATCGAGATAGGCGTCAAGAGCACCCTGGGCGTGCAGTTCGACATCGGGGTCGTGCTCGAGGCGCTCAAGGAACGGGGCGACGTCGTCTCGAAGATCGCCTACGGCGACTGGACGCGTGCCGGCGACTACAGCCGATCGCTCACGCAGCACGCCACCAAGCTGGTGCAGCGCAACCTGACGCCCGGGGGTGACAAGAACGGCGCCGACATCAATCTCGCGCTCGACGCCCTCGAGATGGCGTTCACCCACGGCCACATCAACGCCTACGTCATCGTGGGCGGCGACAGCGACTTCATCACGCTGGTCGAAAAACTCAAACAGTACGACAAGCAGATCTTCGTGGTCGGCGGCCGCGCATTCACCAGCATGGTGATGCAGCGCAACTGCCACGAGTTCATCGCCTACGAAAACCTCGTCAGCGGGCGGCGCGGCTCGTCCGACCGCGGCCGGCAGGCCGCGCCGGGGGCGCAGGCGCCGATCGAGCAGGCGGTGCCGCTCGTGCGCCGCGCCCTGAAGGTGCTGAGCGATCGCGAGGTGACCCCGCAGCTCGGCCTGCTCAAGAGCACACTGCTGCAGCTCGATTCGACCTTCTCCGAGCGCACCTATGGCGTCAGCAGCTTCCGGGACTTCGCCGAGAAGCTCGCAGCCGCCGGACACGTGACGCTGCGCGAGGCGGGGCGCAACGTGCTGGTGGACCTGAAGGAAGACGGCGGCCGCGGCCATCAGCGCCGCCATGCGCCAGCGGAGCCGCCGGAATCCGGCGACGGGCAGGAGCCCCGGCCCGCGGCGACGGAACGTCCCGAGCGGGAGGGACGCGCGGCCGACGGCATCCGCGAGTTCCGCCGGCTGTTCCAGGCTGCGCCGAACCCGCCGCGCTGGCCGATGTACGTCCGCCAGGCGAAGCAGTTTCTCCGCAACGTGGACCCGGCGTTCGACGAACGCAGGTTCGGCTTCGGCAACATCACCGATCTCTTTCGCGCGTGCCAGCGCGACGGGCTGTTCCGCGTCGAGCGCGATCGCCAGGGCGTCATCCGGCTGTTCCCCGGAAACGTGATGCAACCGGTCGGCCCGGCCGAGGGGCAAGAGGAAGAAATCCGCGGCAACGTCGTCGAACCGGCAGACGCGCCGACCGGACCGCCGCAGGAGGCGGCCGCGGGCGGGGAGGTGGTGGAGGCGGACGTGATCCAGGAAATGGAGACGCCGCCGGTCGTCGAGGGCGTCGAAGCGGCGGCCGAGCAGCCGCCGGCGAAACCGACGCGGGTCCGCAGCCGCAGGAGCGCACCGCCGCGCGTGGAGCCGCGAAAGGGCCGGAAGAGCAGCGAAGAGGGCGCGCAGGCGTCGCGCGCGCGCAGGGCAACGGCGAAGCCGCGCGCATCGCGAAAAAGCAAAGCGGAGCCGCACCCGAGCGAAGGGTAGGCGTGCGTGTCGAACTCCCGCGTGACGGGTTCGCCTGCTGCTCGATGTGACGTGCGCGTTTCAGGAGGGCACGTGTTCGCGAGGGCCGTTGCGCGAACCGTCAACGTTTCGGCAATTCGAGTTAACGCACTCAATCGAACGGCAGCCGCGGGTCGGTGTCCGGTTCGGCGGGGTCGACGAGGTTGTGGACGCTGACGCCGAGGAGGCGCACCGGGCGGCAGCCGGCCTCGGTCCTGTCGAGCAGTCGCAGCGCCCGCGCCACGATCTCGTCCGGGTCGCGTGTCGGCAGCAGCTGCGTGTGGCTGCGCGTAATCGTCGTGAAGTCCGCGTAGCGTACCTTGATCGTGACGGTGCGGCACAGCCACTTCTTGTGCGCCAGCCAGTCGGCCGCGTCCCGCGCCATGCCGTCGATCTCTTCCCGCACGCGCGCGATGTCGCGGATGTCCTCGGCGTAGGTGTTCTCGCTGCCCGACGATTTCGGTGTCCAGTCGGTCTCGACCGGCCGGTCGTCGCGACCGGCAGCCAGCTCGCGCAGCCAGTCGGCCAGGCTGCCCACTGCTTCGTGCAGGATGACCGGATCGACGGTGCGTACGTCGACCAGGCGTTCGATCCCGTGCTCGCGCAGCCGCCGCGCGGTTACCGGCCCGACTCCCCAGAGCGCGTCGACCGGTAGCTTCTGGAGGAACAGCTCGACGCGCTCCGGGGCGATGACCGTGAGGCCATCCGGCTTCTTCCACGCCGAGGCGATCTTCGCGAGGAACTTGTTGGGCGCAACGCCCGCCGAGGCGGTCAGCCCGGTGGCCGCGAAGATCTCCGCTTTCAGCCGGCGCGCCACCTCGCGCCCGAGCGTCTCGCCCCAGGCGTTCGCGGTGACGTCGAGATACGCCTCGTCGAGCGACAGCGGCTCGACGCGCGGCGTGACGCCGCGGAAGATCGAGAACACCGCGTCGGACACCGCTTTGTACTTTCGGAAGTCCGGCCGCACGATCACCAGCGACGGGCACAGCCGCACCGCGCGCGCCATCGGGATCGCCGAGCGCACCCCGAACGCGCGCGCCTCGTAGCTCGCCGCGGCGACGACGCCGCGGTGCTGCGGGCTGCCGCCCACCGCGACCGGCCTGCCGCGCAGCTCGGGATTGTCCCGCTGCTCCACCGATGCGTAGAACGCATCCATGTCGACGTGGAGAATGCGGCGCACCATTGTGGATCGTGGCTTGCGGACGGTGAATTGTATTGCGGATTCTGGACCGAGGGTCGATGGGATTGCGGATCGTGGATGGCGGAAGTCAAGAACCAGATCGCACCTTCAACGGCGCGCACCGCCCCGCGGCTGTGCGACAGCGGGTAGGCGTAGCAGTCGAGCGGGGCGAAGGCGGTGATGCCGCGACGTCTACTCAGCGCGAAGCGCGACGATCGGGTCCACGCGGGAGGCCCGGCGGGCGGGCAGGTATCCGGCCAGCGCGGAGGCGAGCAGCAGGATCGCGCCGGCGATCGCGAGCGCCATCGGATCTCCGCGGAGCAGCACGAGCGAGTCCGGGTTCCTCACCGCAAGCGGCCGCAGCAGGAAGGCGTCGGCAAGGCTGAACACCGCTGCAGCGGCGCCGATGCCAATCGCCAGCGAGAGCACGGCGACGGACGTGAAGACCGGCGACCGGCGCAGCACGCGCAGCCCGTATCGAAGGTCCTGCATGCCCGGGAAGCCCCAGACCGCGCGCGCCTCCTCGCGCAAGCGCGTGGCGTTGCCGACCGCGATCGCCGCGCGGCGGCGCGCCTCGTCGGGCGCCATCCCCTCGACGATGAGCGCCTGCGCGCGCCTCTCGGCGTGCTCGGCGATCTCCTCGCGGAGCTCGGCGTCGAGGCGCTCGCGGTGCCGGGCGCTGTGCAGGCGGCGAAGGAACCGGGCCAGGGCCATCATCGTGTTACCCCATAGGTTGTCTATTGGAGCAGCGGCGCTATGCGCGCTTCATGACGCGGAAGATCGCGTCGACTACCTGGCCGAAGCCGGCTTCCGACTCGCCGAGCGCCTTCCGCCCCTCCCGGGTGAGCCGGTAGTACCGGGCGCGGCGGTTGTTCGCCGACTGGCCCCACTCGGAGCGGACGAGCCCCTGCTGCTGCAGCCGCTGCAGCGCCGGGTACAGCGAGCCCTCCTCGACCTGCAGCACGTCCTGCGACACGCGCCGGATGTGCTCGGCGATGCCGTAGCCGTGCAGGACGCCGAGCGTCAGGGTCTTGAGGATGAGCATGTCGAGCGTGCCGGGCAGCAGCGCCTGCCGCACGGCCTTGGTCGTTCCCATAGACAGTCTATCGAATACAGCAGCCGCGCATCGGCCGTCAAGTGCGTGCTTCCGCGCGCGGCCACGCCCGGCCTCGGCAGCGACGACCGCAGGGGAGGAGCCAGGTGCGGAGGAGAGCCTACAACTCCTCGATCTGCGCTTCGAGTCCGCTGGCCATCGCCGTAAACGTGCGGTAGGCGCGGCCGAGCGCCCGCTGCCCCTCGGCGTCGAGCAGGTAGTGCCGCCGCCGCCGGCCGCCGCGCTGCGACGACGGGTTGCCGACGTAGGAGCAGACCATCTTCTTGGCCTCGAGCCGCGCCAGGGTCATGTAGATCGTGCCGATTGCGACCTCGCGGTTGGTGCGCTCCTGGATCTCGCGGCGGATCGCCGCGCCGTAGGCGCCGTTGCCGAGGCGCAGCAGCGCGAGCAGCGCGAGGTACTCGAACTCGCCGATCACCGCCGCGTAGTAGTCCTGGATATGTTTCACATAGTTAAGTATACAATGCGCTTTTGCAGTTGCCGGCGTCCACCCCCTGCCGCATAATGATCGACTTGAACGGCTGCTCACCCCTCCTCCCGGGACCACACGGAGAAAGGACACACGCACGATGGGCTCCTCGACATCCGACGACGCCATCCGTGGCATCAGCCACTGGGGTCTCGCGCTCGGCACGCGCACCGGCGCCGCGCCGGCCAAGCGCGTGACCGAAGATTTCGGCTCGCTCACCTTCAACGAGGAAGTGCAGCGCGCGCGGCTGCCGAAGGACGTGTACCGGGCGCTGCGCCGCGCGGTCGCACAGGGCGAAGCGCTCGACCCCTCCGTCGCCGACATCGTCGCGAGCGCGCTGAAGGACTGGGCGGTCGAGCACGGCGCGAGCCACTACACGCACTGGTTCCAGCCGATGACCGGCATCACCGCCGAGAAGCACGACTCCTTCCTCTCGCCGTCGCCCGACGGCCGGGCGGTGGCGGAGTTCAGCGGCAAGGAACTGGTGCGCGGCGAGCCGGACGCGTCGAGCTTTCCTTCGGGCGGCATGCGCTCCACCTTCGAGGCGCGCGGCTACACCGCCTGGGATCCGACCAGCCCGCCCTGGCTGCTGGTGACCGGCAACGGGACGACGCTGGTCATTCCCACGGCATTCGTCAGCTGGACGGGCGAGGCGCTGGACAAGAAGACGCCGCTGCTGCGCTCGATGGAAGCGCTCTCGAAGCAGGCGGTGCGGATCCTCAAGCTGTTCGGATCGAAGGCGCAGCGCGTGCACACCACCTGCGGCGCCGAGCAGGAGTACTTCCTGATCGACCGGCAGTTCTACTTCAAGCGGCCGGACCTCATCAACGCCGGGCGCACCCTCTTCGGGGCCAGGCCGCCCAAGGGACAGGAGATGGAGGACCACTACTTCGGCTCCATCCCCGACCGCGTGCTCGCCTTCATGACCGAGGTGGAGCGCGAGCTCTACAAGGTGGGCGTGCCGGTGAAGACGCGGCACAACGAGGTCGCACCGAGCCAGTACGAGGTCGCCCCGGTGTTCGAGAACGCCAACGTCTCCACCGATCACCAGATGATGACGATGGAGATGATGCGGCGGATGGCGCCGAAGTACGGGCTGGCCGCGCTGATGCACGAGAAGCCGTTTGCCGGCGTGAACGGGTCGGGCAAGCACCTGAACTGGAGCATGAGCGACGACCTGGGGAACAACCTGCTCAACCCGGGCGAGACGCCGCACGACAACATGCAGTTCCTGGTGTTCTGCGCGGCCATGCTCCGCGCGGTGAACAAGTTCCAGGGGCTGCTGCGCTTCAGCATCGCCAGCGCCGGCAACGATCATCGCCTCGGCGCCAACGAGGCGCCGCCGGCGATCCTCTCGGTCTTCCTCGGCGACATGCTGACCGACATCTTCGGGCAGATCGAGAAGGGCTCCGCCCGGTCCACCAAGAGCGGCGGCATGCTCGAGACCGGCGTCACGGTGCTGCCGAAGCTGCCGCGCGATGCCGGCGATCGCAACCGCACCAGCCCGTTCGCCTTCACCGGCAACAAGTTCGAGTTCCGCGCCGTCTCGGCCAACCAGAGCATCGCGTTCCCGAATTTCGCGCTCAACGTTGCGGTCGCCGAAGCGCTCGACTACGTGGCCACGGAGCTCGAGCGCAGCATCAAGGAGGGCAAGAAGCTGCAGGCGGCGGTCAAGGTGCTGCTCACGAAAATGATCCGCGACAACAAGCGGATCATCTTCAACGGCAACAACTACTCGGCGGAGTGGGAGAAGGAGGCGGGCAAACGCGGCCTGCTCAACCTGCGCACGTCGGTCGACGCCTTCCCGGAACTGATCAAGCCGGAGGTGGTCAAGGCGTTCGAGAAGTACGGCGTCCTCAACGAGCGGGAGCTGCGCGCCCGCTACGACGTCGCGCTCGAGCAGTACAACAAGACCATCAACATCGAGGCCAACCTCATGGTGCTCATGGGGAACCGCTACGTGCTGCCCTCCGCCTACCGCTACCAGGGAGAGGTGGCGCAAAGCGTGAGCGCGGTAAAGGCGGCCGGCGGCTCGGCGAAGGAGTCGCGACGTACCCTCGACAACGTCTGCCGGCTGACCGACGAGTTCAAGACCCGCCTCGATCACCTGCAGGAGCTGCTCGAGCACGAGGCCAACGGCAACGCGGAGAAACACGCGAAGTACTTCCGCGACAAGGTCATCCCGGCGATGAACGCGCTGCGCGAGACCGCCGACGACCTGGAGTGCATCGTCCCGCACGACGTGTGGCCGCTGCCCACGTACCGCGAGATGCTGTTCGTCAAGTAACCGCCTGAGCGCGGGAGCCAGCAGCCGGACGCTGGCTCCCGGTACCCCCTGGCGCCGGCGGTGACGGCTTCCCGGCACTCCCGCGCTGTGGCGGGGTCCATTCTTCAAGTGGGACCGGGATTCCCGCCGGTTCCGGCCGGAACGTCCGTTGCTGCCTTCGCCGTGCGATGGCGGACGGGCTCGTCTGGACAGTCCTGTGGGTCGCGATTCTGACCGACCTGGCGACCGGCCTCGGCGCGCTGCCGCTGGCGTTTCTGCCGCGCCTCTCCCAATCGTGGCAGGGCATGATGACCGCTGCGGCTGCCGGCATGATGCTATCGGCGTCGGTCTTCACCCTCACCGGCGAGGCGCTGAAGGCCGGCGCGCTGTGGCAGGTGCTCATCGGGCTGCTCGCGGGGGCCGCGTTCTTCGCCTGGACGGCGAAGCTCGTCGCCGGCAACAAATGGCGGCTCGGCACGCTCAGCACCGCCGAGTCGCGCCAGGGCATCCTGCTGCTCATCGCGATGTTCATCCACAGCATCCCGGAAGGCATTGCCATCGGCGTCGGCTACGCCAGCGGCGAGTTGCAGTTCGGGCTGCTGCTCGCGACGGCGATCGCCGTCCACAACATTCCGGAAGGAACCGCGGTGGCGGTGCCGCTCCGCGCGCGCGGCGTCTCGGTCGCGGCCTGCGCCGGGTATGCCATCCTCACGAGCGTGCCGCAGCCGGTCGCCGCGGTGCCCGCCTTCCTGCTCGTGTCGGTGTTCAAGCCGTTGCTGCCGCTCGGCCTGGGGTTCGCCGGCGGCGCGATGATCTTCCTCGTCGCGTTCGAGCTGCTCCCCGAGAGCCTGGAGCAGTGCACGCGCAGCCAGGCAGCGTGGTCGCTGATGATTGGGCTGACCGCGATGCTGTGGCTCACCAGCACGCTCGCACTCTAGTCACGATCGAACGCGGCGGGTCGGTTCGTGCCCGGCGTCCCGCGCGCGGCGAGGGTGAGTGCGGTGCCTGCGCGGATCACCGCCGGGGAAGCAGCGCTCGGGAGACGGCGCGCCACGAACAGGGGCGCGCCGTGACGGCGAATCAGATCGCCTCGGTGATCGCGACGGGGTTCGATTCCTGCGCCTGCGGCAGTCCGACGGGCAGTGCCAGCACCGGCGCGTCCGCGAGGCAGACGATGCGGTAGGCGGTCGAACCGACGCGGCCGAGCGGCGTGCCGCCGTCGACGCCGACGACGAGGAGCGTGCCCCGCGCCTCGCGCGCGGCGGCGGCGACCTGCTCCGGCGGCGAGCCGGCGCGCACGTCGACCGCGGCGGAGACACCCAGCGCCCTGACGATGTCCTCGAGGCGCGTGCGCGCGCGCGTGACGCGCATCGGCGTGGACGCCTCCAGCGTGTCGACCCAGCGCCACCCGGTGGGCAGCGGCGGCACGGCGTGCACGAGCCCCAGCGGCAGCCCGAGCAGCTGGGCGACGCCGGCCGCCTGCGCCGCCGTGCGCTCGCACGTGTCGTCGAGGTCGAGCGCGGCGAGCACCCTCGTCAGCACCGGGCCTTCCGCCTCGCCTTCGGCAGCACCGGGGACGGTGAGGACGGGCATGTCGGCGCGGCGCAGCACCTTCTCCGCCACCGAGCCGAAGAACAGCTTCGAGATGCCGGCGACCCCGCGCGTGCCGGTGACGATCAGGTCCGCCTGGCGCTCGCGCGCGCAGGCCAGCACCTCGCGCTCGGGCACGCCGACCCGGATCTCGATGCTGAAAGTGGCGTCGATTGCCGCCCGCTTCCACTCCGATTCGACGAACAGCCGCAGCGCCGTGGCGCTCTCGGACCGCAGCCGGTCGTCGCCGTGCGCGATCGCCGAGGCGTGTGCGAGCACCAGTTCGATGACGTGGAGCGCGACGATGTGCACCGGCGTGCGGCGCGCAATCGCCAGCGCCACGCGCAGCGCCTGACGGGAATCGGACGAGAAATCGATCGCGCAGAGGACCGTGCGTATGGGCAGCATGGCGAGGGCCTCCTCGGGATCTGGCGTCGGCTCAGCGGCCGCGCGTGTGGCCGTGCGGCGCCGGCCGCTCGGCAAAGCGGCCGACCGTCGGCCGCGCGGCGGCGGCAAAGTCCGCGTAGCGCATGCGCATCGCGTCGCGATGCGTGCCGGCGTTGAAGACGATCTGCGGCTCGGCGGCGAGCGCCGCGTCGACGAAGACCCGGTGGCCGTACAGCGGCCCGAACGGCGGCATCGCGCCGACCTCGCAATCCGGGTACAGAGTGCGCAGCTCGCTCTCGAGCGCGACGCGGATCGCGTCCGCGCCGGCGAGCACGCGCAGCTGCTCGAGGTTCACCGCCAGCGGCGCCGGCAGCACCGCCTGGACCGGCCCCGAGTCGGCGATGCAGACGACCACCTTGGCCCAGCCGCGGCCAGGGACGTGCAGTCCGGCCGCTTCCTCCTGGGCGGTGAACGCCGGCCGGTGCGGCAGCACGGTGTAGGGCACGTGGGCCTGCCCGAGAAACGCGTGGATCGATGCCGGGGTGGACATGGTCTTCCCTCCTAGCACTCGTCGTCGACCGCACAGTAGGCCAGCTGGCGCGACGCGGCGGTCACGGCGGGGTGCAGCGCCACCTTCATGACGCCGTGGCGCTGCGACGCGAACAGCTCGTAGGCGTCCTGGATTTCCTCGAGGGCGAACCGGTGGGTCACCAGGGGCGACAGCTCGACGCGGTGGGCGGCGATGATGGCCATGAGCCGCCGCATGCGTTCCTTGCCGCCGGGGCAAAGCGTGGTGAAAATCCGCTGGTCGGCCAGGCCGGCGTGCAGCGCCTCGTGCGGGGCCACGAGCTTCCCGGAATAGACGCCGAGGCTCGACAGTGTGCCGCCCGGCCGAAGCGATCGCAGCGCGTTCTCGAACGTCTCCTGGTGGCCCAGGGCCTCGATGGCGACGTCCGCGCCACGGCCGCCGGTCAGCGCCTTGATCACCGCCACCGGATCCTGCTCCCGGTAGTCGATCACTACGTTCGCCCCGAACCGCCGCGCCATGTCGAGGCGATCGGATACGGTGTCGACGCCGATGATGAGCGCGGCGCCCCGCAGCTTCGCGCCGAGCGTCGCGCAGAGGCCGAGCGGCCCCTCCGCGAACACCGCCACGCAGTCGCCGATGCGCACGTTGCCGCTCTCCGCACCGGCGAGCCCGGCCGACAGCACGTCCGGCACGAGCAGCACGTCCTCGTCAGTCAGCTCGTCGGGGATGACGGCAAGGTTCGCGCGCGCGTCCGGCACGCGCAGGTCCTCCGCCCACGCGCCGTCGATCGTGTGGCCGAACCGCCAGCCGCCGGCCGCCCCGCCGCACTGGGCGTGCGCGCCGTTGAGGCAGTAGAAGCACTGGCCGCACGGCGTGATCGCGCCGGCCACGACCCGCTGGCCGATCTCGTACTCGTGCTCGAGCCCCTCGCCGAGCGCCTCGACGACGCCGACCGGCTCGTGCCCGAGGATCAGGCCGGGCTGGACCGGATACTCGCCCTTGACGATGTGCACGTCCGTCCCGCACATCGTCGTCGCGGTGATGCGGATGACCGCCTCGCCCGCCCGCGGCACCGGCCTCGGCCGCTCTTCGAGGACCAGGTGATTCACGCCGCGGAACACGACCGCTTTCATCAGGGCCATCAGGCCAGCTCCGTTTTCGCGATGGGCGTCCCCGCAGGAAGGGACGGCAATCTCGGTGCCGGAGCAGGACCTGTGAACGGGCGCGAATACCTGGACTTGCCGCCGGTGCGCGGCTCGGCGTGGCGATGCCACGGCACGGCTGCCGGGATGCCGGTGCCGTTCGCCCGTTGCCCCGTTTACGGATGAGACTCGATCGACGCGAGGACGCGGCGCAGCCGGCGGTCGGCTTCCTCGGCAACCGCGCGGAGCTCCGGGTGCTCGCCTGCCAGGCCGATCGCGGTCAGCGGCGCCATCGCCTCGACCACCGAGCCGCCGTCCTCACTCTCGTAGACGACGACGTTGCACGGCAGCAGCAGGCCGATACCGAGGTCGGCGTGGAGCGCGCGATCGGCGAGCGGCGGGTTGCACGCGCCGAGGATGACATACTTGCGGAACTCGCGATTGAGCTTGGCGCGCAGCGTCTGCCGGACATCGATGGTCGTGAGGACGCCGAATCCTTCGGCCTTGAGCGCCTCCGTCGTGCGCTGGACGGCGGCGTCGTACGCCGCGGGAATGGTGACCTGCATCCCGTACCGGGTCTCTTTCATAGCAGCCTCCGTGCGCGTCTGCACGCCTGGTTGGGGGCGAACGGACGGCGATTCTCGATCGATGCACGCGAGTATCCGGGCTGTGTGCGCGTGCGGAATTCTCCACGCTGGCGGCGCGTGGAATTCCCCGGCGCCGCTCCGGTTCGGGGCGGAAACGCCGCAAATACGGCCGTCTGTTCGGCCGCATCGCTGGTACCGCCTTTGCCTATTCACGCTCAGCCTCCGAGAGAACGGACATGAACACCCTAGCGGAACGGACCCCAGCCCGTCACGCCCCCGATCTCGCGATGCGGGTACGCAGTGAGTACATGGAGATGCCCGGCTTGAAGCTGACCTGCGCCCAGGCGCAGCGGCTGTGGCACATGGATCGCGAGCAGTGCGACGCGGTGTTCGCGGTGCTGGTCGACGCCGGCATCCTCCGGCGGCTGCCGGACGGGTCGTTCGTGCGCGCCTGACTTGCGGTACCCTACCGGAGCCGGCCGTCGACGCCGTATCGGCGTGCGCCGGCTCCACGCCCGCGTGCCCGCCGGCGTGTTCCGTGTTCCTGACGACGCATGACCAGCCCCGCGTATCCCTCGCACTACGAAACCGACGTCGTGCTGCGCGACGGCCGCACGCTGAGGCTGAGGCCCGTCCGGCCCGACGACGACCGCAGGCTGCTCGAGCTCTTCGAGCGGATGTCGGCGCAGAGCCTCTACTACCGGTTCATGACCGTTCCGCGCATCGACCTCGACAAGGCCGCACAGTTCGCGCACGTCGACTACGACCGGCAGTTCGTGATCGTCGGTGATGCCGGCGGCACGCTGGCCGCGGTGGCCGGCTACTACCGGCGCGAGCACGCCGACCGGGCGGAAGTGGCGTTCGCCATCGCCGATGCCGAGCAGGGGCGCGGCATCGGCACGCGCATGCTGGAGCGGCTGGCCGAGATCGCGCGCGACCACGGGGTGAAGACGTTCGACGCGTTCGTCCTGGGCGAAAACCGCCGGATGATGGACGTCTTCCTCGACTCGGGCTTCGCGGTCACCGAGGAGCTGCGCGATCGTGTCTTCCACGTGACGCTGTTGCTCGAAGCTACCCCGGCGTACGCCGACCGCGCAGCGGAACGCTCGCGGCTTGCCGCGGTCGCGTCGATGCGGCCGTTCTTCGAGCCGCGCGTCGTCGCGGTGGTGGGCGCCAACCGCGAGCGCGGCCGCATCGGGTCCGAGGTGCTGCGGAACCTGCGCGAGACCGGCTTCACCGGGACGCTCGTGCCCGTCCACCCCGACGCGGATTCGATTGAGGGCCTGAAGGCCTATCCCGCGATCGCGGCCGTCCCGATCCCAATCGATCTCGCCGTCATCGTCGTTCCGGCCGCGCGCGTCGCCGCGGTGGTGGACGAATGCGTCGCCAAGGGCGTGAAGGCGCTGGTGGTGATCAGCGCCGGCTTCGCGGAGAGCGGGCCGGAGGGCCGGGCGATGGAGGCGGCGCTCGTGGATCGGATCCGCGATGCCGGCATCCGCATGATTGGTCCCAACTGCATGGGGATCATCAACACCGATCCCGCCTTCAAATTGAATGCGACCTTCTCGCCGGTGTACCCGCCGACCGGTCGCGTCGCCTTCTCGACGCAGAGCGGCGCGCTCGGCTTGGCGATCCTGGACTACGTGCGCAAGCTGAACCTGGGCATCTCGAGCTTCGCGTCGATCGGGAACAAGGCAGACGTCTCCGGCAACGATCTCATCCAGTACTGGTCGCTGGATCCGCGGACCGACGTGATCCTGCTGTACCTGGAGAGCTTCGGCAACCCGAAGAAGTTCGGGCAGATCGCACGCCGGGTCGGGCGGCACAAGCCGATCGTCGCGGTCAAGGCCGGCCGTTCCTCGGCGGGTGCGCGTGCGGCCTCGTCGCATACCGGCGCGCGGGCGACGAGCGACGCACTGGTGGACACGCTGTTGCGCCAGGCGGGGGTGATCCGGACTTTCACGCTGGACGAACTGTTCGACGTCGCCGCGTTGCTGTCGTCGCAGCCGGTGCCGGCCGGGCGGCGCGTGGCCATCGTGACCAACGCCGGCGGCCCCGCGATCCTCGCGGTCGACGCGTGCGAGGCCAACGGCCTCGAGCTGCCGCCACTGGCGCCGGAATCGGAGGCGGGGCTGCGGACGTTCCTGCCGCCGGCGGCGAGCGTCGCGAACCCGGTGGACATGATTGCCTCGGCGGGCGCCGAGGAGTACCGGCGGGCGATCGCGCTCGTCGCGGCCGACCCGAACGTCGACAGCCTCATCGTCATCTTCATTCCGCCGATCCCGGCGGCGGCGGAACAGGTCGCGTCCGCGATCCGGCGTGCCGCCGGCGAGTGTGGGAAGCCGGTGATTGCCGTCTTCATGGGAGCGCAGGGACCGCTTCCGCTCGCGCCGGTGCCGTCGTACACGTTTCCAGAGTCCGCGGCAGTCGCGCTCGCGCGCGTCACCCAGTACGGGGAATGGCTGCGCAAGCCGGCGCCCGACGCGGCACTCGCGGCGTTCGATCAGGGAGCCGCGCGGGCGCTGGCGTGTTCGGCGGTGGAGTCCGGCGAGGAGTGGCTGGGTCCCGACGGGGCACGGCGGCTGCTCGAGCTCGGCGGCATCGAGGTGGCCGAGGGACGCGTGGCGCGCACCGCGGACGACGCGGCGCGTGCCGCGTCCGAGGTCGGTCTGCCGGTCGCAGTGAAGGCGCTCGGTTCGACGCTCCTGCACAAGACGGAGGCCGGCGGCGTGCGGCTCGGGGTGCGCACCGAGCAGGGCGTGCGCGAGGCGTTCGCCGACTTCGCCAGCCGCCTGGGCGACCGCCTCGAGGGCGTGCTCGTGCAGCAGATGGTCACCGGCGGCGTCGAGATGGTGGTCGGCGGGCTGAACGACCCGGCGTTCGGCCCGCTGGTGATGGCGGGCACCGGAGGCATCTTCGTCGAGCTGGTGGGCGACACGGTGTTCCGCATGTGCCCGCTGTCGGACGCCGACGCGGCCGAAATGGTCGAGGAGATGAAGGGCCGGATCCTGCTGCGCGGCTACCGCGGCTCGCCGCCAGCCGACGAGCCCGCCTTTCGCCGCGTGCTGCTCGCCGTGTCGCAGCTGGTCGACGCCTGTCCCGAGATCCTGGAGATGGACATCAACCCGCTGATAGTGCTGCCGCGCGGCGCCGTCGCGGCCGACGTGCGCATCCGCGTCGGGCACCAGCCGCCGCGCACAGGCCGGAGGGTCTCATACTGATCGAGATGTGGCCAGGAGTAGGAGGGAGAGTAAAGCGCGACGTAAATCGTCACGTCTCATACCCCTTACCCCTTCTCGATCACCTCTCACTTGACGAATTCGTGTTGCGGATATCGGACGGTGAGGACCGGGCAGGGTGCCTTGCGCACGACCTTCTCCGCGACGCTTCCGAGCAGCATGTGGCCGAGCCCACCGCGGCCGTGCGTGCCGATCACGATCAGATCGATCTGCTGTTCCTCGGCGTAGCGGACGATTTCGTTGAACGGCGAGCCGACGACCGTTGCCGTGGTGACCCCCGCCTGCTCCTCCGCCGGAAGGAGGGTCGCGAGCCGCTGGCGCGCCTGCTCCTGCCACTGGTTCAGCATCTCGCCGAGCGGCGCGGGAAACGCCTCCGCCGCCCACGGCTGCGTGTAGGGATCCTGCACCACGTGGAGCAGGTGGAGCGACGCGCCGAACGCCCGGCACATCTCTCGGCCGTACTTCACCGCCGCATCGGAACAGGCGCTGAAGTCGGTGGGCACGAGGATCTTCTCGAGAGCGATCATGGGTGCCTCCACGGCTCAGGCTGCAAAGCACATACCCTGGAGCTACGCCGGCTTTTCGGCAGCCGCGGCCGGCGGATGGCTGGGATCGACCGGCAGCGTGACGGTGACGACGGTTCCGCCCCCGGGCGGGGAGTCGACGGCGATGGTTCCGTGGTGCAGCTCGATGACCCGGCGCGCCGTCGGCAGGCCCAGGCCGGTGCCGCGATGCTTCGTCGTGAAGAACGGCTCGAAGATCTTGTCCTGGGTCTCGGGCGGGATGCCCGGTCCCGCGTCGGCTATGGCGACGCGGCAGAGGCCGTCGAGCGCCGCGACGGTCACCCGCACGCGGTCGCCGCTCGCGGAGGCCTGCACCGCGTTCAGCAGCAGGTTGAGGAACGCCGTCTGCAGCTGTTCGGGGTCGGCGCCGATCGTCGGCCGGTCGCCGCTGATGGTCACGTCCACGCCGGCGTGCGCCGAGTCCTTGCGCAGCAGCGCCGCGATCTCTTCGAGCAGCTCCGCGACCGACACCGGCGACAGGCGCGGTTCGCGCGGTCGCGCGAAGATCAGCAGGTCCTGCACGATCTCGTTGAGCGAATCGAGTCGCTCGACGATGTCGCCCATGATCGCGCGGTCGCGGCTCGTCTCTGGCAGCCGCCCGCCAATCACCTGCAGGGCGCCGCGGATCCCGGCGAGCGGGTTCTTCACCTCGTGCGCGACCACCGCCGCCATCTCGCCGAGGCGCGCGAGTGCGGCGCGCTCGCGCAGCAGCTCCTCGGTGCGCTTGCGCTCGGTGATGTCGTAGCGGATCGCCATGTACTGGTACGGCTTCCGAGTCGCGTCGAGGAACGGCACGATGGTGGTGTCGACCCAGTAGATCGTCCCGTCCTTCGCGCGGTTGCGGATCTCGCCGCGCCAGATGCGGCCGCCGGCGATCGTGCGCCACAGATCGCGGATGAACTCCTTCGAGTGGTAGCCGGAGTTGATGATCCGGTGATCCTGCCCGATCAGCTCCTGCCGCGAGTACCTGGAGATCTCGCAGAACTTCTGGTTGACGTAGGTGATGCGTCCGCGCACGTCGGTGGTCGCGACGATCGCCGCCTGGTCGAGCGCGAAGTTGGTGTCGGCGAGCTGTTTCAGCGACTGCTCGAGCCTGACGCCGACCTTCATGTAGCCGGACACGAGCCACGCCGTCACCCAGATGCCGACGAGCGTGAGGGCGCGGTTCACCAGGGCCTGCGGCAGGCTGGCGCCGGACGGGGACAGCCAGGCGCCGAGCGCGGTCAGCAGGCTCACGACGAGCGCGACCCAGATCGGGTAGCGGGTGTTGCGGGCGAACAGGCCGAGCAGCACGACCACGCCGTAGAGCGCGGTAATTCCGATGCCGAGCGGGGTGTTCAGGTCGGCGATGAAGATGCCGGCGCCGAGCACGACCGCGAACGCGGCCAGCCGTCGGTCGCCCGATCGCGGTGCCAGCAGATCACTGGACGGCATGTGGATCGAGGTTTGATAAGGGCAGTAGCGTGCGTGCCGATGCTACCGTGCGGGAGGCAAAAACGCCAAGTTTTCAGCCAGTTACCGTGGAGCGCCCGGCGGAAAATTTCCGCGAAGAGGCCGGATTATTTCCCATGCCCGTCATTCTCGTGGTCGACGACGAAGCGCTGATTCGGTGGTCCGTGGGCGAGAGCCTGGAGGCCGCCGGCTATCAGGTGATCGAAGCGGGCACAGCCGGCGAGGCGCTGCGTGCCATCAACGGATCGCCCAAGATCGCGCTCGTGGTGCTCGATCTCAAGCTGCCGGATTCTAACGACCTGGGGCTGCTGCGGCGCATCCGCGCGCAGGTCCCGGACTCTCAGGTGATCCTGATGACCGCTCACGGCACGGCGGAGGTTCTCGACGACGCGCGGCGCCTCGGCGCGTGCGAGGTGCTTGAGAAGCCGTTCGACCTGGGCCGGTTCGTCGACGTCGTCAATCACGCGCTGCAGCCCGCCTGAGCGGCCGCACGGGGCGCGCCCGCGCTCCCGCGACACGCAACCCATCCGCAGTTCCCCCGATATAATCGCGTGAATGGCCGCCCCCACGATTCTCGTCGTGGACGATGAGCAGCTGATTCGCTGGTCGCTCGCCGAGCGTCTCGCCCAGGAAGGGTACAGCGTCGTCGAGGCGGGGACCGCGAAGGAGGCGCTCGCGGCAGTCGGGCCGCACGTCGACCTGGTGCTGCTCGACTACCGGCTGCCCGACTCGGACGGCCTGCGCGTCCTGCGCCAGATCAAGCAGACTGACGCCGACATGCCGGTCATCCTGCTCACCGCGTTTTCCAGCATCGAGACCGCGGTCGAGGCGATGAAGCAAGGGGCATATCACTACGCCAACAAGCCGTTCAACCTGGACGAGCTCGTGCTCGTGGTGCAGAAGGCGCTGGAGACGACGGCGCTGCGCCGCGAGGTGCGGGCGCTGCGCGCGTCGCGATCCGAGCCGTATGCGCTGACGCGCATCGTCGGGGAATCGCCGTCGATGCGGGCGCTGCGCGCGCTGCTGCGGCGCGTGGCGGCGAGCCCGGCCTCGACCGTGTTGCTGACCGGCGAGAGCGGCACCGGCAAAGACCTCGCCGCCAAGGTGATCCACTACAACAGCGACCGGGCGGCAAAGCCGTTCATGAACATCACCTGCTCGGCGCTCCCCGAGACCCTGCTCGAGAGCGAGCTGTTCGGGCACGAGCGCGGCGCCTTCACCGACGCGCGCCAGCAGAAGACCGGCCTGCTCGAGTCGGCCGACAAGGGGACGGTGTTCCTCGACGAGATCGGCGAGATGGTCCCGGCGCTGCAGGCGAAGCTGCTGCGTGTGCTCGAGGAGAAGGCGTTCAAGCGGGTGGGCGGCGCCGCCGATATCCGCGTGGACGTGCGGGTCATCGCCGCCACCAACCGTGACCTGGAAGAGGCGGTGCGGCAGGGCCGGTTCCGCGAGGACCTCTACTACCGTCTGAACGTGATGCAGATCACCCTGCCCACGCTGCGCGAACACCCGTCGGACGTGCCCCTGCTCGTCAACTTCTACCTCGACAGGTTCAACCGCGAGTTCCGCAAGCAGGTACGCGGGGCCACCGAGGAGGCCATGGCGCTGCTGCGCGGCTACCACTGGCCGGGGAACATCCGCGAGCTGCGCAACGCCGTCGAGCGCGCCATGCTGCTGGCCGACGGGGAATGGCTGACGCCGGAGCACTTCCCGATGAGCGTGTCGCGGCGGGCCGCCGTCCAGGCGTTCGAGCTGCCACAGGAGGGGGTGAACCTGGAGTCGGTGGAACGGGACCTCGTGCGGCAGGCGCTCACCCGCACCGGGTGGAACCACACCAAGGCGGCGGCGCTCCTCGGCCTGAACCGCGATCAGATCCGCTACCGGGTGGAGAAGTTCGCGTTGGACAGGCCGGCAGGACGGGAATAATCCCGCACCTCTCGCAGGAAAATCCCGCTGCGCTCAGGGAGCAACGAGCATGCCCGGCGTGAAACCCGCCGGAAATCCGCACAAAACCACGGATCGGCCGTGGCATGGCGGTTGCTCTGCCGATATTCCGTCATCCATTCACGGTGAGGAGAATTCCCCGATGCTTTCGCGAGAACGCGTGGAATCCGTGCTCGACCGCATCCGCCCGATGATGCAGGCCGATGGCGGCGACATCGAGCTCGTCGAGGTCCACGGCAACAGCGCGCGGGTACGGCTGACCGGCATGTGCTCGGGTTGCCCGAGCGCGCACATGACGCTGTACATGGGCGTCGAGATGGCGCTGCGCGACGAGATCAAGGAGTTCGAGGAGCTCCAGGTCGTCTGAAGGCGGTTTCGTTCGAGGAGAGGCGAATGCGCCACCCGAGTCATTTTTCGATGGACAACGTCGTCGTCGGCGAGAGCCCGCGGATGCGGGCGATCTTCGAGTTCGTGAAGGTCGTCAGCCGCAGCGACAGCAGCGTCATCATCACCGGTGAGAGCGGCACGGGCAAGGAAGTCGTCGCCAACATGCTGCACCACCAGAGCCAGCGGCGGCACCAGCCCTTCGTCGCCGTCAGCTGCGCCCTGTTCTCGGAGACGCTCATCGAGACCGAGCTCTTCGGCCACGAGCGCGGCGCATTCACCGGGGCGATCAAGGACAAACCGGGACGGTTCGAGCTGGCGCAGGGCGGCACGCTCTTCCTCTATGACATCGACGACGTGCCGCTGTCGATGCAGGTCAAGCTGCTGCGCGCGTTGCAGAGCCGGCAGGTGGAGCGCGTCGGCGGGACCCGCACGATCCCGGTCAACGTCCGGATCATCACCGGCACCAAGCGCGACCTGAAGCAGCTGGTGGCCGAGGGCAAGTTCCGCGAGGACCTCTACTACCGTCTGAACGTGCTCCCGATCGTGCTGCCGCCGCTGCGCGAGCGCCGCGAGGACATCCCCGTCCTCATGGACCACTTCCTGCGGCGGTTCTCGCGCGATCGCGGCATCGACGTGCCGGAGATCTCGCCCGTCGTCCGCCACGCCTTTGCCCGCTACCACTGGCCGGGGAACGTCCGTGAGCTCGAGAACGCCTGCGAGCGCATCGTCCAGACCTGCACCTGCGGCACGGTCCGTACCGGGTGCGTGGCTGCCGCGGTGCTCTTCGGCGCCGCCGACGGCACGCCGATCGCGCCGCCGCCGGCCGTCGACCAGCAGCCCAAGCCGATTTCGCTCGACGAGCGGCTCAGGGAGGTCGAATCGAACCTGATCGGGTGGGCGCTGAAGGTCTCGGACGGCAACAAGTCGAAGGCCGCCGAGCTGCTGAACATCAAGCGCTCCACGCTGGGCGACCGCATCGCCCGATGCGGCCTGGTCGAGCCGCGCGAGGCGGCCGAACCCCAAGCCGCTATCGCCTGAGGCCTGAAGGCTCCGAGCGCGATCGAGGGCTCGGAGCCGCCGACAACTCCAACCTCCAACCCGGACCACCAACGGGGCCGAATTCCCACTCCGCGCGTTGGGAGTTGGCCTTGTTCTTGGGAGTTCCGTATCCGTTGGGCAGCTTGCCCCTTGGAGTCTGCTCGTGGGTCTTTCGCAGCTGGGAATCGACCGATCGCAGGTACGTGAAACAAGCGGCAGGAGCGGGCGCCCCTGCCGCTTGTTTCTTTTGGTCTCCCCTACGGCGTCACGGTGAAGGTGTGTGAGTAAGAAATAGAAATTAGGCCGGACAGCGGGAGCTGTCGGGCGTTTGGTTGAGCCTCCCTTCTGCCCCCGATGGGGAGCACATTCCTGGCGTCCGCAATGGCAGTGCCACCGGAGCCCGAAGAATGATCCGCGACAACAGGCCTGATTTCCACGGCTCGTGGATTGGGTGACGGAGTCGGCCCGCCGGAACTCCGGCGGGCCGCCGCCAATCCGCCACCCTTGCCTAGGACCTGGCCTCCGCGAGCAGCGTCCGAACGCGCTCCGCCTCGGGGTAGTTCGGGTGTGCCTGCAGCAGGCGCTCCCACGCCTCCACTGCGCCTTTCGCGTCGTTCTTGCCGTCCCGCCTGATGATCCCGAGGTTGAACAGCGTCTGTGCGTGCGTCGCGTCGATCGACAGCGTCGCGTTCAGTTGCTGCAATGCCTCGTCGGTCCGGCCGCTGTAATACAGGGCCGTCGCCAGGTCGGTGCTGACGTTCGCGTTCCTGGGTTCGGCCGCAAGCGCCTGCCGGTAATAGGGGATGGCGTCGGCGTACCGGCCCGCGTCGTAGTACCGGTTGCCGAGCTCGATCGCCGCCCGGACGTTCTTCGGGTCGGCCGCGAGGATGTCGCGGTACGCCTGGAGATCCTTGTCGTTGAGCACCGCCGTCGGGTGATCGTGCGGCAGCGACGTTGACGCGGGCGCGGGTGGAACGTACGCGTGAGGCACCTGGCCGGCGCCGAGGATGTATCCGCCAATCAAGCCGAACAGGATACCGGCCACGCCGGTCATCACGTTCAAGGCAGAAAACGGCTGTCGATTGGTTTGTGCCATGGAGCCACCGTGGATCGCGGGGAGGTGAAGCACGATCGCGGACGGTCCCGGATTCACAGGCGAAGGAGGAGGCCGGTGTCATGGCCGGCGACCGCCCGGATCGTGTGCCATCTGGAACTGCACCGGACGTGCCATCCCGAGCAAGACCGCGGATCGCCTGCAAATCGCCGGGAGAAGTGCACTGGTGGCCGCTTGGTGCGGCCGCGTTGCCGGGAAGCCGGCAAGAAAAATCGGGGCGCAAGCGCGGCCGACGTCGGCGTGAGCGGGACGAACCTGCCAGCGGAACTGAAGGCCCTGAGTGTTCCGCCGGCGATCATCCACGAGCTCAGCGCCCTGCTCGCGTCGTCCAGGCGCCTGGCCCCGAAATGCCATGTGAACGAGCAATCGCCGCGCCACGACGCGCGCGGGAGATTGCGCCTGTTTTCGTACCGGCCACGCCCCGATCACCGGCTTTGCGGCACGGGCGCCGGGCGGTCGGCGTTCGGCAGGCCGGCCCATCTCAGGATGTTCATCATCGGGCACCAGTTCGTCAGGCCGGACTGGAACAGGTTCGCGCCGACGAACACGGTGAACCACAGGAACGCCGGGTGGACGTACATCCCGAGCAACACGCTCGCGACGACGAAGAGACCGGCAATCATGCGCAGCGCACGCTCGATGGTCATGGCTCCCTCCAACTCGATGACCGACAACGTCGTTCCGCCTCGCGGCCTGCCCGCGGGCAGCCCCCGCAGGTCGCGGCGCTGACGACTGGCGCGGGCCATCGCCGGGCCGGTTACGTCGGCGGTACGAACAGCAGCGGCCGGTGGCAGTCACGCAGGGCGCGCTCGGTCGACCCGCCGAAGGGCAGCCACTTCGCGCCCGCCTGCGGGAGCACGACCAGCGACGCGTCGCGCAACATGGCGGGACGCACCGTTTCGCCCGGCTCGGTGTTGAGCCTGCCACCGAAGGCTTCCGCCAGGCCGGCAGCGTAGCGACGCGCGCCCCCCGCAAACGTCGGGCTGCCGGTGAGGACCGACACGTGGGCGAACACCTGCCGCGGGTCCACCGAGTCATCCCGCACGACCAGCACCGGGACCTCCGCCTCGCGTACCACCCGTTCGGCGACCGAGCCGGCCCACCAGCGCGCGGGGCCGCGGCGGCCGTGGGTGCCCATGACGACGAGGTCGTGCCGCCTCGAGGCATCCAGGATGGCGTCCGCCGGAACGACGTCGGAGACGACTGCCGTCACGGGGCACTGCGCCAGCGGGGCGGCGAACCGCTCGACATAGCGCTGCGCCTCGACCCTGGCGGCCTCGCGCTGTTTCTCGATCGTGGTGATCTGCTCGCGCGTGAAGTACGGCGGCGCTTCGAAGGACTCGGCGTGCAGCGCCGTCAGCTGCGCCTCGAACCGCCGTGCCAGCTCGCCGGCGATGCGCACGGCGGCGGCGGCCGCCTCGCCGAAGTCGACGGCCACGACGATCCGACGCGGGGGGTAGGTCCACATCTCAGACCGCCTCGAGCAGCGCCGGCGCGGACGCGCGGCGGCGAGCGATCAGGTAGTACAACACGGGGACGGTCATCCGCGACAGCAGCAACGAGGCCACCTCGCCGGCCATCAATGCAATCGCGAGTCCCTGGAAGATCGGGTCGAACAGGATGACGGCCGACCCGACGATGACCGCGGCGGCGGTCAGCGCCATCGGGCGGAACCGCACCGCGCCCGCGTCGACCACCGCCTGTTCGAGCGGCAATCCCTCGCGCAGCCTCAGCTCGATGAAGTCGACGAGGATGATCGAGTTGCGGACGACGATGCCCGCGCCGGCGATGAAGCCGATCATCGACGTGGCGGTGAAGAACGCCCCCATCGCCGCATGCGCGGGCAGGATGCCGACCAGCGAGAACGGAATCGCCGCCATGATCGCCAGCGGCGTCGAGAACGACTGGAACCAGCCGACCACGAGCAGGTAGATGAGGACGAGCACGGCGGCGAACGCGAACCCGAGGTCGCGGAACACTTCGTAGGTGATGTGCCACTCGCCGTCCCACTTGACGGCATAGCGGCCCGTGTCGAAGGGCTGCGTGGCGCTGAGCGTCTCGAGCTTCTGGCCCGCGACACTCCAGCTCCGCAGCTGCGGATTCAGCTGCAGGATCGCGTACACCGGGCTTTCCTGGCTGCCCGCGAGATCGGCGGTGACGTAAGTGACCGGCTGCAGGTTCTTGCGGTAGAGGCTCGGGCTCTCGCGCGACACCAGGGCGTCGGTCAGCTCGCCGATCGCGACCGGCCGCGGCCCGACGCGCAGCCGCTCCACGGCCTGCACGTCGCGGGCGTCGCGCGGCAGACGCAACACGATGGGCACGTCCTCCCGCGTCGTCTCGTCGTGGAGCAGGCCCGCGGCCTCGCCCGAACCGGCCATCCGAAGCGCGGACGAGACCGACGCCGCGGAAACCCCGGCCGCCGCCGCGCGCTCGTGGTCCACCGTGAGCGTCACCTTCGGCTGGCGCTCCTCGACGTACCAGTCCACGTCGACGACCCCCTGCGTCGCGCGGAACGCGTCGCGCACCCGGCCGGCGAGCTGCTCGCGTACCTCCGGGTCCGGCCCGTAGATCTCGGCGACCATCGTCTGCAGGACCGGCGGCCCGGGCGGGACCTCGGCGACCTGCACGCGCGCGCCGAGGGAGGACGCGATTGGCGCGAGCCTCTCCCGCACCCTCCGCGCGATGGCGTGGCTCTGCTCGCTGCGCTCGTGGCGCGGCAGCAGGTTCACCTGCAGGTCCGCCTGGTGTGGCGCCTGCCGCAGGAAGTAGTGGCGCACCAGGCCATTGAAATTGTAGGGCGAGGCCGTTCCCGAATAGGTCTGGACGGTCGTCACCGCCGGATCCTCGAGGACCGCCTGGGCGAGCGTCGCCGCGGCCTGTGCCGTCCGCTCGAGCGGCGTGCCCTCGGGCATGTTGATCACGACCTGGAACTCGCTCTTGTTGTCGAACGGGAGCATCTTCACCATGACGAGCCCGAGCGGCACCAGCAGCACCGAGAGGATCAGCAACGCCGCCACGCTCACGAGGAACGCCCATCGGGCGCGCGGCGAGCCGATCAGTGCGCCCATCACCAGGCGGTACAGCGCCGTCATCCGGTTCTCGCGCTCGTCATGGTGCCCCGACTTGCGCCGCAGCAGGCGCACTGCCGCCCACGGCGTGACCACGAACGCGACGACGAGCGAGAAGAGCATCGCCGCCGACGCCCCGACCGGGATCGGCCGCATGTAGGGGCCCATCAGTCCGCCGACAAACGCCATCGGGAGAATGGCGGCGACCACGGTGAGCGTCGCGAGGATGGTCGGGTTGCCCACCTCGTCGACGGCGCGGACGGCCAGGGCGACGAAGCCCCCGCGGTCGCGCGTCGACGCAAGCCGCGCGTGCCGGACCACGTTCTCCACGACCACGATGGCGTCGTCCACGAGGATGCCGATCGAGAAGATGAGCGCGAACAGCGTGATGCGGTTGAGGGTGTAGCCGTACAGGTAGAAGACGAACAGCGTCAGCGCGAGGGTGACGGGGATCGCCACCAGCACCACGGCCGCCTCGCGGTGACCGAGCGCGAGCCAGATGAGCAGCGAGACCGACAGCACCGCCAGGAACATGTGCCACAGCAGCTCGTTGGACTTCTCGGCGGCCGTCTCGCCGTAGTTGCGCGTCACGGTCAGCTGCACGTCCGCCGGGACGACCGTTCCGCGCACGATCGCCAGCTTCCGCTCGATCGCGTGCACCACGTCGATGGCGTTGGTGCCGGCGCGCTTGGCGACCGTCAGGGTCACGGCCGGGTGGCCGCCCGAATGACGCGACGTGAAGGTGACATAGGAGGTCGGCTCGGCGTCGCCGTCGCGGATCTCGGCGACGTCGCGCAGCCGCACCGGCCGCTGCGGCAATCCGCCGACGACGATCCCCCCGAGATCGGCGGCCGTGCTCAGCCAGCTGCCGCCGTGGAGCAGGGTGTCGGCGCCGTCCGCCGGGGCGGCGTCCGCCTCGAGGCGCACGTTCGCTTGGCGTACCGCTTCCCGCACCGCCAGCGGATCCACCGCGTACGCGCCGAGCCGCGCCGGGTCGAGAAGGACCGAGACCTCACGCCGGCCACCGCCGACGATCACCACCTCCGAGACGTTGGGCACCTGCTTGATCGCGTCCTGCAGCTCCGCCGCGACCTGGCGCAGCGCGAAGGCGTCGTAGCGCTCCGACCAGAGCGTGAGCGCGAGGATCGGCACGTCGTCGATCGACCGCGGCTTGACGAGCGGCGGCGACACGCCAGGCGGCATGAGATCGAGGTTGGCGTTGATCTTCTGGTTGAGGCGAACGAGGGCGGTCTCCTCGTCGTGCCCCACGAGGAAGCGCACGATGATCATCGAGCGGCCGGGGCTGGAGGTCGCGTACAGGTACTCGACGCCGGGGACCTCCCACAGCAGCCGCTCCAACGGCGCCGTGACGCGGCGCTCCACCTCCGCGGGCGATGCGCCGGGCATGGCCACCATGACGTCGATCATCGGGACGACGATCTGCGGCTCCTCCTCGCGCGGCAGCGCGAGCACGGCGAACGCGCCGAGCGCGATGGCCGCCGCGGTGACCAGCGGCGTCAGGCGCGAGTCGAGGAACGCGGCCGCGAGCCGGCCGGCGGTGCCGCGCGGGTGGCTCACAGACGTCCTCCGGCGGGCGTCGACGACAGCGGCGTGCCGTCCGTGAGGCCGGGCGGCGGGTTCAGCACGACGCGCTCGTGGGCGACGAGTCCGGAGCGGACCGGCAGGCGATCGCCGGCTGCCGGCCCGACGTGCACGTAGCGCATCCGTGCCGATCCGCTATCGTCCACGAAGACGAGAGTGATCTGGCCGCGGCGCACGAGCGCGGCGGCGGGGATGGCGAGCTGCTCCCGCTCGGCGCTGCGGAACCGGGTGCGGCCGAACAGGCCGGACCGCAGGCCGGCGTGGCCCGGCAACCCGATCTTGATCGTGTAGGCGTGCGCGACCGCCTCGATCGACGGCGCGATCTCCTCGACCGTCCCCTCGATCGGAGGGAGGCCGTCGATCGCCACGGGCACACGCGACCCGACGCTCACGTTCGTCGTGTCGGCGGCATCGACGCTGACCTCGAGCCGGAAGCCGCGGGTTTCTTCCAGCGTGAGAAGCGGCGCCCCTGGGACCGCCATGGTGCCGGGTTCGGCCGACCGGGCCGTGACCACGCCATCGAAGGGCGCCACGATGGCGGCAAAGGAAGTGTCGACCGCCGCCGTCGTCGCCCCCGCGCGGGCGGCCTCGACGGTTCTGGCCATCTCGCTGCGGCGCGCGCCGGCGGCCTTCATCCGCGACTCCGCTCCGCGCAGCACCGCGACCGCCGCGTCGACTTCGGCCGGCGTGGCGACCTTGCGTTCGGCGAGCCTCGCGATCCGCGCGTGCGACACGCGCGCCAGGTCGAGGGCGGCCGCCGTCGCTTCTGCATCGGCCTCGGCCGCTGCCGCGCCTTCGAGCGCCGCGGCCAGCGCTGCATCGGCGCGCGCCTGCCCGCCGGCCAGCTGCCGCGCGTCGAGCCGCACGAGCAGCTGCCCGGCCTTCACGCGGTCGCCCGGCGTCACCGTCACGTCGACAATGGAGGACATCACCCTGCTTGACAGCACGGTCGTGGTCCGCGCGCGCACGGTGCCGCCCGCCTCCAACTCGGTGGCGAGGCGCTCGACCTGCGCCGGCGCAGATCGTATGGCGACGGGCGCTCTGTCGGGGCCTTCCCTGTCGGAATCTCCGGCGCAGCCAGCCGCCGCCGCCATCAGGAGCACGGGTACGAGTTTCATGGCGTTCCTTCGATCCGTCCGGCGGCCCTGTCGATGGCGGCCGCCGTGATGTGCAGGTCGACCAGCGCGGCGGTGTGCGTCGCCTCGGTGCGCAGCACGAGCTCGTTCGCTCGGGTCAGCTCGCTCGCGGGCGCCAGGCCCGCGTCGTAACGCTCGCGGATGATCCGGCGGCTCTCGACCGCCTGGTCCAGCATGGCCCGAGTGGCCGCCCGCCGCGCGCCCGCGCTCTCGTGATCGGCGAGCGCCTGCCTCAGCTCGAGCCGGATCGCCTGGTCGACGCGCTCGCGTTCCGCCGCCGCGCGCGCGCCCGCGGCCCTCGCCGCCGCCACCCTGGCGGAATCGGCGCCGCCTGCCAGGACGTTCCATCGCACCTGCAGCGCCGCCGTCCACGTTCCCGCGCGGTCCGCGAACGAATGGCCGTTGGCCTCGACGACGGCCTGCGCCGACACCTGCGGCAGGAACGCGGATCGCGCGGCGCGGATCTGCGCCTCGGCGATCCGCTCCCGCAGCCGCGACGCCTGCAGCTCGGGCCGGGCGGCGAGCGCCTCTGTTTCGAGCGCGCTCGAGTCGGTGGAGACGGCAGGAACGTCGGCGAGCGGGGCAAGCGGGCGCGGGTCATCGAGCGGTGCGCCGATGGCGACGTTCAGCGCCGCGCGCGCGTTGGCGGCCTCGGCGGCCGCGGCGAGGCGGCGCACCTCGGCTTGCGCGGCCTCGACCTCCAGCGCCAGCACCGCCGACTCGGTTTCGAGCCCGGCGTCGCGCCGCTCGCGCGCGCGACGCAGATCCTCGGCCGCGCTCTCGACCGCCGCGCGGGACGCGGCGAGCGTGGCCGCCGCCGAGACCGCGCGCCCGTAGGCGCGCACCGTGCCCATGTACAGATCGAGCGCGGTGCGCCGGGATTCCTGGCCGGCCAGCTCGGCGCCGAGCTGCGCGGCCGAATGCGTTGCGACCGTGCGGTTGCCGTCGAACAGCGTCTGCTCGATGACCACCGCCGCGCGGTGATTGGACAGCGGATCCGGGTGATTCAGCGACGGGATGGCGAAGTTCGCCGCCGAGAAGCGCTGCTGCGCGAGCAGCGATCCAAACACGTACACCGGCTGGTTCCCGCCCTGCCACGCCTCGGCGACGTCGACACGCGGAAGGAACGCCGCGCGCGCCTGCCGCACGCCCGCGGCCGCTTCGGCCTCCCCGGCGCGCGCGGCGCGCGCGGCCGGATTGCCGGCGAGCGCCTCGTCTATCGCCCGGCGCAGGGTCAACGGTTCTTGCGCCCAGGCGGAGGCACACACCGGCAGCATCGCGGCGGCGAGCACGACATGGCGGAGCATCTCTACCGCTGAAGATTCAGCGGGCAGCCGATTGGTTACACTGAGGGCAGGACCAGCATGACCACCCGCTCCGACCCCTCACCGTCCCTCGATCGTGATGCCGCGCTCCTGGACCGGGTCCGCGCCGGCGAGGCGGCCGCTCTCGACGAGTTGCTCGACCGCGCGCTCGGGATCGCACGACGGTACAGCGCCGCCGTCTGCGGCCAGGCGCCGGACCGCGAGGACGCGGTGCAGGAGGCGCTGCTGCAGACCTTCCGGCATGCACGTGGCATCCGCGAGCCGCGCGCCTTCCGATCCTGGCTGTACCGCACGGTCAAGAATGCGTGCCTGATCGGCCGGCGCCGCTCGGCGGCGCGCGCGCTGTCGTCGCTCGACGGCGGCGTCGAGGCGGTCGATCCGTCGCGGGCCGCCGACGATCGGCTGCTGGCCGCCGAAGACGGCGCGCGCGTCCGCGCCGCGCTCGGGGCGCTCCCGCCGTCGTATCGCGAAGCGGTGTTCCTGCGGGATTTCGAGGGGCTGTCCACACGCGAGGTGGCGCGCGTGCTCGGGATCACCGAGGCCAACGTGAAGGTGCGCCTGCACCGCGCCCACGCGCAGCTGCGGCGCCGGCTGCAGGGGCCGCGGCCGGCGTGAGCGCCGGCGGCTACTTCTTCGGCACGGGGTGCGAGAGCCGCACCATCCCCTGGTAGACGAAGCCCCTGAAGCGCGGGCTCTTGCTGTTGTGGCAGCCCTCGCACACCCCAGCCTGCGGCGTCTTCGTCAGCCCCGAGCGGTTCGCCGAATCGGCGACGTGCGCGGCGGCGGCACCGTGGCACGCCTCGCACTGCACGTTCTGGTTGACGATCTTGCCGTCCCGCTCGATCTTTCCGGTGCCGCCGGTGCTGTGGCAGACGACGCAGTCCTGCCCGCGTTCCTCCGACGACAGGCGGTTAATCGTGTTGGCGTGCTTCGTCTTCGACCAGGAATCGTAGATTTCGGCGTGACAGCTCTTGCACGCCTCCGCCCACGCGAACCGGTCGGCCGGCGACGCCTGCGCCGTCGGCGGCTGTGCCGGCGCCGGCTCCTGCGCCGACCCCGACGTCAAGGCGAACGCCGTGACCGCAGCGATCGCAGAAACCAATGCCGATGGCTTGTTGCGCATGACCCTCACTCTCTCAATTCGGGTGCCAGCAGAACTGCCGTTTTTGCCGCAGTTCTGCTGGCCCGTGCCGATTTGGCGCCGCCGGATTTCCGCAATCCTGGCGAAGGGACGCCCGTCGAGACTCGCGGCCGCGACGGAACGGCCGTGATTCCCCGTGGCATCGCGTTTGCGACCCCCTCCCCCCGAGGTCACGATGATTCTGCGCGATGAAGACGTATTCGAGTACCACGAGCACCCGCGCCCGGGAAAGCTCGAAGTCATCACATCCAAGGCCTGCGTCACCCAGCGCGATCTCTCGATGGCGTACACCCCGGGCGTGGCGCGCCCGTGCCTCGAGATCGAGAAGGACCCCGACGCCGCCTACCGCCTCACCGGGAAGGGCAACCTCGTCGCGGTGGTGAGCAACGGCACGGCCGTGCTCGGGCTTGGTGACATCGGTCCGCTCGCCGGCAAGCCGGTCATGGAAGGCAAGGGCGTGCTGTTCAAGCGCTTCGCCGACGTCGACGTCTTCGACATCGAGTTGGCGACCAAGGACCCCGACGAGGTGATTCGGATCGTCAAGGCGCTCGAGCCCACCTTCGGCGGCATCAACCTCGAGGACATCAAGGCGCCGGAGTGCTTCCACATCGAGGAAACGCTCAAGCGCGAGATGCAGATCCCGGTCTTCCACGACGACCAGCACGGGACGGCGATCATCTCGGCGGCCGCGCTGATCAACGCGCTGGAACTCGCGCGCAAGCGGATCGACGAGGTGCGCGTGGTGTTCGTCGGCGCCGGCGCCGCCGGGATCGCGTGCGCCGAGATGTACGTGCGCATGGGCGTCAGGCGCGAGCACGTCCTGCTCGTCGACACCGCCGGCGTCATCTACCAGGGCCGCACCGAGAAGATGAACCCGTACAAGGCGCGGTTCGCCGCCGACACGACGCTGCGCACCCTGGAGGAGGCAGTGCTCGGCGCCGACGTCTTCGTCGGCGTCTCGGCGGCCGGGATGCTCAGGCCGGAGATGCTGAAGACCATGGCGCGCGATCCGATCGTGTTCGCGATGGCCAACCCGGATCCGGAAATTCCCTACGATCTCGCCGTCGCCACCCGCTCAGACGTGATCATGGCGACGGGCCGCTCGGACTTCCCCAACCAGGTGAACAACGTCCTCGGCTTCCCCTTCATCTTCCGCGGGGCGCTCGACGTGCGCGCCACGACGATCAACGAGGAGATGAAGATCGCGGCGGCGATGGCGCTCGCCGCGCTGACCCGCGAGGACGTGCCGGACAACGTCCTCAAGGCTTACGGTCTGACGCACCTCGAGTTCGGGCGTGAGTACCTCATCCCCAAGCCGTTCGACCCGCGCGTGCTCCTGCACGAGGCGCCGGCCGTCGCCGCCGCCGCGATGCGCAGCGGCGTGGCCACGCGGCCCCTCGCCGACCTCGACAAGTACCGCGAATCGCTCGAGCGTATCCTCGGGCCGTCGCGCCAGGCGATGCGCATGATCGTGACCAAGGCGCGGCAGCGCGCGCCACACCGCATCGTGTTCCCCGAGGGGCACAACCCCCTGATCGTGCGCGCCGCGCACGTGCTCGTCGATCAGCAGATCGCCACCCCCGTGCTGGTCGGCGACTGCGACCGGATCGCGGCCGAGGTGGCGCAGCACGGCGGCACCGCCGACACCTTCGAGATCGTCGATCCACGGCGCTCGCCGCACGCCGAGCGCTACGCCGGGGAGCTGTTCCGGCTGCGGCAGCGCAAAGGCGTGACGCCGACCTCGGCGCGCGAAATGGTGCGCGAGTCCACCAACTTCGCGCTCATGATGGTGCGGCTGGGCGACGCCGACGGGTTCGTCGGCGGCATGGAGCGGCGCTATCCGGAGACGATCCGGCCGGCGCTGCAGATCGTCGGCCTGCGCGACGGCGTCTCGCGCCTCTCGGCGCTGCACGTGCTGCTGCTGAAGGACCGGGTGTTCTTCTGCGCCGACACGATGGTCAACATCGAGCCCACCGCGGAGGAACTCGCCGAGATCGCATGCCTGGCCGCCGACACCGCGCGGTTCTTCGACATCGAGCCACGCGTGGCGCTGCTCGCCTTCTCCAGTTTCGGCTCGGTGCGCCATCCCATTGCCGAGCGCGTCGCGCGTGCCGTCTCCATCGTTCAGGCGCGCCGCCCCGATCTCATCGTTGACGGGGAGATGCACCTGGAGACCGCGCTGGTCGAGGAGATCGCCCGCGAGCTCTACCCGCACTCGCGGATCAAGGGGGATGCGAACGTGCTGGTGTTCCCCGATCTCACATCCGGGAACATCGGCTACCAGCTCGCCCGTCGGGTGGGCCGGGCCGAAGTGATCGGCCCGATCCTCATGGGGCTCCGCCGCCCGGTGAACGTGCTGGCGCACGCCACCACCGCTGCCGAGATCGTGAACGTCGCCGCGATCACCGCCGTGGCCGTCGAACGCGCGAACGAGGCGCCGGCCGCGGCGAAGCAGACGGCCAAGGTCGGTTAGGTTCCGGGTTCCGCAGGTTCCGGGTTCCGCGGGTTCGGTTCCAGTTTCCTCGGACCCGGCGAACCGCGACCGTGGAGCCGCGGGACCCCGGAACCGAGAAACCCTCGGAACCGCCCGTGCCAGTTCCTAGGCGGCCGGCTGCGCGGACGACTGACCCACCGCGGCCAGCACCCGTTCGGCGATGCCGCCCGCGTCGGCGATGCACGCGTTGATCGCCACGCCACGGTAGGAGTTGCCAGCGACGAACAGCCCCGGATAGCGGGCGAGTCCGGCCTCGATCCGGGCGAGCCGGTCGAGGTGGCCGAGCGTGTACTGCGGGATCCCGCGCGGGTGCCGGACGATGCGCACCATCTCGGGCGCGACGCGCAGCCCCATCGTCGTCCGGAGCTCCGCGCGCACCGTCGCGAGGATCTCGTCGTCGTCCAGCTCCAGGATCAGCGGATCGTGCGCGCCGCCGATCATCACGCGCAGCAGTGCCTTGCCGGCCGGGGCGCGTCCCTCGAAGATCGCCGACTCCCAGAGTGCGCCCAGGATGCGGATCGACTCGGCGCGCGGCACGAGGAAGCCGAAGCCGTCGAGCGCCCCACGGTCGGCCGCGAGCGCAGCGGCATCGTAGCCGAGGCAGACGACCGCGAGCGGCGCCGTCGGGATGTCGCGCAGCGCCGACGACAGGCCGAAATCGAACGTCCGCACCAGGTCTGCCGAGGCGGCGGCCGGACCGGCCAGCACGACCGCGTCGGCCGCGATGCGCCGATCGGACAGCGCAATCCAGAAGCCGCCGAACGCCGTCGGCGGCCGGAGCTCGAGGACCGGCGACGATGTCTGGACGGCCGGGCCGAGCGAGCGCGCCAGCCCCTCCACCAGCTCGGTCATGCCGAGCTGAAACGACGTCAGCCGGCCGGCCGGCGCGCCCATCGCGGTGCCCTTCGTGCGGCGGCCGCGTTTCGCGAGCATCGCCCGGAACAGGCCGCCGTGGTCGCGCTCCATCTCCCACATCTTCGGGAAGCAGGCGCGCAGCGACAGCGCGGCGGCGTCACCGGCGTAGATCCCCGACACCATCGAGTCGATCAGGATCGTCGCCGCCTCGGTGCCGATGCGCCGCGCGGCGAACCCGGCGATGCTCTCGTCGCCACCCGGCGGTCCCGCCGCGAACGGCTCCGCGAGCAGGCGCGCCTTGGCGCGTGCCGAGACCAGCGGCGTCCTGAGGAACGCCAGCGGCGAAACGGGGACCTCGTGCAGCACGCCGCGGCGGAAAATGTACCGCCGGCGGGCCGCATCGCGGCTCGGCAGCAGGCGCGGTCCGAGCCCGACCTCGTGTGCCACCCGGAGCGTGTCCGGCGCGTTGTCGAGGAACCCGACGGCTCCCCACTCGCAGGTGTAGCCGTCAACGACCTCGGTCCGGACGTTGCCGCCCGCGCGCTCGCGCGGTTCGAGGATGACGAGGTCCACGCCCGGGGCGCGCCGGCGGATCTCGTGCGCGACCGACAGTCCGGCCACGCCGCCGCCGAGAATCGCGATTGTGCTCATACCGCCTCCGCGACCGGCACCAGCTCGCGCAGGCCGAGGTGCGCGCGCACCAGCCGCGTGAGCGCGGCGATGAAGAGCGGGTCGGTATTGAGCGCCTCGGTCCGGTAGTAGCCGGTGATTCCCGCCTGGCGCGCCGAAGCGGCAAACAGCTGGTCGACCTCGTAGAGCGTCTCGATGTGATCCGAGACGAAAGACAGCGGCACGACCAGCACGTCCTTGACGCCCTCGCGGCCGAGCTGTTCGAGCACCTCCTCGGTGCCGGGCCCGAGCCACTTCACCGGACCGGTGCGCGACTGGTACGCGAGCAGCTCGCGGTTCGGCAGCCGCAGCCGCTCGAGGATGCCGCGCCGCGTCGCCTCGGTGTGCTCGACGTACGGGTCGCCCTCGTCGATGAACTTCTGCGGCAGCCCGTGCGCGCTGAACAGGATGACCGTGCCGTCGCGCCTGGCCGCCGGAATCCGCTCCCACGCGCGGCGCACGGTGGCGGTCATCGCTTCGAGGTAGCCGGGATCGTCGGCGTAGTGGTCGACATGGGTGACCTCGAAGCGCTGGCGCCGCCACTCGGGCCGTGCCAGCGCGCGGGCGAACTCGTGGCGCGACGAGCCGGTCGTCGCCTTCGAGTAATGCGGGAACAGCGTCAGCGTCACGATCCGGGTCACGCCGGCGGCGGCGATCTGTTCCAGCGCCTCGGCCGACGTCGGGTGCGAATAGCGCATCGCGGTGAAGACGCGGAAGCCGCCGGCGGTCGGCGATCCCTCGTTCAGCCGGTCCTGCAGCGCGCGCTCCTGCGCCCGCGTGATCCGCAGCTGCGGCGAGCCGCCGCCGATCGACTGGTAGTTGCGCCGCACCGACGGGCCGCGCAGCTTCGCGATGAGCCGCGCCATCAGCGGCTGCAGCCACGCGCCCCCGGGCAGCTCGATGATCTCCCGGTCCGAGAACAGGTTGACCAGGAAGGGCTCGACCGACGCGAGGTCGTCGGGTCCGCCCAGGTTGAAGAGAAGGATGCCAACCGGCTGCTGCGCGTTCATGCCCGCCTCAAATCGTCCTGGAGAACACCGGGCGCCCCGCCTGGTGCGTCGGGAGGTACCTGTCGAACGCCATGCAGATGTTGCGCACGAACAGGCGGCCGTCGGCGCTGACGTCGAGGCCGGCGTCGCCGACGGTGACGAAGCCGTCGGCGACGGGGCCGGCGGCCGCGGCGAGCGCTTCGAGCTCACGTCCGAAGTACTCGCCGAAGCGGACGCCGAACCGCTGCCGCACCGCCGCCGCGTCGACGTGGAAATTGCACATCAGCTCGGTGATCACGTAGCGGCGGACCAGGTCGTCCTCGCTCAGGGCGTACCCGCGCTCGATCGGGAACGCGCCGCGATCGATCGCCTCGTAGTACGGCGGCAGCTTCTTATGGTTCTGTGCGAAGGCGCCCTGGACGTCGCCGATCGCCGAGACGCCGACGCCGAGCATGTCGGTGGCAGGCCGCGTGGTGTAGCCCATGAAATTGCGGTGCAGACGGCGCGAGCGGCTGGCGAGCGCGAGCTCGTCGCCCGGGCGGGCGAAGTGATCCATGCCGATGGCCACGTAGCCCGCGCCGAGGAACCGTTCGATGGCGGCGCCGATCAGCTCGAATTTCAGCGTGGCGTCGGGCAGCGTGCTCGCGTCGATCTGCTTCTGGTGCGGCCGCAGCCAGGGCACGTGTGCGTACGAGTAGACCGCGATGCGATCCGGGCCGAGATCGACGACCGCGTCGAGGGTGCGCCGGAACGACTCCAGTTCCTGCCGCGGCAGCCCGTAGATCAGGTCGGCGTTGATCGAGTCGAACCCGGCGCGCCGCGCGTACCCGAAGAGATCGCGGGTCTGCGGCTCCGTCTGGTGGCGGCCGATGGCCTCCTGCACCGCCGGCGTGAGGTCCTGGACGCCCATCGACAGGCGGTTGAAGCCCAGGCGGCGCAGCAGATCGACCTGCTCGCGCGTGGTGACCCGCGGATCGATCTCGATCGCCTGTTCGGCGTCGGCGTCGACCTCGAAATACCGCTTGATCACGGCGTCGAGCCGGCGGATCTGGTCCGGCTCGAAATACGTGGGTGTGCCGCCGCCCCAGTGGAGCTGGACGAGCCGCCGCCGCCCGCGCAGGTGCTCGGCGAGCATCGCGATCTCGCGCTCCAGATAGTCCAGATAGCGCGCCGCGACCTCACGTTTGCCCGTGATGATCACCATGCAGCCGCAGTACGCGCACCGGGCTTCACAGAAGGGGAGGTGCACGTAGAGCGACAGGGGCTCGGCTTCGGCAGTGGCGGCCGCCTGGAGCCGGCCGCGGTACGCCGCCGCATCGAATGAGTCGTTGAATTCAACCGCGGTGGGGTACGAGGTGTAGCGCGGGCCGGGTCGATCGTACTGCCGGAGAAGCGACGCCACGCGGGAGCTCTGGACGGCCATTGCCGTCCGTTTCACAAAGAACGTGCCGTGGCGGCGCAGGCCACGTGACGGCGGAAATCCGCGGCATTTTCCGGCCGCGACTGCCCCCCTCGCGGATGCTCCCGCTCCAGGTGCCGAAAACCCGGCGGCCGATGCGTCAGCGCGGGCGAGGAACAGTACTCCGGGGGGTGCCGGGGCGGCAATTTCCGCCAGTTTTCGCCCATCTGCGCGCGGTCTCTCCCCCGCCCGGGTCCTTGGCACCGACGTTGCGGTGAGCCGGGGCGACGTGCTCGACACTCCATCGCCCGCGCCGACCGGCCCGCATCCGCCTTCTCCCGAACGCGGATTCTCGATCGACTCGGTCGTCGTCGGCCGCAGCCCGCGGATGCGGGCGGTATTCGACTTCGTCCGCGTCATCGCCGACAGCGAGAGCAACGTGCTCATCACCGGCGAGACCGGCACCGGCAAGGAGCTGGTCGCGAACCTCATTCACCATTCGGGCCGGCGCCGGCGGCGGCCGTTCGTCGCCGTGAGCTGCGCGATTCTCACCGAGACGCTGATCGAGTCCGAGCTGTTCGGCCACGAGCGCGGCGCCTTCACGGGCGCCATCAAGGACCGCCCGGGCCGCTTCGAGATGGCCGACGGGGGCACCATCTTCCTCGACGACATCGACGACGTACCTGCGTCCGTGCAGGTCAAGCTGCTGCGCGTCATCCAGCAGCGGACGGTGGAGCGCGTCGGCGGCACGCGCGCGATCCCCATCGACGTCCGGGTGATCACCGGCTCGAAGCGCAGCCTCCGGAAGCTGGTCGCGGAAGGCAAGTTCCGCGAGGACCTGTACTACCGGCTCAACGTTGTCCCGATCTGGCTGCCGCCGTTGCGCGAGCGGCGCGAGGACATCCCGCTTCTGACCGATCACTTCGTGCGCCGCTTCTTCAAGGACCGGGGCGCCAGCGCGCCGCAGATCTCGGCCACCGTCCGCGAGGCGTTCCTGCGCTACCCGTGGCCGGGCAACGTGCGCGAGCTGGAGAACGCCTGCGAGCGGATCGCCCAGACCTGCACCTGCAACCAGGTGCGGTGCGGCTGCATGCCGGCGAGCATCCTGTTCCACTCGCAGACGCACTCGGCGCCGCCGCCGATCGAGTCGCCGGCCCACCCGGCCGCGGTGTCGCTCGACGATCGGCTGCACGAGGTCGAGTCGCACCTGATCGCCTGGGCGCTCAAGGTCAGCCACGGCAACAAGTCGAAGGCGGCCGAACTGCTCCAGATCAAGCGTTCCACCCTCGGCGACCGCATCCGCAAGCTCGGGCTCGATCACCTCGGGGCCGAGGAGTAGGGCCGGCCATGCACACCCCCGCCCGCCGCCGCCGGCTGCCCGAACCGCCCGCCATCGAGGTGCGCGTGTGCGGCGGCGACTGCGAGCCGATGTCGGACGCGGATGTGCGCCGGCTGTTCCCCGGCAGCGCCCTCACGCAGGGCCGCCTCGAGCGCCTGCGCGAGCTTCCGCGCGTGCTCGTGATCATGGGCGAGCGCGTCGTGGGTGCCGCGACCTGCCAGAAGGTAGAGACCGAGCTGCGCGTCCCGGATCTCGGCATCGACGCCGCCAGCTGCGGGCTGCGGCTGGTCGGCGGTCCGCCGCAGCCGCATGAGCGCGAGATCATCAACGCGCTGCTCGACGCCATCGAGATCGCCTGCCTCGCCGCCGGCTGCCACCGCATCGTCCTCAACCCGCCGCGGGTCCCGCTGGCATTCCTCGAGCGGCGTGGCTACGCGCGCGTCGACGAACGCTGCGCGGGCGGCTGGGTCGAGAAGACTGTCGCGTGACGTCAGGAACCAGGAACGAAGAACCACCAACTGAAGAAAGGGCCGGAAGGCGGAGTTCAGAAGACGACCGCCGGAATCCCTGCTCCCTCTACCAGCTGCGCAATCCTGCGCAGCTGCTCCGCCGGCACGGCCCTCAACTGGTACCACGCGGGCTCGCGATCGATGCTATAGACCTGGACCGCTTGCGGACCGATGCGCCGGACGGCGTCGAGCCAGCGCTCGAGCCGGACGGGAAGCGTGTTGTCCAATCGTCCGCCGGCATCGTGGACGAACATCGACTGCAGCACGACGCCGTCGAGGCCGGCCAGGGCGGTCACGAGGCGCGCGACCGGCACGCTGGTGCCGTTGAGGGCGCGCAGCGTGTCGGGATCGCCGGCGTCGAGCTTCATGTAGCGCTCGTCCAGGAGGCGCAGCGCCGCGGCGATACGCGGGTCGCCGGCCGTCGAGGAATTCGACAGGATCGCCAGCCGCGCGTGCGGCGCGCGGAGGGCGCGCACCTCCTGCAAGCGCTCGACGAGCTCTCCGAGCCTGGGGTAGAGCGTCGGCTCGCCGTTGCCGGCGAGCGTCAGGCGCTCCACGTCGGGGCGCCGGGCGAGCGCCGCGTCGACAGCGGCCGCGAGCGCCACCGGCGAGGGCCAGGCGCCTTCCGCCACGCGCCGCGGCGAGGGGGGCGTCCAGCCGTACTGGCAATAGCAGCAGTTGAAGTTGCAGGTCTTGGTCCCGCGCGGCACCACGTTGACGCCGAGCGATCGCCCCAGCCGGCGTGACTGCACCGGCCCGTACACGAGCCCTTCCTGCAGGGGAATCGGCATCTGGCACTGCCGCGTGCAATCCCTGATCCTTTATCGCTCTCCCGAATCGCCAATCCCGGATCCTCGATCGCGCATCCCGATCGCGGATCCATGATCGGCTGTCCCATTCCCAATCCCCAACGCCCAGCCCAATCGCCCAATCCTCACATCGAATCGCCAATCCGCAATCTGCAATTCAATCCGCAATCCCCAATCCCCAATGTCGGTTGCCGGATCTCCGGCAGCGCGAGAGGTCGAGAAGTGCGTGGGCGCGCGACTCGCGAACCTGGATTCGTGATCAGGATGCACGCGACGGGTGATTATGGGCGATCAGAAATCAGGGAAGTAGAATTGGCGCATGCTGCGCTTGATGCCTGTGCTCGCAGGCTCGGCCATTGGCATCGTCACAGCGCTCGGTGGGTACACCTTCATCTACGCGCGTGGGTATTCGTACCTCACCAACGATCCGGCGGCGTGCGCGAACTGCCACGTCATGCGCGATCACTACGCGTCCTGGGTGAAGGGCTCGCACCGCGCGGTGGCGGTGTGCAACGACTGCCACACGCCGCCCGGGCTCGTCGCGAAGTACCTGACGAAGGCGGAAAACGGATTCAATCACTCGTTGGCGTTCACCACGGGCCGGTTCCCGGAACCGCTGCGCATCACCGACCGCAACCGCGACGTGACCGAACGCGCATGCCGGAAATGCCACGAGGACATCGTGCTCGCAATCGAGGGCCTGCACGGCACCGGTGGGACGCTGTCGTGCATCCGCTGCCACTCGACCGTCGGGCACCTGGAGTAACGGCGTACTGGTAGATGGTAAATGGCAAGTCGCCAGCGCGCGGGGTCGGGCCAACGCGCGCGCCGAGAAATGCCAACAGCACGCTCGAACGACCCGTAGGCACGCCGGTGGTAAGGCGTCCGCCGAGCGGAGCGAAGCGGCACGCCCGAAGGGCGCACTGAGCAAAGAGGACCATGGCGGACACACGCTGGAGCGGGACACGTCTTCTCGGGGTGACGATCGTCGTCACCGTGCTGGTCACGCTGGGAATCGTCGCGCTGCTCGTCAACATCTTCGAGCGCAAGCAGGAAGCGCGCAATCCCTTCTACCGCGTCGTGGATCTCTCCGACGAGGTGGAGGACCCGGCGATCTGGGGGAAGAACTTTCCGCAGCAGTACGACCAGTACCGGCGCACCGTCGACCAGGTCCGGACCCGCCACGGCGGGAGCGAGGCGGTGCCACGCACGCCGACGGCGGCCGATCCGCGCTCGGTGGTCGCGCAGTCGCGCCTGGAGGAGGATCCCCGGCTGAAGGTGATGTGGAACGGCTACGCATTCGCGAGGGACTTCCGCGAGGAGCGCGGCCACGCCTACATGCTCGACGATCAGACCTACACGGAGCGGCAGCAGGTGGCGAAGCAGCCGGGCACGTGCATGCACTGCCACGCGTCGGTGTACGGGCCGTACCGCAAGCTCGGCGAAGGCGATCTGATCAAGGGCTTCGAGCGGATGAACCAGATGCCGTATTTCGAAGCGCGCAAGCTGGTCACGCACCCGGTGGCGTGTATCGACTGCCACGACCCGTCGACGATGCAGCTGCGCGTGACCCGGCCGGGGTTCCTGGAGGGCCTGCGCGCGCTGAAAGCGTCGCAGGGCGTGGCCAGCTACGACGTGAACCGGAATGCCACGCGACAGGAGATGCGTGCCTACGTCTGCGGCCAGTGCCACGTGGAGTACTACTTCCGCGGCGCCGAGAAGCGCCTCGTCTACCCCTGGTCGAAGGGCCTGACCGTCGAGGGCATCCTGGACCATTACGAGGAGAACCCGCACAGCGACTGGACGCACGCCGACACGGGTGCGCCGGTGCTCAAGGCGCAGCATCCCGAGTTCGAGTTGTGGAACCAGGGCATCCACGCCCGCTCGGGGGTGGCCTGTGCCGACTGTCACATGCCCTACGTCCGCACCGGCGCACTGAAGATCAGCGATCACCACGTGCGCAGCCCGGTCCTCAACATCAACCACGCGTGCCAGCCCTGTCACCACTGGCCCGAGGAGGAGCTGCGGGCGCGGATCGAGACCATCCAGGAGCGAACCTTCGGGCTGCGCAACCGCGCCATGGACGCGCTCGTCGCGCTCATCGGCGACGTCAAGGCGGCGCGAGCGAAGGGCGCGCCCGACGCCGACCTGCAGGAGGCGCGCCGGCTGCAGCGCCGGGCGCAGTTCATGCTCGACTTCGTGGAAGCCGAGAACTCCACCGGGTTCCATGCCCCTCAGGAGGCCGCGCGCATCCTCGGACAGGCGATCGACTACGCGCGCCAGGGCCAGCTCGCGTTGCTGCGCGCCCGCTGAGGGCGCCGCGTCTGTCGTCGACGTCAGTCGATCTTCAGGATCGATGCCGCTGCGAGCAGCTATCCTGGAGGCGGACACGCCGGTTCGATGCGCGTACTGATTGTCGAGGATGACGCGAAGGTGGCGCGGGCCCTCAGCCAGGGGCTGACGGCGGAAGGGTACGAGACCCGGATTGCGCTCACGGGCGAGGAAGGGTTCTTCCTCGCGAACCGGGAGCGCTTCGATTTGATCATCCTGGACCTGATGCTCCCCGGACGCGGCGGCGTCGAGATCCTCCAGACGCTTCGCCAGCGCGACATCCAGACGCAGGTGCTCGTGCTGACGGCCCGCGATTCGATCGAGGATCGTGTCACCGGCCTGGACGCCGGCGCAGACGACTACCTGGTGAAGCCGTTCGCCTTCCCCGAGCTGTTGGCCAGGGTCCGGGCGCTGCTGCGGCGCGGCCGGCCCGAGCACGCGCTGCGCTTCAAGCTCGCCGATCTGGAGGTGGACGTGATGACACGCTCGGCGACGCGCGGCGGGCGGCCGGTCGAGCTCACCGGCCGCGAGTTCGAGCTGCTGGAGTACTTGCTGCGGCACCAGGGACAGCTCGTGTCGCGCGAGATGCTCGCCGCCGACGTATGGAAGGAGGCGGACCGCGGCACGCCGATCAACAACGTAATCGACGTCCACATCGCGCGGCTTCGGAAGAAGATCGACCACGGATGCGGCGTCCGGCTGATCCACACGATCCGGGGGGTCGGCTTCATCGCGCGGGAAGGAGAGCCGTGAAACGGTCCGGCCTGCGCACCCGTCTGGCGGCCGGCTTCGCCCTGGCGGTGCTCGCCGTCGTCACGCCGTACGCCACCGCGGTTCTCGCCGTCGAATGGCGAACGGCCATTCACGCCCTGGAACACCACCTCTACGAGGACCTCGAGGTTGCCGCCCAACTGCTGCGCACCCGCGGCGGACGTCTCGAGTGGGCGACGGGCGAAGGGCCGGATCCTGGGTACGACGCCGGCGTTCAGCGGTGGGTCGAGGCCTTCGCCCCGTCCGGGGAGCGCCTCTACGCGCGCGGCGTCCCGCGCGATCCCGTCGTCAGCGCCGCGCTGCCCGTTCCCGGTGAGCGGCGTGGATTCGCCGGGATGCGGACGCCGGCCGGCGCGCACGTCCGGCTCCTGATGGAGGAACGCCACGTCGGCGGCGTGCCGGTGATCCTGCGGGTCGCCCGCTCGGAAGACGAGATCCGCGGCGAATGGCGGACGCTCGCGATCATCTTCCTGCTCACGATTCCGCTGGCGATGGTGGCGGCCGGTGGCGTCGGCCACGTGCTGGCCGGCCGGGCGCTGGCGCCCATGGCGCGCATGGCGGAGCGCGCCCGCACGATCACGGCGGATCGCCTGCACGAACGCCTGCCCGTCGAGAACCCGAACGACGAGATCGGCGGCCTCGCGGTCGTCTTCAACAAGACGATCGAACGACTGGCGGACGCGTTCGAGCGGCTGAAGCGGTTCACTGCCGACGCGTCCCACGAGCTGCGGACGCCGCTGACCGCGCTCCGCAGCGTCGGCGAGGTCGGTCTGCGGGATCGCCGCACCCCCGAGGAGTACCGCGACATCATCGGCAGCATGCTGGAGGAGGCGGACCGCCTGACGCGCCTGGTCGACGACCTGCTCGCGCTCTCGCGGTTCGACTCTGGACGGGTCCGCCTGTCACCCGAAGCGGTCGATCTCGGCGCGCTCGCGTCGGAGGTCGCGGGCCACCTCGGCGTGCTCGCGGAGGAGAAAGGCATCGATGTGCGCGTCCGTGCCGACGGCCGCTCCCTCGCGCTCGCCGACCGGCAGACGCTGCGGCAGGCGGTCATCAACGTCCTGGACAACGCGATCAAGTACAGCCCGCAGGGCGCGTCCGTCGACATCGTCGCAGCTCCGCAGGACGGGCGCTGCACGCTCACGATAGCCGATCAGGGCCCCGGCATTGCCGCCGAACAGCAGCGACGCATTTTCGACCGGTTCTACCGCGTGGACCAGGCACGGACGCGCGATGCCGAGGGCACCGGCCTCGGTCTGTCCATCGCGCAGTGGGCCGTCGTCGCCAACCGCGGCGAGATCGCCGTCGAGTCCGAGGAAGGGCTCGGCAGCCGGTTCATCATCACGCTCCCCGCCGCGCCGCCATCCTGACGCGCCGAGGTTCGAGCGCCGAAAGCGCACCTTACGCGGAGTTCAGGAACTCTTCAGTTTCGGCCGCCGCCTTCACCGCTACCCTCGATCAATCAGGAGGATCCGATGGTCCTGTTCGTACTGACGCGTGCGCGCGCCGGGCTCGCCGCAGCCGGACTGATGCTGGTGCTGTCGGTCGCCTGGGTCGCGGCGGCCGGCAAGAACACGGCGAAGAAGCCTGTCGACTGGTCGGCACTGAACCCGGCGTTTGCCGGCGCGACGTTCGTCGACAACCCCGACACCTGCACGGGTTGCCACGAGGCGGCATCGCAGGAGTTCGCCCACACCCGGCACGCCCGGGCGTTCCGACAGGGGGAGAAGCCCCCGGGGGGCGAGTGCGAGACGTGCCACGGGCCACGCAGCAAGCACGTCGAGAACCCGACGTCGGAGCTCGCGCACGGCCGGATGAGCGCGAAGGCGCAGTCGGCCGTCTGCCTCCAGTGCCACGACGGCGGCGCGCGCTTCGGCTGGAAGTCCGGCGCGCACCAGCACAACGACGTCAGCTGCTCCTCGTGCCATTACGTGATGGGCAACAGAAGCGAACGCGCGCTGCTCGTCAAGCCGATGATCCCTGAGACCTGCTACGCGTGCCACGGCGAGGTTCGCACCGAGACGCAGAAGATGTCGCACCACCCGGTGCGTGAAGGGCGCATGGATTGCGCGAGCTGTCACAACGTGCACGGCTCCACGCAGGCCCTGTTGCGGAAGAACACGCTGAACGAAACCTGCGTGACGTGCCACACCGAGAAACGCGGCCCGTTCCTCTGGGAGCACGCGCCGGTCCGCGAGAGCTGCGCGAACTGCCACACGCCGCACGGCTCGAACCACCGCACCCTGCTCGTGAGCAAGGATCCGTTCCTCTGCATGACCTGCCATTCGTACGGCGGGCACATCAACCTGCCGCGCTACAACCGGACCAGCAACCCATACGGCAACGGCTGCGTGAATTGCCATATCGCCACGCATGGATCGAACCATCCGTCCGGCGCGAAGCAGACGCGATAGGGGAGCGCCATGGAGACACCGGCCATCATCGTCGCCGCGCTCCTCGCCGCCGCCTCGACCGCCCAGGCGCAGGAGAAGCCCGCGCCGGCAGCGGCGCCGGCGGTCACGGTGTCCGGCTCCGTCTCGTCGGGCACGCAGCAGGTCGACAACGACACGAACTCGAGCAAGCTGACCGAGTACCGCGACCTGCGCGACGGGTTCTTCGCGCCGCAGATCCGGCTCAACGTCTACAACGGTGGCGCGGGCGACTTCCTCGACCTCGCCGCGACGAACGTCAGCCGAGAGGACCAGGCCATCATTGGCTCCTTCGGGCGCATCAACCTCTGGGACGTGCGGGTGCGCTGGAACGAGGTCCCGCACGACCTGAGCAATTCGGCGCAGACCCCGTACAACCTGCGCGCGACCGGCCTCTTCGACGTGCCCGCCACGATTCCGATCACGTTCAAGAAGCTCGCGACGAGCGCCCCTGATACCGCCGGCGTGCTCGCGAGCGACGACCTGATTGCGACCTACCAGCGAACGTTCCTCCATCCGACCGATCTGCAGGTGAACAGCGATTTCGGCCGCGCCGCCTTCACCTACAACGGCTTCGGCGTGGCGTACGACACGGTCCGCAAGAACGGTCTGAAGCCCGCGTATGGGCCGATCGGCGACCGGCCGCCCCGCACGCTCAACATCCAGCTCACCGAGCCGGTGGACTATCGGACGAACGACGTGACCGTCACGGCCGAGCGGACCGGCACGCGCTACATCGCGCAGTTCGAGTACCTGTTCTCGGACTTCGCGAACAGCGTGGACACGCTCGTGTGGCAGAACGTGTACACGACGGCGGCTCCCGGCGCGACCTATGACGTGTGGGATCGCGCGGTATCGACATACGGGCGGCGGCCGCTGCCGCCCGACAGCCGCTACCACAACCTGTCGTTCGGCGTCGCCGGCGACCTGCCGTTCGAGAGCCGGCTGTCCGCGCGCGTCGCCTACGGCCGGATGGAGCAGAACGAGACGCTGCTGCCGTACAGCTACAACAGCGACATCCTGGCGGACCCGACGCTGCCGCGCGCGACGGCGGAGGCCGAGATCACGACCACCCAACTCCTCGCCGACTACGTCGTCAACCCGAGCGATCGTGTGAACGTGCGCGCCTGGGTCAGGCGGTTCGGTATGGACAACAACACGCCCGAGGATCACTGGCGGTATGTGACCTCCGATACGCCGAATCTGAACGGCACCGTCACGTTCCTCAACAAGCGAATCAACCCGCCGTTCGCGACCGACCGGACGCAGGCCGGCGCGGACCTCACCTATCGCCTGCCGGCGCGCTCCTCGCTGGTCGTCGGCTACGAGCGCGAGTCGCGCTCGCGCGAGCACCGCGAGGCAGACACGGCGGAAGACCGGCTGACGCTGGCGCTGCGCACACGCGCGGCCGGCTGGGCGAACCTTCGCGCGCGTTACGTCTTCGGCGACCGGCGCGGCGACGGCTACAACGGAACGTTCACGCGCGAAGGCTACTGGTACGAGCTGGCGGAGGCGGGCACCGACAATAACAACCCGAAGTTCACGTTCGACAACCACCCCGACATGCGGCGCCACGACGTGTCGGACCGCCGCCGCAACCAGTTCGATCTCACCGTGAACCTCACTCCGACCGACGTGCTCGCCCTCGCCGGCGCGGTGCGGTATCGGAGCGACGACTTCGCCTCCGATGTGCGGCCCGCGCAGCCGCTGACGGACACGGGCGTCGGCGAGGTGAACGCGACGAGCCCCGGCGTACAGCTCGGACTGCTCGACGGCTCGCGCCTGCTGTATGGCGTCGATCTGTTCTACGCGCCGATGCCGCGCCTGACGGTGAACGCGTTCCTCGGGCGCGACACCGGCTCCAGCTTCCAGCGCGGGCTGGAGTTCAACGAGAACAACAAAGCGAATCCCAGCGCGGTCGCGAACGCCGAGCTCGGCCCGTGGACGCGTGCCTCCAGCCAGTGGACCGCCGACTTGGACAACGAGACGTGGACCGCCGGCGTCGGCACGACGATTCAGCTCCTACCCGACCGCCTGACGATGTCGGCGACCTACACCGCGTCGCTCGCGAAGGTCGATGTCGCCTACGCCGGCTACGGCGTGACGAATTGGGACGGGACGCCGTTTCCGCCGAACCACCAGTTCCAGTTCCCGGCGAACCCGCCGGCCATCGACGAGGATCTCCACATCGTCGACCTGCGCTTCGACGTGCCGATCGCGCCGCGCACCACGCTGTCGTTCGGCTACGCGTACGAGCGCTACGTCCTCGGCGACTGGCAGCAGGAGGCGCCGCAGTCGTGGGTCGAGACCGTCGGGAGCGATTTCCTGCTGCGCGACACGTCGCGCTCGTACCAGTGGGGCAACCGGCTGTTTAACCTCGGGAACCCGCTCGCGCCCGACTACTCAGCGCACGTCGGGTGGGCGACGCTCGGCGTGAGGTTCTGATCTCCAGTCAGCCCGAGCCGGGCGCGTGCGACCTGCCGAAGGCGCGCCGGCTGCAGCGCCGGGCGCAGGTCATGCTCGACTTCGTGGAAGCCGAGAACTCCACCGGGTTCCATGCCCTCAGGAGACCGCGCGCATCCTCGGACAGGCGATCGACTACGCGCGCCAGGGCCAGCTCGCGCTGCGGCGCTGCTGAGCGCCCGTCCGGCCCTCCGTGGCGATGGTCTGCACCTGCCGGCGTAGCGGAACTCCGTCACGCTGTCCCACGCTATTTCCCCGTCAACGCTTCGCCCTTGACGGAAACCCGGCGGGCGAAACCCCGCTTCGAAATGAAACTCGAGTCTTTTCAACCACTTACGGCGTGGCGTCTGGTTTGCCTATACACCCGCGACGCTGCCGGGAGAGCGTCCGGTCGCACTCATAGCCGCTGATGTCGCTGGGGCTGCGTTCCCGAGCAGCCAAGGAGGATACATGGGTCGCGTCACGCGAACCCTGAGCCCAATGGTCACGATCGTCGGAGCGCTGGCTGTATGGCTGCTCGTCGTGGTCGCGGTCGGAGCTTCGGCTGCGCCGGACCAGGGCGGACCTGCCACTGCGGCGCCTGCGGCTGCTGCCCAGCAGGCCGCGGCACCGTCCAGCGGTTACGCCGGCGAGCAGACCTGCATCACGTGCCACGAGGACAAGACGAAGGGGTACCACGGCAGCGTTCACAACCGCGCGCAGAACCCGCGCACGCCCGCGGCGGGCAAGGGGTGTGAGAGCTGTCACGGTCCCGGCCAGGCGCACGTCGAGGGCGGAGGGGACAAGACCAAGATCAAGAACCCGGCGTCGCTGACGCCGAGCGAGGCGAGCGAGATTTGCACCACCTGCCACAATCGCTCGAACCACAGCGAGTGGGCCGGCAGCAAGCACGACTCGCGCAGCCTCTCATGCACGACCTGCCACAGCGTCCACGCGCCGAAATCGGAGAAGGGGCAGCTCAAGACCGAGAGCCAGGTCGAGACGTGCATCCAGTGCCATGCCAAGGAAGTGAACAAGGTTCGCAAGGCGTCGCACATGCCGGTGCGCGAGGGCAAGATGGAGTGCTCCACCTGCCACAACCCGCACGGATCGCAGAACGTCAAGATGCTGCGCGAGGGGACCTCGATCACCGAGTCGTGCGCGAGCTGCCACGCCGAGAAGCGGGGGCCGTTCCTCTTCGAGCACGCCGTCGGCCGTGAGAACTGCGTCACGTGCCACGACCCGCACGGGTCGAACAACGACCGCATGCTCGTGGCGAAGGTCCCGATGCTCTGCCAGCGGTGCCACATCCACGCGCGGCACCCCGCCACGATCTACGACGGCACGCAGGTGACCAACCGGAGCAACCGCGTTGCCGGCCGCAGCTGTCTGAACTGCCACTCGATGGTGCACGGGTCGAACCATCCGTCGAGCGGCAAGTATTTCATGCGGTGATCCTGAGGAGGATTGAGATGCGCACCAGAACGATGATTCTGACCGGCGCGCTTCTGCTGGCCTCTTCGGGCCTCGCCCTGGCACAGCAGACGCAAACGCAACCCCAGACGCAGCCGGCACCCGGGGCCGCGCCGACGACCTTCACGCCGAAGTTCGGGCAGTTCGACGTCGGCTTCCGTGCCGACGACGTCACGGGTGACGAGGCGCGCTACAACCGCTATCGCGACCTTCGCGGCGGCGCCGTGTTCGACGCCTTCAAGTTCACCCAGGAAAAGCCGACGTGGTACTTCCGCGCCGAGGCCGACAACGTCGGCTACCGCGACCAGCACTACTTCGGGGATTTCCAGAGCATCGGCAAGCTCAAGGCGGCATTCGAGTGGACGCAGGTTCCGCTCTATTCCGCCGTCGAACCCAAGACGCTCTATTCGACGACCGGCAGCTATCTCGAGATCGACAACACGGTCCAGCTGAGCAACCAGCTCGCGGCCGCGGTCATCACGACCAACCCCTCGGCGCTGAACACCTCGCTGAACAACGCGTTCGCGGGCGCGCGGCAGGCGGACCTGTACAGCCGCCGCGATGTCGCGAACTTCAACATGGTGTACACGATCAATCGCGACGTGGACGCCACGTTCCGGCTGCGCAACTCCAGCCGCTCGGGCAACCAGGTGCTGGCGTTCGGGTTCGGCACCTCGCCGGGCCTCAACCCGGCCGTCGAGTTCGGCGCCCCGATGGACGACCGGACGACGGACGTGAACGCGGCGCTGGAGTTCGCGAACACCAAGGGGCTCCTGAGCGTCGGGTACACGGGCTCCTGGTACAACCAGAACGTCCCGTTGGTGAAGTTCGACAACCCGCTGCGCGCCACCGACATCAACACCGGCGGCACGTCCGTCGGGCAGTTCGCCAACTGGCCGACGAACACGTCGTTCTCGGTGAACGCGAACGGCGCGTACTCGTTCGCGAAGCGGACCCGGGCGACAGCGGGCCTCTCCATCGGCCGCTGGAGCCAGGACGAGACGCTGCCGCCGATGACGGTCAACACCGCGCTGGTGTCGCCGTCGCTCGCGCGCGCCACGGCCGCGACCGAGGCGGACATCATGTCGCTCGTCTTCAACGTGAACTCGCGCCCGGTCAACAGCGTGTGGCTGAACGCGAAGTATCGGTACTACGATTACGCGAACAAGACGCCGCACTTCACCACGACCAACGCGATCATCGGCGACTGGGCGTACGGAACGCAGGTCCACGAGATCGAGCCGTCGAGCTTCCGAAGGAACACGCTCGACCTCGACGCCTCCTACTCGCCGTGGAAGTACGTCGCACTCAACGTCGGATACGGGAGTGAAAAGGGGCACTACTACATCGACGAGAACGTCGGGTTCGAAAGTCACGAGCACGAGATCAACGCGTTCAGGATCTTCGAGGATACGTCCGACAACACCTTCCGGGTGTCGATGGACAGCACCGGCAACCAGTACGTGTCGCTTCGGTTGAAGTACGAACACTCGAAACGCGAGGGCTCGGGCTTCACCGAGGACTGCAAGATGCTCAACGGCGCGAACATCAACTGTCTCCTCAACGAAGTGGGCGAGCAGCCCGGGACGCGACACTACGACATCGCGAACCGGACCCGCGACCGGGTGAGCGCGCTCGTGACCGTGACGCCCCTGCCGTGGCTCGCGCTGAACGCCTCGGTGAGCGACGGCGACGACAACTACGACGAGACGGGGTTCGGGCTGCGCGACAACACGAACCGCGCGTACGCGTTCGGCTTCGACGCGTTCCCGATGGATACGGTCAACTTCGGGGTGAACTACGGGTACGAGAAATACACGGCGTACCAGTATTCGCGGACGTCGAACCCGCTCAGCGCCACGAACACGACGTTCCTCGACCCGACGCGCGACTGGTCCATCGATCAGGACGACACGGTGAACACCTTCGGCTTCAACCTGAGCTTCCTCAAGGCGCTGCCGAAGACCGACATCCGGTTCTCGTACGACCTGAGCGACGGCGAAGCGACCTACGTGTACGGCGGGCCGGCGATCACGAACCCGGCCGTCTTCTCGACCGTTCAGCTCCGGCCGCTCGCGCCGGTGACCAACACGCTGATCGACTTCAAGACCGACGTCCAGTACTTCGTCCGGCCGAACGTCGCGCTGGGCATCGGGTACTGGTACGAAGAGTACAAAGTCGAGGACTTCGCGCTGGGCGCCGAAACGCTCGACGCGTATAACCCGGTCAACCCGAGCGCTGCGGCGGGTCCGACCTTCGCCTCGACGATCTACTCGGGGTACCTCTATCGCCCCTACAAGGGCAACAACTTCTGGCTGCGGATGACATATCTCTGGTAGCAGGTAAACACCCGGCGTCCGGGCGTCGTCTTCAGGGGTATCCCCTGCTGACGACTCCCGGATCCGGGCGGGCAACGTTTCGAGTGTGCGTCCGGCCCTTTCGACCTCTCCTCCCTTCGTGGCTGCACGTCCCGGCAGTCGCGACGCGGAAGGGTCGGACGCCTGTAGGACGGGCAGTCGGGCGGTAGCCAGAGGCAGGGCCGAGGCCAGAGCCGCGAGTGCCGGCAGCGGGCGGCGCATCCGCGCGCTGCCGGTTTTTCGTCAGTGCCCGCACAACCCCCCGGAAATCCTGAGAAAACCCGCGGGCACCCGCTTTGCGCCTGTAGCCAGGCGATGTCCTGTCCGCACGGCGTCCTGGATTCCGCGAGGCCCTCCACCCTGCGCCTCCGCGCGCACCCCCTCCGCATCGTCCTCGTCGGCAACCCCAACGTCGGCAAGAGCGTCGTCTTCGGCCATCTGAGCGGCCGCTACGCCACCGTCTCGAACTATCCGGGCACTACCGTCGCTATCACCAGCAGCCGTGCCTTGGTGGGCGCAGAGGTGTGCGACATCGTCGACACGCCGGGCGTGAACACCTTGGAAGGCGCGCTGAGCGAGGACGAGCGTATCACCCGGCGGCTGCTGACCAGCGCCGGCGCCGAGCTGATCGTGCAGATCGCCGACGCCCGGAACCTGCGCCGTGCGCTGCTGCTGACGTCGCAGATCGCCGAGCTCGAGCGCCCGATGATCCTCGTGCTCAACATGCTCGACGAGGCGCGGGCGCGCGGCGTGGACATCGACACCGACGGGCTCGCCAAGGCGCTCGGCATCCCGGTCGTCGAGGCGGTCGCGACCGAGGGCCGTGGCATGGCCGAAATCCGCGACGCGCTGCCCCTGGCGGCGCAGCCGCGCGCCGCCCGGTACGAGGGGTTCGACCACCTGCACTGGGCGCACCTGACCACGGAGCGTTTCCGCCGTGTCGGCGGCGCCTCGCTCGGTCGGTTCCAGGAGTGGCTTGGGCGCGCCGTCCGCGAGCCGTGGAGCGGGCTCCCCATCCTTGGCCTCGTCCTGTACCTGACCTACCTGTTCGTCGGGGTGTTCGGGGCGCAGACGCTCGTCGGGCTCGTGGAGGACGGGCTCTTCGGCCGCTTGGTGAACCCCGCGGCCGCGAGCCTCGCGGCGGCCATTCCCTCGGCGCTGGTCCGCGACTTCCTCGTTGGCGAATACGGCCTCGTGTCGATGGGGCTCACCTACGCGATCGCCATCATCCTGCCGGTCGTCACCACGTTCTTCCTCGTGTTCGCCTTCCTCGAGGACAGCGGCTACATCCCGCGCCTCGCGATCTTCAGCGACCGGCTGTTCCGCGCCATGGGGTTGAACGGCAAGGCGGTGCTGCCGATGGTGCTCGGCCTCGGCTGCGACACCATGGCGACGATGACGACCCGCATCCTGGGGACGCCGAAGGAACGGCTGATCGCGATCACCTTGCTAGCGCTGGGCGTGCCCTGCTCGGCGCAGCTGGCGACGATCATGGGCATCCTGGGCGGCATCTCGCTCGCGGCGCTGCTGACACTGTTCGCGGTCGTCCTGTCGCAGATGGTGCTGGTCGGCCTGCTCGCCGCCCGCGCGCTGCCCGGCGAGCGCTCCGACTTCATGTTGGAGCTGCCGCCGATCCGGCTGCCGCGCCTGCGCAACCTGCTGACCAAGACCGCGCTGCGCGTTCGCTGGTACCTGGGCGAGGCGGTGCCGCTGTTCCTCGCCGGCACGGCGATCCTGTTCGTGCTCGACAGGGTGGGTGGCCTCGTCTGGCTGTCGAATGCCGCGCGGCCGCTCGTCAGCGGGGCGCTCGGCCTGCCGGCCGACGCGGCGCACGTGTTCGTAATGGGATTCCTGCGCCGCGACTACGGCGCGGCCGGGCTGTTCGCGCTGTCCGAACAGGGCGCGCTCTCCGGCGTCCAGGCGGTCGTGGCGCTCACCGTGATGACGCTGTTCGTCCCCTGCGTCGCGAATTTGCTGATGATCATCCGTGAGCGCGGGGTGCGCGCCGGGCTGGCCATCCTCGCGGTCGTCACGGCGATCGCGCTCGGCACCGGCACCGCCCTGAACGGGCTCCTGAGGTTCCTGCATGTCACCTTCTGAGCCGCTTCACCCGCTTGCCGCACTGCCGCCGGGCACCCGGGGCCGCGTCGTGCGCGTGATCCGCGATCTCACCGGCCGCGCCGACCGCCTGGCGGCGCTGGGCGTCACCCCGGGTGCGACCATTCACGTGGTGCAGACGTTTCCGGGAATCGTGTTCGAGTGCGACCAGACGGAACTCGCGGTCGAGCGGGCGGTCGCACGCGCGATTCTCGTCAGCATAGGAGCCTAGCCTCCAGAAAGGTGGAGACCGATGAAAAGCACAGCCCTCGCCCTCGTGGCGGTCCTGGCCGCCGGATGCTCCTCGTGGTCGCCCGTGCCCGTCGCCGTCGGCGACGTGTGCACGCGCTGCCATCGGACCATCCGCGACACGAGGCTCGCCGGGGAGATCATCGACAGCGGCGGCCGCGCCTGGAAGTTCCGGTCGGCCGGCTGCATGGCGGCCTACGTGGCGGAGAAGCATCCGGACGCGGCCGCGATCTACGTCACCGACTTCCAGAACGGGCGTCTGATCAAGGCCAGCGCCGCCTCGTTCGTGGCGATGACGATCGGGGAGGGCCTGCAGAAGGAGCAGGTCTACGTGGCCTACTCGTCGTCGGGCGCGGCGCGCGAGGCCGCGACGGCGCAGCAGACCACGCCGATCGAGTGGGAGCAGCTGGTCGCGGCGTCCCGCACCACCAGCTGATGGCGTGAAGCCCTGAAGGGCAGTGCCACGGAATGCATCCCTGAAGGGCTGCGCTCCGGCAGCGTTCGGCGCTCGCGTAGGGGTTCAGGCCTGCCGTCAGGCATGCGCTAGACTTGGTGCCACCTTCAGCACGGTGGCGCGCATCTCCAGGATCCTCCCGGCGGCCGTCCTCATCGGCGTCCTCGCGATCGTTGCGATCTCCAGCGGCAAGCAGCTGCGGAGGGTGAACACGCGGGGCGACGTCGAGGTGTACATCCATGCCGCCCGGCTCGTCATGGCGGGGGAAGACCTCTACGCCGTCCCCGAGCCGCGCGGGCGGCAGCCCTATCTGTACCTTCCCCTCTTCGCGTTCCTGGCGATCCCGCTCGCCCTCGTCTCCATCCAGCTCGCCGTCGTGGTCTGGTGCGCCCTCAGCGTCGCGCTCGCGTGGTGGATCGTCGTGGCGTTCTACCGGGCGATGACGGGGCGGCCGTTCTCGGAGCTATCGCCGAAGGCGCGATGGGTGGTCGGGTTCTTCTCGATCCTGCTGACGGCGCGAGCGCTGCTCTACCACTTCGATCTGGGACAGGCGAACATCGCGGTCATGGCGGTCGCCATGCTGGGACTGACCTGGGTAGCGGCGGGTCGTTCGCTCGCCGGCGGCGCGGCCATCGGGCTCGCCGCCGTCTTGAAGATCATCGTCCTGCCGCTGTGGATTCCCTTCGTCGTGCAGGGGCGCCTGCGGGTCGTGGCAGGCATCTGCGGCGGCGTCCTCGCCGGGCTGCTGCTGCCCGCGCTCTATCTCGGCTTCGACGTCAATCTCTCGTACCTGAGGTACTGGGTCACGGAGGTGATCCTGCCCGTCGACGACCTGCGCGCAACGCGCCACTGGCCGTTGAACATGAACTACTCGCTCGCTGCGCAGGTGTACAGGTTCTTCGGCGGCGTCGTGGCCTTCGAGCACGACGGGCGGTTGTACAGCGTCACGATCGCGCGGCTCCCGGATCCGGTGCTGCACGCGCTCGGACGGCTGACGCCGATCGTGACCGCCGCCGCCATCGCGCTCTACGCGTGGTTCAACCGGAAGCGACCGTCGCTGGCCGCGGTGTGGGGATCGGTGGCGCTGGCGTTCTGCCTCGCCCCGCTCTTTTCGCTGCTGTCACACAAGCACTACTGGGTGACGCTGCTGCCGGCCCACGTGTACGTCGTGTATCTCTGGTACGTCAGAGGGCTTGACGACCGGTGGTTCCGTGCGCTCGTCGTCTCGTCGTTCGCGGTCGCGATCCTTTCGACGACGCTCTTCGGCGGGCTTGGGGCGCTGATGTCGAACCTGGGCGGGCTGGCGGCGGGGGCGGCCCTGCTGGGGGGCGCGATCTTCCGGGCGGCCAGCCGGGTGGAGGCCACGGAGGGGTCCAACTCAGAGGGCACGGAGAGCACGGAGAAGGCCTGTGTTGGACCAGTAAAGATGCTATCTGACTTTGACTGTCGCGACAGGAGGTGTGCTGGCGACTGAGCAGAAGATCGTCAGCTCGGGCAACGTCAGATGTTGTCTCGACGTTCACACCATCGAGGATCAGACCGATCGAGATCTGATATGACCGACCGACCGAGTCTCCCTGGCCTCTGAGTGAGGTTTCTCGGTGGCCTTCGTTGGCCTGATCTCTCCGTGGCCTCTGAGTAAGATCACTCTGTAGCCTTCGTGGCCTCTGAGTGAGATCGCTCTGTGGCCTCCGTGGCCTCTGAGTTGATTCGCGCCGCGGCCTCCCGGTGATTCCTCCGTGCTCTCCCCGCTCAGTGAAACCGCGTTTCCTGTTCGCGGTGCCGATCGATGACGAGGTCCGGGAACTGCTGCCGGAACGACTCGGTCACCTGGCAGTGCGCGCACACCGGCAGGTGCGACTCGAACAGCGCGGGCAGAGTCTCGGCCGGGATGTCTTCCCAGCTGACCGTCTCGCGTCCGGGCGCCGCGAAGTTCAGCAGCCCCGGCTTGGGCCCGACGTGATCGAGCGGCGGAATCGGGCGGTGGCAGATCGCGCAGCTCTTGCCGGCGTACCACTCCTTGAGGATCTCGAACGCGAGCGTCTGCTTCGGCGCCGCCTCGATCTGCGCCGCGCAGGCCTGCGCGCAGTCGCGGCGCTCCGGCCAGCGTGAGCAGGAGGACAGCCTCACCTCGGCGTGCTCGCGCATCGCGCCGAGCGCCGCCTGGGCGGCATCCACGGCTACGGCCGCCGGGCGCTCCGTCTCGGGGCAGACGACGATGCGCGTGCCGCGCATGCGCAGGTAGGCGGCGATGGCCATGGCGACGTAGGCCACCGCCACCAGGCCGATGAACAGCAAAACCATGACCTGGGTGCTCATACCGTCTTCCCCCTCCCCTCGCGCTCCGCACTCATGGACGCGAGCTGCTCGTAGAGCTTCCACCGTACCTGCACGTCGTGCTGGGCCTCTTCCGCCAGCCGATCCGCTGCCGCACGGTCGAGCGTGCGCAGGACCTTGTAGCGGGTCTCCTGGTAGGCGTAGTCGGCAAAGCTGATCTTCGGCGCCTTCGAGTCGAGCATCAGCGGGAAGCTGCCGTCCTTCGCCAGCCGCGGGTCGAACCGGAACAGCGGCCAGTGGCCGCTCGCCACCGCGCGGCCCTGCTGCGCCAGCCCGTTCTTGATGTCGATGCCGTGGGCGATGCAGTGCGCGTAGGCGATGATGAGCGACGGCCCGTCATATGACTCGGCCTCCATGAACGCGCGGACGGTCTGCGTGTCGTTGGCCCCGAAGGCGACGTGCGCCACATAGACGTGCCCGTAGGTCATGGCCAGCATGCCCAGGTCCTTCTTGCCCGTGCGCTTGCCGCCGGCGGCGAACCGCGCGACCGCGCCCCTCGGCGTCGCCTTCGACGCCTGGCCGCCGGTGTTGGAGTACACCTCGGTGTCGAGCACGAGCACGTTGACGTTCTTGTCGGACGCCAGCACGTGATCGAGACCGCCGTAGCCGATGTCGTACGCCCAGCCATCACCGCCGACGATCCACACCGATTTCTTGACCAGGTAATCGGCGAGGTTCATCAGCCGGAGCGCCAGGCCGACTTGCTCCGAGAGGGGTTCGACGCAGGCGTCCAGCCACCGCTTCAGCTTCGACTTGAGCAGCTTCACGCGCTCGCGCTGCTCGTGGATGCCCGGCTCGTCGCCCTGGACCGCCTCGAGGATCGGCGCCGCCAGCGCCTCGCCGATGATCGGCGACAGCTGCTTGACCAGCGCGCGCGCCTGTTCGGCATGTTTGTCGATAGTCAGCCGCAACCCGAACCCGAACTCGGCGTTGTCCTCGAACAGCGAGTTGACCCACGCCGGCCCGAGCCCCTCGCGGTTGCACGACCAGGGCGTGGTCGGCAGGTTGCCGCCGAAGATCGACGAGCAGCCGGTGGCGTTGGCCACCACCATGCGGTCGCCGAACAGCTGCGTCGCGAGCTTCAGGTACGGCGTCTCGCCGCATCCGGAGCAGGCGCCCGAGTATTCGAACAGCGGCTGCAGGAACTGGCTGCCCTTGACCGAGTTGTGCTTCGCGGCGGTGCGATCCGGCTCCGGCAGCGCGAGGAAGAACTCGTAGTTGGTGCGCTCGGCGTCGCGAAGCGGCCGCTGCGGCTTCATGTAGAGGGCGCGGATGCCGGTCGTCTTGTTCTTGGCGGGGCAGACCTCGACGCACAGCTCGCAGCCGGTGCAGTCCTCGGGTGCGACCTGCACCGTGTACTTCATCCCTGCGTACTCGGTGCCCTTGTAGTCCACCGATTTGAAGGTCGGGGGCGCGGCGCCGAGCTGCGCCGGGGCGTAGGTCTTCACGCGGATCGCGGCGTGCGGGCAGACGAGCGCGCACTTGTTGCACTGGATGCACAACACCTCGTCCCACACCGGGATGTCCTCGGCGACGTTCCGCTTCTCCCACTGGGCGGTGCCCACCGGGAACGTGCCGTCGGCCGGGAATGCGCTCACCGGGAGCGAATCGCCGCGCCCGGCCATGAGCGGCGCGAGCACGTCGCGGACGAATACCGGCGCGCCCTCCAGCCGGGCGTCGCCGTTGGTCTTCGCCCCCGCGCCCGTCGCGCGCACCTCCGCCGTGATCGGGACCTCGTGCAGGCCGGCCAGCGCCGCATCGATGGCGGCGAAGTTCGCCTTGACGACCTTCTCGCCCTTCGACGCGTAGGTCTTCTTCACCGCCGCCTTGATTGCCGCGATCGCCTGCTCGCGGGGCAGCACGTTGGCCAGCGCGAAGAAGCACGCCTGCAGGACCGTGTTGACCCGCTTGCCCATGCCGGCGCCGGCGGCGATCGCGGTGGCGTCGACGACGTGCACCTTCAGGTCGCGGTCGAGGATCTGCTGGCGCACGCGCGACGGCAGGTGCTCCCAGACTTCCTCCCGCGGGTACGGGCTGTTGATCAGGACCGTCGCGCCGTGCATCGCGTGCTCGAGCACGTCGAGCCGCGCGAGCAGCTCCCACTGGTGGCAGGCGACGAACTGCGCCTGGCTGATCAGGTACGTGGACCGGATCGGCCGCGGGCCGAAGCGCAGGTGTGAAATCGTCGTCGACCCGGATTTCTTCGAGTCGTAGACGAAGTAGCCCTGGGCGTGCAGGGCGGTCGTTTCCCCGATGATCTTGATCGAGTTCTTGTTGGCGCCGACCGTGCCGTCCGAGCCGAGGCCGTAGAAGACCGCGCGCACCACCTCCGGGTCCTCTGTGGAGAACGACGGGTCGTACGCCACGCTGGCGAAGCTCACGTCGTCCTCGATGCCGATCGAGAAATGCGTCCGCGGTGCCGCCTCGTCGAGCTCCTCGAACACCGCCTTGGCCATCGCCGGCGTGAACTCCTTGGAGCCCAGGCCGTAGCGTCCGCCGACCACGCGCGGAAAAAAGCGGAACGGCGCCTCGGCGGCCTCCAGCGACTCGTTGATCGCGGTGATGACGTCCTGGTAGAGCGGCTCGCCGATCGCGCCCGGCTCCTTGGTGCGATCGAGCACGGCGATGTGCTTCACGGTCGGCGGCAGCGCACGCACGAAGTGCGCGGCGCTGAAGGGCCGGAACAGCCGCACCTTCAACACGCCGACGCGCTCGCCGCGGGCGTTGAGGGCCGCGGCCGCCTCGGCGGCGGTCTCCGCGCCCGAGCCCATGATCACGATCACGCGCTCGGCGTCGGCGGCGCCTTCGTAGTCGAACAGGTTGTAGCGCCGGCCGGTGAGATCGCCCAGGCGGTGCATGGTGGACTCGACCACCGCCGGGAGATTCAGGTAGAACGGGTTCGCGGCCTCGCGCTCCTGGAAGAACACGTCGGGGTTCTGCGAGGAGCCGCGCAGTACCGGGTGGTCCGGCGACAGCGCCCGCCCGCGGTGCGCCGCCACCTTCGCGTCGCTGACCAGCGCCCGCAGGTCGTCGTCGGTGAGCGACCGGATCTTGTCCACCTCGTGCGAGGTGCGGAACCCGTCGAAGACGTGGAGGAACGGCACCTGCCCTTCGAGCGACGACGCGTGGGCGACGGCCGCCATGTCCTGCGCCTCCTGCACCGACCCGGAGGCCAGCAGGCCCCACCCGGTCGTGCGCACCGCCATCACGTCGCTGTGGTCGCCGAAGATGGAGAGCGCGTGGGTGGCGACGGCACGCGCGCTGACGTGCAGCACGCAGGGCAGCAGCTGCCCGGCCATCTTGAACATCGTCGGAATCATCAGGAGCAGGCCCTGACTCGCGGTGAAGCTCGTCGCCAGCGCGCCGGCCTGCACCGCCCCGTGCATCGCGCCGGCCGCCCCGCCCTCGCTCTGCATCTCCACGACCGTCGGGGTCGTGCCCCACAGGTTGGGGCGTTGTTCCGACATCCACGCGTCGGCGAACTCTCCCATGTTCGAGGACGGCGTGATCGGGTAAATCGCGATGACTTCGCTGAGGCGATAGGCGACCCGCGCGGTCGCCTCGTTTCCATCGACGGTAATCCACGGTCCGAGCGTCATTAGGTGCTCCTGATTCGCCCTGGACGAAGCAACCACCGTGCTCGGGGTTTTCCACAGGAAAAGCGTGGATTTTGGCCAGTTCCGGCCGCTTCTGACGGGAAACCGGCAGCTCTCCCGGAGCCCCCTCGGGCCGGCGGAGCGGCCGCCGCCATGGCCCCGAACCGGAGGCCGCGTCGTGCGCCCGGCCGCCCGGCGGTTTTCCGCCGCCGTCAGCCTCCCCACGCCGCCTAAGGAGAGATAAGCGCAATCAGGTCAAGGTGTTGTGTGGGCCGGCATCACGGTTGCTCGAGCCAGATGAAAGGTCGCATGAACATCCGCATCATCGGTGTCGGCAACGTTCACATGAGCGACGGGGGCTTCGGACCGTACGTCGCCCGCGTGCTCGAGGCGCTCTACGAGCTGCCCGCGCAGGTGCAGATCGTCGACGGCGGCACGCCGGGACTGGAGCTCGCACCGCACCTCGTCAACGCCGAGGCGGTGATCTTCGTCGACACGGTCTCGGCCGACGGACGGCCGGGCGACCTGCACCAGTTCCGGCTGATCGACCTCCTGCAGCATCCGCCGCTCGCGCGCCTCAATCTCCACGATCCCGACCTCGCCGAGGCGCTGCTCACAGTCGCCGCCGCCGGCATGGGTCCGCGAGAGGTCCTGGTCGTGGGCGTCGTACCGGAATGGGTCGCGACCGGCGTCCACCTGAGCGCCCCGGTCCGCGCCGCGATTCACCCGGTGATCGGTCTCATCACGAGCGAACTGACGCGGCTCGGCGTCCGATTCGTGCCGCGAGCGGTGCCGCGCCATCCTGATACCTGGTGGGAGGGGACCGGCGCCCACGCGGTCGCCTGACGCCGAAATCGGGCTTTCAGAAGGGGTTGGAGGAGCGTCCGTAAACGGACAGCAAACCTCGGGGGGCCTTCCTACGTCTCAGTATCCTGACAGTCGGGGAGACGAGACGATGACCATCCTTCAGAAGCTGTTCTCGCGAAAGCCCAAGCCGCAGCGCGTCCGCGTGTGCCTCGAGTGCGGTATGCCGCTGGCGGAGCACAAGGAATGGTGCGCGATCCTGCGAACGCAGCAGGAGTACGACCGCAAGGCGGCAGCTGGCCAGCAGTCGTGACAGCGTCGTTGCGAAGGCCGGGCCCTTCGCCGCTTACTTGCAATCGGGGTGATGGCAGGTGCAGCGCAGCTCCGTCATCCCCGCCGCCTTCTTGCAGTGTTCGCTGCAGTACTTGCCGAACTCGCCGCCTGGTTGAACTGAACACGAACAGCCGGGGTGCGCGCACGGTGCAGGCTGGTTCATGGCGGCCTCCCTCGTAGAGATGCAACCTCAGGACATTGTGGCACCGTCGCCTCCAACACCCAAGCCCATTCTTGACGGATCTGGGCCGTCGTCTCCTCAATTCGGGCGGTGATTCCGCGCGCCGAGCTCGAGCCAGCCCGACCTTTCCCAAGGTACGGTTTGTGCGACTCCTCTCGTCAGGGAGAGGAGATGACACAATGCGACCTCAAGTATTCGTGGCGGCGGTGGCGCTGGCCCTGCCCCTTGCCGGCGACCCCATGGTGGTGGGGACTGCGGAGGCCCAGGGCCGGATGCGCTTTGCGGCAATGGACGCGAACAACGACGGCCGGATCACGCGCGACGAGTGGCGCGGAAGCGAGCGGTCGTTCATGGTGCACGACTGGAACGGCGACGGCGTCCTCTCGGGCGACGAGGTGCGCGTCGGCGCGCGCCGGCAGTCGCGTGTCGACGAGGACTTCGATCCTGAGCGGCTCGCGCTGCGCGACTGGTCGCCGTCCCGGTTCTCGAGCATCGATCGCGACCGTAACGGCCGCATCACGCGCGACGAGTGGTTCTATGACATGGAAGGCTTCCTGCGCGCCGACCAAAATCGCGACGGCGTGCTGACACGCAGCGAGTTCCTCGGCGGCGACGTCGATGACGACCGCGACGATCTCTTCGCGGACCTCGACCTCGACAACGACGGACGCGTCGAGCGCGGCGAGTGGCACGGCAGCCGCGACGCGTTCGAATGGCTCGATCGGAACAACGACGGCACGCTGAGCCGGGCTGAAGTGGCCGGCGAGCAGCGCGCGGCGGAGGCCGATCTCTTCACCAGACTCGACACGAACCGCAACGGCGTCGTCGAGCGCAACGAATGGCACTGGTCGCGCGTGAGCTTCAACGGCCGCGATCGCGACAGCGACGGTGTCCTATCGCGCGACGAGCTCGGAGGCGGAGCGGCCTCGACCTCGGAAGCGGTCGGGACCACCGGCCGGACGATCGTGGTTGACGCGCGTGAGCGGTGGATCGACACGGGCATCACCGTCCGGCGCGGCGACTTCCTGTCGTTCCAGGCGGACGGCCAGATCCAGATGAGCTCGAACGCGAATGACACGGCGACGCCATCCGGAGCGGCGAGCGGACGCCGCGCGCAGAACGCGCCGGTGAACAGCCAGCCGGCCGGCGGCCTGGTCGCGCGCATCGGCGACTCGGCGCCGGTGTATGTCGGCGACCGCACCAACCGGCTGCGTGCGCCGGTGTCGGGCCGGCTCTACCTGGGCGTGAACGACGACCACCTGGCCGACAACAGTGGCGAGTTCCGCGTCAACGTGACGATCCAGCGTTGACGCCGCCCGCTGGTACTGACGTCTGTCCGGGCAGGGATCTGGGATCCGGGATCAGGTGGTACGGCGACCTGAAGAGCGGATCCCGGATCCCGGCAGCGTCAGTCCCGAAGGCAAATAACGCGCTCGTCGTGCGCACGTAGATGCGGCCATCCGCGATGGCTGGCGTCGCGAACACCTCGTCGCCGAGCGCGTTCACGGAGAGTGTCTCCCAGTCGCCCTTCGCCTCGACGACCGTGACGGTCCCGTCCTGGCTGGCGAGGTACACCTTGCCGTCCGCGCCCACCGGCGATGCGAAGTACTTGTCGATCGCTCCCTTGAGCCGCCCCTGCTTGATGACCTCGCCGGTCTCGGGGTTGAACGAGATGAGGATCCCGCTGTCGTTGACCATGAACAGCGCGCCGCGGTAGAGCAGCGTCGAGGGCACCTGCGGAACCGGGCGCTGGTACTTCCACCTGATCGCGCTCGCCGTCATGTCGCCGATGCCGCCCAGCCGGATTGCCAGCAGGCCGTTCTCCGACGCCAGCATCGCGCGGAAGACCTCCCACTCCTTGGCATCGAGGGCGTCGTTGCGATTGAGATCGAACGCGGCGAAGCCGTACTTCGGGCTGAGCATGCGGTCCATCGGCCCGGAACCGGAGATTTCGTCCTTGCCGACGCGACGGTCCGCGTTCCTGTCGTAGCGTGCGAGGGCTTCCTCGAACGGCACCGTCGCAACCTGCGCGCCGGGCTGGTTCTGTGGAAACCCCCAGCCGTTGACGTACGCGGTGTCCCGGTCCATGCTGACGACCGACTTCATCTCGCAGGCGAGGCCGCGCACCCACCACACACGGCTGCCGTCGGCAACCGCGTACGAGGAGAGCTGGAACGACTCCGGGATGATGACCTGCTTCGGTCCGTCCTTCGGCTCGTAGACGGCCGGCGTCGAGTACCCTGAGATGACCCCTGGCCGATCGACTTTGTACCGCACTTTACCCGTCGCGGCGTCCACGCCGAGCAGGTACGACCCGGTGTCCTGGTCGACCGGGAGGATGACGAACCCATCGACGAGCACCGGCGAGGCGCCGAAGCCGTAAAAGATGTTGAACGGCCCAAGCGGCAGGCGCCAGAGCTCGCGCCCGTCGCTCGTGAACGCGACCAGGCCGAAGTCCTGGAAGAACGCGAACACGCGCGCGCCGTCACTCACCGGGGACGGGGACGCAGGGTTGTTCGGACCGTCGAGCCGTCCTATCCTCAGGCGCGGCACCTGTCGGCGCCAGAGCTCCTTGCCGCGGTCGCGATCCAGCGCGATCACCAGCAGCGCGTCGCCCTCGTACGCGGTCACGAACACGTGAGCCGTCGTCAGGACCGGGGACGAATGGCCCGGTGGAAGCGGCGCCTTCCAGGCGACGTTCTTCTCGGGGCCGAACACCGACGGCAACCCGGTCGCGTCCGACACGCCGGTTCCGTTCGGGCCGCGGAACCGCGTCCAGCCGGTTTCGGGGGCGGCGGTCGCAGTGGCGACGGCGAACGCCGCGGCGGCCGGGATCGCTGCAAAGGCTGATCGCACGGAGACCTCCGCGGAGAGGATAGCCGAATGCCCACCCTGACGGTGCTTACCGGCGGTCGTGAGGAGTCGTCCACCGCCGCTCGCCCACCCTTACGGGAATATCAGGCGAAGCGCCGCAATCGCCGCAAAGGCGAGCAGCAGGCGATCGAAGAGGAGCTGGGGGATGCGCCCGACGAGCCAGCGCCCGCCGAGCACGCCCGCCAGGATCGCCGGCGCGAGCGCCGCGTTGAGGAGCAGCGTGCGGCCGTGGATCAGGCCCAGTCCGTAGCTGAAGGGCACCTTGAAGAGGTTGATGATGAAGAAGAACCAGGCGGTCGTCCCCACCAGCTCGAACTTCGGCAGCATCACGGCCAGGCAGTAGAGTGCGAACACCGGCCCGGCGGCGTTGGCGAGCATCGTCATCGCGCCGGCCGCCAGCCCCATGCTCCACGCGAAGCCGCGCGTGTGCGGCACGTCGCCGAACCAGTCCGGCCGCTGCATCCGGAGCGCCTGCAGCACGCTGAGCGCGAGGACGATCCAGCCGACGGTCGGCTCGAACGCGGCCTCGTCCAGCCAACCCATCAGCAGGGCGCCGCCCACGACGCCGAGGCACGCCGGCGGCAGCAGGCGTCGCACGTAGTCCCAGCGCGCGTGCTGGTGGTACGCGGCGACGGCGCACACGTCGCCGACGAGGAGCATCGGCAGCACGATTCCGGTCGAATCGCGGGCGCCGAAGAGGAAGGCGAAGATGAGCACGTGCACGAGGCTCATCCCGGAGAGCCCGGCCTTGCCGATGCCGAGGCCGACCGCGCCCGCGACGGCGAGTGCCCACTGCGCATGCGTCAGCTCCGGCATGAATGGCCGATCCTAACGGACATCACAGACGATCGCGGAGCACGCGGAGCAGTGAGGACGCGGAGGCAGTCGGCGGACAGCAGCATGCGTATCGCGGCGACCGGCTCACTCCCAAACCCGCTCCTTCTGCCGGCGATCGCTGCGGCCGAGCGGTGTGGGCGCTTCCCACGACGTTCGCCGGATTCATTCATCCTGTCGGACCCGGCCACCGAGCGATGCCCGTGTCGCCCCTTTACGGAGCCGAATACGATAGACACGCGTCCAGCGAGCGGACCCCGTCATCACCCATGAACTGTCGAAACTGCGGCGCGGCGATGGAGCTCTTCGAGCGGCGGAAGTACTATTACTGCCGTTACTGCGGGACGTTCCACTTCATCGACGCGCCTGCCGCCGACGGCGTGCAGGTACTCGAGCGCGGCGGGGCGCCGTGCCCGGTCTGTGCCGCGCCGCTGGCGAAGGCGCTGCTCGACGACCAGCACGCGGTGCGCTACTGCGAGCAGTGCCGCGGCGTGCTCGTGCCCCGCGCCGTGTTCGTCGACGTGGTCAACGCGCGGCGGGCGTTCCCGTCCCGCCCCCCGTCGATACCGGCGCCGCTCGACGAGCGCGAGCTGCAGCGGCACCTCGTCTGCCCACAATGCCGCGACAGGATGGACGTTCACCCCTATTACGGTCCCGGCAACATCGTCATCGACACCTGCCGGGGCTGCGACTCGATCTGGCTGGATTTTGGTGAGCTCAAGCAGGTCGCCGACGCTCCGGGCCGCGACCGCGGGCAGGGCGCCGCGCGGCCGCTCGAGCCGGAACTGCCGCCGGCGCACCACCCGCGACGCATTTCGCTCGGCAAGCGCGACCTGATCGAGGCGCTAGCAGACTTGTTTTCGTGAGCGCGCGGCACGCGCATACGCGCGGCGTGGCGTCATGGCTCCTTGAGGGGGGCCGCGGTGACTTCCGTACTGAGGCGGAAGCCACCAGGCTCGAGACCCACCAGCGTCAGCGCCGGACAGGATCACGAGCACGCGCAACGGCAGGTCAGCGCCTGGCTGCGGTGAAGCTGGAAAGACTGCTGCCGGAGACCGATCCGTTGATCGTGTTGCCGTTCACACGGCCGGTGTACTTCGCGTTGCCGGCAGTGAACGTCAGCTGTTCGCCGCGCAGCTTTCCGTCCTTGATTTCGGCGCCGTCGAGCGTTCCCGTCACCATCTGGAACTGCTGTTTCAGCGTCAGCACGCCCTTCGGCAGCTGCCAGGTGCCCTCCACCTTGGCGGGGACGATCCACAGCATCGCCTTGCACCAGCTCGTGCAGTCCTCGGTGACCGTCGCGGTCTCGTCCGGCTGCCAGTCCTCCATGTCGAAGGAGTTCGACACGATCCGGGTTCCGGGCTTCAAGTCGAGGAGCTTCGGCCGCAGCTTCATGTTGATCGACGGCAGCAGGAACATCGTGATGACCTGCGCCTTGGATAGATCGGTTTCGTACAGATCGGCCTTGGTGAAGGTCGCTCGATCGGATACGCCTGCCGCGGCCGCGTTCTTCATCGACAGCGCCACCATGTCGGGGTTGAACTCGACGCCGAGCGCGCGCGCGCCGCGCTTCGCGGCGGTGATCACGGTGCGGCCGTCGCCGGAGCCGAGGTCGATCACGAAGTCCTGCGGCGTGAGCTTGGCCAGGTCGAGCATCTTGTCCACGAGCGCCTGCGGCGTCGGCACCCAGACGACGTCCTTGCCTTCCTGTCCCACCGTCGGCTCGTACGGCTTCTGCGCCGGTGGCTTCTGCGCCGCCGGTTTCTGCGCCGTGGGTTTCTGCGCCTGCGCCTGCGGCGCCGCCCACGCCTGGGCGGGCCAGCCGGCGGCGACGGCAAATATCAGTAAACGTAGGACGCGGGTTGTACTCATCAATGTCCTCTCCCCAAGCAGGGTGAGGCCATTCTAACAGGATGGCGAGGACCCGTCCCGGCAAGGCCCGGTCTCCAACCGCCGACTCCCAAGCCCCCTATCCGGGCCGTGCGGCAATCTGGCGTTCGGAGGTGCGAGTTCTCGCCCGCACGACTCCACCAGCTCGATCCGGCTCACTGCGCGCGCGGTCCGACCGCCGCCTGCAATTCCGCGATCCTCTCCATCACGCGCGCCGAGTAGCCGTCGACCTCCTCCGCTGTTGCGCCCGCCGCTTCGAACGCCCGTCGCACCTGCGCGGGCGCAAGTTGCACGAGCAGCGTCGCGAACCAGCGGGCATGCTCGAGCGGGATGTGATCGACGCCCGGCTCCAGGCCGTCGTAGTCGAGGTGCAGTTCGCCGTTCTCCACCTTCTCCACCATTCCCTCGGCCTGGTAATCCTCGAGGTTCCACTTCGAGTGCGGGGTCAGGCGGCCGCCCATCCGGCCGAACGTCGCGCCGAGATCCGTCACTGCGTATTGATGCTCGATGGATCCGTCCGCGTTGGTCACGCGCAGCACGCGCGTGTTGCGAGTGCCGCCGATGTCCCAGTTGGCCAGGAGCGTCATCAGGATCATCAGGCCGGAGAGCTCCTTCTGCGCGATGAACGGGTTGTCGCGCAGCGTCCAGCGATCGTCGGTGCGGACGACGCGCGGGTCGCTGCGGCGGAATCGCGCGTTGACGAAGTTGCCCTGCTCCGCAATAAAGCCGCGCGCCCGTCCCCTGCCGTCGTACCCGCGCACCACGCCGGTGCGGACGAAGTACATCTCCTCGGCGACGAAGCCGAGCGCCCAGACAAACCGGCTCGCGGCGACTTCCGCCTTCGCCTCCTCGCCGAACTTCACCTCCCAGCTGACGCCGCGTGCGTCGGTGACGACGATCTTCGGCTGCGTCCCGCCTTGGTCCTCTTCGACGAACGTGAACGGCGCCTGCGGAACCCGATCGGGACTGCCCGTCCCCCAGAACAGATCGCGCGACCCGATTGCGCCGGGGTCCTTCCAGAGCACCGCCCGCGGGTCCCGTCGTCCGGACGTTGCCGCTGGTGCGTCCTGACCAAATGACAGCGCGGGAGAGAGCCACGCGGCGGTGAACACCAGCACGGCGGCGCGGCGAAGGCTGAGGTATGGCATCGTTCGCTCCTCCCTACGGCCGTTGCAATGGTCGCGCCCCGCCACCCCGGCCGTGCGCCGGAAATCCGGCATGGATCGCGGGAATCGGGCGGAACGAGGCTTTCCCGCGGCATTTGCCGCGGCTGAGCGGTGGCATCCCGCTTGCCACCCAAGCCACGTAACCGGCCACGCACGTGCGCATCTTCCACTTCGAACACGGTCTCCTGGGACGGTCCACCGCCGTCGCGCGCGCCCCCGAGGGACGGCGCATCGAGATCCGCGGCACCGTGCAGGGCGTCGGCTTCCGGCCCTGGGTCTACCGGGTGGCCAACGCGGTCGGCGTGACCGGCCGCGTCCTGAACCACACGGCGGGCGTCACCATCGACGCCTACGGGCCGGCCGATCAACTGCAGGCGTTCGTGGCGACGCTGGCCGGGTCCGTGCCCCAGGCGGCGCACATCGACGACCTCCACGAGGAACCGATTCCCTTCCAGCCTCTCCGCGGCTTCGAGATCATCGACAGCGAGGCGCGCGTCGACCGGCGGGTCTCGATTCCGCCGGACCTCCCGCTGTGCGGCGACTGCGCGCGCGAGCTCCGCGACCCGCAGGACCGGCGGTTCGGTTACGCCTTCGTCAACTGCACCAGCTGCGGACCGCGCTTCACGATCGCGACCGCCGCGCCCTACGACCGGCCGAACACCACGATGGCCGGCTTCCGGATGTGTGCCGCCTGCCAGCGCGAGTACGACTCGGTCGACGACCGCCGTTTCCACGCGCAGCCGAACGCCTGTCCGGCGTGCGGCCCGCGGCTCGCGCTCCTGCGGCAGGACGGCACGAGCCTCGCCAGCGGCGATCCGATTGCCGTGGTGGCCGCCGCGCTCGCCACCGGGGCGATCGTCGCGCTCAAGGGGATCGGCGGGTTCCACCTCGTCTGCGACGCCACGTCGGATGCGGCCGTCGCCGAGCTGCGGCGCCGCAAGCGGCGCGACGAGAAGCCGTTCGCGGTGATGGCACGCGACCTCGAGTCGGCGCGGCGGATCGCGGTGCTGTCGAACGACGAGGAGCGGCTCCTGCTCTCGGTGGAGCGGCCGATCGTGCTGGCCACGGGTCGCGTCCCCTCGCCGATCTCGCCAGCGGTGGCGCCTGGCAACCCGCTCGTCGGCCTGTTCCTGCCCTACTCGCCGCTCCACCAGCTGCTGCTCGATCGCGTCGATCGACCGCTGGTGATGACCTCGGGCAACGTCTCCGACGAGCCGATCGCCTACACCGACGAGGAGGCGCTGTCGCGGCTCGGCCCGAGCGCCGACCTGCTGCTCGTCCACGACCGCGAGATCGTGACGCGCTGCGACGACTCGGTGGCGCGCCTCATCGCCGGCGCGCCCGCGGTGCTGCGCCGCTCGCGCGGCTACGTGCCGCGGCCGATCCGTCTCGCGCGCCCGATCGAGCAGCCGGTCCTCGCCTGCGGCGCGCTGCTCAAGAACACGTTCTGCCTTGCGCGCGGCGACGAGGCGATCCTCGGGCCGCACATCGGCGACCTCGAGAACCTGGAGGTTTACCGCGCGTACTGCGAGTCGATCGCGCGCCTCGAGCGGTTCCTGTCGTTCCACGCGACGATCGTCGCGCACGACCTGCACCCGGAGTACCTGTCGACCACCTACGCGTTGGCGCGGCAGCACGCCCTGGTCGTCGGCGTGCAACACCACCACGCGCACGTCGCGAGCGTGATGGCCGAGCACGGGCTCGACGGCCCGGTGATCGGCGTGGCGTTCGACGGCACCGGGCTGGGGACCGACGGCACCGCCTGGGGCGCCGAGGTCCTGGTCGCGCGCTACGCCCGCTTCGAGCGGGTCGGCACGTTCCGTCCCATCGCCCTGGCCGGCGGCGACGCCGCCATCCGCCAGCCGTGGCGCACCGCGCTCGCCGTCGTGGACGACGCGTTTGCCGGCGATCCGCCGCTCGATGCGATCCCGCTCTTCCGGCGGCTTCCGCGCGGCGAGGTCGACATCGTGCTGCGCATGATCCGTGACGGGATCAACGCACCGAAGGCGCACGGGATCGGCCGCTACTTCGACGCGTTCGGGGCGCTCGGCCTGGCGCGCCCGCTCGCCACCTACGAAGGGCAGGTGGCGCTCGCGTGGAACGTCGCCGCGGCCGACGGGGAGCGCGGACGCTACCGCTACGAGGTCGATCGGTCGTCGCCCGCCTGCTGCGTCGTCGATCTGCGCGAGGCGGTGCGCGACGCGGTATTCGAGTTGATAGGCGGCGAGCCGGCGGGACGGATATCGGCGCGGTTTCATAACACCCTGGCAGCCGCCACCGTCGATCTGGTCCGCTGCGTGGCGCGCACGCGCGGCCACCTGCCGGTCGCCCTGAGCGGCGGCTGCTTCCAGAACCGCCGCCTTACCGAGGGCGTCCTCGCCGGGCTGGCGCCGGATTTCACCACCTACGTGCACCGGCAGGTGCCGCCCGGCGACGGCGGGCTGTCGCTCGGGCAGGCGGTCGTTGCCGATGTGGTTGCGCGAGGACTGTGACATGTGTCTGGGCGTTCCGGGTCGCGTGGTCGAAGTGAACGGCTCCACGGCGGTGGTGGACTTTTTCGGCGTCCAGCGGACGGTCCGCCTGGAGCTGGTCGATCGGCCGGTCGGGCCGGGCGACTACGTGCTGAACCACGTCGGCTACGCGATCCGCCGCATTCCCGACGACGACATCGCCGGCACGCTCGCGCTCTACGAGCAGCTGCTGCGTGCGGCGTGCGACGACGCGGAGGACCTCGACCTGATGGCCGCCGACGTGCGCGGCGAGATCGAGGCGACGTCGGCGGGGGTCGACCGGGATGGCGAGCGTTGACAGCGGGCAGGCGGCGCGCGAGCTGAAGTTCCGCGACCCGGTGCGCGGCGCCGCCCTGGCGGCGGCGCTGGCGCGGGTCGCCGCGTCGATCGCGCGCGCGCCGATCACCCTCATGCACGTGTGCGGCAGCCACGAGCAGGCGATCGCGCGCTTCGGGCTGCGCGCCGTGCTGCCGCCGGCGCTGAACGTGATCATGGGGCCAGGGTGCCCGGTGTGTGTCACCGACCAGCCGGAAGTGGACGAGGCGGTCGCGCTGGTGCGCCAGGGCGTGCGCGTCGCGACTTACGGCGACATGGTGCGCGTGCCCGGGACGTCGCGCTCGCTCGCCGACGCGCAGGCGGAGGGAGGGCGCGTCGACGTCGTGTACTCGATCGCGCAGGCGGTGGAGATCGCGCGCGGGTGCGACGAGCCGGTCGTGTTCTTCGCGAGCGGCTTCGAGACGACCGCGGTCGCGACCGCGGCGGTCGTGCTGAACGATCCGCCGAAGAACTTCTTCGTGCTGTCCGCGCACAAGTACAGTCCGCCGGCGATGGAGGTGGTGGCGGCGATTCGCGGCTCACGGGTCGAAGGGTTCGTCGCGGCGGGCCACGCCGCCACGGTTACCGGCTGGGGCCTGTTCGAGCCGTTCGCGGCGCGCCACGGCGTCCCGGTGGTAGTCGCCGGGTTCGAGCCGCTGGACATTCTGGCGGCGCTCCTGCGCCTCGTGGAGCTGGTGCGCGATCGCCGTCCGGCGGTGGAGAACATGTTCCCGCGCTGCGTGACGCGCGAGGGGAACGCGCGCGCGCTGGCGCAGCTGTGGCGCGTCTTCGAGACGGCCGGCGGGCGCTGGCGCGGCATCGCCCACGTGCCCGGCGGCAATCTGCGGCTGCGCGAGCAGTGGCGCCACCTCGACGCACGGCGCCGGTTCGACATCGACGTGAGCGCGGTACGGGGCGATGCACCGCGGCCGGCAGCCGCGGCGTGCATCTGCGGCGAGATCATGACGGGGATTGCATCGCCGCGCGACTGCCCGCTCTTCGCGAGCGCGTGCCTGCCCGACAGCCCGGTCGGCGCCTGCATGGTGAGCAGCGAAGGCACGTGCCGCATCTGGTACCAGTACGGAGAAACGGGGACGCTCAACGTCACGCCGCACATGGACGCGCCACCTCGCCAACGCCGTCCGGTTCCGGCCACGCCTTGACTGTCCCTTTCGTCATGAGCGTTGCACGGTCGGTCGATCGCATCGCGATGAAGCACGGCGCCGGCGGCCGCGCGATGCGATCGCTCATCGAGGGGCTCCTCGTCGATCGCGCGTCGCCGGTGGCGGCAGCGATGGATGACGGCGCCGCGATCCCCGCCGGCGACCGCTGGCTGATCGTGACCACCGATTCGCACGTCATCCAGCCGCTCGAGTTTCCCGGCGGAGACATCGGCCGGCTGGCGATCTGCGGTACTGTGAACGACCTGGCGGTCATGGGGGGCACCGAGCCGCTCGGGTTGACCTGTGCGCTGGTGATCGAGGAGGGATTCCCCCTCGAACGCCTGCGCGCGCTGCGCACCTCGATGGCCGCCGCGTGCGCCGAGGCCGGCGTCGCCATCGTCAGCGGCGACACGAAGGTCATGGGGCGCGGCGAGATCGACGGCCTGGTCGTCAACACCGCCGGCGTCGCGATGGCAGACCGCGTCATCCGTGACCGCGGCCTGTGCCCCGGTGACGCGATCGTGGTCACCGGGACGGTCGGCGACCATGGCGTGGCGGTGATGGCGGCGCGGCACCAGCTGGATCTGCGGGGCGCGCTGACCTCCGACGTGGCGCCGCTGAACGGCCTGGTGCGTGCCGCGCTCGATGCCGCCGCCGGCGCCGTCACGGCGATGAAGGACCCGACCCGCGGCGGCGTGGCCAGCGCGCTGCACGAGATGGCGGCGAAGAGCCGCGTGGGAATCGTCCTCGATGAGCGCGCGATACCGGTGCGTGACGAGGTCCGCGCCGCGTGCGAGCTGCTGGGGCTCGACCCGCTGGCGGTCGCGAACGAGGGCAAGGCGCTCATGGGGGTCCGCGCCGATGCCGCCGAACGCGTGGTGGCGGCGCTGCGCGCCCACCCGCTCGGGCGTGACGCGGCGATCGTCGGCGGCTGCGTCGCGGACCTGCCGGGGTCGATCGTCCTCGACACCGGGTTCGGCCGGCGGCTGCTGGCGGAGCCCGACGGGGAGCTGCTGCCGCGAATCTGTTGACGCGCAGCGGGCGCGAGGGCCGAGGTGCACGAGTACTCGATCGCCAGGGCGCTCATCGAGCGGATCGACGCGGAGGCGGCCAGCCGCCGCGCGAGCGCGGTCACGTTCGTGCTCGTCCGCATCGGCGAGCTGTCCGGCGTCGATCCCGAGCTGCTGGCGACCGCCTATCGGATCGTGGCCGCGCCCACGATCTGCAGCGAGGCGCGCCTGGAGATTGTTCCGGTCCCGGCGCGGTGGGCCTGCCGCGCGTGCGGCGCGGCGGTGCCGGCCGACGGCCCGCGGCGCTGCGGCGTCTGCGGCGCCGCCGCGGCGCTGCAGCACGGCGACGAGATCATGCTCGAGCGGATTGAGATGGATATCGACAGCGACCGAGAGGAGCCCAGGGATGTGCGACACGGACGGCCCTGAACACCAGTACCGGCGCGAGCCGGTGGAGCTGCACGAGCACATCCTGTCCGCCAACGACAGGCAGGCGCAGCACAACCGCCATCACTTCCGCGAGGCCGGGGTGCTGGCGATCAACGTCATGGGCTCCCCTGGATCGGGCAAGACGGCGCTGCTCGAAGCGACGGCCGCAGCGCTCGCCGGCGTCCGCCGGATCGGCGCGCTCGCCGGCGACCTCGCGACCGACCGTGATGCCAGAAGGTTGAAGGCGGCGGGGATCAGGGCCGCCTCGATCACCACGGGGTCGGCGTGCCACCTCGACGCCGCGATGGTGCACCGCGCCCTGCACGACCTCGCGTGCGACGACCGCGACTACCTGTTCATCGAGAACGTCGGCAACCTGGTGTGCCCCGCCGTCTACGACCTCGGCCAGGCCGCCAACGTCGTCCTGCTGTCGGTCACCGAGGGCGATGACAAGCCGCTCAAGTACCCGGTGATGTTCCGCAAGGCAGACCTCGTCCTGGTGACCAAGATCGACCTGCTGCCGCACCTGCCGGACGTCAGCGTGGCGCGCATTCGCGATTCCGTGTGCTGCGTGATGCCGGAGCCGCGCGTCCTCGAGCTATCGGCGCGCTGCGGCGAGGGCATCGACCAGTGGATTGGCTGGCTGCGCGAGCGCGAGTACCGGGCCGTCTCCGGTGCCGCGGCGGCGCCGGCCGGAGGGAGGTCGCTGTGAACGGCCCGCTGAACGCCTGCGAGCTGGAGATCGCACTCTTCTGTCACGGCCTGCGGGTGTCCCCGCTCGTGCCGCTCGAGGGCGCGCGGGCGGTGCGCACCCGCGCCGGGCTCGGCTCGGGCCTGGAAATCGCCATTCCTACCGGATCCTGGCTCAAGCCAGAAATCTGGGTAAACGTGCCGGTGGCGGAGCGCTACGCCCAGGTGTCGCCGTTCGTGCTCCGCGGCGGCCCCGACGCCTACACCATCGTCGACGAACGCGACGACTCGCACTACCCGATTCGTATTCCGCTGCGGCCGTCCTGGTACGACCGGCTGACCTCGCGCGACGTGCCCATGTCGAAGATCGGCGTGCTGCAAGGCACCTATCTCGGGATCTACATCAACCCGGTATGCGAGTTCTGGCAGCAGGACTTGAACTGCCGCTTCTGCACGACCGGGTGCAACGTCGGCGAAAACGAAGTCGGCGAGAAAGCGCTCGAGGACGTAGTCGAGACATGCTGGGCGGCCAAGCAGCATTCCGGCGTCACGTTCGTGCACCTCAACGGCGGCTTCCAGGGGGGGCACGGCCTCGAGTTCGCGGAGCCGTTCGTCCGCGCCATCAAGGAGGAGGTCGGGCTGCTCGTCGGGGTGCAGCTCTCGCCCGAGCGGGAGTTCTGGCGCTACGACCGCCTGATCGAGCTCGGGGCCGATCACTTCTCGTTCTGCATCGAGCTGCTCGACGCCGACTGGTTCGCCCGCGTCTGCCCGGGCAAGGCGCGCACGCTCGGGCAGTCGCTGTTCTTCAAGGCGATGGAGTACTGCGTGGCGCGCATGCCGCGTGGTTCGGTGTCCGGCGAGATCATCGCGGGGCTGGAGCCGATCGAGAACACGATCGAGGGGATCGAGCGGATCGTCTCTGCCGGGGCGTTCCCCACGGTCTGCATCTTCCGGCCGACCGTCGGGTCGGCCATGGAGGAGATGCCGTTCCCGAAGTACGAGGAGATGCGCACCGTGATGGCGGCGATGTACGACGCCTGCCGCCGCCACCGCATGCGCATCGGCGTTGCGCCGAACATCGAGGTCAGCCTGGTCGTGAATCCCGACGACGCGGCACTGCTGGCACCGCGCACGCTCGACTTCTATCGCTACGAGATGTGGCGGCGGGCGCTCAAGCTCGCGTCCCGGCCGGTGTTCGCCTCGCGCCAGCAGACGCGGCTCCGCCGGGTTTCCGTCGGACCGCCGCCCGATTGCGGCGGCGGCGCCGCCGCGTAGCACCGTCCGCCGCGCCCGGGACGCCGTTTTTCGCCAGTTTTCGCACGGTTTTTCCAGGACCGCGCTGGCACCGCCATTGCCAACACCCGGGCATGGTGGATCGCGAGAAGGTTCTGGCCGTCCTGATGCGCCGCTTCCCTGGTGCGCAGCCCGAACAGTTCGCTGCCGCCGCGAACGCGATCGTCGGCCTCGAGGAGGAATGGGAGGACGTGACGTCGCGCGAAGAACAGCTCGGGTATCACTATTCGCCCAACTGCTCGGACATCTGCTACCTCGCGCAGCAGGCCGAGCGCGGCGACGTCTTCCGGATTTTCCGCCGCCGCGCGTCCCTCAAGCGCTGAACGGCGGGAACCCGGCACGCACCATTTCCGCAATTCCGGATCCGAACCGCAAGTCGTGTGTTTGCCAGCAGATAGCACTGGTCTGCCGGTCGGCACCCGCTTTGCGACGCAGACCCACCGTATGAATCCTCTCGGGTCCGCTCTGCACAGCCGGTTCGAGGAAGTCTGTCGACACGAGCTGAACCGCCTGCGCCGGAAGACCGCGTCGCTGTCGCCTGAAGATCGCGCCGAGATCGACGCGATCAGCGTCGAGGTCACGCGCGCGATTGCCTCGCGGATGGAGGCCGCGCTCGCTGTGGGCGGCACGGATGTCGCCGAGGTCGTTGCCCGGCTGTTCGCCGTCCGCTGACGCCCGCGCGCCACCGTCCTCATCCGGCAACGTCCCCACGCTCATGTATCGTAGGATTGTGCAGCCGTTCTCCCGGCGCGGCGTCCGGGAGCGCACGAACGATTACGAAAGCAGACACAGGCCTTGACCACCACACACTACCGGGCGATGTACGCGACAGTCACGGCGGCGCGGCCCGCGGGGCCGTGCCCGGAGTCGCCGGCCGCCTGCGGCGGCGCGTTCGCCGTCGCGGCGCCGTTCCACGACGCGTGATGGTCCGGCGGGGGACCTCGATCTCCACGCGGGGACTGATCGCCACTGCAGGCGCCGTGTGGGCGCTTGCGCTGGTGCTGGCGGCGCGCTCGCCGGAACCGGTAACGTCCCCAGGCGGGGCACTCCAGGCCGCGGCGCCCGCACCCGCGGCCGCCGCCACGGAACCGGCGCCGCCGGCCAACTCCGACTGTTTCGCGTGCCACGAAGACGATTCCGCGGCGCGCGCCGACGGGCGCCCGGTCGTAGTCAAGGCCGCCGTTTTCGAGAAGTCCGTCCACGGCGCGTTCGCGTGCGTGGACTGCCACGCCGACCTGGCGAAGGCGGAGCTGCCGCACCCGGAGAAGCTCGCGAAGGTCGACTGCTCCACGTGCCATGCGGAGCCCGTCGAGCAGTATGCCAGGAGCATCCACGCTGCCGCCCGCGCCAGCGGCACCACCGTGGCGGCGACGTGTGTCGACTGCCACGGGATGCACGACATCCGGCGGTCGACCGATCCGGAGTCGCGCACCTACCATTTCAGTATCGCGGCGACCTGCGCGCGCTGCCACGGCAATGCCGAAATCATCGCCAAGGGCAAGATCCCGAGCGACGTGACGCGGGCGTTCGCGGACAGCATTCACGGACGGGCGCTGGCGAAGAGCGGCCTCGTCGTCGCGCCGACGTGCAGCGACTGTCACGGCGCGCATGACGTCCGGCAGTCGACGGATCCCGAAAGCCGCGTGTCGACGCAGCGCGTCCCGGCGACGTGCGGCCGCTGCCACGAGGGCATCGAACGGCAGTTCCAGACCAGCACGCACGGCCGGCTGCTCGCTCAGGGCAACGAGAGCGGACCGGCCTGCCAGACGTGTCATACGGCGCACGGCATCCAGCGTACCGAGTCGATCGGCTGGCAGCTGTCGGTCATCGGCCAGTGCGGGACGTGTCATGCCGACCGCGTCGCCACGTTTCGCGACACCTTCCACGGCCAGGTCACCAGCCTCGGCTTCCGCACCGTGGCGGGGTGTGCCGACTGCCATGGCGCGCACGAGATCCTCCCGGCGAGCGATCCGCGGTCGCCGATCTCGCCGGGACGGCTGGTGCAGACGTGCGGCAAGTGCCACGAGGGCGCGAACGAGAACTTCGTCCAGTACGACCCGCACGCCGACAAGGACGACCGCGGACGCAGCCCGCTGCTGTTCTACACGACGAGGTTCATGACCGTGCTCCTCGCCGGGGTCTTCGGGTTCTTCGGGCTGCACACGACGATGTGGTTCGCCAAGGAGCTGCGCGTGCGGCGCAACCGGCGCAGGGGGGTGTCGCGGTGAACGGCCACCTGAAGCCGGTGCAGTTCCGCTACGTCAAGCGGTTCGACCGAACCGACCGCCTGCTGCACGGGCTGCTCATGCTCAGCTTCCTCGGCCTCGCCGCCACCGGGCTGCCGTTGATCTTCAGCATGTCGGCGTGGGCCTCCCGCCTGAGCCACCTGCTGGGCGGATTCACCGTCGCCGGCCGCCTGCACCGCACGTTCGCGCTGCTGCTGATCGGCGTCTTCCTGACGCACCTCGGGCGCGTGCTCTACCGGATGGTCATCGACAAGGACTACGGGCTGCTGTGGGGGCCGCGATCGATGGTGCCGCAGCCGCGCGACCTCGCCGACCTGCTGAACCACATGCGCTGGTTCGTCGGCAGGGGTCCGCGCCCCGCGTTCGAGCGCTACACCTACTGGGAGAAGTTCGACTACTGGGCCGTGTTCTGGGGCATGGCGATCATCGGTGGATCCGGCCTGCTGCTGTGGTTCCCGGAAGCGTTCTCCCGCCTCCTGCCCGGGTGGGTGTTCAACATCGCCCTGACGATTCACGGCGAAGAGGCGCTGCTCGCCGTCGGCTTCATCTTCACCATCCATTTCTTCAACGGGCATCTGCGCCCGGAGAAGTTCCCGATGGACATGGTGATCTTCACGGGACGGCTCCCGGAGGCCGAGCTGCAGCACGAGCGGCCGGGGGAATACGAGCGGCTCCAGCGCACCGGTGAGCTCGAGGAACTGCTCGTGCCGCCGCCGAGCGAGCGGTCGTGGCTCGCCGGCCGGTTGTGGGGCACGTCGGCGGTGCTGATTGGCCTGACGCTCGTCGGGCTGATTATCTACGCGGTTGTGGCACACGGGCTGTAGCGTGCCGCGGAGGGCAACGAAGCATGGCAGGTGAAGCCCCCAGGCTGGTGCGGAACGGGATATCGCTGGCAGGCGTCGCGATCGTCACGATCAGCGCGCTGCTGTTCCTGATCGTCTTTCTCCTCGACCTCTTCGGGTTCCACACCAATCCCTACGTCGGAATCATCTTTTTCCTCGTCTCGCCAGCCATCTTCGTCTTCGGGCTGATCCTGATTCCGATCGGGATGTATATCGAGCGCCGGCGGCGCGCCGCCGGCCACCCGGCACACATCGGCTGGCCGCGTCTCGACCTCAACAACCCGGTGCAGCGGCGCGGCGTCTTCATCGTGCTGGTGATGACCTTCGTCAATATCATCATCATCTCGCTTGCCTCCTACCGCGGCATCGAGTTCATGGACTCGACGGCGTTCTGCGGCGAGGTGTGCCACGAAGTCATGGAGCCGGAGTACATGGCCTACCAGGACGGGCCGCACTCGCGCATCGCCTGCGTGCAGTGCCACATCGGTCCGGGTGCGCCATACCTCGTGAAGGCGAAAATCGACGGCGTCCGCCAGGTGTTCGCCGTGCTGATGGACAGCCATTCGCGTCCGATCCCTTCACCGGTGCACACGCTGCGCCCGGCGCGCGAGGTGTGCGAACAGTGCCACTGGCCGGAGAAGTTCCACGGCGATAGCGTCCAGGTACGGCGCGAGTACGCCGAAGACGAGGCGGTGACCGAGAGCGCGACGACGCTGCGGATTCACGTGGGCGGCGGGAGCGAGAAGCTGGGCGTCGCCACCGGCATCCACTGGCACATGAACGTCGCCAACGTGGTCGAGTACCGCGCGGATCCGACGCGGCTCAAGATTCCATGGGTGAAGGTCACCGATCGGACCGGCGCCGTCCGGGAGTACGTCGTTGATGGCGTATCGCAGCAGGAGCTCGACCAGCTCGAGCTCCGGACGATGGACTGCATGGACTGCCACAACCGTCCGAGCCACATGTTCTATCCCTCTCCGGAGCGCGCGGTCGACGCCGCGATCGCCAGCGGCGAGCTCGGCAAGCTTCCGTTCATCAAGCGCGAGGCGGTGGTGGCGCTGAAGGCGAGCCACCCGGATCGGCAGACCGCCGAGCGGGAGATCGCGAACCACCTGACGAACTTCTACCGGTCGAACGTGGCGAACGGCAACGACAAACCGGTCAGCCAGCCGGATCTGGAGCGCGCCGTCGCGGCGACGCAACGGCTCTACTCGCGCAACGTCTTCCCCAAGATGAACGTCTCCTGGGGCACCTACGCGAACCACATCGGGCACATGGACGCGCCGGGCTGCTTTCGCTGCCACGACGACAGCCACAAGACGAAGGACAGCCGCGTCATCAAGCAGGACTGCGATCTCTGTCACACGATGGAGTGACGATTCTTCGGCGCTCGGCGCTCGGCGCTCGGTGCTCGGCGCTCGGGGTCGGCGACCGCGGCTCGGGTCTCAGGTCTCGCGTCCGGGTCCGGCGCGAGGTTGGACCTTGTCAGCTGATGGCGGCTCGCGTACCGTCCGCGAATGCTCGCATACCGCTACCTGCACCTCGACGTCTTCACGTCCACGCCGCTCGAAGGAAACCAGCTCGCCGTGTTCCCCGAGCCCCACGACCTCACAGCCGGCCTGATGCAGGCGATCACGCGGGAGATGAACTTCTCCGAGTGCACGTTCATCGTTCCGCGCGAGGGCGCGGGCGACGTGCGCTTGCGGATCTTCACCCCTGCCGAGGAGCTGCCCATGGCGGGGCACCCGGTGATTGGCTCGACGTTCGCGCTGGCGCTCGAGGGCGTGATCGCCCCCGGTCGCGACGGGATTGTCTTCGAGCTGGGTGTCGGCCCGACGCCGGTCTCGATGGAGTGGGACGATGGCGGGCTCGCGTTCGCCTGGATGACGCAATCGCTCCCGGATGTACGAGCGACGCTCGACGATCGGCGGGCCCTTGCAGCGGCGCTGGGAGTTGCTCCCGGGGATCTCGAACCCGGGCTGCCTCCGCAGGTCGTATCCTGCGGCCTGCCGTACCTGATCGTCCCGCTCGCGTCGCGCCAGGCAGTCGATCGCGTCCAGGTGGACCGCCGCGCGCTGATCCGCTGCGAAGCGGCGGCGGGCTTCGACGAGGTCCCCGTGCTCGTCTTCACGCGTGAAGGCGACGAGACCGCCTACAGCCGCATGCTGGCGCCGGGCCTCGGCGTCGCTGAGGATCCGGCGACGGGCAGCGCCGCGGGACCGCTCGGCTGCTACCTCGTCGAGCACCGCCTCGTGCCGCGCGGGGCGGCGCGCGCCATGGTCAACCTGCAGGGCGTCGCGATGAAGCGTCCCAGCCGCATCCACATCTCCATCGACTCCGAGGGGGAACGGATCATCCTGGTGCGCGTCGGCGGCAAATCGGTGCTCGTGGGCACCGGCGAGATCCGTGTGTAGCGTCGCGCAGCACGGCGCGCGCCCACGGTTCTGGGACGCCGCACGAAGACCACGCGAGCCGCTGAGCGCGCCGAGAACCGCCCACCCGTGAAGGCGGTACGACGCGATACTATTCTCGTCACCGAACTGGAGGATCAGGATTGCCGCGACGACCGAAGAAAGGTGCCTCGCTGTTCGACGACGACGGTGGGGCGATGGTGGACACGCGCGGTCCGGGAGGGCCGATGGAGCCCGAGGGGGTCGCGCTGCACGAGGCGGCGCAGACGCGCTACCTCAATTACGCGCTCTCGGTCATCACCGCGCGCGCCCTGCCCGACGTGCGCGACGGCCTCAAGCCCGTGCAGCGCCGCATCCTCTACACGATGTGGCAGCAGAACCTGACTGCCGACGCCAAGTACCGCAAGTGCGCGAAGGTCGTCGGCGACGTGATGGGGAACTACCACCCGCACGGTGACGCGGCCCTCTACGAGACGCTGGTGCGCATGGCGCAGCCGTTCTCGCTGCGCTCCCCTCTGGTGGACGGCTCCGGCAACTTCGGGTCGCTCGACGGCGACAGCGCGGCGGCGATGCGTTACACCGAGTGCCGGTTGGCGCGCATCAGCGACGAGATCCTCGGCGAGATCGAACAGGCGACCGTCCATTTCCGGCCGAACTACGATGGCACGCGCACCGAGCCGGTCGTCCTGCCGTCGCGCATCCCGAACCTGATGATCAACGGCGCCACCGGGATCGCCGTCGGCATGGCCACCAACATCCCGCCGCACAACCTCAACGAGGTCTGCACGGCGCTCATCAAGCTGCTCGACAATCCCGATCTGAGCAGCGTGCAGCTCTGCCGCTACATCAAGGGCCCGGACTTCCCGACCGGCGGCCAGATCCTCAATTCGCCTGAGGAGCTGAAGCAGATCTACAAGACGGGCAGCGGTGCCATCCGCCTGCGCGGCACGTGGGAAGAGGGCCCCACGACACGCAGCGGGAAGACGATCTACATCACCAGCATCCCGTACACGGTGAACAAGGCGGCGCTCGTCGAGCGGATCGCCGAAGTCGCGTTGAGCAGGAAGCTGCCGCCGCTCGTGGACGTCAAGGACGTCTCGACCGAGGACGTGCGCATCGCGCTCGAGCTGAAGCGCGACGCCGACGAGAAGATGGTCATGGCGTACCTCTACAAGCACACGCCGCTGCAGACCGGCTTCGTCGTCAACCTCACGTGCCTCGTGCCGACCGACGGCAACCCGGAGATCGGCCGGCCCGAGCGCCTCGACCTCCACCAGATGCTCTGGCACTTCCTGCACTTCCGCCTGGAGGTGGTCACGAAGCGCCTGGAGCACGAGCTGGCGGCGCTGAAGAAGCGGCTGCACATCCTCGAAGGGTTCGAGAAGATCTTCGACGCGCTCGACGAGATCCTGAAGATCGTGCGCAGGTCGGAGGGGAAGCCGGACGCGGCGCAGCAGATCATGAGGCGCTTCGCCCTCGACGCCGAGCAGACCGACGCGATCCTCGAGCTGAAGATCTACCGGCTGGCGCGCCTCGAAATCCTCGTCATCCGCAAGGAGCTCGAGGAGAAGCGCCGCCGCACGCGGCAGATCACCGCGCTGCTCAGGGACGAGCCGGGCCGCTGGGGCGTGGTGCGCGTCGAGCTCGAGGAGATGATGACGACCTACGGCGACGCGCGCCGCTCCACGCTCTCGAGCGACGAAGGCGACGTCGAATACACCGCCGAGGACTTCATCGTCGAGGAGGACAACGTCGTCCTCGTGTCGCGCGACGGCTGGGTGAAGCGGCAGAAGGAAGTGAAGGACGTGGCCGCGACGCGGGTGCGCGAGGGGGACGCGGTGATGGTGGTGCTGCCCGGCAGCACGCGCGCGTCGGTGGTGTTCTTCAGCAGTTTCGGCGTGGCCTACACCGCACGCATCGCCGACATCCCGGCCTCAACCGGCTACGGCGAGCCGATCCAGCGCTTCTTCAAGCTCCGCGACCGCGAGCGGATCGTCGGCGCGCTGAGCCTGGACCCGCGCGTCATCGGCGAGGTCCACGCGAAAAAGGAAGGCGACGTCCCGCCGGTGCACGCCGTCGCCGTGTCGAGCGACGGGTACGCGCTGCGATTCGGCCTCGAGCCCTTCGTCGAGCCGAGCACGCGGGCGGGGCGCCGTTACGCTCGGGTGAGCGAGCCGAAGGAGATCGTCGGCGTGGCGCGGGTGGCCGGGGAGGAGATCCTGATCACCGCGACGCGCGATGCCCGCGCGCTGCTGTGCAGGGCGGACGAAGTGAACTTCCTCTCCGGGCCCGGCCGCGGCGTCATCCTGATCAAGCTGACGCACCCGCAGGACCGCGTCCTTGGCTTCATCGCGTCGACCGGCGACCGCGACCTCCTGACCGTGGAGACGAGCCGCGGCGCCGAGCAGACGATCAGCACCGGCAAGTACGACGTGACGGGCCGCGGCGGCAAAGGCCGCGAGTTGCTGCAGCGAGGCCAGTTCACGCGCATCATCACACCGATTCCCGACGCTCCTCAGAATCTCGCGGGTGAATGACGGAGCTGGGTGGACGCAACTCCCCAAGGGCAACGACCAACTGCCAATACCTCAGGACCCGCCACGGCCAACTGCCAACTCGAAGACTCCCACACCCTGGGTTCGGGCGGTTGGAAGTTCGGAGCGGCACGTGGTGGCGGCAGTGGGGAGTATCGTCAGTCCTGCAACATGAAGGTCCCCCGATCCGTAGGTACCTCGCATGCGCGAGCTTCTCCACGACCTGCGGTACGGCGCCCGGATGGTGCGGAAGGCCCCGGGCTTCTCGTTGATCGTCGTCCTCACGCTGGCGCTGGCCATCGGCGCGAACACCGTCATCTTCAGCTTCACGAACGTCCTGCTCGTGAGGCCCCTGCCCATCAAGGACCAGGACCGCCTGGGTTGGGTCTTCACGTTCGATCCGCAGCGCGGCAACAACCGCGGCCCGAGCTCGTTGACTGACTACCTGGACTTCCGCGACTCGCTCCGCTCGTTCGAGGCCCTCGCCGCGACGACCCAGTCCACCCTTACGATGACCGACCGCGGCGACGCCATCCGCCTGACGGCGAACCGTGTCACCGTGAACCTGTTCGACCTGTGGGGGATTGCCACCCTGCACGGCCGCGGGTTGATCGCCGGGGACGACCATCCGGGCGCCGAGCCGGTCGTGGTGTTGAGCCACCAGTTCTGGAAGCGGCAGTTCGCGGGCGACCCGTCGATGGTCGGGCAGTCCCTGACGCTGAACGGCCGGCCACACCGCGTCGTCGGCGTGGCGGCACGCACCATCGAGTTCGGGAACCTGGCCACGATCGACATCTGGACGCCGCTGACCCTCGATCGGTCCGCGCCGCGCGATCGCCGCATCTACCGGATGAACGGCCGCCTGGCCGCCGGGGTAACGCTCGAGCAGGCCGACGCGGAAGTTCGCGCGACGGCGAAGCGGCTGGAGCAGCAGTACCCCGACACGAACCGCGGCTGGGCGGCGCGGGTCGCCTCGACGCGCGAGTCGATCGCCAGTCCGGACACGTGGGTGATCCTGGCGCTGCTGATGACCGTGGTCGGGTTCGTGCTGCTCATCGCCTGCGCGAACATCGCCAATCTGGTGCTGGCCCGGGCAACCGGGCGGCGGCGGGAGCTCGCGGTACGGACGGCGCTCGGCGCGTCGCGGCGTCGCCTCGTCGGGCAGTTGCTCACCGAGAGCCTCGCGCTCGGCCTGCTGGGCGGAGCGGCGGGCCTCGGTGTGGCGCAGCTCGCGCTCATCGGCATCCGCGCCGCCGCCTACGAACCGTTCTTCGACCTCGTGCGCATCGATGGGAACGTCCTGGTCTTCACCGCGGTCCTCGGGCTTGCCGCGCCGCTGCTCTTCAGCCTCGTTCCGGCGGTTCGAGCCTCGCGCGCCGACGTCAGTGAAGCACTGAAGGAGGGTGGCGCGCGGACCGGCGGCGCGAGCGGGCGGCGGAGCCGCTCGGTCCTGGTGGTGTCGCAGCTCACGCTCGCGATGGCGCTGCTCATCGTCTCCGTGCTGCTGGTTCGCGAGATGATCGCTCTCGCGCGCGCGCCCCTCGGCTTCGACCCGGAGAGCGTGCTGTCGCTGCAGATCGAGATCCCCGAGTGGCGGTACCGATCGGACGCGTCGGTGCTCGACTACTACGACCGGCTGCTCGCCGGCGTTGGTGCGCTGCCCGGCATCGAGTCGGCGGCGGCCGTGGAACGGTTGCCGGTGCTCGGCGGGGAGGCGGTCGTGCCCGTCGACGTCGGCGGCTTCACGCCGGCGAGGCCGGAAGACCGGCCGTGGGCCGTGCTGGCCACGGCAACGGGCTCGTTCTTCGACGTTGCCCGCATCCCGGTGCTCGCGGGACGGACGTTCCTTGCCCGGGACTCCACCGACGCGGCGGCCGTCGCCGTCGTCAACCAGCACTTCGCGCGGCGGTACTTCAGCGAGCCGGCGCGGGCGATCGGCGCGCGGGTCACGGTCTCGCCGCCAGGCGCGCCGAGCCGCCCGGCGCAGATCGTCGGCATCGTCGGCGACGTCAAGCAGCCGGACCTGACCGGCGTCAGTCCCGCGATCTACCTGCACGCGCTCCAGAGCCCCAGACGCGCGATGGCGCTGATGGTGCGTTCGCCCGGGGCGGAAGCGCTGATGCCGGCGGTACGCGGCGTCGTCCGCTCGCTCGACCCGGACGTGGCCGTCTTCCGGATGCGCACGGTGGAGGACGCGCTGAACGAGGAGCTGTCGAGCTCGCGTATCATCATCGGCATGTTCGTATCGTTCGCCGTGATCGCCCTGATCATGGCGGCCGCCGGTCTCTACGGCGTGATCTCGTACACCGTCAGCCAGCGCGTTCAGGAGATCGGCATCCGGATGGCGCTCGGCGCCGTGTCCGGCGACATCCGGCGCCTGGTCGCGCGTCAGATCATCGTCCTCGTGGCGGTGGGCGCAGCACTCGGGCTGGCGGGCGGGGCGGCGATTGCCCGGGCGGCGCGCAGCGTGCTGTCCAGCGTGTCGCCGTCGGATCCGGTAACGTACGCTGCCGTCGCGGTCACGCTGGTGTCCATCGCGGTGCTCGCCTCGTACGTTCCGCTGCGCCGGGCCACGCGAGTCGATCCGCTGACGGCGCTCCGGACGGAGTGACGCGCGCCTACCGCTTGATGCGCGTGCAGGCGTGCCGGTTATCGGTCATCCATCGCGTCCACGGGAATCACCAGGAGTAACAGGAGTGCACCTGCGCGACGGTGCGGTTGATCCCCCAGTGGGTTCCCATCTCGCCCCAGTCGGAGATGAAGCGTTGCTGGATCGGGGTGAGCTCGAGGTGGCCAGTATCAGTCATTTCCGTTTTGACAGAAATTACCGGTAAACCAGGCCGCGTGTCAGGCGGGCGCGGCCGGCCCGCGTCTGACCGTCGCCGGCGGCCGACTGCGGTAGGATCAGCCCGTTTCTCCCTGCGCACCGGAGGAGGTCGCGTGACCTTCGAACAACACTACCTGGCCGACGTGCGATCGCAGTTCGCGGCCCTGAAAACGCTCGCCGAGCGGGCGCTGGCGCAGGCTTCGGACGACGACCTGGCGAAGACGATCGATCCCGAGTCGAAAAACCTGGCGGTGATCGTGAAGCACATGGCCGGGAACCTGCGGTCGCGCTTCACCGACTTCCTCACGACGGATGGCGAGAAGCCGGACCGCAACCGCGACGGCGAGTTCGAGATCGACGCGGGCTTCGACCGCGCAGCGATGATGGCGCACTGGGAGCGGGGCTGGTCGGCGCTGTTCGCAGCGCTCGACGCCCTGACCGCCGCCGATCTCCTGAGGGACGTCTCCATCCGTGGCGAGCGCCACTCCGTCGTCCGGGCGCTCCATCGCGCGCTGGCGCACCAGGCGCAGCACGCCGGGCAGATCGTGTTCCTGGTCAAGCACTTGCGGTCGTCGGACTGGAGGACGCTGAGCATTCCGCGCCGGCAGGAACCCCGGCCGTAGCCCGCGATCTCGACCTGCGCCTGGAAGGCGGAGCGCACCGCCGTGTCGGCCTGCGACTGGGTCGATCTTCGGTAAACTCTCCGCCGATACGTATCGTCTAACGATACGTCTCTGCCCCATGGCGAACCGAACGCGCGGTTCCAGCCGCTCCCCGTCTCTTGCCGGCATACACATCCTGCTCGCTCTCGCCGACGGGGCGCGGCACGGCTACGCAATCAAGCAGGAAGTCGAGCGACGTACCGGAGGACTGATGCGGCTCGGTCCCGGGACGCTCTACGAGACGATCCAGCGGCTGGAGGACGGCGGCCTCATCGAGGAGACCGGACCGGCCGACGCGGCCAACGGCCAGCAGGCGCAGCGGCGCTACTACGAGCTGACCGACCGCGGCTGGCGGACGTTGCGGGAAGAAGTTCGGCGGCTCGGCGAGCTCGTGGATCATGCCCGCGCGCACCCGCGCCTGCGCAAGGGGACGACGTGAGGTCGGGCTTTCGCACTCTGTTACGGCTCTACCCGACGCGATTCCGCGATCGGCACGGGGCGGAGGTCCTCGCGGCGATCGAGGCCGATCGCGCCAGGCGCCGCGTCCGCGGCACCCTGAGCACGCTGCGGTTCCTCGTCGAGATCACCCTCGACCTGGTTGCGAGCGGCGTCCGCGAGCGCGCGCGCCAGGTCGCCGGCATGTTGAACGGCTTCCCCTCGGGCGGCGTCCCGCGCCTGCCCGCACGACAGGAGAGAACCGTGATGGACGCACTGCTCCAGGACGTTCGCCAGGCGATGCGCCAGTTCGCCCGCCGGCCGGGCTTCACCGCCATCGCGGTGCTGTCGCTCGCGCTGGGCATCGGCGGCAACACGCTGATGTACAGCGTGATCGACGGCTACGTGCTCCACCCGTTCGATTATCCCGAGCCTGCGCGTCTCGTGACGGTTGGCGTGACGTTTCCGAAGCTGTCGTCGGACACGCGCTTCGTCGAGGTGCTGTCGCCGGCCGAGTACGCCGACATCCGCCAGGCGCGCAGCTTCGCGAGCCTCGGCGCATTCGATCTCGGCAATCGGAACATCGCAGGCGGCGACGTTCCGGAGCGCGTGTTTGCGGCGCTGCTGCTCGACGACCTGTTTCCGGTCATCGGCATGAAGCCGGCGCTGGGCCGTGGCTTTACCCGCGAGGAGCTCGTCCCGGGCGGGACCAGCGTGGCCATCATCAGTCACCGGTTGTGGCAGACGCGGTTCGGCGGCGACCCGGGCGTGTTGAACCGAAGCGTCCGCATCGGCGGCGAGTCGGCCTCCATCGTCGGCGTGATGCCGCCGGGGCTGCTCTTGATCGGCACCGATCTGTGGATGCCGTGGGGCGGCGATCCCGCGCGGGTGCCCCGCGAGCGGCGGCAGTTCACGGTCCTGGGCCGGCTCGCGCCCGGCGTGCCGCTCGAGCAGGCGAACGCCGAGCTCGACGCGATCGCGCGACAGGTCGAGCAGGCCGAACGGACGCGGCTCAGGGAGTACGAGGGCTGGCGGCTCGTCGTCACCTCCTGGGCCGAGGCGCTGCTCCAGGACGTCCGCCCCGCCGCCTTCGTCCTGCTGGGCGCCGTCGGGTTCGTGCTCCTCATCGCGTGCGCGAACCTGGCAAGCCTGTTCCTCGCACGCGCGACGGCTCGACAGCGTGAGCTGGCGGTGCGCCTGGCGCTCGGCGCGGCGCGCTGGCGGCTGGCGCGACAGCTCCTGACCGAGACCCTGCTCCTGTCCGCCGCCGGCGCGTCAGCCGGCCTGCTCCTGGTTTACGCCGGCCTCCGCGGCGCCGACGCGCTCATCCCGGCGCAGTTCCGGACGTTCGGCCTGGACGCAGGGTTCAACGTCCGCGTCCTGTCGTGCACCGTGGGCCTCGCGATCGCAAGCGCGCTGCTCGTCGCGCTCATCCCGGCGTGGCAGGCGACGCGGACCGATCCGCACGAGTCGCTCAAGGCGGAGGCGCGCATCGGCAGCTCGCCGCGTGGCCGCGTCCTCCGCCACCTCCTCGTGGTCGGCGAGATCGCGTTGTCGGTATTGCTGCTGCTGGGCGCCGGGCTGATGATCCGCAGCTTCCACAAGCTGCAGCAAGTCGATCCCGGAGTCGATTCGCGCGGAGTGCTGACCATGCGGCTGACGCTGCCGGCGGATCGCTACCGGACGAGCGAGACGATCACCACCTTCTTCGAGCAGCTGCTCGACCGCGTGCACGCCGTGCCCGGCGTGATCTCGGCCGGTATGGCATCGCAGTTCCCGCCGCTCGGACCGTTCTCGTCCCAGATCGAGGTCGAGGGCGCGCCCGCGGCGGGAAGCACCCTGCCGACGGCGAACTCCACCATCGTGTCCCGCGGGTACTTCAGGACGCTGAACGTTCCCGTGATCGCCGGACGCATCTTCGACGAGCGCGACCGCCGCGGCGGCCCGCGCGTCGTGGTCGTCAACGAGGCGTTCGCGGGGCGCTACCTTTCGGGTCGCCCCGCCATCGGGGCGCGCGTACGCCTGGCGTCGCGCGACGGCAGCGCGCCGTGGTCCGAGATCATCGGTGTGGTGCGCAGCGCCCGCAACCAGGGCCTGGCCGAGCCGCCGCAGCCCGAGGTCTTCGTCTCGATGGAGCGCGGACGCGACGCGTGGAACCAGCTGTTCCTGCTGGTCCGTTCCGATCGCGAGCTCGCGGGACTGCTTCCAGACCTGCGGCAGGCCGTACGCTCGATCGACTCCGATCAGCCGGTTTACGCCATCCAGACGCTGCAGCAGGCGATGGCGGGCTCGATCTTCCAGCAGCGGCTCGCGGCACGCCTGCTCGCGGTGTTCGCCGCGGCCGCCGTCGTGCTGGCCGCCATCGGCATCTACGGCGTGATGTCGTTTGCGGTGACGACGCGGACGCAGGAGATGGGGGTCCGCCTCGCCGTCGGCGCGCAGCGCCGCGACGTGATGTGGCTCGTCCTCAGCCAGGTGCTGTGGCTGACTGCCGCCGGCCTTGCGATCGGCACCGGCCTGCTGCTCGCCGTCGGCCGGCTGCTCGAGCAGCTCCTCTACGGCGTAGAGCCGGCCGATCCTGCCACGATCGCGGCCGTCTGCACGATCCTCGGCGCCGTCGCGCTCGCGGCGGCATGGGTGCCCGCCTTCCGCGCCAGCCGGGTGGACGTCATCGAGGCGCTCCGGTACGAGTGATCGGGACGCAACCAGGAACGAACGCCGGCGGATGCGGACGGGGCTGTGCGCCGCCGTTCTGGCTTCTGAGTTCTTCGTTTCTTCCCCTCCCCCCTGACGCGTTAGGATTATCAGTTATGGCCACCTGGGGGGATTTCACCGGGCTCAATCGTGGGTACGTGCTCGAGCTCTACGAGCGCTACCGCCGCGACCCCGCCTCGGTGGACGACACCACGCGCGCGACGTTCGAGCGCTGGGTCCCTCCTGCCGAGGAAGCCCGCGGCCTCGCCGGGCTGCCGCTCCAGAAGATCGTCGGTGCGGTCAACCTCGCGCAGTCGATTCGCCGCTACGGGCACCTGGCGGCGCAGCTCGACCCGCTCGGTGCCCGGCCGCTCGGCGATCCGTCGCTGCTCCCCGAGACGCACGGCGTCACGGACGACGACCTGCGCAACCTCCCGGCGTCGCTCCTGGCGTCGCCGCTCTGCGCGGGTGCCTCCAACATGCTGGAAGCGGTCGATGCGCTCCGGCGCATCTACTGCTCGACGACCGGGTACGACTACGCGCACGTGTTCGTTCCGGAGGAACGTCACTGGCTACGCGAGGCCGCCGAGTGCGGCCGCTTCCGCGCCCCCGCCGATTCCATCGATCCGGTCGCGCTGCTCGATCGCCTCACCCAGGTCGAGACGTTCGAACGGTTCCTGCACCGTACCTTTCCCGGCAAGACGCGGTTCTCGATCGAGGGCCTCGACATGCTCGTGCCGGTGCTCGACGAGGTGATCGGCGAGGCGGCGGAGGCGGGGATCCGCCACATCCTGATCGCGATGGCGCACCGCGGCCGCTTGAACGTGATGGCGCACGTGCTGAACAAGCCGTACGCGCAGATTCTCGCGGAGTTCAAGGACCCCGTTCTGTCGCGGACCTTCCGCGAGGACATGGCCTGGACCGGCGACGTCAAGTACCACGCCGGCGCGCACCGCGCCATCCAGGGCGGCGCCGAGATGGACCTGGTGGTCTCGATGCCGCCCAACCCCAGTCACCTCGAGGCGGTCGATCCGGTCGTCGAGGGGATGGCGCGGGCGGCCGGGATGATCCGGGACGGCCACGGCGCGCCGCGCTTCGATCCGGAACGGAGCGTGCCGATCCTGATTCACGGCGACGCGGCCTTTCCCGGCCAGGGCGTGGTTGCCGAGACGTTGAACCTGAGCCGGCTGCCGGGCTACTTCACCGGCGGCACGATCCACATCATCGTCAACAACCAGGTCGGGTTCACGACCGTCGCCGAGGACGCCTACAGCACGTCGTACGCGAGCGGCCTGGCGCGCGGCTTCAAGATCCCCATCGTCCACGTCAACGCCGACGATCCGGAGGCGTGCGTCGAGGCGGCGCGGCTGGCGTTTGCGTACCGGGCGCGCTTCCAGCGGGACTTCCTCATCGACCTGATCGGGTACCGCCGTCACGGCCACAACGAGGGGGACGAGCCGGCATTCACGCAGCCGCTCATGTACCGCAAGATCTCGACGCACCCCACCGTCCGCCAGATCTGGGCGCACACGCTGGAGCAGCGCGGGCTGGTCGCGGCGGGCGCGGCCGAGGCGCTCAACCAGAAGTACCTGCGCGGTCTGCAGCAGACGATGGCGGCGATGAAGCCGGAGCAGGATCTGGTCGAGCCGCAGCCGCAGGAGCCGCCGCCAGGTGCGGCCACGAATGCGGAGACGGCCGTCCCGCTCGAGCGGCTGCGCACGCTGAACACCGCGCTGCTCGTGCTGCCGCAGGACTTCACGATGCACCGCAAGCTCGAGCGGGCGCGCCAGAAGCGGGCACACCTGCTCGACGCCGCCGACGAGCGCACCGTGGACTGGTCGACGGCCGAGGAGCTCGCGCTGGCCTCCATCCTCGCCGACGGCGTGGACGTCCGCCTGACCGGCGAGGACGTCGAGCGCGGTACCTTCAGCCACCGCCACGCCGTCCTGCACGATGCCGAGACCGGCCGGCCGCACGTGCCGTTGCAGGCGCTGCCGCAGGCGAACGCGACGTTCGAAGTGCACAACAGCCCGCTCACCGAGAACGCGGTCATCGGATTCGAGGTCGGCTACAACATCCAGGAGCCGTCGCGGCTCGTCATCTGGGAAGCGCAGTACGGGGACTTCATCAACGGGGCGCAGACGATGATCGACGAGTTCCTCGTCTCGGCCCGCGGCAAGTGGGGCCTGCGCCCGTCGCTGGTGCTGCTGCTGCCGCACGGCCACGAGGGGCAGGGTCCCGATCACGCGAGCGCGCGGCCCGAGCGCTTCCTGCAGCTTGCCGCCGACACCAACATGCGAGTGGCCAACTGCACGACCGCCGCGCAGTACTTCCACCTGCTCCGCCGCCAGGCGGCGCTGCTGCTCGTCGATCCGCTGCCGCTCGTCGTCCTCACGCCGAAAAGCCTGCTGCGCCATCCGATGGTCGCCTCGGCGCCCCGCGAGCTGGCGCAGGGGCGCTTCCGGATGGTCGTCGGCGACGAGGAGCGCGCCGCCGCCGCGCGCGACGTGCGGCGCGTGCTGCTGTGCTCGGGGAAGGTGTACGTCGACCTGGTGTCGAGCGAGCAGCGCGCCGCCAGGACCCACGTCGCCGTCTGCCGGCTCGAGCAGTTGTACCCGCTGGCGATGCGCGAGACCCGCGCCGTCCTCGACACGTTCCCCAATGCGCAGGAGATCGTGTGGGTACAGGAGGAGCCCGAGAACATGGGCGCGTGGGATTTCGTCCGGCCGTATCTCGAGGAGCTCGCCGGCGCGCGGACGCTCCGCCACGTCGCGCGCCCGCGCAGCGCCAGCCCCGCGGAAGGATCCGCCGCGCGGCATGCACTCAACCAGCAGGCGCTGATCGATCAGGCGTTCGGCGCGGCGGCCGGGCGCCACGGCGCGGAACGGACCGTCCGCGCCCAGGAAGCCTTGACGAAGGGGTAAGGCCGGTTCCGCCCAGCGCCGCGAGACGGAACCGCGACGCGCGCCCGCGAGCGAAGCGCACGCAAGGGCGTGAGAGCCTTCAGCCGCCGCGGTGCGCGCAGGCGCGACGCGGCAGTGCCGGGGTGGGCCCCGCCGCAATGCAATGTGTGGGGCGCCACGCGCACTGAATCAAGAGGACAGGATGCCCGCCAACATCGTCGTTCCGGAAGTCGGGGAATCGATCGTCGACGCGCGCGTCGCGAAATGGCTGCGCAAGGAAGGCGACGTCGTCTCGGCCGGCGACCCCATCGTCGAGCTCGAGACCGACAAGATCGACGTCGAGGTCTCCGCGCCGCAGGCAGGCGTGCTCAGTCGGATCGATCGCCGGGACGGCGAGGACGTGAAGGTGGGGGAAGTGCTCGGTCTGATCGACGAGGCCGGCGCCGGTACGGCGGCAGGCGCGTCCGTCGAGGGCGGCGGTGCCGGCGTGTCGGACAGCCGCCGCGAGTCGGCCGATGGACCGCCCGCGCACAGCCCGTCGCCGGCAGCGCCGGAGACGAACGGGGGCGCGACCGACGCCGCGAAGACGCGTTCGACGCCGACGGCACGAAAAGCAGCGGCGCAGCACGAGGTCGACCTGCGGATCATCCGCGGCAGCGGCGAGGCCGGCCGGGTGATGCGGCGTGACGTGGAGCAGGCCGCCTCCGCGCCGACTGCACACGCTGCCGCTCCGGCGCCCGGCGGGGCAGCACGTGCACACGCCGGCGGTCCGCCGTCGCCCGAGTCGAAGACGACGGCGCAGAGGCCCGGCGGGTCGGCCGGCGGCAGGAGTGCGGGCGGTGCGCCAGTCGCGCGCGCGCGCCCGCATGCGGCCGACGTCGAACGGGCCGCCGGGGACCGCGTCGAGGAGCGCGTACGCATGTCGAAGCGGCGCGCCACGATCGCCAGACGGCTCGTCGAGGCGCAGAGCACCGCCGCGATGCTCAGCACCTTCAACGAGGTGGACATGTCGGCGGTGATGGCGCTGCGCGAGCGACACAAGCAGGCGTTCAAGGAGCGCCACGGCGTCGGCCTCGGCATCGCCTCGTTCTTCGTCAAGGCCTCGGTCGGCGCGCTGCGCGAGTTCCCGCGCCTCAACGCCGAGATCCAGGGCGAGGACATGGTGCTCAAGCGCTACTACGACATCGGGGTCGCAGTCGGCGCCAGCGAGGGGCTGGTCGTCCCCGTGCTGCGCGACGGCGACCGCATGTCGTTCGCGCAGATCGAAACGCAGATTCGCGACTTCGCCCGCCGCGCCGAGGACGGCACGCTGTCGCTCGCCGAGCTGAAGGGTGGCACGTTCACCATCACCAACGGCGGCGTCTTCGGGTCGCTGCTGAGCACCCCGATCCTCAACCCGCCGCAGGTGGGCATCCTCGGCCTGCACAAGATCCAGGAACGGCCCGTCGCCGCCGGCGGTCAGGTCGTCCTGCGCCCCATGATGTACGTGGCGCTCACCTACGATCACCGCATCGTCGACGGCGCCGAAGCGGTCCGCTTCCTGGTGCGCATCAAGGAGCTGGTGGAAGACCCGGGCGCACTGCTGCTCGAATGAGACGCGTGACTCGACGATCCGAAATCGGTGATCCGGGGTCGACGGGTTGTGCCGACGCGCAGTCAGCATTTCTTCAGCAGCGAGATTTGTCCCGCGTGATACGCATCGTGCTGGGCGATGCCGTGCAGCAGCACGTAGTAGGACACGCCCCTGCCGCCTGGCGCGCGCGGATCGCTGGTCGGCTCGTCGAGCCGTTCCTCGCGCAGACGCCGGATGTCAGCGACGAGCTCCGTCTGTGCGCGTTCCATTGCGGAGAGCGCCTGGCGCCAGCGCTCTTCTGACGTCTCGCCGGCCTGCGGCCAGTCGCCTTCTTGCGGATCGGCGGCGGGCGCGCCCGACAGCCGGCGGCGCACCTCGTTCTTCCACGCCGTGATGTGCAATACCAGCTCCCAGATGGTGTGGCCGCCTGCAAGAGGTCGGTCGGCCGCCTGCGCGGCGGCCACGCCCTCGAGGACCTGCCGCAGCGACGGGCCGTGCCACGCCTCGCCGGCGTGCTCGCGGCGCAGCTCGTCGATGATGCGATCGATTTCCGACATGCGTGCTCCTTCGACCGTAGTGGTCGACGCCGGGGAACGAGTGTAGATCAGCGCCGGCCGCATCCGGGGCGCCGTCCCGTCGTGCTAGGATTCCGGCGTCCTGCCTGGCATCACGTTCATGCGGCGGCGGTCTGTCCGTTCGCGGTTTCGCGGAGCGCACCGGAAGAGTCCAGGTGTCAAGGCTGCCTTTCGGGTATCGATGTCGCTCGACGGTTCGTCGCCGGCCCGCATCAGAGACCTGGAGAGCCCGCTGGGCGTCCACCTCAAGTTCGCCAGGAGCGCACGGCAATGAGCGGGTTCAAGCCGCGAACACGGAGCTTTGCCGGCACGATCAGGCTGGACGGCACCGTAGACCGGGTGTTCGAGCTGTTCTCGCCGCTCGGGGAGAAGCACTGGGTGCCCGGATGGGATCCCGAGCTCCTGCATCCCGAGGGTGTCGCCTGGGACGTCGGGCTGATCTTCCGGACGCGCGAGGAGCGCGGCGAGGCGGTGTGGGTCGTGACGAGGCTCGATCGCGCGGCCCACGACGTCGAGTACCACCGCGTCGAGCCCGGCCGGTACGTGGCACGCGTGGCGGTCCGCTGCACGCCGATCGGACCCAGCCGGACCGAGGCGACCACGGAGTACCGGTTCGTCGGCCTCTCCGACGCGGGCAATGCCGAAATCGGGGCGATGGACGATGCCGGCTACGCGGCGAAAATGGAACGCTGGACGACCTGGCTCAACGGATACCTGAAACGGGCAGGGGTGAATCCACGGTCCGGTGCGGACAGGACCGTAACCTGAGCGTGACGCGTTCCACGCGTGTGTTGCTCGTGGCCGGCCTCGCCGCGATGGTCATTGGTGCCGTCGATCCGCTCGAGGGGCTGGTGCTCATCCTGCCGGGCGTCGGCTTGGCGTGGCTTGGCGCGTGGCGCGCCGGCAGCCGCTTCCGCCCGCTGCTCGCCTGGGCGTTCGTCCTCGTGGCGCTCGGTGTGACCGCGATGATCGCGATGAGCGCGGCGGGAGGCGTCGGCGGCAGCAGCGGCCGCTCGCTCTGGTGGGCGTTGACCATCGTGCCGTACCCCATCGGCTGGCTCCTCGGCCTGGTCGGCGCGGTCCGCAGCCTGCGGGAAGGCGGAGCCGCCCGGTGAATCGCGCGGCGGAACGCTCGTCGCGCGACGGCTTATTGCCGTGATCCTCGGGTTCATCGGCGCCGACGACCTGCTGGCGCCCCGGCCTTACCGGATCCGAGGCCCTCTTCTCGGTCGGCGCGAGGGCATAAAGCCGGCGCGTGTCGCGCTGCGGCTGGGCCGCCCTTTCCCCGCCGATGCTCGTCACGTCGGGGGCAATCGCAGGCTGAAGATGGATGCAATCGGCCTCGCATTCGCGGAGGCGCGCGCGGTGCTCCGCGACGCGAGGTGAGCGCCGGCGGTGATCCAGGCCGTCCCGCGACCGTCGACGTTCACGCGGCAGCTGCGTTCGTCCTCTCTCCGTCCGCGCCATTCATGCGCTGCGGCTGCGTGTTACTATCAAGTGCCGCAACAATTCATGCCCTCGTACACGGCAAAAGACATCACGGTTCTCGAAGGCCTCGAGCCCGTCCGCAAGCGGCCGGGCATGTACATCGGGGGCGTCGGTTCGGCGGGACTGCATCACCTCGTCTGGGAGATCCTCGACAACGCCGTCGACGAGGCGATGAACGGCTACGCCTCGAACATCACCGTCACGCTCCATGCCGACGCGTCGTCGATCACGATCGCCGACGACGGCCGCGGCATCCCGGTGGACAAGCATCCCAAGAGCAAGAAGAGCGCGCTCGAGGTGATCTTCACGACCCTGCACGCGGGCGGGAAGTTCGAAGCGGGCAACTACAAGACTGCAGGCGGACTCCACGGCGTCGGCGCGAGCGTGGTCAACGCGCTGGCCAGGGAACTCGTCGCCACGGTGCGGCGCGACGGCGCGCAGTGGGAGATGCGGTTCAAGCAGGGACAGCCGGTCGGGACGCTCAGGAAGCTGGGGCCGGCGCGAGGCAGCGGTACCACCGTGTTCTTCCGGCCGGATGCGACGATCTTCCCCAAGATCGAGTTCGACGCCGAGCTGATCGCGCAACGCCTCGAAGTGTCGAGCTACCTGCACAAGGGCGTGCGGCTGGTCTTCGACGACGAGTCGAAGGGCGAGAAGCGGGTCTTCCAGCACACCGAGGGGCTCGCCGACTATCTCAGGAGGATCCTGGCCGAGCGGTCCGCCGCGCCGGTGCACGAGGCGCCGTTCACCCTCATGCGGGACGGCGAGGACGGCGGCGTCCGCCTCGACCTGGCGATGCAGTGGACGCAGTCGACCGACGAGCACGTCCGCAGCTACGTCAACGGCATCCCGACGTTGTCGGGCGGTACGCACGAGAACGGTTTCCGCGCCGGTCTCGGCAAGGCCGTTCGGAACTTCATTGAGACCCACAACCTCTCGCCCAAGGGCGTGACCATCGCGGCGGAGGACATCCGCGAAGGCCTCGTCGCCGTGCTGAGCGTGTTCCTGCAGGAGCCGCAGTTCCAGGGGCAGACCAAAGAACGCCTGAACAACCCCGAGATGATGGCGGCGGTGGACTCGACGGTGCGTCCCGCGCTCGAGCACTGGCTCAACACCAACATCAGCATCGCCGAGTCGATCGTCGCGCGCATCATCCTGGCGGCGCGGGCGCGCGAAGCCAGCCGGGCGGCGCAGCAGGAAGTCGCCCGCAAGACCGCCACCTCGAGCCGTCTCACGCTCCCCGGCAAGCTGAGCGACTGCACGTCGCCCGGCCGCGAGGACAGCGAACTGTTCGTCGTCGAGGGGGACTCGGCGGGTGGATCGGCCAAGCAGGGGCGCGACCGCACGCGACAGGCGATCCTGCCGCTGCGCGGCAAGGTGTTGAACACCGAGAGCGCCTCGGTCGCCAAGGTGCTCGAGAACAAGGAACTGTCGGACCTGGTCACCGCGCTCGGCTGCGGGCTGGGCAAGAACTTCGATCTGTCGCGGCTGCGCTACGGCCGCATCATCATACTCGCCGACGCGGATTCCGACGGTCACCACATCGCCACGCTGCTCCTCACCTTCATCTACCGACACATGCCGGCGCTCATCACCTCGGGCTGCGTGTTCCTCGCCCAGCCGCCGCTCTACCGCATCGACATCGGCAAGGAGACCTACTGGGCGCTCGACGACGCGCACAAAGATCGCCTGCTGAAGATGCACGGCAACGGCCGCGGCACCCCGGAGATCACGCGCTTCAAGGGGCTCGGCGAGATGATGCCGAAGGTGCTGTGGGAGACGACGCTGAACCCGAAGACCCGGCGGCTGCTGCGCGTCGACATCTCGGACCAGATCGTCACCGACCGCGTGATCAACGAGCTGATGGGGAAGGACCCGTCGGCGCGGTTCCGTTTCATCATGGAGCGAGCGGAGGAAGCCGAGGAGCTGGACGTCTGACCGCTCCGCGGCTTCCGGAGCGCGGCGGCGAGCGCCTGCGGCCGCGGCGAGCGAGCGACGCGAGTCGCGCCGCGGCGCGCGGGGTTGGGGCCCGGCGCGCGCTGAGGGAGGAAGCCGAGGAGCTGGACGTGTAGCGGGAGATGCTTCGCTATCTCTGGGCGTCGCCGAACACCGCGATCGGTCTCCTGCTCGCCCTGCCCGTGTTCGCGGCCGGGGGACGTGGACGGATCGTCGGCGGCGTGCTCGAAGTTCACGGGCCGCTCGCGCGCGCCGTGCTCCGGCGCTGCGTCCCCGTCCTCGGCGGCGCCACCGCCATCACCTTCGGCCACATCGTCGTGGGGCAGGACGCCGGGTGCCTCGAGGCGAGCCGGGCGCACGAGCGCGTCCACGTCCGCCAGTGCGAATTCTGGGGACCGGTGTTCCTCCCCGCCCACCTGCTCGCGGCGCTCTGGGGATGGCTGCAGGGGAGGGGCGCGTACCGCGGCAACTGGTTCGAGCGCGAGGCTGTCCGGCGGACCGACACGGATCCGGGGCCGATCCCGCAGGAGGGCGGACCGGAGCGTGCGCGACGTCCCGATGAGGGTAACATGCTGCGATCGGGCCGCTGACACGGGCCGGGCCTGACGAAGACTCCGACCCTGCTTCCAGCGGCCTTCCAGAGGCGGGAGGGGTGTGTGGCGACTGAGAAGAACAAGGCGGTCCTGATCAGCCGCGAGCTGGCTGACGCGTTCAACAAACAGGTCGGGCACGAGTTCGGCGCGAGCATGCAGTACATCAGCATCGCCGCGCACTTCGCGGACCGGCAGCTCCAGCTGCTGGCGAAGCTCTTCTTCGATCAGGCCGACGAGGAGAAGCAGCACGCGATGAAGTTCGTGCAGTACCTGCTCGACACCAAGGGGGGGCTGAGGATTCCCGCCATTCCGGCACCGCCCACGAGCTACAACACCGCCGAAGAGGCCGTGCAGGCGGCGCTCGACTGGGAGCACAAGGTGACCGCGCAGATCACTGGCCTGATGGAGCTCGCGCTCAAGCAGAACGACTACCTCGCGCAGAGCTTCCTGCAGTGGTTCGTCGACGAGCAGCTCGAAGAAGTCGTGAAGATGGATCGTCTGCTGTCGATCATCAGACAGTCCGGCGAGCGGAACCTGCTGATGGTCGAGGCCTACCTGGTGCACATCGAGAAGAAGGAGTAGCTGGCGGCGGCGGGGCCCGTGCGACGGCCCGGCTACAATGGGTCATGCCTGCCCGCACGGGAACCGCCCAGCTTCCGCTGCACGGCGGCCGGGCGCCCGCCTGGCTGTTCTCGCGCATGGTGCAGCTCGCGCGCGAGATCACCATCCACATCGCCTCGGAGTACGGTTCCGAGGAGATGCTGCGCCGCCTGTCGGACCCGTTCTGGTTCCAGGCGTTCGGCTGCGTGCTCGGCTTCGACTGGCACTCGAGCGGCGTCACGACGACCGTCACAGGCGCCGTAAAGGAGGGCGTGAAGGGTCTCGAGCACGACCTGCGGTTCTACGCGGGCGGCGGTAAGGGTGCCGTGTCCCGGAAGACACCCGCCGAGATCACGATGGCGTGCGAACGGATGTCGATCGATCCCCGTCCGCTCGTGTACGCGAGCCGGATGGCAGCGAAAGTCGACAGCGCGGCCGTGCAGGATGGCTACCAGCTCTATCATCACTCGTTCTTCTTCACGCCGGCCGGCAGCTGGTGCGTCGTCCAACAGGGAATGAACGACGGCGACGGCATGGCCCGCCGCTACCACTGGCTCGCCGAAACCGTGAAGAGCTACGTCAACGAACCACACGCCGCGGTGTGCGACGATCGCGTCCGGCAGGGCGCCGTGCCTGCCGGCACTCCCACGCTGAACCTGGTCGCCGCCGAGAGCGATCCCCTCCGATCGGCGTCCGCAGCGCTGGCGCGCGGCAGGCCCGAAGTGGTGCTGGGAGCCCTGAAGACGCTGCCGGCGCTGACGATGCCCAGGCGACACGCCGTGCTGATCGCGGACGTAAACCCGCAGTACCTCGAGAGGATCCTGCTGAAGACGTACGAGCGTGCGCCCGAGGACTTCGAGACCCTGCTCGGCATGCAGGGTGTCGGCGCGCGGACGCTTCGCGCCCTGGCACTCACCTCCGAGATCATCTACGGAACGCGCGCGAGCACCCGCGACCCGGCGCGGTTCTCATTCGCGCACGGCGGGAAGGACGGCTTCCCCTATCCCGTCGACGTTGGGACCTACGACAGGACCGTGGAAGCGCTCCGCGCCGCGCTCACGAAGGCGGGCATCACACGTTCCGAGCGGGTCGCTGCCCTCAAGCGGCTGGCGAGATTCGGCGAGGAGCGAATCCGCCGTCGGCGGGCCGCTGAAGCGAAGGCGGTCGACGGCGATGGGTGCGGCGCGGGCGGCGCCGCCAAGCGGGACGGCGACTGACACGTGCCCCGTCCGTGGCTGTACTCGGTCCTTGCGATCTTCCTGTTCCTGTGGGAGCCGCTCCGCGTCGGCGGTGAACTCACGCAGACGCTGCCGACAATGGGCATGCGCGGGTGGCCGGCAGCCATAGAACTTGCCGGACACGCGGCTGTGGCCGTTCTCGCCGCGTCGTCCGGGTGGGCGCTGTGGAACGGCTTCGCTCACGCGCCGGCGCTGGCGATTGTCGCGCTGTCCCTCTCGGCGGTCGTCTCTGTGCAGTCGCTCTATTGGACGTGGCTGCCGCGACAGACGCCTCCCGGGGCGCAGCTCCCGCTTGCGGCGCTCGCCGTTGCGCATGCCGGCGCGTGGGTGGGGTACGTGATCTTCCGCCTGAAGACGTCAACTGCCGCATAACGGCGGCAGCCACAGAGGCGCTGTGTTGTGTTCCCCTCAAGGTGGAAGCCACTCGCTCAATCGTGCCGTGCGGTCACACCACCAGCACCACTTTCCCGATCACCTCGCCCGCTTCCAGCATGCGGTGAGCGGCAGCGGCATCGCGCAGCGGAAACATCCTGTGCACGACCGGCGACACGCGGCGCGCGCCAAGCAGCGGCCAGACGTGCTCCTCCAGCTTCCGTGCGATGGCGCCCTTCTCCTCGACGCTGCGCGCCCTGAGCGTCGAACCGCTGATCGTCAGCCGCTTCTGCAGGATCGGCGTGAGGTTGACCTGCGCGCGCGCCCCACCGATGAGACCGATCTGCACCAGACGCCCTTCAAGGGCGAGACACTCCAGGTTTCGCGGCAGGTACTCGCCCCCGACGATGTCGAGGACGACGTCCACGCCGCGGCCACCCGTGACCTCGCGAACCGCCGCCACGAAGTCGCTGGTGCGATAGTTGATGGCCGTCGCCCCCAGCCGCTCGCAGGCCGCGCACTTCTCGGCCGATCCGGCGGTCGCGAGGACCGTCGCGCCGAACGCGCGCGCCAGCTGGATCGCCGTCGTGCCGATGCCGCTGGTGCCGCCGTGGACGAGGACGCGCTCCCCCGAACGCAGCCGCGCCCGCTCGAAGAGGTTGCTCCAGACGGTGAAGAAGGTCTCGGGGATGGCTGCAGCGATCGCACTGTCGATTCCGTCGGGAACGGGCAGACACTGCGGCGCCGGCGCAACGCAGAGCTCGGCGTAGCCGCCGCCGGCCACGAGCGCGCAGACGCGATCGCCCTCGCGCCAGCGCGCGACGTCCTCGCCGAACCGGGCGATCGTCCCGGCAACTTCGAGCCCCGGAATGTCCGAGGCTCCCGGCGGGGGAGGGTACCTGCCCAGCCGTTGCATGATGTCCGGACGATTGACTCCCGCCGCTTCCACCCGAACGAGCACCTCGCCTCGCCGCGGTCGGGGCACGGGCCGTTCGGCCATGCGCAAGACCTCGGGGCCGCCGGGCTCGGTTATCTCGACGACGAGCATGGGTCGTGGTCCATCAGCGGCCGGTGGCGAGGCCGGCGCGTCGATTGAATACATGAGGGCCGCCCGTTGGGGACGCCTCAGCCGTGTGCGCGCGGCGCTGGCGGTGCTGGCCGCTGGCGCCATTTCATGCGGCGGCGACTCTCCCGTCAAGCCGTCCGGTGAGCCTCCGCAAAGACCCGTCGTGGTGGCGTTCGGCGACAGTTTGACGGCAGGCCCCGGCCTGAAACCCGAGGAGACCTGGCCGGCCCTCCTGCAGCAGCGGGCGCGGGCGGCCGGCTACCCGCACCGCTTCGTGAACGCCGCCGTGTCCGGCGACACCACCTCGGACGCCGTGCGGCGCCTCGACAGCGCGCTGGTCGCGGACGCGCGTGTGTTCATCATCGCGCTCGGCGCCAACGACGGTCTGCGCGGCGTGCCGATCGCGACTGTACAAGACAACCTGGAAATCATCATCGAGCGGGCACAGGCGCGCGACCTGCGCATCCTGCTGTGCGGAATGGAGACGCCGCCCACGCACGGCTGGCAGTACACGGTCGGTTTCCACCGCCTCTTCCCGGACCTGGCGGCACGCCACGGCGTCCCCCTGCTGCCCTTCCTCCTCTTCGGCGTCGTCGGGAATCCCGACTACAACCTCGGCGACCTCGTGCATCCGAACGCAGCCGGGATGCGGGTCATCGCCGACACGATGTGGCCGTACGTCGAGCCCCTGCTCGACTGAATGCGCCCGGTGAGATACGAACGGTCTGCTGACGGCAAGCCCTCTGCAGGGCTGCGCGACGTACCGACCCCGCCCGAACGACGAACGACCCAGTGTCGAACGATCCGTTTCGGACCTAACGCCTGGCCCGCCTCCTGCGCCGGGTCGGGGTGTAGTAGCGCTCGAGCCAGCGGCTCAGCCCGTCGAGATCGGGGAAGAGCACGCGCTCGTTGATGTTGGCCTGATCGAGCTTGTCGCGAATCTCCCATTTGAGCGAGGCCGGGATGACGACGCTGCGGCACAGCTTGGTGTGCCGCTTCAGCCAGTCGTGGAGCACGGCCCTCGGGCTGGACATGAGCGAGAAGAGCGCGAACTGGTTCTGGATGCGGCGATCGATCGCCGGCGGCTCCACGAAGACGACAAACGGCTCGCGGCTGAGCGCGTCGAACTCGCGCAGCGATCCGAGCTGCGTCAGCATCTCGACGGTGAAGGTGTCGGAGCACTCCTCGACCAGTGCCTTGCGCAGCCGCCGCGGCAGCTGCTTGTTCGCCTCGACGAAGTTGACGCACCAGACAATCCCGTCCTGATCGTAGGCGGCCACGTCCTGCGTGGCGAAGTGCAGTGCGACCAGCGGCGAGTACGTCCAGTCGATCATCCGCGTCGGAAGGCCGCGGTGCTGGCCGAGCGTAAGCCAGTGCCACAGCGAATCGGTGCTGGGGACCTCGCCGTGCGCGTACTTGCGGAAGTTGCGCAGCAGCGCGAGCTCGAGCCGCCTGATGTCGGCGTCGCCGGCCAGGCGGATCAACGAGCTCGAGAGCACGTGGTCCGATCGCGACAGCCCGCGGAACGCGAACGGCGAGCGGAAGCGCCGCAGCTGCGGGTTCCACGATCCGGCGTAGAGCGCCTCCAGCACCTCCGTCCAGGTGCCGGGCCGTGCGACGTCTGCTCCGCGAGGCGCGGGAGGCTTCACTGCAGGCCCGAAGGCAGGCGCGGAGAGGACAGCAGCGCCGCGAACTCTTCCCACCGCCGCGCCGGCCGATCGGCGGTGCCGCCGCGCGACTCGATGTACTTCTGCACCATGTCCTTGCCCAGGTTGTAGTTGATCACGTACGACCGGTACTGGTCGAAGAAGCGGACCCGCTGCGCCGCCCGTTCCTTGGGCATGAGCGCGTAGCGCTCCAGCCACGCCGCCGCTTCGTCGCGCGTGATCTGGCCGGTCAGGTAGCGGCGCGCCGCCTCGTTGCCGGCGTAGTTCAGCCGCTCGATCAGCTCCTGCAGCTCGTAGTACTCCGCCGCACGGGCGCGGTCGAGGCCGGCGGCCGGGAAGAGGACGGTGCGCTCGAACTCGACGCGCTCGCGCCCCGGGAACGCCACGTCGATGCCGAAGTTCGCGGTGCCCTCGGCAACGAGCGACTGGGGCGAGAAGAGCGGATAGACCGTGAACTCCACCCAGCCGCGATCGCGCACCAGGTGCTTCTCGAGCAGCACGTTGTAGACGTGGTGCCCGGGATAGCCTTCGTGACAGGCGAGATCGACGGCTCGGTCGATGTACACGGGCAGGTCGGTGTTCACCTGGATCAGGCTGCTGAACCCGCCCTGGTACCAGTTGTAGCCGCTCCAGGACTTGTTCGTGACGTACTCGACGGTGAACCGCTCGCCGGCCGGCAGCGCGACGTGTTTCACGGTGCGCTCGCGGCAGGCGGCGATCGCCCGCTGGAACACCGCGTCGAGTTTCTCGCGCGCAATGACGAACGCGCGCCGGTACGCGTCGATGCGCGTGGCGAGCGGACCCTCTCCTGGAAACCGCCGTTCGAGCTGCTGCAGGACTTCCTGGAAATGTGATTCGGGCAGCGTGGGTGCCACCGCGTCGTACAGCGCCTTCGATTCCTCGTCGAACGAGAGCCGCTCGCCCTCGAGCATGCGCAGCCGGGCGGCGACCGCCGCCAGCTGCCGCTGGAGGTACTGCTTCCGCAGCCGCCCGAGTTCGTCCGGCGGCTGCGGCTCGCGCTCGACCGCGGCGGCGAGCGCCGCGGCGCGCGCCTCGAGCGAGTCGAGCGGCGGCACGTCCGTTTTCGCCGGCCTCCACTCCGGCGGGCCGTAGTACGCATCCACGTAATCCGCGTCGTGCTGGCCCACGGCGAGCACGAGCCTGACGTAGCTTTCGGCGATCTCGTCCATCTCACTCGGCTTCGGCTGGCTCCAAACCAGCGCCATGACACCGCAGGCAGCCACCAGGAACGGCTTCATGCGTTTTTCCCTGCCGATCTCGGGAGTTTTTCCCCCGCCGTCGGGGCGTTCGCCCGATTGGCCCCGCCTCGCGTCGGCGATACCTTGAAGCTACACCATATCGGAGGTGGGTCATGCTGACGCGGCTCAGATTCGCAGGCGGGGAAATCGTGAAGGCCGGGTTCTACTGGAATCTCCGGGAGTGGGAAGCGCAGGTCGTCCCGCGCGAGGGCGGACCGCTGAAGGGCGGACGGGACGACCGGTACATGCGCGCGCCGCTGCCGCTGCTCCTGTTCCTGGCGCCGCTCATGGGCGCCGCGTACGCCATGTTCCTGCCGTTCATCGGCTTCGCGATGCTGGTCGCGTTCGTCGCCGGCCGGGTCAAGACGCTCTTCCGGACCACGCCGCCTGCCGAGGCGCCGGGCGGGAGGCGTGCCGCGTAGGGAGGGCACGGAGGTGCGGGCCGCCGAGTCGAGGTCGGGGTAGGGATCAACTCAGTGGCCCCGAGACCGTTGGGATCCCGGCTCAACTGAGAGACCCCAGACCACGAGTCGTTAGCGGCTGGTTCGATACCGCAGGGCTCGGAACGCACGGGGTTGCCGGGCGAATGGATGATCGAGAGAACTGGAACGCCCATCGAATGAGCGCCCCGCAGTATCTCATCGTTCTTTGTGGCCTCCGTGTTCTCTGCGTCGACCCACTGCATGGGCAAGAGCGACGAGTAGCCTCCGTGGCCTACACAATCACGCCGTGTCGCAGCGCGAAGCGCACCAGTTCCGTGCGGTTGTGCAGCTGGAGCTTCAGCATGACGTGCTCGCGGTGCGACATGGCGGTTTTCACGCTGATCCCCAGGAGGTCGGCGATCTCCTTGTTGGTGCGCCCCTCGGCGACAAGCTTCAGCACCTGCTTCTCGCGATCCGTCAGCGACTCGTAGGCGTTCGGCGCTTCGCCCTCCTCGGCGCCGCCCGTTTCCTGCAGCGCGCTGCGCGTCACCTCCGGGTCGAGCACGAGCCCGCCGCGCACCACCGCGCGAATCGCCGAGACCAGGTCGGCGCCGGCAGCCTTCTTCAGCACGTATCCTGACACCCCCGCCTTCAGGAAGCGGCGGACGTATTCCGGCTCGCCGTACTGGCTGAGCACGAGGATCTTCGCCCGCGGCACACGCCGCCGGATCTCGAGCGTCGCCTCCAGCCCGCCGAGTCCGGGCATTGCCACGTCCATCAGGATCACGTCCGGCTCGAGCTGCTGCGCCAGGTCGATGGCGGCGCGGCCGTCGCCCGCCTCGCCGATCACCTCGAGGTCGTCGGCGGTTGCGAGCAGCGCGCGCACGCCCTCTCGCAGGATGGCGTGATCGTCGGCGATGAGGATGCGGTAGCGAGGCATGAGGAATCCTGCCATTGAACCATCGGCTGATCGTGCCATCGAGCCTCGCGCGTCAGCAATGGCTCAATCGCTCAGTAACTCAATTCACTGCTGGTGCGGTGAGCGGCACGCGCATGACCACGTCGGTGCCGCCGCCGGGCTCCGAGTGGATCTGCAAGGTGCCGCCGACGATCTCCAGCCGCTCGCGCATGCCGAGCAGGCCCACGCCGCGCAGCGACCCGGGCTCGTTTTCCACCTGCGCCGGATCGAAGCCGATCCCGTCGTCCTCGATCTCGACGGTGACGCCGCCGTCGTCTGCCGACATCTGGATGAGCACGGCGTCGGCCTGCGAGTGTCGGGTGATGTTCACGATCGCCTCCTGCACGGCGCGGAAGAGCGCGGTCTCGACCTCGGGCAGGAGCCGGCCTTCGAGCTCGGCGACCTCGCAGCGCACGGCGATCCCGCGCGCGGCGAGGTGACGGTCGGCGAACCAGCGAATCGCGTCGGCCAGCCCGAGATCGTCGAGCACCGACGGTCGCAGATCGACGATCAGGCGGTGCAGCTCGTCGTGCATGCGATCGGCGAGCCGGCGCACGTCGTCCATGCGCCCGAGGTTGGCCGCCATCCCCAGCGCCGCCAGCGTCTGGCTGGCCTCGTCGTGCAGCTCGCGGGCGATGCGCTTGCGCTCGTCCTCCTGCGCGGAGATCAGCTTGCGCAGGAGTTGCTGCCGCAGGCGCTCCCGTTCTTCCAGGCGGGCGTTGGCGGTGGCAACGGTCATCGACGTCAGCAGCGAGGCACGCATGGTCTCGAGCGCCGCTGCGAGGCGCCGCACCTCGCCGCCGCCGCGGCCCGCGCGCTCCGCGTCGATCGGCTGCCGCAGGTTTCCTCCGGCGATGCGCTCGGCGGCCAGCGTGAGGCCGTGCAGCGGCTGGCGGACGCTCCAGCTGACGCCCCAGGCGAGCAGCAGCGCGATCGCGGACAGCGCCACCGTCAGCCACGTCGATCGCCGCCTGAACGTGGCGGCGATCGGCTCGACGTCGGCCGCCAGCTTCACCGACAGCGCGAAGCCAGGTACCGCCGCCGAGGCCGACACGTGGTCGAGGGCGGCGGGCTGACCGGCGATCAGCCGGCCGTCGCCGTCGACGAGCGCGAGCTGCACGTGCGGGTCGCCGGCGGCCGCCAGCAGGCCCTCGAGCCGCCGGTCGTGCGGCGCGACGCGGATCCCGCCGGCGCCAGGGGCGAGCGGATCCTGCGAGCGGAACGGCATGATGGCGACGACCGGTCCACCTGCGGCATCGGTGCCGGCGAGCGGCCGCTGCGCGTCCATCGCGCGGCGCGCGAGCGCGCCCGCCGCCTCCGGGAGCGGCGGGCAGTCTGCTGCCGGCTCGCACAGCACGACCTCGCCCGCCTGCGACAGCAGGAACGCGGTCGAGGCCAGCCGCCCGAACCGTACCACCGCTGCCAGCGCGGCGCGCTGCGCCTCCGGCTCGATCGTTGCCGACGCCGCCGACAGCAGGCGCAGATCGTCGCCGATCTCCCGCGCGACGGTCGCAGCAATGGTCGTCGCGAGCCGGTCGTGCTCCTCGGCGAGGGTGTGCTCGAGCGAGGCCAGGCTGGAGCGGCTCACGAGCGTCATCAGGACCGTGGCTCCCAGAACGCCAGCGCCGGCCAGCGCCAGCACGCGTGTCTGCAGGGTCCTGGCGCTCATGGCTGCCTACGCGATCTTCGACGCGTGCTCCTTCCCGTCGCCTTCGCGCTCGAGCCGCTCGTACTCGAGCGGGTGCTCGTGGCGGAGGCGCTCGCGGCTGATGCGGCCGGTGAAGATCGACATGTCGAACGGGAAGACGTCCGGGTTGAAGTGCGCGTTGTAGACGTGCCAGACGATGACCACCAGGAAGGCCATCAGGCCCTCGTTGCTGTGCGCGACCATCGCCGCCGGCACGAACTCGCCGGGCAGAAAGCGGGTGAGCGTCGCCGGGTAGAGCAGGATGAAGCCGGTGACGACGACGATCGCGGCGCCGAGCACGAGCCCCCAGTACTCGAACTTCTGGCGATAGTCGAAGTGATCGAAGCGCGCCTGCTGCTCCGACATGCCGAGATAGTAGCGGATCGTGGTGATCGCGTCGCGGAAGTCCTGGCGCGTGGGGACGAGCGAGAGCGCCGTCCGGCCGGTGGCGACCAGGTAGACCATCCGCGAAAGGTGCACGGCCACGACGCACGCGAAGGTGACGCCGGCAGCGCGGTGGATCCAGCGCGCCGTGTCGACGCCGCCGAGCCAGCCCATGAGTGCCTGGCCCCAGCCGGTGTCGAAGAACTTCTGCGGCAACCCGGTGACCGCGAGTACCAGGAAGAGCGTCATCGTCGCGGCGTGCTCGATCCGCTGGATCCTGGTGAATCGGACGATCGAATCGTTCATCGGTTCACCATCAGGCGCCAGAGGTGCAGCAGGATCTGGAGCCCGAGGCCGCCGATCATGAAGGGGATGAGAATCGCGTAGGCGATCTTCGCGCCGTAGACGATCGGCGCCTTCTGCAGGCTGGGCTCGTAGTGCGAGAGCCACGCGCCCGAGAAGTTCGGGTTGGTATCGGCGTGGCACTTGTTGCACGTCTTCTGGAGGTTGGCCTTCATCACCGGCGAGTTCGGGTCGTCCGCCTTCTGGATGTCGTGGACGCCGTGACAGTCGGTGCAGCGCGCGACCACCGGCCCCTCCGGGGCGACGCCGTGGCTCTGGCGAAGCGACGCGGTCTTGCCGTGGAAGTCGGCGAGGTAGGTCCGCAGCACTGCCGTCGATAGGCCGTACTTCTTCATGCGTGTCTCATCCGAGTGGCAGCTGCCGCAGAGCTGCGGCGTCCGGAGGTCCCACTGGACCTGGTGCGGACCGCCGATCTCGTGCGATCGGTGGCAGTCCACGCACACCGGGACGTCTCCCTCGTTCGGCGTGCCGAGCGATCGCCCGTGGACGCTCTTCGCGTAGGCCGTGGCCACCCCCTGGTGGCAACGCGCGCAGGTCTGTGAGATGCGCGCGCGCGGCTGATCTGGCTTGCGGATGTCGTGCGCGCCGTGGCAGTCGACACAGACCGGCGCGGTCAGATCGCCGCGCGCGACCGCCGCCTGGTGGGCGCTGTCGAGCGTCTGCGTGTAGTTGGTGAAATGGCAGCGGCGGCACTGCTCGTCGTAGGTCAACGAGATCTCGCGCCGGCTCCGGAACTCTCGCGTCGGGTGCGGGATCTCGGTGAACCCGGCGTGGCAGTCGGCACAACGCAGCTTCGCGTGCACCGAGCCGGCGAGCGCGTCATGGCTCACGAGCAGCGACACGCGCGTGCCGTCGCCTGTCTGCTTCACCAGCTGGGGATCGGAGTGGCAGGACAGGCAGATTTCCGCGTCGGGCGCCGCAGGCGCGGGCTCCGCACGCTGCGGCTGAGCAGAAAACGACAGCGCGAGCAGGAGCGCCGAAATGAGCATGGTGGGTCTCGGGCCTTCGCCGGTGGAGGTAGCAACGCCGCTGCCAGCGGGATGGGGGCTGAATGGCCAGATTTTCGGTTTTCCCGCGGCCAGGCCTGCCGGTTTTTCGGCAGCCAGGCCGCGGAGATCGACGCGGTTGGAGGGCACGGAGACGGTTCTACTCAGAGGCCACGGAGGTCAGGGAGGGTATCAACGCAGAGGCCACTGAGTTGATCCCTCGTGGCCTCCGTGGCCTCTGAGTTGATCCCTCCGTGGCCTCCGTGCTCGTTGAGTTTGCTTCTCTCCCCGCCCTCTCGGTCACACAGGAGGGCACCTCCATGCTCTCAGATCCGGAAGCGCAGCAGCGCCGCGACGCCGCCGTAGTCGGCCAGGAGCGCGGGATCCTCGATGAAGGTAATCGTGGCGCCGGTCTGCCGCGCGCGCGTCACGAGGGCATCGGCGATACGCACGCTCTCTTCGCCCGCGCCCGCCGCCTCGCCGGCGACGGCCGCCGCGGCAGTACTCTCAGCGCGCACGTTCGTCGCCGGCACCGCCGCGCGCACCGCCGGCGAGCCGGGCAGGTGCTTGAGGTCGCGCAGCGATGCGGACAGCAGCAGCTCGTCGACCTGGCCCTTGGCCAGCGCGTCGAGCGTGTCATCCGGCCCGACGAGGCCGAGCCCGCCGGCGCGATACTCGCTCAGTGCTGCGTCCACTTTCTCGCGATCGGTTCGCTCGTTGACCCGCCGCATCGCCTCGAGCGATGCGCGGATGACGTCGGCGAGCGGCGCGGTGGTGGCGAGCCGCATGTGCTCGACCACCTTCTCGCGGAGCGCTTTGGGCATCTGCTCGCGCAACAACGGCGTGACGACCTCGTCGCCGGCCACCACGATCTGCGTGATGCCTTCCTGCTGCACGATTTTCTCGAGCGCGTCGACGAGGTCCTTGACGTGCCGCAGGTGGAAGTTCTCGATGTGCCGCTGGAAGCGCATCTGCGCCGCGCCGCCTTCCGCGGTGCGGCGCGTCTTGACCCCCTCGACCGGGCGCTCGGCCACGAGCTCGCCTCCGGCGAGCACGAGGATGCGCGACGCGTTCGTGTCGGCGAGGACCGCGGCGTAACGCGGCCACTGCGACTGGAGGCGGGCAAGCGGGTACAGGTGCGGCCGATCGCCAATCGAGAGCCAGTGTTGCGCGATCGGCGCTCCCATCTGGACCGTGGCAAAGAGGTCAGCGCCGGAGCTCGCGAAAAAGGCCACGCCGTTGGCCGACGGCTGCAGCTCGGTGTCGAGATACCGTCCGATGCGCTCCAGGTCGCGCTCGAGGCTCTGGCGTTCGGGCGATCCCGCCTCATACGTTCGCAGCCTGGCCTTGAGCTCCTTGCGTACGAATGCGTGGTGCTGGTCGCGGCCGTGCTGGCCGGACTGCGTGTTGAGGTACAGGCTGACGACGGGGTAAGCGGCAGGCTCGAACGCCGCGAGGCGGTCGAGCTGTTCGGTTAACGTCATGACTGCACACCTGGGGCAAACAGAACCGGGCACGTTCGCCGCGATTCATCGCATGATCAACCATGGATCCAACGGCTTTCGGGCGCAACTCCTGTGCCGTGGCCAGCCTGACTTCTCGGTCGGCGGCATTTGGCGTCAATCTCCGGATAGCGGCGCGCTCGCCGATCCCGTATCGTGGGTCTCATGTTCGATAACGCGGTCTTGTGGAAAGCGGTCAACGAGCGCGACGCTGCCTGGGACGGCGTGTTCGTTTACGGCGTGAGCTCGACGGGCATCTACTGCCGTCCCACCTGCCCGAGCCGCCGGCCCCGCCCCGGGGGCGTCCGGTTCTTTGCCGTGCCGGAGGCCGCCGAGCGCGAGGGGTTCCGGGCCTGCCGGCGGTGCCGACCGCATTCGACGGACGCGCCGGCCTCGGTCGAGCGCGTGCGTCGCGCGTGTGCCGCGCTCGCCGCACTCGGGGACGGTCCGGTGCCCCTGAAGATCCTCGCGCGCACCGTCGGCGGCAATCCGCATCACCTGCTGCGCACGTTCAAGCGGACGCTCGGGATCACGCCGCGCGAGTACGCCGACGCCTGCCGGATCGGGTGCCTGAAGGCCGGGTTGCGAGCCGGCGAGGGCGTGGCGTCAGCGGCGTATGGCGCCGGCTATGGATCGGGTAGCCGTGTCTACGAGAAGGCCGGTGCGACCTTGGGGATGACCCCGGCGGTGTACGCGCGGGGCGGAAAGGGGGAGACCGTGGAATACGTCACCGTCGAATCGTCACTGGGACGGCTGCTCGTTGCGGCAACGCCGCGCGGCGTCTGCGCGGTCAAGATCGGCGACGCGGACGCGACGCTCGAGCGCGAGCTGCGCGCCGAGTACCCGGCCGCGACGATCGCGCGCGGCGACACGCGCCTGTCGGCGTGGGTCCGGGCGATCGTCGAGGGCCTCCGGCCCGGCGCCCCGGATCCGCGACTGCCGACCGATGTTCGCGCGACCGCCTTTCAGCGCCGCGTCTGGCGGGAGCTGCAGCGCATCCCGCGCGGGCGAACGCGCAGCTACCGGGAGATCGCGCGGCGGATCGGGACGCCCGGCGCCGCCCGTGCTGTCGCCCGCGCCTGCGCGGCGAATCCCGTCGCGCTGGTCGTCCCGTGCCATCGCGTCGTGCGGGCGGACGGCACGCCCGGCGGCTATCACTGGGGCACGGAGCGGAAACGGCGGCTGCTCCAGGTGGAGGCGGGTGGCTGAGACATGGGTTCCTCGGTTCCGAGCGTTCCCGCCGTTCCGCAGGTCGAAGTTCCGCGGTTCCGGTCCCTTTGAACCGAACCTTGGAACCGCGGAACCCAGGGAACCCAGGAAACCCTGGGGAGGCGGATGCATGGGTTCTTCGGTTCCGAGCGTTCCCGGCGTTCGCAGGGCGAAGTTCCGCGGTTCCGATCCCTTTGAATCGAACCATGGAACCGCGGGACCCAGGGAACCGATCCCCGTGACATAAAATAGCCGCCGCTGATGAAGATGCGCCCGGCGCCTCCGATGTGGCTGGACCGGTTTCCCCGCAGCCGGCGGCCGGACTACGCCTCGTTCAAAGGCACCGCTGAAACCGGCGTGGCGATCGTGGGCGGCGGCCTGACCGGCTGCGCATGCGCGCTGTCGTTTGTCGCCGCGGGCGTGAAGGTCGTGCTGCTCGAGGAGGGCAGCATCGGCGCGTCCGCGACGGCGCGCGCGTCGGGGCTGATTCGCGAGGACTTCGACGCCTCCTTCCAGCAGACGGCGGCGGCGCACGGGCTGCGCGCCGCGCGAACGCTCTGGCAGGCGATGCGCCGCGCGTCGCTCGATTTCGCGGCCGCCCTGCGGCGCTTCGAGATTCGCTGCGACCTCGGCCCTCTCGACCTGCTGCGCTTCGCGCGCAGCGCCGACGCCGCGCGGCTGCTGCGCCGGGAGTACCAGGTGCGGCGCGACGCAGGCTTCGACCACAGCTGGGTAACGGCGGGCGCCTGCGCGCGCGAGACCGCCATCGCCGCGGCCGGTGCGATTCGAACGCGCGGCGCCGCCATCGATCCGTATCGCGCCTGCGTCGGTCTTGCGGCGGCAGCCGCGGCGCGGGGCGCCTCGATTCACGAGCGATCCGCCGTGCGCCGCATCCGTGCCCGGCCGAAGCGCGTCGAGGTGACGACCGCCCGCGGGACGCTCCACGCCGACGCCGTCCTCGTCGCCACGGAATCGCCGCTGAGCGATCTTCTCGCGCTACGGCGTCACCTCCGGCCGCAGCACACCTATGTCGTCGTCACCGAGCCGATGCCCGCGGGTGTGAGGCGGGAGGTCGGGCGGCGGACCGCGGCGCTGCGCGACGATGCGACGCCGCCGCACGTGCTTCGCTGGCTCAAGGACGATCGCGTGCTCTTCAGCGGCGCCGACCAGGCGGCGCAACCGGAGCGGCTGCGTCCGAAGGTGCTCGTGCAGCGCACCGGGCAGTTGATGTACGAGCTGTCCACCATCTATCCAGCCATCTCGGGTCTGCAGCCGGAGTGGTCGTGGGACTCGGTGCACCACGACACGGTGGACGGTCTGCCGTACATCGGGCTGCACCGCAACTTCCCCCGTCACCTGTTCGCGTTCGGCCACGGCCGGCACGGCGCCGGGATCGCCTGGCTGGCGGCCCGGATACTCCTCCGCCAGTACAGCGGTGAACCGATGAAGGGGGACGAGCTGTTCGGGTTCGTCCGCATTCTGAAGGATCGCTGACCGGCCGTCCGTTCTTTCGCTTGTGTAACGCCGGGCGAGTCCTTACTGTCTCGCAGCCGTCTCCCCGGACTCCGAACGGGCGCTCGTCCCATCCGGCGCGCACGGGGGTGGCTCGGCGCGGACTTCAAGGGCGCGGCGCGCGATCCTCTGAGACGGCGTCAATGCTGATGCTGAACGCTGAAGCCGAATGCTGAATACCGGATGGATATACTTGCATCAGTCCTCGAATATCCCTCGAAAGGCCCGCTCGATTTCCGGGTAACGGAAGTGGAACCCGAGCGCCTTGGCGCGCGCCGGTATCACACGCTGGCCGGTGATCAGGAGTTGCGCCATCTCGCCGAAGCCGGCCTTCAGCGCGACGCCGGGTAGGGGGAGGAGTGCCGGCCGCCGCAGCGCCCGGCCGAGCGCCCGCGCGAAGTGACGGTTCGTCACCGGATGCGGCGCCGTCGCGTTGATCGGCCCTGAGATGTCCGGAGTGTCCACGATCCAGCGGACCATCTCCAGCCAGTCGAGGCGGTGAATCCAGGACATGTACTGCCGGCCTGAGGCAATCGGGCCGCCGACCAGCAGCTTGAACGGCCTGAGCATCTTCGCCAGCGCGCCGCCCGACCGCTCGAGCACGAGGCCCGTGCGGAGGACGGCGACGCGGCTGCCGGCTGCCGCGACGCGCTGCGCCTCCTGTTCCCAGTCCACGCAGAGATGTGCGAGGAAATCGTCGCCGGGCGCCGCCTCTTCGGTCAGCGGCTCGTCGCCGCGCGGGCCGTAGTAGTTGACGCCGCTGCCGCTGACGAACACGCGCGGTGGCGTCTTCGCCGCGGCCATCGCCGCAACAAGCGAGCGGGTCGCGAGGATGCGGCTGTCGCGCAGCAGCGCCTTGCGCTGCGGCGTCCAGCGGCCGTCCCCGATCGACTCACCCGCGAGGTTGACTACCGCGTCGGCGCCGTCGACGACGTCGATCGTGGCGCGGTGGACGGAATCAGGACCGTCACGGGCGGCACCTTGCAGCTGCGCCACGACGTCCGGCCGCCACCCGACGCGTGTGACGCCCGGCACGCCCGTGCCCGGATCGTGGCGCGACTCGCCCGGCGCCAGGCTGCGCGTGAGCACCCGCACGTCGTGCCCTTCCTCGGCGTAGACCTCGGCGAGCGGGCTGCCCAGGAATCCTGTTCCACCGGCGATCACAATTCGCATTTCGTCCGGCCTCGCTCTCTCGCGCGCAACCTGACGGCCGTCGTGCCACGCGTCACCGTGCGGTTCGCCCGCCCACAGGCCGGCATGGTAAAGCACCCGGGTTTGCAGTGGGTCCCTGGCGGTTGACAGGCCGGCATATCGGCTCTTTGACGCAGCAGGGCGGCCGAAGGTTTGCACTATAATGCGTTGCTTCTCGGCTGGCACCCAGCTCACGTTCGGTCCCGCGACCAGCGGCGGCGCCGCCTACGAGCCGGCGACAGGCGAGTATTTCGTATTCGGGCGTGACCCGAGCGGTGGATCCGAACGCCCGCAGCTCTATCGCTTCGACGACGCACCGCACCACGCTCCTGACCGACGGCACGTCCCGCAACGGCGGCAACGCCGTGGTCTGGTTGCGCCGCTCAGGGCTGGTCGCGTTCGACTCGAACCGCCGGACGAACGCCGACCGCGACATCTGGGTCGTCGATCCGCGTGACCCGGCGACGGCGCGGCTGCTGCTCGAAGGGAGGGCAACTGGATCGCGCAGGACTGGTCACAAGACAAGTAGGAACTACCAATGAAGGCCATCACCATTCTCCTCGCGGCGTTCGTGCTCGCGGCAGCACCACGGCAGGTCGCCGACGAGACGAAACAGAACCTCGCCCTCGCCCAGAAGATGATCCAGTCGGGCGACGTCGCCGGGGCGGTGACGTTCCTCGAGAAGGTCGTCGCGGGCGCGCCGCAGTCCGCCGAGGCGCACCTGGCGCTCGGGCGCGCGCTCGATCTCGACGGCAAGAACAAGGCGGCGCGCCAGCACCTCGAGCAGGCGATCTCGCTTTCGACCAATGTCACGCGCACCCAGGCACTGGCCGCGATGGGCGTGTCGTGGGCGTTCGAGGCGAAGGCGGACGAGGCGGCCCGGTACTACCAGCGGATCTTCGACGCACAGATGCAGGCCAACGACCGCGGAGGCGCCGCCGGATCGGCGAACGCGCTCGGCCGCATCTACCTGGAGTCGGGCGACCTCGCGAAGGCCGAGCAGTGGTACCGGACCGGCTACGAAACGGCGAAACAGATCCCGGAGCTGCCTGCGAACCAGGCGGCCCTGTGGGCGATGCGCTGGCACCACGCGCTGGGGCGGCTCGCGGCGCGCCGGAAGAACGCGGCCGCAGCGGCCGAGCATGCCGCGCAGGTCAAGGCGCTGCTCGAGAAGGTCGACAGCGACAACCAGCGGCCGTTCTACCCGTACCTCCTCGGCTATATCGCCTTCTATGCCGGCGACGTCCGGCGGGCGGTCGACGAGTTGCTGCAGGGCGACCAGCGCGATCCCTTCGTGCTCGGGTTGATCGCGCAGGCCTACGAGAAGCTCGGCGACCGGGTGAAGGCGCGGGAGTACTACGAGATGGTGATGGCCGTGCCGTCGCACAGCATCAATACGGCCTTCGCGCGCCCGAAGGCGCGGGCGTTCCTGGCGCGTTCAGCCAATCGTTGACCGCGTCGAGGAGGTCGGCGAGCTCCGAGCGGTGCCGCCGCAGCCGCTCGCGCGTGCCCGCCGTGGTGCGCCGCAGCAGCAGCCAGGCTCTGATCGCGTCGAGGACGGCGGCCTCGCGTTCGACCGCGAAGAGGCCGGCGACGGCGACGACAGGAAGCGCCGCGACGGTCGCCACCGCCGCCGCGGGTGATCCCGCCGCCAGCCCCACGGCCGCCGCGACGAGCGCCACCCACCCGCCGTACACCACCACTCCGCCCAGGACCTTTGCCGTCGCGACCATGTCCGGCTCGCGCGTGACGCGGGTCGCCATCGCCTGCGTCGCGTAGTACGGCGCCGCGAACACCGCAAGTCCCGCCACTGCGATCGGGCCCATGACCGCGGCGGCCAGCAGCTCGCGCACCGCGAACCGCACCGCCTCCGATCGCGACACGCGCCAGTCGAGGTGACGATCCCGCAGCCCGAAACGCCGTAACCGCTCGTCGTACCGGCGGAGCTCGTGCAGGAGCTCGTCATGGCGATCCGGGTCGGCGTCGCGCAGGCGCTCGACGCCGGTGGAAATCACGCGCCGCCGCGCAATGCGGTCCATCGGATCGGCCGGTCGTCCGCGCGCGGCGGCGTAGAGCCGATCGATCCGCTTCACCAGCGCGGCGTCGCCGGCCGGATCCGCCTCGACGAGCAGCCGGCGCATCCGCTCGGCGAACCGATCGGTCAGCCGCCCGACCACGCGGGTTTCGTCGTCGTCGACCGCCAGCAGGTCGGCGCAGGAGAACGGCCGGCCGTAGACGACCCAGACGCGGGAACGAAACGCCGTCTTGCGCTCGAAGTTCAATCCCACCGGGACGATCGACACGGCCGTCCCGCGGCGCTCGGCGGCGAGCGCCATGCGCGCCGCGCCGGTCCGGAGCGGCACGAGCCGCCCGGTGGAGTGGCTGATCCCTTCGGGGAAGACGCACACGGCGTCCCCCGCCGCGAGCGCGCGCTCCACCGTGGCGAAGGTCTCGACGTTCTTCGACGTGTCCACCCCCTCGTCGCGCCGGCGGTACACGGGAATGGCGCGTGCCGCCCGCAGCAGCGGCGCCAGCGGCGTCGTGAAGAGCGTGGACTTGGCGAGGAAGCGCACATCGCGGCCGGCGGTACTCCAGATCACCGCCGGATCGAGCAGCGAGTTGGGGTGGTTGGGCAGGAGCAGGACGGCGCCCCCGGCGGGCGGGGCGCCGGCGGCGTCCACCCGGTAGAAGAGCGTGGACGCCGCACGCGCGAGCGCCCGCACGACGCGAGCGACCAACTCAGGCGGGCCCCACCGCCGCGTCGGCGCGCTCGGCGGCGCGCGCCGCTGCCTGACCGCGCTCGACGTCGACCCGTGCCAGCAGCAGCCACCCGGCGACGAAGAACACGACGATGCTCAGGACCGCGGCGCGGCCGGATCCGGTGGCGGTCACCGCGAGGGTGAAGACCGCGGGACCCAGCGCCCCGGTGAACTTCTCGAAGATCGAGAAGAACGCGAAGAACTCCGCGCTCTTGGTGCGCGGGATCATCGAGGCGAACAGCGATCGGCTCAGCGCCTGGCTGCCGCCCTGCACCGTCGCCACGAGAAAGGCGAGCAGGTAGAAGTGCAGCGCCGTGGTCATGAAGTAGCCAAGCACGCTGATGACGACGTAGATGCCCAGCGCGAAGTAGATCGAGCGCTTGGCGCCGACCCGGCCGGCCAGCGCGCCGAACACGAACGCGAAGGGGACGCCGACGAACTGCACCAGCAGGACGGCTGCGATCATGTCGCCGGCGTCGAGCCCGAGGTCGGCCCCGTAGCTGGTTGCCATCTTGATGATGGTGTTGATGCCGTCGTTGTAGACGGCGAAGGCGACCAGCAGCAGGAACGCCTGGCGGAAGCCGCGCAGCTCCCGCAGCGTGCGAAGCAGCCGCCGCGCCGCGATCGCCAGCGGCAATCCTGCGACCCGCACCGCCGCCGGCGGCTCCGGCACGCGCCGGAAGAGCGGGATCGAGAACACCAGCCACCAGACGGCGACGCTCACGAACGACACCCGCGACGCGGCGCCGGCGTCCCGCAGCCCGAAGGTCTGCGGGCTCATCACCCAGATCGCGTTGACGAGGAGGAGCAGGCCGCCGCCGAAGTAGCCGATGGCGTAGCCGGCCGACGAGACGCGATCGATCTCGTCCGCGGCGGCGATGTGCGGCAGCAGCGCGTCGTAGAAGGCCATGCTGCCGACGGCGCCGACGCTCGCGGCGACGAAGAGCAGCATGGCGAGGCGCCACTCGCCGTGGCCGATGAAGAACATCGACCCCGTGGCGGCGATCCCCAGCGCCAAAAACGCGCCGAGCATCGTCTTCTTCAACGGGAGGTAGTCCGCCAGCGCGCCGAGCAGCGGGTTGAGCACCGCCACGATCGCGATCGCGATGGTGTTGGCCAGGCCCCACAGGGCGAGCGCGTCGGCGCCAGGCAGCGTCGCCGCCGCCTCACGCTGGAAGTAGATGGGGAAGATCGCCGTGACGATGGTGCACATGAACGCGGAGTTCGCCCAGTCGTACATCGCCCACGCCCGCAGTTCCGGCCGCCCGAGCCCGAGCCGATCGAGAACAGAGCGCATGTCAGCCGGTGCTACAAGCTACGACCGTCGACCGAAGTCAGACGCATGAACAACAGGACGGGAAAGTGGAAGGCCCATTCGGCATTCGACATTCGGCATTCAGTAGGTCCTCCTCGCCACCCACTCGCGGAGCAGCGAGTCGACCACGGTGTAGCGATCGCCTTCGCGCGCGAGTACGTCCTCGCGGACGAGCGCGGCGAGCGAGGCCTGGACGCTCGACGCGCCGCTGAGGCGGTGCCGGGCGCGCACGTCCGCCGACAGCAGCTCGCGCCCCTCCTCGAGCACCGCGGCGCGCAGCGTCGCCCGCTGTGTGAGCGTCAGCCGCTGCCAGACCGTCTCGAAGAGCGTCTCGTGCTCGCCGAGGAGCCGCCTGAGCGTGGCGTGCAGGTCGTCCAGGCCCACCCTCTTCCCGCCTTCCGCGCGCACATCGTCCCACAGCTCGTGCGCGAGCCGCTGCACGTCGTAGGGCAGGTTGCCGGCCAGATCGACGACGGCCACGCCGAGGCCGGCGGCGGGCTTGACCCCGGTGGCGCGGAAGCGGTCCTCGACGAACTCGGCGAACTGGTCGGGCGGAATCCGCTGCAACCGCATCACCGGTCCGGCCTTGTAGAAGGGCCGGCTCCTGCCGAGCATCCGTTCCATCAGCGTGGGCTCTGAGCCGGAGAACACGTACCCCACCTGCCGCTGGTGCTGCACGGCGGCGCGGAGCGATTGCTCGACGGTGCCGCCGTCGAACGAGCCGATGGCCTGGAACTCGTCGAGCGCGACCGCCAGCCGGCGGCGTCGCGCCTCGGCAATCCGACCGGGCAGCGCGAACACTTCCTGGGCGAGGCGCGACACCTCGCGCTCCGTGCGGACCGCGGGGAACGCGATGGTGAACCGGCCGCGGCTGCCAACGTCCGGTTCGAGCCGCAGTTCGGGACGCACGTTGCCGAGCATGTCCGCGATCCACGCCCGCACCCGATCCAGCCGCGTCTCGATCGAGAGCAGCGCGCGCGCGTAGCCTTCGAGGAAGCCGAGGTACGAGCTGTAGCTGCTGACCGTCACCTCCACGGTGAGCGCGCCGTGGCGGGCCGCCGCCCGCAGCGCCTGCCGCACCAGCGAGGACTTGCCGTAGCGCCGCGGCGAGATGAGGAAGACCTTCTGGCCGGCCAGCACGTCGCGCGCGAGCCGGTCGAGCTCGACGGTACGATCCACGAACGCCGTGGCCGGGACGACCTCGCCGTAGACGAACGGGTTCATGGGGACCAACAAGTCAAGAACCAGGAACGAAGAACACAGAATGCTGCAATGACGAATGCCGAATGCTGAATGCCGAATGCTGCAGCAGAACGCTGAACGTACGCGATCGGGGGCGGTGGCCGCTGCAGGAGCCCATCGCTCCGGAGCGGCCGCGCGGTGCCGGGCTCGTTACGTTATCTCACGTAGCCGTTACGGACTCTAACGTAACGGCGGGACCGGCGCAATCCCCCAGCCGGGGTCCGGCCGGGGGACGAGGATCCACAGCGCGGTCGCCGTCCAGACCGTCCGCTCCTGCGGCAGCCAGGCCGGAAGCTGCTGCCAGCCGCTGCCGCCCGGGAATCGTCCCGACGTGACCACCACCCGGGTCTCACCCAGGGCGGCTGCATGCCCCGCCGTGAAGCTGGCGCGCCACAGGACGCCGTCTGGGGACGGCGCGACGTAGGTGGCGCGCCAACGCCCGAGCCGGACGACGCCGGGCAGGTTCGACCGGGCCGGGGTCACACCCGGCGGCGCCACGAAGGTGACGGCAACCCCTGGCTGCTGCGGGACGACGGTGACGGAGATCTCGAGACCGCCGGGAAGCGGCCTCTGCGTCACGCCGGCGATCCGCGCCGGCGACGGGCCGAGCGACGGCCCGCGGGCGCGGAACACGAACGGGTGCGGATAACGCCCGACCGGGACGCCCGCTTCGGGCGCAGAGGCCTGCGGCGTCCAGCCCGGAGGGGCGCCTGCTTCGAGATCCAGGCCTGGTTCAGTCGACGCGACCTCCCAGGTTGCCGCGCCCGCGGCGTCCTCCTGGATCGCGCGAACCGCACGCCGCAGCGGCCGGTCCGACGTGTAGGCGGGTGCCGCATACGCCAGTCCGGCGGCGACTGCGACCGCAACCAGGCACAGCGCCGACATCAGCGTGGGGCGAAGCAGGGGCCGTGGCGGTTCGAATGCGCCGACGAGCGGCGGCACGAGCATAACGCCCGCCATCGCGAGCACCCCTGCATACACGAAGGTCGGGGTCACGAGCGGCAGCCGCCCGAAGACGGCCACCATGAAGCGGACCATCTCCACGGTCTCGCGCAGCCACAGCGTCGCGGTGACCGCCAGGATCACCAGCGACGCCAGCCGGACTGCAACCGCGTGTGCCGGCGGTGCGATTGCCAGCAGCAGGCCGGCGGCGAGCAGGGGAATCGTCCAGAGATACGCCGCCCCCGGCGCGTACCAGAGCGCCGCGCCGGCGAGCGCGAGCCATACCGGCAGCGTCAGGCTCCACACCAGCGCCGGCACCCGCGGGGCATGGGCGCGACTCGGCAGCCATGCGCCGAGCCTGTTGACCGCCCACCCCGCGGAGAGGCCGGTCACCGCGAGCAGCACCATCAGCCGACCCGGATGCGCATACCACGGCTGATACACCTCGCGCGCGGCGCGCAACGCCCAGGTGACACCGACCATCGATCCCGCGGTCGCCAGCAGCGCGACGATTGCCCAGATAGCGGCGAGCAGCAGGCGCAGCACCCCGCCGAGACGGATGACCGCGGCCGTGATCCTGACGAACGCGACGGCGGCGAGCATCAGCGCCGCGACCGCCACAGCCCACGCGGTGCGCGGCCCGTAGTGGATGCCGACGGTACCGCCGATGTCGAAGTAGGTGGCGTCCCAGCCGGCGCGCTGCGTCACGTCGATCGCATCGAGTGCGGTGACGATTCCGACCAGGTTCTCGCCGGCGCGCCGCACGACGCGCGGCGGCACCCGATCGGGAACGTCCCGCGCGGTGTGGTACGCGTAGCTGTCGCCGACGCTCGCGAAGTTGAGCCCGGGAATCTCGAGCCGCTTGAGAATGGAGAAGTCGGTGTCGTTCGGCAGCCGGCGGTACACCTCCAGGCCGTACGACCCGCCGCGCGGGTGGGGCGCGTGCCGCGCCCACGGCCCGAGCAGCCAGCCGTTCTGCGGGCCAGTCTCGAAGAGCAGGAAGGGATCGGCCGACCCGACGGCCTCCACGTTGACGTACGCCTTCAGCCGATCCACCACCTCGCGATCGTCGGCGAGGCCGGCGGCACCCATCAGCCCGGCCTCCTCGGCATCCGTGACGATCACCATGAGGGTCCAGCGCCGGCCTGGCCGCGCCGCAATCGACCGCGCTGCCTCCAGCGACACCGCTACGCCCAGGGCATCGTCGGCGGCCCCTGGCGTCTCGAAGCCGGAGTCGTAGTGGGAGAGGAGGCCGACCGCCTCGGGGCGCTCGCCCGGCAGGATGCCGATGATATTGGCGACGTGCGCGGTGCGTCCCACCTCGGGCCGCCGTGCGTCCGTCTCCTGCACGCGCACGGAGAAGCCGTAGAGCGTGAGCTGGTCGACGATGTAGGCGCGCGCCTGCGCGGCGGCCGGCGTGCCCGCGGGTCGGCTGCCGATGGTGCCGGCCAGCACGTTGAGGTGTGCCCGCGCGTTCTGCTCGACGAAAAGCGGTGCGGGCCGCGAGCAGGACGCGGCGGCGAACGAGGCGGCAAGGAACGCTGCGGACATGCGGCGCATGGCCGCAATTCTAGTCCGGGGCGTCGAGCGCCAGCGTTCCCGTGTACAGTGCCATGCCGACGACCGCGTCCACACCGATCGCGTCGAGGTAGCGGACTTCGTCCATCGTCGTGATTCCGCCCGCGGCCGTGATCCGGCGGTGGGTGATCGCCGCCAACGACCCGATCGCCTCGAGATCGGTGCCGCGCATCAGCCCTTCGCGATCCACGTGGGTGTAGAGGAACCCGCCCACGTACGGCTGGAGTTGCCGGATGGCGTCAGCAGGTGAGATGTCGAGCGTCGTCCGCCAGCCGTGAATGACGACGCGTCCCTTGCGGCTGTCGACGGCGGCGATGATGCGGTCGCCGCCGATTCGCGACGCGAGACGTTCGGCGAAGGCCAGGTCCACGCCGCCGCCTGCGAAGAACGCCGACCCGACGATCACGTGCGTCGCGGCGAGCGCGAGCGTGGATTCGGCGCGCTCGATGCTGCGGATGCCGCCGCCGACACGGCAGGGCAGTTCCGAGCAGATCCGGCGAACGAGCGCGTCGTTCGGGGCGGCGCCCTTCGCGGCATCGAGATCGATCAGCTGCACGGCGGTCCGGCCCCTGAACCGTGCAACCCAGCCGTCCACGTCGTCGGTCGCGAGCGCGAGGCGCTCGCCCTGCACCAGCTGCACGATGCGGCCGCCCTGGAGATCGATGGAAGGGATCAGCACGGGAACTCGTGCGGCGTTCAGAGCCGCATGGGGACGCCGCGCTCGCGCAGGAACGTCTTCAGCTCGGCGACCGCGTGCTCGGCGAAATGAAAGACCGACGCCGCCAGCGCGGCGTCGGCGCGCCCGGCCGTGAACACGGCGTAAAAGTGCTCGAACGTGCCCGCCCCGCCGGAGGCGATGACCGGAATCGACACCGCCTCGGATACCGCCGCCGTGAGCTCGCAGTCGAACCCGCTTCGGGCGCCGTCCCGGTCGATCGAGGTCAGCAGCACCTCGCCTGCGCCTCGCGATTCCGCCTCGCGTGCCCAATCCACCGCGTCCCGTCCCGTCGCGGTCGTCCCGCTGCGCGCGAACACGTCGTAGCGGCCGTGGCCGCGCTTGGCATCGATTGCCACGACCACCGCCTGGCTGCCGTAGCGGTCGGACAGCCGCGTGAGCAGCGAAGGATCCCGCAGCGCGGCGCTGTTGACGCTCACCTTGTCCGCGCCCGCCTCCACGATCGCGGCCGCGTCGTCCTCGCTGCGGATGCCGCCGCCGACGGTCAGCGGGATGAAGAGCTCGCGCGACACCGCGGAGATCGTCGCCTCGAGCGCGCGGCGGTCCTCGGTGGTGGCGGTGACGTCGAGGACCACGAGCTCGTCGATGCCCTCGCGGTTGTAGCGGCGCGCCAGGGCAGCAGGATCGCCCGCCTCGCGGAGCGATTCGAACTGCACGCCCTTGACCACGCATCCGTTGCGCACGTCGAGGCAGGCGATGATCCGCTTACACAGCATCGGCGGCCATCCCCACGAAATTCCGCAGCACGCGCAGGCCCGCGGCGCCCGATTTCTCGGGGTGAAACTGAACGCCGTGCGCGCAGCCGGCGGAGACCGCGGCGCAGAAGGCCACGCCGTGGGTGGTCGTCGCCACGCACTCCGCCGTGACGGGCGCGGCGAAGGTGTGCGTGAAGTACACCGTCACGCCGTCCTCGATGCCGGAAAGCAGCGGCGATGGCCTCACCGGCGCGAGCGTATTCCAGCCGACGTGCGGCACCTTCAGTGGCGGTGCGACATCGAGCCGCGCGCAGGTGCCGGCGACGACGCCCAGGCCGCGCACGGCGGGGGACTCGTCGCTGCCGTCGAAGAGCCACTGGAGGCCGAGGCAGATGCCGAGCAGCGGCCGGCCGGCAGCGAGGGCGTCGCGGATCGCCGCCTTCCAGTCCTCCGTCAGCGCCGCCGTCGCGCCGAAATGGCCGACGCCCGGCACCACGATCGCCGACGTCCCTTCCAGATCCGAAGGCTGCCGCGGCGTGAAGAGCTCCGCGCCGACCGCGGCGAATCCCTTCCGGACCGACGCCAGGTTTCCCGCACCGTAGTCGATCAACGCTATCGCGCGAGCCATTCACTCCTCACGCGCATCCTGTTCCTGCACGCGCCCCTGCACCCTGCAACCGGCACCTGCACCGCGCACAGCACCGTGCACCTGCACCAGCACCCTGCACCAGGACCTGCACCCTGCACGTGGCCTGCACTCCTCAGAGGATTCCTTTCGTGCTCGGCAGCATGCGTGCCAGGCGCCGGTCCTTCGCACACGCGACCCGCAGCGCACGGGCGAACGCCTTGAAGATGGCCTCGACCTGGTGATGGCTGGATCGCCCGTAGAGCACCTTCAGATGCACGTTGGCACGCGCCGACTGCGCGAACCCTTCGAAGAAGTCGGTGACGAGCTCCGCCTGCAGATCGCCGACGCGCCTGGCCGTCAGGCGCAAATCGATGGCGGCATGGCTGCGACCGCCGAGATCGATCGCGGCGACGGCCAGCGTTTCGTCCATCGGCATGACGAAGTAGCCGGCGCGGTTGATGCCGCGCCGCGAGCCGAGCGCGCGGGTGACCGCCTCGCCGAGCGCAATGCCCGTGTCCTCGACGGTGTGGTGTTGATCCACGTCCAGATCGCCCGTGGCGTGCAGGGTCAGGTCGAAGACGCCGTGACGGGCGACGAGCTCGAGCATGTGATCCAGGAAGCGGATCCCGCTCGACACTTCGTACCGGCCGCGGCCGTCGAGGTTGAGCGCGATGGCGATCTGCGTCTCGCGCGTCTTCCGTTCGATTACCGCGCGCCGCACAGGACCTCCTCGATTGCGGCAATCGCCGTGCGCGTGTGCTCGGTGATCCCCGCAGTGATGCGGACGCACCCGTGACAGCCCGCGTCCGCCGAGCGGTCGCGGACGTAGATCCCGCGGGTGGCGAGCGCGCGGATGAGCGCCGCGCCGTCGTTTCCGAAACAGGCGAGGACGAAGTTGGCGCGGCTGCGCCAGTAGCGCACGCCCAGCCGGTCGAAGGCGGCGTAGAGCAGCCGCTTCGACTCGTCCACCTGCCTGAGGTACGAGTCGAAGTACTCGCGATCGTCGAGCGCGACCGGCAGTGCCGCCGCGGCGCACGCGTTGAGGCTGTAGGGCGGCACGACGCGGCGGAGCGGCGCGAGCCGGTCGGCCGCGCCGACCAGCGCGCCCGCGCGCAGGCCGGCCAGGCCGCACGCCTTGGCGAAGGTCCGCCCAACGACCACGTTGGGAAGGCGCTCGAACGCGCCCGGCGCGAGCCACGTGTCGCCCGAAAAGTCCGCGTACGCCTCGTCGAGCAGCACCGTCGCGTGCGACGCGGCCGCCGCGATGGCTTCGATCGCGTCTGCCGGGATCGCCTGCCCGGTCGGGTTGTTCGGGTTGGTCAGGAAGACCAGGCGCGTCCGCGCGCCAATCGCGCGGAGCACCGCGTCGCGAGGGAACGTGAAGTCGTCACCGAGCGGCACCTCGACGACGCGTCCGCCGGCGGCGTCGGCGCACGCAGCATACATGTCGAACGCCGGCACCACGACAATCGCCTCGGGCGGGTCGGCCGCCGCGCTGCCGCGAAGCGCCGCGACGGAGACGGCGAGGATGCCCTCGTCGAGGCCGTTGGTCAGCAGCACCTGCGCCGGTTCAACCTTCAACCACCGTGCGGCCGCCGCGATCGCGTCGTCGTAGTCGGGGTAATACGCCGCCTGTTCGCGGGTGAACGCGCGGAGCGTTTCGATGACGCGCGGCGAGCAGCCGGCGGTGTTCTCGTTCAAGTGGAGGCGCAGTCCGCCGGGCGGGGTGGCGACCCGTTCGTATTCGTAGCTCATGACTGGCGCTCCAATCGGATCGCAATCGACGCCGCGTGTGCGGCGAGTCCTTCCGCGTCGGCCAGCGCAATCACGTGGCTGGAGATGGCGGCGAGCCCGGCGCGGGTCAGCGTCTGGAGGCTGGCTACCCGCACGAAATCGACGGCGCTCAGGCCGCCGCGTGCACGGGCGGCGCCGCTCGTCGGCAGCACGTGGTTCGACCCGGTGGCGTAGTCCCCAGCCGCCTGCGCGCTGTAGCGGCCGACGAACACGGTGCCGGCGCGGGTCAGCCGCCGCGCGACCGTGCCCGAGTCGCAGACGGCGTGCTCGGGTGCCATCCGCTGCGCCAGGTCGATCGCCTCGTCGAGCGACCGCGTCACCACCGCGCCCCCGTTCGCGCGTAGCGCTGCCCGGGCGGGGCCGTGCGCCGGCATCTGCCGCCCGACTTCGCGCGCGACCGCGGCCGCCAGGGCGGCGATCGGCGTCAGCAGGATGGCGCGCGCGTCCGGATCGTGTTCCGCCTGCGCCAGCAGGTCTGCGGCAATCCAGGCAGGCCGGCCGTCGCTCGAGAGGACCGCGATCTCGCTCGGCCCGGCGAAGAAGTCGATGGCGCAGTCCGCCGCCACGAGCGCCTTGGCCGCGGCGACGTAGGCGTTACCCGGCCCGACGATCTTGTCCACCCGTGGCACGGTGCGCGTTCCGTAGGCGAGCGCGGCAATCGCCTGCGCGCCGCCGAGGCGCAGCAGGCGCGTGACGCCCGCTTCGCGCGCCGCGCACATGACCGTCGCGTCCGGTCGCGGGCAGACCGCGATGATCTCCTGCACGCCTGCGACCCGCGCCGGGATGGCGGTCATCAGCAGCGACGAGGGAAGCGGATAGCGCCCGCCGGGAACGTAGCAGCCGACCCGGTCGAGCGGCGTCACCCGCAGCTCGATCCTGACGCCCGGCACCGGTGCAACGGTCCGGGAACGGGGCAGCTGCGCCGCGGCCACGCACCGGATGTTCGCGGCCGCCGCCGCGATCGCGCGCCCGACATGGGAGGGGAGCTCACGGGCCGCGGCACGCATCTCCGCGTCGTCGACCTCGATCGGTCCCTCGAGGCGGTCGAATCGCCGCGCGTACTCGAGGAGCGCCGAATCGCCACGCGTGCGGACGTGCTCGACGATCCGCTCGACACGGCGTGCGAGCGCCGGATCGCGGCGCGGCCGGCGGTCGAGGAGCGCCGCGACGGCGGCGCGGTTGGTCGACTTGATGATTTGCATCGCTGTGGTTCCTTGGTTCCCGGGTTCCGTCGTTCCGAGGTTCTCGGATTCGCGCACGCCTCCGGACTGCGGCCCACGGCACTCCACCCTGACCAGGAACCCGGAACTGGAACCTCGAACCCGAACCCGGAACCGGAACCCCGAACCCGGAACCCGGAACCCGGAACCGATCTAGATCACGATCTTGTTCAACGGATACTCGACGATTCCTTGCGCGTGCGCCGCTTTCAGCTTCGGGATCAGATCGCGCACCGTCCGTTCCTCGATGATCGTGTTGAGCGCCACCCACCCGCCGTCGCTCAGCGGCGACACGGTCGGCCGCTGCAGCGCGGGCAGCAGCGCGAGCACGCCCTCGAGGTCGCTGACCCGGACGTTGAGCATGATGCCGACCCGCCCCTGCGCCTCGATCGCGGCCTTGAGCAGCAGCGCCATGTTGTCCAGCTTCGTTCGCTTCCACGGGTCCGCGTGCGAGGCGCGGTTGGCGATGAGCTGGGTGTTCGACTCGAGCACGGTGTCGATGATCCGCAGGCGGTTGGCGCGCAGCGACGATCCGGTCTCGGTGACTTCGACGATCGCGTCGGCGAGCGTCGGCGGCTTGACTTCCGTCGCCCCCCACGAGAACTCCACGTTGACGTGCACGCCGCGGCGGTCGAAGTAGGCCTGGGTGACGCGCACGAGTTCGGTGGCGACGGTGCCGCCTTCCAGATCCGTGACATCGCGGTAGCGCGAGTCCTCCGGCACGGCCAGCACCCAGCGCACGCGGCCGAAACTCTGTTTGGCGTAGACCAGGTCGGCGAGCGGGACGACCGTCTCTCCTCCGCCGTTGACGGCCGCGTGCTCGGCGATCCAGTCCTGGCCGGTCAGCCCGGCATCGAGCACGCCGTCGGCGACGTAGCGCGCCATCTCCTGAGCCCGGATGAGCATGCACTCGATCTCCGGATCGTCGATGGCGGGGAAGTACGATCGCGCGCTCGCGTAGATGTTGAACCCGGCGCGCGCGAACAGCTGGACGGTCGCCTCCTGCAGCGACCCCTTGGGTATGCCGAGCCGCAGTCGTTGGGAAGTCACGTCAGCCTCTTTCGCTACTTTGGTTCTGCGGCCGCCATCGCTATCAGGAGAACGGGAGCAGGGGAGTCAACAAGGTGGCCTCACGTTCTCCGGTGCTCCGGATGGATGACGGCCGCCGCTACCGCGGAAGACCTCGTCGCTGGTATTCCCTGAAGCACGTGCGCGTCCCTGTGTGGCAGACGTTCCCCTCGCCGAGACGCGTCACCTTCAGCAGGATCGTGTCGTCGTCGCAGTCCACCAGCACGCGATCGACCTGCAGACGGTTCCCCGACGTCTCGCCCTTGGTCCACAGTGCCTGCCGCGTACGGCTGAAGAACGTCGCGTAGCCGGTCGCCAGCGTCCGCTCGAGCGCGGCGTCGTTCATGAACCCGACCATCAGCACCTCGTTCGACGTGCTGTCCTGCACGACTGCGGGCACGAGCCCATCAAGCTTCGAGTAGTCCATGGTTCTGCTTCGGCGTTCACCCTTCCGCGTTCTACCTTCAGAGTTCCGAGTTGCTGCGTACAACAAAAAGGCCCCGCCGGCGTTCTCCAGCGGGGCCTTTGAGGTCGCGTCCGAACTTGCTACCGCATGCGCAACTCGACCGGCCCGCCGGCGCAGGACGCGTGGTGGTGCCGGTGAGGATGCTGCACGCCGAACATGTGTCGTGGAGCAACCCTTCGCGGGTTGCCGCAAGCGGTAAGCCTATCGCCCTGTGGTGACGCCTGTCAAATCGGCAGGTGTCGAGACCTTGGAGTCAGCGGATCGCCTGTCGTTGGCGCCGTACGGCACTCCGTCGGTGCCGACCCAGATCGTGTGCGCATCGCCCTGTCGGCCCTGCACGCGGACGTCGTGCCCCATCGCGCGCAGTTTCTCGAGCACGTCCGCACCGACGCCGCCGTCCGCGGCTGCCACGTCTTCGATCGTCACGCGATCCGGCAGCCACTGGTGGTGGATGCGGACCAGGTCCACCGCCTCGCGGCCGCTCAGCCCGTACTCGGTCACGCCGAGTACGACGGCGAGCACGGTGTTGATGATCGTGCGCCCGCCCGGCGAGCCGGTCAGCAGCACGACCTTTCCACGCTTCAGGACCATCGTCGGCGTCATCGAGCTGAGCATGCGCTTGCCCGGCTCGATCAGGTTTGCCGGTGTGCCGATCTCTCCGGTCTGGTTCGTCTCGCCCGGATTCCTGTTGAAATCGCCCATCTCGTTGTTCAACAGGAACCCGGCGCCCTTGACGACGACGCGCGAGCCGTAGCCACCCTCGAGCGTGTACGTGCTGACGACCGCCATGCCGGCGCGGTCCATCACCGAAAAGTGCGTGGTCTCGTCGCTCTCGGATGCGTGCGTGGTGACGATGTCCTTGCCGAGCTCGACACTGCTCGACGCGCGTGCCGGATCGATCGACGCGGCGAGCGTCCGCGCGTACCCCTTCGACGTGAGGCGCTCGACCGGCACCGAGACGAAGTCCGGATCGCCCAGGTGTCGCGCGCGATCAAGGTAGGCACGCCGCATCGCCTCGATCTGCAGGTGGATCGCCGGCGCCGTCAACAGGCCTTTCGACTTCAGGTCGGCGCCCTCGAGCATGTTGAGCATCTCCACGAGGGCCACGCCGCCGGAACTCGGCGGCGGCATCGAGATGATCTCGTGGCCTTTGTAAGTGCCGCGAACCGGCGTCCGGACCTTGGCCCGATAGGCTGCGAGGTCCATCTTCGTGATCAGGCCGCCGTTCGCCTTCATGTCCTGCTCGACCAAATCGGCGACCCGGCCCTCGTAGAACTCGTCGGCGCCGCGCGTGGCAATCGCGCGCAGCGTCCGCGCGAGGTCCGCCAGCACGATTCGATCGCCCGCCTGCCACGGGCTGCCGCCGGGTTTGCCGTACGCCGCGACCGACGCCGGGAACGTGCCCATCTCGCCGGCGAGCTGGGCGTTCAGCCCTTGCGCGAGGCTCGCGGACACGACGAAGCCACGCTCGGCGAGCTCCACCGCCGGCATGACGGTGTCCTTCCACGCGAGCGTGCCGAACTTCTGGTGCGCCAGTTCGAGGCCGCGCACCGTCCCGGGGACGCCGGGCGCGAGGTAGCCGGCGGAGGTGAGGCTCCGATCGATCCGGCCGTCGGCGCCGAGGTACATCGTCCGCGTCGCCTCGAGCGGGGCTTTTTCGCGGTAGTCGAACGCGGTCACCGCGCCCGACCGGGTGCGCACGATCATGAAGCCGCCGCCGCCGATGTTGCCGGCGCTCGGGTGCGTGACGGCAAGCGCAAAGGCGGTGGCGACCGCGGCGTCGACCGCGTTGCCGCCGCGCGCGAGCACCGCCGCGCCGGCCTCGCAGGCCGGCGCCGAGGCGCAGACCACCAGCCCGGTCCGCGACGCCACGCCGCGATCCCGCTCGGCGGCCGGGAACGCGACGATCGCGAGGAGCAGCGTGGCGGACAGCAGCAGGAATCGCCTGGCCATGCCGACAGATAATCACACTGTGCCCGCCGCGGCCAAGGGCTCTTCGGTGATTGAGCGGATGGTGGAGGGAGGCCGAATGGCACGAGAATTGTGTCCGTGGCACAGCCGCTGCGAGTTCCTTGCCGATCCCGTAGCGTTTTGATTCGGAGTCCGGAGTGTCGATGCAGATCTGGCTCGGGCAGCCCTATCCGCTGGGCGCCACATTCGACGGCGTGGGCACGAACTTCTCCCTGTTCTCCGACGCGGAGCGCGTGGAGCTCTGTCTCTTCAACGGCGAGGGCGAGGAGCGGCGCATCGACCTTCCTGAGATGACCGCGCTCTGCTGGCATGGCTACGTGCCGAACGTCAGGCCGGGGCAGAAATACGGGTTCCGCGTGCACGGGCCGTGGGCGCCCGAGCAGGGCCACTGGTGCAACCCCTCGAAGCTGCTGCTGGATCCGTACGCCAAGGCGATCGACGGATCCTGGACCTGGAACGAGGCGGTGTTCCCCTACCACTTCAACGCCCCCGAGAGCTCCCGGAACGATCTGGACAGCGCGCCCTTCGTGCCGAAGAGCGTCGTCATCAACCCGTTCTTCGACTGGGGCAGCGACCGGCGCCCGCAAACGCCGTGGCACCGGACGGCGGTCTACGAGACCCACGTCAAGGGCTTCACGAAGCTGCACCCGGACATCCCCGAGGAGCTGCGCGGCACCTACGCTGGGCTGGCGCACCCGGTCTCGGTGAAGTACTTGCAGAAGCTCGGGGTCACGGCAGTGGAACTGCTGCCGGTCCATCAGTTCGTGCACGACTCGCACCTGCAGGAGCGCTCGCTGCGCAACTACTGGGGCTACAACTCGATCGGCTACCTGGCGCCGCACAACGAGTACTCGGCGCAGGGGACGTGCGGCGAGCAGGTCCAGGAATTCAAGCACCTGGTCAAGACGCTGCACGAGGCCGGCATCGAGGTCATCCTCGACGTGGTCTACAACCACACCGCCGAGGGGAACCACCTCGGCCCGATGCTGTCGTTCAAGGGAATCGACAACGCCGCGTACTACCGGCTGGTGCCCGACAACCGGCGCTACTACATGGACTACACCGGCACCGGCAACACGCTGAACATGCGCAACCCGCACGTGCTGCAGCTGATCATGGACAGCCTGCGCTACTGGGTGATCGACATGCACGTCGACGGGTTCCGGTTCGACCTCGCGGCGGCGCTGGCGCGCGAGCTGCACGACGTCGATCGCCTCTCCGCGTTCTTCGATCTCATTCAGCAGGACCCGGTCGTCAGCCAGGTGAAGCTGATCGCCGAGCCGTGGGACGTCGGCGAGGGCGGCTATCAGGTCGGCAACTTTCCGCCGCTGTGGTCCGAGTGGAACGGCAAGTACCGCGACACGGTGCGCGATTTCTGGCGAGGCACCGACCAGACGCTCGCCGAGTTCGGCTACCGCTTCACCGGCAGCTCCGACCTCTATCAGGGGACGGCGCGCCGCCCGCATGCGAGCGTGAACTTCATCACCGCCCACGACGGCTTCACGCTGCGCGATCTCGTCTCGTACAACGAGAAGCACAACCAGGCGAACGGCGAGGAGAACCGCGACGGGGAGAGCCACAACCGTTCGTGGAACTGCGGCGAAGAAGGGCCGTCGACCAAGCCGGAGGTGCTCGCGCTGCGCGCGCGCCAGACGCGCAACTTCCTCACGACGCTGTTCCTCTCGCAGGGCGTGCCGATGCTGCTCGGCGGCGACGAGCTCGGGCGCACGCAGCGCGGCAACAACAACGCCTACTGCCAGGACAACGAGATCTCCTGGTACGACTGGGCGAACGCCGACCACGACCTGCTGCGCTTCACGCAGCGCCTGATCCGGTTCCGCCACCAGCACCCGGTGTTCTGCCGCCGGCGGTGGTTCCAGGGACGGCCGATCCACGGATCCGGGGTCAGCGACATCGGCTGGTTCACGCCGGGCGGACAGGAAATGTCCGAGGAGGACTGGAACGCGTCGTTCACTAAGTCGCTGGGTGTGTTCCTCAACGGCCGCGCGATCCCGACGCCGAACGAGCGCGGCGAGCCGATCGCCGACGACAGCTTCTACGTCATGTTCAACACCCACCACGAGCCGCTCACGTTCAAGCTGCCTCTAGCGCCCTGGGGCGAGCAGTGGGCGGTGGTCCTCTCGACCGCCGGCTGCGAGGCGTGTCTGAAGGACGAGGAGCCGGCGGCGGTGCACGCGGCCGGCGCCGAGGTCCGGGTCGAGCAGTGGTCGCTGACGCTGCTGCGGCGCATAGAATGAACGCGTGTGCCTGCTCGCGCCGCTCGTCGCCGCCGCCCTGCTGCTGCCGGCGCCGCCGCCGCTGACCGTCTCTGCCGCGACGAGCCTCACCGACGTCCTGCAGGCGCTCGCGCCGATTCACACGCTACGGGGCGGCGCCCCCGTCCGTTTCAATTTTGGTCCCTCGAACGTGCTCGCGCGGCAGATCGCGCTCGGGGCGCCGGTGGACCTGTTCGTCAGCGCCGACGAGCGGCAGATGGACGTGGCGGCCGCGGCGATCGACGAGAGCACCCGCGTGGCCCTCCTGAGCAACCGGCTCGCGATCGTCACCCGCCGGTCGGGTCCGGTGCGCATCGCCGACGCGGCGGCACTGGCCGGCGCCGCGGTCCGTACTATCGCGGTCGGCGATCCCACCGCCGTCCCCGCCGGCGTCTACGCCAGCCAGTACCTGCGGACGCGCGGACTGTGGGATGTGCTGCAACCGCGGCTCGTGCCGGTCGCCAACGTCCGTGCCGCCGTCGTCGCGGTCGAGAACGGCAGTGCCGACGCCGCGATCGTGTATGAAAGCGACGCCCTGTCGTCGACGGTCCAGGTCGAGTTCCTCGTCAGCGGCCCCGACGCGCCGAGGATCGTCTATCCCGCGGCGATCGTCAGGTCCTCGCGGCGCCGGCCCGAGGCAGCGGCGTTTTTGCAGTTTCTGTGCGGCGACGAGGCGGGTCGGATCTTCAGGCAGTTCAGGTTCGTACCGCTGGGCTGCCGGACGGCGGCGGGGTGACCGAGATCGCGCAGATCACGACGTTCACCGTGGGGACGGCGGCGCTGGCCACGCTGCTGATGCTGCCCCCGGGCGTGCTCGTCGGCTGGGCGCTGGCGCGGCGCCGGTTCCGCGGGCGCGTGCTGCTGGAGACGATCGTCTCGCTGCCGCTGGTGATGCCGCCGGTCGCCACCGGCCTGATCCTGCTGATGCTGGTCGCGCCGGCGGGACCGCTCGGAGGCGTGCTGCAGCGAACGGGAATCGAGATCGTGTTCACGTGGAAGGCAGTGGTGCTGGCGATGGCGGTGATGGGCCTGCCGCTGGTCGTGCGCACCGCGCGCGCCGGCATCGAGCAGGTCGACCAGCGCTACGAGGCGGTCGCCTCGACGCTGGGCGCGTCGCCCTGGCGCGTCTTCGTGTCGATCACGTTCCCGCTGGCGCTGCCCGGCGTGCTCGCCGGCGCGGTCCTCGGGTTCGCCCGGGCGCTCGGCGAGTTCGGCGCCACGATCATGGTCGCCGGCAGCATCCCCGGGTCGACGCGGACGCTGGCCGTAGCGATCTACTCGTTCGCACAGACCGGACGCGACGGTGACGCGGCCGTGCTGGTGGTCGTCTGCGGCGTCATCGCGTTTGTCGCGCTGTGGCTGTCGAACTGGCTGGCCGCGCGCACGGGGGTGCGCGGGTGATCCGGCTCGCCTTCCGCCTCCGGCAGGGCGGCTTCACGCTGGAGATCGACGAGCGCGTCGAGGCGCGGATCACCGCCCTCTTCGGGCCCTCCGGTTCCGGCAAGACCACGATCCTCGATGCGATTGCCGGCCTGCGCACGCCGGCCGAGGGGACGATCGCACTGGGCGCGCGCGAGCTCTTCTCCTCGGATCGTCGGGTCAACCTGCCGCCGCACCGCCGCCACGTCGGCTACGTGACGCAGGACGTGGCGCTCTTCCCGCACCTCGACGTCCGGCGCAACGTCCTCTACGGGCGCCGCGACGGCCAGCGGCTCGACCTCGATCACGTGGCCGGCATGCTCGAGGTGACCTCGCTGCTCGACCGGCGTATCCAGCAGCTGTCGGGCGGCGAGCGCCAGCGGGTCGCCCTCGCCCGCGCGTTGATGTCGGCGCCGGACGTGCTGCTGCTCGACGAGCCGCTCGCCGCGGTGGACGTCGAACGCCGCCGCCGCATCCTGCCCTACCTGGAACGCGTCCGCGACGAGCTCGGCGTTCCGATCATGTACGTGACGCACGACCCCGACGAGGTCCGGCGGATCGCGGACAGAGTCATCGTGCTGGAAGACGGCAGGGTGATCACCTCGACGCCCGATTTCCAGGGGCCAAGGGCCAGAGAGGCCGACTAGCCCCAAGGGCGAACCGCCGACTGGACCACCTGCCAGATCCCGAAGAGCCAGCTCCCGTGACCTCAGCGTCGTCGCCGTGTCAGAGGTCCCGCTTCTGAAAACGCCAGTAGGCGACGCCGACGAGGACTGCGCCGGCCGAGCAGAGGACGGCGACGTTGCTCCATTCCGGCGCGGTGCCGCCGAGGATTGCGATCGCGGGGTAGTACTCGAACGGCGAGATCCGCGCAACCGAGCGCATGCGCGGCCACGCGATGGCGAGGAAGTCGAGCCAGTACATCAGGATCGTTGTCATCACCACGACGGTGAACGCCGACGTCCAACGCGACGCGCCGGCAGCGACGGCGAGGGCGAACGCACCGAACACCCAGCCGACCGCTGCGAGGTGCAGGATCAGCCGGCCGATGGTCTCGACCGACGGCCATTCAGGCACGCGCGATGCGTAGATGCGGAGCCCGGCCCAGGTGCCGAGCGCCATGCAGGCGAGCGTCAGCGTCATCGCCAGCAGCGCCAGCAGCAGCGAGCGCGTGAGCACGCGGTGGCGTGGCACCGAGCGGGCGAGCAGCAGGTCGACCCGCCCGGTCTCGACGTCGTAAGCCGGCTCGGTGGCGAAGTACGCGGCGATCACCGGGATGAGCACGACGACGAGCGGGTGGAAGTAGCCGAAGGCGATCGTGCCCTTGAACGTCGCCAGCAGCAGCGCCTGCGGTCCCAAGCCGCGCTGGAGGAACGAGGGCAGGAACTCCGCCATCCGTCCGAAGGCCTGCGACTCCTGGATCACGGTTGCCTGCGCGACGAGCACGAGCTGGAAGCCGGAGAGCAGGAACACCGCGCCGGCGATCTGCCAGCGCGACTGGCGCAGCGATCGCAGGAGGAGCGTCAGCGTCTTCACGGCGCGTACATCCTCAGCACGAAATCCTCGAGCCTGAACGTCTCGATGTCGAGGTCGTCGACGGGCAGCCCCGCCAGCGCGGCGACGAACGGGCCGATCGGGCCGGCGCACTCGACGATCCACGAGCGCGATTCGGCCCGCACCAGCGTCACGCCCGGGACCGCCGGCACCGGTGCCTCGACCGGCCGCGAGAAGCGCACGGTCACGCGGCGCGGTGACCGCTGCCGCAGCTCGGCGAGCGTCCCCGTGTTCACGAGCCGGCCCGCGCGGATCACGCCGATGCGGTCGCACGTGCTCTCGACTTCCGAGAGGACGTGCGAGGAGAGGAACACCGTGGTGCGGCCGCCGCGGCGCAGCTCCTCGAGCGTCTGGCGGAATGCCTCGGCCATCAACGGATCGAGGCCGGCGGTCGGCTCGTCGAGGATCAGGACCGGCGGCTGCGCCATGAGCGCCTGGATGATGCCGATCTTCCGTCGCATCCCGTGCGAGTGCTCGCGCAGGCGCCGCCGCAGATCGACGGCGCTGACGTCGAACCGCTGCAGCAGGTGCTGGAAGTGCGACGGCGACGGCCGCCGGCCGTCCACGCTCGACAGGAAGGCCAGGTAATCGCCCCCGGCCAGCTCCGGGTAGATCGGCAGCTCGCCCGGCAGGTAGCCGACATAACCGCGGGCCCGCCGGCTGTCGCGATGGCAGTCCGCGTCGAGTACCCGCGCCGAGCCGCGCGACGGCCGCAGCAGATCCAGCAGCAGGCGGATCGTCGTCGTCTTGCCGGCGCCGTTGGCGCCGAGGAACCCGAAGACCTCGCCCGACTCGACGGCGAGCGACAGCTCCTCGATGCCGACCACCGGCCCGAAGTACTTGGTCAGCCCGGTCGTGCTGATCGCCGTCGCCATGGCTAACGCGATTTCACCCTCGCCAGCTCCAGCAGCGCGCCCTTCAGCGCATCGGCCGCCGGATTGGCCGTCCCTTCGCCGGCGATGACGATCTCTCCAGGCTGCGGCGGCACGCGGAAGGCCTCCGGATCCACGGTGGCGGCGTACTCCCGGCTGAGCAGTTTGTAGGAGACGCTGTAGGGCCGCTGCAGGAACGTGCCGCTTGCCTGGAACTCGGTGACGCGGAAGTCGTCGGCGGCGACGAGCACGCGCGCGTGGGTGAGGTCCCAGACTGCGCGGTCGCCGGCGGCGCTCACCTGTGGCACCACGATCACGTACTGCCTGCCCGCGCCGCTCTCGACCTCCTGGAGCAGGTGCTGTCCGCTCGCCTGCATCATCTTGATCGTCGCCTCCATGTGCAGGCGCTCGAGCTCGGGCAACGACGGCATGTCGGTCGGCGGCATCGTGAACTCGAAGCGATAATACTGGTCGTCGATCCGCATCAGCGAGACGCGCGTGCGCGTCGCCGGATCCTGGGCAATCGACGAGAGGAGCCGGCCGTCGGAGGTGAACGAAGCGAAGCGGAACCTGCCGCGGGTTCCGTGATCCATCAGCTGCCGGATGCGCAGCGTGCCGCCCGGTTCGCCCAGCAGTTCGTGGGGCATCCCCTCGAGGGCCAGCTCGTATTCGCGCAGTTCCACGCCGGAGGGCGGCAGCTGCGAGAGTCGGTTCGCCGATTCCGCGAGGATTCCTGCCGCCGACAGCGGTTCCGGCCCGCGGACGGCGGGGATCACGAAGACGAAGGCCAGGATTGCCGCGGCGGCCACTGCCGCGGTGCTCCAGCCGGCGAGGTGCCAGAAGGGCCGGGCGACGGGTTGGTCGCGCAGGTGCGTGGCGCCGCGGGCGCCGCGCCCCGCGATGGCGGCGCGGATCCGCGCCTCGGCCGCCGGTGGCATTCCCGAGGGCTGCGCCAGTGCCGCGTCCAGATCCGCCGCACGCCGCTCGAACTCGCCAAGGCGGCCGGCGCAGCGGCTGCAGGCCTTGACATGGGCGAGCGCGTCCGCACCAGCCTCGCCATCGACAACGCGTTGAATCTCCGGGTCGTTGAGACAGGTCATGACGATGATCTCCCGTAAGCGTGCGAGGAAGCAGGCGCCGATCCGCAGGCGCGCTGCCAGCGCGCAAGGGCGCGGGCGAGCAGGCGGCCGACCGACACCGGCCGGACGCGCGCAGCGGCGGAAATCTCGCGGTAGGACAGCCCCTGGGCGCGCAGTGCCACGAGCATCCGATCGCGGGGCGAGAGCCGCGACATGGCCTCCCGCACCGCCTTCAAGCGGCCGTCCTCGTTGGGAAGCGGCGGCGGATCCGCCCCTCGATCGTTGAGCGGGCTCCACGGCATCCAGCGCCTCCGCCGGCGCATGCGGTCGCGGCAGCCGTTGGCCGCGACCGTGAAGAGCCAGCCGCGCAGGTTCGTGTCAGTTCCGCCGGCAGCCACGTGGTCCAGCAGCTTGAGGAACGTGTCCTGCACGATGTCCTCGGCGTCCTGATGGTGCCGCAGCTGGACCAGCGCGAAGCGATAGACGGCCGCGCCGTGTGCCTCGAACAGTGCGAGGACGTCGCGGCGCGCGCGTTCAGCGTCCACCTGACCTCTACTTTCCTGCCGCACGTCTGTACAACGTTGCTGTCCCGACGTTGTGACAGCCGGCGCCGCCGGGTGTCGATTCGCGCCGCCGGATCGCGTTACGGCACCGCGACCGTTTCCCGGTCGATGAACGTCTCGTGCAGCGTCCGCACGGCGTCGTTGACTCGCCCCCGGTCCACCAGCCACGTCGTCCTGAACGACGAGGTCGCGAGGCCTTGCGGCACGATGCCGATGTCGCGAAGGGCGCCGCTGCCGCGGCGGACGGTCGCGTAGCTGGCGTTGATCCCGGCGCCGACGACGCTGACCGCCCCGAGGCCGTCCACCAGGCGCACGCTGCCGCCGAGCGCGCGATCGAGCTCGCTGCTCACCCGCGGCTCGTCGTGCAGGTTCTCGCGCGAGACGATCATGGTGACGCCGTCGCCGGCGGCACCGAACGCCGCCACGTGCAGCTGCTTCCCGGCAACCGCTCGAGCGTCCAGGACCTCGAGGAGCCGCTCGGCCTGTCCCGCCGCCTGCACGACCAGGAGGTCGCGCTCGCTGGCGACGCCGACCACGACGCCGGGGGCGCGCGGGGCGTGCTTGCGCACGACGGTGCCGTCCGACGCCGGGTCGCCGCCGGGTAGCGGCCCGGACGTGGCGCGCGCGTAGATGGCGATGCCGGCCTGCTTGGCAAACTCGACTGCCTGCGCGTTGAGCACCTTCGCGCCCGCTTCCGCCAGCTCCTGCGTCTCCTCGTACGACAGCACGCCGATCCGCCGCGCGTCGGGAACGATCCTCGGGTCGGCCGTGTAGACGCCGTCCACGTCGGAGCAGATCTCGCACCACTCGGCGCCGAGTGCCGCCGCCATCGCCACCGCCGTGGTGTCGCTGCCGCCGCGACCGAGCGTCGTCACCTCGCGGCGGTAGGAGACGCCCTGGTAGCCGGCGACGACGACGACGCGGCCGCGGGCCAGCTCGTCCTGGACGCGGAAGGGGCGGACCTCGATGATGCGGGCGTCGATGTGCCGATCGTTGGTGATGATGCCCGACTGGCTGCCAGTGAAGCTGATGGCGTCGCCGCCCAGCTCGCGGATGGCGATCGACAGGAGCGCCATGGCAATGCGTTCGCCCGCCGAGAGCAGCATGTCCAGCTCGCGGCGGTCCGGGTTGGGCGAGATCCTCTTCGCCAGCGCGAGCAGTTGGTCGGTCGTGTCCCCCATCGCGGAGACCACGACCACGACGTCGTGCCCCTCTCGCTTGGTGCGCATGACGCGGTCGGCGACCGTGCGGATTCGATCCACGTCCGCGACGCTCGTGCCGCCGTACTTCTGCACCACGATCGACATCAAACAGCCCCTCGGCGCCGCTGCTGGCTCGATCTAACCATGGAAACCGCGGAGGGCGCAGGGCCACCATCCCAGCCGCGGGCAGCGCGGGCGTCCGGCCGCGGTGCGTCGAGGCCTTTGCGCTGCCCGGCCTTGCTTGCGCTCTCTGCCCTCCCTGCGATATCTACTGGCGTCGCAAGCATCCGTGCATCGCCATTCCATCGACGGTAGGCCGTCCCGCCAGTCGCTCCTCCGCGCGCGCGCGCTCGCCCTGACCCTCCTCGTCGCGGTGGGGTCGTGTGCTCCGAAGACCGTAACACCGCCGTCGCCGTCCGCCGCTGCTGCAGCGAGCGTGTTCCCGGGCCTCGAGTGGGAGCGGATCGGCGACCCGGTCACGGCCGGTTACTGCCAGGACAGGTTGGACCTGGTAACGGTGAAGGCGCGGACGCTGCCAACGACGGCGATGATGGTCGTGGCAGGCGGCCGGGTGATCTCCGAGTACGGCGATGTCTCCGCGGTGAGCTACCTCGCGTCGGCGCGCAAGAGCGTGCTGGCGATGCTGTTCGGCAAGTACGTCGCCGCCGGACAGGTCCGCCTCGACAGCACGCTGGCGGATCTGAAGATCGACGACGTCGGCGGCCTCACCGCGGCGGAGAAGAGCGCGACCGTCGGCGACCTGCTCGCTGCGCGCTCCGGCGTCTATCATGCGGCCGCCAACGCCGGCGACGATCTGGCGTCCGCGCCGCCGCGCGGGTCGCAGCCGCGCGGTACCTACTTCCTCTACAGCAACTGGGATTTCAACGCGCTCGGCACCATCTTCGAGCAGCAGACCGGTCAGAGCGTCTACGACGCGCTCGAGCGCGACCTCGCGAAGCCGATCGGCATGCAGGATTTCGATCGGTCCGCGCACCGCCGCACCGGCGATGCCACCAGATCGATCCACCTCGCCTACCACATGCACCTGTCGACGCGGGACATGGCGCGCGTCGGCTACCTGATGCTGCGCCAGGGCAGCTGGAACGGCACGTCGATCGTCCCCCGCGACTGGGCACGGCGCATCGTTTCCGTGGTGACCCCGGTCGCGTCGATGAACCCGGCGAGAAACCGGAATGGCCCTTTCGGCTACGGACTACTGTGGTGGGTGTGGGACGGCGTGGCGGCCCGGGGGCCGTTCGAACACGCGTACTCTGCCCGCGGGGCGTTCGGGCAGTACATTACGGTACTGCCGACACTCGATCTCGTGATTGCGCACAAGACCCGGCCCGGCAAGGACTCGGTGAGCTGGAGCCAGTACATGGAGCTGGTGAACGGAGTCCTTGACGCACGATGCACTCAGTTACGTTGACCGTGCCGACGGCCTCGAAACACGAAGGCGCGAAGAGCGATATCTCCCGTGGGGTTCGTCCTGGCGTGACATGAAGTACGGACTATGGTGACTACTCGTCGAATCGAGGTTTCCACGCGCGGGCAGGGTGACACCCAGGATGTCACCGACCAGGTCGCGGCAGCGGTCGAGAAGTCCGGGTTGACCGCCGGCACCGCCACGGTGTTCGTCGTCGGTTCAACCGCGGCGGTGACGACCATCGAGTTCGAGCCCGGCGCCGTCGCCGACTTCAACCGCGTCATGGAGAAGCTGGCGCCGCGCCGCGGCGAGTACGAGCACCACCTCCGGTGGGGCGACGACAACGGTTCCAGCCACGTCCGCGCGGCGCTGCTCGGACCTTCACTGACGGTGCCATTCGCCAATCGGCGTCTTGCCCTCGGCACGTGGCAGCAGCTCGTGCTCGTCGAGTTCGACACTCGGCCGCGCACGCGCGAGCTCGTGCTGCAGGTGATGGGTGAGTAGACGTCGGGATGTCGCTCACTACCTGAAAGGCGCGCCGGCGCCAGACTGGATGACCAGGGGCGTGCCGCGCCTGAAGATGGACGAGCACCTGAAGCAACGACAGGAGCTGCAGAAGAAGTCGAGCACCACCACGACCACGACGGCGTCGAAATAGGGCGCAATGTCGGGTGCGCCCGGCTGGCGCGGGGCGTGGCTTCGGTCGCGCCCGCGTTTGACTTTGCTGACCGCGCGCCCTAGAGTGGGCGCGTTCCCCAGCGCAGCCCGATATGGACTTCCTGCCTTTCAATGCCTTCGGCATCTTCCTGGCGATCGCCGCGGTCGGCTTCCTGTTTCTCCTCGTCACGCTGATCTTCGGCGAGCTCTTCGACTTCTTCGAGTTCGACCACGACTTCGAGCACGGCGGTCCCGGGCTGTTCAGCAGCCGCGTCATCGCCGTGTTCATCACGGCGTTCGGGTGCTTCGGCGCGATTGGCACGCAGTACGGCATGTCGCCGATGGCCGCCTCCGGCCTCGGCGTGGCGAGCGGGCTGTTTTTCGGCGGAGTCATCTTCGTGTTCGCGCGGTTCCTCTACAGCCAGCAGGCGAGCTCGGACGTGCGTCCTGCGGACCTGGTCGGCCGGCAGGGACGCGTGGTGGTGGCGATTCCGGCCGGCGGCATCGGGCAGATCCGCTGCCGCATCGGCGAGGAGCTGGTGGACAAGATCGCGCGGTCGGACGACGGCGCACCCGTTGCGGAGAACACGCTCGTGGTGATCGACGAGATGCTCGGCGAAACCGTCGTCGTCAGGAGGTCGTGAACCTGTCGAGGTAATCCCATGGAGATACTTGGCAACGCCCTGCTGCCCGTCCTCGCTCTTGTCGCGCTCATCGGCTTCTTCGCGGCCTTCATCCTCATCAGCCGCAACTACATCAAGGTCTCGCCCAACGCCGTCGCGGTGCTCAGCGGCCGCAAGCGCAAGCTCTCCGACGGCCGCATCGTCGGCTACCGGATGGTGCGCGGCGGCGCCGCCCTGCGCATCCCGCTGCTCGAGAAGGTCGAGTACCTGCACCTCAACGTGATGACGATTCCGCTCGAGATCAAGCGGGCGTACACGCTGAAGGGCGTGCCGGTGTCGGTGAAGGCCGTCGCCAACGTCAAGATTCGCGGCGACGATACATCGCTGCAGGCTGCCGCGGAACGCTTTCTCGGCATGACGCACGACACCATCCAGAAGGTCATCTTCCAGACGCTGGAAGGCCACCTGCGATCGATTCTCGGCACGCTGACCGTCGAGGAGGTCAACAGCGATCGCCAGAGTTTCGCGCAGAAGCTGACCACCGAAGCGGCGACCGACCTGGAGAAGATGGGCATCGGCGTCGACGTGCTCACGATCCAGGAGATTTCGGACGAAGAGGACTACCTCAACGCGCTCGGCAAGCGGCGCACCGCGGAGGTCAAACGGGACGCGACGATCGGCGAGGCCGAAGCGCACCGCGACGCGAAGATCAAGTCGGCCGTGGCGCTGCAGGAAGGCGAGCAGGCGAAGTTCAAGGCGGACGCCGAGATCGCCCAGGCACAACGCGACTTCGCCATCCGCCAGGCGCAGTACCAGGCGGAGATCGAGACGCAGAAGGCGCGCGCCGAGCAGGCCGGCCCGCTGGCCGAGGCCACGGCGCGGCAGGGCGTGGTCGCGGAGGAAGTGAAGATCGAGCGGACGCGCACCCAGGAGATGATCTCCGTGCAGGAGCAGGAGGTCCTGCGCAGGCAGAAGGAGCTCGAGGCGACCGTGATCAAGCCGGCGGAGGCGGACCGCCAGGCCGCGGTCGTTCGCGCCGAGGCCAGCAAGCAGGCGGCCATCCTCGAGGCGGAAGGGCGTCGCTCGGCATTGATTGCGCTCGCCGAGGCGGAGCAGGAGAAGCTGCGCAAGGAAGGCGTCGGCCGGGCGGCGGCCGTGGAGGCCGAGGGCAGGGCCGAGGCCGCGAAGATCGAGGCGATCGGCCTGGCGCAGGCCAAGGCAATCGAGGCGCAGGGCACGGCGGAAGCCGCGGCGATCATGCGCAAGGCGGAGGCGTGGAAGGAGTTCAACGACGCCGCGCGCCTGCAGACGGTGCTCGAAAAGCTGCCCGCGATCATCCAGGCGTCAAGCGGTGTGTTCGGCGCCGTCGCCTCGCCGCTCGGCAACATCGACAAGGTTGTGGTCATCGATCAGGGCAACGGCGCGGCCGACGGCGGCGGAATCGGAAAGATCGCGAAGGCGGGCCCGGCGGTCGTCTTCAGCCTGCTGCAGCAGCTGGAGGCGCTGGGGCTCAGTATTCCGAACGTGATGCAGCAGCTCGGCGCGACGCCGCCTGCGAGTTCGCCGGCGCCGTCCGTTGTCAGCGGGACACCGCTGCCCGAGACCAAGCAGAACTGACGGCAGTACTCCCAACGGCCAACCTCCAGACTCGCAAGGCCGATCGAATGTTGGAGGTGCTTGCGCTGCCGAACCCCACGTGGTGAGGGCGGGGCGCGGCGCGTCCTAACGCGGCGCCGCATGCTGGCGCCGCGAGGGCGCCGCAGGCCGCGCGTCGTTCTCGCCGCCCGGTGACGGCCTGAGCGCTGTCCGGCGGGCGAGCCTGACGAGCGACGAGGGGTAGGGGCTGCTCCAGCTGGGGTTCTCGGTTGCGTACACCACCCACATGGTGCTGCCGACTTCGGGCGGCTTGCTCGGGGCGCCCGAGCTGCCCTTGACGAGACCGCCGCTGAGGACGTGGAACTCGTAGTTGATGGTCGTGCCGTGCTGGCCTTTGGTCTTGCCGGTCACGGTTGCCAATGCTGCGCGACCCTCGGCCATCAGGCGCCGCTGCCGGAGGATCGGGATCGTCACCAGGCCGCCGGCGAGGAGCCCAGCCAACCCTACGAAGTACGCGAGCACGGGTGGCGTGGTCCCCGGCCGCCGTCCCCAGGGAAAATGCCGCTCGGGGCGCTCAGCGTCGAAGCGGACCGGTACCGGTGATCCCGGCTCGAGCCGCTCCCACAGCGCGCGCGACGCCCGCGCCTCTCCCCGGAACACGCGCCCGTTCGCGCTGAAGTCGTACGCCACCCACCGCGGGCGGTCGTCGCCGTCGCGCGCCCGCCATTTCCGCGTCACCACCCCAGTCGTGTCGAGCGCGCGCTCCTGGAAGCCCCGCGCTTCGTCCGCGTCGCGAACCACCTTCAAGTGCAACGTGATCCCGCCGGCGACACCTCCAACGACGAGCACGGCCCCCAGCGCGAGCAGGGCCCAGCCGCCGGCGGTCAGCCGGACCTCGCGGGGGCGCATGCGGTCGAGTCCGGGAGGAGGCGCGAGGCCTCCGGGACCGTGATGCAACTTCGCTGGTCGAGTCATGGTCACTCCGATCGTTCGGACTCGTCACGCTTCGGATCGCGGCCGGCGGCGCGCCGCGCGCGCCGCCGGAGGAACACGATCTGCGCGTTCAGGCTGCGCAGATCGCTGGCGGCCCAGCGCTGCAGCGCCTGGTGGACCTCCGGATCGAGCCGCAGGACGAACGCCTTCCGGTCAGCCATGTCTCACTGGTAGAGCGTGCCGGTGTTCACCACCGGCTGTGCGTCGCGGTCGCTGCACAGGACGACCAGCAGGTTGCTGACCATCGTTGCCTTGCGCTCCTCGTCGAGCTCGACGACGCGTTTCTGGCTGAGGTGCTCGAGCGCCATCTCCACCATCCCGACCGCGCCCTCGACGATCTTCTGGCGCGCCGCGATGATCGCGGACGCCTGCTGGCGGCGCAGCATCGCGTTGGCGATCTCGGGCGCGTAGGCGAGGTGGCTGAGGCGCGCCTCGATCACCTCGACGCCAGCCGTGGCGAGCCGCTCCTGGATTTCCGACCTCAGCCGCTGCGAGATCTCGAGGGCGGAGAGCCGCAGCGACATCTGCTCGTCCTCGTGCGCGTCGTAAGGGTAGGTGGTGGCGAGGTTGCGCACCGCCGACTCGCTCTGCACGTGCACGAACTGCTCGAAGTCGTCCACGTGGAACAGCGCTTCGGCCGTCTCGACAACCCGCCAGACGATCACCGCCGCGATCTCGATCGGGTTGCCGTCGCGGTCGTTGACCTTGAGCTTGCTGCTCTCGAAGTTCCGGACGCGAAGGGAGATGCGCCGGCGGAGGGTGAACGGGTTCACCCACCAGAAGCCCTGCTGCTTGATGGTGCCCTTGTAGACGCCGAACAACTGCACCGCCTTCGCCTCGTTGGGGTTGATGATCGTCAACCCGAAGAGCGCGAACACGGCCAGAACCTGGACGGCGATCCACGCGACGATCAGTCTCGCCGCCTGGTCACGGATTGCCCCGACGAGTGCCGGAACCGAATAGACGAGCAGCGCCACGAGGACAATCGCCGCCACCGTGCCCGACCAGCCCTTGATTTCGCGTTCGCGCAGCATCGCGGACCTCCTGTTTGCTGACATCGATATGATATCAGCAAGACATCATAGCTCGTCAAGAACCATATTTGGTGTGGTTCCAATGAGTTACGGAGGTGTCCCAGGAAGGATGGCTCGCTGCTGGCTGGATCATCCTGAGCGGCAACCGACCGCCGGACAAAGAGGCGGTCGATTACCCGGATCGACGGACGCTGCTCGGCCCCGTCCTCGCTGAGCGCCTGGCTGGTTCCGATGAACGGTGAACGTCGATCCGGGCTGAGCGCAATCCGATCGCCAGCCCCCAAAATAGACCCCCGACGCGACGGAGCCGGGATGCGGCGCCGTTCGCCTGCTGAACGTCTCCCTTACTCCGATCGCAAGGCGACGAGCGGATCCACTCGCAGCGCGCGGCGCGCCGGCAGGTAGCACGCCAGAAGCGCAACGGCGGCGAGCACCAGCGGTACGAGAACGAAGGTGGCGGCGTCGCGGGGGCTGACCTCGAACAACAGCGATCGCACCCACCGGGACAGGTAGAGCCCGCCGCCGAGGCCGAGGACGAGTCCGACAGCCACCAGCGACATCCCCTCGCTCAGCACCAGCGCCGAGACGGCGCGCCGATCCGCTCCCAGCGCCATGCGAATGCCGATCTCGCGTGTGCGGCGCGCAATCGAGAAGGCCAGCACGCCGTACACCCCCAACGAAGCGAGCAGCAGTGCGAGGACGGCGAAGCCGCTCAGCAGGATGGCGCCTATGCGTGGCGCGTACAGCGATGTTGCGATGGTTTCGGTCATCGGACGAACGTCATGAACCGGGAGATTCGGCTCGAGCGACTGGATCTCGCGGCGTATCTGCGGGATGAGGAGCGCAGGTGGACCCTGCGTGCGGACATAGAGGGTGACGCCCGACTCGTGCCGCTGCGAGAGCGGCATGTAAATGACCGGGACGTCTGACTCCGTCAGCGCCGTGTACTTCGAGTCGCGCGCCACGCCGACAATCTCGGTCCAGTCGCCGCGCGGACTGGCGGTCCTGGAGAACCCCCCCGACACGCGCTTGCCGATCGGGTCTTCTCCAGGAAAATACCGCTTCGCCAGCGTCTCGCTCACGATCGCGACAGGCAGGCTCTCGACCGTGTCGCTGTCATGGAAATCGCGGCCGCGCACCAGCTGAACGCCGACCGTCTCGAAGAACCTTCGCCCGACGACGTTCGCCCGCGCCGGTTCGGAGACTTCCCGGCCTTCGAACGAAAGCCCGAGCGTACGGGCGTCGCCGGTGAGCACGGCCATCCTCGCGACGCTCGCCGACCTGACGCCGGGAAGCTGCTCGATGCGCTCGATCACGCGGCTGTAGAAGGCGCGGCCCTGCTCGCTCGTATAGCGAAGCAGGTTGACGCTCAACCGCGCCGACACGATCTCATCGACGATATAGCCGGCCGACACTGCCTGAACGCTGAGCAGGCTGCGAACGAAGAGCCCGGCAGCCAGCAGCAGCATCAGCGACAGCGCGACCTCCGAGACCACCAGCGTCTTCTTGAGATTCCACCAGCGCGTCCGCCCCTCCGGCACGGCACCGTCGTCCTTCAGCGCCGGAAGCAGGCTGGGGCGCGACGCCTGCAGTGCAGGAACGGCCCCGAACAGCACGCCGGTCGCAAGCGCAAGGCCGAAGCAGAAGAGGATGACCCGGCGGTCGATCGAGAACTCGAGCGCGACCGGCAGGGCGCCGGGCGGCGGCGGAGCGGCCTCGGCAGCCACCATCACGAGCCACGCGAGGACGAGTCCCGCTGCTCCACCCAGCACGGAGAGCAGCACGCTTTCGGTGAGCAGCTGCCGGACGATTCGCGTGCGGCTTGCGCCGAGCGCCAGCCGGATGGCGACCTCGCGGCGACGCGTCGCCGCCTTCGACAGCAGCAGGTTGGCCACGTTCGCACACGCGATCAGCAGGACGATGCCGACCGTCCAGCCGAGCAGCACCGCAACGGTGCGGAGTTGCGCGTATTGCGCGGGGCTGCACATCTCGAACGGTACTAGCGTGAGCTGCAGCTCGCGCTGCCGCCCCCCTGGCGGACGATTGCGCGGCGCCGAGGCGAGCGCCAGCATCTCCGCCTGCACCTGTTCCGCGGTGACGTCAGGCTTCCGCAGCGCGAACAGCACCAGCCAACCGTTGTTCGGCTTGTCTAGAAGGTTTGGGTCCATTTCCCCCGAATAGCCCGCGCTGGGCGGCGCATCAGCGGCTGCATCATCATCGGCACGTATACGTCGGACATCGCTCCGCGGCGCGGCCCGTTGAAGCCGGCGGGCACGACCCCGACGATGGTGAAGATCGTGCCGTTCAGGCGGATGCTGCTGCCGACGATGTCCGGCCGGCCGCCGAAGCGGCCCTTCCAGAGCCGATGGCTGATCACCGCGACCGGGTGCGCCATCGGCGTCACGTCATCGCGCGGTGACAGCAACCGCCCGCGCTCCGCGGGCATCGCGAGCAGATCGAAGAAGTTGCCGGAGACGATTGCGCCGCTGACGAGGTTCGTTTCACCGTCGACGTTGAGACTCGCCGTGATCGGACCCCACGCGGCGAGGCCCTCGATCAGCCGCGCGCCGTCGCGTATCGACACGTAGGCCGGATACGAGACACTGTGCCACGCGCCACCATCGCGGAACACGTTCAGCAGCCGGTCGGGGTTCCGGACGGGAAGACGCTGCAGCAGGGTCCCGTCGATCAGGCTGAACATCGCGCTGTTGGCGCCGATGCCGAGTGCCAGCGTCAGGACGGCGGCGGCGCTGAACCCGGGACTCTTCCTCAGCATCCGCACCGCGTATACGAGATCGTGACGGGCATCGGCCATCCAGCTGCGCACCGGCTGGCCCGGCGGGACGGGCTCGGGCAGCAGCGACCGGCGCAGCCGCCGCATCTCGCGCGCGAGCAGCTGCTCGTCGTCCAGCTCATCGAGCGCGAGACGGACGGCTTCATCGTCCGCCGCCCCGACCGCCAGCAGCTCCCGGTAGCGGTCGTCGAGGTGCTGCGACAGCTCGTCGATGATCTCGTGCTCGCGCGCCGGGCGGAGCGCGAGCGGCTTCAGCCGTGCTGCGAGCGGTGCTCTCCAATCAGGCATGTTCGGGCCTCCTGAGCGCGTCAGCTGTCACGGAGCGCGATCATCGGATCGACACGGGATGCCCGGCGGGCGGGCAGGTAGGCTGCCACCGCCGCGATCAGCGCGAGGAACACGGCGGCGGCGGCCATCGTGGCGGCATCGACCGGCGCCACTCCGAACAGTTGTCGGGCGACGAAACGCGACAGCCACAGGCTCGCCAGCAGGCCCGCGACGGCGCCGACCGCGACCGGTACGAGCGAGTCGCGCAGGACCATCCACACGACGGCCTCGCCACGCGCCCCCAGCGACAGGCGGATACCGATCTCACGCGTGCGGCGCTGCACGCTGTAGGTGATCACGCCGTAGAGTCCGAGCGCCGTCAGCAGCAGGGCGAGGCCGCCGAAGAAGCCGGACAGCGTGGCGACCAGCCGCTCGCGGGCGAGATTCTCGTCAACGAGACGGGAGAAGAGCGCGATCTTCACCGGCAGCTGGCTGTCGAGCATGCGCACCTGATCGCGCACGGCGGCCACGAGGCCGGCGGGGTCGCCGTCCGCGCGCACGTGCAGCGTTCGCTCGGCACTCCACGAGCGCGCCTGGCCCAGCGTCAGATAGATCGTGTTCGGGACCGGATCGCGCAGCGCCCCGTACTTCGCATCCGCGACGACGCCGACAATCTCGACGTCCCGGCTGGCGTCGGTTTCGATCCGTCTTCCTAGCGGATCCTCGCCATGAAAGTACGTGCGCGCGATGGTCTCGTTGATGATCGCCACGTGGGGCGATCCCTCGCGATCGTCTCGCGAGAAGTCGCGTCCGCGGCGGATCGTGACGCCCATCGTGTCGAAGAATTGCGAACCCACGACACGAACCCTCGTCGGTGCGGACTGATTCGAGCCCTTGATCGAAAAGCCGTCGATATGGACGTGACCGAGCAGAGGAGCGTCGGCCAGGCTCGCCGACCGGACTCCGGGCAGCACCGACACGCGGCGGAGCAGCTCGTCGAAGAAGCTGCGCGTTCGTTCCGTCGTATAGCGACTGAGGCCGGGGTTGATCGTGGCCACCAGGACGTCGTCGGCGCGGAATCCCGGATCCATCGTACGCAGATTGACGAGCGTGCGGATGAACAGGCCGGCGCCGACGAGCAGGAGAAGCGAGATCGCCACCTGGACGGAGACGAGGACCCAGCCGAGCCGCGAACGGCGGCCTTGAGCGGCGGGTGGCGCGTCGCCCCTGAACGCGGGTGTCAGGTCCGTCCGGCTGACGCGAAACGCCGCCGGAACCCCGAACAGGAGGCCGCAGAGGGCTGACGTCGCGAACGTGAAGCCGAGTACGCGCGCATCCAGGCCGGCATCGAGGACGTGATTGGAGAAGAACGCGGTGAGGCCACGCACCATCCACAGGGCGAGCAGGAGGCCCAGCGCTCCCCCGGCGGAGGACAGCGTGAGACTCTCGGTCATCAGCTGCCGCACCAGGCGACCCCGCCCGGCGCCGAGCGCCAGACGGACGGCCAGCTCTCGACGACGGCCGGCGGCGCGCGCCAGCAACAGGTTCGCGACGTTGGCGCACGCGATCAGCAGCACCAGGCCGACCACGGTCATGAGTACCAGCAGGGGCGTTCGGAACTGAGTGCTCAGCTCCCTCGATCCTCCTGCGCCGGGCAGCAAGACGATGCGCCGCTGGCGGAGGAAGGTGGCCAGCCTGCCCGGGAACTGTTCGTCGATGCCCCGCTGATAGGCCGCGTTCACCTGTTCGGCCGACCACGCGGCATCGGCGCCGCGTGGCACGCGCGCCATGATGCTCAACCAGAAGCTGTTGGGCCGCTCCAACCGGGGAAATGAGGGAAACAGGCGGTCGCAGAGCGCAAGCGGCACGAACACGTCCGGGAATCTCCCCACCTCGGTACCGGAGAAGCGGCGCGGCGCCACGCCGATCACCGTGAACGGCAGGCCGTTCACCAGCACGGTGCGCCCGACGGCGGCGTGATCTCCGGCGAAGCGCGATCGCCAGAACCGATGGCTGAGCACGGCAACCGCGTCGTCCGGCGGCGCGAACCCGCGGCCGGGCGACGGACTCACGCCGAGGACGGAGAAGTAGTTGTCCGAGACGAGCAGGCCGGCGGCCGAATCCGTCAGCTCTCCGGTGCTGAGGTTCAGGTCGACGCGCGCGAAGGCAAACGTCTCGGCGGCGGCGGCCGCGTGTGTACGGAGGTGGTTGAATTGGGGAGACGAGAAGCCGGAAAACCGGCTGCCGTCGCGCGGGTTCACACCCTGCAGGATGACCAGACGCTCCGGCTCGACGACCGGCAGCACGCGCAGCAGCGCCGCGTCGACCAGGCTGAAGACCGCAGTGTTGGCGCCAATCCCGAGCGTCAGCGTCAGCACGGCGGCAGCGGCGAACGCGGGGTGCGCCCGCAGCATGCGCAGGGCGTAGATGATGTCCTGACGGGTGTCCGCGATCAGCGCGCGCGCGGGCGCGCCCGGCGCAACCGGCGCCGAGGCCTGCCGCAGGCCACTCATCGACCGGGCGAGGTCGTCGTCCTCGATCTCGTCAAGCGCCGCCGCCACCGCCTCCTCGTGCGTCGCGCCGCCGCCGACGAGCTCCGTGTAGCGGTCGTCCAGGTGCTGCGCCAGTTCATCGACGATCTCCGCCTGCCGCGCCGGCCGCAGCCGGAGCGGCGCGAGCCGGGACGCGAGCGCAAACTTCCAGTCAGGCACGTTCGCCTCCCGTGATGCGCGCGATGGCCTCGACGAACTCGCGCCAGTTCGCGCGTTGCGCCGCGAGCACGCGTTTGCCGTCGGCGGTCAGGCGGTAGAAACGACGCCGCCGCTCGCCCGCTTTCTCCACCCACCGGCCGGCGATCCAGCCCCGCTCCTCGAGGCGGTAGAGCAGCGGGTAGAGCGATGCCACCTTGAAGCGCAGGCGCCCGCCCGAGCGCTGCTCGATGAGCTTGCTGATCTCGTAGCCGTGCCGCGCCCGCGGCTCGACGAGCGACAGGATGAGGAGCTCGGCGCTCCCCTTCTTCAGCTCCCGGTCGAGCATCCGCGATATATACCTCATAGCGACATATCTTATAACAGCTGTTGGACGATCGGCGGCGGGGAATGGTTGGCGCGCCGGATGGGAGTCCCGGACGAGCGGAACCTCGGAACAAGGACCCGGCGACCCCCGAGGAACCCGAGGAACCCGAGGAACCGCGACCGCCGGAACCGAGAGACGCAACCCGAAGCCGATGGCGGTCACCGGATCGCCCGTGCTGCACGAGGGCCTGCTCTACTCTGTTCTCCGACAACGGCCTGCTGTCGGTGTTCGACGCGACGACGGGCGAGCCGCGTTACCTGCAGGCCCCCGCCAAAACCCGCCTCCGCTAAGGCGTCGCCGCTCGTCGCGAACGGCCGCGTTGACCTGGCGACGGAGGAGGGCGACGTGCTCGTCGTGAAGGCAGGATCCGCGTTCGGGTGCTGGCCACGAACACGCTTTCGGGGCAGTCGTCCATCGCCTCGCCGATCGTGGTGGAAAACGACCTCTACCTGCGCAGCCGCACGCACCTGTTCGGTATCGGCGGCCGGTGACGCGTCACGCGCTCAGCAGGTAGGCAAGGCCTACCGCCGTCGCGTAGACGGCCGCCATCGCCCCCGTGTCCCATGCCACGGCAAAGCGCTTGGTCAACACCCGATAGGTGAGGCCGATCAGGAACAACGCATTCATCGTCACGACGGCGAGGATCGCGACCGAGTGGCTGGCATCGGCCGCGACCAGCAGCGGCCCCGGCCGGTAGAAGATGTCGTCCAGTCCGAGTATGAGCAGATTGAAGAGGTTGCTGCCGAGGACGTTACCGATGCCCAGGTCGATCGCCCCGATCCGGACGGCGGTGATCGACACCACGATCTCCGGCAGCGACGTCGTGATCGCGACGAACAGGCTGCCCACGAACGCCTCGCCGAGCCCCGTTTGCCGCGCGAGCTCCGCACCGAGCCGCGGCAGCCACAGCGCCGCCGCCACCACCACGATCGCCGCGCCGGCATAGTGGAGCCCCGCCCGGCGCAGGGAGATGTCCTCGTACTGCAGCTCTTCGGCGATCTCGCGTTTCTCACGCGCGAGCCGCTGCCGCTCGTGCGTGAAGATCAGCCGCATGCTCACGAAGTACAGCAGGATGAGTAGCGGCGTGTACGGCCCGACCCACCCGAGCGCCGGCAGCCGCGTGCCGCCGAGCAGCCCGAATCCGACGATCCCGATGAGCAGGAGCCCGAAACCGATCGACAGGGCATGCCCCTGGTGGGCGCGGGTGCTGAGCGGCTCAGGCTGCAGCGCGTCCATGAACGACAGGATCAGCAGATTGAACATGCAGCTGCCGAGCACGTCGCCGACGGCGATGTCGGGCAGCGCGGCGAGCGCAGTCGCGCCGAACCCGGTGAAGAGCTCCGGGAGGCTGGTCGTGGCCGCGAGGAGCACCACGCCGATCCAGCTGCGGCCCAATCCGGACTTCTCGCCGAGCACGTCGCCGTAGCGGGCCAGGCGCACGCCGGCCAGCACGATGACGAGCGCGGTGGCAAGGAACTGGAGCCAGATCATGCGGGACTGGTCGGCAGCAGTCTACCCGCGACGCGGCTACATCCCCAGAGCGATGGCGCCGGTGGCGATGAGCGCCACCGCCCACAGCAGATCGAGGTTGATCCAGGCGCGCCGGAGCATCGCCACGCCGACGTAGCGGTAGACAATCCACGCGGCGAGCGCGGTGACCAGCAGGTAACCCATTCCGTGTGCGAGCGTCGCCGCGGCAATCGCGAGCGCGCCGCCGGCGGCCGGCGCCGCCGCCTGCGCCAGGTGGGCGGCGTGATCGTGATGCGCGTGCGCGACGTTCGCGTCAGCGGCCCCGATCATGAACGGCAGGACCATCAATCCCGCGCCGTGCGCCGAGGCCATCAGGAAGGACCAGACCGTGAGGTCGCGGGCGCCAACCCGCATGCCGCCGAACCGCGGATGACGGTGGCGCACGATCCGCCATCCGCCCAGCGCGAGCAGCATGACGCCGACGATCAGCTGAAGCGGCCGGACCGGCACCGCGGCGCCCACCACGACGGCGACGCCGACCGCCGCCGCGATCGCGAGCGCGTGACCGAGCGCGAGCGGCGGCAGCGCGCGCCAGACGGCGCGGGCCGTCCGTTCCTGCATGCCCAGCGCAACGGCGAAGAGCCAGCCCATGCCCGGATTGATGCCGTGGAACGCGCCCAGCAGCAGGAGGGCGAGCCACGACCAGGTCAGTGCGTCGAACGTCATTGCGACTCTCCTCGACGACGGGGCTGAAGCCCCGTCCTCCGGGTTCGGCGGGACCGAAGTCCCGCCCAGGGTCGAATCCGGATGTTCCTACGCGTAGCAGTACGAATCGGACGACGCGTCGCCGCCCTGGAGGCGTACCTGATGCGGACGCAGGCCGGCACCGTCGACGAAGAAGCGCTCGTCGAACCCCAGGCTGCCGTCGTCGCCGGCGTCGAGCTTCACCATCCATCCCTTTACGCCATCGGGATAGAACTGCTCGTCGAGCGAGCTGTAGAGCGAGTTGGTAAGATAGACGCGCCGACCGTCGCGGCTGACCTCCACCATCTGCGGCCCTCCGTTCAACGGCACGTCCTGCCGCGACGGGTGCGCGGCGCGTGACACGATGCCGCCGATGTTCACCGCGGCCGTCAGCTTCGGCTCGAACGGGTTGCTCACGTCGTAGCGCCGGAGCTCTCCCGTTCCCCAGCACGACACATACAGCCATCGGTCGTCGAGCGACAGGTTGATGTCGGTGACGAGCGGCGCGACCGCCTTGAAGCCCTGGAGCATCGGCGGCAGCAACGCCGGATTGGCGGGGAGAGCGGGAATCTCGATGACCTTCCGCACCTTCCACTCGCCGGACCCGTTGTGACCCTCCCGGTACCAGAGCCAGACGGACGACGAGAGGTCCTTCAGCGAGACGACCACGCCGGCGAAGCCATAGGCATGCTGCGGGTTGTGCGCGGGCCGCAGCTCGAGCACCATCTGGTGCTCCGCGCCGAGATCCAGCACGTGCTGGTGCCGGCGCTTCCGCAGGTCCCACACGTGCAGGGCGTGCCCGTACTGGGCGGCGAGGAGCTTCTCGGGGATCAACCCGTTCTCGACCATGTCGGGCGTGGCCCACTCGCTCGTGATCATCGTGTCGTGGCCGAGATGCCACGCGAAGTCGTAGGCGAGATACTGCGGTCCGCGGTCGCACTCCCATCGCCCCTGGATGTCGAACGTGTCCGGGTCGAGCACGAAGACGCCGCCAGGCCCGCCGCCGTCCGGCGCGCCGAGCGCGTTCAGGTAGATCCCGTCCGGCCCGCAGTGCACGGTATGCGCGCGGCTGTAACCGGTGCGCTCGGCGACCGTCTCCGGCTCGATCACCTTCATGAGCTTCGGCTGTCGCGGATCCGGCCGCGTGTCGATGACGTGAATACGCGACGAGCGCAGGCCCGGTACCACGAGATAACGCCGCTCCATGTGCGGGTGCGGTGCGTACGGGCACAGGCACGAGCTGCAGGCGTTCCAGCCGAAGTGGTGGAGCTCGTCGTTCGCCTGCGGCATGTCGACCCGGCCGACCAGCAGGCCGTAGTCCGGCGACGCCGGGTCCACGTCCACGACGCCGAGGGCGTCGTGGCCGCCGGCGGACGGATTCAGCATGGCCACGTAGGCGAGCCGCTCCGCCGGTGCGCGCATCGCCATCTGGGGCGACGGATAGAAACTCTGATCAGGGCGCCATTGAGTCACGGGTTCTGTCCTCCTCTCACCGTTAAACGTCAGGGGTGCGCCGAACCCGCCACGACCGGGCGTTCCGGCTGCAACATGGCCTCAGCGATCGCGAACAGGCGTCGCCGGGGATGCGGAAGGCCCCGGGAGTCCGGTGCCAGACGGACGTGTAGCCCGGCCCGACCGAGGTAGCCGCAAGAACGCCGCAACGCGAGGATGTCGCCGGACTCGAAGCGGACGCCGAACACTGCGTAGCCTGCGAACCGATCATGGGAACCGTCCGGCACGACCGGCCGTGCCTCCATCCCCGCCACCACGTCGCGGGGCGCCATCGGGCCTGCGGCCATGACACGCTCCTTCCCCGGACGTTTGGCGCGGGCGCCGCCCGCGACAACGTCACTGATCTAAAGAACGTCATCGGAGACCGAAACCCGCCACGACCGGATACGCTGCTGCCGTCCGTGTCCTGTCCTGAAACACCGGTTGCTGGAGACATCACCGAGCGGCTCGCCGCTCACCGGCAGGCGGCACGTCGCCGCGCTGAACCCAGCACGGCCGCGAGCTGATGTACTACGACGGCCGCGGGTTCGCTGCCGTGCCGGTGAGTGAAGGTGCGGCGTTTCAGGCTGGGAGCGCGGCGCGACTGTTCGACGCGTCGCGGTACATCGGGCGGCCTGGCCCCGGCTACGACGTCACGCCGGACGGCCAGCGCTTCCTGTTGATCCGCAGCGCCGAGGAATCCCCTGCGTCGCGGCCGCAGCTGCTGCTGATTCAGAACTGGCGCAACGAACGCGCGTGAGTGTCGCGAACGCCCCGTCGCGAACCACCCGTCGCTACTGTTCGTTGAGCGCCACTACCGGGTCGATCCGTGCCGCCCGCCGCGCGGGCACGCTGCACGCGGTCAGCGCGACGAGGCCGAGCAGTCCGGCGACGGCTGAGAGCACCAGCGGGTCCATGGCTCCTACGCCGTACAGCTGCGTCTCGATGAAGCGACGGACCGCGAACGCGCCGGCGAACCCCAGCAGCGCCCCGGCCACGACGAGCGCCAGGCCTTCACGCAGCACCAGGCCGAAGATCGCGCGCGCGTCGCTGCCGAGCGCCAGCCGGATCCCGATCTCCTTCCGGCGCTGCGTCACCTGATACGCGAGCACGCCGTAGATCCCGACCGCGGCCAGGAACACGGCCACGGCGCCGAAGGCGATCGCCAGCAGCATCGGCGTGCGCCGCGACACGAGCGACTCGTCCAGGCGGGCCCGCATCGGCCGCACGTTGAAGAACGGCAGCTCGGGGTCGATCGCGGCGAGCTGCCGGCGGATCGGGGAAGTGAGCGCGGCCGGATCGCCGGACCCGCGCACGACCAGGGTCATCGCCCCCCCGGGCCGCTGCTCATGGGGAAAGTAATACATCCCGACGGGCTCGCGCTCGGTGAGCCCGGTCACGCGCACGTTGCCGACGACGCCGACCACCGTGTAGTAGCTCGAGCGCGGCCCGGGCCCGTCCCTGAGCTCCTGCGCCGAATCCGGCTGCCACATCCGCCGGCCGATGGGGTCGGTGTCTCCCCAGAACCGCTTTGCCAGGCGCTCGTCGACGATGACGACGCGCGGGGCGCTCCCCGTATCCGAGTCGAGGAACAGCCGCCCGCGCCTGAACGGGATCGACATCGCCTCGAAGTAGCCCGGAGAGACCACGACCTGGAAGGGCGAGATCAGCGATTCGCCAGGCGCCATGACGTAGCCCTCTGCCAGGATCACGGAATCGCTGTAGCTGCCGCCGAACGGGAGGTTGCCCGCCACCCCGGCAGCCTCCACGCCCGGCAGCGCGCGAACCGATGCCAGCAGCCGGTTCCAGAATGCGACGCGCTCGGGCTGCCCCGGGTACCGCGAGGACGGCGGGCTCACGGTCCCGGTGAGCACGCGAGCCGGCTCGAAGCCCGGATACACCCGGAGGACGCGTTGAAAGCTCGCCAGCAGCAGGCCGGAGCCGATCAGGAGAACGAACGCGAAGGCGACCTGCACGGTGACGAGGGCGCGCCGCACGGCGCGGGCGCCTCGGCCGGCCGAGCCGGTGCGCGCGTCCTCGCGAAACGCCTGGCCGAGGTTTATCTGCCGGACGCCGAGCACGGGCGCCAGGCCGACAGCGATGCCGATAATCGCGGCAGCAGCGGCCGTGACCGTGACGACCACCGGGTCGATGGTGACAGCCGTTCCCTGCGGCGTCCGATCCAGCCGCAGGGCGGAGAGGAGCCGCACGGCGCCGAACGAGAGGCTGAGGCCAAGCGCGGACCCGATCGCGGTCAGAAGAACGCTCTCGGTCAGCAGCTGCCGCGCGAGCCGGCGGAAGCCGGCGCCGAGCGCGTGCCGCGTCGCCAGCTCCCGGATCCGCGCTGTCGATCGGACGAGCATCAGGTTCGTCACGTTGACGATGCCGATGAGGAGCACGAATGCGGCACCCGCCCAGAGCAAGTACAGCGTGCCCCGCACCTCGCGCACGAGCTCGTCGTGGAACGGCACGACGACGGTGCGGAAGCCGGCGTTGATCAGGATCTGCTTCAGCTCGGGGAAGCGGTCCAGGTTGCGGGCGTTCAGCGCGTCGATCTGCTGGCGCGCCTGCTCCACGGTGGCGCCCGGTTTCAGGCGCGCGAGGTAGGTCCAGTTGTTACTGTGCCGCCGATCGTCGGCGCGGTCCTCCGGCGAGAACGCCAGCGGCAGCCACAGCCGTACCTCGGGATCGAGAAAACCGAACGCCGGCGGCAGCACTCCGATCACGGTATGAGGCTCCCCGTTGATCCGCACGTCCTTCCCGATCGCATCGTCGCGACCGCCGAACCAGGATTGCCAGGAGGCGTAGGTCAGCACCGCCTTCCGCGTATTCCCGATCTCGCCGTCGGCCTGTTCGAACAGCCGGCCCTTGAACGGCCGCACCTGCAGGAGCCGCAGCAGCGACGGTGTCGCGAGCATCGAGACGACCCGCTGCGGATCGCCCGTGCCGCCGAGCGTCACGCCACGGGTGTTGAAGAGCGCCTGCTCCTCGAAGACGTCGGTCTCGCGCTGCCGGTCGTAGTAGTCCGGCACGCCGGTCGCCCCGCGCCCCTCGCTGACGCCGGCGCCGGGGTAGGCGTTGTACATGTGGACCAGCTGCTCGGCGTGGGGCACTGGAAGCGGCCGGAGCAGCACCGAATGGACGATCGCGAACATCGTGACGTTCGCGCCGATGCAGATGGCGAGGGTCAGAATCGCGGTGACGGCGAAGCCGCGATCGCGGGCGAGCACGCGCGCGGCGTAGCGCAGGTCCTCGAGGAGGCGTTCCATTCCCGGATCATACGCTCGGGGCGGGCTGGCTGTTCGGTTCCCGGCGCTACTCGGCTTTCAACACCACCAGCGGGTCGGCGCGCAGCGCGCGCCGGGCGGGGAGGTAGCTCGCCAGCATCGCCGCCGCCGCCAGGAGCAGCGCGACGCTGCCGAAGGTGGCCGGATCGGTGGGCCGGATCTCGAACAGGAGAGTCGAGAGCACGCGGGTGAGCGCGCCCGCGCCCGCGAGGCCGACGGCGATGCCCAGGGCGGTCAGCGCGAAGGAGCGGCCGAGGACGAGCCGCAGCACGTCGTGTTCGCTCGCGCCGAGCGCCGTACGTATCCCGATCTCCCGCGTGCGCTGCTCGACGGCGTAGCTCGTGAGCCCGTAGACGCCCACCATCGCGAGGGCAAGGGCAACGGCGCCGAACGTCCCGAGCAGCACCGTCTCGAATCGCGCGCGGCCGACCGACTCGCTCACGACCGATTCCATGGTGCGCATTGCGCCGACCGGCAGGTCCCTGTCCACCGCGCGAATCTGCCCGCGCACCGCGGCGGCGACGCTCATGGGATCGCCGTCGGTCCGCACCACCAGCGACAACGCGCCCGCCGGCTCCTGCGAGTGGGCGAGAAAGATCTCCGGCCGGGGCGGCGACCCCAGCGCAGCGTGGCGCACGTCGCCGACCATCCCGACGATCGTGATGGGGTCGCTCCACAGGAGCCGGATGCGCCTGCCGACAGCCTCCTCGCCCGGCCAGAACCTGCGTGCCGCGGTTTCGTTGACGACGGCGACGGGTGCCGCCTGGGGCTCGTCGTGCCTGGGGGCAGGCGGCTGTTGCGGAAACCAGCGGATGAGCGGCAGCGCCACGCGCGCGTCCACGGGACCGACGAGGCGGCCCGCGCGCAGCGGTATGCCCAGCGCCTCGAAGTACTCCGCTGCCACGGTTCGCTGGAGTACGCGTGTCTCCTGTCCGGGCGCCGCCGCCGGCCGTCCCTCGAAGGCGATCGGCGTCCAGTTCTCACCGGGCGCGAGCGGCAGCTGGCTCGTCGCCCCGACGGCACGGACGCGCGGCAGCCCGCGGAGCCGCTCGACGACTGCATCAACCGCCGCGACGCGCTGCTGCGGCGGGGCGTAGCGCACGCCGGGGAGCGACAGCGGGACGACGAGCACACACCGGCGGGCTCGAAGCCGGGATCGACGCGCGTCAGCCGCACGAAGCTGCGTATCATCAAGCCCGAGCCGACCAGGAGCACGAGCGCGAGCGCGATCTCCGACGCGACGAGCACCCCCGCGGTAGCCGTCGGCGCGGCGGTCGTGGCCTGCGGCCCGGCCTGCATCCGGGTGCGCAGGTCGCGCCGCGTGCCGCGCAGTGCCGGCGCGAGTCCGGCGGCCAGCCCGGCGACGAGCGAGATCAGCCCGGTGGCGGTCAGGACGCGGACATCGATCCGCATGCCCGACAGGCGGGGGACATCGCGGACGAGGGCGGGAAGCAGATCGATGATCCACACGCTGACCAGCAGCCCGGCGCTGCCCCCGAACAGCGCCAGGAGGACACTCTCGACCAGCAGCTGACGGATCAGCGCGCCGCGCGCGGCGCCGAGCGCCACGCGGACCGCGATCTCCCGCTGACGTGACGCGGTGCGCGTCAGCAGGAGGTGTGTGACATTCACGCAGGCAATCAAGAGCACGAACGCCACCGCTCCGAGCGCCACCCAGGCAGGGCGCTTCAGGCTCCCGACCAGCTCCTCGTGAAGCGGGACCAGGGCCACGCGATGCCCGGTGCTCGCATCCGGGAACTCGCGCTCGACCTGCCGGGCGATGACGTCGAGATCGCTCCGCGCGCGCTCCAGGGTGACGCCGGCGGCGAGGCGCGCGATCGCGAACGTGCTGTGTCGCCCCACCCGGCGCAGCTCCTGCGGCAGATCGACCGGGACCCAGATGTCCGGATCGAGGTCCCCGCGCGGGTCCATCACGCCCACGATCTCGTGCGGCACGCCGTCGAGCACGATCGATCGGCCGATCACCGTCGGAGCACCACCGTAACGGCGCTGCCACAGCCGGTGGCTGAGCACCGCGACGCGGTTCGACCCGGCACGGTCCTCGCCGGCGCGGAACGTTCGCCCGAGTCGTGGTGCGATGCCGAGCACGTCGAAGTAGCCGGCCGACACGAGACGCGCGTCGAGCGGCTCGGCATCCCCGGCGCCCGTCGCCGTGAACGAGACGTAGAGATAGGCCGCGATCGCCTCGAACACCGTGGTGCGATCGCGCCACGCGGCGAACTCGTGTCCCGAGATCGGATGCGTCCCGTCCGCGCGCCGCTCCGACAGCGCCACGAGCCGATCGGGATCGTGGTAAGGCAGCGGGCGCAGGATGACCGCGTCGACGAGACTGAACACGGCGGTGTTGCCGCCGATTCCCACCGCCAGGGTGAGAACGGCGGTAACGCTGAAGCCTTTCGTCCGCGCGAGCGCCCGCGCGCCGTACCGGACGTCCTGCAGCATCGTCATCGGCGCCTCTACAGTCCTCGCGCAGCGCGTGGACTGTGCGCACCGGCAAAGCCAGCGCCCTGCCAGCTCCCGCCGCACCGGTAAGATCCTCGTTCTATGGCATTTGTACAAGCCGTGCCCCGAATGTCGGCACTGGCCGGTGTCCGGTCGCGGTCACGGCTGTCCCACTCCTGCGACGGTTCTGGCAGCCCTTTGGCGTTGCTCGTTTCGTGGCTTCCGGTGTCAGCCCGCCCGGCCTTCCGCCTAAGGCGGAACCCCCACGAGTCGGCCGGAAGCCACACGCGTCGCCGACACGTGACACCGCCGGGCGCACCGCCCGCGCTCGTGATAGTGTCCGGAGCTTCCGCCATGCCTGCACGTCCCAGCCGCGGCACGATTCGCCATTCGGAGATCGGCCGGCTCGTCGAGGCGATCGAGCGTGCCTACGATCGCCGGTCTTGGCATGGGACCAACCTTCGCGGGTCGATCCGCGGTATGCCGCCGGAGGAGGCGGCGTGGCGGCCGGCGCCCGGGCGACACAACGCCTGGGAGATCGTCGTGCACGCCGCCTACTGGAAATACGCGGTGCACCGCCGGCTCACAAGCAAACGCCGCGGCTCGTTTCCGCTCAGAGGGTCGAACTGGTTCGAGCGCTCGAAAGCGGCTGACGCCCGGCTGTGGAGAGAGGACGTTGCGCTGCTCGACCGCATGCATGCACAGTTGTGTGCCGCGGTCGGAGCCCTGTCGCCGGAGGATCTCGTTCGACCGGCGCCCGGCGGATCGACGACGGTGTTCGAGCTGGTCGCGGGCATCGCCGCCCACGACGTTTACCACGCCGGGCAGATCCAGTTGATCAAACGACTGCGCCGCGGCCCCGGTGGTTGAACGAAAAGCCCGGCTGGTAGATGGAGAACGGCAGATTGGACGACCGGAGGCATCTCCGGGCGCCACTTACCACCACCTCTTCACTCCGTCTTCAGCGCCTGAGCAGATCGACCGAGGTCGCGCGTCGGGCCGGACCGAGGCACGCCCGCCGCCGCCGCACAGACGAACAGGATCCCGACCGCCGCGTAGACCGGCGGATCCGTCCCCCACAGCCGCGCCATCGTCTCGTGGATGACGGCACGGGCGGGCGCCTCCTGGCGATCGGCGCTCGTGAAGACCCGGGTCGTTGTCCACGCTGAAGATGGCCGTGTTGGCGCCGATGCCGAGCGCCAGCGTGACGATGGTCCCGGCGGCGTAGCCGGGCCAGCGGCGAAACGTGCGCCAAGCGAAGCGGACGTCCTGCGCGAGCGCGTCGCTGGCGGTGAGGCCCCGGGCGTCGTGGACCTCCTCGCGATAGCGGGTGACGCCGCCGAAGTCGCGCAGCGCGCTGCGGCGCGCGTCCTCCGGCGACATTCCGCGCCGCGCGCGCATCTCCGCTTCCATCTCGACGTGACACGCGATCTCTCGCGCGATCTCGTCGCGGACGCGGCTGCTCCCGCTGAACGTGCGGATGCGGCGACATGATCTGCTGATCATGTGGCCCCCCCGTGCCTACGAGGTCGCGTCGAGGATCCGTCCGACGGCGGCGATCAACCGCGCCCAGTTCGCGGCTTCGACCTCCAGCTGACGGCGGCCCGCCCGCGTCAGCCGGTAGAACCTCGCCTGCCGGTTCGTTTCGGAAACGCCCACTCGGCGCCGATCCACCCCTGCTCCTCGAGCCGGTGCAGTCCGGGGTACAGCGAGCCCTGGTCTACCTGGAGGACGTCTCGGGACATCTGCTGGATCCGCTGGGAGATCCCCATCCGTGCTGTGGCCCGAGCGCCAGGGTCTTGAGGATCAGCAGGTCGAGGGTGCCCTGCAGCAGGTCGCTCTTCGCCGTCTTCGCCATCGGTGGAGACCTCCCCTGTAGACGCTCGACAGGACTAGGTGGTTCCCTTGTCGGACGTCCACAAGACAATCGATGGGGAGAACACGCCGGTCGTCGAAAGGTCCGTCCGAGTCCGGCGGGCGCGGGAGCGGTGACGCCCGAGAGGCTCAGGCCTGCGCGACGGGAACGCGGATGGGGTGGCGCCGTTTGCTCGAGCCTGGCCCGGTCTTTTACTGCCCGCCGGTTCCCGAGCGGCCGCGGCCGCGGGCCGGTGGCTCCTCGATCGCGACGGGGTGGCCGTCCACGAAGACGTGGCGGAGGCGCATCTTCTCGTCGAACAGGTCGCCCTCGACGACGATCAAGTTGGCGATCTTGCCTTTCTCCAGCGAACCCAGGCGATCGGCGGCACCGGCGATCCGGGCGGCGTCGATTGTCAGGGCACGCACGGCGCTATCGAAGGGCAGGCCTTCCCTCACGGCGCGTGCGGCGTTGCGCAGGAAGTCGCGCGGCTCGCGCAGGCCCGACGATGCGAACGCGAAGGTGACGCCCGCCTTGTCCAGCGCCGCCGGGACTCGCGGCGCCTGCGCGCGGGCGCGCAGCACGCGCACCGGTTCGTCGGCGTCCGGCGCCAGCAGGCGCGAGCGCTGAGGGTAGTTGAGGCTGTAGATGACGCGCGCGTTCTGCGCCTTGAGATCAGCGGCGACCCGGTCGGCCTCCGCGCCGCCGGTGATCACGGGATCGAGCTTGAACTCCCGCGCCATGCGCAGCGCCCGCAGGATCTCGCGCGCCTCGCCCGCCTCGAACGCCACCGGCATCCTGCCGGCGAGCGCCGGCTGCAGGGCCTCCAGCGCGGGATCGTGCAGCGGCCGCGCGCCGGCTTTCAGCCGCTCGGAGCGCTGCCGCGACAGCTGCTGATGCTGCGCATCGAGCAGTGCCTGGCGCACGAACGCGATCGATCCCATGAGCGAGGCGGGATACCCGCCGCCGCCGCCGCGTCCCCCGAAGTCGACATGCAGCGCGACCGGCGTCCGGACGACCTGCAGGCCGCGGCGCGGATCGGCGAGGGCGCCGACCTGCGGCTCGTCGGGCGGGGCCGCGACGTTGACCAGTGCGCTGCGGCCTTTGACAACGCCGCCGGCTGGGGTGGCGAGCACCGAGGTCACGCCGGCGGATGCCAGCCGCGTCAGTTCGGGCGCGTCGGGCCGCACGTGGTCCGCCGCCTCGAGGTCCGCCCGCAGGATGGCGTGGCGCCGGAAGCGTTCCGCGTCCTCGGTCGTGCGGAAGCTCGCCGGTGGAGCTGGCGTGTTCAGGTCGAGGCCCGCGCTCGTCCCCATGTCGATCAGGCCGGGGTAGACCGCGAGGCCTGCGCCGTCGATCCCGACCGCGCCGGGGGGAGCCTGGACGCCGGCGCCGACCGCCTCGATCAGGCCGTCGCGGATCACGATCGTCCCGGAGGCCACCGGCGCCCCGGCCGCCGTGATCAGCCGTGCCCCGGTGATCGCGTAGACGTGCGGCGCGTCGGCGCGCACCCCGAACGTGACCGTCACCGCCGCGGTGATGAGCCACGCTCCGAACCACACGCGTTTGCTCATGACGAACTCCCGATTGCCAGTTGCCGGCGTCCAGCTGCCAGCCGCGACGTCGGAGCCCCGAGCCCCGAACGCCGCCCGCCTCGCCGTACCCTGCCGCCTGCATCGGTGGCGGCACGCGGAGGCGGGCGAGCTACGGGCGAGCGATGTACTTCCGATAGAGCGCCTCGTGCTTGCTGTCGGTCCCGACGTCCCTGCCGGTGATGACGACGTGGGTCACTTGCGTGCGCACCTCGAGCGGGTCACCCTTGGCGATGAAGAAGTTGGCGTCCTTTCCGGCGTCGAGGCTGCCCAGGCGGTCCGCCACGCCGAGGATCTGCGCGGCGTTGATCGTGAGGGCCTTGAGCGCCTCCGTCCGATCGAGGCCCCAGGCCACCGACATCGCGGCGTGATACGGGAGCAGCCGCACGTTGGTGTTGTCGCCGGTCGAGAACGCGATCGTGATGCCGGCCTTCACCAGCCGCCCGGCGAGCTGGTAGCTGTCGGCGTGGAACGCATCCTCGCGCGACGGCGTCGTCAGCACGCTCCCCAGGACGACGGGGATGTTCTTCTCCTTCAGGAGCGGTGCGACGTACGCCGCCTCCGCCCCGCCGCTGAGCACGATGCGCACCTTCGCGCGGTCGGCGAAGGCGACCGCGTCGCGGATGTCCTCTTCGCGGCTGGCGTTCACGAACAGCGGCCGCCGGCCCTCGACCACCGGCGCGAGCGCCTCGAGCGTCCAGTCGGTGGTCCGGTTCGTGCCCGCCTTCGCGTACGCCCGGGCGCGGTCGAACAGGCGCACGATCTCGTCGAGCCGCCGATCGCGCTCGCGCTTCAGATCGTCGTAGGTCCGGTCCGGCGGCTGCTCGCCGCCGCGCCCGCGTCCGCCGCCGCCGCGCCCGCCGCGGCCCTCGCCGCCGATGACCGGGAAGTTGAAGGTAAGGCCGGCGTTGGGCGCGAGCGTCGCCTCTTCCCACGTCCAGCCGTCGAGGTTCATCACCGGGATCTCACCGCTGAACGTGCCGCCCGACGGCACGACCGCGACGGTGGTAATCCCGTTGGCGCGGGCGACGGGGATCGCTTCGCTTTCGGAGTGATAGGTGACGCGCGTACGCAGGTACGGGCTGACGTCGAGCATCTCGCTGACGTCGTCGTAGCCGCGCACCCCGGGCTCGCCGATGCCGATCGTCGTCCTCGCGTTGATGAAGCCCGGATAGACGTGCGCGCCAGCCGCATCGACGACCTTCGCGCCGGCCGGCACCTGCACGCTCGCGCCGACCGCCTGGATCGTCGAGCCGTTGATGATGATGGTGCCCTTTTCGATCGCGGGGCCGGTCATCGGATGGAGGGTGGCGTTCGTGACTGCCCAGACGGGGGCGGGTGTTCCGGCCTGGTTCCGGGATTCCGAGGTTCCGCCGTTCCGGGGTTGCTGACGGGGGAGGCTCAGAGGTTCCGCGGTTCCGCCGTTCCGGGGTTCCGTGGAGCCCGACCAACCCACGGAACCCGAGGAACCCCGGGAATCCGAGGAACTGACAGCGCCAGCTCCCTCCTGGTCCGTCCCCGTCGGAGGCCGCCGCTCGGAGCGTTCGGCCGAGGCGAGGCGGCTCTTTTCCTCCTTCAGCTGCGTGAGTCGCCGGTCCTCCGCGCTGCGGTCGTAGTAGAGCGTTCCATCGATATAGGTGCGATCGACGATGGCGTACGAGCTGAGGGGGTGGTGCGTCCAGACGACGACGTCGGCGTCCTTGCCGGGTTCGAGGGAACCGACGCGGTTGTCGATGCGCAGCTGCTTCGCGGGGTTGATCGTCACCAGCGCCAGCGCCTCGTCGTCGCTCAGGCTGCCCCACTTGACCGATTTCGCCGCCTCGGTGTTGAGCCGGCGCGCGTGCTCGGCGCTGTCGGAGTTGATCGACACGAGGACGCCCTTGCGCACCATGATCGCGGCGTTGTACGGGACGGCGTCGACGGCTTCGATTTTGTAGCCCCACCAGTCGGAGAAGGTCGATGCGCCGGCGCCGTGCGCGGCAATCTCCTTCGCGACCTTGTAGCCCTCGAGCACGTGCTGGAAGGTGGCGATCCTGAAGCCCAGTTCCTCGGCGAGCCGGATCAGCATCAGGATTTCGTCGGCGCGATAGCAGTGGGCGTGCACCAGCCGTCTGCCCTCGAGGATCTCGACGAGCGGCTCGAGCTGCAGGTCGCGCGCCGGCGGCAGCGCGTCCTTGTCGGTCGCCTTCAGCTTCTCGTAGTCCTGCCACGCCTTCCGGTACGCCTTCGCGCGCGTGAAGGCGTCGCGGATCACGAACTCGACCCCGGCGCGGGTCATCGGGTAGCGCACCGGGGTGGTGCGCTGGCCGAGCGTGATGTCCTTCGGGTTCTCCCCGAGCGCGAACTTGATCCCGGGCATCGCGCCCTCGAAGAGGAGCTCCTCGGCGCGCCGCTTGCCCCAGCGCAGCTTGATGACCGCGTTCTTCCCGCCGATCGGGTTGGCGCTGCCGTGCAGCACGTTGGCGACGGTCAGGCCGCCGGCGAGGTCGCGGTAGATGTTCACGTCGGTGGGGTCGAGCACGTCCTCGATGCCGGTCATCGAGCTGACCGTCGTCCCACCCTCGTTGATCGCGTCGGCGGCGATGTGCGAATGCGCGTCGATGATCCCGGGCGAGACGAACCGCCCGGCGACGTCGATGACTTCGGCATCCGCCGGAATGCTGACGTTCTCGCCAACCGCAGCGATCTTCCCGTCGTGCATCAGCACCGTGCCGCTGCGGATCGTGCCGTTCGTGACCGTGACGATCGTTCCGCCCCTGAGCGCGATCACGCCCGGCCGCGGCGCTTGCCCGGTGCGGGTCGAGGTCGCCTGGCCCGAGATCGGCGTCGTGGCGAAGGGCAGCAGGAACAGCGCCGCCGCGAAGATCAGGATGAGAAGGGACAGGTGCCGGCGTGTCACGACGACCTCCATTGCAGACGCCTCGGGACAGGGGAGCTCAGGGCCCGGGAAAAGACGAGCAATCTAGCAGAATCGCCGCGGCCCGCGCAAAGAGCCACGCCAGCGGTCGTCGGCCCCCCGCCTCGGCGCCTTACTCCTGCCGGCCGCTCGAGTCGGTGGTCTTTGCGCCCGATGCACCCCAGATGTACCTGTCGAACCACTCCCAGTTGTGTTCCATCGAGGCGCGCTGCGCTTTCGGCTTGTTCAGGCCGTGGCCGAAGCCCTTGTAGATGATCAGCTTCACCGGGACGCCGACGTCCTGCAGACCCTGGTACAACTCGTACGCGTTCGGCGTGGGCACGCGCGCGTCGAACTCGCCGTGCTGGATGAGCGTGGGCGTCTTCGCCTGCTTGATATAGGTCATCGGCGAGGTCTTCGCGTAGATCGCCGGGTCGTCCCACGGCGTCGCCTTCAAGTACTGGCGGGTGAACGGATGGATGTCGGTGTTGACGTAGTAAGTCATCCAGTTCGAGATGCCGGCGCCGACGGAGATCGCCTTGAACACCTGCCGCTCGTGCGTGGCGAGGAAGGCCGAGATGTACCCGCCCTGGCTCCAGCCCATGACGCCCAGCCGGTCCTTGTCGGCCAGCCCCTGCGCGACGAGGGCGTCGACACCCGACAGCACGTCCCAGGCATCGCCGACGCCGAGATTGCGGACGTTCAGCGAACGGAACTTCTCACCGTAGCCCGCGCTGCCGCGGTAGTTCGGCTCGAGGATCAGCGCGCCCTTCCCGAGCCACTGCTCGATGGGATACACGCCGCCGGCCACGCGCGAAGGGCGCGAGATCCCCGTGGGCCCGCCGTGGACGATGACGAGGAGCGGGTACTTCCGGCCCGGCTGGAAGTCGGCCGGCTTGTGCAGCACGCCCTCGATGAGCGTGCCGTCCGTGCTCTTCCACGAGATCATCTCGCGGGTCCCGACCTTCCATCCCGCGATCTGATCGCCGAACGACGTCAGCTTCTTCGGGCTGGTCATCGCGGCAGCCGGCGCGAGGTAGACCTCGGGGAAGTTGCTGCCGTCCCCGCTCGTGAACGCGACGGTGGAGTAGTCGCGGCTGAAACTGAAGCCGCCCGCAGACGCCCCCGTCGCCGGCGTCAACGCCGCGAACCGGCCGGACGCGGGATCGATCCGGTACAGCCGCGAGCTGATCTTGTCGAGCCCGCCGAAGAGGATGCCTGAGGGCGACCAGTCGATGATCTGTGGCTGCTCGTCGAACTCGGCCGCCAGCACACGGATCGCGCCGCCGCCAGTCGGCACGACTGCGATGCGGTTGTTCGAGTAGTAGAAGGACGGGTTTGCCATCGCCGAGCTGAAGGCGATCCGCGTTCCGTCGGGCGCCCACACCGGGCGCGTGTCCGGCCCGTCCTGCGTCACGAGCGCGCGTACCGATCCGTCCGCCACCGTCACGATCGAGATGTCGGCCATCCCGGAGTTCGCGATGTTCGGATCGGGCCGGTGGTCGAACGCGATGAACCGGCCGTCGGGCGACCACGTGAAACTGCCAACGGTGAAGGCGCCCGCTGTCAGCCGCCGCGGCTTGGCCGGCTCGCTCGCCGCGGGCTCCACTGTGGTGACGTGCAGGTGCGTCATCCGGTAGTCCTGGTCGACCATCTCGAACTCGCCGTACTTCTTGTCGCGCTCCTTCTGCGCCTCCGTCTTCGGTTCGGTCATCGTGAAGGCAATCGACTTCCCGTCGGGCGACCAGGCGAATGCACCTACGCCCTCCTCCACGTTCGTCAGCGGCCGCGCCTCGCCACCGTCCGCCCGGATCAGGTACAGCTGCCGCTTGTCGCTCCGGTCCGAGACGAAGGCCAGCCACGCCCCGTGCGGCGACCAGGCGGGCGACATGCTCGACTTCTTCGCACGCGTCAGCTGCAAGGGCGTCGCGCCCGGAGCAGCCAGGAAAATCTCCGTCTCGAACGCGTTGTCCTCCCAGTTGGTCTCGTTGACGGTGAACGCGACGCGCTGGCCGTCCGGCGAGATCGCCACGCCACCGGGCCGCTTCAGCTCGATGACCTGGTCGAAGGTGGGAACCCGGAACTCCTGCGCGGCGCTGGTGGAGGCGGCGACCAGGAGGGCGAGCGCGAGCGGAAGCGTGCGCATGGGATCTCCTCTGGAACGGGGCTGAGGGGCCTATTAAATCACGTCGGGACGGGCTAGACTCGGGCGGGTCCGCTGCGATCCGATGGTTCCGGGGTTCCGCGGTTCCGGGCGGAACCACGGAACCTCCTGAACCTCTTGAACCTGCGGAACCTCCGGAACCGAGGAACGCACGAAACCACAAGTCCGGCATTCACCCACTCCGCGGAGGCCCCATGCGTGCTGCTCGATTCAGCGTACTGATCGCGCTCGCCTTCGCCGTTGCGCTTTCGCTCGTGCCGGTCCTCGGTGCCCAGGCGCCGCGACAGGCGCCGCTCTACCAGCAGTTCCTCAGCCCGCCGACGCCGCTCGAGATCGTCGCGGCCAGGAAGGCAGAACGCATCGCGTGGATGGCGTACGACGAGGGTAAGCGCAACGTCTACACCGCCGCCGCGCCGTCGTTCCGTCCCGTCCGCCTCACCTCGTTCCTGAAGGACGACGGGATCGACCTGTCGAACGTGCGGATCTCGGACGACGGATCGGTCGTGACGTTCATCCGCGGCACGCAGCCAAACCGCGACGGCTGGGTCGCGAACGCCTCGGCGAACCCCGACGGGGCCGATCGCGCCGTCTGGGTCGTCCGGAGCGCTGGCGGACCGGCGCGGCGCCTCGCGCAAATCACCGGCGCGCAGGAGCTCGCGCCCGACGGCAGCTCGGTCCTGTTCGTAAAGGACGGCCAGATCTACCGCGTGACGACGTCGGCGGCCGCAATCGCCGCGGCGATCGACCGCGTAGAGCGGCCGTTCATCACCGCCTGGGGCGTGCAGAGCAGTCCCCGGTGGTCGCCCGACGGGCGGAAGATCGCGTTCGTGAGTACCCGCACCGATCACAGCTTCGTCGCCGTGTACGACATGGCAACGCGCCGGATCACCTACCAGTCGCCGAGCGTGGACTTCGACAGCTCGCCGCTGTGGACGGCCGACAGCCGGCACGTCGTGTTCGTCCGCCGTCCTGGGCTGCCGTTCGGTCAGCAGGCGCACCAGGGCATCGGCAGCCTCGGCAACCCGAACGGGCCGGCATTTAATCCGAACGCACCGCAAACCGGACGGGGAGGCCGCGGTCAGGGTGCACCGGGCGGCGTGTTCGGGCGGGGGCAGGCGGCCGACAACCCGAACGTCCCGACTGCGGCGCAGAAGGTGCCAGGCCTGACGCGGGCGACCTTCAAGGGCGGCTACACGCTGGCGATCCTGAAGGGTGACGCGGCGAGCGGGGAGGCACGCGAGGTCTGGCACAACGAGCCCGACGATCGAGTCGCCGCCAACATCGTCAACCCGCGGCTCGCCGGCGATCACGTGATCTTCCCGTTCAACGTCCCGCAGGGCGGCGGACGCGGCGGGCGCGGCCGCGGCGGCGAGCAGGACACGCCTCCCGGGCCGGTCGACGAATGGGAGCGCTACTACTCGCTCGACATCTCGAAGCCCGGATCGCGTCCGGTCCTGCTCACCACGACCGACGGCATCATCGAGGGGCAGACCGACGTCGCGTTGTCGCCAGACGGCAGGCTGCTCTACTACTGCACCAACGCGCAGGACGTCGAGCGGCGGCACATCTGGGCGGTGCCCGTCGCGGGAGGGACGCCGGCCCCGGTCACCACGGGCCCTGGCATCGAGACCTACCCGACGCCGCTGGCTTCAGGGAAGGTGCTCGCGACGCTGAGCGCGGGATGGAAGCTGCCGCAGTCGGTCGGCCTGTGGCCGGTCGATTCGAGCAAGCCCACCAGCGGCTTTCAGCTGGAGACCTCGATCGGGAGGCGGATCATCTTTCCGTCGCTCCAGGGCTGGGCCGCGGCCGACCTCCACGTCGAGCCGCAACTGGTGATCACGAAGGCCGCCGACGGCCTCGAGATCCACAACCAGCTGTTCCTGCCGAAGGACATCCGGCCGGGGGAACGCCGGCCGGCGATCGTCTTCGTGCACGGCGGGCCGGTGCGGCAGATGCTGCTCGGCTACCACTACATGCACTTCTATCACTGGGCCTACGGCATCAACCAGTGGCTGGCGAGCCAGGGCTACGTCGTCCTCTCGGTCAACTTCCGCAGCGGCGTCGGCTACGGCCACTCCTTCCGCAACGCGCCGAACGCCGGCGCCAGGGGCAACGCCGAGTACCAGGACGTCGTCACGGGCGGGAAGTATCTGCAGTCGCGGCCGGATGTCGACCCCAACCGCGTGGGGATCTGGGGCCTGTCGTACGGCGGCCTGCTGACCGCGCAGGCGCTGGCCCGCAACTCCGACATCTTCAAGGCGGGCGTCGATCTCGCCGGGGTGCACCTGTGGGGCAGCTCGCTCGACCCGGCGTCGACGACGTACAAGTCGTCGGTGGTCGGGGCGATCGACGGCTGGAAGTCCCCCGTGCTCCTCGTGCACGGAGACGACGACCGCAACGTCGCGTTCCAGCAGACGACCGGGCTCGTGCAGTTGCTGCGGCAGCGCGACGTCGAGTTCGAGCTGATCGTCTTTCCCGACGACACGCACGAGTCGATGCTGCACGGCCGCTGGCTCTACACGCTGCAGCGGATGGAAGAGTTCCTGAAGAAGTACCTTCGTGGTCGGAAGGCAGTGATCACTGAACGGTGAGAATTGCGGATCGTCGATCCGCAATCGACGTCGGCGCTGCAAGCGTCAGGCGCGGGCGAGCAGCGCGAGCAGTGCCTTCTGCACGTGCAGCCGGTTCTCGGCCTGGTCGAACACGACCGAGGCCGGTGAGTCGATGACCTCGTCGGTCACCTCCTCGCCCCGGTGCGCGGGCAGGCAGTGCATGAACACGGCGTCGGGCGCGTGGGCCATCAGCGCGGCGTTGACCTGGAAGGGCACGAAGAGCGCACGCCGTCGGGCTGACTCCGACTCACGGCCCATCGAAGTCCACACGTCCGTGTACACCGCGTCGGCGCCCCTGACCGCGCGGACCGGATCGTCGGTCTGCACGACCGTGGCGCCGTCGCGCGCGACGGCTTCGATCGACTGCAGCACCGCTGCCGGCAGTTCGCACCCGCGCGGCGAAGCAATCCGGACGTGGCCGCCCAGCATCGCCACCGCCTGTGCCAGCGACGTGGCGACGTTGTTGCCGTCGCCGACGAAGGTCACCGTCCGGCCCTTGATGTGCCCCCGCTTCTCGATCAGCGTCAGGCAGTCGGCGAGCGCCTGGCACGGGTGCTCCTCGTTGGTGAGCGCGTTGACGATGCGCAGCCGCGGCGCGGCGGCGGCAAACGCCTGGAGGCGCGCCTGCTCGTAGGTGCGGACGACGGCGCCGAACACCCAGCGCTCGAGGTTCCTGGCCACGTCGGTGATCGTCTCGCGGCTGCCCATCGCCACGTCGGGCGGCGGCTCGATCACGTCCCCGCCGAGCTCCCGCACGGCGATCTGAAACGTCGCGCGCGTGCGCAGCGAGGGCTTCTCGAACAGCAGCGCGACGTGCAGTCCCTCGAGCGGTCGCTGGTGGTGCGCCCCGGCGGCGCGCGCCGTCTTCATCTCGGCGGCGAGATCGAGGCACGCCTGCAGTCCCGCGCGATCGAAGTCGAGGACCGACAGGAACCGCGTGAGCCGGTTGGCGACGGCGTAGGTCATGGGTGTTGTCCTCGTTGGGATCTTCCGCCTTACGAGGATCTTTCCCCTGTAGGCGGAAGCTCCAGCGCCGAGCCCGAACCTCAGACCCGGACTCCGGATCCCGGACTAGGTTCGGTACTCAGCGTTGATCCGCACGTATTCGGCGCTGAGGTCGCACGTCCACATCTGCGACGTGCCCGCGCCTCCGGTGCCTAGGTCTACCTCGACCTCGATCTCCTTGCCCTTCAGGTAATCGGCCGCCTCCGGCGCGCGGTCGTCGTGCGGGCCGCCGTCGCTGAACAGCTCGATGCCGCCGATGTGCACGGCGGCGCGGTCGAGCGCGAAGGTCGCTCCCGAGCGGCCTGCGGCGGCCACCAGGCGTCCCCAGTTCGGGTCGCCGCCGTGGATCGCGGTCTTGACGAGCGGCGAGTTGGCGATCACGCGCGCGGCCCGGCGCGCGTCCTCGCCGGAAGCCGCGCCGGTCACGCGCACGATGACCAGCTTCGTCGCGCCTTCCCCGCCGCGGACGATGGCGACGGCCAGCGGCTCGCAGGCGGAGCGGAGGGCCTGTACGAGCAGCGCGTAGTCGGCGTCGCCGAGCCGCACGCCGCTCGCCCCGTTAGCCAGCGCGAACACGCAGTCGTTCGTCGAGCACTCGCCGTCGACGGTGATCGCGTTGAACGTGGCGTCGACCGCTTCCTTGAGCGCACGCTGCAGCAGCGTCGGCTCGACCGCCGCGTCCACGGTGAGAAACGCCAGCATCGTCGCCATCATCGGCTCGATCATCCCTGAACCCTTGGCGATGCCGCCGACCCGGAACGTGCCGCGTTCGCTGACCGCCTCGACCGCCGTCTCCTTCGGGAACGGATCGGTGGTCATGATGGCGCGGGCGGCCAGCGGGCCGCCTTCCCGGGATAGCGATGCCGCCGCGGCCGCGATGCCGGCGTCCACCCTGCGCATCTCGAGCGCGACGCCGATCACGCCCGTCGAGGCGACGAGGACCTGCGAGGGTTCACAGCGGAGCGCGTCCGTGGCGCGCTGCACCATGTCCCAGGCGTCGCTCAGTCCCTGCCCGCCGGTACAGGCGTTGGCGCAGCCGCTGTTGACGACGATGGCGACGGCGCGGCCGCCGGACCGTTCGAGCTGACGGCGCGAGACGACAATCGGCGCCGCCTGCGCGAGGTTAGTGGTGAAAACCCCTGCCGCCGAGGCGGGCGCCTCCGAGACGATCAGCGCCAGGTCGAGGCCCCTGGGCTTGATGCCGCAGGCGACGCCGGCGGCGAGGAAGCCCTGCGGGGCGGTGATGCCGCCGCCGACGTGGGCGAACCCGGCATCGATCACGCCGGCACCTGCAGCCGCTCGACGGCGGGCCGTCGCGCTGCGATCGTGCGCCCGGCGTAGATCACCGCCGCCGGCTGCTCGGGCCGGATCAGCACGCCCTCGCGCAGCGGGAGCGTGACGGCGTACTGGCCGCAGCGCCGGAACAGCGGGCAGCTCGTGCAATCGTGTGCCACCTTCTCCGGCACCCAGACGTGCGGCACGATCGTGAACCCCATCCGCACGAAGTGCGACGGCTCGTGGGTGAACGCGCACAGCGTCTGGAACCCCGTGGCGGCGCCTCGTTCAGCGAGCTCGGTCACGAGACGCGGGCCGATGCCGTTCCCGCGGAACGCCTCGCCGACCACGAGCGAGCGGACCTCGGCTACGGTGGGGCTGAGCGGCGCGAGCTCCGCGCACGCGATCACCGTCCCGGCATGCTCCGCTACCACGAAGCGCGAGGCGTGGGTCCGCACGTCGTCGAGAGTGCGTGGCAGGAGGTGGCCGACTTGCAGATTGTCGGTGATCAGGCGGTGAATCACGCCCGCGTCGTGTGCCGTGGCCGCCCTGAAGGTCAATGTGCTCATCGTCTTGTGTCCTGCCCGGGGCGCCACCCGGGCATGCTGCACTCCGCCGCCCGCTACGCCGGAAACGCTGCTGCGAGCGCGCGGTCCAGCAGGTCGATTCCTTCGTCCACCTCGTCTTTCGTGATCACGTACGGCGGCAGCAGCCGTACGACCGTGTCGGCCGTTCGGTTGACGAGCAGCCCGAGCTGCAGCGCCGCGTCGACGACCGGCGCCGCCGGCCGATCGAGCTCGACTCCCCACATGACGCCTTCGCCGCGGACTGCGCGGATTATCGGTCGTGCCGCCGCGAGGCTGTGCAGCCGCTGTCCCAGGTGCTCACCGACGCGAGCGACGTTCTCCATGACGCCGCGCTCGAGGAGCTCGTCGAGGAAGATCAGCGCGGCGCGGCACGCGAGCAGGTTGCCCCCATAGGTGCTGCCGTGATCCCCGAAGGCGGCAGCCGCGGCGACCCGCTCGCTGAACAGCGCGGCAGCGACGGGAACCCCGCCGCCGAGCGCCTTGCCGACGGCCATGATGTCCGGCGCCAGGCCGAGGACCGCCGAGTAGAACGGCCGGCCGGTCCGCCCCAGGCCGCACTGCACCTCGTCGGCGATGAGCAGCGCGCCCGTAGCCGCGCAGGCATCGGTGATCGCCTGCGCCATCGCCGGCAAGAGCGGCCGCACGCCACCCTCGCCCTGGATCGGTTCGGCGATCACGGCCGCCGTCGCCGCAGACACCGCCTGGCGCAGTCCGGCCGGATCGTCGGCGGCGACGAACCGGACGTCGGGCACCAGCGGTCCGAACGGCTCGCGGTAGTGTTCGTCCCACGTCACCGACAGCGATCCCATCGTGCGTCCATGGAACGAATGCTCAAGCGCGACGAACCCGGTGCGCGCCGTCTCGCCGTGCGCGCGCCAGAACTTGCGGGCGAACTTGAGCGAGGCCTCGACCGCTTCCGTCCCGCTGTTGCAGAAGAACGCACGCGGGAGCCCTGAGAGCCGCGCCAGCCGCCCCGCCAGCTCACCCTGCAGCGGATGGAAGAAGAGGTTCGAGGTGTGCAACAGCTGCGCGGCCTGGGCGGCGACCGCCTGCGCGATGCGCGGGTGGCCGTGCCCCAGCGCCGCGACCCCGACCCCTGAGATCAGATCGAGATAGCTGCGCCCGTTGCCGTCGAACAGCCGGCACCCCCGGCCGCTTTCGAAGACGACGGCGCCGCGGCGGTATACCTGCAGGACGCTGGCGGCCTCGACGCTGATTACATCGGTTGCGATGGTCATCGATTCCCGTCCGTGAAAACGCGCCGCGCGGCCGCCTCCTCATGGGCGGCGTACGGCGCCTGGATGCACGTGCCCGGCGCCGCATCGAAGTCCTGCACGCCGCGGCCGGACACGATGGAGACGATGGACACGCCGGCCGACAGGGCGCGCCGGCACGCGGCCAGCTTGGCGACCATGCCCGAGTGCACCGTTCCCGACGCGACCATCGCGTCGATCTCCGCCGGCGACAGCCGCGCGATCGTCCGGCCGTCGCCGTCGAGGACACCCGGGGTGCCGCCCGCGACGATCAGCCGCTCGGCTGGCAGCACCGCAGCGAGGTGGCCGGCGAGCGTGTCGGCGTTGACGTTCAGCAGCCCGCCGCTCGCGCTCACCCCGATACTCGCGACAACCGGCGTGTATTTGAGCCGGAGCAGGTCGCGCAGCAGCGTGACGTCGCTGCCATCCGGCTCGCCGACCAGACCGAGATCGACCTCGTCGCCGGCGACCGTCGTGAAGCGCGGGACCGGCGTGGCGCGCCCGATCCCCGCGTCGGCGCCCGTGAGTCCGACGGCGCGTCCGCCGGCGGCGCCGATCGCCGCGACGAGCGTCGTGTTCGTCCGCCCGGCGAGGACGCCGAGCACGGCGTCGAGGGCCGGTTCGTCCGTGATCCGCAGGCCGTCCACGAACGTCGGGGTGAGGCCGCGCGTGCGCAGCTCGGCGTCGATGGCCCGCCCGCCGCCGTGCACGATCACGACCGGCTCGCGGCGGGAGAGGCGGACGATCGCGCCTGCCGCGCCGTGGAGCGCCGCACGATCTTCGAGCAGCTCGCCGCCGAGTTTGAGTACCGTCAACATCTTCAGTGCTCGCGGGGTCCCACCCGCGCTCGCGGTCGCCGTGCGCGTTCGCGCTCGGCGGCGGCCGCAGGCGCCGATTCACCACCCGGGCTCGTCTGGCCGGTCCTTCAGCACGGCCAATCGGGCTCGCCCACCGCCGTCCTTGAGGGCCGCCACCGGCCCGTAGCAGCCCTTCGGGGCTGCCTAATCCAGCCCCGTCGCCTCGTCGAACCCGAAAGCGACGTTGAAGTTCTGGATCGCCTGACCGGCGGCGCCCTTGACCAGGTTGTCGATGCACACCGCCATGACGAGCTGGCCGCCGGGACCAACCTTCCAGCCGATATCGCAGAAGTTCGTGTGCGCGACGTGCTTGATCTCGGGCAGATCGGAGCCCGTCAGCCGCACGAACGGCGAGTCGGCGTAGGCCTTCCGCAGGGCTTTGCCGACCGCCTCGGCATCCGCGCCCGGCCGCAGCCGCGCGTAAATCGTTTCGAAGATGCCACGGTCCAGCGGGACGAGGTGCGGCACGAACGTCACCGGCATGCCGAGCTCCTGCTCGATCTCGGCCGCGTGGCGATGTGTGAAGACGCCGTAGGCCGAGATGCTGTCGTGGCACTCGGAGAAATGCGTGCGTTCGGTGGGCGTCTTGCCCGCCCCCGAGACCCCCGATTTGGCGTCGATGATCGCTCCCGGCTGGATCAGCCCTGCAGAAACCAGCGGTTGCAGCCCCAGCACCGCGGCGGTCGGATAGCAGCCGGGGCAGGCGATCAGCCTGGCCCGGTTCACCTCGCCGCGATACCGCTCGGTCAGCCCGTAGGCGACATCGACCGCCGGGTCGGGCGCGTCCGGGTACCAGCGGCGCCGGGTCGCTGCGTCCCTGAGGCGGAAGGCACCCGAGAGGTCGAACACGCGTGTCCCCCGCTGCGCCAGCGTCGGGCCGAGCTGCGCCGACAGCGTGTCGGGGAGCGCGAGAAACACCGCTTCCGTTCCTCCAGCCAGCCGGTCAGCGTCGAGCGGCTCGACCGGTGCATCCCAGATCCGGGCGAGCGCCGGCAGCCGCTTCGCCTCCGATGCGCCCGAGGCCATGGCGAAGCGCAGGTCGGCGCCCGGGTGCCGCGCCAGCCGCTTCAGCAGCTCGATGCCGGCATACCCTGTCGCCCCCGCCACACCGACCCTGACCGGAGAATACTTATGCATCAGAACGTTCAGTTATACGGCATCCTCTGTATGTCAGTCAAATCAAAACTAATGCTGCAACCATCCTGCGCGCATATGCTGTATACTTGCATAACGCTGAATACTTATGAAGACGCAACGGCAGTTCCTGATACTCGAGCTGGTGGACCGGGAGCCGATCACCAGCCAGGAACAGCTCCGCGCGCTCCTGCACGACCGCGGCGTGGACGCGACCCAGGCGACGCTGTCGCGGGACATCCGGGACCTCGGCCTGGTCAAGCGAGCGGCTGACGGCGCCTACCGGCGGCCCGAATCGTCGTCGCAGGCGGCGCGGCGCGGCGACCCTGACGCGGTCCTCAGGCACGCGGTGGCCGAGTACCTGCGAACGCGCGAATCGGTGGAGCAGCTGCTCGTGCTCAAGACCGACGCCGGACAGGCGCAGCCGCTCGCGGTGGCCATCGACCGCGTCGGTCTCGGCGAGATCGTCGGCACGATCGCCGGCGACGACACGATCCTCGTCATCTGCCGCTCGGCGGCCGACGCCGCCAGCCTGGAGAAGAAGCTCGACTCCCTGAGACCGTACCCGTCATGAAGCGAATCGTCCTCGCGTTTTCCGGCGGACTCGACACCTCGGTCGCGATCCGCTGGCTGGCCGAGCAGTACGGCGCCGAGATCGTAACCGTCACGCTCGACGTGGGCCAGGGCCGCGAGCTCGTGGACGTGCGGGAGCGCGCGCTTGCCGGCGGCGCCGTGCGTGCGCACGTCCTCGACGCGCGGGAGGAGTTCGCGCGCGACTACATCCTGCCGTCGCTGCAGGCCGGGGCGCTGTACGAGAACGGCTATCCACTGGCCACGGCGCTCGGCCGTCCGCTCATCGCCCGGCGGCTCGTCGACATCGCGCGCATGGAGGCGGCCGACGCGATCGCGCACGGCTGCATCGGCAAGATCAACGACCAGGTCCGCATCGAGGTGTCGGCGCGCGGGATCGACCCGGACGTCCGGATCATCGCGGTCGCACGCGAATGGGGCATGTCCCGCGCCGAGGAGATCGAGTACGCGCGCCGTCACGGCATTCCGGTGCCCGTCCTCGGACCGTACAGCACCGACTCGAACCTGTGGGGCCGCTCGATCGAGTGCGGCGTGCTGGAGGACCCCTGGGCCGAGCCGCCGGAGGAGATCTTCGCGCTCACGCGGCCGGCGACGGACTGCCCCGACGAGCCGGCGTATCTCGACATCGAGTTCGAGGCGGGTGTGCCGGTGCGCACCAACGGCGTGGAGATGTCGATCCTGGAGTTGATCGAGAGCCTCGAGACGATTGCCGGCGCGCACGGCGTCGGCCGCATCGACATGATGGAGAACCGGCTGGTCGGCATCAAGTCGCGGGAGATCTACGAGGCGCCCGCCGCGGTGGTGCTGCACCTGGCGCACCAGGAGCTCCAGAAGCTGGTCATCCCGCGCGATCTCGAACGGGTCACTCACGATCTGGCGCGCGTCTACGCCGACCTCGTCTACAACGGGCTGTGGTTCTCGCAGACGCGCGAGGCGATCGACGCGCTGGTGCGCGCGATCCAGCCGCGCGTCACCGGCACCGTCCGCCTCAAGCTCTTCAAGAGCGACTGCCGTGTCGTCGGCCGCCGCTCCCCGCACGCGCTGTACGACCGCGATCTCGCCTCCTACGACTCGGGTGATGCGTTCGACCACCGCGCCGCGGAAGGGTTCATCAAGATCTGGGGCCTGCCGGTGGAGAACGCCGCGCGGCGTGCCGGCAATGAGCAAACGCGCCGTCCGCAATCCAATCCACAATCCACAATCCGCAATCCACAATGAGTCATTTGTGGTCCGGCCGCTTCGACGCCGATCCGGACGCGGCGCTGTTCGCGTTCGGCTCGTCTTTTTCGTTCGATCGCCGGCTCTTCGAGCAGGACGTTCGCGGCAGCCTGGCGTGGGCGGCGGCCCTCGCCGACGCCGGCGTGCTGGCCGCCGAAGACGCCTCGGCCATCGACCGCGGGTTGGAGGAGATCCTCGCCAGGGGACTCTCCGATCCGTCGTTCTTCGACTCCGAGGCGGCGCGCCAGGACGAGGACGTGCACGCCTTCGTGGAGCGCGAGCTCGTCGCCCGGATCGGCGATGCGGGGCGGCGCCTGCACACCGGCCGCTCGCGCAACGAGCAGGTCGCCGTCGACCTCCGCCTGTACCTCAAACGCCGGATCCCGGAACTGCAGCGCGTCATCGCGGCGCTCGTGCGCGTGCTCGCTGACCAGGCCGGCCGCGCGGGCGACGCGCTGATGCCGTCGTACACGCACCTGCGGCGGGCGCAGCCGATCCTCGTGGCGCACTTCTTCCTCGCGCACGCGTCGGCGCTCCGGCGCGATCACGGGCGCTTCACCGCCGTGCTGGCGGAGGCCGACGAGCTGCCGCTCGGCTCCGGCGCGATCGCCGGCACGAGCTACGACATCGACGTGCAGGCGCTCGCCGCCCGCCTCGGCTTCGCGCGCGTCGTCCGCAACAGCATGGACGCGACCGGCGACCGCGACTTCGTCGCCTCGTTCCTGCATGCCTGCGCGCTCGCCATGGTTCACCTGAGCCGGATCGCCGAGGACCTCATCATCTTCACGTCCGAGGAGTTCGGGTTCTTCGACCTCGCCGACACCGCCGCCACCGGCAGCAGCCTCATGCCCCAGAAGAAGAACCCCGACCCGCTGGAGCTCGTGCGCGGAAAGGCGGGCCGCGTCATCGGGCGGCTCACCGGCTGGCTGGCGACCATGAAAGGCCTGCCCGGCGGGTACAACAAGGACTTCCAGGAAGACAAGGAGGCGCTGTTCGAGGCGGAGGACACGCTGCGCGCCTCGCTGCACGCGGCTGGCTCGGTGGTCGAGGGCCTTTCGCTCGACCGTGAAGCGACCCGGCGGGCCGCGTCGGGCTTCCCGCTGGCCACCGATGTCGCTGACTACCTGGTGGCGAAGGGGGTACCATTCCGTGAGGCGCACGAAATCGTGGGCGCGTTGGTCCGGCGCCTGCTGGCGCAGCGCCGGACGTTCGAGTCGCTGACCGCGGACGAATGGCGGGCGCACTCGCCGCGGTTCGAAGCGGACGTGGTTGCGGCGATTACGCCGGAGGCGTCGGTCGGTCGCAAGCGCACGCCGCAGTCCACGCACCCTGACGCCGTCTGGAAGGCGCTCGATGAGATACGTCGCTGGATTGACGGGCAGCCGTGAAGGGCTGCGCGACGACAGGGCAGCCGTCGCGCAGGCCTTGAGGCCTGCCTTCTGCGCCGCGCTGTTCGCGCTGGCGGCTCTCCTCGTAACACCTCGCGCCGCACGAGCCTGCACCTGCATCGCCGACGTGCCCCTTTGCCAGAGCTTCTGGCAGACGGACGCGGTGTTCACGGGCGAGGTCCTGTCCTTCGAGCCCGCGAATCCCGATCAGCCCTTCAGCCGCCGCGTGGCGCGAATTCGCATCGAACGCACCTGGCGGGGCGCGGTGGAGGGCGTCGTCGACGTGATCACCGGCGCAGGCGGCGGTGACTGCGGTTACTCGTTCCGCGCGGGGATCAAATACGTGGTGTACGCCCATCGCGCGCGCGACGGGTCGTGGACCACCAGCATCTGCTCGCCGACGAAGCCGCTGGAGCACGCCGCCGGCGATCTGCAGTATTTCAAGGAGATGGAGGCGCCTGCGCGCCGGGGCCGTGTGTTCGGCAACGTGCAGTACGAATCCAGGGGCGGCGCGCTGACGCCGGTGAACGGCGCGCGCGTGCATCTGACCGGCAACTCGCTATCGCGCACGGTCGCCACCGGCGACGACGGCGGCTTCGAGTTCGCGGACGTGCCGCCGGGGAGGTACGAGGTGCGGGTGGAGGGTTCGAGCGCGCCGTGGACGGCCGAGATCCGGGCCGCCCACGCCTGCGCTCTCGTCAACATGTGGCTCCCGCGCCCCGCGCGCGTTCGGTAGCAGGATTGCTGCAGCCGTCCGTCCTGGTTGGAGGTTGGGCGTTTGGCGGTTGGGAGTTGTCACCGCCCGCTTCGACACTTCGTCGATGCTGTACCTCGCACATCACGCCGATGCGGTGGCGCCGGACGTAGACGCTCGGCGCCCGCTCTCGACGGCCGGACGAATGCACGCCGACCGAATCGCGCGCGATGCGAAGCAGCGCGGCGTGAGCCCGGCAGCAATCTGGCACAGCGGCAAACTGCGCGCGCGGCAGACCGCAGAGGCCTACTGGCGCGCGTGCAATCCATTGGCAGAGTTGTCTGCGATCCGGGGACTCCAACCCACGGATCCACCTGAGTGGATCAGGGAACGGATCGCCGGTGAATCCCGCGACGTGATGCTCGTCGGTCACATGCCGGGCCTGCCGAGAATACTCCGGCTGCTGACGCGGAACGAGTCCGCAGAGTTTCCGTTGCACGGGCTGGTTGCGCTGGAGGAAAACGCGGGGACCTGGATCGAGCGATTCAGAATCCTGTAGTTTCGTCAGCTGCCCACGCCCAGACGCCACCTCCCAACAGGGGAGACATGCCAAACGGGGCCGACTCCCAACACCCTCGGTTGGGAGTTGGGAGTCGGCCTTGGGCGTTGACAATCGTCAGCTTCTCTTATTGGCCTCCGAAGCGGAACACCAGGCCGACCGTCCCGCGCCAGAAGTTGAAGTCGCTGAGCGCCACGTCGAACTCGTCGTCGGGCTCGTTGTCCTGCAGCGAGCGGAAGTAGCGGATGTCACCGCGGATGCCGACGTTGTCGTTGAAGAAGCCCGCAACGCCGCCGCCGATGTTGAAGCCCCAGTCGTTGCTGCTGACGTCGAACAGGTCCTCGGCGTCGCCGATGCGGCTCCTGATCAGGCCGAGACCGCCCGACGCGTACGGCCGCAGCCCGGGCCCGACCTGCCCGCCAGCCGGCACGCCGACGACGATGTTCGCCATCAGCGTCGTCACGTTATTGTCGCCGTACTCGAAGTTGCCGGTGCCGGTCGTGTTCTCGAAGAAGTTCGGCGAGTAGCCGAAGTCGAGCTCGAAGCCGGCGATGCCGCCGCCCATCCAGGCGAGCGACGCGCCGAAGTTCACGCGACGCTCGAACTCGTCCTCGAAGTCGCCGAGATCGTCTTCGAACGTCGCGGAGCCGCCCCAGTTTCCGCCGATGAACGGGGTGAAGAGCCAGTCGGCCGACGCGCGCGCGGGCGCCAGGGCCGACATCAGGAACACCATCGATGTCGCGATCAGTAACTTACGAACTGCCATTGCCACTCCTTCTCGGTAACAAGTCATACGGATGGACTCGGCATCGAGGCCATCCTCTGGCGTGGCGATGGTGCAAGCAGTGTGCCCCGACCTGTAGAGGCGGTTCGCCGAACGTCTGCAGACGCGGGGCGGACAGGCTCTACAGGTGCGACGAGTCGCGCAGCTGCGCGGCTTTTTCCTGCAGGAGCGCCCACGCGCGGCGTACATGAGCTTCGTTCGTGTGCAGGTTTCCGATCGCGAGCCGAAGCACGTAACGCCCGTCGAGCCGGGTGTGGGACAGGAAGATCTCACCTGTCGCGTTGACGGCGTCCAGCAGCCGCTCGTTGAGGAGCTCGGCCGCGCGTTCGTCGGCGCTTGATGCACGCGCGCGGAAACACACGACACTGAACGGCGCCGGCGCCATCCGTTCAAAAGTCCGGCTCTCGTCGACCCATTCCGCGAAAAGCTGCGCGAGCCGGACGTGCTCGGCGAGCCGCGCCCGGATTCCGTCCGCGCCGAAGTGCCGCAGCACCATCCACAACTTCAGCGCGCGGAAGCGGCGCCCCAGCTGGACGCCCGTGTCCATGAGGTTCCTGACCGGCGCGGACTCGACCGTCTCGAGGTACTCCGGCGTCAGCGCGAACGCGGCGCGGACGTCGTTCATGCGCCGGCAGTAGAAGGCGCTCAGGTCGAACGGCGTGAAGAGCCACTTGTGCGGGTTGACGACGAGGGAGTCCGCCGATTCGGCGCCGCGCAGGATCCAGTCGTAGCCGGGCAGCATTGCCGCGACGCCGGCGTAGGCCGCATCGACGTGCAGCCACACGCCTTCGCGCGCGCAGACGCCGGCGATCGCGCCGACCGGGTCGACGCTGGTGCTCGACGTCGTGCCCACCGTCGCCACGACCGCCATCGGCGTCCACCCCGCCGCCCGGTCCGCGACGATCGCCTCGGCGAGCGCCTCCGGCCGCATACGGAACTCCAAGTCGCACGGCAGGCGCCGGAGCCCGGCGTGGCCCAGCCCGAGCAGGATCACCGCCTTGTCGACCGACGAATGCGCCTGGTCCGAGCAGTACACGCGCAGCCGGCCGACCCCGGCCCGCCCGCCCAGCCCCAGGCGGCGCACGTCGGGCACCGCCGCCTGCCGCGCGGCGGCGAGCGCGTGCAGCGTGGACATCGAGGCGGTGTCATAGATCACACCCTCGAACGCATCGGGCAGGCCGATGAGTCTTCGCAACCAGCCGAGCGCGACCTCTTCGAGCTCCGTTGCCGCCGGCGACGTCCGCCAGAGCATCGCCTGCACGTTGAGCGCAGCCGAGAGGAACTCGCCGAGGATGCCGGGCCCGCTCCCGCTGATGGCGAAGTAGGCAAAGAAGCCGGGATGGTTCCAGTGGGTGATGCCGGGCAGGAGCACCCGTTCGAAGTCCGCGAGGATGGCGTCGAACGACTCGCCCGATGCGGGCGCGCTCGAGGGGAGGGCAGAACGGATGTCACCCGGCCGGACCCGGGCGAGGACGGGATAGCGGGCCGGGTCGGCCAGGTAATCGGCGATCCAGTCGGCGACGCGGCGCGCCTCGCACCGGAACGCCTCCGGATCCATGTCGCCGAGGGTGCCGGGCAACTACTCCGCTTTCTTGCGCGATTCCAGGTAGCCCAGCGCGAACTTCTTCAGCCCCTCGTTGGTCAGGCCGATGGCGGTGGCTTCTTCCGTGGCCTTCGGGACGTCCCATCCGTCGACCACGACGCGCTTGATCAGCCACATCGCGCCCACGCGGTTCGCCGAGCCGCAATGGATGTAGACGGGGTGGTTGGCCTTGTCGGTGACGGCGATGATGAAGTCATCCGCGACTTTCGGATCGGGGTTTGCGGCGTCGAAGGGCAGGTGGATGTACTTCAGGCCGGCGGTCGCGGCCGCGGCCTTCGCGCCCGGAATGTCGACGCCCGGTTCCTGCCCGCGCCGCAGGTTCAGGATCGACGTGAACCCGAGCTTCTTGAACTCGGCGAACGCTTCCGGCGTCGTCGCACCGCCGCAGGCGACGGTCGCGTCGACGCGCGTGACGTTGGTCGCGCCCGGCACCGTCATCTTCTGCGGCGCCTGCGCGACGAGCAGCATCGAGAGCATGAGGGAGATCATGCTCTCGATTGTAGCGTCATTTGTCCCGCGGCAGGTCGATGGTGAGCGGCGCCGTCAGGCGCACGTTGACGATCGTCCCGGACGGCAGCGTCGCCGGGTTCCGGCCCCCGGCCATCACGACGGCAGTCCCGCCGGCGGCGCCGGTCGCACCGCCAATCGCCGCGCCCTTGCCGCCGCCGAGAATGGCGCCGAGGATCGCCCCGCCCACTGCGGCGCCGCCGATCTTCCGCGCGCTCTCGCCCGACGGGGATTCGCCTTCGCGATAGACTGCCTCAGTGCGCAGCGACTGCTCGGAGCCGTCCGCCAGCACCAGCGTGTGGAAACGAACGCCGAGCCTGGCCCGCTCCTTCACCTTGCCGCCGTGCTCCACCAGCGTCACCGATCCGATCACGCGCGAGCCGGCGGGAATCGCGACGCGCTCGCCGGCGGTCACGTCGCGGGTCACGCGCGCCTCGACGCGATCCTCCACCTGCGTGCGCTCGCTCGACAGCGCCGTCGTCACCTGCAGTCCGATGACCGAGGAGGCGGGAACGACGACCTCCTCGAACCTCCGCTCCACGACCGTCGGCGGCTCAGCCGGGCGCGCGGCCTCGACCGTAGACTCGGCCACCGTGGTCGGCGGCGCCGTCGCAGGCGTTTCGGCGGGGGTGACACGTTCCGAACTGGCCGGCACGGACGGTTCCGGTGCCGGCTCGCGACGGGTGGTTGCGGGAGGCTGTTGCCGCGGTTGGCTCGCCGAACGGGCACGCGGACGCTCGTCGGTCTTCAGCGGGCGCGCAATCGGCGCGGACTCGAGCACCGGGGCCGGCTCGACTGCCGGCGTCTCCGCCGGCCTGGTCGCGACGATGGCTTCGGTCTCCGACACGGGCGTCGGCGCCTGGCTGTGTGCGCCATCCTGGGCGGCGGCGCCAACAGCGACCGTGGCCGGCTGGGCGGGCGCATTCTGTCGAACGGCGACGTAAGCGCCGCCGGCCGCCGCGGCGACGCATCCGGCCGCGAGCAGGCCGAACGCGATCGGTTTAGAAATCATGGCTCTCTCCCTGGACGCCACCGTCCTGAGCAATTGCCATGCCTTCCGATCGGCGCCGAATGGCCGGATTTGCACCCGGACTCGCGCGATCCGGCCTGTCAAGCCGGTGGCGGGCCCACCGGGGGGGACAGTCCGTGTCCTCCCCTCAGGACTCGCAGGCCGTGGAACTGCTGATTTCCTGCAACCGGCCGGCGTTGCAGCCCGGTACCACTGTTGCCTCTCCTTCGAGGTTGACCCGGGAGGCAGGATGCGACGCGTGGCCCTGGCAGTTCTCGTCGTGGCAGCGCTCGGAACCGCTCGCGCGCAGGCCGTCACGGTCGGAGACGTGATCGAGCTGTCCAAGGCCGGCGTGGCCGAAGAGGTGCTGCTCGCGCTCGTCGAGATCGAGCCGCAGGTGTTCCCCGTGGATCCCGCCACGGTGAAGGCCCTGAAGGACGGCGGGGTGAGCGACCGGGTGATTGCCGCCATGGTCCGCCACGGACGGACCAGGCCGATCGAGGCTCCCGCGGCAGCGCCGGCAGGACAGCCTGATCCGCAGCCCGAGCCGCAGCCGCAGTCGATCATGATCGATCACGACGACCGTCACGAGTCGACCGTTCGTGAGGTGGCGGTCGCGGTGCCGGTGTATGTCCCGGTGTTCGTCCACACGGCCCACCGCTACGACGGAAGGATCGTCAGTCAGGCACCGGTGCAGGTCCTCGCGCCGTCGATCGGGCTGGTTCATAGCCGGCTCGGTCTGTCGCCGGCGCCGCCCAGGCCGACGTCCGATCCTCCGTACTGGAAGGCGCTGGCGCCGCAGTCGCGAAGCTCGAATCCGCCCTACCGGCCTCGCCGCTGACTGCCGCTGCCGGCTCGTTTGTCATCTTCCATTTTCCATCTGGCACCGGCCGCGCACGTTCACGCGGCCGGGTTCTCGACCCTCTGCTTGACGTCCCGCGCGACCTTGATGGCCGCGGGCAACAGGGCGGCCGCTCCGATGAGCAGGTCGCTCGGGCGGACCGCGCGCTCCTCTCTGCGGGGGGCCCGTTCGAGATCGCAGTTGACGTCCTCGGGGAACGGCGACACCGGGATTTGGCCGCGCGACATCCGCTCCTCGAAGTGGCGCGCCGCCAGCACGCCGATCTTCTTCTTCTCGCCCGGCACCTTCTCGCCGACGTCCTTGCCGTACGGAGAGGCGTGCTCGATCTCGGCGTTGAACTCGGCGCCGATCAGGATGGCGAGGCCGGTCAGCCAGAACCAGAGCAGCAGGACGATCACGCCGCCGATCGTGCCGTAGGTCTCGTTGTAGTTGCCGAAGTTCGTCAGGTAGAACTTCAGGCCGAGCGACACCACGAGCCAGGTCAGCGTGGCGAGGATCGACCCCGGGGTGATCCAGACCCAATCCTGCTCCGCGTCGGGCGCGAAGTAGTAAACGAACGCGATGGCCGTCGCGACCAGCGCGAGCACCACCGGCCACTGCAGGATCCACCAGGACCACTTGAACGCCTCACCCAGCCGCATGCGCTCGGCCAGCTGCTCGGCCACGGTGGGTCCCGCGATGACGAGCGCCACCGACACGAGGATGAAGATCGCCAGGCCGACGGTCAACGCGATCGCGGTGAGCCGCACCTTCCACCACGGGCGCTCCTCGACGATGTCGTAGGCCTTGTTCAGAGTCGTCGTCATCGCAACCATCGCGGTCGACGTGCTCCAGATGGTCAGCAGGAAGCCGAAGGTGAGGATGCCGCCCGTGCCGGTTTCCGAGATCCTCTTGATCTGGGTGTTGATGATGGTGATGATGTCGCCGGGGACGACGCCGTGGAGCGCCGCTGTCGTGTCATCGATCAGGTTCTCGATCGGGAAGAAGCTGGCGATCGACAGGAGCGTCAGCAGCGCAGGGAACAGGGCGAAGAAGAAGTAGTACGCCTGCTGCGCGGCGAGGCTCTGGATGTCGTCCTTGATGACCTCGCTGACCGTGCGCTTGATGAGCTCCCGCCAGCCCAGCGGCGTCTCGAAGTGCGCGAGCATTGTGCCTCCTTCCAGCGGGTTAGCAAGCCCCGGGCCGATCCGTGATATAAGGCGGCGTTTCCCGCTAGTTTTCATGGAGGATCTATGACTCGCCGCCAGCGAAGCCTGCCCGTCCGCTTCGCGTTCGTCATCGCGCTGCTCGCGGCCTTCGCGCCCGCGCAGATCCCCTCCGCGCAGTCGCGGCAGGCGCCTCCCAAGGCGCAGGCAGTCGACGAGGAGTACACCGCCCTCATCAAGAAGCACCTGCAGGATCCGCGCATCTCGACCGAGCTGGTCGATCACCTGCCCGCGTCGCCCAACGTGCCCACGCCGCTGAAGTTCTTCGGGCGCATCGTCGGCACGCCGGGCGAGCTGACCTACGCGAAGGACATCTACCGGTATTACGAGGCGATCGACAAGGCGTCGGATCGCATTGCGATGTGGCGCATCGGCAAGACCGAGGAGGGGCGCGACATGGTCGCGCTGGCGATCGCCGACGAGGCCACCATCCGCCAGATCGACAAGTACAGGGCGATGCTGGCGTCGCTGACCGATCCGCGGAGGACGACCGAGGCGCAGGCGCAGCAGCTGGTGAAAACGGCCAAGCCGGTGTACTGGATCACGAGCGGCATGCACTCGGGCGAGACGGGCGGGCCGGAGTTGCTCATCGAGCTGCCCTACCGGCTGGCGGTCGGCGAGTCGCGGTTCATCCAGCAGATCCGCAACAACGTCATCACGCTGATCACCCCGGTGATCGAGGTGGACGGCCGCGAGAAGCAGGTCGACACTTACTACTTCAACAAGAAGCGGCCGCAGGGCGAGCCGCGCCTGCCGCTGATGTACTGGGGCAAGTACGTCGCGCACGACAACAACCGCGACGGCATGGGCCAGTTCCTCGCGCTCACGAAGCACGTGACCAGGACGTTTCTCGAGTGGAAGCCGACGGTCATGCACGACTTGCACGAAGCGTCGACGTACCTGTATGCCTCGACCGGGACCGGCCCCTACAACGAGCAGATCGATCCGATCACGATCGACGAGTGGTGGCTGCTGGCGAAGACCGAGGTGATGGAGATGACGAAGCGCGGGGTCCCCGGCGTCTGGACCTACGGCTTCTACGACGGCTGGGTGCCGAACTACATGTTCTTCATCGCGCACGCGCACAACTCGATCGGCCGCTTCTACGAGGTGATGAGCTACGGCCCGGACGTGCGCAGCGTTCCCGGCGGCAACGCGATCAGCCGCGAGTGGTACCGTCCGAACCCGGCGCTGCCCAGCATCCAGTGGGGACCGCGCAACAACACCAACATCCAGCAGTCGGCGCTGCTCATCGCGCTCAACCACGTCGCGAAGAACCGCGAGACCTACCTCGAGAACTACTGGCTCAAGAACCGGAACGCGGTGAACCGGGGAAAGGACGGCCCGACTTACGGCTGGGTGATCCCGGCGGCGCAGAGGCGGAAGTCCGACGCCGCGCAGGCGGTCAACGACCTGCGCGCGCAGGGGCTGGAGGTGCACACCGCCGCCGCGGGCTTCAAGGCCGGGAACGTCGAGGTGAAGGCGGGCGACTACATCATCCGCGGCGACCAGCCGTACCGCACGATCGCCGACATGTACTTCGCCGTCCAGAACTACTCGCCATCCAACCCGAACCCGTACGACGACACCGGGTGGACGTTCCAGTACATGCGCAACCTGGTGATCAAGCCGATGACCGACAAGGCGGTGCTGGCGCAGCAGATGACGATGCTTACCGGCGACGCGAAGGCGCCGGGCGGGATCGAGGGGAGCGGGCCGGTGGTGATCGTCGATCACACGACCGACAACCACCTGGTCACGTTGCGCTTCAAGCACGCCGACGTGAAGATGCAGGCGGCGGAAACGGAGTTCGAGGCGGGCGGGCGGAAGTTCCGCGCCGGCTCGTTCATCATCCCGGCGGCGGACCGAGGGGCGATCGACGCGACGCTGAAGCAGCTCGGGCTCTCCGGCTTCGCGGCCGCGTCGGTCCCGGCGGTGCGCGCCCACGATCTCGACGTGCCGCGAATCGGCTACGTCCACAGCTGGGCGAACACGCAGAACGAGGGCTGGGTCCGCGCGGCGTTCGACACCTACGGCGTGCCCTACACGTACTTCGCGGATACGAAACTCCGCGAGGGCAACCTGCGGCAGAAGTTCGACGTGCTCGTCTACCCGCATGTCGGCGGCACCGCGGAGTCGCAGGTTGCCGGGATCCCGAACACCGGGACGCTGCCGCTGCCCTACAGGAAGACGGCGGAGACGCCGAACCTCGGGGCGCAGGACCAAGCCGATGACATTCGCGGGGGCATGGGGTTCGAGGGCCTGCTCGAACTGCGGAGGTTCGTCGCGGACGGCGGAACGCTCATCACCGAGGGTGCGACGGCGCTGATCTTTCCGGACTACAACCTGACGCCGGCGGTCACGGTGGAGCAGCCGGAGGGGCTGTTCGTGCGCGGCTCGCTGCTGCGCGGGATCGTCAGCGATCGCGCGAGCCCCATTGCCTACGGGTACGACGCGCAGTTGCCGGTGTACTTCAGCCAGTCGCCGGTGCTCAGCGTCGGTGGCGGCGGAGTCGGCGGCCGTGGTGGTGGCGGCCGCGGCGGGGCCGCGATTCCGGGCGTCGGCATGAACGTCAGCCCGATGGCCAACCGGCAGAACGTGATTTCGTCGTTCGATCCCGAGAACCCGCAGGCGCCGGCCGCGGCGGCCGGCGGCAGGGGGCGCGGGCAGGGCGGCGATGCCGGCGCGCAGTTCGGCGGCCGCGGCGGCGGCCGCGGCGGGTTCGGCGGCGCTGTTCCCTCCGAGCCGCGCCCCAGGGTGGTCCTGTCGTTCCCGGCGAATCCGGACGAGATGTTGCTGTCGGGCGTGCTCGTCGGCGCACAAGCGCTCTCCGGCCGTGCGCAGGTGGTCGACGCGCCGCTGGGGAAGGGTCACGTGGTGTCGTTCGCCATCCGCCCGTTCTGGCGCTGGCAGACGCAGGGGACGTTCTTCCTCGGCTTCAACGCCATCCTGCACTGGAACGATCTCGATGCGGGCCGAGAGGCCCCGCGCCCGACGACGACGAGCAACCAGTAGAGAAGGGGAGTGAAGGCTTGTGGCTTCCGGCTTTCCGCCGGAAGATCGCTGAATGCGGCATTCGAACGCTGATCGTGCGCCTGAAGGCGGAAGCCATACGAGGGCGGAAACCACACGAAGGAAGCGCACACGTTTATGATCGACGTCGATGGGAGGGTCGCCTGACGTCATCGTCGTCGGGGCGGGCATCATCGGCTGCGCCGTCGCCCGCGAGCTGGCCCGTCGCGGCATCTCGGTCAGAGTGTTCGAATCGCGCACGATCGGCTCAGGAGCGACGCAGGCCTCGGCGGGCGTGCTGGCGCCGTACATTGAAGCCGGGGAGGGCGGCCCGCTGTTCGACCTGGCCGCGCGGTCGCTCGACATGTACGACGAGTTCGTGCGCGACGTGGCCCGGGACTCGGGCATCGCGATCGAGTACAGCCGCTGCGGAACGCTGGAAGTAGCGGTCGACGACGAGACCGCAACACGGTTCAAGCAGCATGCAGAGGGGTCGGGCGGCCGGATCCAGTGGCTGGACGCTGACGCCACGGCGCGCGAGGCACCTGCCCTCGCGCCGGCCCGCGGCGCGCTCTTCGTGCCGACGCACGGCTATGTGGACGCCCCGGTGCTCACCGAGGCGCTCGCCTGGGCGGCGATGCGTCACGACGCGAAGCTGGAGACGGGGCAGCGCGTCGAGGCGCTCGTCCTCGATGACGATCGGGTTACCGTCAGAACCTCCGACGGCACGACGTGGGCGGCCGGAACCGTGGTGATCGCGGCCGGCAGCTGGTCGACGCGCGAGGCATTTGCCGGAATCGAGGTGCCGGAGCCGGTGACACCGATCCGCGGCCAGCTGCTGAGACTTCGGACGCCGGAGCCGCAGCTGTCCAGGATCGTCTGGGGGCCCGGCTGTTACATCGTCCCCAGGTCTGGAGGACTCGTGCTGGTGGGGGCGACGATGGAGGACGTCGGCTTCGACGAGCGCACCACGGCCGCCGGCGTGCGCGACCTGCTGGAAGCCGCGTGCGAGCTGATGCCGGCACTGTGGCGCGCGGAGTTCGTGGAAGCACGCGCCGGCCTGCGGCCCGCAACGGCCAGCCGCCAGCCACTCATCCGACGCTCGGCCGACAGCCCCAACGTCATCTTCGCGACGGGACACTTCCGCAACGGCGTGCTGCTGGCGCCGCTGACGGCGAAGCTGGTCGCCGAGCTGGCCTGCGGAGAACAGGGCCACTCAACGGTTCGCAGGTGACACCCGCGCACGTCGCCGGCGTCCCCCGCTCGCGAAAATCGAGGAGTCGCCTCGTTCAGCGAGAGGTTGCGGGCGCCTGCTGCACGGCCTCGAACAACACCACCGCCAGCTGGTAATCGAGCAGCGCGCGCTGCTCGTTGTCGCGGGCGATCGCGAGGTCCCGCTGTGCCTGGATCACCAGGAAGCTGGTAGACATCCCGACGCTGAACCGCTTCTGCTCGGCGTCGAGCCGCTGTTCGGCCAGCTCCCGCCCGAGCCTTGCCGTTTCGATCCGCTGCTGGTTCTGCTCGACGCGCAGAGCCATGTCCCGCACCTCGCGGACGACCGACAGCTCCAGGCTGCGCAGCTGCGCCGCCGCCTGGTCGCGCTCGATCCTGGCGCGCGCCAGATTCGCCTCCTGGACGCTGTTGCCGAGCGGGTAGCTCAACGTGAATCCGACGCTCCAGTTGGGGAAGTCGTTCGTCAGGATCTGGTTCAAGACGGTCGCGAACGAGGAGTCCTCGCTGCCCACGATCGTGCCCGGGAATCCGCCGGTGCGGAGCAGCCGCGACCCGCCGAGGCCGCGCGAAAGGTACATCGCCTCCGCCCGCAGGTCGGGCAGCGTCTGGTTCTCGGCCACGAGGACGCTGGTTTCGGTGTTCTCGATCGTGCGCCGCGCTGCGGCGATGTCCGCACGCTCGCCCAGGGCGCGGCGGACCGCGGCGTCGACGTCCGGAACGGCGGTGACGGGCGGCGCCGTGTCGGCCGGCTCGAGCCTGATGCTCCAGTAGTCGGCGCGCTTGGGATCGATCACCAAGGTGCGCAGCAGGTCTTCCGCGCGGAGGACCAGCGTGCGCGCCACGATCAGGTTCTCGCGCCGCTGCGCGACTTCGGCGCGCGCCGCGACCAGGTCGAGCGGCGGCGACTGCCCGACGTCGACCCGCGCGCGGTTGGTCCGCTCGAGCTCGAGCGCGAGATCGAGCGCGCGCTGCTGCACGTCCACCGACGCTCGCGCCAAGACCAGGGCCCAGTACGCGGATTCCGCCGCCGCGCGCACCTGCGCCGTCCGCTCGCGCACCTGGGCGTCGGCGATGTCGCGGTTGCGGCGCGACAGCTCGAGCTCCCCGCGCGCCGGATCGATCCGCCGGTTGCGCAACAGCGGCTGCGACACGATCGCTTGGAACGTGGAGGTCAGCGACGGCGTGAAGCTGGTGAACGGGCTGGTGGTCGTGGTTCGCGCCGCCGTCAGGGAGACGTCGTAGCTGGCACCCCACCGCGTGAGCTGCGTGAGGCCCGCGCTGCCCGACCAGAAGGCGGTCTCGACCGGCCGGTCGCCGGTGAACAGGCTGGCGGCCGGCTGCGTGTCGCTGTTGCGCAGCAGCGACGAGGACAGCGTCGGCAGGAAGGCCGCGCGCGCGGCGGCGACCTGCGCGTCGCTGGCGGCCGGCTCGAGCCGCGTCACCGCGAGGTCGGGGTTGTTCTCGGTAGCCAAGCGGACCGCATCGTCACGAGTCAGCCGCACGGTCTGCTCCGTCGCCTGGCCGAGGGCCGGGGCCGGACAGAGGAGCGCAACGAGAGCCAGGGTCGCAAGAGTCTTCATGAATCAACCTCTACGTGTAGCCCGGGCGACAATCCAGGGGAGGCCGCCTGGTCGGTCGGGAACGTCAGCGCGACGGTACTGGATGCATAGACGCTTCGGAAGTCGGTCCGGATTCGCGCCTCGGCCACTGGCCGGACACCGGCGCATCCAGTGCAAGGGGCAGACACCGTTTATACCCCAAAAACGGGGGTATCCTTGCCGCATGGCGAAGATCACCGGTGAACAGGCGCGCGCCAGGCTGCAGAAGATGCCAGGCTGGGAACTCGACGGCGACGCGATCACGCGGCAGTTCACGTTCCGCGGCTTCCCCGACGCGGTCGCGTTCGTCGTCAGGCTGGCGTTCGATGCCGAGGCCGCCGATCATCACCCTGACATCCTGATCAACTACAAGCGCGTCCGGCTCACCTACAGCACGCACAGCGAAGGGGGCCTGACCGAGAAGGACTTCGCGGGGGCCGAGCGCGCCACCGCGCTGGCCGGCTAAGAAAAGGGGGGCTGCCCCGTTTCCCGAAGAGAGGCTGCCCCCTTTTGATGCGCCATGCAGCTCAAGAACACCTACAGCGCGCGGGAAGTGGCGGCGCTCACCGGACTGACGGCCCGCCAGCTGCAGTGGTGGGATGCGCGACGGCTGTTCACCTCCGCCGTCGCCTCGAAGCGCACTGCCGCCGGCGGTTTCACGGAGCGGCGCTACACCCCCGTCGACCTGCTCGAGCTCATGGTCCTTGCCGATCTGCGCCGCCACGGGCTCTCGGTCGCGCGTATCCGCCAGCTCCTCGACACGCTGCGCGCCCGTTTCGGCATCCGCCTCTTCGACGCGATCGGCGGCGCCGGCCCGCTGACGCTGCTCACCGACGGACACGAGATCTACGCGCGCACCGGCTCCGGCGAGTTCTTCAACCTGCTGCGTGATCCCCACCAGGCGCTGCTCGTCGTCGGCGACGAGCCGCAGCTGCACGCGCTGACCGCGAAGGTCCGCAGCGCGCGAAAGCGAAGGTCGGGGAAAGAGAAGAAGAAGGAACAGCGGACGACGCGGGACGGCTAGCCGATCGGAAACACCTGGTCGAGCCCCTCGGCCGGCCGCGGGATGACGTGAACGCCGACCAGCTCGCCGACGCGCCGCGCCGCCGCCGCGCCCGCATCCGTGGCCGCCTTCACCGACGCGACGTCGCCACGCACGATCGCGGTGACCAGCCCGGCATCGACCTTCTGCCAGCCGACGAACACGACATTGGCGGCCTTGACCATCGCGTCGGCCGCTTCGATCATGCCGACCAGGCCGCGGGTCTCCACCAGTCCCAGCGCCTCGCCCGGCAGCTCTCTCGCCATCGCAGTAAGTCTACTACGTGATCCGTCCACGCGCCGACACGTCGATCTGATCGACGACGTCGCAGCCGTCCACGACCCAGACCGCATCCACCAGGTTCGACACGACGCACGAGTGGTTCGGCACCACGCGCACCAGGTCGCCCGGCCGGAGCCCTGCGTCGCCGAGCGCCCTTACCACCGCGTGTTCCTCGGACAGGCGCTCGACGATCAGCGTGTCGTCGGGAAGGTCTGCCTCGACGCCTTGCAGGACGGCGCCGTGGCCCGGCGCGTCGCCGAAGGCGCGGGCCGGATCGTTCGTCAGCGTCTTGCTGCCGCAGTCGAGCACGATCCGGTCGGCAGCCGGGCGACTGACGACGCGCGCCAGCACGGTGAGCGCGCAGTCGGACCACGACGCGGCGCCGAGGCCGACCTGGGTCCGGTCGTAGTAGATGTAGTTGCCCGGCCGCATCTCCGTCAGCCCCTCCTGCCGGAGGCTGAAGCGCGCGGTTGGCGTCGCGCCCACGCTGATCTCGTCGAGCAGGACGCCATCGCGGCCGCAGCGGGCGGACAGATCGCGCAGCAGCCGCGCTTCGCTCGAGGCGATTGCCTCGAGCTCCGCCTCCGACGCTGCGGAGTAGCCGTGGCCGGCGTGACTGAGCAGCCCGCGCAGCCGCAGACCCGGCAGGTCGGCGATCCGCCCGACGAACTCCGCCGCGCCCGCTGCTTCGGGATCGATACCGCACCGGTGCAGCCCGACGTCCACCTTCACCAGGACGTCGGCCGTCCGCGCCGCCTCGTGCAGGACGCGCGACCAGCCGCGAGCGACGTCCAGGTCGTCGACGATGAAGGACAGGTGCGTGCGATCGAGCAGCGCGAGCAGGCGGGGCGCGTTGGCCGGGTTCAAGGGGTAGGGCAACCGGATGTCCTCGATGCCGGCATCGGCGAACACCTCGGCCTCGCCGATCTTGGCGCAGCAGATGCCGACGGCGCCGCGCCCGATCTGCATGCGGGCGAACGCCACGCTCTTGTGGGTCTTGGCGTGGGGGCGGAGCCGCAGCCCTCGCGCCCGGGCCGCCGCCTGCATCCGATCCAGGTTGCGCTCGACGCGCGACTGGTCGACGAGCACGGCAGGGGTGGGAAGATCGCCGATGGTCACGACGGGGAGTGTACCTGCGACAACTCCCTGCGGCCAACTTCCAGCTTCCCTCGTCCGCGCCAAATCCGTCAGCCGGCGAGCAGGCCGACCTTGTCCGGACGATCGAAGTCGGGGAAGACGCGGCTGGTGTCCACGAGACCGAGGTGTCCGCGGACCACCTCGGCGAAAACGCTGCGGAAGTCCGTCGTCACATCGAGATCGCGCCCTTCGTAGCGCTGCTCGCGCGCGAGTCCGGGCCAGCGGCCGTGGACCCTGCCGCCGCGGACGCCCCCGCCGAACAGGATCATGGCGTTGCCGTGCCCGTGGTCTGTACCGCGGCTGCCGTTCTCCGCCACCGCCCGGCCGAACTCCGACATCGTCATGACGACGACGTCCTGCATGCGGGTGCCGAGATCGCGGCCGAGAGCGGCGAGGCCGCACCCGAGCTCGTCGAGGCGGTTGGCGAGCGTGCCCGTGGCGCCCCCCTCGTTGGCGTGATGATCCCAGTTGCCGGACTCGGCGTACGCGATCTCCAGGCCGACGTCCGCCTTGATCAGCTGTGCAATCTGCCTGAGTGCTTCGCCAAACGCGGAGCGCGGGTACTCGGCACCGTTGGCGGGCTGGTAGCGCGACGGATCCGCGCGCCTCAGCATCCTGACGGCGTCGAACGCCTCGCGGCCGGTCTCGCGCAGGAGCGCGCTCGCCGCCTCCGCGTACTCGCGCTCGAACGATGCCGCCGCCGATTCGTCGCCGGCGCGGATGCCGAACCGGTCGATCTGCCCGATCGCCAGCGCCGGCGCCTCGCCCTGCAGCGATCGCGGAAGCTGCCGCGCGACCGCGACCGCGCGGAATGGCGTGGCGCCCTGATGTTCGCGCGCGTGGAGGTAGCGATTCAGCCAGCCGTCGCGCGTGCTCTTGATGCCGGGCGTCGCGGTCGCCATGTAGTCCTGGGCGTCGAAGTGCGACCGGGTGCCGTCCGGTGAGCCGCAGGCGTGGACGATCGCCAGCTGCCGCGCGTCCCACAGCGGCTTCAGCGGCGCGAGGCGCGGGTGCAGGCCGAAGAAACCGTCGAGGTCGATCGCGCCGTCAGCGCTGCCGGGACGCGAGATCGCGATGGAAGGACGGGAGGTGTAGTAGTCGCGCTCGGCGAACGGGACGACCATGTTGAGGCCGTCGACGGCGCCCCGCTGGAAAATCGCGACCAGGACGCGCCGCCGGGCGTCGGAGGCCGCCGCCGCGCGCGCGAGAAAATCCGGCGCAAAGCCCAGGCTGACGAGCGCCAGCGCGCCGTCTTTGAGGAACACCCGTCTCGAGATCATGCCGTCATCTCCTCTGGAACTCGGGCGAGCCGAGGACGAGCGCGACGGCCTGCGCCTCGGTGGTGGCCTTTGCCACGGTCTGGCGCGTCGCGTCCGAAAGATCGCCCGCCAGCGCCTGCACGATCAACTCGGCGGCGGCGACCGAGGGCGACGATCCGCCCAGGCGCGCCCGGCCGCCGGTCAGTGATAGCGCGACGTTCATCCGGTTGAGCAGCGCGCCGGTGTTCACCCACGATGACGCCGTGTCCGCGTATCCGGTGGGCGGTTCGCACAGGTACGGCGGCATGCCCAGCTCTCGCAGCGCCTGGACGGCGGGCATCGCGTTCGACAGCTGGACGCCGCTGGTGCGGATCGCAGAGGCCACGAACTCGAGCGGCGTCTTGATTTTGGCGCGATACGCGGCAGGCGCGAAGAACTCAGGCGAGGTCACGATGGTGCGCACCACTTCGCGGATGTCACCGTCGGTCGCGGTGAAGCGCGCCGCCGCGCGTGCGACCAGCGCCGGCGGCGGCTCGTCGGCGACGAACCGGCGCGCCAGCTTGGTGGCGATGAACCGCGCGGTCGAGCGGTGCCGCGCGAGCAGGTCGAGGACCTGCTCGCCGTCTTCCATTCCGCCGCCCGCCTTGATGCGATGGCCGAGAACCAGCTTCTCGCCGCGATCGTGCATTCCCGGCGCGAAGCGGAACCCGCCGCCCAGGCGCGGCCGGTCGATCGTCCAGCCGGTGAACGCTCGCGCGACCTCCTGCACGTCCTTCTGCGTGTAGCCGCCGTCGACGCCCAGGGTGTGCAGCTCCAGCAACTCCCGGGCGTAGTTCTCGTTGATGTCGCGGCGCCGGTTCTGCGCCGGCCGGGGCGCGGGCGGCGGTCGGCGCAGGACGCCGCGGCCGCGGCCGAGGGGCGGCGCCGATTCCGCACCGGGCGCCGCGCTCTGCCAGTTGTCCAGGTAGAACAGCATGGCCGGGCTTCGCGCCGTTGCGCGCAGCAGATCGCCGAAGCGCCCGAGCGCGTACGGCCGGATCGCCTCGCGCTCGTACTCGGCGAGGTACATTCGCGTGGGCCCCTTGCCGCCGAAGACGTTGAAGTGGTTGAACCAGAAGTCAACCATCACCTCGTCCAGCTGCCGCTCGCTGTAGACGGCGCGAAGCAGCTTCTGCTGCGCGAGTTCCGCGGACGCCAGGCGCGGGCCGCGCTCGCGGTCGAGGCCGCGCGGCGGCGCTTCCGCAGCCTGATCCTGGGGGCCCAGGCGTTGCCGCCGCTGCCGTTCCATCAGCGCGGGGATGTAGTAGCGGTCGGCCAGCTCGCGCGTGCTCAGGCGCAGCGTCTCGAACGGCGCCAGCCGCGCCGCGAGCGCCTCGTCGGCGATCCGCTCAGGCCGTAACTGCTGTTCGATGTAGGTGGCAAGGCCCATGCGCCGGACACGCTCCACCTCGCCGGGAGCCGGACCGAATCCCAGGCGGTTGAGCACATGGATGACCGTCTGGCCGTCCGGTGAGCGGGGAACGGCCGCCGGCGGCTGCTGCGCATCCACGCTCGCCAGCAGCGCGGCAAACAGCGTGGCGACGAGCATCGGGCGGTGCTTTTGGTTCATGTGCTCTTAGACCCGGCGGGCTGCCCGCGGGTTACAAGTCCCGGTCACTCACGCCCGAACACCCCCTTGGACCCTGGGAGCTGGAGAACGGGCGTTGACGCGCGTGCAGCTACCGCCCTTGCAGGTATCTCTTCCAGCGCTCGACCAGCGCCTGGTGCGGGCCGCCGGCGGCCGCATACGCGGCGGCATACCGCGCGAAGGTGTCACGGTCGCGTTCCGGCGTCCCGACGGACCGGCCGGCGTTCTTCGCCTCGTAGATCGCGCGCAGCACGAGGAAGAGCTTCTCGTGATCCTCCGGGTGCCGTGTGAGATACGGATCGAGGATGCGGATCGCGTCGGCCGGCTGGCCGGCCATCGCGTACGCGACGCCGAGGCGCACCTGCAGCGGCTCGTTGTCGGGCCAGAGATCCGCCGCTTCCTGCAGGATCGCGACCGCGCCCTTCGCGTCTCTCGCGCGCAGCAGCGCATCGGCGATGAGCGGGTAGATGAACGGCGCGTCGCCTTCGGAGACGAGCGACGTCTGCCAGGCGTTGGCCGCCTCGCGGTCACGACCGCCGGCCGCATAGCACGCGCCGAGGTAGAAGGCGGCCGGGAAGAACTCCGAGTCGACCTGCAGCGCGTCGCGGAAGCGGCGCGCGGCGCTTTCGAGCTCGCCGCGCGCGTACAGTGCGAGGCCGCCGAGAAAGGCGGAGGCCAGGGGGTCGCCGGCCGGCGTCCTGAGCTCGTCGAGCAGCGCGTCGAAGCGGCCCTCCCGCGCGTGCCCGAGCGCCGCCTCGCTGGCGCGCGCGCTTTTCGCCGCCAGGCGATCCAGGAAGAATCCGACGACCTCGCCGTTGAGCACCGCCCCGCGATCGAAGGCGTCGAGCCGTGACGGCAGCATCGCCGGCATGCGCGAGGGGGTGCCGGAGACGGCAACCGACGGCCTCGCCACGCGGAACGGCCGCGTCACTTCTCCGGTCTTCCTGCCGCCCGTCGTCACCACCGCCCGCGCGACGTAGTCGCCCGGCGGCAGCAGCCCGACGGGCACGGCGCCCTGCAGCGTCCGCACGTTCGGCCGGGCGGTCCGCCCGCGCACCGGGGCGCCCGCGACCGACGTGATCGCGGCGCCGGTCTCGCCGTCGGCGATCTCGAACGACACGGCGGCGTTGTTCAGGGGCTCGGGGCCGTCCCCGTACAGCTCCACGAGCGTGTGAATCACGGCGCTGGTGTAGTCGGCCGACACCACCGGTTCGGCATCGCCCGAGTCGTCGGTGGCGGTCTCGGCAAGCATCAGGTCGCCGCTGCGCAGCGGTCCGACGTGCGCCAGCTCGGCCCGGAAGGTGTGCTCCACGCTGCCGCGACGGCGCAGATCGTCGACGGCGGCCACCTTGAGCGTGTACACGCCCGGCTCGTCGAGGCTCACGGCGTTGAAGTACTGGTGTGCGCCGGTGCGTGGGTTGACGCGGGTGCTCACGTCCGGCTGCACGTGGCTGGCGACGAGGTTGCCGCGCGGATCGAACAGCGCCAGGGCCAGCGAGAGGCGGCCCGACGCATCGCGCGCGCGTTCGATCTCCGCGCCGATGACGAGGCGCAGCTTCTGGCCGTCGTGCTCGCGGAACGTGTAGGTGGTCGCCTTCAGCCGGATCTCGGTCGCGAGCAGCGGCGCCCGGATCGTCTCGGCGAGGAGGTCGTCGACGGTCTTTACGGCGGTGGGCGCCGCCGTGAACTCCGGGCGCGCGCGGACGTCGATCCCGTTGCGGCCCGGCACCGCGACCTTGATCTTGTGCACGCGCTCGTCGCGGTCCGCCGCCTCGGGCTCGAACCCGAGCAGATAGTAGGCGGAGATCTCGGTCCCCAGCCGGTCGAAGAGCGGCTGGGGATCGGTGGTCAGGCGGAACAGGCTGCCGCGGCCCATGGTCGCGACGTAGTCGAGCCCCTCCTCGGCCAGCATCATGTCCTCACGGTAGTGGATGGGCACGCGCTGCAGCGACGCCTCGAAGTGCGGCCCGAGGATGAAGATCGAGTAGACGGTGGCCTGCGCCCGCGCCGCCAGCGGCCCGAACCACGAGATCTGCGAGTAGTCGCGGTCGAGGATGAGCCCGCCGGAGATCACGATCAGCGTCTTCGGCTCCGGCACCTCCGCCAGGCGGAGCAGCAGCGTGCGCAGCGACGCCACCGTGTTCTGCGCGCGGCCCCGCGTCTCCGCGAACACCATGGAGGCGTTGCCGATGACTTCCTGCCGGCACGCCCGGCGCTCGAACTCCAACATCAGGCCGCGGCACTCGCGCGTCACTGCCGCCTCGATCGCCCGGGGATCGTTCTGCATGATCGCGTAGGCCTCGGCGACGCCGATCTGGCGCAGGCCGATGACCGGCGGCGCGAGGCCGACGATGCGCTGCAGCTGCAACCGGATCAGCGCATGGTTGGCGGTGAAGGCGACCTGCTCGAGCCCCGGGACGGCGACCAGGCCGACGCGGTCCGACGGGTGCAGTCGCGCGACGAACCGTTCGGCTGCCGCCGTGGTCTGCCGCGCGCGCCCCGGTTGAATCGACGCCTGGTCGATGACGAACAGGATCAGGCGGCCGCCGGCGGCGTCGGCGTTCGTGCTGTAGTGCGGCGAGGGCGGCGCCGCGGCCGGGCGCGCCTGCGGCAGCGTCGCCGCGATGTAGTCGGCGGTCAGCACCTTGCGCGGCCGGCCGTCGACCGAGAGCGCGAAGTCCGCGGCCGTGAGCCCCTGGACCGGCCGGCCGTTCGAGTCAAGCGCGCTGACGTCGACGCGCACCACGTCGATGGACGATCGGAAGGTCGCCGCCGGCTGCTCCTGCGCCGAGACCGGCGCGGTGAGGAGGGCGGCGGCACCCACCGCCGCGAGAGAAGGCGTGCGCCGCGCCGTGCGGGAAGTCATCATGGCCGCCTCGTGAGCCGATAGCCCTGCCGGGCCCTGACCTGGTGGCGGCCCGAGACCTCGACTCGAATCCTGTGCCACGAACCGTCGCGCTCGGCGGAGGCCGGCGCGAACGCGAGCAGGTACTGGCTGCGCAGATCGTCGAGGATCTCCGCGAAGCTCCGATCGAGCGACGCCTGGTCGTCCGTGAAGAACGATCGGCCGCCGCTCACCGTGGCAAGCCGGCGCAGCAGCTTCTGCAGGTCCGCCGACTTGACGGCGCGCCCCTGGCCGATCGCGTAGATCGTCGCGTCGCTCCCTTCCGTCCGCGTGAGCGCCGCCGCGAGCGACGCGTGACTCGACTGGTCGTCGCCGTCGGTGAACAGCACGATCGAGCGCCGCCCCGACTGCCGGCCCAGGACGTCGACCGCCTTGAAGATGACGTCGTAGAGCGCGGTCCCGCCCCAGGGCGCCATGCGGTCGACGGCACGGACGCGCGCCTCCGGGTCCGTGCTGCGGCGGGCGAGGGTGAAGATGTTCTCGTTGAACCCGAGCAGCGTGACCTGGTCCTCGCGCCGCAGCCCCGACAGGAAGCGCTTGGCCGCGTCCTTCACCGCCGGGAGCGCGTCGGTCATGCTCGAACTGATGTCGAGCGCCGCCACCAGCTCGAGGGGGATGTTCTCCGACGCGAAATGCGTGATGCGCTGCCGCCGGTCGTCCTCGTAGACGGTGAAGTCGCTCTCCTTCAACCCGCTCACGAACCGGCCGTCACCGTCGGTGACGACGGCCGTCACCTGGACGACGTCGACGTGGGTGACTTCGACGTGCTGCAGTCCCTGGGTGCGGACGCTCGCCACCAGCCGCGTGCCGTCCTTCATCAGCGCCGTCGCCCGGATCGACTGCTCGACGACGCGCTCGCCGGCGTCCCAGTCGCACTCGAACGGCCGCCGCGTCAAGGTGCAGACGACCTGGCCGCCGGCGAACACGACCACCTGCGTGGCGTCTCGTTCCGCCGCGGGCGGATCGAAGCGGACGACGAGGCGCACCGGCCCGCTCAGGTACGCATCGCTCGTCGGCGACGCAATCCGCAGCTGCACCGGCGCCTGCGCGGAGAGCGCCGCCACGGCGACGAGGGCCGCGAGTGACACCGCGCGTGCGAGCGGAGCGGGAACCAGCATGGGGCCCCGGTCTTCAGAACGTTCCGCGTGCGGCGGGCACCAGCGGCCCGTCCGCGGTCAGCGCCGCGATGTAATCGTCCATTCGTTCGGGCGCGATCGCGCGCGCGGCGCGAGGAATCGCCGGCCAGTCGTCGAAGTACGCCGGCAGCGCCTGATCCAGCACGTCCTGCATCGCATACGCCACCACCGCCGGCGCAAGCGCCGCCGGCAGCCGCCGCGAGGCGAGCGCCTCGGCGACGAGCAGCGGCACGTCCGCGCCGAGGGTGGCCAGGAGCCCCGAGGCCGGCCGTCCCGTGAGGCTCTCCCACGGCATCGGCCTGGGCATCCGGAGACAGAGGCAGCCGGAGAATGTGAGCGCCGCCGCACCCCACGCGTCGGCCCCCGGCGCGCCGCCGCCCAGCCAGAACACCTGCACGGGCGAAAGCGCGTGCGCGGTGCTCTCCGGCGCGTGCGCCAGCGACCACCGGAGCGCCTCGCGTTCCCATCCGCTGAGCGCCGCGCGCTCCGCGATCTCGTCGGCGATCGCCGGGTTCTGGCGCAGCCCGTCGAGACGGCTGCGGCCGCGGGCCAGCGCGGCGGCCACCTCGTCGCGCGACTCGTCGGTCACCGCCCGCGGATTGGCCAGCGCTGCCGTCAGCGTCGCCGTCTGCCGCTCGAGCAGAGGCATCCGCGGGCCGCGCGGGATCTCGCTCGCGTCCAGCCGCCGCAGCGAGAGCCGCCGCAGCGCAACATCCAGCGCGAGCAGCGATCCGCGGACGCGCCATCCGTCACGTCCCCCGAACATCTCGAGCGGGACCCGCCACGCGGTCATCGGTTCGATCCCGGGACGCGGTGAGCGCAAGCCCAGGTCGTGCTTGACCGCGGCGTTGCCGGCAGCCACGGCCGGACCGCCGGGGTCGCCGAGGTGCGCGGCATACACGAGCGACACGAGGGCGAGACGGAAGTCGCGCTGGGCGCGCTCGCGGTGGTCCGAGGCCGGGCGGTCACGGCGCTGCAGCGCCGCCAGCGCCGCGTCAACCGTCGGTCCCCCCTGGCGCTCGCGAACGCGGCGCAGCCGCGCCAGTTCCGACGCGGCCGGATCGATGCGGTACTTCTCGCCCTCCCATTCCACCATCGGCCCGCCCGACGTGTAGCCGCCGGCCATCAGCACGAGCAGCGACTCCTCGACCGGATCGGTGGACGCGTGTGCCGGCTGCGGCGCCGCCGCCGCCAGCCCGGCGCGCAGCCACGAGGCGATCCGCTGGTCGTAGTCGCGGCCGTTCTCGATCGGAACCGCCAGGAGCGACTCGACCAGTTCCGTGGCCGCCGGCGGGCGCAGCGCGCCCGATCGCACGCCGCGGTCCACGAGGGCGAGCGCGGCCTGGAACAGGTAGAGAAGCGTTTCGCGCTGTCCCCGGTCGCCGACGTCGTTGATCGCCTGCGCGTGGCGCAGCGCCGCGAGCATCGTGCGCGCCTCGGTGATTCCGGCACGCTCGAGCGTCAGCATCAGCGCCGGCATCGAGATGAAAGCGCGGAGGACCGCGGCAGCCACGTGCGGTTCCGGGGTCGATACGGCGAACACGCGCTGGCCGAACAAGAATGTGTCGAGCCGCCGCCGGCCGCGGGGATACGCGACCACCGAGTGGATGCGGCTCGCCAGCCATGCCGGGTCCACCTCGTCCCCGTCGTCCCTCCACGGCCGGAACTCGCGGAACGGCACGTCGAGGTTGAGGTCGTCGCGATACACGCGTTCCCACACGCTGCGCTGCCGGGGGCCCGCCAGCCGTCCGTCCTCGTCGACGAGCATCGCCGCGAGCAGCAGTGCCGGATCGAGCTGTGGCCGCGCAAACGGGCGCTGCTCGGCGTCCCAGTCCTCGGCGAAGTCGTGGAAGACGGTCGCAAGCGCACCGAGCCGGCGGGTCAGCACGGCCTGCTGCCGCGAGCGATCGAGATCGGCCACGGTGTGGTAGAGGAACGCGGTGCGGCCGCGATCCGGCCGGAACAGTGCGGAGAGGAAGTCGGCCGCCGCCGCCGGATCGGCGCCGACGACATCCCGCCAGAGCGGCACGGCTGCCTCGCCTCCGGGCACCCTGACGCTGCCATCGCGGATGCGCACGCTGCCGCCGAACGCCGCGAACGCGCCGGCGTGCTTCTTGAGGTGTCGCAGCGCCGGCCGATTCGCCGCGAGCCACGCCAGCGTCTCGCCGTCCAGCGCCGACAGACCGTAATAGAGCAGCGCCGTATCGCGGCTGGCGAGGATTGCCGCGATCAATTCTTCGTCGGGCACGGGCGCATCGAGCAGATCATCGCGCCACACCGAGGGCGCGAGCGGCAGCGGCACCAGCTCGCCGGCCCCCGCGTGCGGTTCGCGCAGCCGTGCCAGCACCTGCGCGCGCAGCCCGGCGTTCACCGTGCCCGGCGCCTCCGGCACATCGAAGAGGGTGCGGACGACATCGAGGAGAAGCCGGCTGCGATCGAGATTGTGCGAGGCGATGGCGTCGGCCAGCGCCGTCACTGGAACCGGCAGCGGAATCGCGCCGCGCGCGGGCGCCTGGGGGGAGGCTGCCGATGGGATCAGCAGGAGCACGAGGACCGCCGTCCCCCTCAGCGGTGTCATGGAAGCCGGATTCTACCGCAACGACCCGCCCGACTTCTCGCTCCGCCGCACGTCGCGAGCGATCCGGCGGGCGGCGTTCCTGCCCTGCGCGCCGGTGATGCCCAGGCCGCCGTGTGTCCCGGCGCTGCAGAGGTACAGTCCGGCCAGCGGCGTATCGTAGCGGGCCCAGCCGAGTATCGGGCGCATCGTGAACAGCTGGTCCAGGGAGGGCTCGCCGTGAAAGATGTGCCCGCCGCTCAACCCGTATTCTCGCTCCAGGTCGGGCGGCGCGAGTACCTGCACGTGCTTCACGAGCGCCTCGAGCCCAGGGGCGTAGGCCCCCAAGGTCCGGATCACGAGCGCGGCCAGCTCATCCCGCCTCTCGTCCCACCGCTTTCTTCCAGCGAGCACGTACGGGACGAACTGCACCACGATCGACATCACGTGGCCGCCAGACGCCGCGAACGACGAATCGCGTACGGACGGTACGGTAACGTCGAGGTAGGGCTGCGCCGGCAGCTCGCCGTACTTCCACGCGTCGAAGGCGCGCTCGAGGTAGTCGATCGAGGGGCCGACGTGTATCCGGCCCGCGACGGCAGTGGAGTCGAGACCGGTGAAGACCGGCAGGCCACCGAGCACAAGGTTGACTTTCGCAACAGTCCCGGGACAACGGATGTTGCGCGCCTTTGCCAGGAAGCCGGGATCGAGGTCGACGGGGTCGACGAGCTCGAGGAGCGTCTGGCGCGGGTTCGCGCTCGAGACCACGGCGCGCGCCGCCATCTCGCGGCCATCGTCGAGCACGACGCCCGACACCCGGCCGTCACGCGTCGTGACGCGCGCGACCGTCACCCCGGTGTGTACGACGGCGCCGGCTTCCCGCGCGGCGTCCGCCATCGCCGTCGTCAAAGCGCCGGGTCCGCCGCCAACGACGACGCTGCTGCCGCCCGGCGCGTCGTCGACTGCCGCCTGCATCAACAGGACGGCGCCGCTGCCCGCCGACCAGGGGCCGAGCGCGGTGCCGTAGATGCCGCGCGCGGCGACCGTCGCTCGCAGCAGATCGGAGTCGAACCACTCGGCGACCAGGTCCGCCACCGCCATCGGCGACCAGCGGAGCAACCGGAACCCGTCGGAGCGGCCGAGCGCGCGGAACCGGCGGCCGGTGGTGACGAGCTCCCACAGCTCGCCCGCGCCCGAGGGATCCAGCGCCGGCGGCACCCGGTCGACGAGCGCGCCCACGAACGCACCGAGCCGCGTGAGCGCCGCGCAGAACTCCGGGTAGCGATCGGCGTCCGCGGCCGACAGCGGCCGAATCGCATCGGCGGTGCGCCGCACGTCGGTCGAGAACACGAGCGCAGGGCCGTCCGGCGAGACCGCCGCGAGGCGGGGATCGGGACGCACGAAGGCGACGCCGCGGCGTTCGAGCTCCATGTCGGCGACGACCGCCGGCCGCAGCGGGCCGATGGCGTGCGCGAGCGCCGGTCCGCGATGTCCCGGCGCGATCTCGCCGGTGATCGCCGCGCCGCCGACGACCTCACGCCGCTCGAGAACAATCGGCTTCAGCCCCGCCTTCGCGAGATAGAAGGCGGCCACGAGCCCGTTGTGCCCGGCGCCGATGATGATGATGGGATCCATATCAGCTAGCTGCCAGCTCCTAGTTCCCGTCTCCTATCCACCCTTCAGCATCACTCTCGCCGCGTTCCTCCCCGGGGCGCCCATGATGCCGCCGCCGGGATGGGCGCCCGATCCGCACAGGTAGAGGCCGCGGACAGGCGTGCGGTACTGCGCCCAGCCGGGCGCAGGCCTGAGGAAGAAGAGCTGTTCGAGCGTGAGCTCGCCCTGAAAGATGTTGCCTTCCGTCAGGCCCCATTCGCGTTCGAGATCGAGCGGGGTCACCACCTGGCGATGGAGGATGACGTTGCGGAAGTTCGGCGCGTACTCGGCGATGGTCTCGACCACGGCGTCGCCGAACGCCTCGCGCTGCTCGTCCCACGTACCCTCGTTGAGGTGATAGGGCGCGTACTGGACGAAGCAGGACATGACGTGCTTGCCGGGAGGCGCGACGGAGGGATCGGTGAGGCTCGGGATGACGATGTCCACGTACGGCCGGCGCGAGTACCTCCCGTACTTTGCATCGTCGTAGGCGCGTTCCATGTACTCCACGCTCGGGGAGATCGAGATGGCGCCGCGCAGGTGCGGGCCGGCGCCGGGGAGGGCGGTGAAGTCGGGGAGCGCGTCGAGCGCGAAGTTCACCTTCCCCGACGAGCCGCGGAACTTGTAGCGCCGGATGTCGGCGACGAACTCGGCCGGCAGATGCTCGGGGCCGACCATCCTGAGAAACGTGAGGTTCGGATCGACGCTCGAGGCGATCGTGGTGGCGGTGAAGTAGTCGCCGTTGTCGAGGATCACACCGCCGGCCGCCCCGTCCTTGACGATGATCTTCGCGACCGCCGCGCCGGTGCGGATCTCGGCGCCGGCCTCGACGGCCGCCGCGGCGATCGCGCTGGAGATGGCACCCGTTCCGCCGCGTGCCAGCCCCCACGACCGGAAGGCGCCGTCGATCTCGCCCATATAGTGATGCAGCAGGACGTAGGCGGTGCCCGGCGAGCGCACCCCGAGGAACGTGCCGATGATCCCCGATGCCGCCATGGTCGCCTTCAGCACGTCGGTCTCGAACCACTGGTCGAGGAAGTCGACGGCGCTCATCGTCATCAGCTGGACCTGGTTGTAGCGGTCCTGACCCGAAAGGGCGCGGAACCGCCGGCCGAGGAAGAGGAGATCGAGCAGCCCGCGCGGGTCGAGCGACGTCGGATCGGGGGGCGTCATGTCGAGAATCGGCTTCACGAACCGGCCCATCTCGACCATCGCCTTTCCGTACTCCTCATAGGCCTCGGCGTCCACCTTCGAATGCCGGGCAATCTCGCGCCGCGTCTTCGCGTGGTCGTTGACCCGCCAGAGATAGTTGCCGCAGGGCATCGGAGTGAAGGTGCCGTCGAGCGGCAGGATCTCCAGGCCGTGACGAGGCAAGTCGAGCTCGCGGATGATCTCGGGGCGCAGCAGCGAGACGACGTACGAGCAGACCGAGAACCTAAAACCCGGGACGACTTCCTCGGTCACCGCCGCGCCGCCGAGCACGTGGCGGCGCTCGAGGACGAGGACCTTCCTCCCGGCGCGCGCCAGGTACGCCGCGCTCGCAAGCCCGTTGTGCCCGCCGCCGATGACGATGACGTCGAAGTGGGACATAGGAAACGAAGAACTAAGAACTGAGAAGAGGGCCTGCCGAATGCTGAATGCCGAATGCTGATTGCTGAAAACGTGAAACGGGCAACCTGAAAGGTCGAACAGCTGGCTGCTGGCAACTGGCAACCGGCAACTGGGATGCACTCACGAGGTCGCCAGAATACATCAGGGCGCGGCGGCGGCGACGCGAGGGTAAACTGGCCGCATGCCGATAGGAACGCCCGTTCACGAGCGCACCTTCGCCCTGTGCGAGAGCCTGAACTACCGCGAATGGTCGGGTTACTACGCCGTGAGCGCCTACGAGACCCACCACGACCACGAGTACAACGCCATCCGCAACGCCTCGGCGCTGATCGACGTGTCGCCGCTCTTCAAGTACCTGGTCACCGGGCGCGACGCGGCGCGGCTGGTGGACCGCATCATCACCCGCGATGTCACGAAGATGCAGGTCGGGCAGGTGTACTACACGCCGTGGTGCGACGAACACGGCAAGGTAATCGACGACGGAACGGTCACGCGCCTCGGCGACCAGGTGTTCCGCTGGACGGCAGCGGATCCGAACCTGCGCTGGCTCCGGCAGAACGCGACCGGCCTCGACGTGGCCATCGACGACATCTCCGAGGCGGTCGCGGCGCTGGCGCTCCAGGGCCCGACCTCGGCACGGCTGCTGGGCGAGCTGGCGCGCGCCGACATCGCCCCGCTCAAGTACTTCCGGGTGACGTCCGGGACGATCGCCGGCGTGCAGGTCGACATCTCGAGGACGGGATACACGGGAGATCTCGGCTACGAGATCTGGATCCCGGCAGCCGACGCCGTCCGCGTCTGGGACGCGCTCGTCGAGGACGGGCGGCCGTACGACATCAAGCCTGCCGGCATGCTGGCGCTCGACGTCGCCCGCATCGAGGCGGGGCTGCTGCTCATCGAGGTGGACTTCTTCAGCAGCAAGAAGGCGATGATCCCGTCGCAGACCTACACGCCGTACGAGATGGGGCTCGGCCGCCTGGTCACCCTCGACAAGGCGCGCTTCGTCGGGCAGCGGGCGCTGCGCGCGGAGCACGCGCGCGGCCACGCGCGCCAGGTCGTCGGGCTCGAGATCGACTGGCCGGCGGTCGAGCGCCTCTACGACGCGGTCGGCCTTGCTCCCGCCGTGTCCGCCACCGCCTCACGCGTCGCCGTCCCCGTCTACCGCAGCGGCCGGCAGGTGGGGCGCGCCACGTCGACGACGTGGTCGCCGGTACTGAAGAAGATGATCGCGCTCGCCACGATCGACCGTCCCTTCTACGCGCCCGGCACCCGGCTCGAGGTCGAGGTGACGGTCGAGGCGGTCCGCCACCACGTCGGCGCCACGGTGGTCCAGACTCCGTTCTTCAATCCGAAGAGAAAAACCGCGACGATTGAGAAGGGGCAGAGGTAAGGGGATTCAGCATTGACACCCTTCACCCTTCCCCCCGTGCAACCGGACGATCATCCTGTCGAACGCATACAGCAGATCTTCCCGGTTCGAATAGGGCCCGGGCGTGTAGGCGCGCGAGGCGATTCCGGCCTGCGACAGCTCGCAGACGTGCCAGTCCTGCCGGTTGGTCATGTCCCAGAAATCGATGGCGTCCTGCGCGGTGAACGATGGACGCGCCAGCTCGTCGCGGTGGAAGTGCCACTCGCAGATGTTGATCGTGCGGTCCGGCGCCACTGGCCAGAGCGTGTGCACCAGCATGTAATCGGGGTGCAGGCTCAGGAACAGGTTGGGGAAGACCACGTAGTAGTAGACGCGCCGCGCGTCCTCGCGCGACAGGCCCGGCAGGAACCGGCGCGGGCACGTGCCGTCCATCGACAGGGTCTCGACGCCGGGCCGCAGATCCATCCGGCCCCCCATGTAGGTCGGCTGCAGCGGCTCGTTCTCGCCGCTCAGATAGTACGAGAGCCGGTTCAGCGCCGGGTGCACGTTCGGGCAGTGCAGGCACTCGTTGTAGTTCTGCACCAGCAGTTTCCAGTTCGCGGCGATGTCGTATACGACCCGGTGGCGGAGCCGTAGCTCCTCCATCCGCCAGGAGCGGAACTTCTCCGGCAGATCGGCGAGCTGCTGCGCGAGCGGAGCGGGATCGGTCGACAGGTTGATGAAGACGTGCCCGTCCCAGTCGTCGACCTGAACGGCGTGAAGCGGATAGTCCTCGCGGCGGAAGTGCGCCACGTCGTCCATGTGCGGCGCGCCGACGAGGCGGCCGGTCAGGTCGTAGGTCCACGCGTGGTACGGGCACTGGATGCTGCCGCCGAAGCGGCCTTCCGGCTCGGTGCACAGCCGTGTCCCGCGGTGGCGGCAGACGTTGTGGAACGCCCGCAGCCGTCCCGGCCCGTCGCTGGTCACGATGATGCTCTCGCCGGGCAGCTCGCGGACGACGAAGCGGCCCGGCGGCTCAAGCTCGTCGCGCCGCGCCGCGCACAACCACATCCGGCGGAACAGGCGGTCCATCTCGCGCCGGAAGTACTCGGGATCGACGTAGTAGGCCGCCGGCAGCGTCCGCGCCCCTTCCGGCAGCGCGTCTCGCGGCCTGGCGACAATGTCGTGGCTCTCCATGAACCTGCGCCGTTGAACGGGCGTCTGGCGGGATGATACAACCTCGCGGTGGCCGACTTCATCCCGGCGCCCCCCGCCCTGGCGCCGACCATCACCCTGCGCCGCGAGCTCGGGAAATGGGACCTGACCGCGATCGGTGTGAACCAGGTGATCGGCAGCGCCGTGTTCGCGGTGCCCGGCATCCTGGCGGCGAGCGTCGGCGGATGGAGCCCGTGGCTGGTCGCCGCCGTGGGCCTGGCCTCGCTGCTGATCGCGCTGTGCTTCGCTGAGGCGGCCAGCCGGTTCGAGGGCACCGGCGGGCCATACCTCTTCACGCGCGCGGCCTTCGGACGCTTCGCGGCGTTCGAGGTCGGCTGGATGCTGTGGTTCACTCGCGCCACCAGCTGGGCGTCGGTGATCAACGTCCTGGTCGCCGGGCTCGGCTTCTACTCGCCCGCACTCACATCCGGGCTCCCGCGCGCGGCGCTCATAAGCGGCATCATCGCGATGGTGGCGGCGGTCAACCTCCTCGGCATCAGGCTCAGCGCCACGGTCGTCAACGCCTTCACGATCGGCAAGCTGCTGCCGCTGCTCGTCTTCATCGCCGCCGGCATCTTCTTCATCGAGCCGGGCCGCCTGCTGCCGGCCGGATCGGTGGTGATGGGCAGCGTCGCCTCGACCGCGCTGCTGTTGATCTTCACCTTCGGCGGCTACGAGGTCGTACCGGTGCCGGCGGGCGAGGCGAAAGATCCGCGCGCCGCGGTGCCGTTCGCGCTCGTCATGACGATCGTGATCGTCGCGTGTATCACGATCCTCGTGCAGGTGGTCGCGCTGGGCGTGCACCCGGATCTCGGCACGTCGCTCAAGACGCCCCTCGCCGATACCGCCGGCCTCATCATGGGGCCGGCGGGCTCGGCACTGCTGACCGTCGGCGTGCTGGTGTCCACCTCCGGAAACAACCTCGGGCAGGCGCTCTCCGGGTCGCGCAACCTGTTCGCGCTCGCCGAGCAGCGCGACCTGCCGGGCGTCTTCGGCTACGTGCACCCGCGTTTCCGGACGCCGGCGACCGCCATCCTGGTGACCGCCGGCGTGGCGCTCGCGCTGGCCCTGTCCGGCACCTTCGCGACGCTGGCCGCGGCGAGCGCGGTGAGCCGGCTGGTGGTCTACGTGGCGACCTGCGCGTCCGTGCTTCGGTTGCGGAATCCGGCGTATGCTGCCGTGGTGCCGCCGGCGACTTTCGTCGTTCCGCTGGGTCCGATCGTGCCCTGGGCGGCGATCGCCATCTCGCTCAGCATCCTCGGCGGCGCCACGCCGCTGCAGCTGACGGCCGGCGGGTACGCGCTCGCGGCCGGCGCCGTGTTGTACGTGATAGCCGTCAGCGGACAGGGACGCCGATGAAACGACTGCTCTTCCTCCTGTTGATCGCACTTGCCGGCACCCCGCTGGTCGCTGGTGCGCAGACGGTCTTCGTCGTTCGCCACGCGGAGCGGGCCGATGCCGCCTCCGGCGGTCAGACGATGATGGCAGCGGACCCTGAGCTGTCGAAGGCCGGGCACGCCCGTGCCGAGTCGCTCGCCGCGATGCTGAAGGACGCCGGCATCACCGCCATTTTCGCGAGCGACACCAGGCGCGCGCAGCAGACCGGGGCGCCGCTGGCGAAAGCGCTCGGGCTCACCGTGCAGGTCGTCCCGGCGAAGGAGCCCGGCGCGCTCCTCGCGACAGTGAAGGCGGCGAAGGGGAACGTCCTCGTCGTCGGCCACTCCAATACCGTGCCCGAGATCATCAAGGGCCTGGGCGTGGCGACGCCCGTGACGATCGGCGAGTCGGAGTACGACAGTCTCTTCGTCGTCACACCCGGCGCGCCGCCGTCGCTCGTCCGCCTGCACTTCAAGTAGGCGGGGCCCGCCTTCGTCCAGCGAACAGCGAGCGCGATCGCCGGGCGCGCTGAAGGCGGACACGAGAGCGTGCCGCTCGGGGCTCCCGCCAGCGAGATCCCACCGCGACCTCCTGCACCCCTGCGACGCTCCGCGATTCGTACATTCGCCAAGACGTAATATGTCGGCATGCGACCCTGCCTCAGGCAACGTCGATTCATCCCGCCCGCGCTCGCGCTGGCGCTCGGCGCGGCGCTCGCGTCGGCGGCCGCCGCCCAGCGCCCGTCCATTTCTCCGCAGGAGCTCGGGAAGATCTGGGACGCCGAGCACGTGTCGCCGCCCCTGCCGCCGCTCCTCGATCACGCGGAGCTGGTGCGACGCCTCGAGGCGGTCGTCGCCGCCGCTCCCGAACTGTTCGCGCGGGAGAAGGTGGGCGAATCGGTCGACGGGCGGTCGATCAACTACGTGCGTGTCGGGCGGGGACCGTTCGGCGTGCTGCTGTGGTCGCAGATGCACGGAGACGAATCGACGGCCACCTCCGCGCTCCTGGACCTGTTCGACTATCTGCGCCGGCACCGGGAGGCGCCCGTCGTGAGCCGCATTCTCGCGAACCTGACGCTGCACGTCGTGCCGATGCTGAACCCGGACGGCGCCGAGCGGTTCCAGCGGCGCAATGCCCAGTCGATCGACGTCAACCGCGACGCGCTGCGGCTGCAGACGCCCGAGGGCCGTGTGCTGAAGGCCCTGAGGGACCGCCTGCGTCCGCGCGTCGGTTTCAACCTCCACAACCAGAACTGGCGGACGTCGGTCGGCAGCCCGCCGAAGCCCGCGTCGATCTCGCTGCTCGCGGTGGCCTACGACGAGAAGCGCAGCGAGAACGCCGGCCGGGTTCTCACCAAGAAGCTCTGCGCGGTGATCCGCGAGTCGCTGGAGCCGTTCGCCTCGGGGCAGATCGGCCGGTACGACGACGCCTTCGAAGAGCGCGCCTTCGGCGACAACGTCACACGCTGGGGCACGCCGGTCGTGCTGATCGAAACCGGCCCGTGGCCATCACAGGACCCGGACCCGCCGCTCGTGCGGCTGAACTTCGTCGCGCTCGTGTCGGCGCTCGACGCGCTCGCCACCGGCCGCGTCAACCGCGCCGACCTGGACAGGTACGAGGAGCTGCCCCTGAACGAGTCCCGGATGTTCTACGTCGCCGTCCGGAACGCGACCGTGATCAGCGGCGCGGGGGTGCAGCCCTTCACTGCCGACATCGGCATCGTCGCGGCGCGCCGCGTGCGTGTGGCGGACGGCACGCGCGAACTCGTGACGAGCACCTCGATCGACGACATGGGTGACCTGCACACCCTCGGCGCACTGCGCGAGATTGACGCTTCAGGGATGATGGCGGTGCCCGACGCGGCGTACACGGAAGGACAGCTGGTGGATCTCCCCGACTGGCGCCAGAAGCGTGAAGCCGTCATTGCGGTCGGGCAGCCCGCCACCATCGCCCTGTTGAAACCGGCGGCCGATGGCAAGTACCGCGTCGAGATGGTGCTGAAGTAGCTGGCGCTCGGGGTTCGGCGCTCGAGGATCAGGGATTCGTGGCCTTCTCTCCCCGCCGATAGACGATCTTCCCGTCGAAAATCGTGACCGCGACCTTCGCCGTCGAGAGCGCCTCGGGCGAGGCAAAGATGTCCTCGGAGAGGACGACGATGTCGGCGAGCATGCCGCGGGTGATCGATCCTTTGCGCTGCTCGTCGAAGGAGGCGTAGGCAGCCTTGGACGTGTACGCGTCGATGGCCGTGGTCAGCTTGACCCGGTCCGGCCGCGCCGGCACGCCGTCGCGCGGCGCCTCGGAGGGGCCCGTTGCCGCATGCATGACGGCGAGCGGATCGAGCGTGGAGGCCGGCCAGTCGCTGCCGAGCGCCACCGGCCCCCCGCTGGTCGCAATCGTGCGGATGGCACCGCCGCTCTCCGCCCGTTCCTCCCCGATGTGGAGCAGCCGCTCGTCGACCGTACCCTCCCGCGGCAGCAGCACGGTGAGGACCCCCAGCCCGCGGAGCCGGGCGAGGTCGCGCGCGGCCACCGCCTCGACGTGATCGATACGGTGGCGGCGGCCGCGGGACGGCGCTGCGTTGGAGCGGACCGCGTGCGCGTAGGCGTTGAGCGCCATCGACACGGCCCGATCGCCGCTCGCGTCGGTGGACACCTGCCAGCCGTAGGCGTCGAGAAGTCGCACGTTGCGATTGAGCACGTCGGGATCGATCAGCGGCTCGGCCTGCAGCGGCTCGGCGTCGTACGGCTCCTGCATCGCCGCGGTGTGCGATGCCACGTCGCCGTCGATGGCGAAGCGCGCCGCGCCGGTCTTGAATGTCGGATCGTCGGGATACTTGCGCGCGATGTCGTCGAGCCGGTCCGTGTCGGCATCGGTGAGCCGCCCGCCACCGAGCGCGAGCGCGCCGTAGACGCGGACGGTCAGGTCGCCGGAGCGGCGTGCGGCATCGTACAGCTCGAAGTCCTCTGCGGCATCACCCGCGGTCTGGACGCTGGTGATGCCGCGCCGGTTCGCCGCCTCGATCGCGGCGCGCAGCGCCCGCGCGCGCGCCTCTCGCGTCGGCGGAGGCAGCACGTGATCGACGAGCGCCGTCGCCGCTCCCTCGAGCACACCGGTCGCCTCGCCGGCGGCGTCGCGGACGATCGTTCCCGCTGGCGGGTTGGCGGTCCGGCGCGTGATGCCCGCCGCGTTCAGCGCCTTGGTGTTCACCCACGAAGTGCGTCGATCGGCGGAGACGATCTGTACGGGCCGGTCGGGGACCGCGGCATCGAGCAGCTGGCGCGTCGGCGTGCCGCTGAACTCCGCGTCGTTCCACTGGCCGCCGCGGATCCACGACTCACGCGGCTTGGCGGCGCTCCACGCCGCCAGGCGTTCGGCCACGGCCGCCGGCGTCCGCACGTCGCTCAGGTCGAGCATCTCCAGGGCGAGGCCGCCGTCAATGAAGTGCACGTGCGCGTCGTTGAAGCCGGGCAGCACGGCCGCGCCCTTCGCGTCGATGATCGTCGTCTGCGGCCGGCGCAGCCGGTTGATTTCGCGGTCGCTGCCGACGCGCAGGATCTGGTTCCCGCGGATGGCGACCGCCTCGGCCATCGACTGGTCGGGGTCGGCAGTGTAGACGCGCGCGTTGTGGACGATGAGATCGACCGGCCCGTCGTTGTCGTCGCGCTGGGCACCCACGATCAGCCCGGCGATGAGGGTGGCGGCGACGATGCCGACAACGACGAACGTAGTAAGGCGGGTCGCCATGCTACCTCCGCGACGGCGGGCAGCGACCGCCGGTCACAGCTCGACCGGGCATGATAGCACGCGGTGGAGCCAACCGGTTGTGCCGCGCCGCTTTGGGCATAAGGCCTGCAGTGGGTTTTGGTTAGCGGCCTGCTCCGTCTGACCAGAATCAGGCGCGGCCATAGAGCGGGCGATCAGGCGGTGAAGGCAGATACCCAATCGCACGAGGCTCCACGCTCCACTCCGCTTGCTGTGCTTCGGTGCAGGACACGAGCAGGGGAGGAGGAGAGGCTTCTCCCGCTTCTCCGTTTCTGACCTCGGTGACTCAGGGGGCGGAGGCGCCCCGCAGGCGACGTGGCGCGTGCCCGCGAACCTCTCCGCGCGAGGCAACGTCTTAGAAATTGTGGTCGAGCGTGAGCGCGCTACGCGCTGCGCGTCCCCGGCCTCGCGTCACGCACCCAACCAACGTTCGAGGTGACCCCTCGAGAGGCGCGGAGAACGCCCGAGGCCGCCGTGCCGCGGCGCGTGGCGCGCTGCGAACGCCAGTTCGGCCGCCGGCCATCCATCGCGCTCACCCAAAGCGCCGCACGCATATCGATGTCGGGGTAGAGGTCATGTATATCGAACTGAGCACCCCCGGCGCGTCGCGCTTGGCGGCGCCGGGTGGCTTCGAGAATGCGCGCGGCCGCCCCGGACCCGCGCCGCCGCCGCCGCGCCGCGCGAAGGCCGAACGTCGACGGGCGCGGCGCTACTCCATCGACGCCGCAATCAAGGTCAACGAGGAGACGGCGCTCGCCATCGACCTGAGCCGCGAGGGCGTGTTCTTCGAGTCGGCGCAGCCGTTCCGGGTCGGCGAGCGGGTCTCGCTCGTGCTGCCTTACGAGCACACGGGCGACGGCACGTCGGTGACCTGCACCGCGCGGGTGGTCCGCGTCGAGCCCCGGGGCGAGTTCCACGGCATCGCCGCCTCGTACGACCCGGTCGCCCGCGGCACGCCCGCGTGAAGGTGGCTGGCACCTTTCCGGGAAAGGTGCCAGCCACCCTCGGCCGTACAATCACGGCCATGCGATTCGCGATTCTCGGATCGGGCGCGGTCGGCGGCTACTACGGCGCGGCGCTCGCGCGCGGGGGGCACGAGGTGATGTTCGTCGCGCGCGGTGCCCACCTTGCTGCGATCCGCGAGCGCGGGCTCCACGTCCAGAGCCCGGCGCTCGGCGACTTCCAGGTCCGCGCGCCCGCCGAGGAGGACACCTCGCGCGTCGGTCCCGTCGACGTCGTCGTCCTCGCCGTCAAGGCGTACGACAACGACACCGCGCTCCCGCTCATCCAGCCGATGCTCGGTCCGTCCACCACCATCCTCACGCTGCAGAACGGCGTCGACAGCGTCAACGACCTCGCCGCGATGTACGGCGAGACGCGGGTCGTCGGCGGTACCACGTACATCGCCACGGCCCTGGTTGCGCCCGGCGTCATCGAGCAGACGGGCACACACCGCCGCGTCGTGCTCGGCGAGGTGTTCGGCGCCCTCCCGCGCACGTCGGAGCGGGTCGGTCGGATTCACGATGCGCTGGCCGAGGCGGACATGGAGGTCGAAGCGGTGGACGACGGGCGCACGCCGATCTGGGAGAAGTTCATTTTCCTGGCAGCGCTCGCCGGGTTCACCGGCGCGGCCCGCCTCCCCACCGGCGCGATCTGGGAGGACACGTTCGTCCGCACGCAGTTGCTCGACGGCTGCCGCGAAATCGAGCGCCTCGCGCGCAGCGAGGGCGTACCGGTCGCGCCCGACGTGATCGATCGCATTCGCGACTACCTCGCGAAGATACCCGGGACGATGCGGTCGTCGCTGCTGATCGATCTCTCCCAGGGCAAGCGGATCGAAGTGGAAGCGCTGCAGGGGGCAGTGGTGCGGCGCGCGGCGCGCGCCGGCCTGCCGGTGCCGATCCTGGCCACCCTGTACGCGGTCCTCAAACCGTGGGCAGCGGGGCGGCCGTCAGCCTGACCGGCGCGCCGATACGGCGGACGAGCGCCTGGAACCGCGCGTGGCCGTGAAGGGAGGCCGACCAGCGGTCGGAGGGAATGAAGACCGCGGCGGGCACGTGTGCGTCGACGACGCGCTCCAGGTGGTCGAGCGCGCGTTCAGGGTCGCGCAGGTGCAGGTGCACGGCGGCGTACTGAAGGTGAATCATCGGTCCGAACTTCGCCGGTGCGCGTTCGAGCAGTTCCAGACGCTTCTCCCAGTAGCCGGTGGCGCCGCGCTCGCGCACTGCGTCGAGCAGCGCCTCGCCGTCCGCGTTCAGGCCGCACATCCCGCACGACGGCTGCTGGCCGATCAACCGCGCAGCGGCCTCGAGATCGCCGATGTGCTCGTAGGCCGCGATCAGCACGCGCCCGGCATCCTCGAGACCCGGCACCAGCTCGCGCATGCGCATCGCCTCGCGCTGTCCCTCCGCGATCCGGCCGGTGGAGAGCAGCGACCAGCAGACGCTCATGCCCGCGAAGATCGACAGCGGCTCGAGGTCGCGGCCGACCATGGCTTCACGCAGCGCGTCTTCGCCGCGCCCGCACGTCCCGAGGAACAGCGCGTACATCGAATGCGCGAGCGACAGTTTCGGGTTCAGCTTCAGCGCCTTCTTCAGCTCGTGCTCGGCCCCCGGCCAGTCCCAGTCCCAGAACAGCTTCACGAGCCCGAGCGTCACGTGCGCGTCGGCGACGTCGGGATCGAGCTCGAGGGCGCGTGCCGCCGCCGCGCGCGCGCGCGGGAAGCCATCCTCGACGGGAATGAAGCCGTAATAGGCCAGGGCGCCGAGCGCGTCGCCCAGCCCGGCGAACGCCACCGCATACGCGGGGTCGTGCCGTACCGCGCGTTCGAAATGCCCGAGCGCCAGCCGGAAGCTGTCGGAGGTCCACTGGTTCCAGTGATAGCGGCCGCGCAGGTACTCCTGGTGCGCCTCCGGCACCGCCGTGTACCGCTTACGCAGCTTCCTGCGCTGGTCGCCGGTCAGGCGCAGCCGCAGCGCCTCCGAGATCTGCCAGGCGATCTCTTCCTGCACCGTGAGCAGATCGGTGGTCTTCTGCCGGAACTGCTCGCCCCACAACTGCGACTCGGTGCCGGTGTCGACGAGCTCGGCCTGGATGTTCAGCACGTCGTCGTGCTGGACGACGCGGCCGGTGAGAATGGTGCGGGCGTTCAGGGCCAGGCCGACCGTCGCCGGATCGGACTGCAGGCCCTTGTAGCGGAACACCAGGCTGCGCGGGACGACGCGGAGGTCGCTCAGCTGCGAGAGGCTGTTGATGATGCTCTCGGTGATGCCGTCGATCAGGTATTCGAGCCGTGGGTCGGCGCCGGAGTTGATGAAGGGCAGGACCGCGAGCGACTTGCCGCGCGGCCGCGCGCGCCGGCCGGCCGCCCGTGCCGCCGATCCGGTGAGCAGCGCGCGCAGCGCCATCGCCAGGTCGCGCGCCGAATCGAACCGGCGCCCCGGGTCGCGATCGACGCAGCGGGTGACGATGGTGCGCAGCGCGGGCGGCGCCAGCGGATCGAAGGCGGTCAGCTCGGGCAGCGAGTGGTGCATGAGGTTGGCGACCACTTCCTGCGGCGTCGACCCGGCGAACAGCGCCCGCCCGCTCAGCATCTCGTAGAGCACGCAGCCGGCGGCGAAGATGTCGCTCCGGCCGTCGACGCGTTCGCCGAGCACCTGCTCCGGCGACATGTACCCGAACGTGCCGAGCACGACGCCGTCAAGCGTCCGCGCGACCGTGGGGTCGTCGCCCCCCACTTCCGCCACACCCACCCGCTGCAGCGCCAGGCCGAAGTCCAGGATCTTGACGATTCCTTCCTGGGTGATGAAGACGTTCTCGGGCTTGAGGTCGCGGTGGATGACGCCCTTCGTGTGCGCCGCGGTCAGGCCGTCGGCGACCGACGCGGCGATCTCGACCGCTTCACGCCAGCCGATCGGCCCCGCCTTCAACCGGTCGCGCAGCGTCTGCCCCTCGAGCAGCTCCACCACCGCGACGGGGACACCGTCGACGACCGCGAGCTCGTAAATCGAGAGGAGGTTGGGATGGGACAGCGACGCGATGGCGCGCGCCTCCGTCTCGAAGCGCTGGCGCATCTCGGGATCGACGGCGATGTGCGCGGCCATCACCTTGACCGCGACTTCCCGGCCGAGGCGCAGATCGCGCGCGCGGTAGACCTCGCCCATTCCCCCGGATCCGAGCGGGGCGAGGATCTCGTACTGCGCGAGACGGGTTCCTGGCGTCAGCGGCACCGGGTTGCTGGAGTTCCCCTCATTCTATCTCGCTCTCGCGAGGTGTGCGGGGGACCGAGCTCAACCGTCACGCGGCCGAGCGAAACTCAGAACTATGAACTCAGAACGCAGAGAACGCAGACGAGAGCCAGGAGTGCATGTCGTTTTCTTAACTCTCAGTTCTTCGTTTCACGCGATAGCTCTGTACGCGCTCATCCCGCCGACGACGTTGATCACCTCGCGGGCGCCGTTGCGCTGGAGCAGGCTCGCCGCCAGGCTCGAACGGAAACCGGCTTCGCACATGGTCAGGAGCGGTCGGTCGTCGGGTGCCGTGGCCGCGGGGATGTCCCCGACCGGCAGGTTGACCGCGCCGGGCACGTGGCCGGTCGCGAACTCCTTCCGGGTGCGCACGTCGAGCAGCGTGAAGCGATCGTGCTGCTGGACGCGCGCGTGCAGCTCGTGGACGTCGATCTGCGGGATCGACTGGACGGGAAGGTCGGCGTCCCGCCACGCGCCGAATCCGCCGGCGAGCGTTCCGGCGAGGCCATCGAGTCCGACGCGCAGCAGCTGCACCTGCGCCTGCCGTGTCTGCGCCTCCCCCGGCGCCAGCAGCAGGATGCGCGCGTCGCCCGGCAGGATCCAGCCCGCCCAGTACCCGACCTTCGCGCCGAAGGGGATGTTGACCGCGCCGGCGGGGTGACCGGCGCCGAACTCCACCGGCGAGCGCAGGTCGATCAGCCAGGCGCCGCCGCGCATCGCGGCGGCGGCGTCGGCCGGCGCAACAGGGGCTATCTCCGGACAGCCGCGGGTCAGCCCGAGGACCGGCGGGCCGTCGTGGTTCACCCGTTTCATGCGCGGGAAGTACGACGGCGTCTCCGGCAGGTCGCCGAGCACGGCCGCGACGAAGCCGTCGCGCGACTCGTGGCGCAACATCGGATTGAAGCGCCGCTCCCGGCCGATGGTGGAATGCGGATCGCTGCCGATCCCGGCGCCGCACAGCGACCCTGCGCCGTGCCCGGGATGCACCTCGACGTCGTCGTCCAGCGCGAGCAGGCGAGTGTAGAGTGAATCGTACAGCTCACCCGCGAGCCGGCGCGTCAGCTGATCGCCGAGCAGATCCGGCCGCCCGACCGCTCCGACGAAGAGCGTGTCGCCCGTGAACACGCGCCGCGGCGCGCCCGGCTGCTCGACGAGGATCGAGATGTGTTCCGGTGTGTGGCCGGGCGTGTGCAGGAACCGCAGAGCGAGGTCGCCGACGGTGAGGACCTCGCCGTCGCGCGCCTCGTGGAAGTCGAAGCCGAGATCGGATCCGGGCCCGCCGATCGGGCGCACGCCGAGGGCGGCCAGCTCGCGCGAGCCGGAGACGAAGTCGGCGTGAATGTGGGTCTCGATCGCGTAGACGAGGCGGAGGTCGTGGCGCTGTGCCGCCTCCAGGTAGACGCCGGCGTCCCGCCGCGGATCGATCACGACCGCCTCGCGCGTACGCTCGCATCCGATCACGAACGAGCTCTGGGCGAGCCCTTCGTCGAACTGTCGCTGGAACATCGGCTAGAATCCTTTCGGGCCCGACCCGATCATACCCCCACATGCAGGAGATCTCCGCTTCCGTCGTCGCCCTCGTCATGGGCGCGGGCGCCGTCGCCGGCTGCCTGGGCGCGCTGCTCGGCATCGGTGGCGGCGTTTTCCTGGTGCCATTCGTCGACGTGGTGCTCGGCCTGGGGATGACGGCGGCGCGCGGCATCAGCATCATGACCGTCATTGCCACGTCGAGCGTCGTGGTGGCCGGCTCCTCGTCGCGGCGGCTCATCAACATGCGCTTGGCCATGCTGCTGCTGATCGCGGCCAGCGCCGGCGGGTTGATCGGCGGCATCACCGTGGTGCAGCTGCCGGAATCGGTGCTGAGCGCGATCTTTGCGCTGGTCACGGCGTTCATCGCCGTGATCATGCTCTCGCGCCTCGACCGCCGGAACGTCATCCTCGACGCCGAGATCGATACCGGGCGTCTCGGCGGCCGGTTCTACGAGGAGGAAAGCGGCGCCGCGGTCGCCTACCGCCTCAAGCGCGTGCCGCTGGCGGCGCTGGTGTCGGTCGTCGGCGGCTACGTGTCGGGGATTCTCGGGATCGGCGGAGGCATCCTGCAGGTGCCCGCACTCAACGCGTGGTGCGGCGTGCCGATTCGCGCCGCCGCTGCCACCAGCGCGGTGATGATCGGGGTCACGGCCGCAACGTCGGCGCCGATCTTCTACGGCCGCGGCGACATCAGCGCGCCGCTCGCCTCCGCCGCCGTCGTCGGCGTCCTCGCCGGCTCGCGCGCCGGCTTCTGGATCGGCGGCCGTGCGCGATCCCGTTGGCTCAAGCTGTTGATGGCCGCCGTGCTCGCCACCGTGTCGGTCACCTACTTCAGGCGGGTGTTCTGATGGAGCGCTGGATCGGCCGGGTGCTGCTCGCTGCCGTCATCGGGGCCGCCGCGTGCCTGATCGCCGGGCTGGCGTTCTGGATCATGGCGCCGCCGCACGGCCTGACGCTGATGAACGCCGGCCTGATCGTCCTGATGGCAACGCCCGCACTCCGCGTCGCGCTGGCGATCGTCGAGAACGCCCGGGCGCGGGACTGGACCTTCACCGCGGCGGCGGCCGTCGTCCTGGCCATCCTGATCGCGGCGATCCTCTACTCCCGGTCGGCGTAGGCCTCGGGACTGGTCGGAATCGTCCCCTCGGGGAGCGACGCGACGGCTTCCCGCAGGCGCTCGTCCGCCATCACCCGCATCTTCTCGAGCAGCTGGGCGATCCGGTGTGCGTGCCGCGTGATCGTCGCGAGGTCGCGCTGCAGCGCCGGGTCCGGGTACCCGCGCCCGAGCAGGTCGCAGTGGCCGGCAATGGCCTGCAGGGAGCCGTTGATTTCGGCCGCGGTCGTCAGCGTCAGCTCCGACATGGTCTCCATCGCGCGGTGCCTGGCCAGCGCGGTCTGCAGTTGCTGGGCGACGTGGGCCACCGCGAGGATCTCGGCGATGGGCTCGAGTACGGCCATCTGCGCGGGCTGGAAGGCGCGGCTGCGTCTCGAGAGAAGGTTCAGCGTGCCCACGGCGCGGTCCCTGGTGACGAGCGGCACGACCAGCGCCGAGGCGAAGCCCTCGGAGTGCATCACGTTGACGTCGAGATTGTCGGCAGCGTTTTCACTGGTGTCGCTGACGATGAGCGGCTCGCGCGCGCGCATCACCCGGCCGACGATCGTCTGGTCGATCTTGAACACCATCTCCGGCCGCGGACGTGCCCGGCGTTCCTCCTCCTTCACGCGTGCCGCGTAGGTCTGGAACTCCTGTCCGTTCGGCGCCAGCAACGCCAGGCCGATGCGATCGCAGGCGACCAGCCCGCCGATCCGCGAGGCGAGGGACTGGAACGCGAGCGGGACGTCGGCGGTTCGCGCGATCACCTGCAGGACGGCGTTCTGCGTGAGCAGCTGCTGGACCTCGTCGAGCGCGGCGAGGTGGGCGTCCTCCCGCTCGCTCAGCAGCTGCTCGACCTCGCCAAGCGTGCTCCGGTGCGCGTGTTCGGTCTGCGACAGGCGCCGCGAGAGGCCACCGATGCGGCTCGAGGCGAAGAACCCGAGGACCAGCATGACAATCCAGCCGGCAGCGAGCTGGGCAAGGTCGACGGGACTCGTGGGAAAGCCGTGCGCCAGCGTCCACACGACCAGTTGCAGGACAGCAAAGCCGCCGATCAGGCCCCAGAGGACCCAGAGCGGGAGGGGGTGGTCCCGCCGCTTCATACGGATGAGATAGTATAGGCCTCCGCGACCGGCCGCAGCGGCCGATCGAACCAGAGGGGCCTCCGGAGGCCGCCAGGACCTGGCGCCGACCTCGCCTTCGCCATCCATTCTCTATAGGCCTCGTGCGCCGCCGTCGTGTCCACGACGATGTCGCCGTACGCATCGCCGGGCTCGGCCTTTTCGAGCCGGACGCGCTGGTGCCAGCAGTGCATGCCGCTCACCGGATCGGGCTGTACCGGGAAGGTGAGGTTCTGGTGCACGCCGACCTCGCTCCACCAGATCCGGCCCGTGTCGGGATCGTGGCTCGCGAACGGCTGCGCCCCGTGCACTTGTTTCATCACGTATCTCCCCTCGGCATCGCGAGCGATCCGGACGAGCGCCGACGCGGCTCGCGCGCCCCCCTGCTCTTCGTGGAGACGCCAGCGGCCCAGGTGGTGTGACATGCCGAGGATGCCAGGCCTGATGCCCTCGGTGACCCAGGCGCGCGTGACGAAGTAGCCAATCCGCGTGCGCACCTTCACCAGGTCGCCGGTGGCGATGCCAGCCGCCCGCGCGTCGAGAGTGGCGATCCACAGCGGGTTCTCGTGCGAGATCTCGTACAACCACTTCACCGCGGACCGCGTGTGGATCAGCGTGGGCAGGCGGAAGTTCGGGAGCAGGTCGAATTCGCCGTGCGCGCGATCGAGGTCCTTCCAGTGGACGTGGCCAGGCGCGTACCAGGGTACGGCGTGTTCGGGCCAGCCCCAGTCGACGAGGGTCTGCGAGTAGAACTCGAGCTTGCGCGACGGCGTGTTGAACCCGGCGCGGGGAATGTCGTCGACGACCACGCCGTCCGCGCCCTCGTCGCCTGAGACCACGCGCTCGAAGCCGCGGCTGTAGGTGTTTTCGGAGACGCTGAACACGCCGTACTTGCGCATGTACTCGAGCGGCGTGAGGTGCTGCTGCGCCGCCGCTTCGGGGAGGCCCGGAACCGAGTGCTCGAAGATCCAGCGGTAGTACTCGTCCACCGTGATCTGCTCACCGGGCCGGTACGGCGATTCGAAGTAGCGCCGGATGCCCAGCGAGCCGTCGGGATCGATCTTCCAGCTCAGGGCGATCCAGAACTCGCTCTCCTCCCAGACCTCTCCGGGGTTGGCCTCATAGGTTGCGGTGATGCGATCGCCGCGCTTCTCGCGGGCTACGCGCAGCACCGGCTGCCGGAAGCCGAGCCACTGCCCGGCGTGCGTCTCCTGGCTCATCGTGTCGTGCCGCTCGGTGCCGAGGCCCATCGGCAGGACGTAGTCGGCGAACCATGCGGTCTCGCTCCACGTCGGCGTGAGCGCCACGTGCAGGCCGATCTTCGCGGGATCCTGCAGGACCTCCATCCACGAGAAGCCGTCCGGGTTGGTCCACACCGGGTTGTAGACGCGTGTGAAATAGACGTCCAGCCGGCCGCGCTCCTCTTTCAGGAAATGCGGCAGCAGGAAGCTCATCTCGAAGAACGACAGCGGAAACTCGCGCGGGAACAACAGCTCGTTCCAGTACTGGGGCGGAGGCGGAGGGGTGGGGTGCTTGGGGACGAACTTGTTCGTGACGTGCAGATTCACGCCGCCGACCGTCCCGACCGATCCCGTGAGCACGACGAGCAGGTACAGGCAGCGTGTCACCTGCCAGCCCCAGAGGTTGCCGGAGGCCGCCGCGCGCCAGCTGTGGGTGGCGAAGCGAGTGCCCGCACGCGCGATCGCGTGCGCCGCCTCGACGATCCGGCCGGCCGGCACGCCGGTTTCCGCCTCCGCGTACTCGGGCGTAAACGGCGCGTAGAGCTCCGTCAATGCCCGGAGGAAGCCGTCGAACGTCTGCGGCACATCGGGGCGCTCCTTCGCGAGGTACTGCTCCCAGTTGACCCACTTGCGCACGAACTCGCGGTCGAACAGCCCCTCTACGAGGAGGATGCGGACGATGGCGAGCAGCAGCGCGCCTTCGGTGCCGGGGTAGGCCGGCAGCCACAGGTCCGCCTTCGCCGAGGTGTTCGAGTGCCGCGGATCGACGACGATGAGGGTGCCGCCGCGAGCCTTCGCCTCGACGATGCGCTGCGCGTGCGGGTTGAAGTAGTGGCCCGACTCGAGGTGCGACGAGAGCAGCAGGATGGTCTGGGCGTTCGCGTAATCGGGTGACGGCCGGTCCGCCCCGCACCACAGGAAGTGCCCGAGCCGCGCCGACGACGAGCAGACGTTGGTGTGAGAGTTGTGGCCGTCGACTCCCCATGCCTGGAGCACGCGGTTGGCGTAGCCGTCCTCGCCCGGCCGCCCGACGTGGTACATGATCTCGCGGCGGCGCCCGTCGCGGATGGCCGTGCGGATGCGACCGGCGATGTCCTCGAGCGCCTCGTTCCAGGACACCTGCTCCCATTTCCCTTCGCCGCGCGCGCCGGTGCGCCGGAGCGGGTAGAGGATACGGTCGGGGTCCTCGAGCTGGTTGGGGGTCACGACCCCCTTTGCGCAGGTGCGCCCGCGGCTGCCCGGGTGGACGGGGTTCCCCTCGACCTTCCGGACCTCGAGCGTCTCCTTGTCGACGTAGGCGAGGATGCCGCACGCCGACTCGCAGTTGAAGCAGATGCTGGGGATGATCCAGTAGCGGCGACGGTCCTTGCGCGGCCAGCTGGTGGACTCGAAGTCGACATAGTCATCCCAGGTCGACGGGTCGGGGTGGGTGCGAAAGGGGTCAGACATGTGTCAATTGTGGTTTGTTGATTGTGCATCGTGGATTGAGCAGGTCGATATCCACATCCACAGTTCAGGACAGCGGTACACTCTGCCCCGCCTCTACCCAGATGTATTCCCAGGTGGCGCCGCCGGCGAGCGCGAGCAGCGCGGCGGCGCAGGTCGGTGCCGCGCTGAAGGTCACGCCGGCGAGCACCATCCCGGCCGGCACCAGAGCCCCGCCGGTAATCGCCGCGCTCCAGAAGAGGCGCGAGTACGGCCCGCGTGTGATCGCCTGCGTGGCCAGCTCGTGGTGGCGCGTCGGGCTGGGCGCCAGCACGTGCTCGAACAGGAGGATCAGCAGGTGCGCCGCGATCGCCGACGCGAGCACGCGGCCGAGCGCGCCGACGACCTCCGCGGCGTCGCCCATCAGCACGGCGATCGCGAGGAGCGACGCCGCACCGGCGATGGTTGCCTGGGCGAGGAGATCGACCGCGGCGGCGGGACCCTGCCAGAGATCGCGCCCGAGCCCCTGCCCGAACAGGAAACCGGTGTACGACGTCGCCAGGATGCCGACGGCAATTGCCGGAATCGCCAGCGCCGTTACGCCGCCGTCCAGGCTGAACCACCCGGCGGCAAGCCAGGCGGCGCTGACCGCCCCGTGCGCGGTCAGGAAGTACGCGCCCCACACCATCCACGACCGCCAGTTGGATCGCGTGAGGATGTAGTAGAAGCGCTCCGGCCGTTCGAGATCGACGATGAGCACGACCGCCGTCAGCGAGATGAACACCACCGACAGCGCCGGCGCGGCGATGCTCAGTGCGGTACCGCGATAGCCGAACAGCCACAAGGTCGCCGCCACGAGGATCGCGCCCGTGGCCATCGCCTTGAACAGGAGATAGAGGACCATGTCCATGCCCCACGGCTTGCCGTGCGGGACGTCGTAGTCGACGCGCGGCTCCCCGGGCTCGGCCGGATCCGGCAGCGGCGCTCCGAGCGGCCGGAGATGTACCTGTCCTTCCTTGTAGTACAGCGGTCTCGCCGCGGCTTCCGGCCGGATGACGCTCTCGTCGGCGCCGAGGTAGAACACCTTCGGCTGCGTGCCCTTTTCCGGCTTGCGCACCGTGCAGGCGTCCCGCTGCACGATCCGCGCGAGCTCGCTCGCCGGATCGTCCAGGTCGCCGAAGATGCGGCACTCGGTCGGGCACACGCTCACGCACGACGGCAGCAGCGCGTTCTCGACGCGGTTCGCGCAGAAGTTGCACTTCTCGGCGGTGCGCGTGTTCGGATCGATGAACAGCTGATCGTACGGGCAGGCCTGCATGCAGGCGCGGCAGCCGATGCACGAGTCGCCGTGCAGGTCGACGATGCCGTCGCCGCGTTTGAACAGCGCGCGCGTCGGGCAGATGCGCACGCACGGCGCCGCATCGCACTGGTTGCACAGCACCGGGAAGAAGAGCCGGTGCGTATCGGGGAACGTCCCCTTCTCAACCGTCTTGACCCAGCAGCGGTGCGCCCCGACCGGGATCTGGTGCTCGGCTTTGCACGCGATCGTGCACGCGTGACACCCGATGCATTTCCGGAGATCGATGGCAAACCCGTAGTTGGGCATGGGGACGGCCCACTATAGCGCGAAGTCCAGCGCACCGGACCGGCATGCCTGGCGCGTTGAACGGCCGCGTGGAACGCTCGTGCGCCGGCGACATCGACGAGAGCGCAGGGGCGGATGGATCGCGGAGGGATCGGGTGACCTGAGTGTCCGCGTCGCCGACCGGCTCGAGTGTGCAGGCGCCCCGCCAACCTCTGCGTTCCTCTGACCACAGCGATCCCTGCGACGATCCGCGTGCCAGGGCCTGACGGGCCACTACGACCGCAATCTTCCCAGCACGCCGACGCGATCACGGCTCCGGCGTGATGAACGCCCGTAGCGCCTCTTCTCTCACCACCGCGTCGACGAGCGGGAAGGTCGCGAGCACGTGGCGGAACTCCGCCTCGCTGAGCCCGTAGAGCTGCGCCACCGTCGCCTGCAAGCGCGCGGCCGCTCGCGCATCCGACGGATCGTGCGCCAGTGCCGCGGCGCAGGTGGCCACGCGCTCGAACCCCGCCGATTCGCGCGCCGGCTTCGGGACGGGCAGTTGCTCGACGATCGCCGTGGTCACGTGCGTGCTCACGCGCAGCCGCACGAGGTAGTTGGCGACGTAGCTGTTGAACACGCCGCACAGGAACGACTGCGACGCCTCCTCCAGCACCTCCTTCATGCAGAACAGCGTGTGCGTCGTCACCACGCCTCCCGGCACGATCGCCGCGATGAGCGTGAGCCTGTTGGTGGCGGCGGCAACGTCGCGGTAGGCCAGCCGCGGGCGCTCGAAGGCGCCTTCCCGCAGCAGCCGGCGCGCGACCGATCTCGGAATCCGCAGGCGGGAGCCGGCGAGCTCGACGACGAACGGCTGGACCTGTTTCCCTGCGACAACCGGCAGCCCGCGCCCGCTCTCGACGAGGTGCGGCCGATCGTCGGTCGCGTTAAGCTCGCGCCCGAACCGCACGTTCCACCCGTGGACGGCGCCAAGGGCAGGCACGTTCGTCGCGATCTTCGCCAGGATCTCGACATCGGCCGAGCTCCGCACATCGGGGATCGCGAGCTGCGGACCCGAGAAGCGCTCGATGAGCTCGCGCTCGAGCACGATGCAGGCGGGGTCGCTGCCGATGTCGGGCAGCGAATCGAGCGCATCGGCCGACCTGATGCCGCTCCGCAGCTGGAGCGCACGCGTCCGTGCGGCTGCCGTTGCACACACCAGCAGGAACCGCAGCCCGCGGTGAATGGGAAACACACGCCCGCGGTTCTCAATCGAGACGAGCGTGTCGACCACGGTGCCGTCGAGCACGTGCCGGCGGAGCGCCGCGCACCCGTGGTCGGTCGCGAAGCCCGAGGGCAGGACGATGCCGATGCGGCCGCCGCGGCGCACCAGGCCGAGCGCGCGCTCGAGGAACAGCTGATAGAGGTTCGCGTGGCCGCGCGATTGGAGCGGGTACACGCCGGAGGCGCGCGCGAACTCCGTCAGGCGCCCCGCGGCGTCGCCCGCCTGGCGCCGTGTGCCGGGATCACCGCTGTCGCCGCGCAGCATCTCCCACGGCGGGTTTCCCAGGACGGCGTCAAACCCGCCGGCGGCGAGCGGCTGTCCGTCGGCCGCGTAGAAGACCTCGGGAAACTCCATCGTCCAGTGGAAGAACCGCTCGCGTGCGGCCGTTTCCCGCACCGCGGACACCAGCGGCGCAGAAACGTGGGCCGGCAGCGTGGCGCTCCGGCCGAGCATCTCGTCGGCGAGCGCGCCGAACACGCCGCGCCGCTCCGCCGCCCGCACCTGCGCAGCCGCCACCTCGTCGACGGGCGGGAACCACCGCGAGCACCAGAGGTCGGCTACCTGCTTCCAGCGGGCGAGCGGCCCGTCGGCCCGGTCGATCCGCCCGAGCAACCGCTCCTTTTCGCGCACCTCGTCGAGCGTGTCGCCGGGGTCGAGCATGATGGACAGCCGGGGTCCCACCGACGAGCGCAGCGCGTCGTCCAGCGCGTCGCCGTCGAACAGGGGGAGCGGCGCCGACGGACGCCGCCGGCTCGTGAACGGGTTGCAGTGGATGTCGTGCCGCGCAGCGCCCACCAGGCTGTTGCCGGCCCGCAGGTGGTGGTCCAGGAAGGTGAGCGGCCGGTCCGCCGCCAGCGTCGTCAGCCAGAGCGACAGCCTGCCCAGCTGCACCGCCATCGGGTTCACGTCGACGCCGAACAGGCACCGCTGCGCGACGGTCCGCCGAAAGCCCGCGCGGTCGCCGTCGCCGACGTCGCCGGGCGAGAGGCAGCCGTCACGAACCAGCGCCGCCTCGTAGGCTGCGGCGAGATAGCGGCACGTCGCAACCAGGAACGCGCCGCTGCCCATAGCCGGATCGAGCACGCGCAGGTTGAGCACGTCGTCGGGCGCCGCATCGCGCACCAGGGGAGCGAGCGTCCGGCGGACCAGATACTCGGTCAGCGAGCGTGGCGTGTAGAACGAGCCGGTGGCCTTGCGCCGCAGCGCGCGGACGAGCGTGATACGAGGACGGCCGCCGCCCGTCACCGCCGGGTCGAAATCGAGCATGCGCTCGTAGACGCCGCCGAGCTGCTCCACGCCGAGGTCGGCATAGGCAATCCGCTCCACTCCCACCTTCGATCGACGCGTGGTCAGGGCGACGAGTGCGTTGCGCACCGCCGCGTCGTCGAGCGGCAGCGTGTCGGAGAGTGGCGCATGTGCCGGCGAGAACAGCCGGCCGTTGAACGGCGGCACGCGCAGCGTTCCGACGCGGCAGCCGTGGTGTGCCAGCCTCGCGATCGCCTGCAGCGCCTCCCACAGCCCGCGGGGCCGCGCCTGAATCTCCGCCTGACCGCGAAGCGACTCGATGGTGTAGCCGTCGCGGTACACCGGATGCCAGTGCGGCACCAGCCCGCGCGCTTCCGCAAACAGCAGGAACAGGATGCGGTAGATCACGACGAGCGATTCGTCCAAGAGCACGGACGGCTGAATGGTGAGGTGCGGCCGGCGGGAACGAGCGCGCGCGGCCGCGAACGCGTCGAGCAGGTGGACGAGGGCGTCGTAGACGCCCGTCTGCAGCGACGCGCGAACGCCGGCGCGGTGACGCTCGCAGAGCTCAACGGCCATATCCAGGGTCAGCGAACCGGCGGCGCCGACGGATCCGACGGCGCTGGTGCGCAACAGGGTCCACGCGACGGCGAACGTGGACGGATCGTCGGCGGCGATGGCGAGGTCGAACTCCGCGTAGCGGCGGGAGTAGGTCCCACGGGCGTCGATGAGGCGCAGCGTCGGGCCGTTGGCGCAGAGGCACCAGCGGACCCCGTCCCCTATCCCATGGCGGACCGCATCGCGCCAGGCGGCGCCGGGATCGATGCCCCACGCGGTGACCAGCATCGCCGCCGCCGGTGCGGCGTTCGCATACAGCGACACCCGGAGGACGCCGTTGCCAGCGCGCCCGGTTGCGGGCAGGACGGTTTCGTAGCCGAGCGCCCTCGCCAGCGGCGCCGCCACCCGATCGAACACGGCGCGCGGTCCCGCGGTCGGTCCCATCTCCGCGAGCGCCCGCAGGAACCAGGAGCGGAACCGCCGTCGCGCCTCCTCACCCTCCCGTTCGGCCGGGAGCCCCCGGCAGGCGCGTGGGACCTCGCGCACGAGCGCGTCGTGCGAGAGCAGCGACCCGCGGAGCCCCCGGATCATCGTGGGTGGTGAAGCGCAATCACGAGCTTTGCGGTCAGGTCGAGGGACACGGTCAGCGCATCCGCCGCACGCAGCGCAGCGATGCGGTCCTGCGCTTCGGCGGCCAGCGCGGCGGAGGTTCGGCGCTCTGCCTGCGCGGCCAGCAGTGCACGGCGGTCGAAGAGGCCGGCCTGAACGAGTGCCCTCGCCGCGGACGCGCCGACTGCGGCGATCGCCTGCTCCCTGGCCCGCAGGGCGGCGGTCACGAGTCTGTGAGCGTCAGCCGCGCGCGCCAGCCCGCCCGCGGCCGCGTGTTCCACGTGCCGCCGCGCTGTGCGCTCGTCCGCGTCGTCGCACAGCGCGACCGGGATGAGCTCGGCGTGGACGATCTCGCCAGGACGATTGCGGAGCACGATGGTGAACACCACGATCGAACCGGGGCGGAGCGTTGACGAGCGTGAGCGCCCGACCCGCGCGAGTAGACGCCGTTGCGCAGCGCACGCGTGCTCGATGCCCGCCGAGCGCGCGCGCCACTCGCGACGCAGCGACAGGCGCTGTACCTCTTCGAACGCCTCCGTGCGCAGGTCCGTGTTCCCGGGCTGCACGGGCGCAGCGTCCACGTCGGGCTCGATCGGGTCGCCGCGCAGCACCGCGGCGGCAACTCGCGATTCCGTCAGCGACTCGAACAGCCGCGAGCCCGCCGAGGTCGAACGGCGCGCAGCTGCAATCCGCCGCGCCAGCGGAGCGAGGACCAGGCGCTCGGCGGTGTCGGCGGCGACCAGCAGGACTTCGTGGACCGGCCGCGTCTGCCCCATGCGATCGACGCGCCCGGCGCGCTGCTGCAGCCGCACCGGGCTCCACGGCAGCTCGTAGTGAATGACCACGCGGCAGCGGAGGTGGAGGTTCAGCCCCTCTGACGCCGCGTCGGTGGCGAGCAGGACGGAGCCGCTCCTGTTGAACGCCCCCTGCGTCGCGGCGCGCTCGTCCGGCGACATGCCGCCGTGGAGCGTCAGCGGGCGGAAGCCGTCGGCCTCGAGGGCGGCCAACAGCCGCGCGAGCGTGTCGCGGTATTCGGTGAAGACGATCGCGGGTTCGCGGGTCCGGCGGAGCAGGCGAAGGAGGCGGCCCACCTTGGTTTCCCGCCGGGCTGCCGCTGCCGCCGCACGCGAGATGGCCCCCAGGAACCGCTGCTCGCGCCCGGCGTCGGAGAGGCCCGGCGCCGCCAGCGTCTCGTCCGCCACATCGTCGGGCAGCGAATCCTCGTCGCCGAGGGGCAGCGCGAGCTGCAGCGCCTGCGGGGCGCACGCGCCCGACAGCAGGTCGCGCCGGCGCTCGACGGAGGCGAGCAGCGACCCGGCACTCGACAGCGCGCGCTTGCGCAACACCAGCGCGGCGAGCGCCGCACGTGAGTCGGCGGGTGCCGCCTCGAGCGAGACCAGCGAGGCATAGCGTTCCAGCAGGCGGTGCATGCGCCGTTCGGCGGCCGACGGCCTGACGGTGAGAAAGCGCGTGCGCCTGACCGCCTCTCCGATATCACGGCGCGATCGCTGGAAGATCGCCGGCATCCCGCTCTCGCCGCATGCGCCAAGGCGGCAGAGCGCGTCGAACTGCGCCGGGTCGCCGGCGTGCGGGGTGGCGGTCAGCAGGACGACGCGGCGGGCGCGGGAGGCGAGGGCGTCGGCTGCGGCCCGGCGATCGGTCGCGGGAGAGGCGGCATGCGCCTCATCGAAGACGGCGACGTCCCACGTGACGTCCTCGAGCGGCCGGAGCACCTCGGCCTGCTTCACGAAATCGTACGACGCCAGGTAGATGCCGGACAGCGACCACGGGTTGATGCCGTCGGGCAGATCGCGGGCGGCGGAGCGCAGCCAGGCCGCGTCGGCAACGACCGCCACGAGACGGAACCGATCGAGCAGCTCCTGGCGCCACTGCTCCCGCAGCGATGCCGGCATGACAACGATCGCGCGGAGCCCGTCGAGGCGGACGGAGAGCTCGCGCAGGACGACGCCCGCCTGGATCGTCTTGCCGAGGCCGACCTCGTCGGCGATGAGCAGCCGGGTGGCGCCGCGCCGGAACACGGCGAGCGCCGGTTCGAGCTGGTAGGGGACGAGGTCCATCGCGCTTTCGTCCGCGGCGCGGAGCCCGCCGAAGGGGTGCGCCTCGAGAGCGGCGCGGCGAAGCGCGTGCAGCCACCGCCGCGGGCGGACGATGCGCCATCCCGCCGGCAGGGCGAGCGGCGCCAGGCGATCGAAAGGCGAGAGCAACGTCCGCACCTGGCCGGCATTGGCGCCGCCGGCGCCGCGGAGCCGCACCGCTTCGCAGTCCCCGTGCCGCGTGCGGCCCAGCACGGTCCAGAGGTCGCCGCGCGTGCGAACGAGGTCGTGCTCGGGTCCGCCGTCCATGGCAGCCTGCCTGGGCAACCGCCGTGCCCGGACGAGGTCCACACGGGGAGACGACCGCAACGTGTTAGATCAAAAGAGGGAAGACACTTACGATCGGCGATGCTTGCAACGGGCCGGGCCGGTTCGGGATCGCAAGTCGAGGCAGCATGTCGGCCGACCTGCAGTGAAGAAACTGCGACGTAGTTTGCCCGCTTCTCGGCCCCCGGCGAAAGTTGGCCGGTCGACGACGGTTTCGTCCCAGCTCCGGCAGCTCCCATACGCCCCGCCGGGTGCCCTCGTGGGGAACGTATTTTGCTCCGCCGGACGAGTACGTGACCTATCGACTCGATGCTTCCTGGAAACAGCCGGAGCGTGGCGGCCCTGAACGGGCGACGACGATCGTGTTGCTGATGATTGCGCTCCTGGCGACCCTCGCGGTGTGCGTTCAGAACGCAGACGCCTTGCCCGGGTTCGTCTGGGCGGCGATCCACGGGGTAGGAGCCGCCAGTCTCCGTGCCCTTCTTCCAGCGGCAATCGGCCTGGCGATCGTGTGGGCGGGCTACGTCTTCCTGCGGCGGCGGAACGTGCCGCGCCGGGCCCTCGTGTTCGCGATGTACGTCCTGTGCGTGGTGCTGGTGAACGAAGCGCTACTGCCGTCGACGCCGCTCAAGGCGTGGCGGCGCCAGCGCGGCGCCGAGGCGGTCGAGGTGCGCAACATCCGCGACGAGGTGGTGCTGTCGGCGCATGGAAACCCGATCGGGATCCGCCTCACGTTCGAGGCGGTGTTCCCGCGGGCCGGTGCCTACCTGATCGGCCCCTCCGTGCTCACGCCCGCGGAGGATGATCAGTTCTGGCCGATGAGTTTCGACCACTCGCAGCCATCCGTCATCGAGCCGCCGCCGTCTCGAGGCGAGAGCTCGTTCGATCGATTCGACGAGCAGATCGTCTACACGGTCACGACGGAGCTGATGCCGAACTTCCTCTCCTACGACGCACGGGAGAAGGTGCCGTGCCTGAACGATGTCACGAGCCAGTACATCTCCGAAGCGGACTTCCTGTCGGCGCTGTCACGAAGCAGGAGCCTGAAATATCGTGGCGGGATCAGCGTAAACGGCGTCCTTGCGAGCCAGGCGTGGGTCGTCGGCGAGTACGTCACCTCCCGCGCCTACGATATCCAGGCGATGTACCAGACCATCCAGAAGGAGGGCAACGGGCGCTGCGGATCGTAGGTTCTCGACGTTTATCGCAGCCCTCGTTCCGGACTCCGCGATGCCGGAGGTCAGCGCCGCGGCGCGGCTGGCACGACTACCGGACGGGCGCTCGAGTGATCGGGTCATCCCCTGACGCTCTCTAGGCTTTTCTCGGCGACTTGACGAGGCGGCTGACCGTCGGTCAAGCACACGCGGTCCTGTCGTCCTGGCCGATCGCCGGTGCGGCGGCACTTAACACCACGAAGATTATCCACGCGATGGCTGCGACCCATCGGCAGCTTCCTGAAGCGACGGCATCGTTCGTCGCGATGTTCTCATCCCGATGCTCGCCCCGTTCCTCGAAGGGAGTGATCGTCGGTGCTGCAGTCTGGACGAGCGCGTCGCTCAGGCCGATTCGCCTCCCGACCGCACTTCCTCGAGCGCGCGGCGCGACAGGATGACCGGACTGTTCGAGTGACGGCCGTGCGGCGGCGGTCCGGCGGGCACGCGGACGCGGCGGATCCGGCAGCCGCACGCGTAGGTCACGCCGGCCACGTGCGGCGGGATGGCAAGCCCCTTCATCAGCTCCTTCAGCTCGTCCTGCGCCGTGGCCGGCTCGGCCGGCGTCTGCGGCACCTCGAGCCGGGCCCAGAGTGACAGCGGTACGAGGCGGACGGCGCCGTCGGGCTGCTCGACGGGATCCTCCCTGAACTCGGCGAACGCATCGTCGACCGCCTGCCGGTGCCGGCGCTCGCGGTCCGACTGCCGACGCAGCGACTCGACCTGCTGCCGCTCGCTCTCGTCCGCCTCTTTCAGCGCCGCGGCGATGGCCGCTTCGGCGCTGGCACGTTCCGCTTCCTCTTCTGCCCGCGCGCGCAGCCGCTCGGCCTCGCGCAGCGCGTCGAGCTTCTGGCGCTCCGCTTCGGCCTTCTGCCGCTCCGCCTCGAGGCGGGCGCGCTCCGCCTCCTTCATCGCCTCCAGCCTGAGGCGTTCGGCCTCCTGCTTCCTGATCGCGGCCGCCTCGGCCTCCTTGCGCTGGCGCTCCGCTTCCTGGCGCATGCGCTCGGCCTCGCGCAGCGCGTCGAGCTTCTGGCGCTCCGCTTCGAGGCGCATGCGCTCGGCCTCGCGCTCGGCTTCCTTGCGGAGCCGTTCGGCCTCGCGCTGACGGGCCGCGGCCGCCTCGGCTTCCTTGCGCCGGCGCTCGGCTTCGAGCTTCTGGCGTTCCGCTTCGAGGCGCAGCCGCTCCTTCTCGCGCTCCGCCGCGGCCTTCTGCTGCTCCGCCAGCAGGCGCAGCCGCTCCGCTTCGCGCTCCGCCTCCTGCCGCACGCGCTCGGCCTCGGCGCGCAAACGCCCCTTCTCCTGCTCGGCGAGCTTGCGCAGTCGCTCTTTTTCCTTCTCGGCCTCGAGTCGCAGGCGCTCCGCCTCGCGGCGGCGCGCGGCGGCGGCCTCGGCCTCCAGTTTCTGCCGTGCGGCCTCCTGCTGCAGGCGCTGCTTCTGGCGTTCCGCGGCTTCCTTGTGGCGCTGCGCCTCGACGCGCAGGCGCTCGGCTTCGCGTTCCGCCTCGACGCGCAGCCGTTCCTTCTCGCGTTCCGCCTCGACGCGGACCCGTTCCGCCTCGCGCGCCGCTTCGACGCGCAGCCGCTCGGCCTCGCGCTCGCGGGCGGCAATCGCTTCCGCTTCCGCCTTGCGGCGCTCGGCCTCCTCCTCGATCCGGCGGCGCTCGGCGTCCATTTCGGCGCGCTGCCGTTCTGACTCGGCGAGGAAGTGCTGACGCTCGGCCTCTGTCTCTTCGCGCAACCGCCGCGTCTCGCGATCGGCATCCTGTCGCTTCGCGGCGCGCGCGGCCTCCTCGTCTTCGCCGGGTGGATTCGATTCGAACGTTGCGGGCGGCCCGGGGACAGGCGGCGCGGCCGGCGCCGGATACGCGCTGGAGCGCGATTCGGTCGACGGCCGCCAATCCCAGGGCGACGCCCACGAGGAGGCGGGTGGCGGCGCGTCTTCTGCCGCCGGCGTCTCTTCCCGCTCGACGAACTGGCCGCGCTCGAACGTCTCCCGCGGCGGCACCTGCGCGAGCACGGGCTTCCGCCGCGGCCGCAGCGCGCGCGCTTTCAGCTCCGTCGCGCGCTGCAGATAGGTGACGACCTCCTCGGCGAAGAGCTCGGGATCGCAGCCCTGAAACGACACCGGATCCGGCTTCTTGCGCCGCAGCTTGCCGAACATCCCCCGGCCGCCGCTCTCGTCCGTCTCGAGCGAAGCGTCGGATGCGAGCTGCGGGATGGTATGAGTCTGCACGTGCTCCGCGCCGGCGAGGCCGCGCAGGCGCGAGAAGAGCTCTTCCTCGTCGCGCGGCGACAGCAGCGCAGTGAGCAGGATGACGTCGGGAATGCGTTCGGCGATGGCGGCGAGCGCCGCGTCGCGGGTGTCGACCACCGTGAGGTCCGCGTGCACGCGGTCGCGGATCACGCGTTTCAGCACCGCCGCCTGCCGCGCGTCCGGCTCGAGCGCGAGTACGAGCGGCATCAGGCAGTCTCCCTGGCGAGGCGGGCCCCTGCGGACCTGCTGCGGGACGTGCGGAGCCCCCGCAGCGCATCGGCGGCCGGAGACGGCGCGTTCAGCATCGAAGCAGGTGCGACTACGTCCTCACCATGAAGATCACGAGCACCGCGCCGACCGTGGCGAACACCAGCAGCGGCGCGTTCTCGATGCTCTGGTAGCGGAGCGCGGACATGAGAGCGCCGCCCAGGTCAGCGAGGCGATCGCCGAGAGACGCGACGCCGTCGCCGCCGGTCACCAGGTTGGCGAACCGGTCCCGCACGCGACCGTCGACCGACACCAGCATCAGCAGGATCGCGCCGAAGATGGCGGGTGAGAGGACGGCTTCACGAACTCCCAGCTTCATCGATGGTCCTTGCCTCGTTCGCGGAGCCGTCAGTCGCAAGCGACGTGCCGCGCTCATCGCGCGCTGCCGGCGCGCTGTAACTCGCGCAACTACAAGCATTAGATGCGGCGGGCAGATCCGCGCCGCGCGGAGGACGCGCCGCGCCCCGCCGGCGGCGGCCACGAATTTCGCGGCGGCGCTTACGAAAGTGATGAACCGCGAGGGGGGGTCGCGGCGTCGCGGCCGCCCGAATCGGCGGCGCCTGCGGGCCGCTGAATCGCCGTGCGCGCAACGACTTGCGCCCGGCGACCGGCCCGCCGGCTCGTCCGTGGCATACCCGTTGCGATACGGCCGGACCGTGGCGCGGCGAGTCGCCGCGCGAGGTTCAACAAACTGCGGCAGCGCCGCACCACCGCACCGCATGACGCGGTGCATCCTCGGGGGAGGATCTATGTCGATGCTTCAGTACGTGAAGTCGTTCGTCCGCGATGAAGAGGGCCAGGACCTGCTCGAGTACGCGCTGCTCGTGGCGTTGATCGCGCTGGTAGCGATCATCGCCGTCGAGGCGGCTGGCGGCAGCGTGTCGGCGATCTTCACCAACATCGCCGGCGAGCTGAACACGGCGGCGGGTTCGTAGTCGGCGCGCATCGAACGGCACGGGCCGGGCGCCGCCATGGTGCCCGGCCCTCTGTCGCTTCGGGGTCGTGTGCCGGGAGGAGCAAGTCTGTGCCGGGAGGAGCAAGTCTCATGAAGCCCATGGCCGTCGCCCTTCTCACGAGGATCGCGAACCTGCGGCTCCGTCAGGCGGAAGACGGACAGGACCTGCTCGAGTACGGGCTGCTGGTCGCGTTAATCGTGATCGTCGCGATCGGCGCCGTGACGTCGGTCGGCAACGCGATTCACACGGTGTTCTGGCAGACCATTGCCAGCAGTTTCTAACGGCGCGTTCGCGGTGCTGGCGGCCGGCGTCCTGGCCGCCACCGCCATCGACCTCAGGACGCGGCGGATTCCGAACGGGCTGACCGCGGCGATGACGGGCATCGGCTTCGCGCTGTCGGCCACCGGCGTGAGCGGCACGCCGCTCGCCGGAGCGTTCGTGGGATTCGCGCTGGGTTTCGCGCTGATGCTGCCCGGCTACGGACTCGGCGCCACCGGCGCCGGCGACGTCAAGCTGATGGCGGCCGTCGGCGCCATCGTCGGCCCGCCGCTCGTCGTCACCGCGTTCCTGTGCACGGCGATTGCGGGCGGCGTGCTCGCCCTCGCCGTCGCGGTGCGGCGGCGGCGCCTCGCTGCCACGCTCACCGGCACCGGACGGCTGATCGGATCGGGCGGGCGGCATCGGATAGAAACGGCGACCGCCGCCCATCGGTTCGCGTACGGACCGGCGATCGCCGCCGGCAGCCTGGTGGCGACGTGGCTCGGGTGACGGCGATCCGCAGGTGGCAACGAGTCGGCAAGCTGAACGGAGAGTCCGGCCATGGTGACTACACGCAAGAAGGAACGGGGCGCGGCGCTGATCGAGACCGCGATCACGATCCCGATCATCCTGCTCATCTGCGTCGCCATCTTCGATTTCGGGCGCGCCTACCAGACCTGGCAGGTGCTGACCAACGCCGCCCGCGAGGGCGCCCGCGTCTCGATCATCGCGGGGAAGACGGACGCCGACGTGGTCAACGCGGTCCGCACCTACATGGATGCCGGCGGCCTCGCGCTGAACGACCGAACCGTCACGATCTCCCGAAACCCCGTCCAACTGCCGACCACGCCGCCGACCGAGGCCTCGGAGGTCACGGTGGATTACCCGTTCAACTTCATGGTCCTGGGCCCGATCATGCAGATGGTCGACCGTGACTCGACACAGGGAAACGCGATCACGATGCGTGGCGTTGCCGTCATGCGCAACGAAAACTAGGTGACTGTCATGCGCAACCGACTTTTTGCCGTCCTGGCCATCGCCATCGTTGCCGGTGGCGGCCTGGCCTACGCGACCTACAACTTCGTCAACAACAACAGGCCGGCGCGCCCGGTGAACATGCAGACGCAGCCGGTGGTCGTCGCGGCCGCGGACCTGCAACTCGGGGCGGAGCTGCAGAAGGACGACCTCGCGATCGTGCAGTTCCCGCAGGGCAAGACACCGGAAGGGGCGTTCACCAACCCTGGCGAGCTGGTGGGCCGCGGCCTGATCGTGCCGGTGGTCAAGAACGAACCGATCCTCGGCGCCAAGCTCGCGTCGAAGGAAGCGGGCGCGGGGCTGCCGCCGGTGATTCCGGAGGGGATGCGCGCCGTGTCGGTCCGCGTCAACGAGGTCGTCGGCGTCGCCGGCTACGTCTTGCCGGGCACGCGCGTCGACGTGATTGCCACCGCCAACCCGACCAACCAGCCGACCGACGCCACCTCCAAGGTGGTGCTCGCCAACGTGCAGGTGCTGACCGCCGGGACGCGCATCGAGCCGGATCAGGACAAGGGCAAGCCGGTGCAGGTGACCGTGGTGACGCTGCTCGTCAGCCCCGAGCAGGCCGAGCGCCTGGCGCTCGCGAGCACGGAGGGGAAGATCCAGCTCGCGCTGCGCAACCCGCTCGACCAGGGCGCGCCGGCGACGCCGGGGATCAAGCCGGCGGCGCTGCTCGGCGCGAGCAGCACGGTCGCGCGCATGTCGGTCGCCGGCCGTCCGGCCAGCCGCCCGAAGGCAGCGCCGGTGGCCGAAGTACTGCCGCCGCCGCCTCCGCCGGCGCCGACGGTGGAGATGATCCGCGGCGACAAGCGCGCCACGGAAGTCATCAAGTAGCACGCGCGGGGCGGAACCCCGGTTCCGCCTCCGGGCGCGTCGCACGCGTGACGCGGAACGTCAGCTCCCCGCTGGTGCACATACGGAAAGATTCGGAGGACCCATGTCTGCGGCCTTTGCTTCTCTCATGCGTCAGGGGCGCCAGGCGCGCCGCAAGCCGGCCGGCTGGATCACGCTGCTGCTGATCATCGTCGTCCTGGTGGCCAGGCCATCGGCGGCGCAGCAGACGACCGCCTTCAATGCGGCGCCGCTGCCCCCGGCTAACGAGCCGCTGGGCGCGCCGACCGACGTCAATCTCCTGGTCGGCCGGTCGACGGTGCTGAACGTCGGGTCCGTCATCACGCGCGTGTCGCTGACCGTGCCGGACGTGGCCGACGCGATGGTCACCGCGCCCTCGCAGATCCTCATCCACGGCAAGCAGCCGGGGACCATCTCGCTGTTCGTCTGGGACCGCGCCGGCGCCATCAAGACCTACGAGGTCACCGTGCGCCGCGACCTCAGCGCCCTGAAAGAGCAGCTCACGCAGCTGTTCCCGGGTGAGAAGATCGCGGTCCACGGCAGCGGCAAGGACGTCGTGCTCTCCGGCACCGTGTCGGGGCAGTACGTCATCGACAAGGCGGCGAACGTCGCCGCCGGCTACGTGGACAAGAAGGAGAACGTCGTCAACCTGCTCAAGCAGCAGGAGGGCGTGGCGTCGAACCAGGTGCTGCTGCGCGTGCGCTTCGCGGAAGTCAGCCGCAGCGCCCTGACCGAGCTCGGTGTGTCCTGGTTCACCGGCGCCGGCGGGTACCGCGACTACGTCGCGCGCATGACCACCCAGCAGTTCCCCGCGCCGGACTTCGAAATGGTGCGCGAGTCGCTGCAGGGGCCCGACAAGTGGGGCGGCGGCCGCGACACCGTCACCGCGACCGGCGGCAAGACGACGTTCAGCGACTTCCTGAACATCTTCCTGTTCAACAACCGCTACAACATCGGCGCCCTGGTGAAGGCGCTGCAGGAGAAGGGGCTGTTCCAGAGCCTCGCCGAACCGAACCTGATTGCGACCAACGGCAAGGAGGCGAGCTTCCTGGCCGGCGGCGAGTACCCGTATCCCATCGCGCAGCCGAGCGGCAGCGGCATCTCCTACTCGATCCAGTTCAAGGAGTTCGGCATCCGGCTGAAGTTCACGCCGACGGTGCTCGGCGGCGACCTGATCAACCTCAAGGTCGCGCCGGAAGTGAGCGCACTCGACTTCACCAACGCCGTCATCCTCGAGGGATTCCGCATTCCGGCGCTGTCGACGCGGCGCACCGACACGGAAGTGGAGCTGCGCGACGGCCAGACCTTCGCGATTGCCGGCCTGCTCAACAACACCGTGACCGACTCGATGCGCAAGATCCCCGGCATCGGCGACGTACCGATCCTCGGCTGGTTGTTCAAGAGCAAGGCGCTGCAGAAGAACCAGACGGAGCTCGTCGTGATGATCACCCCGACGATCGTCCGCAAGGGTTCCATGGGCGCATCCGAGGGCCTGCCGTCGACCATCGAGCCGTTCCTCGGCACGCCGGACAAGCGGCTGCCCGCGCCGCCGCCCTACACCGGCTCGCCGCGCTATCCGGCGAACCAGCCGGTGCCGCGCGACGGCACCATGAGCGAGGCCGCGCAGCCCGCTCCGCTCCCGCCCGCCGGCACGTCCGCGCCGGCCAACGCGTCCGCGCCGGCTCCGACGACGACGGTCGGCGCGACGAGCGCTCCTCCCGCGGCCCGGACGGCTCCGGCCGCCGCCGCACCGGCGCCCTCGTCGCGCAAGCCGACGAAGGAGGAGGAGAAGGCGCTCCAGCGGCTGCAGGAGGAGCAGCGCAAGGCCGCCGAGAACGCGATGCGGCAGCAGACGGCCGACCAGAGGCGCCAGGAAGAAGCGGAGCGCGCCGCGGCGAAACGCGCCGCCCAGGAGCGGACCCAGGCCGACAAGCTCGCGAAGGAGCGCGCGAAGCGTGAGGCCGAAGTGGCCAGGCGGAACGAGGAGCTCGCGCGCAGGAAGGCGGAAGAGGACGCGAGAAAGGAAAAGGCCGTCGCCGACGCCGCCGCGCGCCTGAAGGAGGCGCAGGCGGCCTACGACGCGGAGATGGCGCGGATCAAGAGCGGCAAGGGGGGGCAGCAGTAAGGCGCGGGCCTTCGGGCCCGCATCGTTCGAGCGGCGGGCTTCCGGCCCGCCGGTGGGGGAGGCAATCCATGCAGGTCTGGCGACGACTGCGACGCGACGAATCGGGCATGAGCTACGTGTTCGTCGGCATGGGGCTGGCGGCACTCCTGAGCGCGAGCATGCTGGCGATCGACGTCGGCATGCTGATGACCGCGCGCAACCAGGCGCAGAACGCGGCCGACGCGGGGGCGCTGGCCGGCGCGACCGCGCTCTTCTATGACGACTTCGACGATCGCAGCCCGGGGGGACCGGCGGTGCAGAGCGCCATCGCGGCGGCCAAGGCGAACACCGTGATGTCGGGTCTCGACGCGCGTCAGGACGGCGGAGGGGTCGTGGACGTCACGCCCGCGGACGTCGAGTTCCTCAACGACGAGCTGGGCCAGCCGACCCGCGTCAAGGTCACGGTCCACCGCACCGCCGAGCGCGGTAACCCGATCTCGACGCTCATCGCCGGCATCATCAGCCGCGTCTTTCCCGAAGGTCCACAGACGGAGACGGCCAGCATCCGCGCCACCGCGACCGCCGAAGTGTCGCCGGCCAACGGCATGACGTGCGTGAAGCCGTTCACGATTCCCGACAAGTGGCGCGAGATGAACAACGCGCCATGGGACGAGGGTGACGAGTACGACGCGTACACCAGGGGCGGACACCCGGAGCCGCTCCCGTCGTGCGCGTCCCCGGGACCGGGCTGTGCGGACGTCTACATTCCCGCCGCGGACTGTCCCACCTGCGCCGCGAACCCCGATTACACCGGCTACAACAACGAGCGCGAGCGCGGCACGCAGCTGACCATCCGCGCCGCGACGGGAACCAACATCACGGTCAGCTTCTACTTCTCGCTGTCCATCGGCGGCATGGAGGGCACCGGCGGCGACCCGTACCGCTGGAACATCGCCAACTGCAACCGCACGATCATGCACTGGTACGACCCCTTGATCCAGGAGCCGGGCGCGATGGAGGGGCCGACGATCCAGGGCCTCGAGGAGCTGATTGCCAGGGACCCGAACGCCTACTGGGATACCGGTGTGAACGACGTGAGGGGCAGCCAGGCCGACGGCCAGAGCCCGCGCGTGTTCCCGATCCCGCTTTACGACCCCGAGTACTACGACCAGGGCAAGCGCAACGGCCGCATGGCGGACCTGCGGGTCGCCAACTGGATCGGCTTCTTCCTCGAGAGGATCGCGAACGGCAACGGCGCGCTCGGCCGCATCATCCCGATCGGCGGGATCCGTGACGGGAACTCGACCGCGCCGACGAACCTGTTTCCGAGGGCGATTCGACTGGTGCAATAGACGAGTCTCCAGTTGCCAGTTGCCAGCTGCCAGCTTCCAGCTTCCAGCGCGCAGCTGGCAGCTGGTCGCTGGCAACTGGCCTCTGGCCACTGGCAAAACGGCGGCTGACCCATGGCTCAACTCGCAGCATCCATCATCACGACCGACGACGAGTTCAAGCGACAGGTCTCGAGCCTGCTGCGCGCCGGCGGCGTGCCGGTCGGCATCGTGGAAGCGCGCGGCTTCGACAGCGCGCCTCCCGACGTGTACGTGGTCGATATCCGCGGTGATCTGTCGTCGGGCATGGCGGCGATCGAGCGGCTGCGTGCCAGCCACCCGGCGGCGGCGATCTTCGCCATCGCCAGCGGCGCCGACCCCGACCTGATCCTGCGCGCCATGCGCGCCGGCGCCAACGAGTTCTTCGCCTGGACGCCGGGCAACGCCGCCGCGACCGCCTCGATGGAGGAGTCGTTCCATGGCGCGATCCGCCGCACCGCGGCGCGCCGCGAGGCGGCGCACGCCGGCGCCCGCCAGCCCTGCGTGTCGCACGTCTTTCTCGGCGCCAAGGGGGGGGCCGGCACGACGACCGTCGCCGTCAACTGTGCGGTCGAACTCGCGCGGCTGAGCAAGCGGCCGACCGTCGTCCTCGACCTCAAGCCGTGCCTCGGCGAGGTCGCGCTCTTCCTCGGAGTCCGGCCGCGGTTCACGATTCTGGACGCCATCGAGAACCTGCACCGGATCGACAAGGACTTCCTGAAGGAGCTGGTGTCGAAGCACAAGTCCGGCCTCGACATCCTGGCCGGCTCCGAGCAGTTCGATCGCCCCAACGCGCAGGACGCGGGCGCGATCGAGGAGCTGCTGCGCGTGCTCGCCCGGATGTACGACTACATCATCGTCGACGCCGGCAACACCATCAACTCGATCTCGGTCGCCGCGCTCTACGCGGCCGACACCGTCTTCCTGGTGGCGAACCCGGACGTGCCCTCGATCCGCAACGCGCAGCGGCTCGTCGAGCGGGTGCGGCAGCTCGGCGCGGGAAGCGAGCGCGTCAAGATCCTGCTCAACCGCTCGACCGACCAGCACCTGATCGCGCCCAAGCAGATCGAAACGGCGCTCGGCTACGGCATCCACCATACGTTCTCGAGCGACTACCGCACCGTCTCGACGGCGCTGAACTCCGGCGTGCCGCTCTCGCTGTCGAACCACTCGGAGCTCGCGACGCAGTTCGGCAATTTCACCAAGTACCTGATGGGCGTGCAGGAAGCGGCCAAGCCCGAGCCGGAGAAGAAGCGCACCTTCCTGGGACTCCTGTCGCTCTAGGTAGAACGCCATGACGCTGTCGCTCAACCAGATTCCCCCGGCTCCGGCCGGCCGCACGGCGGCGACGCCGGCGCCGGTCGCGCCCCGCCCGCAGTACATCGAGCTCAAGGCGAACGTGCACCGCAAGCTGCTCAACCGCCTGAACCTCGAGGCCCTGGCGTCGGCCGAGCGGCCGCGCGCCGAGGCGGAGATCCGCACGCTGCTCTTCGACCTGATCGCCGAAGAGAGCATGCCGCTCAACCTGTCCGAGCGGGAGCTGATCCTCGGTGACATCATCGACGAGGTGTTCGGGCTGGGGCCGCTCGAGCCGCTGCTGCGCGACCCGAGCATCAGCGACATCCTGGTGAACACCTACAAACAGGTCTACGTGGAGCGCGCGGGCAAGCTCGAACGGCTGCCGACCGCGTTCCAGGACGACCGCCACCTGATGCGGGTGATCGATCGCATCGTCAGCGGCGTCGGGCGGCGCGTCGACGACAGCTCGCCGATGGTGGACGCCCGCCTCGCCGACGGCTCGCGCGTCAACGCCATCATCCCGCCGCTCGCCGTCGACGGCCCGCTGCTCTCGATCCGCCGCTTCCCGGCCGAGCGTCTGAAGGCGGAGGACCTCGTCTCGATCCGCTCCCTGACCCGCCCGATGCTCGAGTTCCTCGAGTACAGCGTGCGCGCGCGGCTGAACATGCTGATCAGCGGCGGCACCGGCGCCGGCAAGACCACGCTGCTGAACGTGCTCTCCAGCTTCATCTCGGAGCGCGAGCGCATCGTCACCATCGAGGACGCCGCCGAGCTGCAGCTGCACCAGGAGCACGTCGCCCGGCTGGAGACGCGCCCCCCCAACGTCGAGGGGAAGGGCGTCATCCGCCAGCGGCAGCTGCTCATCAACGCCCTGCGCATGCGCCCCGATCGCATCGTCGTCGGCGAGGTGCGCGGCGAGGAAGCGCTCGACATGCTGCAGGCGATGAACACCGGGCACGACGGCTCGCTGACCACGATTCACGCCAACACGCCGCGCGACGCGCTGTCGCGCATCGAGACGATGATCGCGATGGGTGCGGCCAACCTGCCGGAGCGCGCGATGCGCCAGCAGATCGCCTCGGCGATCCAGATCGTCATCCAGCAGTCGCGCCTGAGCGACGGCACCCGCAAGGTGACCAGCGTGTCGGAGATCACCGGCATGGAGGGCGACGTCATCACCATGCAGGAGATCTTCATGTTCGAGAAGCTCGGGGTGACGCAGGACGGCCGGGTGATCGGCCGCTTCCGCGCGACCGGCGTCCGGCCGAAGTGCTGCGAGCGGCTGAAGGCGTCGGGCATCCACCTGCCGCCCGACATGTTCGAGGGGGTCACGGAGGTCCGGTGATGACGCTGGTGTTTCTGGCATTTCTGGTGGGCGTCGCCGTCGTGATGGGCGGCTACCTCGCCGCGTCGCGGCTGCCGAAGCAGATGGAGCAGCGCCGGCTGGACGCGCGGCTGATGGAGGTCACGCGCCCGGTCGAGGAGGAGCCGAAGGAAGGGCCGTCGAAGCTCGTCAAGGAGACCACGACCGGCCCGCTGCCCGGCCTCGATCGCCTGGTGGGCGCCACGACCCGCGGCTCGGCGCTGGCGCGCTGGATCGAGCAGTCCGGCGTGCGCACCTCGGTCAGCGGCATCCTCTTCGTGGCGCTCATCGCCGCCGCCTTGATGGCGGTCGTGGTGGCGTTCGTCACGCGCGCGCCCTGGGGCTACGCGGCGGGCGGGGCCGTCGGCTTCGCGCTGCCGTTCCTCGTGCTCAAGATCAAGCGGCGCCGCCGCCTGAACGCGTTCGAGGAGCAGTTTCCCGAGGCGCTGGACCTGATTTCCCGCGCCCTGAAGGCCGGGCACGCGTTCGCCACCGGCCTGAAGATGGTCGCCGACGAGGTCAGCGAGCCGGTCGGGCCGGAGTTCCGGAAGACGTTCGACGAGCAGAATTTCGGCCTGCCGCTGAAGGACGCCCTCGACAACCTGACGCTGCGCATCCCGCTGCTCGACGTGCGCTTCTTCGCCACGGCGGTGATGATCCAGCGCGAGACCGGCGGCAATCTCTCGGAGATCCTCGAGAACCTCGCGCACGTGGTGCGCGAGCGCTTCAAGATCCTCCGCCAGGTGCGGGTCTACACCGCGCACGGCCGCCTGACCGGGTACGTCCTGCTCGCGCTGCCGGCGTTCCTCGCCGTCGCGCTCATGTTCATCAACCCGGACCACATGAACCTGCTGTTCCGCGAGCGCCTCGGCCAGCAGATGCTCATCGCCGCCATCGTCATGCAGACGGTCGGCTATCTGTGGATCCAGCGGGTCATCAAGATCGAGGTGTAGCGTGGAGCTGCTGCTGCCGGCACTGGCCTTCGTCCTGGGCTCCGCGGTCATTGGCGCGGCCGCCTTCATCCTCGTGCCGAGCCGCACCGCGGCCATCGACCGCCGGCTCGAGGAAGTGCTCGGACCGCGCGAGACGGCAGGCGAGAACCGGCCGCGCTTCCAGGGCGTGCTGAAGTTCGTCAAGCGGCTCGGCGAGAAGGCGCCACGCTCGACCAAGGAGATGGGCACGCTGCGCCTCCGCCTCGTCCAGGCCGGCTACCGCCGCGACGACGCGATGGCGATCTTCTTCGGGATCCGGGTCTGCTTCGCGCTCGCGCTGTTCGGCCTGTTCTCCACGTCGCTGCTCGGGCGCCCGAACATGATGTACGCATTGTGCGGGGTCGGCTTCGGCTACATCCTGCCCGGTATGGCGCTGGCGCGCCTCGCCAAGCGGCGCTCTCACAAGATCCGCCTGGCGCTGGCCGACATGCTCGACTTGCTCGTGGTCAGCGTCGAGGCGGGACTGGGCCTCGACCAGGCGCTGCTGCGCGTGTCCTCCGAGCTGGCCACCGCCTACCCGGAGCTCTCCGACGAGCTGCGGCTGATCAACCTGGAGCTGCGCGCCGGCAAGCCGCGCTCCGAGGCGCTCCGCAACTTGGCCGACCGCTCCGGCGTGGACGACCTGAGCGCGCTCGTGACGATGCTCATCCAGACCGACAAGTTCGGCACCAGTGTCGCCCAGTCGCTGCGCGTCTACTCGGAGACGCTGCGCACCAAGCGCCGGCAGCGCGCTGAGGAAGCGGCGGCGAAGACCGGCGTCAAGATGGTGTTCCCGCTGGTGCTCTGCATCTTCCCGGCGATCTGGATCGTCACGATCGGCCCGGCCGCCATCAAGTTCGTGACCGTGCTGTTCCCGATGGTCGAGAAATCCAGGTAGCGGCCGCCCGGAGGAGACACGATGCCGCTCGTCGCAACCAACCTGGACACGGGCACAGTCGTCGCCGACCGCGTCAGCGTCGCCGCGACCCGCAGCGCGCGGCGCGTCGGGCTCATGAACCGCGACAGCTTCGAGCGCGGCGAGGCGCTCTGGATCGTCCCCAGCCGCGGCGTGCACACGATGTGGATGCGCTTCGCCATCGACCTGCTGGCCCTCGACGAGCGCGGCGTCGTGATCGACCGCGTCGAGGCGCTGCGGCCGTGGCGCATCCGTCTGCCGCGCGCCGGCACCGCCGGAGTGCTGGAGCTGCCCGCCGGCACGCTCGCGGCCACGGGCACGACGCTCGGCCACCACATCCAGTTCGAGAGAACGGGCGACGCTCGACTTCTTCCGCCTGAACCAGCGAAGACGCTGAGTGCCGCCATGGAGTACTCGCGATGAGCGCTGTTGCAGAAGCCACGACCTCCGTCACCGCGCAGCCGACGCCCGGCTCGCCGCCGGCCACCCTGGCCGAGACCGGCCTGCATCCCGACGGGCTGGCGCAGCTGCTGCTGAAGACGTTGATTGCGGGGGAGGCGAGCGGCAGCGGCCTGTCCGAGCGGCTGCGGCTGCCCTTCTCCGTGCTCGACGCCATGCTGCAGCACGCGCGCGTCGAGAAGCTGATCGAGGTCCGCGGCGCCGCCGGCACCGGCACCGCCGGCTACCGCTACGCCCTCACCGATCTCGGCCGCGACCGCGCCGGCCAGTTCCTCGACATCTGCCGCTACGTCGGACCGGCGCCGGTGCCGCTCTCGCAGTTCAACGCCTACGTCCGCGCCTGCATGGCGGCCCGCCCGTACGTGGATCGCGACCGCCTGGCCACCGGCTTCACCGACCTGGTCGTCAGCAAGTCGATGTACGACCAGCTCGGGCCGGCCGTGAACTCCGGCAAGTCGCTGTTCCTCTACGGCGCTCCGGGCAACGGCAAGACGGTCATCGCGGAAGGCATCGGGCGCGCGCTCGGCGACGAGATGTTCGTGCCGCACGCGATCGACGTCGACGGGCAGATCATCACCATGTTCGACCCGGTCAACCACGTGCCGCTCGCGGCCGCAGAGTCGAACGAGAGCGTCATCGCCGCCGCCGCCGGGCTGGATCGACGCTGGGAGCGCATCCGCCAGCCGGTGGTCGTCGTCGGCGGCGAGCTGACGCTCGAGATGCTCGACCTGTCGTTCAACCCGATTTCGAAGTTCTACGAGGCGCCGATCCAGCTCAAGGCGATCGGCGGCGTGTTCGTCGTCGACGACTTCGGGCGCCAGCGGATCCCCCCTCGCGACCTGCTGAACCGGTGGATCGTGCCGCTCGAGAGCCGGGTGGACTACCTGACGCTGCACACCGGCCGCAAGTTCGAGGTCCCGTTCAACGTTTTCATCGTGTTCGCGACCAACCTCAAGCCGGAGTCGCTGGCCGACGAGGCGTTCCTGCGCCGCATCCCCTACAAGATCCTCGCGAAGAACCCGACCTTCGACGAGTACTGCCAGATCTTCGAGCTGAACTGCCGCAAGCGCGGGCTGCCGTTCGACACCGTGCTGGTCGAGTACCTGAACCGGAAGTACTACCAGCCGCGCAAGCTGCAGATGCGCGCCTGCCACCCGCGCGACCTGGTCTGCCAGGTGGTCGACATCTGCCGCTACCAGGGGCGGTCGCCGGCGATCACGCGCGAGCTGCTCGACGCCGCCTGCGGCAGCTACTTCCTCGAGGAATCCAGCTCACAGGGGGCCGGCGCGTGAGCGGAGCGCGGCTCGACGGGCTCTGGGTCGGCCGGTCGGGCGCTCCGTTCCGCGCGCGCGGTCTCACGAGCCCGGCGCTGCAGACACCCGGACTGTCGCTCACGGCCAACCGGGCGATTGGCGGCCCGCTGGTGCTCGCCCCTGCGGCCGCCCGGGCGCGGTGGGTTGCCGCATCCCGCCTCGACTGGAGCCTGCTGGGCGATCTCTGCGCGCGCGCCGTCATCGTCGTGCTGTTCTCGATGATGACGCTCAGCCTCGCGCGCGACTTCCTCGCAACCGGGCGCGTCACCGGCCCGATGCTGGTGGTCAGCGAGCTGCTCGTCGTCGTCCTGACCCTCGTCCGCCGGCACGCGGCGGCCGTGGACCGCGGCTTCCGCGCGCGCGCGCTCACCGCGCTGTCGCTCCTCGGCCCGCCGCTGACGCGCCCGGCGGCGCTCGCCGCGCTCGCTCCGCAGCTGCTCACGGCGCTGCTCTCGGTTGCCGGCCTGATCGTGATCATCGGAGGCAAGCTGTCGCTGGGCCGGAGCTTCGGCCTCATCCCCGCCAACCGCGGCGTGGTCTCGACCGGGCTCTACCGCCTGGTGCGCCATCCGATCTATGCCGGCTACATCCTCACGCACGTCGCCTTCGTGGCTGCCAACCCGTCGCCGTGGAACATCGTCCTGCTGACGGCGGCGGACGTGGCGCTGCTGGCGCGAGCCGCATGCGAGGAGGCGACGCTCGCGAAGGACGCTGCCTACCGCGAGTACCAGACGACCGTGCGGTGGAGAGTCTGTCCGGGACTCTTCTGACGATTGCCGAGACATCTCAGGAAACCAAGCGGGCCACCGTCGCACCGAGGTGGGTCTCGGGCGCGTCGTGGAATTCGGCCACGAGCGGGTGCCGTTCCAGCGCCGCCTGGACGATCCCCCGCTGCACCCCTTTTCCGCGGCCGTGGATCAGCCGCACTTCCAGCAACCCGGCTTCGTGGGCGGCGTTGACGTACTCTTCCACGACCGATTTGATGTCGCGCGGGTGGAAGGCGTGCAGGTCGATTGAGTCTTCGATGGGAATCCGGTGGGGCATGTTGCTTCTCGGGGCTCGGACTCTCGACTCGGTGTTGCGCTCGGATCCGGCGGCTCGTCGGCATTAATTTGTGCGCGTGGGGCCCCACCCCCACGCGCTTACGCTCGCTTCGCTCGCGGTCGCGCTTGGCGCTCGCCGCCCTCGCTCCGCTCGGGCGGACCTGCCCGGATCCGAGCGCATCGCCGCTGCGCTCCGGCCTGCCCGCTACGACTTCTCATACTCCGCCGTCACCGTCGTACTGATCCCGCCGCGGACCGAGAAGTCGCCCACCACCGTCATCCTCCGCGGGCTGCAGGCGACGACGAGATCGTCGAGGATCTCGTTGGTCACCGCCTCGTAGAAGATGCCGCGGTTGCGGTAGCTGACGATGTAGTACTTCAGCGCCTTCAGCTCGAGGCACAGCCGGTCGGGGACGTAGCGGATCATGATCTCCCCGAAGTCGGGCAATCCCGTTTTGGGACACAGCGAGGTGAACTCGGGACAGCGGATCTCTATCTCGTACTCCCGGTCCGGTTTCGGGTTGGGAAACGTCTCCAGGAGGTCGTTCGGCATGGGGCCGGAATTGTAGCATTCGGGCCGATAATCGGGCCTTGTCTGCCGATCACCTGATTGACACCGGAAAATCGAGCAGGCTAGGATACGAGGCTGATTTCACGCATTCGACGTACGTCGAGCACACATCCTCCGCTGCCGCCGCACCGCGCGCACGGCTCAGGCGGGATTCAGAGAGCGCGCCGCTAGCAAGGGGACAGCCGATGGCAGAAGCCCGCAGGATGGGCAAGTCCGAACTCTTCTCGCATTTCGCGGACCGCTTCGAGGTGAAGCGCACGCAGGCGCGGGAGTTCTTCGACGAGCTGAACACGCTGGCCGAGAAGGAGCTGAAGCGCTCCGGGGAGTTCGTCCTCCCGGGAATGGTGAAGCTCGTCGTGCAGAAGCGCAAGGCGCGCATGGGCCGCAACCCGGCGACGGGTGAGGCGATCAAGATCCCGGCGAAGACGGTGGTGAAAGCGCGGATCGCGAAGCAGTTGAAGGACGCGGTCCTGCCCCGCAAGTAGGGTCCATCACGGCGAAACCCAGCCTGCAGGCGGGGGCGTGGTGGAACCGGCTCCCGCGCTGATTTCAGCACGCCCGCCCCGGCTGGGTACAGCCTCCCAGCCCGTTTCCGCGGGCCCGGCCGCCCGCGTTCCCGCCGCGCGGGCATGCTGTCGTCTCATGCAGCCTGCTCGGGCCGCGCCGCCAGCAGCCGGCTGTACACCGTCGCCGGTACCAGCCGCGCCATCTTCGATTCCAGACTCATCATCGAATCGTCGTCCAGGATGATCCGGTCGCCGCCGCCGAGCAGCACCTCGCAGCTGTAGCGCTGCGCACCGCGTGCCGTCTTCGACTCGAAGTAGTGCGTCACGTAGCGCTGTCCCTCGATCTCGAGTTCCGCCGTCCTCACGAGCTTCCGCAGCATGGTTCCCCCTCTATCCTGCGACGAGTGCAATCGGGCGCGGGCGCGAGCGCGGGAACTCGAGCACGAAGGCCGTGCCCCGCCCGACTTCACTGGTTACCGAGATCTGTCCCCCGAGCTGTTCGACGATCTTCCTGGAAATGGCGAGCCCCAGCCCCAGCCCGCGCCGCTTGGTGGTCACGAAGTCCTCGAAGATGGCGGCGAGCCGGTCGGCGGGAATGCCGCAGCCGGTGTCGGAGATGCGGACCAGGACGCGCTCCGCCGTCGCCTCGGTGGTCACCTCGATCAGCCCGCCGGGCGCTGTCGCCTGGATCGCGTTCAAGATCAGGTTGCGGTACACGCGGCCGAGCGCGAACACGTCCCCCTCGATGTAGGCGTGCTCCGCTGTCAGCTGCGTGCGCAGCGTCAGGCCCGCCGTCTCGGCGTGCTGCTGCATCGTCTCCACCGCCTCGATCACGGCGCGGTTGATCTCGAGCGGGAAGCGCTCGAGCGGCATCGGTCGCGCCAGGTTGCGCAGGTCCTCGAGCACGCGCTTGATCACCGACGCTTCGCGCTCGACGGTGGTCTTGAACGTCTCGCGGTACTCCGGGTCCTGGAACATCCGGTGCACCAGCTTCGCGTTGTTGACGATGTTCTGGACCGGGTGCGAGAGGTCGTGCACCAGGCCGGCGGCGATGCGGCCGAACATCGCCTGGCGCTCCTGCTTACGGACGTCCTCCTGCAGCTCGACCAGCCGGTCGGCCATCGAGTTGAAGGCGTCGCCGAGCTGGCGAATTTCGTCGGTTCCCTCCGCGGGGACGCGCTCCTGCATGCGCCCCTCGGCGATGGCGCGCGTCGCCCGGGTCAGCGCGAAGATACGGCGGATGAACGAGCGCCCCCACATCCAGCCGAGCATCACGGTGACGAGCAGCGCGGCAGCGATGGCGATGGTCAGCTGCCGCTCGAGCTCGCGCGTGACACGGTACGCCTCGCCAGTGGGCTGCTCGACGATGACCGCCCAGCTGCGGCCGGGGACGAGCGCGGCCGTGGCGATGACCTGCCGGCCGTCCTCGTCGACGTACTCGTCGACGCCGGTGACGCGGTCGGAGCCGGCGAGCGCGCCGGCGAGCCGCGTGGCCGGCAGATCCGCGCCGGCGGCGATGAGCCGTTTGCCGTCCGCCTTGCCGTGCGCGATGAGCGCGCCGTCCTCGGCGACGACCAGCGCGTACCCTTCGCCCCCCACCCGGATCTCGTCAACGGTACGCCACAGCTCCTCGAGCGAGATCTCGCCGACCACCCAGCCGGATTCGCCGTCGGCGGCGACGAGTCGCACCGCGATGGTGGTGGAGGGCAGCAGGTCGTCGTCGAGGCGCACCGGCGCGACGTAGACCGGCCGGTCGCCGGCCAGCGCCGGCTCCGGCACCGAGACGCGCGGCGCGAGCAGCCGGCTGGTCGCCACCGCCTTCCCGGAGGAGTCGAAGAGCGTGATCTCGCGGAACTCGAGGAAGTCGAGGACGAAGTCCTTGAGGATGCGCTCGCGCTGCCACTCCGGCATCCCGGCGCCGCGCAGCTCGAGGCCGACCGACCGCAGCACGCGCGTGTTGTGTTCGACGTACTGGTCGATGCGGGTGGCCACCTGCTGGGCGACGCGCAGGTTGCCCTCGCGGACCGATTCGCGCGTGCCGTTGCGCAGCTGCCAGATGGAGACGATCCCGTAGACCAGCAGCGGCCCGACCGCCGCCGTCGCGATCATCAGCACGAACCGCGACGTGATCCGTCTCATTGGCGGGCCTGGGTCGCGCTCTTCTGGAACCGCCAGACGCGGCCGAAGATGTCGATGTTGGGCTCGTAGGGCACGGCGATCGAGGCGCTGACCGCGCGGTTAGTCACCGGCCAGGCCAGGAACAGCGCCGGCGGATCCTCGTAGAGCACCCGCTGCAGTTCGCTCACCGCGGCGCGCGTCTCCTCCTCGGTGAAGCTCCCGCGCAGCCGGTCGAGCGCCGCGTCGGCGGCGGTGTAGCCGGAGTCGAACCAGCGCGAATCCGAGCGGGAGTGCCAGATGCGGTACACCCAGGTCAGCGAACGGCTGCTGATCATCTCGAAAAAGAACGCATCGAAGCGCCCGCTGGCCATGCGCTTCACCAGCTCGTTGAGCGGCACCGCTTCGATCTGCATGTCGACGCCGATGTCGTGGAGCTGCTTCTGGAGGACGAGCGCGACGCGCTCGAAACGCGGATCCTCGCCGAACATCAGACACGTGAAGCTGAAACGCGCGGGCATGCGGGAGCCGTTGCCGCTGGAGGTTTGCCTGAAGTCGGCGGCATCCAGGCGGAGGCGAGCCGCTTCCGGGTTGAACTCGAAGGTTCTGTGACCCGTGCTGTATGCCCAGTGGTACTTCCAGATCGGCCCGTCGGCGGGCTCGCCCTGACCCGCCATGCCGTCCCGGACGATCGCCGGTCGATCGAGCGCCTGGCTCAATGCCTGCCGGACGTCACGCCGGCCGAGCACCGGATGCCTCACGTTGAACGCCAGCAGCAGCGTGTACGGCCGGAGGAGTTCGTAACTGCGGACGCTGCTCTCCTGCTTCACGAACGCGGTGGCTTCGCGGCTGACCTCGTAAAGCATGTTGATCTCGCCGCGCATCATCGCCGTCCAGGCGCTGCGCAGCGTCGGGTAGGCCTTGACCTCAATCCGCTTCACCTCCGGTGCACCCTGGTGATAGTCCTCGAAGGCATGCAGCGACGCTGCCGTGGACGTCGCACTCTGCGGCATCGTGCCTTCGACGACGAAAGGCCCGGTGCCGACCGTTCCTTTCGTCAACCGGATTTCAGTCAGATCATCTGGTAGAAAAGCTTCACGACGCTTCAGATGAATCAGGACCGACCCGTCCTCGGCAGCCTCGACCTTGGTCACTGACTGGTAGCTCAGCGCGGTTTTCCTGCTGAACTCACGTTGCAGCAGATCCGCGGCAACAGGAGCTGACAGCTCAGAACCGTCATGAAAGCGGACGCCGCGCTTCAGGGTGAGTTTCAGCACCTGGCCGTCCATCAGCCATTCCCAGCTGTGGCACAACCGGGAAAGCGCACGTCCATTGCGGTCCGGCATCAGGATCGCCTCCCCGGACAACCCGAGCACCACCTGGCGAACGCCGACGCCCGGAACACCCCGCCGTGGAAGGGCCGTCCCGATCTGTACGTGAAGAGGTTCGGCGGCGGGGCTCGAATCCCCGGGTGTCCGGTCGCACGCTGCGGACACGAACAGTACGAGGGCGCACGGAAACATCCACGCGCACCGTTCGAAGCTGTCGGCCTTACGGTGTGGCATCCGAAGTTGCCTGAGGGGCACGCAATGACGGTGAGCGATGCCCCGCGCGAGCTATCGGCGGCGGCCCGATCCCGGTAATCGCCGCCGGCCTGGAAGGCTACTTCTTCGTCGGCGCGGTGCGCACGCCGCCGCCGTCCGGCGGAACGTCGACGAGGAACGGGCACGACCCGTACGTGTTCACCTGGACGCTTGCCTTCTTGATGATCTGGATCTTCATGATTATCTCCCTGCTTTCCAAGAGAATTTCGGTTGATCTCCGGACTTACCGCAGGTGCTCCACCTGCACGTCCACCAGCCAGGGCCGCAGCGTGCCCCGCCCCTTGTCGGTCGCTTTCTTGTCGTTCTTCATCACGTCTCCTGCAGGTTGGTCCCGCCGCCGGCGGCGGCTGCCGCCCCGGGCGGAACCTTGGTTTAAGCCACGAACTCGTACCGGGCCGCGTCGGCGGCCTGCCGGGCCAGCGTGGCGACGCCGGCCTCGAAGCTCGCCTTGTGGCAGCTCGGCGCGTTGATGTCGCCTTGCTCCGCGTGCGCCGCCACCGTGCAGCCGCCGGCGCAGACCGGAATGAACGCGCACTCGCGGCACTGTCTCCAGGCTGCGAGCCGCTCGAAACGCCGCGCGGCGAGCGCCCTCGCCTCGTCCTCACGGCCGTCGATGTGCCCGGTGGCCGCCGCCGCCTCGCCGGCGAACCCGGGGCACGCGTAGAGCGACCCGTCCGGGCCGATCGTGTGTGCGTGCCGGCGGTGAATCTCGCAGGGCCCCATGTGAACGCCGTCGACGGTGGGGAAGCCGCGCTTCATCGTCTCGTCGCGGAGCAGCGCCATCTTCCCGTCGACGAAATGGCAGCCGTCACAGGCGCTGCCGCCGCTGCCCGCCGACGTCATGCACGTGCCGTTGAGCGGCTTGCTGCTCTCGCCGATCGCGGTCAGGGGGATGACCTTCCGGCCGCTGCCCGCCGCCGCGGGGCCGCCGCGGATGACCGGCTTGAAGTTCACCTTCGCGAGCTTGTCCGCGAACTCCTGCTGGCGCAGGAAGTCGAGCAGCGCGGGGTAGGCGTGGATCGAGGACTCGTCGAAGTTGCCGCCGATGGAGATCCGGCAGGCGTCGGCGACCTGGCGGATGTTGCCGATGATGCGGTCGAAAGTCCCCTGGCCTCCGCGCAGCGGCCGCATGCGGTTGTGCGTGTCGCGGTCGCCGTCGAGCGTGATCTTCACGCCGTTCAGCCCGAACGGCCGCAGCCGCTCGACCACCTCCCTGGTCAGCAGCAGGCCGTTGGTGATGATGTTGACGACCATGCGGATGCCGCGCGACTCGCATGCCCCCCACAGCCGCTCGGCCAGGTAGTAGACGACCGGCAGGTTGAGCAGCGGCTCGCCGCCGAAGAAGGTGAGGGCAAAGGTGGACGGCGCCACCGCCCCGATCCGCTGCTCGCACCAGCCGGCGACGCGTGCGGCGGTCTCGAGCGACATCCGGGCGGCGTGGCGGTTGTAGTCGCCGTGATCGCCCTGGATGCAGTAGTCGCAGGCGAAGTTGCACTGCAGTGTGGTCAGCACCGTGACGCGCAGCTGGCTGCCGTCCTCGCGCACGGTGGCGAAGAACTCCTCGAGCTGCCGCCGCTCGCCCTGGCGGTCGTCGACGACGAACCCATGCTCGGCGAGCGTGGCGATCGCCTCGCGCTCGGCGGCGGTGAACGCCTGCCCCGCCGGCGCACCGTCCAGCCGATCGAGCAGCGCCGCGACCTCACGCGAGACGATCAGCTGCGCGTCGCTGAAGGTGTTCATCACAAACACGTCGCCGCCGGCCGCCGTCTCGAGCGGTACGCGCACGTTGAACATCGAGGGCTGCATGCAGGACTCCCGGGTTGTTCCCGATCGACGAGGCGCCGCGGTGATCGTCGGTGAAGTGGACCCGAAGCCGGTTCCGGTGTTGCAAATCTGCAACGGATGTTCCGCGGCCTGCCCTGCCTGTCCAAAGAGTCCCCTGAGGCAGACTGGCAGGCGGCGACCTGGGGATCTACCTATCAGGTAAACGGACTCTTTGGACGTGGACCCGGTGCGCGAAACCGGCTCATCAGCAGTGTCCACCCGCCAGGAGCGGCCAACTGGTTGGCCGGATCGGCCAATGGATTAGCCGGCTACGCGCCCCGCAGCTTCCGCGCGATGTCGCGCAGATCGAGCCGATCCATCTTGTGTTTGAGCGTGCTGAGCGGGATGCCCAGGTGCCGCGCCGTCCCGGTCACGTTCCAGTTCATCTTCTCCAGCGCGCGGAGGATGAAGTTGCGCTCGAAGGTGTCGCAGGCCTGCTGGAAGAGCGCCGGGCCGGGCACCGGAGCGGCATCCAGCTTCGCGAAGTGGTACTCCAGCGGCAGGTCCTCGTCGGTGATCCAGTCCTTGTCCGAGACCGCCACCAGCCGCTCGATCAGGTTCTCCAGCTCGCGGATGTTGCCCGGCCACCAGTACGACATCAGGATCTTCAGCGCCGACTCGGAGATGCCGCGCAGCGGCTTGCGGAACTTGTTCTTGTAACGATCGAGGAACAGGCGGGCGAGCTCCGGCAGGTCCTCGATGCGGTCGCGCAGCGGCGGCATCCGGATCGGGATGACGTTGATCCGGTAGTAGAGGTCCTCGCGGAACCGTCCCTCCTTCACCGCCCGTTCCAGATCGACGTTGGTCGCCACCACCAGCCGGAAGTCGGTCTTGATCGGCTTCGTGCCGCCCACCCGCTCGATCTCTCCCTCCTGGATGGAGCGCAGCAGCTTGGCCTGCAGGTCGAATCGCAGATCGCCGATCTCGTCGAGGAACAGCGTCCCGCCGGCGGCGAGCTCGAACTTCCCGAGCTGCTGCTTGTGCGCGCCGGTGAAGGCGCCGCGCTCGTGGCCGAACAGCGTGCTCTCGACCAGCTCGTGCGGGATGGCGGAGAGGTTGACGGCGATGAACGGCGCCTCGCCGCGCCCCGACTCGCGGTGCAGCAGCCGAGCCAGCAGCTCCTTGCCGGTCCCGCTCTCGCCCAGGATCAGGACCGTCGCCGACAGCTTCGCCACCTTGTGCACCAGGTCGACGATGTCACGGATCTGCGCGCTCGGCCCGATCAGGAACTCGCGCTCGCTCTGCTCGGCGACCTGCGCGCTGAGCGTGATCACCTGTCGGTTCAGGTCCTGGCGCTCGCAGGCGTTGCGCACCAGCGATCGCAGCTCGTCGTAGTCGAAGTTCTTGGTGATGTAGTGGTAGGCGCCGTGCTTCATCGCCTGCACGGCGGTCTCGACCTCGTTGATCGCCGAGATCATGATGCACTCGACGAGGCTGTAGTTCTCCTTGACGATGCGCAGGACGTCGAAGCCGCTGATCCCCGGCAGCCGCACGTCGAGCAGGATGAGGTCGACGTCCTGGTCCTTCAGCACGCCGAGCGCCGCTTCGCCGCTCGGGACCGCGATCACGCGGTAGTCGCGCTTGAGGATCGCGGCCAGCGTGTCGCGCATCCCCTGGTCGTCGTCGCAGATCAGGATCGTCTTGGTTGCCGGCACGGTGAGCCGGATTCTACCAGCATGACCGGTTGTTGACACCCCGCGAAATGAACCAGTAAGGTACGTCGGTTGTGCTGTTGTGGGTGGTCGCAGGCGTCGGCCTGCTGATCGCGCTCGTGTCGTGGCTGCGGGTGCGGTGGCTCGCGCGGAAGCTGGACGCGTTGAGCCAGTCGTACTGGGAGCTGCGCTACGACTATACGCGCCTGCGATCGCAGGTGGCCCGCCTCGATCCCGAACAGCCGGACGCCGAGGTCGCCTCTCCGGCGGCCGGCGCATCCGTGACCTTCGTTCCCCTGTCGTCGATCAGGAAGAAGACGCAGCCCGGGTCCACGGACTCCCGCTGAGCAGTCCACCATGGCCAACGAATTCGACGTCGTCGTGATCGGCTCGGGCACCGGCGGGTATGTCGCCGCCATTCGCGCCGCTCAGCTCGGGCTGCAGACCGCCGTCGTCGAGCGCGCGCCGGTGCTGGGCGGCACGTGTCTCAACTGGGGCTGCATCCCGACGAAGGCGCTCCTCGAGCACGCGCACGCCCTGAAGATCGCGCGCGACGGGAAGGAGTGGGGGCTCACGATCGGACCGGGCGGCGGACACGATCCGGGGCAGGTGGGCATCGACATGACCCAGGTGCAGGCGCGCAAGAACAAGGTCGTGAAGGGCCTCACCGGCGGCATCGAGCTGCTGTTCCGCAAGCACAAGATCGAGTGGGTGAAGGGATCGGGCCGGCTGGCGGGAGCCGGCTCAGTGGAAGTTACCGAGGGGCAGACACAGACGCTCGTGGCCAGGAAACAGATCGTGGTCGCCACCGGCTCGCAGCCGCGCAGCGTCCCCGGCGTCGAGATCGACCGCAAGCGGATCGTCACCAGCGACGAGGCGATTGGCTTCACCGAGGTGCCGAAGACGATCGTCGTGCTCGGCAGCGGCGCCGTCGGCGTGGAGTTCGCGTCGATCTTCCGCCGCTTCGGGAGCGAGGTCACCATCATCGAGCTGCTGCCGCGGCTGGTGCCGGTCGAGGACGAGGCGATCTCGGCAGAGCTCGAGCGGTCGTTCAAGAAGCAGGGAATCAAGGTGCTGACCGGGACGAAGGTCACGGCCACGAAGGCCGCGGCCGCCAGCGTCGACCTCGACGCGCAGACGCCGGACGGGAAGACGGTCAAGATCTCCGCGGAGTACCTGCTCGTCGCCACCGGACGCGGGCCGGTGACTTCGGGCCTGGGCGCCGAGGATCTGAAGCTGCAGATGGACCGCGGCTACATCCGCGTGGACCGCGAGTTCAGGACCAGCGTCGAGGGGATCTCCGCGATCGGTGACGTGATCACGTTCGACACGCCGGGCCACCCGCAGCTCGCGCACCTCTCGTCGGCCGAAGGCGTCGTGCTCGCCGAGCGCATTGCCGGCAGGGAGTTCCGGCCCATCAACTACGACCACGTCCCCGGCTGCACCTATTGCGACCCGGAGATCGGCAGCGTCGGCCTGACCGAGAAGGAGGCACAGGCGCGCGGCTACGAGGTGAAGACCGGGACGTTCAAGTTCGGCGTGCTCGGCCGGGCACGCATCGCGGGGGAGACCGAAGGCTTCGTCAAGATCGTGTTCGAGAAGCGGTACGACGAGGTGCTCGGAGTGCACATGATTGGCGCGCGCTCGACCGAGCTCGTCGCCGAGGCAACCCTGGCGCTGCGGCTCGAGTGCACGGTCGAAGAGCTGGCCAGGACGATTCACGCCCATCCGACCATGTCCGAGGCGGTGGCAGAGGCTGCCCACGCAGCACACGGCGGCGCCCTTCACGCGTAACCAGCCGATGCCCAGGGCCGCGGCAGCGACGGGTCGCCCATCCGACGCGTTGAGCAGCAAGCAGCTCCTCGAGATGTACTACTTCGCGCGCCTGGCGCGCGAGATCGAGGAGCGCCTGGTCATCCTCTTCCGGCAGAGCAAGGTCGTCGGCGGCTTGTACCGCAGCCTCGGCCAGGAGGGTGAATCGGTCGCGTCCGCCTACGCGCTGAAACGGACCGACGCGATCCTGCCGCTCATCCGCAACATGGGAGCGCTCGTGGTGATGGGCGTGCGGCCGCGCGAGATCTTCTTTCAGTACATGGCGAAGGGCTCGTCGAACTCGCGCGGCCGCGATCTCAACATCCACATCGTCAACCTGCCGCCGGAAGACGCTGCCGAACCGGTGATCGTCGGTCCGATCAGCATGCTCGGCGACTCGATCCCCGTGGCCGCCGGCGTCGCGATGGGCGCGCGGATGCGCGGGCGCGACCTGGTCGCCATGGCGTGGGTCGGCGACGGCGGCACCAGTACCGGCGCCTTCCACGAAGGACTCAACTTCGCGGCCGTGCAGAAGCTCCCGCTCGTGGTCGTCGCCGAAGACAACAAGTACGCCTACTCGACCCCGATCGCGAAGCAGATGGCCATCACGCGCATCGACGAGCGCGCCGCCGCGTACGGCATTCCGCACGAGCTCGTCGACGGCAACGACATGCTCAGCGTCTACGACGCCGCCAAGCGCATGGCCGACGGCGCCCGCGCCGGGCGGGGCGCGGCGCTCCTCGGCGTCGACACCATGCGGATGCTCGGTCACGCGCAGCACGACGACGCGCGCTACGTGCCGAAAGAGCTGACCGCCGAGTGGCGCCGCCGGGACCCGCTCGTGCGCTTCCGCGCGACCCTCCTCGAACGCGAGGCGGCGCGCGACACGCAGATCGACGACATCGACCGTATGGCGAAGCGCCTTGCGGCCGACGACGCGGACGCGGCGGAAGCGGCGCCGCCTCCAGACCCGGCGACGGTCACCCGCGGCGTGTACGCCGGCGACGAGTTCGCGGTGCCGAGGCTGGAGTTCGTGAGATCGCCATTTGCGTAACCGGGGTCTCAGGGGTTCTCAGGGGTGCTGAGGGGTGCGGAGGGTGCTGAAGTGAAAGGTGCTGAAGGGTGCTGAAGGGTGCCCCGCACCCAGCACCCCTTGAGCACCCAGCACCCCTCGAAAACCCAGCACCCCTCGAGCACCCAATACCCTATGCCCGTCATCACCTACCTCGAGGCGATCCGCCAGGCGCTGTTCGACGAGATGGCGCGCGACGAGCGCGTCTTCGTGATCGGCGAGGACATCGGCGCGTACGGCGGCGCCTTCAAGGTGACCGACGGCCTGTACGAGCGTTTCGGCGAGACGCGCGTCATCGATACGCCCATCTCCGAGGCGGCGATCGTCGGTTCGGCCATCGGCGCGTCGTACATGGGGATGCGGCCGGTCTGCGAGATTCAGTTCATCGACTTCATCGCCTGCTGCTTCGACATGCTCACCAACTTCGCGGCGACGAGCCGCTACCGCAACGGCGCGGGCGTGCCCATCGTGGTGCGCGGGCCGTGCGGGGGCGGCGTCAGCGGTGGCCCGTTCCACTCGCTCAACCCGGAGGCGTTCTTCCTGAACACTCCCGGCCTGAAGATGGTGGAACCGTCGACTGCCTACGACGCCAAGGGGCTGCTCAAGGCGGCAATCCGCGACGACGATCCCGTGCTCTACTTCGAGCACAAGTACCTGTACCGGCGCATCAAGGACGAGGTGCCCGAGGCCGACTATGTCGTGCCCCTCGGAAAGGCTGCCCTCCGGCGTCACGGCAGGGACGTGTCGATCGTCACCTTCGGTGCGATGGTCTACACGGCGCTGGACGCCGCCGCCCGGCTCGCGGAGGAGGGGGTCGACGCCGAGGTCCTGGACCTGCGCAGCCTGGCGCCGCTCGACCGCGAGGCCATCCTCGAAACGGTGGCCAAGACCAGCCGGGTGCTGCTGCTGCACGAGGCGAGACGGACCGGGGGCATCGGCGGCGAGCTTGCGGCTATCATCTCGGAAGCGGCGTTCGAGTACCTGGACGCGCCGGTGACCCGCCTGGCGGCCGAGGACGCGCCGGTCCCCTACGCGCCCCAGCTCGAGGCGGCGTTCCTGCCGAGCGTGGAGAAGGTCGTGGCGGCGGCGCGGCGGCTGGTGGAGTATTGAGTGCTGTCAGCCACGTGCCACGTGCGCGGAGTGCGACGTCATGACGTTCCACGTGCGAGCACGGAGCACGGGGTAGCACGTTCGCACGCTGCACGTAACGAGGGTCTATGTCAACCAACGTGGTGATGCCGCAGATGGGCGAGTCGATCGCCGAAGGGACCATCGTCCGCTGGATCAAGAAGGTGGGCGACCAGGTCGACCGCGACGAACCGCTCTTCGAGATCTCGACCGACAAGGTGGACGCGGAAATCCCGTCGCCGGCGGCAGGGGTGCTCCTCGATATCCAGGTCAAGGAAGGGGAGACCGTCCCGGTCAACAGCGTCGTCGCCGTCATCGGCCCTTCGACGGAGCTCAGAGCGGGCTCTTCGAGCCGGGGGAGCGCAGCCGCACCGGCGCCATCCGGGGACGGCGGGAAGGCGGGGCCGGCGCCGACCGTGCCGCAGGCGATCGTCGGGCAGCCCGAAACGGGTCCGCGTGCCGAACCGCGGAACCAGCGGGAATCCACGGCCCCCGTGGAACGTGCCGCTCCCCCGGAACTTCAGGATCCCGCGGACGCCGGTCCGGTCTCCGTCGAGGAACTACGCCGCCAGAAGTCCTCGCCGCTCGTCCGCAAGATCGCGCGCGAGCACGACGTCGACATCCGGCTGATCAAGGGATCGGGCATCGGCGGCCGCGTCACGAAGACGGACATCCTCGGGTACATCCAGTCCGGCGCGGCAACGAGCCCGCCGGCCGCTCCAGCCGCCAGACCGGCGTCCGCTCCAGGACCCGCTCCGGCGTACCGGCCGGGTGACCGGATCGAGATCGTGCCGATGAGCGTCATGCGCAAGAAGATCGCGGAGCACATGGTGCTGAGCGCGCAGACCTCGCCGCACGTGTACTCCGTGTACGAAGTGAACTTCGGCCGCATCGCGGCGCTGCGGGAGCGCAAGAAAGCGCACTACGAGGCCGCCGGCGCGCGCCTGACCTACACGGCATTCATCGCGCGGGTGATCGTCGATGCGCTGCGGCAGTTCCCGTTCGTCAATGCCTCGATCGACGGTGACAACATCGTCTACAAGAAGGACATCAACCTGGGAATCGCCGTGGCGCTCGACAACGGCCTGATCGTGCCGGTCATCAGGAACGCCGACGAGAAGAACCTGCTCGGGCTGAGCCGGGCGATCAACGACGTGGGGAACCGTGCGCGCTCGAAGAAGCTCAACCCGGAGGAAGTGCAGGGCGGGACGTTCACGATCACCAACCCCGGCATCTTCGGCGCGCTCTACGGCCTGCCGCTGATAAACCAGCCGCAGGTCGCAATCCTGGGCGTCGGCTCGATCGAGAAACGGCCGGTGGTGATCGACGACGCGATCGGGATCAGGCCGACGTGCCACCTCACGCTCGGCTACGACCACCGCCTGATCGACGGCGCGGACGCCGGCCGGTTCTTGTCGTTCGTGAAGGAGCGGCTGGAGACGTTCGACGAAGCGTGGATGTGAGGAGTACGTTCCACCTGCGTGGCGTGCAGCGTGCCCCATACGACAGGCGGGTGAATGTCGAGAGAGCTTGAAGTCCGCCGCCTGGGCGTCGTTCCGTACGGCGAGGCGCTCGAACTGCAGGCGCGGCTCGTCGAGGCACGGCGGGCCGGCACGATCCCCGACCAGTTGCTGCTCCTGCAGCACCCGCCGGTGATCACGCTCGGTGTGCGGACGCGCGCCCGCAGCAACGTGCTCGCGACGCCGGCGGCGCTCGCGTCGGCTGGAGTCGAGCTGTTCGAGACGGGCCGCGGCGGTGACGTGACCTACCACGGACTCGGACAGCTGATCGGCTATCCCATCCTCGACCTCAAGCCCGACCGCTGCGACGTCCACCGCTACGTGCGCGACATCGAAGAGGTCATGATCCGGCCGGCGGCGGCCTTCGGCCCCGCCGCCGGGCGGATTGCCGGCCTGACCGGCATCTGGGTGGAGAACGAGAAGCTCGGCGCCATCGGCGTGCGCATCGCGAAGTGGATCACGTCTCACGGATTCGCCTTCAATGTGACGACCGATCTCGCCCACTTCGCCCTGATAGTGCCCTGTGGTATCCGGGATAAAGGGGTGACGTCGCTGGAGAAGCTGCTCCGCCGGCCGGTCCCGATGCCGGCCGTGGAGGAAGCGGCGGCTGCCGCCTTCGCCGAGGTGTTCGACTGTTCGATTGCGAACACCGGAATACCGGCGGCCTCCTGAGGAATAACTCGCCACCCCGAGGGGTTTGCTCGCATACGGAGGCCCCCCGATGCGTCAGCCCCAGGCCGAGCGCGATCTCATCGCCCGCATGCAGGCGGGCGACAGCGCGGCCGTTTCCGATCTCTCCTCGGCGTACGGCCCGCGAATCCACCAGCTTGCCTACCGGTATCTCAAGAACTGGGAAGATGCCGAGGAAGTGACCCAGGACGTGCTGCTCAAGGTCCATCGCAAGATCGCCGCGTTTCGCGGCGACGCCGCGCTCTCGTCCTGGATCCACCGCATTACGTTCAACACCGCCATGTCACGGCTGCGGACGGCGCGGTTTACGAGGCCGGCGGAGGTGCGCGCCGCGGACCTCGGCCGCACGCCTGGCGAGGTGGTGCCGGCCGAACCGACCGACTGGTCGTCGCTCGCCGACGACCTGCTGATGCGCGCCGAGCTGCGCGCCCGCCTGATCAGGGCGTTAATGCAGCTGCCGATGGTCTACCGGGTGCCGGTGATCCTCCGGGACATCCAGGGCCTCTCGACGGAGGAGGCCAGCGCGGTGCTGCGCGTGAAGCCGCAGACGTTGAAGTCGCGCCTGCACCGCGGCCGCCTGATCCTGCGGCAGCACCTCGGCGACTTCGCCACGGGCCTCTCGCTGCACGAGCGAGAGCACTGATCATTGCGGATCATCGATTGCGGGTTGTGGATTGACTTGACGATTGTGGTTTCTGTCGATTGACCGGTCGGTGAACCTTCACCAACCGCCACGTCCGGACTCGGATCTAGTCGCGCCAAACGGCAGTCAATCGTCAATCCGAGTTCTGTCAATCGACGATCGGCAGTCGACGATCGGCAATCGACATCCCGATCGCATTCTCCAGCACCGTCCGCTCCTGCCGGGTAAGCACGGGTTCGACGATCCGCGTGACCCCCTCGGGACCGATCTGCACGGGCATGGCGGCGACCGTACCGGGACGGACGGTCACGAAGCAGGAGTAGCGTCGGCGCGATGCGACGGCGACAGCCTCGAGGATGCGCGCGGCGGCGGAGGCGAGCACGTATGGGCCGGGCGGCCACAGGGACGGGATCCGCGCCGAGAGCGCCGCGATGTGATGCGGTGCCAGCCCGCTCGACAGGGGCTGTCCGCTCGCGGCCGATTCCTCCCAGGCCACGACCGCCGACGCGGGCGGCACGCCGAGGACGCGCAGCGTCACCTCGACGCCGGTCCCGTCCAGCAGCACCCCGGCGAGCGCCCGCAGCGCGGATTCCAGCGCGAACGGCGCCGATCCGAGCACGCGCGCGCCCGGGATCCGGAGCTCCCCGGTCGCCTTTGCGATCACGTCGCGCTGCTGGGCGCCGACGCAGAGGATCGGCGCGCGCGTCTCGATCGCGGCCAGGCGCCTTACCAGCTGCAGCGCCTCTTCGCCGCCAAGTTCTCCCTGCCCGGAGCCCGCATCGGCGATTGCGATCGCGACGGCGCCTGCGGCCGCCTCGATCGCGTCGCTGCCGGTCACGCACGTACTGAAGCCTTCGATCGGAGACGATTGGAGGATGTCGAGCGCCTTGCCGCGCGCGACGCTGCCGGCTGCATCGATGAGCCGCACTGCCGCGACCCGACCGCGCTGCGCGAGTTTGTGCGCGAGCGCGCCGCCGATCGCGCCTGCGCCGACGATCGCGATGAAGGACATCGACTGAAGCGTCGACTATTCTAGTGGCATGAGTACGACGTCACCAACTCTGGCAGGCAGGGCAGCCGTCGTGACCGGCGGGTCGCGCGGCATCGGACTGGCCATCGCCGACGCGCTGGCGGGGGCGGGCGCATCGGTGGCGATCACCGGGCGGGACCAGTCGCAGCTGGACGATGCGCGCGAGCGCCTCGGCAGCCGCGGCGCTCGCGTCGTCGCGCTGCGCGCGGACGTGCGCCGGTTCGAGGACGCGTCGCGGGCGATCCGTGAGGCGGCCGAGGCGTTCGACGGCCTCGATATCCTGGTGAACAACGCCGGCGTCGGTCTGTTCGCCAACGTCGCGGAGATGTCGCCGGAGCAGTGGCGCGACGTGATCGAGACGAACCTGAGCGGCGTGTTCTACTGCTGCCATGCCGCGATTCCGATCCTGAGGCGCCGCGGGGGCGGCTGGATCGTCAACATCAGCAGCCTGGCGGGCAAGAACGCGTTCGTGGGCGGCGCCGCCTACTGCGCGTCGAAGTCGGGGCTGAACGCGTTCAGCGAAGCGTTGATGCAGGAGGTCCGCTACGACGACATCCGGGTCAGCTGTGTGATGCCGGGCTCGGTGGCGACCGGCTTCGGCGATCGCGGGGCCGCCGGCCAGGCCGACTGGAAGCTCGCCTCCGAGGACGTCGCGCAGGTGGTGATCGACTTGATGAACCACCCCGCGCGGAGCCTTCCCAGCCGCGTCGAGCTTCGGCCGTCGAAGCCGCGGAAGTGAGGCGGCCTGGCGCCGGCCCACGAAGTGCACAGGCTCAGCAGCCGCGTCATGTCGCCTCGCGTATCAACCGGCGCACGCCGCCGATGATCGTGTCCTCGACCTCCTCGGTGAACGGCGCCGGCCGCCCGTAATAGATCATCGCGTCGCCGCCCTCGTAGCCGCCCTCCCGCAGCACGCGGAGGGAGGGCACGTAGCCGAACACGTCGTTGCTGTAGCCGGCGATCCAGGTGCCGAGATTCGGGTACTCCCGCGCCAGGCGCAGGGCGTAATCGACGACGACCTCGCCGCTGAGCGCGACGAGCGCAATCGCCAGGCCGATGCCCCACACTTGCAGGGGCGCGGTCTGCGCCGCCGGCAGCCGGCCGTCGCGCCGCAGGATGGCGTCCATCACGGCGGCGTGACGCTGGAGGTACATCGGGTCGATCGTCAGCTGCCGCCGCCACGTCTCACGCTCGAGTCCGTCGGCGAACGGAAGATCGACGGTCGTGTAGGTGGTCGCCAACGCGGCCGGCACCGGCTGCGCTTCGGTCAGGGCGCGATCGACGGCATCCGCCAGGGCCGCGCCGTGCGCCTGGACCAGTTCCAGCGTGCCGCGCGGATCCGGGTTCGCGTCGGCGCCGCACCCGGCGACGAACAACGCGCGCGCACCGCGATGCCGCGCCTCGAGCGCCGCCTGCGCCACGCCCGCATAATCCCCGTGGTATTGCACGAACGTGGCCGGCAGCGTCGTGTTGTGGCACGCGTAGCCGAACACGATCGCGAGCGGACGGCGACGCGCGTCTTCGACGCGCAGCACCGGCACCGAGTGGTCGACCGGGCCGCCGGGCGAGAGCTTCAGGCGGCGGTTCCGCGCGAAGCGTGCCTCGCCGCGCCCGTAGAACACCCTCGCCGGGCGGAGCCGCGACAGGGCCTGACCGATGACGGCCGTCAGCCTGCCCTCCAGGGTCGTGGTGTACTCGCCGATCGCCTCCCACTGCGCCGGGGACAGATCGTAGGCGACCGAGAGCTGGCGCTCGACGATTGGGCCGCAGTGCGTGTGGCTGGCGTTGAACAGGACGGCGGAGCGCTGGAGGCCGTGGCGCGCCTGGACGCGCGCCGCAACGCGGCTGGTGACGCCCGCCGTCAGCCCGAGCAGATCGGCGGTGACCAGCACGCCGACCTGCCGTCCCGACCGCAGCGCCAGCGCCTTGGCGTGAAGGGGCAGGGCGACGCCCTGCGAGGGCTGCGACCGGGCGGCGTATCCTCCCATCCAGAGCGATCGCTCCGGCGTGATGTCGATGGATGCCACGCCGGCGCTCCACGTCGTCTGCGCGCCCGCGTGCGGCGCCCTGGAGCTGAGAGCCGTACCCGCAAGTGCCGCCAGAAAGCCGCGACGGTTGAGCACCGCGCGATCTTACTCCCCTGCCCAACGGTTCGTCGCTTGCGAACCGGCCCTCCGAGCTGGATGCTGCGTGGCCTCCAGACCCCTCTGGGTTCGACTCGCTCGATGGCCTCGCCGGTCGGTTGGGTAACCGTGCGCACGCTCGTATAATCGCACGCGCATGTCGCAGCGGACCGTCGCGCACTACAACCTGCTCGACCTCTGCGGTGAAGGCGGCCTGGGCCCGGTCTACCGAGCGCGCGACACCAAGGTCGGGCGAACGGTCGCGCTGAAGCTCGTGTCCGCCGCCCGGCTGGCCGACCCCGCGACGCGCGAGCGCTTCTTCGAGGACGCGCGCCGTGCCGCGCAGCTGTCGCACCCCAACATCGCGACGCTGTTCGAGGTGGGTGAACAGGAGGGCGGCGCCTATCTCGCCTATGAATACGCCGTCGGCATCACGGTTCGCGAGGAGATGGGGGGACGGCCGGTCGCTCCGCGGCGGGCCGTGGACGTCGCCGTCCAGATCGCCGACGCCCTCGCCGACGGCCACGCCGCCGGCATCGTCCACGGCGACGTCCGGCCCGACAACATCGTGATCACCCCGAAAGGGAGCGCCAAGCTGCTCGAGTTCGGAATGTCCGCATGGAGCGACGCCGGGCGGATCCGGGGGGAGGCGGCGGCCTCGCCGGGGCAGCTGCGTTCTGACGTCCTGCCGATCATCAGCTACATGTCCCCGGAACAGGCGCTGGGTGGCCGCGTCGATGCCCGCGGCGACGTCTTCTCGCTCGCGACCGTCGTGTACGAGATGCTGACCGCGCGGCACCCGTTCGCGGGCGCGGGAGTCGAGGCAACCGTCCTCAACATCATCCAGGCCACGCCGCCGCCGGCCTCGAGCGTGACGCCCGGCGTGCCGCAGGAGCTCGATGCGCTGCTGGCGCGCGCGCTGTCGAAAGACATCTCCGCCCGCCAGCAGAGCGCCGCGTCCCTCTCGGCGGAGCTGCGCAGCGTTGCCGCGGTGCTCGACGTTCGCGCGGGCGACTCGGAACCGGGCGAGCTGATCCCGATCGACGACGAACCACGCGCCACGGGGATGTGGGTGGCAATCGCGCTCGCGCTGGCGGCCGTCGTGCTCCTGATGTGGTACGTCGCCGCCGGGCTGTAGCCGCAGATGGCGCGGAGGCGGCGTCCGGGATTTGATCTGACCGGCACCACGCGCCGCTCCAAATCTCACCCTTCGCGCAGCGCGTTCGCCGGGTCGAGCTTCGTCGCTCGGCGTGCAGGTAGAAAGCTCGCCAGGCCCGCGCTTGCGCCGAGCACCAGCGACACTGCGCCGAACGTCACCGGATCGACGGTTGCGATTCCGAACAGTTGGCCCTGAATGAAGCGTCCGAGTGCAGCCGCTGCGGCGAGCCCAACGACGACGCCGATGGCGGACAGGCCGAGCGCGCGGCCGACGATCATCCGCAGCACATCGCGCGGCAGCGCGCCGAGGGCGAGACGGATGCTGATCTCGCGGGCCCGCTGCGCTACCGCGTAGCTCGTCACGCCAAACACTCCGATCATCGCCAACACGAGGCCGACGCCGGCAAAAAGCGCCAGCAGGCTCGTGTAGAAGCGCGGTGCCTTCAGCGATCGGACGACGAGCTGCGTCATCGGTGTGATGTCGGCAATCGCAAGCTCCGAGTCGAGAGCGCGGATCTCGCCGCGAATCGCCGGCGCGAGCGTGGACGGATCGCCACTCGTCCGCACCACCATCTTGATCGAGCGGATCGTCCGCTGTGCGAACGGCACGAAGACCGTCGGCGCCACCGGTTCCGCAGCGCTTCGCTGCAGCACGTCCGCGACGACGCCCACGACCTCGCGCGGCACGCTGTTGATGATCACGCGCCGGCCAACCGGATTCTGACCTGCGAACCATCGGCGCACGGCGGCTTCGTTCACGATCGCGACGCGCGGCGCGCCCGTGTCGTCCTGCGCACTGAAGGGACGGCCCTGCCTGAGCGCCGCGCCTATCGCACGGAGGTAATCGGGCGTGGTACTGGCCAAGGCAATCTCGGCGTTTACGTTCGGAGGCGGTGGCGGCGCGCCCTCGACCGCGAAGCCGACCATCGCGCCGCGGCCACTGAGCGGCAGCAGGCTCGTTGCTCCGACCGTCGTGACTCCGGGTAACCCGCGCAGACGCTGCTCGAATTCAGCGACGCGAACCCGGGTTGGCTCATCTTGTTTGTATCTTTCGCTCTGGAGCACGACTCGGAACGAGAGCGCCTGCTCAGGGCGGAAGCCGAGATCGACGCGTGTCAGCTGGATGAAGCTCCGGATCAACAGCCCTGCACCAATCAGCAGCACGACCGCGAGCGTCATCTCGGCGACGACGAGCGCCGATCGCATCCGTTGTCCAGCGATGCTCGCACCGCCGCGGGTGGTCTCGCGCAAGGCGCTCTGCACGCGCGCTCCGCTGAACTGGAGGGCAGGCAACATCCCGAACGCGAGGCTCGTCGCGATCGCAATCGCAAGCGTGAAAAGGACGACCGCGCGGCTCACACCGACGTCCTCCAATCGCGGAATGTCTGCCGGTTGCGCGGCGACGAGGGCGCGCGTCGCCGCGAATGCAATCGCCAAGCCGAGGATTGCACCACCCGTCCCCAGGACGACGGCCTCCGTGAGCAGCTGACGGAGCAGCCGTCCGCGGCCGGCGCCGAGCGCCGATCGGACCGCCAGCTCCGCCTGACGCGCGGAGGCGCGCGCCAGACACAAGTTTGCGACATTCGCGCAGGCCACCAGCAGCACGAAGCCAACGGCGCCGAACAGTACGAGGAGCGGCGTTCGTACGTCGCCCACGATCACGTCGGTGAGCGGCGTGGCGTTGAACGTCAACGTGTCATTGGTCTCACGGAACACCGACTGCAACTGACCGCCAATTCGTTGCAAGTCATCGGCGACCTGCGCGAGCGACACGCCCGGCTTCGCACGACCGATTACCGTCAGGAACTCGCCGCGTCTTCCCCTCGCAGTCGCCGCGCTGAACGTGTCGTTGTACACGAGCGGCGTATACACGTCCGCGTCGTCGAGCACCCGAGTGCCGCGCGCGAGCACGCCGACGATCTCGACCGGCGCGCCGCCGATCCTGATGGCGCGGCCGAGCACGCGGTGATCCCCGCCGAACTGCCGCTGCCAGAAGCCATAATCGAGCACGGCCACCCGTTCGTGCCCGGGCCGATTCTCGCCCGGCAGCAGGCCTCGGCCGACCGAGACCTCCAGGCCCAAGAAACCGAACAGCCCATCGCTGACGCTCGTCCCCCGCACCTCGCGCGGCTCGCCGGCGCCGAGCATCGTGTAGACGCCCCCGGAGAATGCCTCGACCCGCTCGAGCGTTCGCGTGTGCTCGCGCACGCTCATGAAATCAGGTGGCGAGAGCGAGTACGCCGTGCCGTCGGGATAAAGGGTCGTAACGCGATACAACCGGCCGGCATCGCGATACGGCAGCGGAGCGAGCAGGACTCCCTGGACGACGCTGAAGATGGCGCTGTTGGCGCCAATTCCGAGCGCCAGGGTGATCAGGGCGACGAGCGTGAAGCCGGGCGCGCGGCGCAGCATGCGCAGCGCATAGCCGACATCCTGCCGCAGCGCTGTCAAATACTCGGTTCTCGCCATTCGACGCTCCCGTCGTTCGCCGATTGTCACACAGTATCGTCGCGGGCTGTCGCAGTCCCCGAAGCGTTCCAGACTTCCGCCCAGCGGCGAGCGTATTTGACGGATCAGCGACGGTCATAGTACTACCTCGGCCCAAGAACTGAACGTGCTCGACAACACTGCGGCCGACCTGCGCGAGCTCGTTCGGCTGCGCGAACAACCCGCACGACTCGTCGCGGAAATGCCGGCACCGATCACGCCCTAAGACATCCCGCCCTGGAGCGACCCGAAGGTCGGGCGCGATCAGCTCGCGGCCGTCAACAAGGCGCTCCAGTCGATTCCGCATCCGTACGTCGGGCAGCGGGTCACTGCGGGCCGACGCGCAGATCGTGTGCTTCTGTGCGCGGGGCCTGCTGCGACCACGGACTGCTGCTGGCAGCGCTCGTGCTCGTGGGCCGGCGGGTCGCATCGCTCGCGCGCTGACGACGATCCCCGAGACCGGGAGTCCGCAAATAGCGGCGTGACTGAGGACACATGTGATGAGCCAAACATTGGCGAGTTGGACCCAGATCGCGCCCTGGTTGCAGACAATTGACGAGCTGCGCAGCGTTGGTGGGTTTCAGGACCGATATTCGGCTGATTAGTCGCCTCTCAGCGCGAGCATCGGATCGATTCGCATCGCCCGCCGGGCAGGCACATAGCTCGCCACGGCGGCAACTCCCAGCAGCAGCGCCGCCACTGCGGCGAACGTCAGCGGATCTGATGGGGAGACGCCGAACAGCAGGCTCGACACGATGCGCGAGAGCGCCAGTGCGGCGGCGAGTCCAAGGACGACGCCGGCCATGCTCAAGCCGACGCCCTGCCCGGCGATCGTGAAAAGGACATCTCGGGCGCTGGCGCCGAGCGCCATTCGAATGCCTATCTCCTGGGTCCGCTGCGACACGACGTACGCCAGCACACCGTAGACGCCGATGGAGGCGAGCAGCAGTGCGCTCGCGGCGAAGATCGACAGCAGCACCATCTGCGCGCGACGCTGAAATACTTCGCGGTCCAGTACATCGTCCATGCTGCGGACGTCGATGATGGGGATCTCCTTGTCCACCGCCTGGATCTCGCGACGAACCGCGGCCGCGAGACGCATTGGGTCCACACGCGTCCGAACCGCCAGACCGGACAGAGGCGTGGGGTCCTGGCTCGAGGACAGATAGAGCTCCGGACGCGACGGCTGTTCGAGACCGGACTGCCGGATGTCGCCGACCACACCTACGATCGTGACCCACGGTAACGACGACCCGAACCGCAGGCGTTTCCCGATGGCGTCCTCGTTGGGCCAGAACTTCCGCTTCATCGCTTCGTTGATTAGCACAACCGGAGCAGAGTCCGAGGTGTCTCGGGAGTCCAGATAGCGCCCTTCGCGCAACGGGATCCCGATCGTGCGCAGGTAGTCTTCCGTGACGATCCGATAATTGGCGTTCGTGATTGTGCCGGCCGGCGTGGACCGTCCCTCGATCGTGAAGCCGTTCACCCAGCCTTTGACCACAAGCGGCACGCCGTTCGTGAAGCCGGCGGACACGACGTCGGGCAGCGAGCTGACGCGCTCGAGCACCTGCGTGTAGAACACGGCGCGCCGAGCAGAATCCCGGTACGCCTGGCTCGAAAGCGGCGTCTTCACGGTGAGGATGTTCGCCGTGCGGAACCCTGGATCGATGCCGCGGGCCCGCGCGAAGGACTGGATGAACAAGGCCGCGCCGATCGCGAGCACGCACGCGAGAGCGACCTCTGAAACGACGAGGGCACGCCGCATGCCACGCCCGCTCCGCGGCGTCCCCTGCCGCGCGCCCGCCTCCTTGAGCATCTGCGCCACGTCCACGCGCGACATCTCCAGCGCAGGTACGAGTCCGAAGCCGAGGCCGGTCACCACGGACGCCGCCGTGGTAAACGCGAGCACGCGCGTGTCGACGGTGAGCGATGCCATCGCTGCGATTCCCGTCGGAAGCAATCGTGTCAGAAAGGCCACGCCGATCCACGCGAGGGCGACGCCGCACAGTCCGCCTGCCCCGGCCAGCAGCCAACTCTCAGTGAGCAGTTGTCCGAACACCTGCCGGCGGCTCGCGCCCAGCGCCCGCTGGATCGCGATCTCACGCCGGCGGCTGGCGCCGCGCGAGAGAAGCAGGTTGGCGATGTTTGCGCATGCGATCAGCAACAGGAACCCGACAGCGCCAGCGAGCATGACGAGCATCGGTCGGATGCTGGCTACAAAGTGGTCCCGCAGCGGCGCGACAAACGTGCCAACGTCCCTGTTCGTGCGGGGAAACTGCTGCTGAAGCCGCGCGGCGACAGCGTGCATCTCGTCGTTGGCCTGCTCGAGGGTGACGCCGCCGCGCAGCCGCGCCACCACCATCGAGTTGTGGCGTCCCTTGTCGGTGAAGTCCCGCGAAGTATAGACGGTCCCGACCGGCGCCCAGAGCTCGTTGCTGCTGTCCGGGAAACGGAAGCCAGAGGGCATCACACCGACGACGAGGTACTTCTCGTCGTTGACGTCGATTGTTCTCCCCACGAGTGCCGGATCCCGGCCGAACGCACGCTCCCACAATCCATCGCTCACGATCACCGATCGGGGAGCGCCCGGCTGGTCCTCGTCGTTACGAAACCGACGGCCGAGCGCCGGATGGACGGACAACGTCTCGAAGAGGCTCGCGGTCACGATGCTGCCTTGAACCTGCTGGGCCTCGCCGGCTCCGGTCAAACGGAAGGATTTCTGCTCGAGCGCGCCCATCTGCTCGAATACGTGGTTTTGCGCGCGCCATTCGATGTAATTCGCGAAGGACACGGGGCTGTCCTTCAGGCCGAACATGCTCGTGTCCTCCCAAACGAGCACGAGCCGCTGGGGCTCAGGGAACGGCAGCGGTCGCAGCAGCGCCGCATCGACCAGGGAAAAGATCGCCGAGTTGGCGCCGATTCCCAGCGCCAGCGTGGTCAGCGACACGACCGTGAACAGCGGGCTGTTGCGCCACGCACGCAATCCATACCGCACGTTTTGCGCGAGTCGGCCCATGATGAGGTCGTCCAAGTGTGTTAGACGAGTTCGCCAGGGACGGGGTTGGCTACGGCAACACCGGCACTGTACTCGTTGAAGCCGGCGACTTCATTCTGCCGCTCGTTGACGCCGGTCAGTGCGCGGCCTGCCAGCACAAGCGCGCAGCGAGAACAAGAACTCGGCGCGCGGGAATCCACGCCGAGAACGCCGCGATGACGATGAGCACTCCGAGTGCGGCCGCCACACTCTGCCAATCGCCGGACTGGATGCCAAGGAGCAGACTGCGAATCGCACGACCGGCCAGAACGCGCACGGAAGACCGACGGCGGCGCCGAGGGCAACCAGCAGACCCGCTTCGCCGAGCACCAGTCGAAGGATTCGGCGCGGCTCCGCGCCGAGCGCCAGCCGGATCCCCAGCTCCTTCCTCCGCCGGCTGACCGCGTTTGCCACCACACCGTAGGGGCCGACAGCCGAGAGCACCAGCGTGAGGACGCCGAACGTCGATGAGAGCCTCGCGAACGTGCGCTCGGTGCGCATCGACCGATCGATCTGTTGATCGATCGTGCGGACGTTGACAACCGGGACGGTGGGATCGAGTCGACGGACGGCAGCCTCGATGGAAGCCGTCAGGCTGGCCGGCGCCGCAGCCGAGCGGACGTGCAGCGGCCGGGCGGCACGTAGAGCATGTGCTGATCGAGATCTCTCAGTCCGATCGACGATCTCTCAGTCCGATCGACGCACTGTCCTTGACGACTCCGACGACGTCGTCCCGCCGGCGCTGACGTTCAGCGACGGCGCCCGAAACGCAACCAGGCCGTCGAGAGATGAAGAGTGATCGCGTAGATACGTGTACGCCGGAGACGCCATGCTGTACTGGAAGCCCGTGGAGCTGGTCGATACGGCCGCAAGTGATGCCGGATCCTGGACGGGAAGCGAGCGAAGCAGGACGGCGTAAACGACGCAGAAGGCGGCCGTATTGGCGCCGATCCCGAGTGCGAGCGAGACGCAGGCTGTGGCAAAGAAGGCAGGGTTCTTTGCCAACCGTCGAAGCGCGTACTTGAGATCCATGTCCCCTTGGACGGAAGCGTCAGCCGCCGCGTTGGCCTGAGGCGTTCGCATTGCGTTCGGCTCAGACTGCGGGAGGCCACGCCGGACAGGTGTTATCAAGAGCCGCAAAGTGGTGGCCCAGACTTTCCCAGACGGAACCACTGACCAGGGGCGCAATACGGCTTCGGGCCCAGGCCAACGCACCGAGTTGCCGTTGAAACATTCGGCTAGAGCCAACCGCCCGTGAATCCTGCCCGCCGCAGTCCGGTGACGATGGCCGGACAACGGCGCATGATGTTCCAGAGCAGGCCAGTGCGGTAGTTCTCGACCATCAGGACGACCGGCCCTTGATCGATGCCGAAATGGTACGGCGTGACCCACCAACAGGTCGGATTATCCGGTACGCCAAACGACTGATTGAACGACGGCTTGAACCCATACTTCCCCGTCATGCCCAAGTCCATTCGCGCAAAGTGCCGCATGGTCGGAATGACGATTTCAGGAGCAAAGGGCAGCGAGGCCACGGCGACCCAAGGGGCGACAGTACCGTCGTCGGGACCGAACGGAGCCCCTCGAGCAACATAGTCGAAGAACTCGCGTTCGGTGCCGTTCACCATCCGTTTCGTCCAACCGGGGCCGTCGCATGCCGTGAATCCCCAGCAGTGTTCGCCGTAGCCGACGAAGTTCATGGGATTGCGGATCGCGTATTCCTGCTGCACGAACGTCGCATGCCTGGTGTTCTGGAAGTAGTCGCTGCCGTGCGCACGCATGAATTCGTCACGAATACCTTGAAAGTCGATCCACATATGTGAGAGCTGATGCGTAAAGAGCGGCCCTGAGTACAGCAATTCGCGGTCGTAGATCTTCCGCCACTGGTAAGTCGCGCAATAAGCACGATAACTCTCCGGCGGCAGCGGGTGCGTCGGCGAACCGAGTCCGAGGATGTAGAGCAGCAAACCCTCGTCGTAACCCTCGTAACGATGTCGGATGAACCCATTCTCCGGTCTCCAGCCATGCGTGACCGTCGGTCCCCCATCACGCGCCCAATTCCAGTCGGCCCGACGGTACAGCGCATCAGCCAAGGTCCTGATCTCGGTCTCCACGGATGTGTCGCGGTCGAAATAGCTCCCGACCGTCAAGGCGCCCGCGAACAGAAACGCCGAGTCGATCGTGGAAAGCTCACACTGCCAGACACGACGACCCGTTTCGATGTCCAGGAAATGGTAGAAAAAGCCCTTGTAACCAGAGGCATCCGGTTCGGGACCTTGCGCGCAGTCCATCAGGTAACGGAGTCGTTTTCGGGTGATCTTGGCCGCGAAATCACGGTAGAGGACGCCGCGTTCGACGACAACTGGAATCGTCGCCAGTGCCATACCGACGGCGGCGATGCTGACGGGAGCATTCGGGTCAGTCTTGTCACGTACCAGCCCATTGTCCGGGTTGGTTTCATGCAGATAGTACAAGACCGTGGAAAACTGCAACAGGCCGAGATCTCTGTCAGTCAGCGTGAGATCGGAGTCGGCCCCGGGCATGTCAGCCATGAGTCAGTCGCTCGGTTCACCCAACTGCACGCGGACGCTGTGGATTTTTCCGTCATTGCTGAGGGGCACCGTATGGTTTGGTAGCCCCTGCCCATCCAACTCGATTGATCGAACGCCGCGACCCGTGCCAGCCGAGTTGTCCACCACGATCCGGTACGTCGCGGATCGATGCCGAAAGGTCAGTGAAAACCCTGGCCAGGTGGGTGGAATACAGGGCTCGAAACGAAGGGTGTCCCCTCGCAAGTGGAACCCCAGAATGCTCTCGACGGCGACGCGATAGAGCCAGCTCGCCGCGCCCGTGTACCAGGTCCAGCCACCCCGGCCCGTGTGCGGCACGGCGCCATACACGTCGGCGCAAACCACATAGGGCTCGACTTTGTAGCGCTGCACCTCCTCAGCCGTCGTGACATGGTAGATCGGGTTGATGAGGTTCCAGAGTTCCGTGGCGCGGTTGCCCCGACCCTGCAACGCCGTCGCCAGGGCCACCCAAGTGGCGGCGTGGGTGTATTGGCCGCCGTTCTCGCGAATGCCAGGCACGTAGCCTTTGATGTAGCCAGGCTGAAGCGCGCCTTTGTCGAACGGCGGTTCGAACAGTCGGATCAGCTTATCGCCGGTACGCACCAGCCGTCTTTGAACCGCATCCATCGCCGACTGGGTTCGCGCCGGACTTGCTGAGCGGGAAATGACGGCCCAGGCTTGCGGAATGGCGTCGATCTGGCACTCATCGTTTTGAGCGGATCCCAGGGGAGTCCCATCATCGAAGTAGGCGCGGCGGTACCACGCGCCGTCCCACGCGTTCGCCTCCAGAGCGATGCGCAACTGCTCCGCTCGCTCACGGCACCAACTGGCCTCGTCGGATTGGCTGCGCCGCTCTGCGACTTCTGCAAACGCGTTCAACACGGTGACAAAGAACCAGCCATTCCAGACACTCTCGCCGTTTCCATGCACACCGACTCTATTCATGCCGTCGTTCCAATCGCCGGTGCCCATCAGGGGCAGACCGTGAGGACCCAGCCGATAGCCGTACTTGAGGGCGCGAACGCAGTGCTCGTAAACGGTACCGGTCTGCGCACTCACGGCGGGGAGGTTGAACTCTTCCTCCTGGTCTTCCCGAAGTACCGGCGACGCGATGAACGGCACGACCGCGTCTAACACGTCCGTGTCGCCGGTTGTCACGACATAGTGATGGACCACCAGTGGCAGGAAATAGAGGTCGTCACTGATCCGCGTCCGGACCCCGATCCCCGACGGAGGGTGCCACCAGTGCTGGACGTCGCCCTCTTCGAATTGGCGTGCCGCCGCCCGCAGGATCTGCGCCCGCGCCTCTGCCGGAGCGCTGTAGACCAGGCTCATCACATCCTGCAACTGATCGCGAAACCCGTACGCTCCGCCGGATTGGTAAAACGCCGAGCGGGCCCACACGCGGCACGCCAGGACCTGGTAGATAAGCCAGCGATTGACCATGAGGTCGATGCCCCGATCGGGCGTTGCCACGTGCAACGCATTCAGGAGGCGGTCCCATTGCTGTTGCACTTCGGCCAGCAGAACATCAGCTCCATCCCCGTGCGCGTACTTACGAATAAGCCGATGGACCTCCGCCAGATTGTCCGCCTGACCCAACACGAAAACCACTTCTCTCGTCTCGCCGGGAGACAACGTCACTTCCGTCGTGACTGCCGCACAGGGATCGAGGCCAGCACCGGCGCGGCCTGACAGTCCGACGCACTTCAGGGCCGCTGGCGTTGACACCGAGCCGTGCTCTCCGAGAAATTCTGTTCGATCGGCGCTGACCGACTGCACCGCTGCGCCAGAAGCTACAAACGCGATCTTCCCGGCGAAGTCGCCGGCCCAGGCATTGCGCGCCAAAATCGCACCGCTCTCGCGATCGCGCTCGCAGACGACTTGTAGCGGAGCGTTCTCGCGCGCCGTTCCAAGCACCCATTCGGCGTAGTACGTGGCAGTCAAGCGCCGGGGCCGATTGTCCTCATTCCGCACCGTCAGGCACACCAGTTTGATTGGATCGTCTGGCGGAACGAAAACCAGGAGGTCCTGGTGGAGATTGCCACTGACATGGGCGAAGCGCGTATAGCCTTGGCCATGGCGGACCGTCACGGTTGCTCGAGGTCCGAGCGGCAGCGGTGTTGGCGTCCAGAAGTCACCGGTCTCCTCGTCACGCACGTAGATCGCTTCGCCGGGCGGATCCGAAGTCGGATCGTTGGACCACGGACTGAGGCGATTCGTTTGGCTGTTGCCCGCCCAGCTGTAGCCGAGACCGGCCTCCGTCACCAGACATCCGAACCCCGGATTGGCGAGCACATTGGTCCAGGGAGCTGGCGGCAACGTGGGTCTGGCCTGTGAGATGACATCGATGACGATCACGTATTCGCGGCCGTCCGGGGTGAAGCCTCCGAAGCCGTTCCAGAAGCTCAGCCCATCAGGTGGTTGGCCGCGCTGCGCGACAGAAGTTGTCGCGACCGTGGCTGGAATGAGAGGCGCCGGTCGAGTGGGCCGTGGGTCGGCGTGCTGTTCGATCTGATCGGTCAGTGACCCGTGACCGCCGCCAAGCACAGCCCGCGCGGCTGCTGAAAGCAGCACCTTGTCATCGGCGGGCACCTTGTCTGCCGTCAAGAAGAACACCCCGTCCGGCTTGCCGAGCATGTCGCCGGCGGCTCCCACCTGTAGCTCGGCGCGTAGCCGATCGGCGATCTCCCCAACCCGCTCGTCCAAGATCACGAGATCGAGCTTCAATCCGCGACGGCGTGTATAGATGCGCCATCGAACCAGTTGTCGGACGATCCCCTCATCATCGTCCCGAGCGACGCGAGCCAGCACGATCGGCAGGTCGCCGGAAATGGAATGCGGCCATAAGCCCGGCTGACCCATTCGGTTGGCGGCTACCGCAGCAAGGTCGCGGAGACTGGCGTTTGTGAACACCACGGAAGCCGCCAGGCGGTCGAACAGGCCAATGTCTTGCCGCGAGAGCTCCAGCTCCCGTAGTTCCCTCCGGGAATGAACCCTGGCATCTGCAAATATCTCGTCGATCGCTTCGAATTGGCCGAATCGCTCGGCCATTCCGATGGCGGCCTCGTACGAGTCGGCGGCTCCGGTCGCAAATGCAATACGAGCCGTCATTCCAGCTTCGAGGTCGGCGCGGCGCCGCAAGCTGAGTATCGGATCGAGCACTGGACCGGTCGTCCGCGACAAGCGAGACCCGGAGTCGAGCGCGGCGGGATTGGCCGGCGTGCGGCCGCGTCCGAGGAATCTCAGGCGATCGGTCTCGTACTCGATCTCTTCGCTGGTGACTTCGCTGGATGCTGAAGAGTGAATGGCGAAGATCGGTTGCTCTTCTGCGCCTCGCGGCCGGCGCCTGGTCACCAGCGCGCCGTATCGCGGATCGAAGCTCGTTTCCAGGAACAGCTTCGCAAAAGCAGGGTGGGCCCGATCGGCGCGACGGTCATTCAAACACACTTCCGCGTAGCTCGTCAGCTCGAGTTCGCGGTGACGACGGCCATGATTGACGAGCGTCACCGCGCGTACTTCAGCGTCGGCATCCGTTACGACTCCGATGGCACAGCGCGTCTCGATATCGCCATCCCGTCGCCAGAACTCGGCGCGATCGGCGTGAAACTCGAATCCGGATTCATCGGCGGGCTTGGGGAGCGGTTGACGGCCAATCGACCAGGCGCTGCCGGAGCCGACCTCACGGACGTAACAGAACTGACCCCAACAGTCGCGCGTGGCATCTTCGCGCCAGCGCGTCACATCGAGGCCGCGCCAGGTGCTGTAGCCAGCGCCGGCACTCGTGATCATCACCCCGTACGAGCCGTTGGACAGGAGTGCGATTGCGGGCGGAGTCATGTGCCTCGTCTTTCAGATATCGGAGCCACCAATCGCGACGAGAACGCCGATTCGCTCGTCAAGCCGTGGCGTCGGGCAGGCTGCCGCCTGGCCGCCTCTCGTCGTTTCACGCGTGATGGTCGACATGCCTGCCATGGCTTGCCGGTGACACTCTCTTTGACGCTGTTCCCCAATGTCGATGACCAGAACTTTCCTTACGGATCGCCAGCCCATGCGCGCCCGGAGCTCCATCTCGTCGGAGGTCCTCCAAAACCACGGCAGCCCTCTCGCCGCTCCCCCTGCATGGAGCCGTCTTCAGACTCTTCCTGCAAAGAGGTTGCTGTCCGCGCAGGTACTGGCCTTGCGGCGGCTTCGCGTTGATGCCGGCGAACATGAATCACTTCGCGTTCATCCGAGACCTCTATCAGGAGTCCGTGTCATCGGCGGCCTCCATCGGAAATCCGCGCCATCCGCGGCCTGAGTGCGATCGGCGGCAGCGCTACAACAGCTCGCGCAGCGTCGCCGGATCGATGTTGGCTCCCGTCAGCACGATCGCGACCTGCTGCCCCTGCAGGTCGATCGCGCCTGAAGCAAGCGCCGCGACCCCGGCAGCGCCCGCCCCTTCGACGATCAGCCGCTCCTCGCGCGCGAGCTCGCCGATCGCGGCCCGCAGCTCTCCCTCGGCGATGACGATGATGCGATCGACGAGGCGCCTGACGAGATCGAAGGTAATCGTGTCGGGATCCATGTTGCCGGCGAGCCCGTCGGCGAGGGTGGGGGCGACGTCGATCTGCACGATGCGCCCGGCGGCGAGCGACTGCGTGAAGGGACAGGACGCCTCCACCTCGGTGCCGAGGACCGCCGCTCCCCGCTCGCGCGCGGCGATGCCGATGCCGGCGATCAGGCCGCCGCCGCCGACGGGCACGATGAACGTGTCGACGTCCGGCCGCTCGTCCAGCACTTCGAGCGCGATCGTGCCGGCGCCGGCGATGACGTCGGGATGTGAGTACGGCGACACGAACACCGCCTCGCCGCTCGCCCCGTGCTCCTTCGCCCGTCGCTCCGCCTCGTCGTAGTTGCTGCAGGCGACGAGCGCCGCGCCTTCCGCCCGGATGGCCTCGAGCTTGATCCGCGGTGCGGCTTCCGGAACGTAGACCGTCAGGCGCAGTCCCGCCTCGCGGGCGGCGAGCGCGAGCGCGCGCCCGTGGTTGCCCGCCGATGCCGTGACCAGCGGCGGCAGGCTGCCGGCAGCGGTCTCGGCCAGCCGCAGGACCGCGTTGAAGGCGCCGCGGACCTTGAACGAGAAGGTCGGCTGAAGGGTCTCCAGCTTCAGGAAGACGTCAGCGCCGCGTCGTGCCGAGAGCCACGGGGAATGGCGGAGCGGTGTGCGCAGGACACGGCCCTCGAGCCGCCGGGCGGCTGCGCGAATGTCGGCGATCGCGATCAGCGCGGGTTCTCCCCGGCGGAGAGCAGGATTTCGGCGAGCTGCCCGGCGAACGCGGAGCGCGCCATCACGTCGTCGATCCCTGCCTCGCGTGCCGCGGCAATGGTGACCGCGTCGACGTGCGACACGAATCCGACCGTGCGGGTGGAAGCGATGTCGGGGTCGCGCCTGACCGCCTCCACCGTGCGAATCGGATCGGTCTTCGCGCTGTTCAAGTCGAAGATGGCCAGCGGCGGCTTCCGCGCTCGCAGCTGCTCCAGGATCTCCGGCGGCGTGCGCGCGAACACCACCTCCACCCCCGCCTGCTTCGCCACCGTGCGGATTCTCGAGCTGAAGAGAAGATCGTCCACCGCGACGAGCACCATGCGGCCATTCTAGCCTGCCGCGGCCGACCGCGCGCCAGCGGGTTTGACGGAGAGCGGAGCCCCTCGAGGCTCGTCCCGTGCGGGTGGCAGGCCTGACGGCGCGGCGGCGGGCGCGCCGTGCCGTCAACGCGGGCGCGTCCAGGGGTCACGGCGGGGGCACGAAGGCGCGTCAGTCGTGCGCCGTGGCCAAGGCCGCGCGTCGGGCCGGTTTCACCGGCGTCGCCTCCGGCAGCGGCTCGGCGCGATACAACGCCCGCGTGTTGCGGACCGCCGAGGCGATGAAGGTCGCGAGCAGGGCAACGATCGCCACCGCGCCGCCGACGTCGAAGAGCAGCACGTGGTGACCGAGGAGCGGCACGGACTCCGACCGCAGCAGCTGCAGTGTGCCGGCTGCCAGGAAGATCCGCAACTCGGTCGGGCCGAACTTCCAGTATGAGATCCGGAACACGCCGAGCGCGTGCGTGGCCAGCGCGATCTCGATCGTCAGCAGATAATAGGCCAGCAGGAACCCGGCGCCGACCGCGAGACTCATGTATCCACCCGCGACGAGGCCGCCGAAGAGAAGCGCGATGCCGACGGCGTCGAGGACGTGATCCACGTAGAAGCCGTAGCGCGGGCGCTCGTGGTGCCGTACGCGCGCGACCGTACCGTCGAGGCTGTCACCAAACCAGTTGACCGCCAGCAGGACGACCGCCACGACCAGCAGGCCCGGCTGCGACGGCGCGAACGAGTAGCAGAGGCCGATCCCCAGCATCGCCAGTCCGGCGAGGACGGTGAGATGATCCGAGTTGACGCGTGCCGGCAGTTTTCCCGCCAACCAGACGAGGCACTTTTTCTCGACGTCGGCCAGCAGGCTCGTGTGCACGCGGACGGCTTCCTTGTACGCCATGATTCCCCTTGGTGTTCCGCTGCAGGCGGCCCCGGGGGCCGCGAGGGTGATTCAGCGGGCTCGCACCAGGGAATGCGACAATGAGCGCCGATTTGGCTCAGGCGGGAATATCCCGATGATTCTCGAGGTCCGGTCCGCCGCTCCCTTCTTCAAGAACGGTTTCGTCGTGGGCTGCGAGGACACGCGCGAGGGCGTGGTCATCGACCCCGGCGACGAGGTCGATCAGTTGCTGGATGCGGCGAGGGAACACCGCCTGGTGATTCGCTACATCCTGCTGACGCACGCCCACCTCGACCACGTGACCGGCGTCGCGCGCGCGAAGCGCGCGCTCGGCGTGCCCGTCGGCCTGCACGCGGCGGACAACTTCCTGTACGAGGGCGTCACGCAGCAGGGGCTGATGTTCGGGCTGCGCGTCGACCCGCAGCCAGCGGTCGATTTCTTCTACGACGGGGAAGGTCCATGGCGGTTCGGCCGCTACGGCGCCTGGGTGCACCATACCCCGGGCCACTGCCCGGGCGGCGTGTGCCTGGCGGTCGGCCGCGAGGACGCCGCCGCGCGCACCCTCTTCGTCGGCGACACGTTGTTCGCCGGATCGATCGGAAGGACGGATCTTCCGGGCGGCGATCATCCAACGCTGATCGACTCGATCCGCACCGTGCTCTTTCGCTTTCCCGACGATACCGTCGTCTGGCCGGGGCACGGCCCATCGACCACGATCGGCCAGGAGCGACGGTACAATCCGTTTCTCAATCCCTGATCCCCAATCGCTGATCCCAGGACGCTAGACAGAATTACTTCCGTTCGAGCGTCAGGCGCATGTCGTCCGAGTGGCAACCGACAGAGCCTTGGCAGGGAAATGGGTAGCCCAGCGGTGTCGGGCAATACCACACGCTACCCGCGCCTGTTGCCTCGATCGACGATCCATTGAATTTACCCTGGACGTTCCCGATGATTTCCAGCCATGTCCCGGAAGACATGCGCTCCACGATGTGGCCTCCATGCGCCTCGTCGTTGTTGTTTTCCAGGAAGAAGAGCGCGGTGTCGGTGTCTTCGGAGGCGAAGAACTGGTGACAGCCGATTCCCGCGAAATGGGCCGAACCTGCCGTGCAGATTGCGCCCGTCAAAAACGTCGCATCGTTCAGCGTGACCACATACCGCCCCCCGCCGGAGTAGCCGATGGTCGCCGAGTACTTGCGGCTTCGCTCCGCTTCAGGGACGACAGGGCATCCCGTGCCGATATCGAGCGTGACAGCATACGAACCGGCGAGTGGGTAAGCGCCCGGGTCTGGTACAGGCGGAGGCGGTGCAGGGGTTACTGGCGCGCTTGCTTGCGGGCCCCGGACCGGGGTTGGAACTTGCGGAGGACTGCCGCAGGCGAGCAACGCGAATGTACCAATCACGATAGCGTATCGCCCGGTTTCTCGAGTCATGACCCTCTCCGTATGTGCCGACCGTCGGTGCGTACATCTCGACGTCCTCGTACACATCGTGGTCCTTTCAACATCAGCCGTCCTGTTGGCGCTCTCAGCGAAGTCGCTGCATCGCGTTCCGATTGACGTAGTTGGCAATCGCCTCTCCCAGCACGTCGCTGATCGCGACGGTGCTCGGATAGTGCATACCGCCCCAGACCCGCGCGTTGTTTCCGTCGGCGCGCGCCTGCGCGATGCTGCCGTAGATGCGATCCGGCTGTCCGGTTGCCGTCAGCGTGAACGTCTGTTCGTCGTTGAAGTGACTGAGAAGGACCGTGGCGGCCGCGCCATTCAGGCTGGGATGCCCGGCAGGGTACTCCGGATGCGCCGGAGTGTTGACCAACGGCAGCCAGTCCGGATCAGGAGCCGTATCCGGATTGCCATCCAAGTCAGCCAGGCCGATCGCGGTCACGGGCCGCCAGGTGACCTCGGTTGGAACGTCGCCGTAGTGTCGCTTGGCGCTCCAGGTGGTGATCGCGGTATCGGCCATGGCGAGGTTCAGGACCGCGAGAAGCCGATTACTCTCGGACATCGACAGGTGGTTGGCCCGCGCGATCTGGTTGGCCGCTTGATTCCAGTGGACGCTGGCGTTGAACTCCCAGAACGCGGCGAGCGCCGTCTGATCCGTAGTGCGCGTCGATCCGGTGCTGCGGCCGAGCACCTTGACGGTGTTGAAGTCGTCGGTATACGTGCCGCTCGTCAGGGTTCGCGGTGGTGGCGGCTGAAACTGGGTGGGACCGGCCACCACGAATGGCGCAGTGAATGCCAACCCCTGGGCGCTCATCGGTGTAAACGCCGGAGGCGTCGGACGCCATTGGCCGATTGCGGTTCCACCGCGAAACGGAGGATAGCTCGCGCTGAACCCATCGGTTGCACGCCACGCGAGCACAGCCTGCGCCACCTCGGTGCCCCACGCAATGCCGCGCTCGCGCGATTCACCGCCGTCCTCGCCATCGTCGCTCAGCGCCGCAGCGGATGCCGCATAGGCTTCATCCAGCTTGGCCTGCCGCGACGGGAACAGGCCAACGAGCGCGGTGTACGCCGCCGCGATGACCGCGGCGCGGCGCGATGCGCCGGAGGGAGGAGCGATGCTGTTTACGAAGACTGCCGTGTAGCGCTGTTCGATTCCGTTGTAGGCATCGAAGATCGCCGTGTGGACAATCGCCCCGAGCCGCTGACTCGAGGAATTCGGGGTGTTCGTCGCGAGGAGTGTATCGATGAAGATCTGGTTCCACTCCAGCACCGGGTTGGGGCGGGCGGAGTCGTCTGACAGGGCCCGCGACGTTCCGACGGAAGAGAACAGGACGGTCAGTGCGAATGCGGCGAGACCGAGAACCGTCCGCTTGCGGCTGTTCATCTGAGTTCCCCATGGGGCGAGCAACGGACGACTGGCAATCTGATGAGCTGCGAACCATGCGGCGTCGCGACACGACAGCGAACGCCGCGTTGCCCTGATTACTCGTCTGACCTGGTAAACGGTGCGCGTTGAAAAACCGGACAAACCGCGTAAGATGGGCCCGCGCGCGTCCGGATTGAGGAGTGTATGGATGTCGAATCGACGTTCAGCCTGATCGTCCGAGCCCGCGGCGGAGACGCAGAAGCGCTCGAACGGCTCTTCGCCCGCCATCGCAAACCCCTCCAACGCTGGGCCAGTGGCAGACTGCCGAAGTGGGCGCGGACGATCGCCGACACCGAGGATCTTGTCCAGGAAACCCTGCTCAACACGTTTAAGAGGATTGACAACTTCGAGCCTCGACGTGTCGGTGCGCTCCAGGCGTATCTCCGCCAGGCGATCCTCAATCGCATCCGCGAGGAGTTACGCCGGAAGGGACGGGCGCCCGATGCCACCGATCTCGATGACATCGAAGTCGACAGCGCGGAGTCGCCGCTCGAACACGCCATTGGCCGTGAGGCTGTTGAGCGTTACGAGCGTGCGCTCGCGCGGCTGAAGGCGGAGGAGCGCGAGGCCATCATTGCGCGAGTCGAGCTGGGCTGTACCTACGAGGAGCTAGCCGAGGCACTGGGCAAACCGACACCGGACGCGGCGCGCAAGACGGCGCAGCGGGCGCTGGTGCGGCTCGCGCAGGAGATGAAGGGTGGAGGTCCGCAATCAGCTGATTGACGACCTGGCTGGGGCGATTCTCGACGGTGCGCCGATTGACTGGGCGTCGGCCGAGTCGAGCGCGGATCAGACCGATCAGCTCGTGATCGGTGAGCTCAAGATTCTTGCGGCTCTCTCTGAAGTCCATCGCGGTGCGCCGCCGGCCGCGTCGGCCCAGGCACCCTCATCATGGTCAGCGCGTCACGGCGACGAGGGGGCGACGGATCATTGGGGATCCCTTCGGCTCCTCGAGCGAATCGGCCGCGGCGCCTTTGGAGAGGTCTACCGGGCCTGGGACCCCAGGCTGGATCGGGAAGTCGCGCTGAAGCTCCTGCCCGCTCGCCGCGCATCCGGCGATCGCGAAGCGTCCACGATCATCCACGAAGGCCGCCTGCTCGCCCGCGTGCGACATCCCAACGTGGTCACGATCCACGGCGCCGAGCAGATTGGCGACCGGATCGGTCTCTGGATGGAGTTCGTTCGCGGCCTCACCCTGGAGCAGATCCTTCAGCAGCAGACGGTGCTCAGCCCTGCCGAAACGGCGACCATCGGCCTCGAGCTCTGTCGTGCGGTGGCGGCCGTGCACGGCGCCGGTCTGCTGCATCGGGACATCAAGGCACACAACGTGATGCGAGGCGAGGACGGGCGCATCGTCCTGATGGATTTCGGGACCGGCCGAGAGGTTGCGGACGACGCACCCTCTGATCTGGTCGGCACACCGCTCTACCTCGCGCCCGAGGTGCTGCAGGGGCAGCCGGCCACGGTTCGCAGCGACATCTATAGCGTCGGCGTGCTGCTCTATCACCTCGTCACCGGCTCGTATCCCGTACACGCGCGGACGGTGTGCCAGGTCCGACGGGCCCATCAGCGCGGCCAGAGAGCCACGGTGCATGCCGGGCGGCGGGATGTGCCAGCGAAGCTGGCGCGCATCATCGATCGCGCGATCGATCCCCGACCCGAGCGGCGTTATCAAAGTGCCGAGGCGCTGTCAACGGACCTGCTGGCGCTCGAGCCCCGCTCGCGACTGATGCGGATGGCGGCCGCGATTGTTGCCGCGGCGGCCCTCATCCTGACGGCCGGGGTCGCGTGGGAGGTACGTGGGCGACAAACTGGATCGTTCACAAAGCCCAGCGCGCTGCTGGCGAGCTTCATCGGGTTGAACGATGGCAGTGCCGCGAACGCGAGGCCGGTTGAACAGCCCGTCATTGCGGTCCTGCCGTTCAGGAATCTCGGCACCGAGCCGGACAGCGAGTACTTCGTCGACGGGTTGACGGACGAAATCATCCGGAACCTCGCCGTCATTCAAGGCCTGAGAGTGCGGTCGCGGACATCCTCGTTCGCCTTCAAAGACAAGCCCCGCAATCTACCCGACGTCGGCGAGCAACTTGGGGCAAACCTCGTCGTCGAGGGATCAGTGTTGCGGTCTGGGAGCAGACTGCGAATCAACGCTCAACTGGTTCAGGTCGCGGGGGACGTTGCGCTGTGGTCCGATCGGTTCGAGCGCGAGCTCGAGGACGTGTTCGACATTCAGGATGAAATCTCCCGAGCCATCGTCAACAAGCTCCGACTCACCCTGGGGAGGGGGCAGAGACGTTACGACACCAACCCGGAAACGTACGAGCTGTACCTGAAGGCGCGCGCGCTGCTCGACCGGCGCGACCATCGCGCGGGCTCGGGAGTACGTGAGGCCACAGAGCTGTTCGAGCAGGTGATTGCCAAAGACGCCTCATTCGCTCCTGCCTATGCGGGGCTCGCGGGGGCGCATGCGATTCGCTCGATGAGTCCCTATGGCGGGGACACGTTCGCTGCCGCACGCGCGGTCATGGGACCCGCGGCGGCCAAGGCCTTGCAGCTCGATCCCCTGTTGGCCGAGGCGCACGCCGCCATGGGTTGGGTGTACGCGCGCGAGTTCGACTGGGACAACGCCGACAAATCCTTTCGGCGTGCCATCGATCTCAATGCTACTCTCAGCCATGTCTATACGGGCTACTCCTTCTCCACGCTGCGCCCTGTCGGCAAGCACGCGGAGGCGGAGCGGCTCCTGCGGGCGGCGCTCGGTAACGATCCGCTTTCACTCGATCTGCGACGCGAGCTGGCGCATGTGCTCATCCAGGCAGGTCGATACGACGAAGCAATCGAAAACTTCGACCGTGCCCGTGCCGTGGACCCCGATTTTCCGGTGCTTCACCTGTATCGAGCACTGACGCTTGCCGGTCGATGGGCAGAGGCAATCCCGGCCCTCGAAAAGGGGCCTGGGTTCGCCCCCTGGTTGGCGCACGCCTACGTGAGGGCCGGCCGGCGCGCCGACGCGGAACGGCTCGCCGTGGTGCATCGTGGCTTCCCCTTCCGCGAGGCCAACATCTATGTTGCGCTGGGCGACAAGGACCGGGCGTTCGAGGCACTGCAGCAGATGTTCGCCACCGAGCCGCAGCGCCTGGCGCAGCTATTGGCGCAACCCGAGATGGCCGTGCTTCACGGCGATCCACGTCTGACCGATCTCCGCAAGAAGCTCCGCCTGCCCTGAAGCGTTACCAATCCACCTTGGCGCCTAATCGCAATATTCGCGGTGGAACGATACTGAGCGGGCGGAGGAACGAGCCCGACGACCAGCTCGTGATCTCGTCGGGGTTGGCGTTGAGTACGTTGAAGAGATCGACAAAAGCGGCGACGCGACGGTTCTGTGCCAGCCGGAAGCCCTTCTCGACCCGCACGTCGAGCAGGGTGATGTGATCCATCCGGCGCGTGCCGATCGGCTCCGCCAGAAGCCTGACGTTGTCATAATTGAGTGTGCGGACGAACGTTCGGCCATAGGGCTGTCCGGACTGATGGCGGAGCAACGGCGTGATGTGCACGCGCCATGGGCCTTCGCACGTCCCGTACACCTTGGCCGACCACATCCTGAATTCGTAGCGTCCATCTTCGCCTGCATTGATCAGTCGTTCGGGGTCAGCGGATACACGTTCTGGCGGACGGGCTGGCCCGAATATGCGTTTGCATGTTCGCTTTTCCAGGTGTGTGCGAACGCCGCCACGAGCGACCACCTCCCGTTGAAGCGGCGGCCTGCCGCGACGTCCCACGTCCGAAAGTGGCTATCCGCGTTGGGCACGTTGCGAAGGACGTTGTCCTGGAGCCCCCGCAGCTGCTCCTCGAGGTTGTATGCCACAATTTCCGGCCCGTCATCGACGGTGTTGCTCCGCCCATCGACGCCTGGATCGACGATCGCGACCGGCAGCGCGAAAACGTCGAACGGCCAGTTCGCGTTCTGGCGCGTGCGGTGCTGGCGCTCGGCTCGCCAGACGACACCCGTCCGCACGCTGAGATTGGCAGCGAACCCGCGTTCAATCCAGGCGCCGGCTTCTTCGACGAAGAGGAGCTTCAGTCCGGGGTCGAGCCGCTCCATGGCAACGCCTCCCCGGCTGTCCTGGAGCGCTCCTTCCTCGCCGGGCTCCCAGACGCCGCTGCCATCGACGTCCGTCCATGGATAGAGCCGCCACCACGGGTTCGAGTTCGGGTTGGCATTGAAGCCGATGTCGGGTGCCACACCGCCGCGGTACTGGCCATAGCTGAATTTCGCGAGGGTTTTCCCATCGGCCCGGATATCGTGGATGACGCCAATCCGGGGGGCGACGGCGTTCCAGGCCTTCACCTTGCCCACTGCGGCAAAAGTCTGCGGCGCGGGATTGAACCTGCCTACAGGGTGCGTCTGCTGCGGCAGGAATACGCGATAGCGGTCGAACCGCAGGCCCAGGTTTAGCGTCAGCCGACCGTTCACCCGCCACGCGTCGTTGGCGTAAGCACTGTACGTCCATTCGCCAATGTCCGATCTGGACGGCGTCTGGAACAGGTACACCTGGCTCGGCTCCCCGCTCCGAAGTACGTGCACCACGTCGCCCGGATAACCAGCGCTCCAGATGTCCGCCGAGGTCGTCCGAAACACCTCCCCGCCGACCTTCAGCTGGTGATTACCGAACCAGTCATCGCGGAAGTAGCTGAGGGATCCGAGCACCTGTTCACGCCTCAGGCTGATCTGCCAGTCGCGATTTCCGCCCCGGACGATCAGAGCTTCGAGGTCTTCGACGCGAGGGGAGGTGCCATAGGGTTTCTCCGGGCGGTCGGCGCCGAACTGTCCCGCCCTCAGCTCGAAGAACATCTGATCGTTGATGACCGAGTTCCACTCGCCCTTCCACACCCACCCACGCGCCAGCTGTTCTGCGGTCGAGTCCTCCGACAGATTGATCGCTGTCGTCCCGCCAAGCCTGAAACCGCCCAGGATGTTCGGTTGGTGGTTCCGGCCGGTCTGGACAAATGCGACGAGCTTGTCATTCCGAGTAATCTGGTACGTCCCCTTGCCGGTGTAGCTCAAGATATGCGTCCGGCGCGGCTTGACCGGGAAATTCACCGACCGCGCGGAGACGTCCTGGTCGCGGAACGAGGCGTACCACCAGAGCGAGTCCGGCTTGATGTAGCCTCCCGCGTCGGCGTTGACGTCGTGGTAGCTCCAGACACGATTCGTATCCCGTGGCGACAGCCCACCACCGCCCCGGGCGCCACGGCTGATTTGATCCTCATCGATGTTGAACGACTGCCAGTCCTTGTTCTCGTAATCGGCGTAGAACGTGCCGCGATACCGATTCCCACCGGACTTGGCAATGATCTGCATCTGCACCCCAGCCAGGGGCCATTCGGCGCCGTGAGCGGCCGTTCCCACCGAGACCTCGTCGAACGACCCATAGTTCAAGGAAAAACCGGTGCCGAGAATTCGCGTCACGATGACCCCTTCGATCATCGGCCGGTTCTGACCTTCCGTGCCATACGCGCTGTAGGCTCCAGCATTCTCCGTACTGCCGCCAACGTCGAAGCGCGACACCTGGACCGCCGGCGTCGCAGCGAGCACGGCGCCCATGCTGCGGGCGCCTGGCAGATCAGCAAGCTGACGGCGATCGAACCTGGCGACGACGGCGGTCGATTGTCTGTCGAGGACTGGCGACGTGCGCTCCACGTTGACGCGCTCGTTCACCGCCTCGAGCTGCAGCTCGACGTCTACGGTCGCGGTGAACCCGAGGCCGACGTAGATGCCTTCGCGACTCACCGTCCTGAAACCTGCCAGCGTGAAGGTCAGCGTGTAATCCCCCGGCGGAAGAGCGGGGAATCGATAGAGTCCTTGCTCAGTGGTCAGGGCCGTGCGCCTGCCGCTATTGCCGATGAGTGCGTCGCTCGACGCTGTGACGGTGACGCCGGGCAGTACTGCGCCCGTGCGGTCGGCGACCGCGCCATTGATACCGCCGGTCGTCGCACTGACTGTCTGGCCGGAGGCCTCTGACACCGGCGGCAACAGGCCCGCGCCGAGCCAGACGAGAAGGACCACCGCGCCGACCGGCCGGTGCATCTGCTCAGCCTCGCTTGGGGCTTTGATTCTGCCCGGCGATTGGTCTCGCATGATTCTCCACATGCTACTGCTACAGGACTGGCGCAGGTGGCACTTCAGGAGTGGGCTCGCCCAGCAGAGTCAAGGTGGATCGAAGCTCGGGTTTGGCCTGTTTTGGCGATGGCTCATTTCCACGCCCTTCCATCACCACCCGGTCAGGCGCAGATCATTAGCGGGCTCTCCGTCGCCGAACAGGGATTTCCCCGCTCTCAGCGTGAGCGGCTCTGTCCACTTTCACCGGGTTTCACCGTTTTGGAGTGTAGCGTCGTCGCCATGCTCCGTCATTGCCCACCTGGCAAGGAGGTCACATCCGAGGGGATGAGCATTAACCGGAACGTCACGAAACGAGCGAGAACGGAGGCACCATGCACTGGAGATACTCAGTTGGGGTGGGACTCGCCGCCTTTGTATTCGCGCTGACCGGAACGACGGCCGAGAGCACCCAGGAAGCCGACTCGGGCGAGGTCTGGGTCACGAGTCAGGGTACAGATCGGATGTTCATCGTTCATGGACACGGCTCCTCAATTGAAACCATTTCCCTCCCCGGCCTCGGGCCGCACATCACCAACTTCTCGCCGCTTGGCGATTACGCATACGTGTCGGGGATGAGGAACGGCGATCTCGCCATCCTTCGTGCCGATGACCGTCAAGTCATCCGGACGCTCGATCTGGGCGCAACCTTGACGCACCAGGCCAGGCCATCGCCCGACGGGTCGGTGCTCCTCGTGGCGCAGGTTGCCTCAAGGACGCTCATCAAGGTTTCTGCAGACGAGGCGGCCGAAGTCTGGCAGGCAGCCGGCGGGCTCGTGTTTCCGCCGGGCACCGCACCGATCTGCTCGCTATTCCGAGCCGACGGGCAACGCGCATATGTATCAATGCTGCCGACGGGCATCGCGATTGTCGATGTGCCAACGATGACCCAGGTCGGCACGCTTGCCACTGACGGCTTTATTGCCTGCGGGATGACGATGTCGAAGCGAGGCCGAATCGTGACGCTCGCCTCAAGCGGCGGCGGAGGTCATGTTTACCGGCTGGACACGGCGACGGACACGCTCACCGACGCCGGTACTCTTGGCGCGGCCGACTGGCACAGCTTTCATATGAACGCGAACGAAAAAGTCGGCTTCGGGACCTCGACGCATAGCGACGAGCTAATCTTCGTGGATCTGACACGACCGACGGTGAGCCCGATCGCTACGCTCGCGCTCGATCCGACACCTGGAGTCGGCAACGACCAGCCTGACGCCATCAATCCCGGCCTGCTCGGAAATACACTGTTCGTGTCGCTGCGTGCATCTGGTCAGCTGGCGATTGTGCAGCTCAATCAGCGGACCGTCACCTATGTTCCCCTGTCTCCTCCCGCTCCGTTCAACCCGGCAAACTGCGGTCCCGCAGCGCCTGAACCGCCGAGTGGGCAAGGGGGCTGTGCAGTTCATGGCGTAACCGTGCGTCCGTAACGGAACGTCGGCCACCGCGATTCCGGCCGACGCTTTATCGGTTATGCGCCGCACCACACTTTGTGCCATCGATGCCGCCGGTCGCAGCGCCAAGTGTCTGGCCTGTGGACCTGATAGTGGCAGCACGAGGCACGCGGCGAGCGGCCGCAGCCCAGGAGCACGTCCCGTTCGGTGCGTTACGCCCCCGCAAACACTCCTTTCGCGATACGGGTCGAAGTGGCGGCCGAGTGCGTTCCCCAGGGTGTTGCCGCTCCTTAGAGATGCGTCGGGATCCGGGACTCAGGGGTGGGGATCGAAGACCAGGGATTCAGGATCAGCGACCGGAGATTAGCGATTCGTGAGTACGATCACGAGTTCGACCTCGCCGACACGGAGCGTGTCGCCGTCCTTGAGCGGCGATCGGACGACGCGCGCCCCGTTCACGAACGTGCCGTTGGTGCTCTCGAGATCCACCACCTCCAGCCCGGTCGCGCCGGCAGCGAGGCGGCAGTGCAGGCGCGACACCAGGCTGGCGTCGACGATGAAGTCGGCGCCCGCCGCCCTGCCGAGGGTCTTCTGGTGGCTGGGGAGGATGCGGAAGGTGAAGGCCGGATCGGCCCCCTCCTCCGTCTTCAGCACCCACATGCTCACGCCGCCTTGACCGCGGCAATCAGGTCGATAATCGCCTTCTTGCCGTCCGCGAAGTACATCAGCGTGTTGTCGGCCGCGAAGAGCGGATTCGGGATGCCGGCGAATCCCGGGCTCAGGCTGCGCTTGATGACCACCACCGTGCGCGCCTTGTCGACGTCGAGGATCGGCATGCCGGCGATCGGGCTCGTGGGATCGGTGCGCGCCAGCGGGTTGACCACGTCGTTGGCCCCGATCACGATCGCGACGTCGGTCTGCTGGAACGAGGGGTTGATCTCGTCCATCTCCTTCAGCTTGTCGTAATCGATGTCCGCCTCGGCGAGCAACACGTTCATGTGCCCGGGCATGCGCCCCGCGACCGGGTGGATGGCGAACTCCACTTCGATGCCCTTCGACTCGAGCAGGGTCGTGAGGTCGCGCACCGCGTGCTGCGCCTGCGACACCGCCAGGCCGTACCCGGGCACGATGACGACCCGGCTCGCCCCGTCGAAGAGCATCGCGACGTCCTCCGCGCTCGCCGCCTTCACCCGTCCCGCGTACACGTCGTCGGCGGTCGGTCCGCCGGCCGTCGGGCCGATGTGGCCGAGCAGCACGTTGGCCAGCGACCGGTTCATCGCCCGGCACATGATCTTGGACAGGATGATGCCCGAGGCGCCGACGAGCGAGCCGGTGATGATCAGCACGGTATTGTTCAGCACGAACCCGGTCGCGGCGCCGGCCAGGCCGGAGTACGAGTTCAGGAGCGCAATCGCCACCGGCATGTCGGCGCCGCCGATCGGGATGGTCAGCAAGACGCCAGCCACCGAACTGAGGAGGACGAGCAGCCAGTAGACAGTGATGCGTTCGCCCGGCGCGGCGAGCACCAGCCAGACGCTGGCGGCGAGAATCGCGGCGCCGAGCGCCAGGTTGAGCGGCTGCTGCCCCTTGAAGTGGATCGGATGGCCGGGCAGCAGGAACTCCTGCAGCTTGTCGAAGGCGACGAGGCTGCCCCAGAACGTGACCGCGCCGATGAGCCCCGTTGCTGCGGTGGCGATCAGGAACTGCAGCGACGGCGCGCTCGAGACGTCGACCAGGGCGGCGCCGGCGACCAGCACCGACGCCCCGCCGCCGAACCCGTTCAGCAGCGCGACCATCTGCGGCATCGCGGTCATCTGGATCTTCAACGCGAGCAGCGCGCCGGCAACCGCCCCGATCAGCACCGCGGCGAGGATGAGCCCCCACGCCTGCGCCGGGCCGATGCCCGCGGGCGTGCGATAGAGGAACGTCGCGATGACGGCGACGAGCATGCCCAGGGCCCCGACCTGGTTCGCGTGCACGGCGGTGCGCGGGTGCGCGAGCCCCTTCAGGCCGAAGATGAACAGCACCGAGGCGGCCAGGTAGGCGAGGGTGATGAGGTACGGCGGCACCGCGATCAGCCCTTCCTCTTGAACATCCCGAGCATCCGGTGCGTCACCAGGAAGCCGCCGACCACGTTGATCGTCGCGAACACGATGGCGATGAATGCGAGAGCGGTGGAATACGGGCTCGGCGTCGCCACCGAGAGCATGGCTCCCACGATGGTGATGCCGGAGATGGCGTTCGACCCTGACATCAGCGGCGTGTGCAGCAGCGGCGGCACCTTCGTGATGACCTCCCAGCCCACGAAGAGCGCCAGGACGAAGATCGTCAGAACCGTGATGAACGCTTCCATCAGAGAAGCTCCTTGACCCGCGGGTGCACGACCGCGCCGTCGCGCGTGAGCAGCGTCTCGCGCGTGATCTCGTCGTTCACGTCGATCGGCATCGACGCCTCCTTCGCTCCCTCCTTCCCGAGCAGATGCAGGAGGAAGGTGGTGATGTTCCGGGCGTACATCTGGCTGGCGTGGTAGGGGACGAGCGACGCCGGGTTCGAGGGCCCGATGACGCTCACGCCCCGGTGCACCACGTGCTCGTCTGGGCGGGTGAGCTCGCAGTTGCCGCCGCGCTCGGCGGCGAGATCGACGACCACGCTGCCCGGCGCCATCCTCTCCACCATCTCGGTGGTGATCAGGATCGGGGCGCGCTTGCCCGGCACCTGCGCCGTCGTGATCACCACGTCGCTGTGCGCGACCACACCAAGCATCATCTCGCGCTGCCGACGATAGAAGGACTCGTCCTGCGCCCGGGCGTAGCCCCCCTTGTCCTCCGCATCCGCCACCTCGAGGGGCAGCTCGACGAACTTTGCGCCGAGGCTGAGCACCTGCTCCTTGACCGCCGGCCGGACGTCGTACGCCTCCACCTTCGCGCCGAGCCGCCGCGCCGAGGCGATGGCCTGCAGCCCCGCGACGCCGGCGCCGACGACGAACACGTGGGCGGGCGAGACCGTGCCGGCGGCGGTCATCATCATCGGAAACATCCGCGGCAGTACGTTGGCGGCGATCAGCACCGCCTTGTACCCGGCAATGGTCGCCATCGCCGAGAGCGCGTCCATGCTCTGCGCGCGGGTGATCCGCGGCATCAGCTCCATCGAAAACGTCGACACGCCGGTGGCGGCGAGCTGGGCGATCGCCGCCGGCGCGCCGAGCGGGTCGGCGAAGCCGATGACCACCTGGCCGGCCCTGAGCGCGACGCCGTCCGGAGTCGTGCGGACCTGCAGGAGGATGTCGGAGGAGGCGACCACCGCATCGCGATCGGCGAGCCTCGCGCCCTGCGCGGCATAGGCGTCGTCGGTGAACCCGGCGGCTGCGCCGGCGCCCCGTTCGACGACGACCTCGAGACCGGCTTTGGTGAGCTTGGTGACCGCGGCAGGGACCAGGGAGACGCGCGCTTCTCCCGGCCAGGATTCCTTCGGAACGCCAACTGTCATCGAAGGGAGTCTAGTCGAAGTCCTGCCGGTTTTCCGGCAGACGAGGTCATTTCCCCAGCCATGCTGCAATTGCCTCGCCCGCTTCGCGCGCCACGGCTGGCGCCGGCAGCGTCCCGTACTCCGAGACCTCGCCGGTGGTGCCGCGAACGAGGAGGTGGTTCACGCCCGGCAGCTGCTTCAGCTCCACGCTCGCCGCGTTCTTGCGCGCCCCGGCGAGCTCGGCGAGCCGGGTGCCATGATGCGGCGGCACCTCCTTGTCGAGCTCCCCGTGCAGGACGAGGATCGGCTGCTTCACGTTCGACATCACCTTCAACGGGTCGAAGGCAAGCAGGCTCGCGAACGACGGGACGTCGGCCTGCGCGCGCAGCTCCTCGGGGATGTTCTCCCACCCCTTGCCGGTGAGCACCGCGGTGTGGATGCGATGCTGCAGCTCGATCTTCTTCTTCCGCTCCTCCTCGCTCGCCTTCAGCTGGTCGAGCGCGTGGCGCTGCTGCTCGAGCACGAGTTCGGCGCCGGTCGTGCCCGGTGCGGCAACGAGGATGAGCGATGCGATCTTCTTCTCGCGCGACGCGGCCAGGAGCGCCACCCAGCCGCCCTCGCTGTAGCCCGCGACGGCGATGCGCTTCTTGTCCACGTCCTTGCGCTTCTCCACCCACCGCACCACCGACCGCAGATCCTCCGCGAAGTCCTGGAGCGTCGCCGTCTCGGTCCGTCCGCCGCTCTGGCCGATGCCGCGCATGTCATAGCGCACGACCACCAGGCCGCGCTCGGCCAGCATGCCGGCGAGCTCGGCGAAGACGGGGACGCCCGAGGAGATCTGGTCCCGATCGGCAGGGCCGGAGCCGGCGGCCAGGATCACCGCCGGGTAGCGCAGCCGCGACGCTGCGGCCGGAGGTGTCGTGACGGTGGCGGCCAGATTGAAGCCGTTGCCCGGAATCGAGACGTCAAAATCCGTCGGGTTGCGCGCGGTCAGCGGGCGGGTCGCGACGCTGGCGACATCGGAGCGCAGCACGAGCAGGCCGGCCGACGGCACGTCGAGGCGAACGAAGCGCGAACGCTGATCGACGCCGACCTGCACGACCAGCGGGCCGGCCGGGTTGTCCACCGTCGTCTCGTAACGCCGCGTGTGCAGCGTGCCGCCGGGGATCGCGAGCGGCTCCTCGCGGATGCTCTTCACCGTCATTGTCACTTCCGCCTGCGGGACGATGTAGAGCGGCAGCTGGTCGCCGACCGAGGTACGCGCGAGCCGCGCCGCGAGCGCCTCGTAGCCGGCGTAGAAGTTGCTGGGCAGGACGATCGTGCGCGGCGAGACCTGGTCGGTCTTCGCGTTGGTCATGCCGTTGCGGGTGATCTCGTTGATCGCCGTCGTGCCGCCGAACGAGGTGGCGATCCCGAGGCTGGTCCGGCCCGCGGTGGCGTCGAGCTTGAGCTCGACCGGTTGCCAGTCGGCGGTGTACTTCAGCTCGAAGCGATGGAGCGTGTTGTCGTACGGCGGCGCGGTGCGGCCGCCGGCGGTGAGGATCCAGCCGTCCTTCGTCCGCGCGAGGTGCACGTTCTCGCGCCCGATCGCCGCGCCGCGGTAGAAGATCGTGTACTCGGCGTCCCCCGGTGCCGGCTGCGGCGCCGGCGTCTGCGCGGCAGCGCCGCCCGCGGCTAGGAGCGCGACGAGCGCGGCGGTACAATGGCGCAACGCGGGCATGCCTTGAGGATATATCAGCGACGCCGGCAATGGATTTCTTCGAGCGCTATCACGCCATCCGCGAAGGTGCGGCCATCGTCGAGCGATCGGCTCGCGGCCGGCTCCTCGTCACCGGCTCCGATCGCCGGTCCTACTTGCACGGGCTGCTGACCAACGACATCACCGTGCTGGCCGCGGGCACCGGGTGCTACGCCGCCTATCTCACGCCGCAGGGCCGCATGATCGCCGACCTGCGCGTGTTCGAGTTGGGGGACGCGGTCCTGCTCGACCTCGAAGGCTTCGTGACCACCACCGTGCGCGATCGCCTCGCCCAGTTCGTGTTCAGCGAGGACGTCGAGATCAAGGACCTGAGCGCGGAGCAAGCGCAACTCGGCATCTACGGACCGCGCTCGCCGGCGGTGCTGTCTGCCGCGCTGGCAGCTGCGCACCCGGACGTCGACGCGCCGCAGCACGGCGACGCCGCGGTGATCGGCTGGCCCGCGGTCGGCATCCTCGAGGCGATGCCGATGCTCGGCAGCGCGCACTGGGACGTCCGCGGCTCGCCGGTGTACGTGCTCCGGAGCGACGATCCCGGCGTCGCCGGCTTCGATCTCGTCGTCGACGCCGCGCTCCGCGAGACGCTGCTCGCGGCGCTGCGCGGGCAGGGAGCCGTTGACGTCGACGAGGCAGTGACCGAGACGACCCGCATCGAAGCAGGTCGTCCGCGTTTCGGGCTCGACATGGACGGAGAGACGATTCCGCTGGAGGCGGGCATCGAAGACCGCGCCATCAGCCGAACCAAGGGGTGCTACGTCGGGCAGGAGGTGATTGTCCGCGTGCTCGACCGTGGCCACGGCCGGGTGGCGCGACGGCTGGTCGGCCTGCGGCTCGCGTCGGCTGCCGTGCCGGCGCGCGGCGAAGCGATCCGCGCCGAGGGCCGGGAGATCGGCCGCACCACCAGCGCGGCCCGCTCGCCGCGGCTGGGCACCGCCATTGCGCTCGGCTACGTGCACCGCGACTTCACCTCGCCTGGTACGGCGGTGCACGTCGGCGCTGTTCCGGCGATCGTCGCCGCCACGCCGTTTGCCTGATGCGTTTCCTGCCCGGCACCATCCTCCTCGCGCTCCTCCCGGCCGCCGCGTCTGCGCAACCCGCGCTGCGCGTCGAGCGGGTCAGCGAGCCGCCGCGGCTCGAGGATTACCTCGACGGCTCGCCTCCCGCCGGCATCGCCGCCGTGACCGGTTTCGTGCAGCGGGAGCCCGGCGACGGCGTGCCTGCGACGCAGAGCACCACCGCCTACGTCTCGTACGACGACGATCACCTCTACGTGGTCTTCGTCTGCGAGGACACCGACCCCCGCCTGATCCGCGCACGGCTCACGCGCCGCGAGGACGTCGAGGGCGACGACGTCGTGGGCGTGGTATTGGACACGTTCTACGACCAGCGGCGCTCGTACGTGTTCATGGCCAACCCCCACGGCGTTCAGCTCGACGGGATCGTCAGCGAGGGACAGGAGGACGACTACAGCTTCGATACGCTGTGGAGGTCCGAGGGGCGCTTGACGCCGTTCGGCTACGTCGTGCGCTTCGAGCTGCCGTTCAAGAGCCTGCGCTTCCCCGCCGTGGAGAAGCAGACCTGGGGCATCGCGCTCGCGCGGCTGATTCCGCGGACCAACGAGGACACGTTCTGGCCGTACATCACGCGGCGGGTGGCCGGTTTCGGGCAGCAGCTGGCGCAGCTCGACGGGCTCGAGCGCATCTCACCGGGGCGCAACATCCAGCTGATCCCGTACGGCGTCTTCGCCGGTGCGCGCGTGTTCGTGGGAGCGCCCGCTGGCGCGTATCAGAGCGAGAACGACGCACGTGTCGGGCTCGACGGCAAGATCGTCTTGAAGGACGCCTTCACGCTCGATCTGGCACTGAACCCCGATTTCAGCCAGGTCGAGTCGGACGAACCGCAGGTGACGATCAACCAGCGCTTCGAGGTGTTCTTTCCGGAGCGGCGGCCGTTCTTCATCGAGAACGCAACCTACTTCGAGACGCCCATCCAGCTGGTGTTCTCGCGGCGCATCGTCGATCCGCAGGTCGGGGCGCGCGCGACCGGGAAGTCCGGCGGGTGGGCGCTGGGGGCGCTCGCCATCGACGACCGTGCGCCCGGGCGCCGCCTGGCGCCGCCCGATCCCGGCGCCGGCGATCGCGCCGCGATCGGGATCGTCCGCGCGCAGCGCGACTTCGGCGAGCAGTCGTCGCTCGGCATGCTGGCCACGAGCCGCGACTTCGCGGGCGCCTCTAGCCGTGTTGCATCGGCGGACGGGCGCTGGAAGCTGACCGACAACTGGATCGCGCACGGGCAGGTCGCGTTCAGCCAGACACGCGAGCCCGGGACCGCGGCGGAGGCGGGGGGAGCGGTGAGCGCATCGCTGTTCCGGGAGGCGCGCACCTTCTCGTACGCGGCAGAGTACCTGGACATCAGCCCGCAGTTCCGCGCGCCGCTCGGGTTCGTACCGCGTGTCGACATCCGCCAGGTCGAGCAGCGGCTCGAGTACAACTGGAGGCCGGATGGCAGGGCCGTCCTGCGCTACGGCCCGGAGCTGGAGCTGCTGGCCAACTGGGATCACGCCGGCCGCCTGCAGGACTGGCAGATAAACCCCGAGTTCGATCTCGAGCTGACGCGGCAGACCTACCTCTTCGCCGGTCACGCGCAGTCGTTCGAGCTGTTCGAGGGCATCGAGTTCCGGAAGCACGCCAGCGACGTGGCGTTCGAGTCCGCGTGGTTCACCTGGCTGAGCGGCGGGGCGGGCGTGACCTGGGGCACCGAGATCAACTTCTTCCCCGGCGGCGGCGCCGCCCCGTTCCTTGCGGCGGGGCGCGAAGCGGAAGCGAACGTGACGGTCCGGCCCGGCTCGCGGCTGAGGGTGCAACAGGGCTACCTCTATTCGAGCCTCTCGACCCGCGGCGCCGGCGAAACGATCTTCACCAATCACATCCTCCGCTCGCGGGTGACCTACCAGTTCACGCGCGCGTTCTCGCTGCGCGCCATCGTGGACTACGCGACCGTGCGTCCGACGCCCGGGCTGGTGGAGGTCGAGGACGAGGAGACGGTGACCGCCGACCTGCTGTTCACGTGGCTGCTCAACCCGGGCACCGCCGTGTACGTCGGCTACACCGACCGCTACGAGCGGCTGGATCCGTTCGAATTCACCCGCGCGCCGGGACTGCGCTCGACCGGTCGGCAGGTCTTCGTGAAGGGGAGCTATCTCTTCCGGTTCTGATCACGAAGAGGCGTCTCGGGAGTTGGGAGCTGGTGCCGGCGTCGACGCGACGGTCCCGGAACGGCTAGCCGCGTCGCAGCCGCTCGACCAGCTCCGCGTCGGCGGGAGGGAAATCGAGCGAGCGCAGTTCCTCGCGCCGTACCCACCGCATCGCCTGCCCGAGCACCGGCGCGGGCACCCCGGTCAGCTCGCACGCGAAGAAATGCAGCTCGACGACCCGCTCCGGGTAGTCGTGCTCGACGACGAAGATCTCGGGACCGATCCTCAGGCCGGCGCCGAGCTCCTCGAGGATCTCGCGCTTCAGGCAGGCGGTGAGCGACTCGCCGGGGTCGCACTTGCCGCCGGGGAACTCCCAGCGGCCTTCGAGGTGGGCGCCTTCGAGCCGCCGGGTGACGAGGAACGCGCCACCGCGCTCGATCACGGCCGCGGCGACGACCACCCGTTGGCGGGGCGCGGCGGTCACGCGCCGCCGCCGTTGGCGATGACGGGGAAGCTCACGCACCCGCGGCGCAGCGGGCACGCGCGACACGCGGGCCGCCGCGCGGTGCAGAGCGTCGCGCCGAAGTCCATCAGCGCCTGATTGAAGTCGAAGACGTGGCGGTGCGGGAGCAGGGCGCGCGAGATCTCCCACAGCGCGCGCGTCATCGCGTGCGCCTTCAGCTCGCCGCCGGCGACGAAGACGCGGAACAGCACCCGTGCGACGTTGGTGTCGAGGATCGCCGCCCGCTGTCCGAACGCGAAGCTCAGGACCGCTCCGGCGGTGTAGGCGCCGATTCCCTCGAACGAGCGCAGCGTCGCCTCGTCGGCCGGCAGCGCGCCGCCGTACGAGGCGACCGACTCCCGCGCGATCGCGTGCAGGCGGCGCGGGCGGATGTTGTAGCCGAGCGGGCGCCAGGTCGCGGCGACGTCACGCGCGGGTGCCGCGGCGAGCGCCTCGAGCGTGGGGTACTTGTGCAGCCACTCGTGGTACTTCGACAGCACGCGATCGACCTGGGTCTGCTGCAGCATGATCTCGGAGACGAGGATGCGGTACGGATCGCGCGTCTGCCGCCACGGCAGGTCGCGTCCGTTGCGCCGGTACCACTCGAGCAGCCGCCGCCGGAACCAGCGGCGCCGCGCCGGTGGAGGAAGCGAAACCTTGCGAACCCGGGAACTCATGCGTGGGCAGCACCAGTGCGAACGATCCGTGGCCAATGGCCCGTCGCGAACGCGCCGTAGTCCTATAATTGCGCCGTGAAAATCTACACCAGGTCCGGCGACGGCGGCGAGACCGGCCTGTTTGACGGCACGCGGGTGTCGAAAGCGGACCCGCGCGTCTCGACCTACGGGGAGGTCGACGAGCTGAACGCCGTCGTCGGCTTCGCGCGCGCGGCGCGCCTGCCGGATGCGATCGACGCGATGCTCGACCGGATCCAGCGCGATCTGTTCGCGCTCGGCGCGCGGCTCGCCGACCCTGCACAGCGCATCGCCGGGCGTGTCGAGAAGGCTGCGATTACGGCAGATGACGTGGCGCGCCTCGAAGGGTGGATCGATCGGCTCGAGGAGGAGGTGCCGCCGCTGCGGCGCTTCATCCTCTCGGGCGGCTCGCCGGCGGGTGCCGCGCTGCACGTCGCCCGCGCCGTGTGCCGCCGCGCCGAGCGGGCGATGGTCGCGCTCGGACGCGACGCCTTCGAGCCCGAGCTGCTCGTCTACGTCAACCGTCTGTCCGACCTGCTCTTCGTCATGGCGCGGGCGGTGAACCGCCGCGCCGGCGCGCCGGAAGCGGAGTGGTAGACCCGCGCCTGCGCGCCGCCTACGCCGCGTGCGAACGGCTCGCGCGAGAGCACTACGAGAACTTCCCCGTGGCCTCGCGGCTGCTGCCCGCGGGCATGCGGCCGCACATCGCCGCCATCTACGCGTTCGCGCGCATCGCGGACGATTTCGCCGACGAGCCCGGCCTCGACTGCGACGACCGCCTGCGCCGCCTGGACGAGTGGAGGATGTGCCTGCAGGACCGGAACATACCAGCGTCGGAGCTGACCTCCGTTCCCGACACGTTGCGTGTCCCGGTCTTCCGGGCGCTGCATCACACGATCGCGGCGTGCCGCCTGCCCCGGCAGCTGTTCGAGGATCTGCTGGACGCGTTCCGCCAGGACGTCACCACCAACCGCTACGAAACCTGGGCGGAGGTGCTCGACTACTGCCGCCGATCCGCCAACCCGGTCGGCCGGCTGGTGCTGCGCGTGGCCGGCCGCGACGATCCGGCGCTCGACCGCGCCTCGGACGATGTATGCACCGCGCTGCAGCTCACCAACTTCTGGCAGGATCTCGATCGCGACTGGCGCCGCGGCCGGCTGTACGTTGCGCTCGACGATCGCCTTCGTCACGGCGCGCGGGAAGAGGACCTGGCGGCGCGCCGCATGACCCCGGAATGGCGCGCCACGCTCGCCGAGCTCGTGCAGCGCACGCGCGAGCTGTTCGTGCGCGGGCGGCCGGTTTGCGACGCCGTGCGCGGACGGCTGCGCTGGGAGCTGCGCCTGACCTGGCTCGGCGGCATGCAAATCCTCGAGAAGCTGCAACGGATCGGCTACGACGTGTTCGATCGCCGCCCCGCGATCGGCCGGGCCGAGGCTGCCACCCTGCTCTGGCGAGCCGTCCGCTGGGACGCGGACGCGGGCACGAAATGGTAAATGGTACTGGTAGGGTGAAGAGGACGTGACTTCGACCCGGACTCTGACTTTGACTCTGACCCTGACTCTGACCCTGACTCTGAGACCCTGACTGTGACTATCGACTGACGACTGTCGACTCAGGTGCCTCGCGACACCAACTTCTACTACTCGTTCCTCGTGCTGCCCGCCGAGAAGCGGCGCGCCATCGTGGCGGTGTGGGACTTCTGCCGCGCGGTGGACGACGCGGCGGACGAAGCGGGGGCCGGGGACGCGGCGGCGGAGATCAAGCGCTGGCGTCGCGAGCTCGCCGCGTGCTTCGACGGCGCCGTCCCGGTGACGCCGCAGGGCGCGGCGCTCGTGCCGTTCATCCGCCGATTCGGTCTGCCGCGGGACTCGTTCGAGGCGCTCATCGAGGGCGTGGAGATGGACGTCGGCTCCAGGCGGTACGAGACCTTCGCCGACCTGTACGAATACTGCGTTCGCGTCGCGTCGGCGGTGGGGATCGTGTGCCTGTCGATCTTCGGCTGCCGCGACCCGCGCGCGCGGCAGTACGCGACCGATCTGGGGATCGCGCTCCAGCTGACGAACATCCTGCGCGACGTCGCCGCCGACCTGGCGCGCGGCCGCATGTACCTGCCGCAGGCCGAGCTGCAGCAGTTCGGCGTGAGCGAAGCCGACCTGCGGGCGGAGGCGGCATCGGCCGGCGCGGGCGTTCGTTCGGCCGCGGTCCGCGCGCTGCTCGCGTCGCAGGCGGCACGCGCGCGCGACTATTACCGGCGTGCGGCAGCGGCGCTGCCGCCGGCGGACGCCCGCCGTCTCGCCGCCGCCGAGATCATGGGCGCGATCTACGAGGCCATCCTCGACGCCATCGAGGGTTCCGGCTACGACGTCTTCTCCCGCGTCGTCCGCATCCCCCGTCCCCGGCGCGCGCTCATCGCCGCGCGCACCTGGCTCCGCACCATCGCGGGCGTCTGAATGGTCGACGTCGTCATCATCGGCGGCGGCTTCGCCGGACTGTCGGCAGCGACGGCGCTGGCGGCGTCCGGAGCCCGCGTCCTGGTCCTGGAAGCGCGGCCGCAGCTCGGCGGCCGCGCCACCGCGTTCGTCGATCGCGTCACCGGCGAGCTCGTCGACAACGGGCAGCACGTGCTCTTTGGGTGCTACTACGAGACGATGCGGTTCCTGCGCCGCATCGGGGCCGAGGATCGCGTGCGCGTGTCCCCGGCGCTCGAAGTGCCGTTCATCGACCTCCGCGGCCGCCGCTCGGTGCTGCGCTGCCCGCCGCTGCCGGCGCCGCTCCACCTGCTTGCCGCCATTCTCGACTGGGACACGCTTCCGTGGTCCGATCGCCTGTCGGCGCTGCGGCTCGCGGGGCCGTTGCGGCGAGCGCGGCGCGGCGTGCTGCCGCGCGACCAGACCGTGGCCGAGTGGCTGGCAGCGAACCGTCAGGGCAAGCGGCTGCGGAAGTGGCTCTGGGAGCCGCTCGCGGTCGCGGCGCTGAACCAGCTGCCGGGCGAAGCGGCCGCCGCGCCGTTCGTGCGGGTGCTGGCGGAGATGTTCGGGCCCGAGGCGTCTGCTTCGGCGATCGTCCTCCCGACCCGGCCGCTGCACCTGATGTACGCGGAGCCGGCGCGCGAGTACATCGCCGCGCGCGGCGGCGAGGTGCGAACCGGCGCGCTGGCGCGCCTCGTCGTCCACGGCGACCGCGTCGAAGCAGTGGAGGTGCGGGGAGAGCGCGTCCCGGTGGCGCGCGCGGTGGCCGCGGTGCCGTGGCACGCGCTGCGTCAGCTGTTCGGCGGCGGGGTGCCGGCGGCGATGGCGCCGATCGTCCGATCGGCGGCGGCGATGGCCTCGAAGCCAATCGTCACCGTCAACCTGTGGTACGACCGCCCGATCATGACGGAGGCGATCCTCGGGCTGCCCGGGCGGACGATGCAGTGGGTGTTTGAGAAACGGCTGGCGTTCGGGGAGGAGGCATCGCACCTATCGCTGGTGTCGAGCGCGGCCGGAGCGATCGCCGCCCGGCCGGCGGAGGAGCTCGTGCGGCTGGCTGCTGCCGAGGTGGCCGGCGCGCTGCCTGCCGCACGCGGCGCGGCGCTGCTCCGCGGCAGCGCGATCCGCGAGAAGCAGGCGACCTTCTCGCTCGCGCCCGGCCAGCCGCCGCGGCCGTCGACGGAGACCCCGGTCGCCGGCCTGGTGCTGGCAGGCGACTGGATAGACACGGGGCTGCCCGGTACGATTGAGAGTGCCGTAGTTTCGGGGCACCGCGCGGCCTCGTCAGTGCTGAATGCCGAATGCTGAATGCCGAACAAGGCACGCGTTCGGCATTCGGCGTTCGTCATCCGGCATTGACACCCATGAAATCCATCGTCGTCCACTACCAGGAGATCGCCCTCAAGGGAGCCAACCGCCCGTGGTTCATCGCCCGGCTGGTGCGGAATCTCCGCCAGGCGGTGTCAGACCTCGACGTCATCGCCGTGCGCGCGCTCATGGGACGCATCGAGATTCAGCTGGGTCCGTCGGCGGACTGGGCGGAAGTGCGCGACCGCGTTGCCGGCGTGTTCGGCGTGGCCAACTTCGCGAAGGCGGGGCGGGCGCCGCTGGATGTGGATGCGATCGCGCGCGAGATCCTGGCGGACCTGGGCGACCGCGAGGCGCGAACGTTCCGCGTGTCGGCGCGAAGGGCGGATAAGCGCTTTCCGCTCACCTCGCCGCAGATCGAGCGGGAGATCGGCGGACGGATCAAGCAGGCGACGGGATGGGCGGTCGATCTCGAGAAGCCGGAGCTGACCATCCACGTCGAGACGCTGACCAGCGAGGCCTTCTACTTCTTCGGCAAGGAGCGCGGCGCCGGGGGGCTGCCGGCAGGCACCAGCGGACGCGTCGTGTGCCTGCTGTCCGGCGGCATCGATTCCCCGGTCGCCGCCTGGCGGATGATGCGCCGCGGCTGCCGCGTGCTCTTCGTCCACTTCCACAGCTACCCGATCCTGTCGCGGGCCTCGCAGGAGAAGGTGCGCGAGCTGGTGACGCTGCTCACGCGCTACCAGTTCGAGTCGCGGCTGTTCCTGGTTCCCTTCGGCGAGATCCAGCAGCGCGTCGTCCTCGCCGTCGCGCCGCCGCTGCGCGTCGTGATCTACCGGCGGCTGATGATGCGCATCGCCGAGGAGATCGGGCGCCGGCACCGCGCCCAGGCGCTGGTCACCGGCGAGGTCGTCGGGCAGGTGGCCTCGCAGACGGTCGAGAACCTGGCGGCGATCGAGTCGGTCGTGTCGCTGCCGGTGCTGCGGCCGCTCATCGGCCTCGACAAGGACGAGATCAGCGCCGAGGCAGCGCGGCTGGGGACCTACCCGATATCGATCATCCCGGACCAGGACTGCTGCACGCTGTTCACGCCGCGGCACCCGGCGACGAAGGCGCGCCGCGCCGACGTCGAACGGGCGGAAGAGCCGCTGCCGATCGCCGAGATGGTCGAGGAGGCGGTCGCTTCGGCGGCGGTGGAAGCGTTCCAATTTCCCGCCGCTGTTGATAAGGTTCCCTGATGGCCGGCCTCGCCGCAGCGCGTGTGCCAGAATGATCGGACAGGCGAAAAGGACCCATGTGCCCGCGCGCGAAGCGCGCGTAGAGGCGCGTGGGGTGCGGCCCCACGCGCACTGATTGAAGAGGACACCGTGAAGATCACACCCGGCAAACTCAATGGCATGAAGGCGGTTTCGAACGAACGCGGCGTGATCGCGGCGGCGGCAATGGACCAGCGCGGATCGCTGAAGAAGGCGCTGGCGAAGGACAACGCGAAGGTCGGCGACCGCGAGATGGAGGAGTTCAAGACGCTGGTCACCGAGGTGTTGACGAAGCACGCCAGCGCGATCCTGCTGGATCCGGAGTGGGGGCTGCCGGCGAGCCAGCGGCGGGCGAAGGGTGCCGGGCTGCTGCTCGCCTACGAGAAGACCGGCTACGACAAGACGGGCCCGGGCCGGCTGCCCGACCTGCTCGACCTCTGGTCGGTGCGCCGTCTGAAGGACGCGGGCGCCGACTGCATCAAGATCCTGCTCTACTACACGCCGTTCGATCCGAAGGACGTCAACGAGCGGAAGCACGCCTGGGTGGAGCGCATCGGTGACGAGTGCCGGGCGAACGACATCCCGTTCTTCCTCGAGTTCGTGGGCTACGAGGAGGGGGCCGACGAGAAGGGGCCGGAGTACGCGAGGAAGAAGCCGGAAATCGTGACGGCCAGCATGGCGGAGTTCACCAAGGAACGCTACGGCGTCGACGTGATGAAGGTCGAGGTGCCGGTCAACATGAAATACGTCGACGGCACGCGCGCTTTCGGCGGCGAGATGGCGTACACGAAGCCGCAGGCGATGGATCACTTCCGCCGCGCCGCCGAGGTCGCGACCAAGCCGTTCATCTACCTGTCGGCGGGGGTCAGCAACGCCGAGTTCACCGAATCGCTGGAGCTCGCGGCGGAGGCCGGCACACGCTTCTCCGGCGTGCTCTGCGGCCGCGCCACGTGGAAGGACGGGATGCCGGTGTACGCCACGCAGGGCGGGGCGGCGTTCAGGGCCTGGCTCGAAGGCGACGGAGTGAAGAACATCACGAAGGTGAATGAGCGGCTTGCCGCGGCGCGGCCGTGGTTCGAGGTCTACGGCGCGAAGAGCGCCGACGATCTGAAGTAGCTCGGCCGGAGGCTCTTCCTCGTCGCTTCGTTAGCCGGTGCCGTATCCGGGCGTGCTGCACAGGGAGCAGGAGAGCCAGGGGGTTGCCGTGCGCCTACGCCAACGCTATGACCCACATTTCCGCGGCCGATCATCGTCATGTATTGACCGAAGAACGAAGGAGGCTGACAGCGGCGCCGAATTCGGGCACGCTCAGTGCGCGGTAGACCAGGGAACTCCCAGGGGGAAAGGTTTTGAGAATCCGGGGTCCATACCTTCTGCAAACCGACAGCTGGTCGCACGCCGAGAACCGCGGGCAGCCGAAGCGACACACATACCGCGCACGCGCTAGAAACTCGCGTGCTTCAGCGTGACGAACTCGCCAAGGAACTCTCTTGCTTGAGGCGTGTCCAGACGGTAAAGGATCGAAGCAGTCTCGCACGGCAACGTCGTGTCCGTGACGACAGTGAAGGAAACGATGGCGCTGATCGAGTGAACGTAGGGTGGCACCGGATGCTGAAGGTCGTCGATAACGGCTGGAAAACCTGGCCCACCTGAATCGCCGGCGCAAATCTGACCCGGGGCGGGTGCAACCGTGACCTTCGCCGCGTAGACCGTGTCGAGCCGGCCAGTCGTATATCGCCTGACGCCCCAGTCAAAGGGCTCCAGTCCCAAGAACGGCAAGAAACTGGTGTTCCCGTAACCCGCCTGGCCAAGCCCTAAGTGCTCGTAGGCGTTCTGGAAGAGATCGAAGTGGTCGGGTAGGACAAGTTGCGCGGGTGGCATCCCGACCACCCTCTCGCTTAACCTGATTACCGCGAGGTCGAACGAATCCGCCTCAGGAGTGGTCAGCGTCGTGCTGTCAAAATCCGGATGGACGAATGCCTCGCCGGCGTAGACGCGAACCCCAGGTGGGATCGAGGGGTTGAAATCGCCTTGCACGATCGGTATCGATGCGGTGAAGGTGACACCGAATTCCGCCACAAAGCCGACGTTCGGCGCAACGCAGTGAGCGGCGGTCAGAAAGACGTGCCGGGCGATCAACGTGCCCGAACACCCCAGCCACCGCCACGGGCCGCCGACTTCGAAGCGTCCAACGACCATGCCGACATTGGCGAGTCGCGTCCCGGCCTCGACGCCATTGACCACGCGGGCGTGAACCGATCCATGAGGGCCGAGAATTCCGGACCCAGTTACCCACACGGTGAGCGTGACGCCTGCGACGGCTATGGGTCCTCTCAGCATGGGCTACTTCCAGCTCATAGTTTCCGGAATGGACCTGGCGTGACGGTGGGACGACGCTTTCAAATGACTCCCTTTCTCCCTTGCTCCTGTTCCTCACAGGTGGTGCCTGACGCACGCATCGTCGCTCAACGCGTGAGCATCTGGACCCCGGAGACGAAGCCGAGGCATGTCCTGCCGGAGTAGGGGATGCGGATCGAGTCGACGCCGAGCTCCGCCGTACCCTGCAGCGTGATCTCGCAGTTGGTGATCCCGGGCCCGGTGGCGGTGCCGCTCGCGCTCCAGTTGATCACGGAGGTCGTGTTCGGCGCGAACGATCCCTCGGCGACCCCGGAGACCTGAAGGTCGCCGGCGCACCTGGCGCTGAACGAGCCCCGGGCCGACGTCGGCGTCTGTTGCGACGCGGTCCACTGGAAGTTGCTGCAGGATTGCGGCGACGGAATGATGTTGGAGGACGACCAGTGGCCCGACAGCGCGTTGATGCCGCTGGCCGACGGCCCCGTCCCGCTCCGACGTTCGTAATCGACGCATCCCGCGGCGGCGATGGCGACCACCGCGGCGAGGAAGCAGTAGCGTGTCTCCATAGGTCGTCTTCCCCCGACCTTCTATCGGGCGCTGGCCGCCGCGAATGTAGGTGGTGGTCGGCGAGGATCATACCATCGCCGGAACAGCGAAGCGGCGAGCGCGCACCGAACGAGACCGGAGGGGGAACGGCTGAGGTCGCGGCGCCGCTGCACGTTCGGACGTGGCGCGACACGCAATCGCGTCACTTACATCCCTTGCACTCGTCCCGCCAGGTAATCGCGCAGCGCGTCGCCGGTGCTCGGGAACGCGAGCTCGTCCCACGGAATCTCGCGCGGTGCGAACAGCCTCGCTTCCAGGCACTCGTCGTCGGCGCACAGCTCGCCGCCGAGCGCGGTCGCTGCATACACGATGATGATCAGCGGACGGCCGGGATAGGAGTAGATGTTGACGAGCCCGTCGAGGCGGACGTCGAGCCCGGACTCCTCGCGCGCCTCACGGACCGCCGCCGCGGTGATCTCCTCGCCGCGATCCACGTAGCCGCCGGGAAACACCCAGAGCCCGTAGCCGGGCTCGATGGCCCGCTTGACGAGTACGAGGCGTCCGTCCTCGACCGCGATGATCGTCCCCACCGCGACCTTCGGATCGAGGTAGAAGACGAACGCGCAGCGGCCGCAGACCAGCCGCTGCGGCTCGCCCGCCTTCAGTACCTTCGGCTCGAGCGTTCCGGCGCACAGCGGACAATACCTGTACTGCACTGGGGACAACGATAACTCCCAATTACCAAGCGCCAACTCCCAAACTGCGGAACTCCCAATCGCGTTGTCAGCAGTCGGTCCTGGAAGGTGGGTTGCTTCGCCCGGCAGGTCGATGGCCGGTGGGAATTATTGCCAGCCCTATAATCCAGCTATGTCCATCTTGAAGGTCGCCCGCATGGGCCACCCCCTGCTCCGCGCACCCGCCCGGCCGGTCGAGCCGGCGCTGATCCGGTCGCCGCAGTTCCAGCGGCTGATCGACGACATGTTCGACACGATGAGGGAGTACCAGGGAGTGGGGCTGGCGGCGCCGCAGGTGCACGAAAGCCTGCGGCTGTTCGTGTGCGGCTTCGCGCCGTCACCGCACGACGAGGAGGACGAGAGGGTCCCGGACGAGGACCGGGTGCCGCTGATGGCACTCGTCAACCCTGAGATCACGCCGGTGGGTGCCGACCTCACCGAGGACTGGGAGGGCTGCCTGAGCATTCCCGACATCCGCGGCCGTGTCCCGCGCGCGCGGCAGATCACAGTGCGCGGCTACGATCGCGGCGGCAAGCGGATCGAGCTGCGCGTGAGCGGCTTCACCGCGCGGGTCGTCCAACACGAGACCGACCACCTCGACGGCGTGCTCTTTTTCGATCGCATGCGCTCTTTCGAGTCGCTGACGTTCCTCGAGGAGTTCAATCGGTACGGGAGCGGGAGGGAAGTACCGGCCGAGTGAAGTGGTAAGTGGTGCGTGGTACGTGATAAGGACCGACGCTGGGGCAACGGAAGCGCCAAACGGCAGCGTGTAAGGCGACGTCGTCTCGGCTTCGCCAAGTTTCCACAAGCCACGCGTCTCCCACGTACCATTTACCACTTACCCTCTCTCTTCCACCTCCCGCCGCTTCTTCTCGAGCCTCCGTTCCGCGTTCAGCCGCTCGAGTTCCACCTCCGAGTGATCGACGAACTGCATTGCCGCCGCCACGGCCTGGTGGCCGGCGCGGTCGGCAATAAGGCGGTGCATCTGCTGACAGACGCGGCGGTAAGCCGGGTGGCCCTGGGGCGCGGTGCGCAGCTCGATGAGGTGCATCGCTTCGCGCGCGTTCATCTCGATGTAGAAGCGGACGCGGTAGGCCATGGCGACAGCGTACGGCGCCGCCTCGCGCCGGCCTGCCGCCAGGATGGCGTCGTGCAGGTCGGCCGAGGCGTCCATCACCCGCTCCCAGTCGGCGCTGCCGCCTGCCGCGCGGATGGCCTCCGGCTGCGTGTAGCCGTGGCGCGTCGTGAGCGGCTGCCACTCGAGCGTCAGCAGCCGATGGCGTTGCAGATCGCGGAATGCGCCGTAGTCGGTCAGGATGTCGAACCGGTAGGCGGTCCGCTCGAACGCACGTCCCGGCCGATGGCGGCGGTTGGCGCGGGAGCCGACGTAGGCCCGCAGGACCGCGGCGCGCTCCGCGGCGGTCATCCGCCGCGCGATGGCCAGCAGCTGGTCGTCGGGAAAGTCCGAGGCGCCGTACAGCGCGGCGGCGACGATCTTGGTTTCACCGTCGGGGTCGAAGTCGGTCAGCGTGACCTCGTCGCGCGGCTCGGGCTCGCGCCCGGCGAGCGCGCGCTCGGCCGCGGTCGTCGTCGCCTGCCGCGTCTCCGCGAGGTAGGCGCGCCAGCGTTCGCCGCGGTCCGGCTGATCGACACGCGTCAGGAACGCCGGGATCACTTTGCGCAGCTCGGTGAGCATCGCGGCGGCGCACTGCTGCGCCTCGGCGAGGGGGCTGGCGCGCATCCGGAGGAGCAGCGCTTCGAACGCCTGACCGGTCCCGTAGATGCCCACGTTCGACTGGGTGGCGGCCGGGAGCAGCCCGCGCAGAGTGTCGAGAGCCTTGGCGCGGATCGCGGCGCGGTGCACCACCTCGGAGTCCGCCGGTCCTTTCGGGTATCGCGCCTCGAAGTACCCCTGCATGACGGGGATCCACTTCGCGTAGGTCTCGAACACCGCGTCCATCGTGCCGACGTACTGCTCCCGCAGCGCGCCCTCGCCAATCTCGGCGGGGACGTGATACCTCCACCGCCCGTGCAGCTTGTCCGTGTACGGCACGTAGCGTGTCGACTGCTCGAGATACGCCATCAGCCGGCCCCACTCGAGCACCTTCGTGAGGACGTTCGACACGTACTCGCAGGCGATGTGCGCGCCACCCAGCTGCGCGACCGAGTCGTCGCCGTAGTCGTTGAACACCCGCGCGTACAGCCGTTCGGCGCGCTCGGTCGCGGCCAGGGTCGTTGCGACGTTCGCAGCCGGCCGTCGGTTGTCGTCACCGGCGTCCTGCACGACCGAAGGCTCCGCGCCGACCTTGTCCGCGAACTCGTCGAGAAACAGCCGCCGAAGCGACTTCGGGGAGCGCGAGTACCGCGCGAAGAGTGCCCCCTTGACCGTCTCCGGGAGATTCGTCAGCGCGAAAACGTGGCCGTCGAGGTTGGTGAAATAAGGCGCGAGCCGCGCGCGTTCGTCCTCGGTGAAGGGTTCGGCCGAAGCGAGGGTGGAGGGCACGGCGGGATTGTATGCTTCTTTTCCGCGCTCGGCGCTCGGCGTTCGGCGCCTTGGCCCGTGCCCGACCGCGCCGTGTCACACGGATCATCTATGGATTCGATCTTCTCTCACCGCCTGGAAGTCCGGTTCCGCGACTGCGACCCGATGGGGCACGTGAACAACGCGGTGTATCTCACCTATCTCGAGCAGGCGCGGTTCGCGCACTGGCGCTCGGTCAGGCGCTTCGCGTCGGGGGAGGACGTGCCCGGCGTCATCCTCGCGCGCGCCGAGATCGATTTCCGGCGGCCTGCCCGGTATGGCGACCTGCTCGAAATCCGCATCGGCGTAGCCGCCATCGGCCGGACGAGCTTCACCTACGAGTACGAGATCGTCGACCAGGACGGCAACATGGTCGCCACCGCGAAGACCATACTGGTCGCGTACGACTACGCGGCCGGCAGGCCGGTGCCGGTCCCCGACGACGTGCGGGCCCTGCTCTCGGGGCCGCGGTAACACCCGGCACGCGCCTGTCGCCGGGTTCCCGCACGCCGCGGCACGTGACGGGCGCGTTGGCCGCCGCCGGCGGCCGCTACACGCCTCAGGTGCCGCCGAAGCCGATCGTCACCTTGTCGCCGTCGACGATGACCGGCACGTCGCGGCGGCCCCCGGTGAGGCGCATCATGCGCTCGAGCTGCGCGCGGTCCTTCTTGACGTTGATGTACTCGAACTCGACCCTGCGCCTGGCGTGATCCTCACGCGCTGCCATCGTATAGGGTCACGTGTCCTTGCCGAAGATGAGCACCATACAGCGATGGTAACCCGGCGGCTTGCTTTACTCACAGGGGCATTCAGATAATCGATGGCGCCAATGGCGGCGCCAGGGCGTGGTCGATTCCCAACTCCCAAAGGCCGACGGCCGAACTTTCCAGCCCCCAATGTGCAAATGGCGATCTCCAAAGAACCCCTCTTGAGCGGGCGCGCCTTGACCCTCGGTCTTTGCCTGGTGGGGGTTGCCGTCTTCGGCGTCTGGCTGTTGGCCGTTGGCGCGTCGGGAATTGAGACGATCACACCTGACGGCGGGCAGCGTCTGACGGCGGATGAGATAGCGCGCCGCGTTCATGACCGCCACACTGGCCTGGACAGCCGGACCACGCTGCGGATGAGACTGTTCGATCCGCACGGCCGCGCGCGCGAGCGCGCGCTGACGATGATTGCCCTGCGCGGCCGCAGCGCCGGCGGCGGCAAGGACGCGCCAGCCGGTGATCGCCTGCTGATCCGCTTCACCTACCCGAACGACATCCGCGGCACCAGCTTCCTCGTGTGGGAGCGCCCCGACGCCGACGACGAGCGCTTCCTCTACCTGCCCGCGCTGGCCCGCGTCCGCCGCATCGCCGGAGCGGAGACGCAGGAAAGCTTCGTCGGCACCGACTTCACCTACGAGGACATCGGCGGGCGCGAGCTCGACGAGTACACCTACTCGATCCTGGACGAGAACGCGTCGTGGTCGACCGGCTCCGGCCTGGCGCGCCCTGCCTGGCGGCTGGAGTCGCGCCGTAAGGACGCCGCCGCGAAGTTCCCGCGCGTCGTCTCGATCGTGCTGAAGGACCTCTTCGTCGTCGCACACGCGGAGATCCACAACCGCAGGGACGAGAAGCAGAAGACCTACGCCGTGCGGCGGCTCGAGCCGGTGGAAGGGATCTGGACGGCGATGGCTGCCGAGATGGTGGACGCGCAGGAGAAGACGCGGACCGAGCTCGTGGTCGAGCGCATCGACTACAACGTCGGGCTGAAGGCGTCTGACTTCAGCCGCCGCGAGCTCGAGCGTGGAGTCCCGGCCGATAGATGAGCCGCATCGTCGCGGGCGTCATCTACCGCTGGCGCCGGCCGCTGTCGGCGTTCATCCTGCTCGGCGCGATCGCGCTGGCGCCGCGCGCCGACTTCACCCGCATCGACAACGACATCACCGCCTGGTTCTCGACCGCGGATCCGGTCTACCAGGACTACGAGCGCTTCCGCCGCGAATTCGGCGGCACGCGCTCGCTCATCGTCGCGCTGCAGGCCGATCGCGCCGACCTGCTCTTCTCGCGCGAGACGCTACGCGCCATCGAGCGCATCTCCGGCGACATCGAGCGGGTCGACACCGTGCACCGCGTGTCCAGTCTCTCGACCGCAACCATCGTCGAAGCGGTCCCCGACGCCCTCGACGTCCGGCCCCTCCTGGAGAACGCCGACACGCAGCCACCGGCCGACGTGCGGCGGCGGGCGCTGCGAGACGACCTGCTGCGCGGCGACCTGGTGTCTGAGGACGCGACCGTCACCGCGATCGTCGTGACCTTCGACGAGGACCGCATCGACGACGTCCGCGCCGGTGTCATCCGGCGGATCCACGAGGTGGTCGAGCCGCAGCTGCCCGCCGGTGTCCGCGCCTACTACAACGGCAGCCTGGAAATCAGCGAGACCTACAACCGCGTCACGCTCGACAACCAGCGCAAGTTCATGCCGCCGATCCTGCTGTTCACGGTGGCCGCAATCTACGCGGCCTTCCGCTCGTGGCGGCGGACGCTGGTCGCCTGCATCGCGATCGCGGCAAGCGTGTTGTGGACCCTGGGTCTGTACACCCTGATGGGGTTCACCTACAACGTGCTCTCCAGCATGATCGCGCCGCTCATCGTGGTGCTGGCGATCGCCGACGACGTGCACATCATGCAGCACTGGGAGGAGGAGCGCCGGGTTGGCGACAGCGAGGCGGCGTTCAAGCGAACCGTCGCGCACCTGCTCACGCCGCTCTTCGGCGCCAGCCTGACCACCGCCCTCGGGATGCTGTCGCTCGCCACCAGCGACGTGGTCGCCGTGCGCACGTTCGGCATCGGAGCGGCGGTCGGCATCATGGTGGACTTCGCGCTCTCGGTGATCCTGGTGCCGACGCTGCTGCAGTTGGCGAAGCCGGAGACCGCGACGGCGCCGCACGAGCGTTATCTCCTGCCGTCCATGCTGGCGATCGCACGCCTCTCGTCGCGATTCCCGGGCCGCGTCCTCGCGCTGGCGCTGGTGGTTGCGGCGGTGGCGATTGCCGGCATGCTGCGCCTCCGCGTGGACACCAACCACATCCACTTCTTCAGCGAGACCCACCCGCTGGGCGAATCGGCCAGGGTGATCGACTCGGAGCTCTCGGGGGTCTACAGCTTCCAGGTCATGCTGGAAGGGGAGCCGGACGCGCTGAAGACACCGGAGGCGCTGCGGCGGATGGATCGGCTCGCGAACGATCTCCGCAACCTGCCCGAGGTGAAGAAGGTCACGTCGCTCGCGGACTACGTCCGCCGGATCAACAAGGAGCTGAACGACGGGCGCGATGAGGCTGACGTCGTGCCGGGAGACGCCGCGACCATCGCCCAGGAGCTGTTCGCGTTCACGCTCGGCGGCGAAGGCCGCCACGAGCTCGAGCGGATCGCCGCCAGCGACTTCTCGCGGGCGCAGATCTCCATCAAGCTCCGCTCGATGAGCTCCGACGTGGTGCTCGCGGTCGTCCAGAAGACCGAGGAGATCGCGAGGGACGCCTTCGCGGGAACCGGTATCCGCACCATGACCACCGGCTCGGGAAAACTGTTCAGCACGCTCGACCACTACCTGGTGATATCGCAATTGAGCAGCTTCGGGATGGCGTTCGTGACCGTGTTCGGGGTGATCTTCATCGTCTTCCGCTCGTTCCGCTTCGGGCTGCTGACCATTGCGCCCAACCTGCTGCCCGTGCTCGCCGTGCTGGGCCTGATGGGTCACCTCGACATCTCGCTGAACGTCGCCACCGTGATGGTCGCGAGCATCGCGCTCGGGGTCGTCGACGACGACACGATTCACTTCATCAATCGTTATCGCCGAGAAGTGGCGGCCGGCGCGACGACCGACGCCGCCATCGAAACCGCGACCGTACACGAAGGCCGGGCGTCGCTGACGACGGCGCTCATCAACACTGTTGGATTCGCCGTGCTGCTGATGTCCGAGTACCGTCCGAGCGCGTGGTTCGGCGGGCTGCTGGCGCTGACGATGAGCGTGGCGTTCCTCGCGGAGGTGTTCATTCTGCCGGCGATTATCAGGACGCTGCCGCGGGTGTACGGCGCGGGGGTATCGGGGGTGGCAAGCCGTGACCTGGTCGGGGTGCGTGAGGGCGGGCCGCACGCACCCGGGTCGCAGTCCAGCCCTTGAGGGCTGTACCCTCATGCGAAGTGCCGCCCTTCAGGGCTGCCCCAGGCACCCTTCGGTCCGCATGCGCATCGCCGCCGCACTCCTGTTGCTCCTCCTCGCCTCGAACGCCGCCGCCCAGACGCGCCCTACCGGGTACGTGTCTGCGCTGGTCGACTATCTTCCGAACCGCGGCGACACGGTCGAGCTCCGCGCTCGGGCGTTCGCCGAGCACAGGATTGCGCCGACCGATCGCCTGACCCTGACCCTGTCGGGATTCGCCGAGGGCCTCCTGGCCAGAAGGGGGCTGCCTCCTCTCCGGCAGAGGAGGCCGCCCGCTTTCGCGAAGGACGCCATTGCCGAAGTGCAGGACGCCAGCGCCGAGGCGAGGCTCGGGCGCGTCGACCTCCTCGCCGGCTTCGCCCGGATCGCGTGGGGCCGCCTCGACGAGCTCCAGCCCACCGATGTGATCAATCCGCTCGACGTCTCCAGGTTCTTCCTCGAGGGCCGCTCGGAGGCGCGGCTGCCGGTGGCGCTCGTCCGCGGACGGCTGTTCCTCGCCGACGACGTGGCACTCGAGGCTATCTACGTGCCGCTGTTCAGGCGCGGCCGGTTCGATCGGCTGGACGAGCCGACCTCGCCCTTCAACCTCGTGGCGGATCCGGGCGAGCTGCCGTTCGACGACCGCGAGCCCGCCGCCGCGCTCCGCAACGCGCAGGGCGGCGCGCGCTTCAGCGCCACGGTCGGCCGCGCGGACTGGAGCGTCTCCGCCTTTCGCGGTATCGAGCCCTTCGGCCTGTTCGCCGCGACGCCGTCCGGAGTCGTGCGGGAATACCCGCGCTTCACGATGGTCGGCGCCGACTTCGAGACGGTGCGCGGGCAGTGGGGCATCCGCGGAGAGGCGGCCGCGTTCCTGCGCGACAGCTTCCAGGGACCGGCGTCCTACACGAGCGGCAAGTCGTACGACGCAGGGCTGGGCATCGACCGCAAGGCCGGCGATTACCGCATCAGCGGGTCGGCGCTCGTGCACCGCGAGCCGTCGCGCACGGACCTGTCGCTCGTCCTTGCCGCCGACCGCGCGTTCGCACGCGAGAAATACAGCCTGCGGGTGTTCGGCGTGTACGGCGCGACCGAGGGATCGGGGTTCCTCCGCGGGATCGTCACCGCGAAGCTCACCGACGACTTCGCGCTGGAGGGATCGGCAGGGTGGTTCGCGGGCGCCGGCCGCGACCTCGTCGGCCGATTCGCCGACCGCGATTTCCTCTATGCTCGACTCAAGGTGTACTTCTGATGCAGCCGATTACGATCCCCGCGGGAAACGCGTCGTCCTGGACGGGCCCGACGGGGACCAATACCTACCTGCTCACCGGCGCGGTGCCGTCGCTCGTGGACGCTGGCGTGGGCGACGCGGCGCACATCGAGGCGATCGCGGCGTCGCTCGCCGGCGTGCGCCTCGCGCGCGTGCTGATCACGCACGGCCACAGGGACCACGCTTCCGGGCTCGACGCGCTGCAGGAGCGCTGGAGCCCGCTCTTCGTCTTCGATCCGCGTGATGCGGCGGCGGCGCCGGGGCAGGGTCCGCAACGCATCGCGGCGGGCGACGGCTACCTGATCGCCATCCACACGCCCGGCCACTCGCCGGATCACTTCTGTTTTTTCGACGAATCGTCGGGCGACGTCTACTGCGGCGACCTGGCGCGCGCGAACGGGACGATCGTCATCCCGGGGCGGCACGGCGGCAGCCTGCGGCAGTACCTGGAGTCGCTGAAGCGGATCCGCGATCTCGAGCCGCGCCGCCTGCTGCCCGGCCACGGGCCCGCTATCGACGAGCCGGTGGCTCTCCTGGAGGGCTACCTCGCGCATCGCGCCGAGCGCGAGTCGCAGATCGTCGCCATCCTTCGCCGGAAGCCCGCGTCTACAGCGGAGCTCGTGCCCGAGATCTACGGCCCGCTCGCGGCCGCAATCGCCGCCGCCGCCGAGGAGACGGTCTACGCCCATCTGCTGAAGCTGGAGGAGGACAGGATGACGGAGGTCGACGCGGCAGGGAGGTGGCGGATCCTGAAGGGGTAAGGGGTAGCCCTGCCTTACTCCTTCACGAATGCGGGTCAGGCGGGTTGGAAGCCGGCCGGAACGTCGGGGACGCGCTCCGCGCGCCGGGCCACCCGCGGCATCGCGTCGCGGATCACTTGTTCGAGCTGCTCGAGATAGGCGAGGAGGCGCTGGCGGCCTTCCGCGCTGAGCCGGCAGAGCGTCTGCGGACGACGGTTCTCGAACCCCTTCCACACTTCGACGAGGCCGGCTTCGCGCAGTACGTCGAGGTGGCGGCTCAGGTTTCCGTCCGTCAGCGCGCACAGGCGCTTCAGCTCGGTGAAATGGATGCCCTCGGGCCGAGTCACCAGCGACGTCATGATGCCGAGCCGTGCCTTCTCGTGCAGCACCCGCTCGAGGCCCTCGTAGGCGAACCGCCCGGGCTGATCCATCCGTTCAGTCTTCTTCTTCTTCGTCATAAGTCGTGAGTACCGCACGCGTCGCGACGCGGCGACCGTCGAGATACAGGACCGCCGCCGCGAGCAGCTGGCCGGCCCCGAACGTCCCCCCTACCCACCAGCCGTTGATCGCCTCGGCGCGCGCGTTCCACAGGAGCGCGACGCCCGCCAGATAGTAGAAGACCGCGACGATGGCGCTGGCGCGCGGCAGGTAGGGGCGCGAGGCAAACGTGCCGACGCCGAAGCAGAGCGCCCACAGGCCCGGCAGGAGCGGCACCAGCGCAGCGTTCAGGCGCACGAACCCGGCGGTGATGATGACGGCGGCGAGCACGCCGGGCAGGAACTGGCCGACGACCCGCCGTGTCCGCCGCCGCGCCGCCGCATCGTCGTGGACGGCGTAGTTGTAGATGATCTCGCTCGATCCGACCAGGCCGGCGAGCGCCGCCGCGACCGTCCAGTAGGCGACGAAGCCGACTGGATCGCCGGGCCCGAGGCCGGGGCGTTCGAGCCATGCCGCCGCGAGGCCGAGGATGCCGGACGCCGCGATTGGCACCGGCCGGTAGCCCCGGTAGACTTCTCCCTTCGCGATCTGCTCGTGGATCTCGGCGATGTCGGCAAGCGCCCGCGAGAGGTCCATGTCTCCACTTACTTTGCGATCCAGAGGCCCGCCGAGTCAAGGGTGCACGGCGAAGCGGTATGCTCTGCGCGTGCTCGAACGCGTGTTCCGGCTGACGGAACACGGCACGACCGCGCGGACCGAGGTCGTCGCCGGGGTGACGACGTTCCTGACGATGGCCTACATCATCTTCGTGCAGCCGGCGGTGCTGCAGGCGGCGGGGATGGATTTCGGCGCCGTGCTGGTCGCCACGTGCCTCGCATCCGGGATCGCGACGCTGCTCATGGCGTTCCTGGCGAACTACCCGATCGCCGTAGCGCCGGCGATGGGCCACAACTTCTTCTTCGCGTACACGGTCGTCGCGGGGTTGGGCACGCCCTGGCCGATCGCGCTCGGCGCGGTAGCGATCGCCGGCGTCATCTTCATCCTCACGGCGGGGATCGGGCTGCGCGAGCACCTGATCAGGGCCATCCCGGCCTCGCTCCAGCACGCGATCGCGGTCGGCATCGGACTGCTCATCGCGCTCATCGGCCTCGAGTGGGGCGGCATCGTCGTCGGCTCGCCGGGAACGCTCGTCACGCTGGGGGACCTCGGGTCGCCCGCTGCGCTGTTGACGTTGTTCGGGCTGTTCGTGATGGCCGTCCTGCTGGCACGGCGGGTGCGCGGGGCGATGCTGGTTGGCATCCTCGCGTCGACGGTCGTGGGCCTTGCCTCGGGCGTCGTGACTTACCAGGGACTGGTCAGCCGGCCGCCGTCGCTCGCGCCCACGCTGCTGCGCCTCGACGTCCCCGGCGCGCTCCAGCCGGCGATGATCTCGGTGATCTTCGTCTTCTTCTTCCTTGCGCTGTTCGATTCGGTCGGGACGCTGGTCGGCGTGGCGAGCCAGGCGGGGCTGATGCGCGACGGCACCCTGCCGCGCGCGCGCCAGGCGCTCCTCGCCGACGCGATCGGGACCGTCGTCGGCGCAGCACTCGGCACCTCCACCGTCACCGCCTACATCGAGAGCTCGACCGGCGTGGCCGCCGGTGGACGCACCGGCCTGGCGAACGTCGTGACCGCATTGCTCTTCTTCCTGTCGCTCTTCTGCTTCCCGCTGGTCCGGATGATCGGCGGCGGCTACCAGGCCGGGGCCGGGCCAGTGACGTATCCGGTCGTCGCTCCCGCGCTGCTGCTCGTCGGCACGCTGATGATGGCGGGCGTGGGCCGGATCGCCTGGAGCGATCCGACCGAGGCGATTCCCGCATTCCTGACGATCGTCGTCATGCCGCTGACGGTGAGCATCACCGACGGCATCGCCTTCGGCTTCATCGCGCACGCCACGCTGAAGCTCGCCACCGGACGCAGGCGGGAGGCGCACTGGCTGATCTACCTGTTCGCCGCGCTCTTCGTGGCGCGATATGTCTGGCTGGTGTGACCGGGCGGTCTCGGGCTGAGGGGTGCTTGGGGGGTGCTGGGGGGTGCTGGGTGCTGGAAGGTGCTGGGTGCTGAAGGCTGGTGGATGCTCAGAGGTGCTGAAAGGGTGCTGCGGATTCTGCGGCAACCCTGGCGATCCCAGGGTGCAGGAGCTGCTGACAGATCGCCGTTTCAACCGTAGATCTGGAGCGCCACGCGCTGGCAGGCCGCGTTGAATATCGCCCGAGGCTCGCTCGGCGAGGCGCTGGACCAGATCGCAGACGGGCGAGAGAGCGGCGACTTCACCGACGCACAATACCTACAGATGAAGCGAATCTGCATCAGGGCCATGAAGGCGAACATGGCCCTGCGCCGATCATGGGGCGGCCGTGAAGCACCATGAGCACCAGCACCCTTTGAGCCCCCTCCGGCACCCAGCACCGTCCAGCACCTCACAGCACCCAGCACCCCCCAGCACCTCTCAGCACCCAGCACCCCCCAGCACCCAGCACCCTCCAGCACCCCCAGCACCCTCCAGCACCCCCAGCACCCAACCACCCCCGAGCCGCCCACTTTCTAGTAGCATTGACGGTTATGACCTCCTTCGCCAACGGCCACCTTCTGGTGTCCGCGCAGGAGCTGGCGGGAATGCTCGACGGCGACGGTGCAGCGCGACCGCTCGTGCTCGACCTGCGGCCGCCCGAGGCGTACGTCGCCGGGCACATCCCCGCGGCGATCCACCTCGATCTGTGGGGCGTCAGCCTGATCGACACGGACCCGGCGCCGCTCAGCGCCTTCATGTGGATGATCGAGCACGTGCTGCAGATCCACGGCGTCGATGCCGCGAGGCCGGTGGTGGTCTATGACGAGCAGTCCGGCATCCGCGCGGCGCGCGCGTTCTGGTTTCTCGAGTACTTCGGCCACCCGTCGGCGCGGCTGCTCGACGGCGGCTTCGGGGCGTGGACGGCGGCAGGAATGCCCGTGTCGACCGACCCGGCGCCGCCACCAAAGAGCGAGTGGGCCGGGTCGCGCGAGGGCAAGACGATCGCCACGTGGCGCGACGTCCGGGCCGCCCTCGGCCGCCGCGACGTCGTCGTCCTCGACACGCGCACCGACGCGGAGTACACCGGTGCCATCGCCCGGGCGCGGCGCGGCGGCGCGATCCCCGGTGCCGTTCACATCGAGTGGACGCGCAACCTCGCTCCCGACGGCCGCTTCAAGCCGGCCGGCGAACTGTCGAAGATGTACCGCGATGCCGGCGTGACGCCGGATCGTGAGGTGTTCACCTACTGCCAGGGCGGCTACCGGGCCGCGCACTCCTACCTGGCCCTTCGCCTCCTCGGCTACCTGCGCGTGCGGAACTACGTCGGGTCCTGGAAGGAGTGGGGGGACAGGGAGGGCCTGCCGGTGGAAGTGCCCACGAGGAACTGACGAGAGGCAGACATGAACAACGTCATCGATTTCATCAACACCAACCGGGACCGCTTCGTCGACGAGCTCAAGGCCTGGCTCGCCATCCCGAGCATCAGCGCGCTGCCGCAGCACCAGCAGGACCTGCGCCGCTGTGCGGAGTGGACGGCCGACGAGATGCGACGGATCGGCATGGAGAACGTCCGGATCATCGAGACGCCGGGGCATCCGGTCGTCTACGGCGACTGGCTGCACACCGAGGGCGCGCCGACCATCCTCTTCTACGGCCACTACGACGTGCAGCCGGTAGACCCGGTCGAGCTGTGGGAGTCGCCGCCGTTCGAGGCGACGATCCGTGACGGCGAGATCTACGCGCGCGGCGCCGCCGACGACAAGGGCCAGGTCTTCATGCACTTCAAGGCGATCGAAGCGCACATGAAGCAGAACGGCCGCCTGCCCGTCAACCTGCGGATCATCCTCGAGGGCGAGGAGGAGGTCGGATCGAAGCACCTCGACGACTTCATCAAGGAGCACAAGGGCGAGCTCGGCGCCGACGTGGTGGTCATCTCCGATTCGCCGATGTTCGACCGCGGCGTGCCCTCGATCTGCTACGGCCTGCGCGGCCTCGTCTACTTCCAGATCGACCTGCGCGGGTCGAAGAGCGATCTGCACTCGGGGTCGTTCGGCGGCGCGGTGGCGAATCCCGGGTTCGTCCTCTGCCAGATGATCGCGCAGATGAAGGACCGCGGCGGACGCGTGAAGATTCCCGGCTTCTACGACGACGTGCGGCCGCTGCGCGACGAGGAGCGCGCCGAGTTCAAGAAGCTGCCGTTCAACGAGACGCGCTACCGCAAGGGGCTCGGCGCGCCACGGCTGTTCGGCGAGAGCGGCTACTCGACGCTCGAGCGCACCTGGGCGCGGCCGACCTTCGAGGTCAACGGCCTGCTCGCCGGGTTCACCGGCGAGGGCGCGAAGACGGTCATTCCCGCCGTGGCGATGGCCAAGTGCAGCATGCGTCTCGTGCCCGACCAATCCCCGGATCGCGTCGCAGAACTGTTCGAGGCCTACGTGAAGAAGATCGCGCCGAAGACCGTGGAGGCGAAGGTCACGCGCATGCACGGCGGCAAGCCGTGGATGACCGACTTCGACAACAAGTACGTGCAGGCCGCCGGTCGTGCGATCGAGAAGGGGTTCGGGAAGGCGCCGGTGTTCAACCGCGAGGGCGGGTCGATTCCGGTCGTGGCGACCTTCCAGGAGATCCTCGGCCTGCCGTCCGTGCTGTTCGGCGTCGGTCTGCCCGACGAGAACTCCCACGCGCCCAACGAAAAGCTCGACCTCGGGAACTTCCACGGCGGCATCATCGCGTCCGCCCATCTCTACGACGAGGTCTCCCGGCTGCAGTAGGACCAGTGCGGATCGTCGGTCGCCGATCCTCGATCACACGTCATCGACGATCGGCGATTGACGAGTGTGCGGCGCTCGCCGGCTGCCGATTGTACGCACGCGCGGGCCCGGTCATTCCTGGACAGATCGACGATCAGCAGTGCTCAATCCGTTGATCGCCGATCGGCGTTCGACGTAGCGCAATCAGCCCGCCCGGCCCACTCGGCCGTGTTACAATTTGTTGTTCCCATGAAGATCTTTCCGGCCGCCGCAGCGTTGCTGTGCCTGACGGCGTGCTCCGATCCGGCCACGGAGCGGCTGCGCCGGACGACCGTCCCGACCTACGACACGACGACCGGGCGCTTGCGGCAACTCACCTACGATCGGAACGGCAACGGCACGATCGACACGTGGACGGACATGGACGGCTCCCGGCCGCTGTTCACGAGACAGGATCGCAACGAGGACGGCCGGATCGACCGCTGGGAGTACTGCGGCGTGGACGCGAAGCTCGTGAAGGTCGGCTTCTCGCGCCGCGATGACGGCAGGCCGGACGCGTGGGCGTACTCGGGCGCCGACGGCAGCCTGGAACGCGTCGAGATCTCGTTCACCGGCGACGAGAAGAAGATCGGGCGGTGGGAGTTCTACAGGGCGAACACCCTCGAGCGCTCCGAGGAGGACACCGACGGCGACGGCCGTCCCGACAAGTGGGAAACATACGCTGACGGCGGCGTGAAGACCGCCGCGTTCGACGACGACGGCGACGGCCGGGCGGACCGGCGGATCACCTACGACGGGGCGGACCTGGCGTTCATCGAGACCGGGCCGGACGCCTCGGGCACGTTCAGGAAGAAGACGGCAGCCAGATAGGCTGCACGCGACGGTCGCCGATGGGTTCGCGCCAGGACCGTCGCATTCGAGGAAGCACGGTGACGTAGATGAACCCCAACGCGCGCGTCTTCGTCGCCGGCCACCGCGGCCTCGTCGGCTCCGCGATCGTCCGTCGCCTCGCAGCCCTCGGTGCCACGAGCGTCCTGACCGCGACCCGCGAGCAGCTCGATCTGCGCGACCAGGCGGCGGTCAACTACTGGTTCCGCGCCAGCCGGCCCGAGTACGTCTACCTCGTGGCCGGGACGGTCGGCGGAATCCTCGCCAACTCCACGCGGCCGGCCGAGTTCATCTACGACAACATGATGATTCACGCCACCGTGGTGCACGCGGCGCACCTGTTCGGCGTGCGAAAGCTGCTGTATCTCGGCAGCTCCTGCATCTACCCGCGCCTCTGCCCGCAGCCGATGAAGGAAGAGCACTTCCTCGGCGGCCCCCTCGAGCCGACCAACGAGCCGTATGCCGTCGCCAAGATCGCCGGCATCAAGCTCTGCCAGGCGTACCGGACGCAGTACGGATCGCACTTCATCTCGGCGATGCCGACGAACCTGTACGGGCCCAACGACAACTTCGACCCGACGCAGTCACACGTCCTTCCCGCCCTCATCCGCCGGTTCCACGAGGCGAAAGTGAACGGCGATCGCGAGGTCGTCATCTGGGGAACGGGTGCGGCGCAGCGCGAGTTCCTCCACGTGGACGATCTGGCGGCGGCCTGCGTGTTCCTGATGGAGCGCTACGACCAGGCCGGACATATCAACGTCGGGACCGGTGAAGATCTGTCGATCCGTGAGCTCGCCGAGACGCTGCGCGACGTCATCCATCCGGACGCTGCGCTCGTGTTCGACGTCGGGAAGCCGGACGGCATGCCGCGCAAGCTGCTCGACGTGTCCCTGATCCACGCGCTCGGATGGCGTCACTCTATCCCGCTCCGCGACGGCCTCGAGTCTACCTACCGGTGGTTCCTCGAGCACCAGGCCTCGCTGCGTACCTCGCACGCGCCGGCCGGCGTATGAAGGTCGCATTCGACATGGACGGCGTGCTCGCGGATTTCGAATCCGCCTTCCGCGAGGTCGAAGGGCGCCTCTTCGGATCGGCCGGACGCAACGATGGCGGCCAGCCCGTGCGCCAGCCTGAAGAAGAAGACGCTGCGTCCGGTGGTGAAGAGGTCGCGCCGGACGCCGGCGCAGCCGCCGCCGATCGCACCGCGTCCGCGCGCGAGCTGCGGGAGCGCCTCGCCGCGGTCTGGCGGGACATTCGCGCGACACCCAACTTCTGGGAGTCGCTGCAGCCGACTGCCGCGGGAGCCGTGGCCCGCATTCACGAGATGATGCTCCGGCACCGCTGGCAGGTCTTCTTCATCACGCAGCGGCCGGCAACCGACGGGGACACGGTTCAGCGCCAGACGCAGCGCTGGCTGGTCCGGCACGGCTTCGATTTGCCAAGCGTGCTCGTCATCCCCGGATCGCGCGGCGCCGCCGCCCGCGCGCTGCAGCTGGACTACCACGTCGACGACACCCTCCAGCACTGCATCGACGTCAACGCCGATTCCCGCGCGAAACCGCTCCTCATCCTGCCGGGACACGACGAATCGTCGATTGCCGCCGCCAGGGCGCTCGGCATCGGGACCGTGGGGTCGATTGAGGAGTGCCTCGACGTCCTCGAAAAGGCAAGCGTGAGCCCGTCGTTTCCCGGACTGCTGCAGCGCCTGGCCGCCTCGGTCGGCTGGAAGTAGCCGCCTACCACCGCCGCGCCGGCTGCACGCGGACGCACCCCTCGAGCGGCTCGCGGGCCTCGACCGTCTTCGGGCTGACCGCCGGCAGCGTGCGATCCGTCGCGGCTCGGTCATCGAGATCGATCACCGCCGCGAGCCCCAGCTCGCTGTAGCGGCTGAACGCCTTGATCGCCCCGATGCGATCGAGCGCGTCGAGGAGCAGGTAGTCGAAGCCGGGAGGCTGGTCGCGGAACCCGACATAGACCAGCACCCGCCGGTAATCCTTCAGTTGCTCGCCCGGCAGGGCGTCGTCGCAGTCGGGCCCCGGTGCAGAATGCTCGGCCTGGAGCAGCGCAATGCCGTGCGGATGGCTGACGGCGCCATCCGGGTCCGCGTTCGCGATCGAGATGTTTCCGTACCACCACACCGCCGGCCACCCGAGGCGCGTGGTCATCAGCGCGTCGCCGGGCTGGAGGCGTGCCATGAGCCACTCGACGGCATAGCGGTCGTTGAGCGCGTGCTTGCTCTCCGACGGGCGAATGTTCGCGATGTCGTGCACCCCGCGGGCGTGGATGTCGGCGCTGACCACCAGGGCGGCGGCCGCGACTGGAAGGGTCGCGGCGGCCCGGGTCCACCGGCGCCGGCGACGGGCGTCCCGGACGGCGTGGACCGCGGCGTCGAGCGACAGCGCGACGCCGACGTAGAGGGCCGGCACGATCCAGATCGAGAAGCGCTGGTAGAGCGGGACGAGGCGCATCGCGGCGAGCAGGAACGCGGTGAGCGGCGCGGTCGCGAAGGCGACGGCGAGGAGGCGACGGGCCGGCGATCGTGTGCGCCCGACGAGCGACATCGCCAGGCCGAGCGCCGACACGATCCACAGGCTCCTCCAGAAGCGCGTGCCAGCGGGGTTCTCCGCCAGCAGCGGCAGTCGATCCCCAACCCACCCGAGCCGCGCGAACGGGCCCGAGGAGGCTGGCGGCACCTCGTTCTGCCAGTACGTGCGGAGGAACTCGCTGTCGTGTGTGAACCGGAGCGAGACGAGGTAGTGTGCCGCGAACACGACGAGAAAGGCCGAACCGATCAGCGCCACCCGCACGGCGGCGCGCGTGCCGTCGCGGCGCCACGACCAGAGGACGAGGACCAGCGCGCAGCCGGGCGCCACGAGCAGGGCGCCGTTGGCGACCGTCTGGCCGACGGCTGCCACGGTCCACCACGCCAGCGCGCGGCGGGCGCGTGTCTCGGGACGGGCACCGTCGATCGCCCACGCCGCCAGCGCCGGGAGGAGCAGCGCCCAGAACGTGTCGGCGGAGTAGTGCTTGGTCTCGAAGAAGTAATGCGAGACGAACGGAGCGAAGGCGCAGAGCAGCACGAGGATGGCGCCGCCGAGCGAGGTCATCCACCGGTGCGCGATCCAGACTGCCGCGCCGACGGTGGCGAGCCCGAACAGCAGCGGCACGAGGCGCAGCGCAGCCTCGCCTGGTCCGATCGTCACCAGCGCCGCGCGTTCGGCCGCGAGCCACGCCAGCGGCGCACTCTGTCCGAGCCACAGCGCGCCGCCGAGGCCGGTCGACGATCGATCCCGCACGTTCAGCAGGATCATCTCCTCGTCGAGCCAGAACGGCGGGGCCTCGAGCCACTGCGTCACGGCCACCGCGACTCCGGCGCTCGCCACTGCCAGCGCCGGCGCGAGTGCCAGCCAGGGCTCGCGCTCCCGCGCGTCCGCCGTCACGGTCGAGGCCTGCTCGCGAACGCGGCGCCACGACCGCATCGTCCGCGCAGCGGCGGCATCCCTGAGCCGCAGCCATTCACCCGTCGCCGCGCGACAACCGCGCGACCGCCAGGTGAGAGCGGCGCCGGCAATCGCCGCGACGACGGCGACGACCAGCGCCGTGCTGGCGTCGCGCGAGGAAAGGGGGACGCCGGCGATGCGGACCTGAAACCCACCGCTCAACGCGACGATCGCCGACCAGGCAAGCGCAGCGGCGGCGATGGCCAGCAGCGCGCGGCCAGTGGTGCTCGGGGTGCTCAAAGTTCGGGGCTCGGGGCTCGACGCCGGGATACGCACGTTCGAGGGGCCTTCGCGGCTTCGTGCCTGGCGAACCCGGCTGCAGGTCGACCTGCGGCCCGCGACATCCGATCGGCGCTCCGGGTCAGTTGAATCCGGCGACGCGCTTGCGCAGCGCCTTCACGTGTTCCCAGACCTGCGCGGTCTCGTCCGCATCCTCGTTCCCGCCGTCGGCGGCCCCGCTGCCCTCATCGCTCGGCCCCTCCGGCTGCCGTTTCGGCACGAGGCGAAGGTACTCCTCCAGGTCGCGCAGCGCCGCGGCGAAGTCCTCCAGATGGTAGGCGAGCAGCCCTCTGTCGCGCAGCTCCAGAACAGCGGAGGGGTCGGCCGCGAGCAGCAGGTGCGAGATGAAGCGCGCGTGCGGGAACGATCGCATCCGCACGTACAACCGCTTCAGGTTGACGAGCATGCGCACGACGATGTCGCGGCGGGTGGCCGGGGCGAGCAGCGAGCGATCGTAGGCCGCCTCGTCGCCGACGTGCTGGCGGAGGAGCTGGCGACAGTCCGTCTCGTTCAGCAGGGCACCGCCGTGGAACGGATCGATGATCAGCAGGTCGTCGGCGCCGCCGGTGTAGTCGCCGGACCGGCCGCCGCCGCTGCGCAGCAGGAAGTGGCCGGGGAAATTGACCCCGGCGACCGCCATCCCGGCGCGCCGCGCCACCTCCAGGTACACGACGGCGAGGGTAATCGGGATCCCGGTGCGACGATCGAGCACGTCATTGAGGAAGCTGTTGCGCGGATCGTCGTATCGCTCCCGGTTCCCGGTAAAGCCGTTCTCGTCGTAGAGATACTCGTTCAGCGCGCGCACGGCGTCGCCGGGCGTCGCGCCGGGCGCGAGCCGCGCCCGGGCCTCGCGGCCCATGCGATCGAGCCGCGCCAGGTACGGCGCGAGGTCGAGCGCCGGATACTCCACCCGCGCGATGGCGAGCGCGGCCGGCGCGAGCTCTTCCCCCGGCGCGTTCATCGCGCGCTCGAGCTCGGCCGCGACCTGGGCTGCGCGCGGCCCGAGATGGAGCGAGAACCCGCTCATCGCCTGGATTGTACCGCGAGTTCGCGGCACCCACGGGCGCGGACGGCAGAGCCCGGCGTGAGCGCGGTCGTGAAGGACCGTGCGAGACAGCAGCAAGTCTCGCGAGGCGTGGGACGCGAGGTCCGGACTATGATGTCGGCTCGGGCGGATGGCAGATCGCGTCGCCAACGTGCGACGGCAGGCAGACACCTACCGAACGGCGGCAGCCATGCAGGAAACCGTCGGCTTCATCGGGCTGGGCGTCATGGGCCGGCCCATGGCAAAGAACCTCCTCAAAAAGGGCTACCGCGTCGTCGCGCACAGCCGAACGCGAGCCTCTGTCGACGACCTCGTCGCCGCGGGGGCGGAAGCCGCGGCGTCGCCGGCCGACGTCGCGCGCCGGGCGACCCGCATCGTCACGATGTTGCCGGACTCGCCGGATGTCGAGCGGGTGATGGAGGGGCCCGACGGGATCTTCGGCGTCCTGCCGGAGGCGTCGGAAGGTTCCGGCAGCCCTCCGGGGCAGATGCCCTACGTTCTCATCGACATGAGTACGATAGCGCCGTCGGTGGCGCGGAGGCTCGCGGCGGGCGCGAAGGCGCTCGGCGCGGAGATGCTCGACGCGCCGGTCAGCGGCGGCGAGATCGGCGCGATCAACGCGTCGCTGTCGATCATGGTCGGCGGCGATGCCGAGGCCTTCGCAACGGTGAGGCCGATCCTCGATGCGATGGGCAACCGCGACTGCGTTGTCCACACTGGCGAATCGGGCGCCGGCCAGGTGTGCAAGGCGTGCAACCAGATGGTCATCGGCGCCACGCTGGCCGGTGTGAGCGAGGCCTTCGCGCTCGCCCGGAAGGCGGGCGTCGATCCGGCGCTGATGCGCGAGGCGCTGCTCGGCGGGTTTGCCGCCAGCCGCGTCCTGGAGGTGCACGGCGACCGCATCCTCAACGGCAATTACGCGCCCGGGTTCCGCGCGCAGCTCTACGCCAAGGACATGCGCATCGTCGGCGCGACGCTCGCCGCGAGCGGCACGGCGGCCCCGGTCTCGTCGGTCGTGCAGCAGCTGGTCTACGCGATGGTCGCACGCGGCAAGGGCGACCTGGATTATTCGGCGCTGGCGACCGTCTTGTTCGATCTGAGCGGGCTCGGGGAGGCGTAGCACCCGGAGGATCAGGAGGCCACGGAGGGGGTCTCACTCAGAGGCCACGGAGGTCACGGAGCAATGAGGTAAGCGTTCTCCGTGGCCTCGGTGGCCTCTGAGTCAGCATTCTCCATGGCATCTGTGGGCGTCTGAGTCAGTATTCTCCGTGGCGGTAGTGTCTTGAGTCTGGTGGAAAAGTAGAAGTCGCGTCATCATCCGGCGCAGTTCAGTCCGAGAGCTGCGCCCGCTTGGCGGCGGGTGCCGGAGTTACTTGATCTCCGTGGCCTGTGAGTTAGTACTCTCTGTCCCTGCGTTGAGCAATCGCTCTGTGGCCTCCACTCCCGATCTCACGCAGTTACTCCGCGGCCTCCCACAATGTTTGCCCCCGGCCACACTTCCCGCACGGGTTCGTTTCCGCATCCGTACGTCTCTCGCCGCTTAACTCGCTGCAATCGCTGACGCTTTCCCGCACGGCGCGCGGACGCGCGGCGGCGGCATCGCCGTTGCCTCAGGGAAGCGCGCACGCCGCGGCGACCAACGTCGCGGCAGCAGGCTGCGACGCTGCTTTCCCGTCGAGGTGCACATGAGTGGTCGGCGATCTCATCCCAGGTTCGCGGTGACGGCACCCTGGGACGGCGCAGTGCGGGTGCTGCGCGATGTGGTGGTCCAGCGCACGGGCCCGCTGGAGCTCATGGCGGTCAGCACGATCGCCGGGCTGATTGACGAGGAGATGTCGCTCGACGTGGTCGGCGGGGGCGCGAGCCTCGGGTTGAAGGTCCGGGTCGTCGAGAGCATGCCGGTCGTCTTCGACGGCACCGTGCGGCACCGCCTCCGCCTCGCGGTGGTCGGTGCGACACCACAGCCCGCGGGGCGGGCGAACGCCAGTGGTCTCGACGCGGTGGAGATCTGACGTGGAAGCCCTGGACGCGATTCTTCGCGCAGACGATGTCCTGGCAGTTCTCGGGCGCGATGTTTCGGTCCGCGTGGTCGACGTGAGCAGTTCGGGATGCCTGCTGCAGAGCGAAGTGCAGCTCGTCGCCGGGACCACCGGATCGTTGCGCGTGACCTACGACGGCGCCGAGTACGTGGACGACGTGCGGGTGATTCGGTGTCACCACCCGGCCAACGGAAACGGCTGGTTCGGGGTCGGCGCCCAGTTCCTGTGGACCAGCCGGCCCGACGAGCGGTCGGTGCGCCGCCTGGTCGCCAGCCTGCAGCCGTCGGCGCTGCATTCGGTACGGTTCGGAACGGACCGGCCTGTTTAGGCGCGCCACGGGCGCGCCGCGCCGGAGCGGAGGGGGGCAAGGGGCCCCGCGAGCGACGGCGAGGGGAGTCCGGCGGGGCGAAGCCCCCCGGACTGATAGAGATTCCGCCATCAGGAGGATGACGGATGCGGCGCGGCGGGGGCACAGCCGTCGCGCCGACGCGTGATCTGTGCAAGCGGGTGGTGCCGGGATCCAGTGTTCATCGCCATATCTGGCGGACGGGCCGACGGGCCCACACGAACACGCCGGACCCGGCAGCCTGCCGGTGGCTGCGGAACGTCCCGCGAGCCGCACAACCTGTGTGAGGGAGTCGTATGAAGGACCTGTTCAAGCGTTTCGTTCGTGGGGAAGAAGGCCAGGACCTCACCGAGTACGGGCTGCTCGTGGCGTTCATCGCCTTCATCGTGATGGCGGGCGTGGTCGCGTTCGGCGGCGAGCTGCTCGACTACTACAACTCGCTCGAGGCCGAGGTCGCCACCTGGGCGCCGGCCGGCAGCTAGTCGCTGGCCTTCCGGGAGGGGCGCCGCTTGGGCGGCGCTCCTCCTTTCTCGAGAGGACACATGCCAGGAATCCTGAGGCGCCTGTGGGACGAAGACGAGGGGCAGGACATCGTCGAATACGCGATGCTCGTCGCCTTCGTCGGCCTGGTCGCGCTCGTTGCCTGGCTGGCGTTCCAGGACGCGATCGCTGCCGGATACACCGGCTGGGACGACAGGGACCAGCACGAGATTTCATGCTGCACGCCGGAGCCCGATGGATCCGGGTGCACGTGTTCATAGGAGACGCGCGGTGATGTTCGATGCTCGTTCGGTTGCTGTACTCGGCGTGGCTGTCGTGGCCTGCGCCTGGGACATCCGGACGCGCCGCCTGCCGAACCTCCTGACGTTCGGCGCGACGGCCGCGGCGCTGGCCTTCTCGCTGACGCAGAACGGGCTGGGCGGTCTCGGCTCGAGCGCGGCCGGCTGGCTGACCGCCGTCGTGCTGTTCTTCCCCGTGTTCGCCCTGGGCGGCCTCGGGGCGGGGGACGTGAAGCTGCTGGGGGCGCTGGGCGCGTGGCTGGGCGGAGTGAACGCCCTGTACCTCGCCGTCTTCACCGGGCTTGCCGGCGGAGTGATGGCCATCGCCTCGGTGCTGGCCCGCCGTGCCGTCCGGGAGACGGCGGGAAACATCTGGCTGCTGCTGACGACCTGGCGGGTCTGTGGCCTGCGCCCGGTGCCGGGTCTGACGCTGCAAACGGCGCGGGGACCGCGCCTGGCGTATGCCGTGCCGATCGCGGCCGGCGCGCTGACAACGTTATGGCTTCGATAGCCCCGGCCCGGAGTCGTCGATCGGAGAGAGGTGCCGAGCTCGTGGAGTTCGCGATCGTGTTCCCGGTGCTGCTGCTGCTCATCGCCGGCATCGTGGACTTCGCGTTCCTGTTCCAGAGCTACGAAGTGACGACCAACGCGGCTCGGGAAGGGGCGAGGCTGGCGGTCCTCCCCGGTTACGAAGCGAATGACTACGCCGTCGCTCGGGCCCGCGTCGCGACCTATCTCCAGTCGGGCGGCGCCAGGGGCCCGTTCACGACGACCGTGACGCAGGTGCCGCTGACCGCCTGCGGCACGCCGGGAAGCGGCGTGCGGGTGACGGTGACCTACACGCACAACTTCACCGTCGTGGGGCCGGTAGTCGGGCTGCTTAACGGGACGATGCGTACTTCGCTGACCTACGCCACGTCGTCGCTGATGCGCTCGGAAATCCAGACGTTCATACCCTGTCCCTGAGGTCTCATGAAGCGACTGCCTTCGCAGAACGGCGCTGCCCTCGTCGAGCTCGCCATCGTGATGCCGATGCTCCTGCTGATCCTGTCGGGCATCGCGGAGTTCGGCCTCATGCTGCGGGTCTTCGAGATCACGACCAACGCGGCGCGCGAGGGGGCGCGGCTGGCGGCGCTGCCCGGGAACGAGGAGAACGATTACGCGCTCGTGCGGGCGCGCGTCGAGAGCTACCTGGCCGACGCCGCGCTCCCCGGTGCCCGCACCATCGCGGTGGTGCCCGAGCCGGTGGCGCTCGGGGCGCTGTCGGCAAACGGCGCGCGCGTCACCGTGACCTACACCCACGACTGCCAGTTCCTCGGCCCGATCGCGGCGCTGATGAACGGCTCGTTCACCGACGAAATCACGCTCCAGTCGTTCGCCGTGATGCGAACGGAGATTGCCGCGGTCGGCCCGTAGCCGGTCCTGAAGGGGAAGATCAATGAATCGACGGAACCGAACGATTCTCGTCCTTGCTATCGCGCTGGTGGCGGCGACCGTCGCCAGCTACGGTGTCTACCGCGCCGTCCAGCGCATCCCCGTGCGGGAAGTCGAGGTGGCGTCGGTGCAGGTGGTCGTGGCGAAGAACCACTTGCCGGTCGGCACGCTCATCACCGCCGACGCGGCGAAGCTCGTGCCCTGGCCGAAGAGCAGCCCGGTCACCGGCGCGTTCGCGTCCATCGACCAGGTGGTCAACCGCGGCGTGATCGCACCGGTGGGCGAGAACGAGCCGATCACCGACAGCAAGCTCGCGCCGCTCGGCGCCGGCGCCGGGCTCTCGACGACGATCCCGACCGGGATGCGCGCCGTGTCGGTGAAGGTCAACGAGGTCATCGGCGTGGCGGGATTCGTGATCCCGGGGTCGCGCGTCGACGTGCTGGTGACCGTCGACGACCGTGACGGCAAGACCAGCATCACCCGCGCGGTGGTCAGCAACGTCGAGGTGCTGACCGCCGGCACGCGCTTCGACCAGGAGAAGGCGAAGGCCGACGGCAAGCCGATTCCCACTACCGTCGTGACGCTGCTGGCGACGCCGCCCGACGCCGAGCGCGTCACGCTGGCCTCGACGGAGGGGAAGATCATGCTGACCCTTCGCAACCCGCTCGACAACGTGCCCACCCAGACACAGGGCATTCGCATGGCGAGTCTGACCGGCCCGCCCGGGCCGCAGCCGGTGGTGAAGCCGGGCCCCGGTGCCCGCAAGGCGGTCCCGGCGCCGAAGCCTGCCGTCGTCGTCGCGCCCCCGCCCGACCCGGCCTACACGGTGGAGACCATCCGCGCAGCGAAGCGCGGCGAAGAGGTGGTGAAAAAGTGAGACCCCAGACCACGTTGGTGTTCGTGCTCGCGCTCGGTGCGGTCGCCGCGGCGTCCGCCTCCGCCCAGCAGCCGCCGGCCGCCCCGGCGGTGCCGGCAGCGGCGGTCAGCGCACAGCCGGCGGAGACGAAAAAGATCAACCTGACGGCCGGCCGATCGACCGTCATGCCGACCGATTTCAACATCACGCGCGTCGCCGTCACCAACCCGGCGGTGGCCGACGTCGTCGTCGTGCAGCCCCGCGAAGTCCTCATCGACGGCAAAGCGCCCGGGACGGTGAGCCTGATCGTGTGGGGCGCAGGGCGCCGCGAACAGTTCGATCTGGTGGTCGAACCGGCGGTCACCAACCTCGAGCAGCAGCTCCGGGCGCTCTTCCCTGCGGAAGACATCCACGTCAACGTCAGCGACGAGGCCATCATTCTCTCCGGTGACGTGTCGAACAACCAGGTGATGCTCCGCGCCGGTGAGATTGCCCACGCCAGCTCGAGCAAGCTGAAGGTCGTCAACATGCTGCAGCTCCCCGGCGGAGCGGCGAGCCAGCAGGTGATGCTGCAGGTGCGGTTTGCCGAGGTCAACCGCCGGACGCTCGCCGAGCGCGGCATCTCGTTCTTCACGTCCGGCATCGGGATCAACGACACGTGGGGGCGTACGACGACCGGTCAGTTCTCCGCGCCCGTGTTCGAGGACCTGGAGACCACCAAGACAGGGGGCGACCTGACGGCGGTGAAGGGCAAGCTCAACTTCAGCGACTTCCTCAACGTCTTCGTCCTCAGCGCGAAGTACGACATCGGCGTCGTGCTCCGGGTGCTCGATCAGAGCGGCGCCTTCCAGAGCCTCGCCGAGCCGAACCTGATCGCCTACAACGGCCAGGAGGCGAGCTTCCTCGCCGGTGGCGAGTTCCCGGTCCCGGTCGTTCAGGGGGCGACCGGCACGGTGACGATCTCCTGGAAGGAGTTCGGCGTGCGCCTGACGTTCACGCCGACCATCGCCGGCGACACGATCCGGCTGAAGGTCCGCCCGGAGGTGAGCGCGCTCGACTTCGCCAACGGTCTGACGCTGAGCGGCTTCCGCGTCCCGGCGCTGACCTCGCGGTGGGCGCAGACCGACGTCGAGCTGCGCGACGGCCAGTCGTTCGCCATCGCCGGCCTGCTCGACAACGTCGCCCAGAACGACCGGGCAGCCATTCCGTTTCTCAGCCGCATCCCGATCATCGGCCCGCTGTTCAAGAGCAAGGCGGAGCGCGCCGAGCGCACCGAGCTCATGGTGCTGATCACGCCACGCCTGGTGCGACCGCTCGATCCGGACGAGGTGCCGCCGCTGCCCACGGAGCAGCGCAAGTTCCTGCCGCCGGGGAAGGACGTCGGCGAGCACATGAACGGCGGCGGCGGCGCCGTGGACGCGCCGCCGGTCGGCGTGCCGGCGCAGGCGAAACGGCCGGAGTAGGGCACGGACCGCCCACCAAGGAAAGAGGACAGGACGATGGCTAGCGGGGTTCGTAACGATCGCGGCGCGGTGCTGGTGCACGTGGCGGTCGCCATGGTTGCGCTGCTCGGAGTGTCGGCACTGGCAATCGACGCCGGCGTGAGGTGGGTGGCGCGCGGCCAGGCGCAGAACGCGGCCGACGCGGGCGCGCTCGCCGGCGCCGTCGGCCTGGCGTTCGACGACCCGAACGATTTCACGCAAACCGGAATGGGGGCGCAGAGCGCGCGCGGCTACGCGCTCGCCAACCTGGTCTGGGGTCAGGCGGGGGCTGTCGACGTCACGATCAGCGGCGCGATCCCGCCCTGCGCGGCCGAAGGCGATGTCTGCGTGAAGGTGGACGTGTTCCGGAACCAGGACCGGAACACCGCGCTGCCCACGTTCTTCGCGCAGATCCTGAACATCAGGCAGCAGGGCGTGGTCGCCACCGCCACCGCCCAGGTGCGCATCGGCACCGCCACCGAATGTCTGAGACCCTGGGCCATCGTCGATCGCTGGGACGAAGTTGACGGACCCGAGCCGGACTACCCTGGCACCGACCCTGATTTCGTGCCGAACACGTCGACGTTCGACCGCTATCCCTCGCCGTGGAACCGCAGTCCAGAGCCCGATCTCTACGTGCCTCCGACGGCGGATTCACCGGGAACGGGGTGGACGCTCGCCGATTACGGGCAGCAGTTCACGATCAAGACGTGCGGCGGGCAGGACGTCACCTCCGGCTGGTACCGACAGATCGATCTGCCCCGAACAGACGGGAACAATCAGGGCGGGCAGGCGTACGGCGAGAACATCGTGAGCTGCAACGGCTATCCGGTTGCGATCGCCGATCCCGCTACGCAGTGCCCGAGCGGGAGCGCCATTTCCACGCTGGAGGAGAAAATCTACTGGGCCGCGCGTGGCTGCGTCCGCGTCCAGACCGGGTGTGACCAGGGAAACACGAGGGCGGGGATCGTGGAGCTGTACGGCCGGGACCCCGGCGCCCACTGGGTCCCCACCCTGGACGGTGGCCGGGGCGGCATCGGCGGCTCTTCGCATACGCCGAGTCCGAGGATTGTTCCGATCGGGGTGATGGACATCGACCTGTTCCTGGCAGCGGACCCGCAGGGTTCAACGGACTCAGCCAAACTGGTGAACATCTTCGGGTTCTTCATCGAGGGCATGGGGAGGCTGGATCAGGACGGGAACCTCCAGTTCGATCCCGGCGATCCCCTGCGGCAGAACGCGGACATCGTCGTCGGCCGCCTCGTGACGCTGCCCGGCCTGACACTGGCGGGCGGGCCGTCCATCGATCCCAACGCGGCGTTTCTCCGCACGATTCTCCTGAGGCGGTGATGAACACCCAGTCGAAGGTCAAGGTCGTCGTCGTCGGGTCGGCGGACCGCCGGCTCGACGAGATGCTGCGCGAGAGCGGCGCGCAGGTCTCCTCCCGTTCGTTCGACGATCTCGAATCGGTGGGCCACGCGGGCGGTTTCGACGCCGCCATCGTGGACCTCCGGGAACGGACGTCGCTCCCGCTCGGGCTGGCCGGCCTGAAGCGGCACCATCCGGCGCTGGGCGTCGTGATCGTCGCCGCGGCGCTGGATCCGGCGCTGATGCTCGAGGCGATGCGCGCCGGCGTCACCGAGTGGCTCCCGGAGCCGCTGACCGCGACCGAGCTGGTTGCGGCGATCCAGCGCGTGACCGCGGTGCACGCGCCGAAGACGGCCGACGGCAAGGTGTTCGCCTTCGTCGGCGCCAAGGGCGGGGTCGGCACGACCACCGTCGCGGTGAACGTTGCGACCGCGCTCGCCCGGGTGGCGCCGCGCCGCGCGCTGCTGGTGGACCTCCACCTCGCGCACGGCGATGCGGCGCTGTTTGCCGGGATCGAGCCGCGCTTCACCACCGCGGACGTGCTCGAGAACAGCCACCGCCTGGACGAAGCGTACCTGCGCGGCGTCGTCGCGACCACCGGCTCGGGCCTGCACGTACTGGCCTCGAGCGATCGCGGCGTCACGCCGGCGCCGGGTCCCGAGCCGGTGCGCGAGTTGATCGCGTTTGCCGCCCGGCACTACCAGTACGTCCTCCTCGACGTGCCGCGCACCGATATCACGATGCTCGATGCGCTCGACCTGGCGGCGACGGTCGTGCTCGTCGCCAACCAGGAGCTCGCGACGGTGCGCCGCGCCGGCGCGCTGGCGATCGCGCTCCGCCAGCGCTACGGCAAGGAGCGCGTCGGGCTGGTGATCAATCGCTTCGACCGCACCGCCGAGATCGCGCGCGAAGACGTCGAGCGGGTCACCGGCGGCGCCGTCCGTCACGTCATCCCCAGCGACTACCGGATCGCGCTCGAGGGGCTCAACCAGGGCCGGCCGGTGGTGATCGAGAACCACAACCGCCTGGCCGCCTCGTTCGCGACCCTGGCCCATAACCTCGCCGGCCTCGAGGCTGGCAGATCCACGAAAGACGAGCGCCAGGCCGGCCTGTTCGGGCGCCTGGGCATCGCAAGGTCCTGACGACTGGAGACACTGGAGACGAGGATGACTTCACTCACGGTCAAGACAGCCCCTGCAGTCGCCGCCGACGTGCGCAACCCGGAGTACCAGGACCTGAAGGCCCGCGTGCACCAGGAGCTGCTGAACCGCCTCAACCTGGAGCGGCTCGCCAAGGTCCACAAGGAGGAGGCGGAGCCCGAGATCCGCAGCATCATCGTCTCGCTGCTCGACCGCGAGTCGGATACCGTGCCGCTGAGCCTGTTCGAGCGCGAGTCGATGATCGTCGACGTGCTCAACGAGCTGTTCGGGCTCGGACCGCTCGAGGCGCTGCTCCGCGATCACGAGATCTCCGACATCCTCGTCAACCGGCACGACCGAATCTACATCGAGCGGAACGGCAGGCTGGAGGAGACCGCGCTCGTCTTCAAGGACGATCGGCACCTGCTGCGGATCATCGAACGCATCGTCAGCTCGGTCGGCCGACGGGTGGACGAGTCGAGCCCGATGGTGGACGCGCGCCTCCAGGACGGCTCGCGCGTCAACGCGATCATCCCGCCGCTCGCGCTCGACGGCCCGTGCCTCTCGATCCGGCGCTTCCGCACCGATCGTCTCGGCGCCCAGGACCTGGTCGCGCGGCAGACGCTCACGCAGCCGATGCTCGACTTCCTCCGCGCGGCGGTGGCCTGCCGGCTGAACGTGATCATCTCGGGCGGCACGGGCGCCGGCAAGACCACGATGCTCAACGTGCTCTCCGGGTTCATCTCCGAGAAGGAACGCATCGTGACCATCGAGGACGCCGCCGAGCTGATGCTCCGCCAGCGACACACGGTGCGGCTCGAGACCCGGCCGGCCAACATCGAGGGGCAGGGCGCGGTGCGGCAGCGCCAGCTGGTCATCAACGCCTTGCGCATGCGGCCCGACCGCATCGTCGTCGGCGAGGTGCGCGGCGACGAGGCGCTCGACATGCTGCAGGCGATGAACACCGGCCACGACGGCAGCCTGACCACCATTCACGCCAACAGCCCGCGCGACGCGCTCTACCGGCTGGACACGATGGTGGCGATGGCCAACCTGAACATCCCCGAGCGCGCCGTGCGCCAGCAGATCGCCTCGGCGGTCAACCTGATCGTGCAGATCACCCGCTTCACCGACGGCGCGCGGCGCGTGACGGCGATCTCCGAGATCACCGGGATGGAGCAGGACATCATCTCGCTGCAGGAGATCTTCGTGTTCGAGCGCACCGGGCTCACGCCGGAGGGCCGCATCATCGGCCGGTTCAAGGCCACCGGCATCCGGCCGAAGTGCAGCGCGCAGCTGCAGTCGTCGGGCTATCCGCTGGCGATCGAGATGTTCGACCACATACAGGTCGTGGCGTAACGGAGGCGACAGTGCAGCCGCTGATTCTCGGGACCTTCGTCGGAGTGCTCGCCATCGTGCTCGGCCTGTACTGGGGGTTCGTCGTCCGGACCGAGCAGGAGTCGACCAGGAAGCTGAAGAAGCGGCTGAAAGCAGCCGCCGGCAGCCGTCTGGCGAAGACGCCGGCGCTGCTCGTACAGGAGCAGCAGCTCAGCAACGTCGGCGCGCTCAACCGGCTCCTCATCAGGGCGACGCGGATCACGGCGCCGATCGAGCGCCTCATCCAGCAGGCCGACGCCCGCATGACCGTGGGGATGTTCCTGTTGATGAGCGGCACCGCGCTGTTCGGCGGCTACTCCATCCTCGCCATCCTGACCGGTCTGCGCGGCATCAGCGCCGTGGCCGCCGTGCTGCTGATGTTCGGCCCCTACGTTTACCTGGCGTGGAAGCGCAGCCGCCGCATGCTGTTGTTCGAAGAGCAGTTCCCGGAGGCTCTCGACCTCATCGCCCGCGCGCTGCGCGCCGGGCACGCGTTCACCACCGGCCTCGGCATGGTCGCAGACGAGATGCCCGATCCGGTCTCCGCGGAATTCAGGCTGCTCTATGACCGCCAGAACTTCGGGATGCCGCTGTCCGACGCGCTCCGGGCGTTCGCCGAGCGCATCGCGCTCCTGGACGCGCGGTTCTTCGCGACCGCGGTGCTGACGCAGCGCGAGGCGGGCGGCAACCTCTCGGAAGTGCTCGACAATCTGGCCCGCGTCGTCCGCGAGCGTTTCAAGGTGAAGCGGCAGGTCCGCGTCATCTCCGCGCACGCCCGCATGACCGGCTTCGTCCTCGTCGGCCTCCCCCCGGTCACGGCCCTGGCCATCGCGGTGGTGGCGCCGGACACCATGAAGATTCTGATCACGCATCCCTTGGGCGTGAAGATGGTGGTGGCCGCGCTCATCCTGCAGGTGACAGGCGGCCTCGTCGTGAAGCGGCTCACTAACCTCGAGTACTGAGGCAACCCGATGCAAGCCGATCTCCTCATTGCCGTTACCGCGGTGTTCATCGGCGTGGCGCTCACGACCGGGCTCGTGACCAGGTCGATCCTGCTCGGCCGCGCGCCCGCGCGGCGGCGGCTGGACGGACTCAGCGCCGGCCCCAGCACCGACCTGGTGCTCCCGGCGCCGCTCGTGGCCGACACCGTGAGCCCGCTCGCCAAGAAGGTCGCCACCGTCGTGCAGAAGTCTCCGAAGGAGATGTCGCTCCTGCGCCGGCGCCTGACCGCCGCCGGCTACCGCAGCCTCAACGCGACGATCGCGTTCTCCGCGGCGAAGATCCTCTGCGCGGCGGGCCTCGCCGCCACGATCGTCCTGGTGTTCGGGCGCCGCGGCATCCTGCCGGCGATTTTCGGCGTCGTGGTCGGCTACCTGCTGCCCGACCTGTGGCTCGGGCGGCAGACCAGGCGCCGTCAGCGGGTCATCCGCAACGGCCTGCCCGACGCCCTGGACCTGTTCATCGTGTGCCTGGAGGCCGGCTCCAGCCTCGATCAGGCCATCGTCAAGGCGAGCGAGGAACTCGACCTCGCCTACCCGGCGCTGGCCGAGGAGCTGCGCCTCGTCACGATGGAGATCCGCGCCGGCAAGGCGCGGCTCGAAGCCTTCAAGAACTTCGCGGATCGCACGCGCGTGGAGGACGTGCGTTCGCTCGTCGCCATGCTCGTGCAGACGGACCGGTTCGGAACGAGCGTCGCGCAGGCGCTCAGGACACACGCCGACACGTCCCGTACCAAGCGGCGGCAGCGGGCGGAGGAGCGGGCCGCCAAGCTCACCGTGAAGCTGGTGTTTCCGCTCGTCCTGCTCCTCTTCCCGGCACTCTACGTCGTGATTCTCGGCCCTGCCGTCATCAAGATCATCGAGGTGTTCGGCACGCACGGCCGGTGAGCGAACTCGGACCACGGATAACCATCAAAGGAGAAAGCAAAATGGAACCCATCACAGTGATCGCGATCGTCGGCGCAGTGGTGTTCGGCGGGTTGTGGCTGGTCAAGCGCCGCGCGCGTCTGCGCAGCGAGAAGTTCGACTGAGCCGCGTTGCTGACATCGGGGCCAGGGGCATGACGATCGCGAGAGCCAGTCGACTGACGGTGGGAGTAGTCGTTGCCGGGGCACTGGCGGCGGGATGCGCGTCCTCGCGCGCGCCGTCCAGCCTGTCGAGCCGCTTCGTGAGCGGGGCGCAGCCCGGCTCCGCCTCCGCCCCGGCCCCGTTCGACGTGGCTCCCGCGGCGGACTCCCTCGAGACCGTGATTGGCAAGATCCGCGAGCTCTCGGCACGCGCGCAGCCGAGACCCCGGCAGGCACTCGGGTCCACGCTCGAGAGCTCCGATCCGGGGCTGGCGGCGGCGCTGCTGGCGCTGCGGGCGATGCCCGGGGCCGAAACAAATCGTCGGGTCGCGGCGGAATACGCCCGCCTCGGCGTCTTCGATGCGGCGCACCGCCACTATCGCGTGGCGCTCGTCTTCGATCCGCGTGACGCGGCGGCGTACGACGGGCTCGCGCGGCTGTGGCGCGACGCGCGGCTGCCCGCGCTGGCGCTGGCCGATGCCCACCGCGCGGTGTACTTCGCGCCCTACTCCGCGGCGGCGCGGAACACGCTGGGCACGGTGCTGCAGGCGCTCGGCAACGAGCGTGAGGCGCAGAACGCGTACGAAGTCGCGCTGGCCATCCAGCCGGACGCCGCCTTCGCGATGAACAACCTCGGCTACCTGTCGCTCGTGGACGGCGATGCCGCCACGGCGATCCGCTACTGCCGCCAGGCGGTGGCCGCCGATCCGGCGCTGCTGGCGGCGCGGCACAACCTCGCGCTCGCCTACGCGGCCAGCAGGCGGATGGACCTGGCGCGCCAGGCGCTGCGCGAGGCGGGATCGGTGGCGCGCGCCGACTACAACGAAGGCGTCATCAACCTGTCGCTCGGCGAACGGCCGGCGGCGCTCGCCGCCTTCCAGGCGGCGTGCGGCGCGCGCGGCGGCCCGGCGGACGCCTGCGACCGCGCCAGGGCGCTCCGCGCCTCGCTGGCGGATGCGGGGGAACCCCAATGACCACGATCGCCGATCCGAAACTCGTCGAGCACCCGACCGCCCCGACGACGCTCGAAGAGGCCGGCCTGAAGGCGGACCTGGTCCTGCAGCTGGCGCTCAAGGCGCTGCACTTCAGCGGTGAGCTGACCGGCGTCGAGCTCGCCCGCCGGCTGGGGCTGAACTTCACGGTCGTCGAGCCCGTGCTCGAAATGATGGTCGCGCAGCGCCACTGCGAGATCGGCGGCGGCTCGATGATCGGCCGGGCGTCGTACCGCTACCGCATCACCGACGCGGGCCGCACGCGGGCCGCGCTCTTCCTCGAGTCGAGCCACTACGTCGGCTGCGCGCCCGTGCCGCTCGAGCAATACCGCCGCTACATGGGCGCATTCCGCGACGCGCGCCCGCGCAAGGCGACGCGCGAGCAGGTGCGCCAGGCGTTTTCGCACCTCGTCATCGGCGACCGCGTGCTCGATCAACTCGGCCCGGCGATCAATGCCGGCCACTCGATGTTCGTGTACGGGCCCCCGGGCAACGGCAAGACCGTCATCTCGCAGGCGATCCGCAACCTCCTGGAGGGGCAGATCGCGATCCCCCACGCGCTGGAGGTGGAGGGCAACATCGTCCGGCTGTTCGATCCGGTGAACCATGAACCGGTCGCGACGGCGTCGGAAGGACCCGCGTCCGGCATCGGGCTGGACAGGGGGTCGCAGCTCGACGCCCGGTGGGTCGCCTGCCGTCGCCCCATGGTGATGGTGGGAGGCGAGCTGACGCTCGAGTCCCTCGAGCTGAACTACAACGCCACCGCGGGGTTTTACGCCGCGCCCGTCCAGACGATCGCCAACGGCGGCGTGCTCGTGATCGACGACTTCGGCCGGCAGGCCTGCTCGCCGCGTGACCTGCTGAACCGCTGGATCGTGCCGCTCGAGAGCCGGGTGGACTTCCTCACGTTGCAGAGCGGCCAGAAGTTCGAGCTGCCGTTCCTGACCCTGGTGGTCTTCGCCACCAACATCAAGCCGGCGGACCTGGTGGACGAGGCGTTCCTTCGCCGCATCCACTACAAGATCTTCGCTGAGAGCCCGACGCTGCCGGAGTTCATGCAGATCTTCAGCAACGTCTGCGGCGAACGGCGGATCCCCTTCGACCGCGAGCCGATCGAGCACATGCTCGTGAACTACTACCGGCCGCGGCAGATCCAGCTGCGCGGCTGCCAGCCCCGCGACCTCGTGGAGCACGTACTCTCGCTCGCCGACTATCTCGACGCGGAACGCCGCCTGACGCCGGAACTGCTCGACGCGGCGTGCGCCAGCTACTTCGTCGACGATCGTGAGCTGCCGGTCACGTATGCGTAAAGGTGCGTACCCCGAGGCTAGGGACCGCCACTTGCGGGTGGCCGCAAACGGTGCGCCCCGCCGGCCGCCGCAGCGCCGTCCGCTGTTGCATGTGTTTTTCGGCGCGAGGCGGGGTCCCCGCCGCACGTTCTCTGCGCGGTGGGGTGTCAGTCGGTGGGGCTGTACGCGGACAGGACCCGCCGCGGCGGTCCGCTTGGTGTGCCTACGCCTCGCGAGCAGCGCCGTGATGTCATGCCTCGGTCTGTTCGTTCTGTTGACGACGGCCGCGCCGGTCTGGGCGGGGCCGGCCGGCAAGGGGCAGGACAGAGCCGATCTGTCGGTCCGGATCACCTCGCCGCTCGGTCGCACCGGGCTGATCCAGCGGGTACGCATCGTCGCGCAGGTGCAGCACCGCGACGACCGCACGCTCCAGCCGGTCAGGTTCTTCGTCGATGCGGCGCTGCTCGGCGAGGACGTCGACGGCCCGCCGTACGCGCTCGAGTGGACCGACGACAATCCGTTCGAGGCGCGCGAGATCTCGGTGGAGGTCAGCGACACGACCGGCCAGATCGCGCGCGACCGCGTCGTCCTCAGGCCGCTGCAGGTGACCGAGGCCTCGCAGGTGTCGAGCGTCGTGCTCGACGTCGCCGTGCACGACGCCAAGGGGCAGTTCGTGCGCGGGCTCGGTCCCCACGACTTCCGCCTGCTCGAGAACGGCGAGCCGCAGACGCTCGACCAGGCACGCCCGGAACGCCTGCCCGCGACCTTCACGCTGCTCGTCGACACGAGCCAGAGCATGTCGCGGCGCATCGACGCGGTCCGCGACGCAGCCGCGCAGCTGGTGAAGCACCTGCGGCCCGACGACATGATCGTCGTCGCCCCCTTCTCGCGGACGTTGCTGCCGATCACCGGGCCGACCACCGATCGCAAGACCGTGCTCGACGCGATCGACGGCATCGCGGCGACGGGCGGCACCGCGATTCTCGACGTCCTCAAGGATGTCGCCGAGCGGCTGCAGCCGCACCAGGGCCGGCATGCGATCGTGCTGATGACCGACGGCTACGACGAGCACAGCACCCTCGCGCGGCAGGAGGCGGTGGCGGCGGTGAAGGGCATCCACGCGACGCTCTACGCGGTCGGGATCGCCGCGTCCGCGGGCATTTCGATCAAGGGCGAGCGGTTCCTGCGGGAAATCTCCGCCGAGACGGGCGGCCGCGCCTTCTTCCCGTATCGCGAGACCGAGCTCGACTGGGTGGACCAGCGCATCACCGACGAAGTGCAGCAGCGCTACGTCGTCGCGTACACCTCCACCAACCAGAACATCGACGGCACGTGGCGCGCAATCTCGCTGACCACGCCCAGGCCGGAATGGCGGGTGCGCACCCGCGCCGGCTATTACGCCCCGAAGCCGCCGCCGATCCGGCCGTCGTTCGAGTTCTCGCTGATGAACACCCGGCGCGAGCTGCTCGCCGTCAGCGTCGACGACCTCGTCGTCGTCGAGGACGGCGTGGAGCAGACGCTCGACACCTTCGAGGAGGCGGTGGCACCGGTGTCGATGATCCTGCTGATCGACTCGAGCGGGAGCATGAAGAAGGACGCGGCGGCAGTGCAGGCGGCCGCACGCTCCTTCGTGTCCGCCCTGCGGCCGGAGGATCCCCTCGCTGTCGCGACCTTCGCCGACACGATCTGGTTCGCCCATGATCTGGCCACCGACCGCTCGCTCAGCTACGCCGGCATCGCCGGCTACGTGGCCAGCGGCGGCACGGCGCTTTACGACTCGATTCATGGTTCGCTGTTCCGCCTGAAGCACGAAAAGACCCGGCGGATCCTTGTCGTCGTCACCGACGGGCGCGACGAGAACAACCCCGGGACCGCCCCCGGCAGCACTCACACCCTCGCAGACGTCCTGCGGGCGATGAAGGAGATTGAGGTGGCGATCTTCACGATCGGCCTCGGTCCGAAGGTGGATCGGGAGGTGCTCGCGCAGCTGGCGGAGCAATCCGGCGGCGAGGCGTACTTCCCGGCCGACGTGGCCGAGCTGGACCTGCAGTACCGCCGGATTCTCGAGAACCTCCGGCGGCGCTACGTCATCACCTATACGTCGACCAACTCGACGCGCGACGGCGCCTGGCGGGCGGTCGAGATCTCGAGCCGGGTGCCGGATACGAAGGTCCGGAGCCAGAGCGGGTATTTCGCGCCGCAGCCGCTGAGCGCCAGCCGGGTCGGATCAGGAGCGACGAAATGAGAACGTCGGGGCGCGGCAAATCCGAGACGCTGCTGTACATCGCGCCCGCCGCGATCTTCGCCGCGATCTACATCTGGATGTACGGCACACCGGCGGACGCCGTCACGGCGCTCGACCGGATGCTGGTGAAGGGCATCCGCTGGGCCGGCGACGTCGCGTCGGCCGTCGTCCAGGCCATTACGGGGTGACATGTGCGCGCGATAACGGCAGGAACCATCGAGCCGCCGATTCTCGTTCGACCGGACGACTCGCCGCTGCACTGGCACGAGGCGGTGGCGATCGTGCGCAGCGTCGCTGACGCGGTTGTCGAGGGCCGGCTGGGCTCCGTCCCCTCTTCAGGAGAGCTGGCCCTCGAGCGCGACGGCTCGCTGCACGTTCCGCCCGGCCTGGCCGCGCGGGCGAGCGACGCCGCGCAGTCGGCGGCGGCCATGCGCCAGTTGCTTCGCGACCTCATGCCGGCCGACGCCCCGGCGGAGCTGAGGGGGCTCGGCGACGGCCAGGGGTCCATTCGCGTCTCGACGCCGGTGGAGTTCCGTGATGCGCTGGCCTTCTTCGAGCGGCCGTCGTCGGCCAGGGACCGGCAGGCGCTCGCCGCGCGGCTCGAGAAGATCCAGCAGGAGCGACAGCTCGAGGAAGAGATCGAACGCCTGAAGCGCAAGGCACGGGCCGACGATCATTCGCGGCCGGAGGAAGACGCGCCGCCGCAGTCGGGACCGGCGAAGAAGCTCTCCGGGAAGACGCTCGCTGCGCTGGCGGCGCTGGGCGCCGCCGGCGGCGTCGCCATCGCGCTGGTTGTTTTGCCCGCCTCGGCGGAGAAGGCGGTGGTTACCGGTACCTCGGCTGCCGCCGCCTCAGACACAGGAATCGTCGGAACGCTGCGCAAAGCGGCCCGGTCGGCGTTCGGCAAGACGACGCAGGCGGAGGCCCCCGATCCGCCGGTCGTTAAGGCGGAGCCTGCCGGGCCGCAGCCGTCGCACGGACGGCCGGCTGCGAGAGGGCCGATCACGCTGTCGCAGGCTGGGACGGCGGCGCCGCACCCGCGCCGCCTGGAGCTCGCGTACCTCGCGGCTCAGCCAAGACCTGTTCTCGAGTGGTCGGCGCCCCGCCTGGAACTGCCAGCGGATGTCACCCGCACGTTCAACCGCGGCGACGCCGATGTCGAGCCGCCTGTGCTGGTGCGACCCCACCTGCCGACGCGGGAATCGGTCGGCCTCCCGCGCGATCAGGCCGGCACCGTGGAGGTCGTGGTGACGCCGGATGGCCGCGTCGAAACGGTCAGGCTGCTGAGAACGACCGCGGAGCGCCGCTACTACGACACGATGATTCTCGCGGCGGTGAAGGCGTGGATCTTCAGACCCGCGAGCAGGTCCGGTCAGCCGGTGCGCTACCGCCTGCAGATCACGCTCACCTGAGGAGTGCAGCTGCACCGCGATGCCCGCTCACGCGCCCGTCGTCGTCGTCGCCGCCCCGACGGGCCTGCCGATGCGGCCGGTTCAGCAGCAGTGGCTTGCGCGCGCCGTCCTGTCCGGCCTTCTGCTCCTGGCCGTCGCCGCTGCGAGTCAGCCCGTCACGACCTCTCAAAAGACCACCCGTTCCGACTGGAGCGATCCGCAGACCTTCGACGCGGTCGTCAAGCGCATCGTCGGCGGGGCCTCGTACTACGAGGCGATGGGCGCGGAGCTGCGCGCCGGGAACTACCCGGTGCGAAGTGTCTTCAACTGGCGGCTGCCGACGTTGTACGCGGCGTTCGCGCATGGCGGAGTGGTGACGCGAGTGGTGCTGTTCGCTCTGCTCGGGGCGGTGCTCCTGGCCACCATCGAACTGTCCAACCGGCTGCCGCTGGCCGCGTTGATGACCATCGTGGCCCTGGAACTCGGCGCGATCATTGCGCCGCTGACGTCGCTGGGGCGGCTGTTTGCGGAAGCATGGGCCGGCCTGCTGCTCGCGCTCGCGGTCCTGGCGTACGCGCGGCGCTGGCACACTGCCGGTGCCATCCTCGTCCTCGCTGGCCTGTTCGTGCGGGAGCTGGTCGCGCCGTTCGCGCTCGTGTGCGGTGTCATGGCGATCACGGGCCGACGGTGGCGCGAGGCGAGCGTCTGGGCCATCGGACTTCTGTCCTTTCTCGCCTACTACGCGTACCACGTGCACATGATTCAGAATCAGATCCTTGCCACTGATTTGGCGTATACGTCGGCTTGGATCCAGTTTGGCGGTCTGCGGTTTATCCTGTCGGCAATTCGATTCGGGAGCTGGTTTCCGCTTGCCGCTGCCTGGATCGTCGCGCTCGCCTGCACGCTGGTCGCGGCCAGCTTCTGGTCTTCTGCGCCACGCCACCTGAAAGCCTGCGTGGCAACGTATCTCGCGTTCTTTGCGATCATCGGACAGCCCGTCAACAGCTACTGGGGCCTGCTCGTTGCGCCGACATGGGCCCTGGCAATCGGGTACGGGCTTCTCGGAGTACGGCAGTTGTGGACGAAAGCGGCGGGAATTCAGATCCGAAGACCATCGGACTACAAGCTGCTGCATGACAGAGCGGCCTCGACACGCGGCGCCCGGTGATGGCGGCGGGTTGGCGGGGCGCGCTCTCCCGTATCTCCTCCTCGGCGCGCTGGGACTCGTCTTCTTCTCGGAGCTCCTCCTCCACCCGCGCCTCGTCCTCTACTCGCCCTACTCGGACGTCCTCGCAGAACATCTGCCGCTGAAGCGGTTCCTCGTGCGCTCGTACCACGAGACCCACGAGTTGCCGCTCTGGAACCCCTACCACTTCGCCGGGTCCCCACTCGTGCACGACCCCCAGGCCGGGATGTTCTATCCGCCGCACTGGGTATTGCTTGCGCTGCCGGAGGAATTCGTTGGCGCGGCGCTGAGCTGGCTGACGGTCCTCCACGTGCTCCTGGCCGGCTGGGCGATGCACCTGTATGCGCGCTGGCGTGGTCTCGTACGTCCCGCGTGCTTCGTCGCTGCTATGGGCTGGATGTTCGCCGGCAAGTGGATGCTCCACCTGTTGGCCGGCGGACATTACGTGACAGTGGGAGTGGCCTGGCTGCCGTTGCTCCTGCTAGGCATGGAACGCGCCATATGCCGCCGCAGCCTGGTCGACGCAACCTGGTCGGGCGTGGTGCTCGGCCTGGTCGTCCTTGGCACCCATCCACAGTGGACGTTCTACGCCGGGATCTTTGCTGCTGTCTGGACTGCGGGGACCGCATTTGAGCGCAGGGGATCTCCGGCCGGTGCAGGACCGGAGACGTCCCTCGGGCTCTCCAGGTTCATCACGCCGTGGGCGCTGACCGGGCTGTGGGTCTCCGTCATCGCGCTGTCTCTGTCAGCCGTGCAGCTGCTGCCCACGCTCGAAGCCGCGTCGCTTTCGACGCGATCCGCGGGTGTGGATACGGCAGGCGTCGCCAGCGACGGCGTGCGGACGCTGTTCGGCCTGGTCGGGCCGGCGCTTCGCGCCGGGCCGTCTTCGCTGCTGTGGGAAGGTCGTGGCGGCTTCGGGGTGATCTGGATTGTCGCCGCAATGTTGTCCCTCCTGGTGCGCAACGCCCGCACCAGGTTCCAGGCCGCCGTGTGCCTCTCGCTGATAGTCTTCTCGATCGGCGGTGCCCTGGCGCTTCAGGGCCTGCCCGGGTTCCGCGCCTTTCGCGTCCCGTCGCGGATGCTCCTGATCGCGGCGTTCCCGATCGCGTTCCTCGCCGGAATCACGACCGACGCGCTCTCGAGGACCGCGATGGTGACCGCCGCGATTGTCAGACGCCGGCGGGAACTGTTCGCGGTCGCCGGCGGCATCGTGGCCGCGACCAGTGGTGTGATGGCGGTGCTGATGACGCGCCAGGGCGTGGACCTGTTCGTCCATCCTTACTGGGTGACCCTCGTGATCACGCTGCCGCTGGCGTGGTGGCTCCTTGGCCGCCCGATGGCCTCGCCGCCGTTGCTGGCGCTGTGGATCGCCGTCCTCCTCGTTGATCTCTGGAGTATTGCCAGGCCGTTCGTGGACGTCCGATCGGAACGGGAGATCTATGCCGCTTCGGAGGGCGTGAGAATCGCCGAGTCTGTCGCGCGCGGGGCGCGGCTTCTGGACAGGGACGGCCCAGGGCCGGACGACGGGTCACCGCTCGGGGTGGGGGCGCCAGTCGCCCTCATTCGACGAATCGAATCGCTCCGCGGCTACAACCCCCTCGACTACTTGCGCTACAAGAACTACCTGCAGTTCATCACGGACGAGAACCGGCAGCTTCGTCCGCTCGATGGCCCGCTGACGTTCCCGGTCATGCGCGACTTCCCGATCGTCAACAAACCGCTGCTCGATTTGCTCGGCGTCCGCTGCCTCCTGCAGCCTGGCAACGAGATGCTGGCGGGAAGCGGCTGGCGATTCCTCTACCGGGACGACGAGCCCGCCTCGTACAACGTAGTCACTGGTGGACTCCGGCCGCTGCCGCCGTATCACGTGTACGAGAACACCGACGCCTTTCCAAGAGTCATCGTCGTCGGGTCGGCGCGCTCCTGGACGGAGGAGGGGGATGTCCTCCATACGTTGAAGAACACCGAATTCAGCCGCGAGGTCCTTCTCACCGGATGGGAGGGTTCGCTGGTCACGGCGGGTTACTCGCGGAAGGCGACGGTGCAGGCGCACCTGCCGAATCGAGTGCTCGTCCGTGTCGAGGAGGGCCCGCCCGGTTTCGTCGTGCTTCTCGACCCGTGGTATCCGGGGTGGACGTCCGAGGTGAACGGGATCCCCTCGCCCGTTTACCGCGCCAACTACCTGTTCCGCGCCACGCCCGTCGGTGCAGGAGCTGCCGACGTCGTGTTCTCGTTCGCTCCACCCTCCTATCGTCGCGGCCGGGCGGTGAGCGCAACTGCTCTCGCGGTCGTCGCCCTCATCCTGCTGGTGCCCTGGATGCGCAGAGCGCGTCCTGAATTCCGGACCGCGGGACCCGCCGGGCACGACGCACCGAACGCGAAGCCCTGAGGGGATGGTATGTTACGAGCCGTGTGACATCGCGGACGCTCCGGCCAGCGACGCGCCGCGCGATCGTGCCCCCACGTTACCTGTCGATCGCGGCGCTGCTCGGGCTCGCTGCCCTCCTTGCGCTCGGATTCGCGTACGCAGATCGTCTCGATCCGCGGCTGTCCCTGGTGCCGGGTCTCGACGACGACGCGCTGCACGCCGCGTGCATCGAGAGGATCGGGCGGGGCGAGCCGTATTACGCGGCCGTGGGGACGGAGCTGCGGGCGCGCGGATACCCGTCGGCCTCCGTAGCGAACTGGCGCACGCCGCTGCATTACTCGGCGGTCGCCGCGCTCGGGCCGGCGCGATCGAAGACGCTGCTCGTCCTTGCCGCGCTCCTGGCCGTCGCTGCCGGTGCAGCCGCTTTTTCCTCGCGCTCCCGTCCGGGCGGGCTTCTCGCGGCCGCCGTTCTGCTCGGCACGACGCTCCCGGTCTGGTTCACGCCCGGCCGGGCGAACCTGTTTGCCGAGCAGTGGGCGGGCATCCTCATCGCCCTCTCGCTCGGCGCGTGCCACCTGCGCTGGTTCACCGCGGGCGCGCTGGCGGCGGTGCTCGCCGTGTTCATGCGCGAGCTCGCCGCGCCGTATGCGGTCGTCTGCGCCGTTCTCGCGCTCGCGCGCAAACGGCGCACCGAGGCCGCCGTCTGGATCGTCGGCGGACTGGCTTACGCCGTCTACTACGCCGTCCACGTCACCGCCGTCGTGAACGCGATACAGCCGGGTGACTATGCGTGGCCCCGCTCCTGGGTGCGTCTGCTGGGCTGGTGGTTCGTGCTCCAGACGATTTGGGCGAACGGCTGGACCATGGTGCTGCCGCACGCGGTCACACCGATCGTGGCGGTGCTGGGGTTGAGCGGCACGGCGGCGCGCAGCATGCCTCCTCAGCTTCGCGCGTCGCTGCTGCTCTACGTCGCGCTCTTCTGGGTCGTCGGACAGGAGTTCAATTGGTACTGGGGCTGGGTCACGGCGCCGCTGTGGGGGTACGCGGTGCTCTACGCTCCGGAAGGTCTCTCAAGATTGATCGCCTCCGCCCGCGCCGCGGTGCGGCGGGAAGAGGCCGTGCCCTGAGTCGCCTGCGCGACAGCACGGGCGCGCGCATCACGGCCGCTGTCAGGCTGACGGCTTCAGCTGCCGGAACCGCTCGAGCAGCTGGTAGTCCTGGCGCAGCCCGTCGATCGGTTCCCCGAGCATCTCGATCCGCTCCTCGGCGAGGTTGCCGAGGAACTCGTCGGCACTGCGGAGGTATTCGACCCGATCCGGTTCGATGGTCATCAGCCGCGCGCACGTGGCGTCGACGGCGACGAAGTCGGTGCCGAACGCGACCAGGCCGCTCCGCTTCGCCGTCCCCTGGATCGGGCCGTTCCCTTCCATCCCGACGATGCCGTCGACGATCGCGAAGCGCGCCGCCGGCAGCGACGCGTTGATGTCGACGATGCTGGCGGGGATGCCCTGCTGGTGCAGCACGTTCTTCGGCCAGCCGTAGACCATGCCGGGCATGACGCCGAACAGGTTCTTCATCGAGAGCGTCACGCCGGCCCAGTGGTGCGTCTTCAACTTCGGCATCGAGACGACAAGATCGGCGGACGCGATCGTCTCCGGCAGCCAGAGGTGCTCGAGGCGCGTGAAGCGCGAGCGCGCGGGGATCCGGCGGACGCCGTCGGTGTTGAGGTCGACGTAGCGGACGTCCACGTCGGCCAGCGCCGCCCGCAGGCCGGAGGCGTCGAGCAGGTAGTCGTTGTCGCGGCGGTGGCCGGGCCCCTCGGCAACCACCACGTCGCGCGCGTCGAGCGAGCGGAACACGCGCGCAGCGGCGGCCACCAGCGCCGGGCTGGTGTTGATGACCCCGCCAGGATCGAACTCGACCATGTTCGGCTTCAGCACGACGCGGCGGCCGCGGACGGGCAGCGCGCAGAGCTCGATGCCGCGGCGCACCACGTCGTCGAGGCGCTCGTCGTAGGCGCGGGCGCGAAGGACGGCGACCTGCGAACGCGCCGGCTTCCTGTACGCATCCCGATCCCAGCGAGATCGTCGCAGCAGGTAGACCCCGCCGGCTGCTCCCCCCGAGAGCCCGATCGCCAGCGCGCCGATGAACCGGCGCCGGGATGTCATGCGACCTCGAAGGGCAGCGCCGGCCCGGCCAGCGCGAGAAGGGACAGGGCGCGCGTCCGCGTGTCGTGCGGAGGGGTGTCGGCGGAAACGCCGGCGCACTGCGCCGCCAGCAGCTCCGTGCTCGCGCGCGCCTCCTCGCCGTGCGCTCGCAGCGCCAGCACCGCCAGGGCGCGCGCGAGCGGCGACCGCGTGTGCCGCACCAGGAATCCGAGTCGCCCGAGCGATTCTTTCGTCGCCTCGGGGCCCACCGGGCGCAACGCCAGCAGCGCCCAGCCGGTCGTGTCCGGGTAGGGCTCGAGGTCCTCACCGAGGACGCGCCGGTTTCCGTAGTTCCACCCGCCGCCCGGGGACTGGCGATCGGCGAACAGGCGAACCGCCTCGCCGATTCGCCGCATGGCCGCGTCGCGATCGTCGACCGCGCCGCGCGCCAGCGCCGCTCGCAGCGCGAGCACGGCGACCGCCGTCGGCTCGACCCAGCTGACGGTCTGGTCCGCCCAGGGCCAGCCCGGGATGCTGATATCGAGCTCGTTGACCTGGCGCGGATCCTCTGCTCCCGTCAGCCAGCGCACGATCCTGCCGGCGAAACTGTAGCCGCTGCCTTTTCGCGTGATCAGCCACGCCGTCCCGCGGCGCACGCGCTCGTCGTCGCGCCCGACTGCGGCGCACGCCAGGACGACGGGCGCCGTCGTCCAGGTCGAACCAGGCACCTGGTCGCTGAGCGGCCAGCCGCCGTCCGGCTCCTGCCGCCGTGCCAGCCACGCGTAGCCGCGCTCGGCGGCAGCGCGCATCGCCGATCGCCCGCTGTCTCCAGCCTGCGAGCTGGCGAGAGCCAGGCACGCGAAGGCCGTCGACTCGGCGTTCGCCGGGCCGCCGGGGTAGGCGGGCCAGCCGCCTCCCTGCACCTCGGCGCCGAGCAGGTCGGCCACAAGGCGGACTGCCGCCTGCAGGTTCGGAACCTCGCGAACTGTCACGGTGATCTCAGGGTAGCACACCCGTGTGGCGCAGCTCTTCGGGACGTCAGCCCAGCAACCTCACCAGTTTCGGCGTGAACTCCGCCAGCGAGTTGATGACGATTTCCGGGTCCCCGAGCTGCGCCGCCGGGTAGGTGTGCGTGATGCCGACGGTCCGCAGGCCGGCCGCGCGCGCCGACTCGAGGCCCCACCGGGAATCCTCGATCGCCACGCATTCCGAGGGCGGCAGCCCGTGCAGCTCGGCGGCACGCACGTACGGATCGGGTGCCGGCTTGCTGTGCGGGGTGTCGCCGGATCCGACGACGAAGCGGAAGTGGTGGTCGAGTCCGGCCCGCTCGAGGGTGAGCAGGATCTCGTGGCGGAACGCGCCGGACGCGATACCCAGCGGGAAGGCCGCCGCCATGCGCTCGACACACTCGGCTGCCCCGGGGTAGAGCGTGTCCTGCTCCAGGATGATCCGCTCGAAGACCCGGCCCTTCTGCTCGACGAACGCCGCGACCTCCGCCTCGTCTGTCGTTCGGCCGCGGTTGCTCGCCATGATCCGGAAGCAGTCCTCGTCGTTGAACCCGAGCAGCTGCTGGTAGTACTCCTCGGCGGTCAGCGTCATCCCGAAGGCGACGAGCGTTTCCTGGTAGGCGCGGAAGTGCAGCGGCTCGGAATCGGCCAGCACGCCGTCGAAGTCGAAGACGACGGCCCGGATCATTCGGGGCTCGGCGCCCGGCGCTCGGCGCCCGTGGTGTCGAGCCGCCTCACAGCTTCTCTCCGGCGCGAATCGGGAGGGTGAGCCTGTTCTCCTTTGGGGGCACCGGGCACACGTAGCTCGGATTGAAGTAGCAGAACGGGTTGTACGCGCGGTTGAAGTCGAGGTCGTAGACGCCCGTCGCCGTGCGATCGAGGTCGAGATAGCGGCCGCCGGGATAGGTCTCGGTCCCGGCGGTCAGATCCGAGAACGGCACGAACAGGCGCCGCATGTCGCTCTCGCTCGCGTCGACGAAGGCGGTGAGCGTGTGCGGCTGCCCCTTCAGCGTGAACTGCAGCGTGCCGATCCGACGCATCCTCCGCTTCTTGCCGTCGGAGGTGTCCATCTCGATCGCTTCGTCGCCGCGGTTGACCTTCAGCGACGCGGCGACGCGGTACTCCTCGTCGGCCGGGAAGTAGTTCAACGGCGGAAACGATGCCCGCTTCTCCGCCGGGATCGGCGACTCGCCGGAGGTGCGCATGAACTCGTCCTTTCGCGCGCGCCAGTCGTCGATCTCGTTCGCGTAGGGCGCCTCCGCCGTCGTACACGCGCCGATCACGGCGACCAGCAGGAGGCCAGCGATGGTTGATGAATGCGCTAGTCGCGTCACCGCCTGATTCCCGGCTGCCAGCCCCTGCGGCGGGCGTCGCCTGCGGGCTGCGGCACTCAGAAAGGATATCCCTTCCGATCGAGTACCGCCTCCGCCACCTTCCGCCGGAGCGAGACCGTGTTGACCGGCAGCACCTTCATCAGTCGCCGCAGCGCCGCGAGGAGAGTCCGCAGCGTATCGCCGTCGGCCATCGCCGCGAGCGCGGATCGGGCGCCGAGCTCGACCCTGCCGGCCGCATCATTTATATAGATCCGCGCCGCGTCCTGGTGGAGCGCGGCGCCGCCGGCCGAGCGCAGCAGCACGCTCTCCGCCGCGAACACGTCGATGACGACGTCGGCGATGGCGGTGAGCACCTCCTGCTCGTCCGCGAGCTTCTCGCCGTAGGTCTGCATCGCGGTGCCGAGGAGCATGAGGGCGACCTTCTTCATGGCCCCGATCGCGCGGTGTTCCGCCTCCCGCGCGCCGTCCCCGATCGGCTCCGGCATCGACGGCGTCAGCAGCTCCTCCTGCAGCTTCCGCGCCGCAGGGATGAGCGCAAGGCCTCCCTTCACCGCGCGCCGCACGAGCATGCCCGGGATCAGCAGCCGGTTGATCTCGTTGGTCCCCTCGAAGATCCGGTTCACCCGGGCGTCGCGATAGTAGCGTTCGGCCGCGTAGTCGCGCACGAACCCGTTCCCGCCGTGTATCTGCACGTTCTCGTCCACGACGAGGTCGATCATCTCGCTGCCCGCGACCTTCAGGATCGAGGCCTCGATCGCGTACTCCTCGAGGGCCGCCAGCACGGCCGCGCCTTCGTGGCTGCCCTGCAGCGCCGCGTCGATCAGGCCGGCGGTGCGATAGAGCATCGCCTCGACGGCGTACTCGCGGAGGGTCATCTCGGCAAGCTTCTGGCGGATGGCGCCGAAGCTCGCGATCGGCTGTCCGAACTGGTGCCGCTGCAGTGCGTAGCGCGCCGCGTCGCCGATGACGGCGCGCGCCCCGCCGCTGCACATCGCCGCGAGCTTGAAGCGGCCGTAGTTGAGGACGTTGAACGCCACCTTGTGGCCCTTGCCGACCTCGCCGAGCACGTTTCCCGCCGGCACCTTCGCCTCCTGCAGCAGGAGAGGCGTCGTCGAGGAGCCGAACAGGCCCATCTTGTGCTCCTCGTTGCCGCTGGCCACGCCGGGGAAACCGCGCTCGACGAGGAACGCGGTGAACGCGGTGCCGTCCACCTTGGCAAACACGACGAACAGGTCGGCGAAGCCGCCGTTGCTGATCCACATCTTCTCGCCGGTCAGCGAGAAGCTGCCGTCGGGATGCCGCACCGCACGGGCGCGCGCCGCGAGCGCGTCCGATCCCGATCCGGATTCGCTCAGCGCGTAGGCGCCGATGATCTCGCCCGAGACCAGGCCGGGGAGGTACCTGCGCTTCTGCTCCTCGGTGCCGAAGCAGATGAGCGGCGTTATCGCCAGGCCCGTCTGCGCGCCGAACGTCGTGGCGAACGACGCGCTGCGGCCGACCGCCTCGCCCACGATGGTCGCCGAGATCTTGTCGAGGCCGACGCCGCCGTAGGCCTCGGGCACGTCGGTGCCGAGCAGGCCGAGCTCGCCGCATCGCTTCACGAGCGCCCGCGCCAGCGCCCAGTCCTTCTGCTCGAGCCTCTCGAGCGAGGGCATCACCTCGCCGGTCATGAACTCGTCGGCGGTCTGATCGATGAGCCGATGCTCGGCGGTGAGCTGCTCGCGCGTGAAGATCGCGTCGACGGTCTCGATCAGCCAGGAGCCGCCCTTCACTGCTGTTTCGGTGATTGACGCCATGTCTGCTTTCCTTGATGCGCGTGGGGCCCCACCCCCACGCGCTGTACGCTCGCCTCGCTCGCGGGCGCCCTTCGGGCTTGCCGCCTCGCTGCGCTCGGCGGTCTCGTATCCCTTACAGACGCTCGAAAATCCCTGCGGCACCCATGCCGCCGCCCACGCACATCTCTCGGCGCTCGCCGGGCCCCACCCCGCTCGCTCGCGCCTCGGGCATCCGCGCTCGGCGCGGGCCGCCGGCGCTGTGAACGTCTCTCGCATCGTGACGATGTGCGTCGGCGCCTCACAGGCGCTCGAATATTGCGGCCGCGCCCATCCCGCCGCCGACGCACATCGTCACGAGGCCATACCGCGCCTGCCGGCGCTTCATCTCGTACAGCAGCGTCGTCGTCAGCTTCGCGCCGGTGCAGCCGAGCGGATGGCCGAGAGCGATCGCGCCGCCGTTCACGTTCAGCCGCTCCGGATCGATCGGCAGCTCGCGCAGGCAGGCGAGCACCTGGGCGGCGAATGCCTCGTTCAGCTCGACGAGGTCGATCTGCTCGAGCGTGAGGCCGGACTGCTTCAACGCCTTGCGGATTGCCGGGACGGGGCCGATGCCGAAACGTTCCGGCTCCACGCCGGCGGTGGCGAACGTCACGAAGCGCGCCATCGGCTGGATGCCGAGCTCCCTGGCGCGCGAGGCGGCCATGACGATCACGGCCGACGCGCCGTCGCTCGTCTGCGACGAGTTGCCGGCCGTCACCGTGCCGTTGACCTGGAACGCCGGTTTGAGCTTCGCGAGCGCGTCGAGCGAGGTATCGCGCCGCGGGCCCTCGTCCACCGCGAGCGTCCCCGCCGACGTGTTCTCCGGCCCCGGCGTGTCGAAGGCGGTACGCGAGCCCGTGTTCACCGGCACGATCTCCTCGGCGAAGTGGCCGCCATCGATGGCCGCGACCGCGCGCTGATGGCTGCGCAGCGCGAACGCGTCCTGCTCCTCGCGCGAGATCGCGCTTTCGCGCGCGTGGTTCTCCGCGACCAGGCCGGTACTCAGGTACACGTCGGGGTGGCCGTCGACGAGCGCGGGGTTCGGCGAGATCTTGTTGCCGCCCATCGGCACGAGGCTCATCGACTCGGTGCCGCCGGCGACCACCACCGTTGCCGTGCCCGCCATGATGCGCTCGGCGCCGAACGCGATCGCCTGCAGGCCGGACGAGCAGAAGCGATTGACCGTCGCAGCCGACGCCGTCACCGGGATGCCGGCGCGCAGGCTCGCGATGCGCGCGACGTTCAGGCCCTGCTCGGCCTCGGGCATCGCGCATCCCAGGATGACGTCGTCGACGTCGGACGGGTCGAGCCCCGGCGTGCGTTTCCACGCCTCGGCGATGACGACGGCCGCCATATCATCGGGACGCGTGTAGCGCAGCGCGCCGTTCGGCGCCTTGCCGACAGGCGTCCTGACCGCGGAGACAATGACTGCTTCGTTCATAGATTCCAGTCTCGCCGACTTCGTGCTTGACGTCTCCATGACTGCCGCCGTGCCACTCGCGCAACGGGTCGACGATGTGCTGACGCATCACGAAGAGGACGAGGGCGCGAAGTCCACGCAGCCACCGGCACCTCGTGACGAGCTGCCTTCAGGAATCCCCCAGCAAGTCCTCCAGCGCCTCTCCCACTTCCGTGGTCTTTCCGTCGAACAGGTGGTCGGCGGCGTCGATCACGACCAGCTCCTTCGGCTCCTGCAGGCGGCCGTAGAACTGCCACATCCCCTCGAGCGGACACACCTCGTCGGCCTCGCCCTGGACGAAGAACTTCGGCTTGGTGCTGGCCAGCGTGTTGGGAAAGTCGTAGTTCATTCCCGACACCGAGGTCGCCACCGGCGGCGCAATGCCGATGAGGGCCGACACGCGGTCGTCGGAGGCGCCGACCTCCATTGCCACCCACGCGCCGAACGAGAACCCCGCCGCCCACAGGCGCGCGCCCGCGTATGTCGCGGCCATATAGTCGAGTGCGGCAAGGAAGTCGCGCAGCTCGCCCGGGCCGCGATCGAACTCCCCTGCGCTCGTGCCCACGCCGCGGAAGTTGAAGCGCAGCACCGCGCATCCGATCCGGGCGAGGCCCTTCGCTCCCTGGTAGACCGCCTTCGTGTGCATTGTCCCGCCGAACTGCGGGTGCGGATGCGCGAAGACCACCGCCGCGCGCAGCGGCATTCCGTCGCGCGGGGTATCCAGGATCGCCTCCAGCGCCCCTGCCGGCCCGACCAGGTCATCCACAGTCGGCATCACGCACACCAATCCTCACCGTCGCCGAACACGCCTGCGCCTCTACCCCTTACCCCTTCACCGCCGCCTTGCTGCCTGACTCCCTACGCCTGCGCGATTACGAACTCAGCCACCACCGCTGCCCAGTACGCGGGCCTCGTGAGTAGGCCGATGTGCCCGGTTCTCTCGATCGTCACACACCGCGCGCCGCGAACGAGTGATCCATACGATCGCGTGACGGCGACGGGGACCACACGATCGAGTCCTTCCTCTCCGGTCACGACGAGGGTGGGCGCGGCGACCCGTGCGCAATCGGGACGGAAGTCCATCTGCTGGTGCCACGTGATCCGCGAGGCCATGAGATGCGGCTTCATCGGCGCGGCCGCAACGCGCAACGCATGCCGGATGCTGAACCCCGCACGGCGCCGCACCCCGGGCAGCGCCGCGGCGATTTCCGGCAGCAGGCGACCGGGCGAGGTCGCGACGAACTCCGGCAGCGAGCGCCATGGCCGCGATACCCAGCGGCGCTGCTGTGCCGTCGGCACCCAGCCCGGTGCCGGCGAGGACGCGATCACGAGCGCGGCCGTCCGTTCCGGCCGTGTCGCGGCGTAGCGCAGCGCCACGAGGCCCCCGTACGACACGCCGCACAGCGCCGCGCGTGCGAGGCCGGCGCCGTCCAGCACGTCATCGAGCTGGCGCAGGTAGTCCTCGAACCCGAGCGCCGGATCCAGGCGCCGCCCCGATCCGAAGTCGCCGCACAGCGAATACGAGATCGTGCGGCACCGCCTCGACAGTTCTTCGAGCGCCGGACGCATCCATTCCCAACGGCCTTGCACGCCGGGAATGACAACGATCGGGGCGCCTTCGCCGCGGTCGAAGATCCTCGTCAACTCCCAACGACCAGCCTGGAGGTCGCTGACTGCCGAAATACCCGTGCTCACCTTTCGCGCCGAGTGCTTTTGGCGTCGCTCGTTGGGCATTGGACGCTCGTGGCGGTTGGCAGTCTGGCCTTGGAAGTCGAAGTGGCTGCCGTCAGTTCCTCAGTGTCTTTCCAGTCTTCAACGTATAGGCAATACGTTCGAGCGTCTTCCGCTCGCCGCACAGGCTCAGGAACGCCTGGCGCTCCAGTTCGAGCAGGTGCTGCTCGGTGACCGTCGTCTCGTGCGGCGCATCGCCGCCGGCGAGGATCCACGCCAGCTTCCGGCCGATGAGCGCGTCGTGATCGCTGATCCGCCCGGCGCGCCACGCCAGGTGGACGCCGAGCTTCAGCGCCGCGAGCAGGCTGGCGCCGCCGACCCGGATCGCGGCCGGCGGCTGCGGCGGGACGTAATCGGCGGCGCGCGCGAGCGCAAGTGTCTTCGCGTCTGCAATGAGCCGCTCCCGGTTCATCGTGACCCGGTCAACGTCCCGGAGGATCCCGATCCGCCGCGCGTCGGCAGCGCTCGTCGAAACCTTGCCCAACCCAATCGTCTCGAACACGCGCTGCACCGGCGGCAGCAGGTCTCCCGCGATGCCCGCGGTCGCGCGCACCAGCATTTCCTTCGTGCCGCCGCCGGCCGGGATCAGCCCGACGCCCGCCTCGACCAGGCCGATGTAGGTCTCCGCGGCCGCCTGCACGCGGTCTCCGTGCAGCGCGATCTCGCACCCGCCGCCCAGCGCCAGGCCGGCCGGCGCCACGACGACGGGCACGTCCGCGTACTTGAGCGCCATGGTCGCCGCCTGGAAGGCACGGACCATCACGTCCACCTCATCCCAGTTGCCTTCCTGCGCCTCCAGCAGGAGCAGCATCAGGTTCGCGCCGGCGGAGAAATGCTGCGCCTCGTTGCCGACCACGAGGGCCCGGTGGTTGGTCGCGGCGTCCTTGACGCCGCCCTGCAGCATCTGTATGGCGTCGCCCCCGAGCGCGTTCATCTTCGAGTGGAACTCGACCGCGAGCACGCCGTCACCGAGATCGACCAGGCTCGCGCCCGCGTTCCTGCGGACGACACGCCCCTGTTCCTTCGCGCTGCGCAGGATCTGGAGGTCGGGCGCCGCCGGCGGGACCGCGCGCGTGGTTCGGAACGAGCCACGTGCCAGAGCCTCGCGGACGAGCGGCGGCGGAGCGGCAAGGCCGCAGGACGCGACCACGGTCTGCACGCCGATCGCGTCGAAGGTCTCGAAGGGGCCGAGCTCCCAGCCGAAGCCCCAGCGCATCGCGCGATCGACGTCGTCGATCGAATGAGCGATGTCCGGCGCGACCTGCGCCGCGTAGATCAGCGTCGGGCCGAGCGTCCGCCGCAGGAATGTGCCAACCCGGTCCTTGCCGGTGAAGAGCGTGCGGATGCGCTCTCCGGCGTCCTCGATGGTGCGCGCCGCGTCGATCGAGGGGAGCCGTACCGGCTGTCCGGCCCGGTAGGACAGCGTGGCGACGTCGAGCGCCAGGATCTCGCCTGCCGCATTCTTCCTGTAGAAGCCTTCGCCGGCCTTCGCGCCGGTGGAGCCGCGCGCCACGAGCGCCTCGACGAACGTCGGCAACGTGAAGGTCCGGCGATCCTCCTCGCGCTCGAGCCGTTCGGCGAGATTGCCGACGACGTGCACGAGGACGTCGATGCCGGCGATGTCCATCGTCCGGAAGGTCGCGCTCTTCGGCCGACCAATCGCCGGGCCGGTGATGGCGTCGATTTCCTCGACGGTCAGAACAGGGCCATTCGACTCTTCTTTCCCCCCGTCCTCAGCTCGAGACGTGTCGAGCGTTCGCAGAATCTGCATCAGCCCGAACAGGCCGATGTGGTTGGCGATGAAGTTCGGCGCGTCCTTCGCGATGACGACACCCTTGCCGAGGCGGCGGTCGGCGAATCGTGAGACGGCGTCGGTGACGGCCGGATCGGTGTCGCCGGTCGGGATGACCTCGAGCAGCGGCAGGTAGCGCGGCGGGTTGAAGAAGTGCGTGCCCAGGAAATGGCGGCGGAACCCCTCCGAACGGCCGGCGGCGAGCGCTCCGATGGGAATCCCTGACGTGTTGGAGCTGACGATAGCGGAGGGCGCACGGTGAGGCTCCAGTCTCTCGAAGAGCGCCTGTTTGACGTCGAGGCGCTCCAGGACTGCCTCGACGATCCAATCGCTGGCCCGCACGGACGCGAGCCCGTCGTCGAACGACCCGGTGCGCACGAGCGCCGCGGCTTGGGGAGTGAAGAACGGGTCGGGTTTGAGGCCGCGGGCGCGCTTCAGGCCCTCGGCCGCGGCTTCCGCCGTGAGGTCGAGCAGCAGCGTGGGCACGCCCGCATTCCCGAGGTGCGCCGCAATCTGAGCGCCCATCACGCCCGCGCCGAGTACGGTGGCCTGCGTGAACTTCATCGACTCCGTCATCGTTTCTCAGGGCGCGCGCGGCCCACCCCCGCGCGCTGGACGCTCGCTTCGCTCGCGGGCGGCCTTTGGCCTTGCCGCCTCGCATCGCTCGGCGGACGGCGATCAGCGTCGAACACTCGGTCCGCCGCGTCAGCCGGCCCGCACCCTCCCACGAACAGATCGACGATCGCGTCTGCCTCCGCTGCCAGCGCGTACTTCCGGCGGCTGAGGATCCAGTTGGTCGCCATCTCGTCGAGCGCACCGAAGAAGATCTTGGCCGCGAGCGTCGGGTTCACCTGGCGGCGGAACACGCGGCGCGCCTGGCCGTCGGCGATGACGTCGCGGATGATGCCGAGGTACTCGCGGAGCTGCGTGGACGAGAACCGCTCCATGAACTTCGTCGACTGGCGCAGCTCGACCTGGAACACGACCGCCAGCGGCCGGTCGCGGCCGAGACGCTCGAGGTGCACGCGGGCGACCGCACGCAGCCGCTCGATCGGATCGGCGAGACGGGCGATGCACGACCGTCCCTCGGCGATCGCCTCGTTCATCGTGCGCTCGAAGATGGAAACGAGGAGGTCGTCCTTGCTGCGGAAGTAGAGGTAGACGGTGCCGGCCGCCACGCCCG
>JBMDXQ010000009.1:0-86187 GCA_048594975.1 Vicinamibacterales bacterium | reverse complement strand
CTCGAAGTTCACCGCCTCGACCTTGATCAGCGCGAAATAGCGCTCACCTTCCTTGGGTGGTCTGATCTGGCCGGAGACGGTGTCGCCGGTCTGCAGATCGAACTTCCTGATCTGCGACGGCGATACGTAGATGTCGTCGGGACCGGGCAGGTAGTTGTAGTCGGGCGCGCGCAGGAAACCGAATCCGTCCGGCAGGACCTCGAGGACGCCCTCGGAGAAGATGAAGCCGCTCTGCTCGGTCTGCGCCTTCAGGATCTGGAAGATCAGCTCCTGCTTGCGCATGCCGGTTGCGCCGGCGACGTTGAGATCCTTGGCGATCTGCGTCAGCTGCTGGATGCCCTTGTCCTTCAGCTCGGTGATGCTGAGGCCCGACCCGCGTCGCCCTTCCTCGGCGCGCCGCTGCTGCTGCTGTGGCTGCTGCTGCTGCGGCGGCGGCGACGGCTGCTGCGGCGGCTGCGGCTGCTGTTGCTGTGGCTGCGCCTGCTGCTGCGAGGCCGCGACGTCGGGCTGTTCGCCGTTCTGGGTTTCGACGGTCGCGTAGGACTCCGTCTGCTGACGTGAGGGGTTGCGCTTGTGTGTAGGTGACATTGGACTGCTGGCGTTCTCGGTGGATCGTGACGTCGATGACGTCGGTTGCTGCTCGCGTGGACGGTTCGCGTGACGTTTGTTGATCTGTCGCGGAGCGGGTGTGGTGGCCGATGACCGGCGCCCGCGTTCAGGGACAATCTTGGGCAGCTATTCGCTGTGGTGAGTATAGGCACGCCGGGTGCGCGCTTGTCAACTGCCCTGTCCCGGGCGGAAACCGCCCAAGGTGCCCTGGTGCCCCTCCGAGCTCGTTCGCTCTGATCACGCGGAAATGCCGTTGGGTGTCGCACGAGAGCGGCGATTGCCTGACGATTGGGGATTGCCCGTTGGAAGTTGGTGGCAGTTGTTGCTGGTCGGCAGTTGGTTCCTGACAGTTGGATGTTGACGCGCGTCAGTACCTGGAAGGCGTATCGCCGATGCCCACGATGGAGCAGGCCTGGACGATGTTGAGCCCGAGCTGCCGGGCGCGCTGCACGACCGCCCGGTCGTCGGCGCCGGGGTTGAGCCAGACCTCCGCGATCCCCTTCTGCTTCAGGTCGTCCATTACGCGCACGCCGGCAGCGGGCGGCACGTACACCGTCGCCATGTCGATCCGTCCGGGATAGGCCAGAACCGTCGGATACGTCTTCTGGCCTTCGACCTCCGACTCGTTCGGATTGATCGGGATCACCGTGAAGCCGTGGTTCTGGAACGCGCGCAGGGCCTTGTTGCCGAACTTGTGTCGCTTGCTCGAGGCGCCGATGACGGCAACGACCTTGCCCATGACGGCATTGTACGGGTTGCAGCGTCCATGCCGCAGCAATCGCAGAGGTGCCGAGAGGAGGGCGTCGAGAGGATCTGCGCTTTGCCGCGTCGACACCCCTGCTCCTGTCGGACGCGACCGGACCTTCCCCCGGCATCCCTGCTGCGATTGCCGGCATCCCGACTGCTCGCGAGCGGCGTACGGCGTACAATGTGGATATGGCCACCCTCGCCGAAGTACTCGAGGCGCGAACGGCCGAGGCCGCACCCGAACTCATCGAGCAGATCTCCAGGGATCGCATCCGCTGCTACGCGTGCGGGCACGAGTGCCCCATCCCGGAGGGCGCGGTGGGCGTCTGCAAAGTGCGGTTCAATCGCGGCGGACGCCTCCTCGTGCCCTGGGGCTACGTCGGCGGGGTGCAGTGCGATCCAATCGAGAAGAAGCCGTTCTTCCACGCGCGCCCCGGCGCGCTCGCCTTCAGCTTCGGCATGCTCGGCTGCGACCTGCACTGCTCCTACTGCCAGAACTGGGTTACTTCCCAGGCGCTCCGCGATCCGCAGGCTGTATCCCCTCCCCTCGACGCGGACCCGCAGGCGCTTGTCGACGAGGCGGTCCGCCTCGGCGGCCGCGTGGTCGTCAGCACCTACAACGAGCCGCTGATCACCAGCGAGTGGGCGGTGGAGATCTTCAAGCACGCGCGGTCCGCCGGCCTGATGACCGGCTACGTCTCGAATGGCAACGGCACGCCGCGGGTGCTGCACTACATCCGTCCCTGGGTCGATCTCTACAAGGTGGACCTGAAAAGCTTCGACGACCGCCACTACCGGCAGCTGGGGGGACGCATCGAGCCGATCCTCTACACGATCCGCGCGCTGCACGAGATGGGCATCTGGGTCGAGATCGTGACGCTGCTCATCCCCGGATTCAACGATTCGGAGGACGAACTGCAGCGGCTGACGGCGTTCGTGGCCTCGGTGTCGCCCGACATCCCGTGGCACGTGACCGCGTTCCACAAGGACTACCGGATGAACGATCCGGAGAACACCACGCCCGAGATGCTGGTACGCGCCGCCGAGATTGGTGAGGGCAACGGCCTGCGCTACGTCTATGCGGGCAACCTGCCCGGGCGCGTCGGAGATCTGGAGCACACGCGCTGCCACGCCTGCCGCAGCGTGGTGATCGAGCGGTTCGGGTACTTCATTCAGCGCTACCGGCTGACGCCGGAGGGCGCCTGCCCGGATTGCGGGACGTCGATTCCGGGTCGATGGGGCCGCGCCTTCGAGGGGCAGATCACCGCCTCGCCGTTCCTGCCGGGGTCGAGGCGGCTGCGCATGGCGTGAAACGCGACTGGCGTCGCGCCACTGGGCGGGCTACTGGAGCGCGGCGTCGATCGCCTGCTTGAACGCCGGGAAGGGCTGGGCGCCGGAGATGCTGCTCAGCGCTTTGAAAGGTTCGCTCCCCGCCGGGGTCTTCCCCACCAGGAACATCGGCGTTCCGCTCACCCCGAGCTCCTGCATCTTCCGGACGCTCTGCCGCACCGCCTCGCGGTACTTGCCAGAGGCGAGGCAGGCCTTGAACGCGCTCGCATCCAGGCCGGCCGCCGAGGCGAGCGACACGATCTGCTCCTCGCTGCGCGCCGGCGTTTCGAACAGCTTCAGGTGCAGATCCCAGAACTTCCCCTGCTCGGCGGCGCAGCTCGCCGCCTCGTGCGACTTGTAGGCGTCGGGATGCAGCTGGTCGATCGGGTAGTGGATGAACACGTGGCGCACTTTGCCGGTGTCGACGTACTCGGAGTAGATCTGCGGCTGCGTCTGCTGCACGTGCCGGCGGCAGAACGGGCAGTGGTAATCGGAGATCTCGACGAGCGTGACCGGCGCGGAGCTCGCGCCCCTGGCCGGCGCACCCGAGATGTCAACCGGCGAGTTCTCCACCGACGGCGCACCGAAGCGGCCGCCGGTCGCGGCCTTGAGGAACCGCTTGATCTCGTCGATGTCCTTCTGCTGCTGCTCGATCTGCTTCTTCAGCGCCTCGAGGTCCGCCTGCGACTGGGCGGTCGGCTGGCTGCAGGACAGCACCAGCAGCACCGGGACGAGCAGGACGGCGGACAGCGGGCGCGTCATGCGAGGCAGCTTACCATGCCGGTGCCGAACGACTGCTCGTCGCGCCCGCACCGGCCGGCAGCCCTGAAGGACTGCGCCACGACTGACTCCGACTGTCAGATCTGGCGACGCCGAACCCTGAACGCTCGTCACGCGTAGCGCCGCCGCGCCCCGGAGTCGAGCGAACGCACGTACTCGATGATGCGGTCCGCGCCGCGGCGCAGCTCGGCGAGCGAGTTCGCGTACGACATGCGGATGAAGCCGGGCGCATCGAAGGCTTCACCCGGCGTGATCGCGACCCGCTGCCCATCGAGCAGACCCTGCGCGAGATCGGTGGTGGTCCGGACGCCGTCGACCGACAGGAAATCCGAGACGTCCACGAACAGGAAGAACGCGCCGGCGGGCCTGACGAACCGCAGCCGTGGTTCCTCGCCGAGCCACGCGGACAGCTGGTCGCGCCGGCGGCGATACTCGTCGAGCATCTCCGTGACGCAGTGCTGGGGGCCGGTCAGCGCCGCGACGGTCGCCCTCTGCGTGATCGAGCACACGTTGGAGGTCGAGTGGCTCTGCAGGGCGTTGCAGGCGCCGATCAGCGGCGCGGGCCCGATCGCCCAGCCGCACCGCCAGCCGGTCATCGCGTAGACCTTCGACGCCGAGCCGCAGATGACGGTCCGGTCGCGCATCCGATCGAACAGCAGGCGCGGCAGGTTGTGCGGCGTAGGGTCGTAGATCAGCTTCTCGTAGCAGAGATCGAGCACGATCCAGATGCCCCGCGCCGCGGCAGCCTCCGCCACTTTCGCCAGCTCCGATTCGTCGATCAGCGCGCCGGTCGGGTTGCCCGGTGAGTTGAGCACGATGCCGCGCGTGCTCCGCCCGATCGCGTTGATGATCGGCTCGGCGCGCAGCCGGAAGTCTTCCTCGGCGTGCGTGCGCACGATGACCGGGGTGGCGTCCGCGAGCTTGATCTGCTCGACCAGCGTCGGCCACCCGGGCGCGTGCGTGATCACCTCGTCGCCGGGGCCGAAGAGGCACATCGCCGCGTTGAAGAGCGCCTGCTTGCCGCCGGCCGAGATGATCACCTCCGAGGGCGGGAACTCGATGCCATAGTCCGCGCGGTAGCGCGCGCACACCGCGCGCTTCAGCTCGTCGATGCCGGAATTGGTCGTGTACTTGGTGAAGTGCGCGTCGATCGCGGCGTGCGCCGCCGCGGCGATGTGATCGGGCGTCGGGAAGTCGGGCTCCCCGGCGCCGAGATCGACGACGTCCACGCCCTGCGCCTTGAGGCGGATCGCCTCGGCGGTGACCTTCATGGTCGGGGACACGTGGATCCGCGCGGTCCGATCGGCAAGCTCCATGCTCAGGCCCTCAGGGTTTCGCGCGCGAGCTTCTTCTCGCGCAGCCGCTGTTCCACCAGCTCGGGGACGAGCCCGTGCACCGTCCCGCCGAGCGCGACGACCTCCTTCACGAGCCGCGAGCTGACGTAGGTGTACGGCTCGGCCGGCATCATGAACACGGTTTCCACCGCGTCGTTCAGGCGCCGGTTCATCAGCGCCATCTGCATCTCGTACTCGAAGTCGGACACCGCCCGCAGGCCGCGGACGATGACGCTGGCGCTGCGGCGGCGAGCGTAATCGACCAGCAGGCCGTCGAAGGTGTCCACTTCGACATTGGGCCACCGCTGGAACACCGCCCGGGCGATCGACACCCGCTCGGCGACGCTGAAGAGCGGCGCCTTCTCCAGGTTCACCAGCACGGCGACGATGATCCGGTCGAACAGCTTCGAGCCCCGTTCGATGATGTCGACGTGGCCGTTGGTCAACGGATCGAACGAACCCGGATAGAGCGCAACGATGTCGGTCATGAACGCCTCTGCGCCCGGTAGAAGGCCAGCGAGCTGTCGCCGGAGAGGAGCTCGCGCGTGCGCTCCAGCGCGCCGTGCCGCGGCGGGGCGGCATCGCGCCGGGCGTGCTCGAGCACCAGCCGCGTCGCCTCCCCGACCAGCGGCTCGATCGCCGCCAGCGCCGCCGCCAGCTGAGGCGCGCCGTATGGCGGATCGAGGACGATGATGTCGAACGGATGCGCGGCGAGCCGGCTGACCGCGGACGCCAGGTCAGCGCGGATGATAACATGCCGCTCCCCGCCGAGGCCCGCGCGCTCGAGATTGCGCGCGATCAGCCGTGCCGCTCTTCCGTCGTGCTCGACGAAGGTGACGTGCGCCGCCCCGCGGCTCAACGCCTCGATCCCGATGGCGCCGGTGCCCGCGAACCCGTCGAGCACGCGCGCCCCCGCCACGTGCGGTGCCAGCACGTTGAAGAGCGTCTCCCGCAGCCGGTCCGAGGTCGGCCGCAACCCGTCCCAATCGGGCGTTTCGAGCCGACGTCCCCTCAGCGAGCCTGCGATGATCCGCAAATCGACAGCTCCCAACGACGCAAGGACCACCGGATCGAACTCCCAGGACACGGGCTAGCCAACGCCCACCAATCCAAATCGTTGTTCCCACGAGGTGCGCACGAATGCGGTCAGCGTCCCGGCTTCGCGGCCATCGTCCAGCGCCGCGATCGCCTCGCGGCGCGCTTCCTCCATCATCGAGTGGTCGCGGAGCAGGTCGCCGACCCGCAGCGTGGGCATGCCCGACTGGCGCGTGCCGAAGAACTCGCCCGGCCCCCGCAACTGCAGGTCCCTTTCCGCGATCACGAACCCATCGGTCGTCTCCGTCAGCGCCTTGAGGCGCTCGCGGCCCTGGTCGGTCAGCGGCGGCTGGTACAGGAGCATGCAGTACGACTGATGCGGCCCGCGTCCGACCCTGCCACGGAGCTGGTGCAGCTGCGACAGCCCGAACCGTTCCGCGTGCTCGATGAGCATGACCGACACGTTGGGCACGTCGACGCCGACCTCGATCACGGTGGTCGAGACCAGGATCGGGAACTCGCCGCGCGCAAAGGCCCCCATCACGCGGTCCTTCGCGTCCTGCTTCATGCGGCCGTGCAGTAGCGCCACCCGGTAGGCCGGGAACACGTCCTGCGCGAGGTGGTCGGCCATCTCGCTCGCCGCACGCAAATCGACCTTCTCCGATTCGTCGATCAGCGGATAGACGACGTACGCCTGCCGGCCCTGGTCGATCTGGCCGCGGATGAAGTCGTAGATCTGCTCGCGGCGCGACTCCGGCTTCGCGATCGTCCTGACCGGGCGGCGGCCCGGCGGCATCTCGCGCATCACCGACACGTCCAGGTCGCCGTACGTCGTCAACGCCAGCGTCCGCGGGATGGGCGTGGCGGTCATCACCAGGACGTCGGGATGCAGTCCCTTGGCCCTCAGGGCGGCGCGCTGCAGGACGCCGAAGCGGTGCTGTTCGTCGATGATGACCAGGCCGAGCTCGTGGAACCCGACAGGGTCCTCGACCAGCGCGTGCGTGCCGACGACGAGGTGGATCGATCCGCCGGCGAGCTCCGCCTGCATCTCGCGCCGCTTCCTGGCCGGCGTCGCACCGGTCAAGAGCGCGACGCGGAACCGCGACGCTTCCAGGAGCCGACGAATCGTGAAGAAGTGTTGGTCGGCGAGGATCTCCGTCGGCGCCATGAAAGCGACCTGCAGGCCATTTTCCATCGCGACCACCGCGGCCATGAGCGCCACGATCGTCTTCCCCGAGCCGACGTCGCCCTGCAGCAGGCGGTTCATCGGCTGCGGGCGCTTCATGTCCTCGACGATTTCCGCGATCACCGTCTTCTGGTCGCCCGTCAGCTTGAATGGCAGCACGCGCTTCGCCGACTGGCGGATCTCGTCAGTGACGACGACCGGCCGCGTCTTCCGCTCCGAGCCCGCGCGCTGCTTCCTCATCACCAGCCCGAGCTGGAACAGGAAGAACTCCTCGAAGATCAGCCGGTGCTGGGCCGGCGATCGGAAGGCGTGCAACGCGTCGAGCGGCGTGCCGGCAGGCGGAAAGTGGGCCTCGACGAGCGCCGTCCGGCGGTCGATCAGCCGCTGCCGCTCGCGAACCGCCCACGGCAGCGGATCCGGCACGTGCTCCGGCAGCTGCGCGAGGGCGTGGTGCACGAGCGTGCGCTGCATCTTCGTCGTGATCTGGCCGGTCTTCTCGTAGATCGGGACGATGCGGCCGGTGTGCAGCGTGTCATCGTCCGGCTCCCCTGCTGGCTGGCCGGCTTCCGCCGCGCTCTCGCGGAGGATCTCGTACTGCGGGTTCTGCAGCTGCAGACCGTGCGGGGTCAGCTCGAGGCGGCCGAACAGGATGACGCGCTGGTGCGGCCGGAAGACGTCGTTCAGGAAGGGCTGGTTGAAGAACACGGCGCGGAGCGCGCCGGTGCCGTCGCGCACCAGCATCTCGAAGATCTTGAACCGGGGCCGCCGCGTCGGCCGCACGCCGCAGCTGACGACTTCGCCGACGACGGACGCGGCGACGCCGGGTCGGAGCGAGGCGATGGTCTGGAAGCTGCCGCGATCCTCGTAGCGGATGGGAAAGCGATACAGGAGGTCTTCGACGGTGGCGAGGCCGACGCGCTGCAGATCGGCGGCACGGCGCGGCCCCACTCCCTTGAGGTACTGGAGCGGCGTGTCGAGCGGAATCAAATCCTTGATCCGGGGACTTCGTCCCCGGACCCCTGACACGCTCGCTCGCGGGGGCCGGCTGCCCCGCGCCGCTCGCGTGGCTCACTCGCTGTCGCTCGTTCGCTCGACCGCCTGGGGACTTCGTCCCCGGACCCCTGACAGGCGTGGGTGGTCACTGCACGACCGTTGCGGCGCCCCTCGCAACCCGGATTTCGCGGATGCGGGCCGGCAGCTCGAACGGATCGTCCATGTTGATCCCGTCGGGATCCTGCGGCGTCCGGGAATAGAAGCTGAGAAGCTCCTGGATCACGGTCTTGGGAACGGGTACGCCGGAGATCTCGGCCGACTCGAGCTCGAAGCGGCCGACGCCGCCCTGCGTCGTGAGTCGGCCGGCTGCCGTCACCGGCACGCGGCCGGTGAGATAGCCGAGCGGATCGAGCCACCCGCGCGTCTTCGCCTTGCGCACGGCGTCGAGGTCGACGATCGCGCGGCCGCCGACGCGGCCGTCGCCAAGCGCGGTGATCGCGGGTTCGACGATGCCGACGGGGATTTCCTGCGTGGCGTGATGGCGGAGGTACGCGGTGACTTCGATGTCGCTGATCTGCACGGACCGTGGGGGCTGCGCCTTTCGTGCCGGCACGCCCCCGTATTCGACAATCTGGGCGAGCTTGTGCTGGAAGCGGTCCGCGTCCTGCCGGCTGAAGCGCTGCTGCGCCCGCGGCACCGACGCCAGGACGGACACGAGGACGGCGACGACAAGAACACGCCGCGAGAGCATGACCCGATTTTAGCAGGACGAGAGCCGACGGAGAACAGAAGGAGCGCTCGACTTCATCGCCGGGGCCCGCCGACCGAAGCGACCCCTCGGCAGGCTCAGGGTCCACGCGCACCGAGCGAAGCCTATCGATCCCGCGGTCGGGCGCGCACCGCGCCCTGCCGGGCGCGAAGCAGCATCTCGAGCTTCTGGCGCTCGAGGTTCAGCTCGAACACCCGGAAACGCGCCTGCTGGCGCACGTCGAGGACCTGATCGAGGGCGGCGTACGAGCGGGCCAGCTCGACCGCGGAGCGGTCCTCGTGATCCTTCAAAGCTTTGAGGCGCTCGCGAATGACGGCCTCGTCGGCCGGTTGTCGCGGGGCCGTGAGGCGCTGCAGCTCGCGCAGGATCTGAGTGCGCGTCTGGCGATTGCGTCGCCGGGCCTGCTGCAGGTTCTTCAGGCGCGTCACGAAGTCCGCATATCTCGCTTCGTCGATCTGGAGGACCTTCTCGGCCTGCACGAGTGCGAGGGCATCGAGCATATCCTCGATCTCGGTCGGGGTCAGGCCGTCGCGCAGCCTCGGGGGCCGCTCCGCCGGCGCCGGCGGAGCCTGCGCCTGCGCGCCCGCATCGGCGGCCGCGACGAGAAGAATGCACGCGAGCAAGAGGTGTTTCATGGCAGTTGTCTCGACGGGTCAGGCACCGTGCCGCCGGATTTCCTCTTCGATGAGCCGCACCAGCTCGAGCCGCTCGTCGTCGGTCAACTCCTCGACCAGGGGTTCAGCGGAGCCCGGGCGCGACGCGATGCCGATCGACTGCGCCTCCTCCCAGTCGAAGTCCTCGACCGCGACCTCCAGCGCGTCCCAGGCATCAACGGATCCGTCGACGTCCGCCGGTTCGGCCGCCGCCGTGGTTGTCAGTTCCGATGGCGCGGCCGGCGAGACGACGGTTCGTTCCACGCGCAGGAATGGCCAGGTCACGATGGCTGCCAGCACGGCGACCGCTGCGGCCGCGAGCCGCCATGAGGCCGTCCGGAGAGGCCACGGCCTGCGGGACGGCGCAGGGCCGGCGTCGATTGCCTCGGAGATCCGCGCGGAAAGCTGCTCCCAGAAGATCGGCGACGGTTCGGGGACCGGGTCGCGGCGCGCCGCGTCCAGCACGGTGCGCAGCGAGGCCACCTCATAGCGGCAGGCCGCGCACGTGGCGATGTGCCGCGAGTGTTCAGTACCGGCGCGACCCTCGATGAGGTCGACGAGTTCCGCTTCGCCCAGGTGTTTCATGGCTCGCCCAGGATCTTCCTCAAGCCGGCGAGCGCGTGAAAGAAGTTCGCCTTCACGGCGCCAACCGAGCTGCCGAGGATGCTCGCAATCTCCTCGTGCCGCAGCTCCTGGTAGGCGCGCAGGATGACGGTCGCGCGCTGCTTCGGCGGCAGCCGCGCGATGGCGCTCCGTACGCGGCGCGCGGTTTCCTGCCGCATCAGGCCCGTGTCGGCCGCTTCCACGCTCCGATCGGCGCGCTCGAACGCGGCGATCGGTTCAAAGCGCGGCGCCTTGGGCGCCGCCCGGTTCAGGCAGACGTTCACGCCAATCCGGTGCAGCCAGGTCGCCAGGGCGGACTGCCCTTTGAACCCCGGGAGCGCGCGGTACGCGCGCACGAAGACGTCCTGCGCGAGGTCGGCGGCGTCCTCGTGGTTGCCCGCGAACCGGTAGCAGAGCTGATAGATCCACCGCCGGTGCCGCTCGACGAGCACGTCGAACGCTTCGCGGCGCCCGGCCCGGCACGCTTCCACGAGCGCGCCGTCGTCAAGTTGGTCCAGCGGGGAGTCCACCGTGCTCGCTATCCGGTTAGACCGCCGGGCTGGCGAAAGGTTAAGCGCGCGGTGCCGAGAACCGGTTGACTTTCGCTTTTTGTTTGCGTATAGTGCGCGGCATGCTGCCACTCACCAAGCGCCAGCGGGAGATTCTCGATTTCCTCAACGACTTCATCCAGCAGCACGGCTACGCTCCGAGCCTGGAGGAAATCGGCCGCCGGTTCGGGCTCTCGTCGCTCGCGACGGTGCACAAGCACCTCACCAACCTGCAGGAGAAGGGGTTCATCAAGCGGGCGTGGAACCGGAGCCGCTCGGTCGAGCTGATGTCGGCGCGCGTGGGCAGCCGCGCGGTCGAGCTGCCGCTGCTCGGCTACGTCGCGGCCGGCGGGCCTATCGAGGCGGTCGTCGGCAACGAAACGATCGCCGTGCCCGAGGATCTCGTCGGCAAGCGCGATACCTACGTCCTCCGCGTGAAGGGGGACTCGATGATCGACGAGCAAATCCGCGACGGCGATTTCGTCATTGTCGAGGATCGGCGCACGGCGGACAACGGCGAGATGGTCATTGCGCTCCTCAACGGTTCGGACGTGACGCTGAAGAAGCTCTATCGGGAGAACGGCCGCATCCGCCTCCAGCCCGCCAATCCTGCGATGCAACCGATCATTGCCAGTGCAGACCAGGTTCACGTTCAGGGAGTCGTCATCGGCATGATGCGACGTTACTGAAGCCTCGATCGTCTGCTCATTCTCCCCGCCGCCGGCCGCTACTGCCGCCCATCCTTGCCGGATCACGAAGATCTCACCGAAGTGACCGCCGAGCGCAGAGGCGGAGCGCGTGCGGATGGGTCCCACGCGCGTTGAAGGAAGTGCTACAGTGCGCCACATGAACGAGCGTAAGCAGATCAACTTCACGATCATCCCGGACGATTCAGCCGATTTGCCCCGCACCTACGCGAACTTCTGCGCGATCTCCCATACGCCTTTCGACTTCACGCTCGCCTTCTGCGAAGTGTTGCCGCTGTCGGAGAAGGACATCCAGGCAGCGGAGGCCGAACACATCGTGCGCGCCCCGGTCCGGGCGAAAGTGGTCGTGCCACTCCAGGTCGTCCCGAACCTGATTGCCGCGCTGCAGGAGCACATGCGCGTGTACTCCGAATCCACCGGGACGAGCTGGGACAAGGTGCACTGAGAAGGAGGTTAGAAGTAAGAAGCAAGAGGTCGGAACACGACTGACGGGCCCTCAGGACCGCACTCCGAGTTCTGACTTCCAACTTCTGACTACTGACTTTCCCCAACACAACTCCACTTTCCCCCGTCTTTCCTTCTGTATGACCGGACAGGCCATCGCGATGGCCGGGGCGGCCGAGCGGCCCGTGGATGACGTGACCGGCCGGCTTGGGAACCTGTTCGACGCCCACCACCAGCGGCTCTACCGGCTGGCGCGCCGAATGGCGCGCGGCTCGGAGGACGCCCGGGACCTCGTCCAGGAGACGTTTCTCCGCGCGGCGCGGTCGCCAGGCTCGATCCCGGAGGGCGCTTCGCGCGAGGAGGCATGGCTGGTGCGGGTGCTGATCAACATCTGCCGTGACCGGTGGCGCAAGGCGGCGGTACGGAGGCGCGCGCACGCCTACGAGGTGCCGCCTGACGTGTCCGGCGACAACCCCGAGTCGGCCGTCCTGGCACGCGCGACGGTCTGGCGGGCGCTCGACCTGCTGCCGCCGCGCCGTCGCGCCGCCATCGTGCTCTACGAGCTCGAGGGGACGAGCATTCCGGCCATCGCGGCAATGCTCGGGGTCGCGCCGGTGACCGTACGGTGGCATCTCTCGCGCGGCCGGCGCGAGCTCGCGAGAGTTCTTGGGGTGGAATCATGAGGAACCTGCGCACGGTGCTCGAAGATGCGGATCCGGTCCGTCGCGAGCCGCCGGTGTCGATGATCGACGCGCGCGCCATCCGGCGGGCGATGCTGGCGGAGGCCCAGCCGGGGCGGCCGGCATTTTTTCCCGGTGCGGTGCCGGTGGCGGCGCTGGTCGTGCTGATGATCGCGGCCGGCGCGCTGACCGGCCGGAAGCTGTCGGTCCGGGAGCCTCTGCAGACGCCAGTGGCCCCCGGCGCCCCTGTCGGTACAGGCGAGCGGCGGCAAGTGCAGTTCGCCACGCCCGGCGGCACGCGGATCATCTGGACGATCAATCCGGAATTCCAACTAGGCGAGGTCATGCCATGAGATCGTGGAGACGCGTGGCGGCGGGCGCCGCAGTGAGCCTTGGGATTGCGGTCGCGACGGCGGGCGCGCAGCCCGTGCCGCAGCCGGCGTCGCCCGCGCCGCCGTCGCCGGCTCAGGCTGCACCAGCCGAACAGCCGCCGGCGGTACCGCCCGCGCAGGCGGCTCCTGGAGAGACGCCGCGCGCGCAGCCACCGCAGCCGGCGCCCGCGGCAAAGGGCAGCCGGCGGGCGCAGCCGCGGCCCGGCACCGGGCAGACGGCGCCGCCCGCCCCGCGTATGAGCTGGGATGCGCTCGGTCTTCGCGGCTTCAGCGTCGCGCTCGTCGTCGGCGACCTCGCGGGCGCGTCCGCCCCGGACAACCTGCCGGCCGGCGCGAAGAAGGCACTGGCGGACATGCGCGATTTCCTGCCCTACAAGAGCTACCGCCTGCTCGATACACATTGGATCCTGTGCTGCTCGGGAACCGGCAGCCAGTCGACGGTGTCAGGGCGACTGCGAGGCACCGAAGAGGAAGAGTACGTGTTCTACATCGGCGTCCGTCCGGGGTCCGATTCGCCGAACCTTGGCGTGACCTTCACCCTGCGGGAGACCGGGGCGATCCACGCGGAAGCGGCGGCCAAGTACGCCGAGGTGGTCGAGGTCACCCAGCGGGCCGATCGCTCACGCGAGGTGGCCGAACTGGCGCGGAGGCGCGAGGAGCTGGAGAGGCGCCATGCCGAGGCGGGCGAACCGGACCGGGTAGCGCTGGCGAGGCAGCTCGAGGAGGTCAAGCGAAGGCTCGGCGAGCTCGAACGCGGCGCGCAGCCCACACGCGTCGTGCCCCGCGCGAGCCCGACGCGCCAAGTCCTGGACAGCACGTTCTCCATGAAGGTCGGCGAGACGGTCGTCATCGGCACGTCGCGCCTCAAGGGTGACCGGGCGCTCATCGCGCTGCTGACGGCAGCGTCCCGCAGCACGACCGCGCCGCGCGAATCGCGCGAGTAGCGCGGCCCGCCCGCCCTTCCGGCACGAAGCCGCGGGACTCCCCTCTTCCCGGCTTCGTGCCTCTCCCCTTCTTCCCGTCTCCTGTGAAAAGATCCCGGCATGGCGAAACGCGCTGCGCCGAAGCCGCCGCCGAAGCCCGCGAAGCCGCCCGGCGACACGCGGCGGATCATGGCGAAGCTGTTCGCGCAGCAGCCCCACGCCGATACCGCGCTGAACTTCTCCAACGCCTACGAGCTGCTGGTTGCGACGATCCTCTCGGCGCAGTGTACCGACGAACGCGTGAACCAGGTTACGCCGGCGCTCTTCAAGCGCTACCCGACCCCACGCGCACTGGCGGCGGCCACCGCCACCGATCTCGAGCCCCAGATCCGGTCGACCGGCTTCTTCCGCGCGAAGTCGCGCGCGCTGCTCGGCATGGCGCGGGCGGTCGTGAGCGACCACGGCGGCGAGGTGCCGATGACGATGGAGATGCTGGTCGAGCTGCCGGGCGTCGGCCGCAAGACCGCCAACGTCGTGCTCGGCCACGCGCTCGGCGTCCCCGGCCTGCCGGTCGACCGCCACGTCCTGCGCGTTGCCAACCGCATCGGGATCGCGCGTTCGGAAGACCCGGTGGTCGTCGAGCAGCAGCTTTGCGCCGCGATGCCCCCCGAGCAGTGGACGCTCACGTCCGACACGCTCATCCTGCATGGCCGCCAGATCTGCAGGCCCAGGCCGCTCTGCGACCGATGCGCGGTTCGCGACGACTGCCTCTACTACCGCACCGTCGTCGCGAAGGCTGCGACGGAATCGTCGGTGGAAAAGCGCCGAGCAGCGCAGCTGCGAGGTACAGCTCGTGGGGGTAGGGCCCCTCACGAACGTCCGGATAGCGCACGGCCGTTCGAAAAGCGCCGAGCAGCGCAGCTGCGAGGTACAGATCGTGGGGGTGGGGCCCCACGACCAACCAAGAAATGACGCGGCAACGCTTCGAGAAGCTCGTCGAGGAGGCTTTGCGCGAGATTCCCCGCAGGTTCCGCAACGAGATGAAGAACGTCGCGGTCATCGTCGAGGACGAACCGCCCGCGCACGTCCTGGAGGAGATGGAGATCGAGCCGCCCGACACGCTCTTCGGGCTCTACCAGGGCACACCGCTGCCGGAACGCGGGTGGGCGTTCGGCAACAACCTTCCCGACCGCATCTCGATCTACCAGCAGCCGATCGAGGAAGCGTGTGAGGACGACGAGGAGATCCGGGACTGCGTGGCCGAAACCGTCATCCACGAGTTCGGCCACTACTTCGGGCTGTCCGAAGATGAGATCGAGGAGATCGAAGAGAAGTACTGGCGAGGGGAGTCTCTCGACGACGTGTGAGGGTGTCAACGACCGACGCCCAACGACCAACCTCCAACGGCCTTTGACGTGCGCGCGAAGAAGAGGTACGGCCAGCACTTCCTAGAGCCTCAATGGGCCGACAAGCTCGTTGCCGCGATCGATCCGCGACCCGGCGATCGCTTCCTCGAGATCGGTCCCGGGCGCGGCGCGCTGACCCTACGGCTCGCGCCGCGGGTGGCACACCTCACGGCGGTCGAGGTGGATTCCGCGATGATCGCGTCGCTGGCGCCCACGCTGCCGGACAACGTCACGCTCGTCCAGAAGGACTTCCTGGACTTCGATCTGACCGCGCTCGGTGCCGGAGCGTTTCGCGTCGCCGGTAACCTGCCGTACAACGTTTCCTCCCCCATCCTGTTCGGACTGCTCGACGCTCATCGCGCGGCGGGTGGGCGCGCGGGTGCAGGCCCGGCGCTGCTGGACGCGACGCTCATGGTCCAGCGCGAAGTGGCCGACCGCATCGCGTCGGTGCCCGGCGGCGGCGATTACGGCGTGCTCGCCATCCTCGTGCAGCTCCACGCCGACGTGCGGCGCGTCCTCACGCTTCCCCCCGGGGCGTTCCGGCCGCCGCCGCGGGTCCACTCGGCCGTGGTGTCGCTGCGCTTTCGCGCCCCCGGGGTCCGCCTGACGGACGAGCGCGCGTTCGAGGCGATGGTGCGGTCGATGTTCACGCAACGCCGCAAGACGCTGTCGAACGCCTTGCGTCCGTACGCGGACTCACGGGGTCTTGACGTGCGTGAGACGCTGGCCCAGGCGGGCGTCGACGCGGGTCGCCGGCCGGAGACCCTGCAACTCGAAGAACTGGCGCGGCTTGCCGAGGTTTTCGCTGTCCGGCGCGGACGAGCTGTGCTATAGTTTGCGCGGTTTTTCACGCCTTTCGCGTGGGTCCTGCCGATTGTTTCGGGGCCCTCGCGATGGCGGACGCCTGACGCGGCAGCGGCTCCGCCGCTCTCGCGAGGAGTTCCTGTCCTGCCGTCCCAGCGGCCGGACAGGCGGACACGCGGAACACGGTTCCCAGCCGTCAACACGTGCCGGCACGCCCGCCCGGGCGATCTGCCGGCCGCTGTCGTGTCCTCACCCGGTGCCCGTGGTCCGAACTGGGTCCCGACTCGAAATGACGCCGTGGCATGGTTGTTGACGCTCCGCTGGAGTTGATCCCGCTCGGTGGGCTGGGCGAGTTCGGCATGAACATGATGGTCGTCGCTTGCGGCGAGACGGCCATCCTGGTCGATGCCGGCGTGATGTTCCCCGAGCCCGAACTGCTCGGCGTGGACCTGGTCATCCCGGACCTTCGCCAGCTGACGCAGTACCGGCTCTCGGCGCTCGTGTTGACGCACGGCCACGAGGATCACATCGGCGCGGTGGCGCACGTGCTTCCGTACGTGCACGGGCCGGTGTACGGGACCGCGCTGACGCTGGCGCTCGTCGAGCCGAAGCTCGAGGAGCTCGACGTGCAGGCCGGCCCGCGGCTGGTGCGCGTGAAACCGCGCGATCGCGTGGACGTCGGCTGCTTCACCATCGAGTTCCTGCGCGTCACGCACAGCATGCCCGACTGCGTGGCGCTGGTCATCGAGACGCCGCACGGCGTGGTCGTCCACACCGGCGACTTCAAGATCGACCAGACGCCGCTCGATGGCGAACACGTCGACTTCCACCGCCTCGCCGAGATCGGCTCGCGCGGCGTGCTGGCGATGTGCGGCGACAGCACGAACGTCGAGCGCAAGGGCTTTGCCGGCTCGGAGCGCGACGTCACCGACGCGTTCGAGGAGATCTTCACCGGCGCCAGGGGCAAGATCGTCGTCGCCGCGTTCGCCTCGAGCATCTACCGGATGCAGATCGTCGTCGATCTCGCGGCGCAGTTCGATCGCCACCTTGCCTTTGTCGGCCGCGGGGTGGTCGAGAATTCGGAGATCGCACAGCGGCTCGGGTACCTGCGGGTACCTCTGGGCGTGGCCGCCCGGGAGAGCGACGTCCGCACCTTCCCCTCGCAGGACGTCGTGGTCGTCTGCACCGGCTCGCAGGGCGAGCCGCAGGCGGCGCTGGCGCGCATCGCCATCGACGACCACCGGCACGTGCGCCTCGACCCAGACGACGTGGTGGTGTTCTCGGCGAGGGAGATCCCCGGCAACGAGAAGGCGATCGGGCGGGTGATGAACCACGTGTCCCGGCGCGGGGCTGAGGTGGTGTACGAGGGGCTGAAGCACGTCCATGTTTCCGGCCACGGCAGCGAGGAGGAGCTCAAGCTCATGCTCTCGCTGGTCAGGCCGCGCTACTTCGTGCCGATACACGGGGAGTACAGGCAGCTTGCCCGTCACGCCCGGATTGCGTCCCGGGTCCTCGCTGGGACGCGGGTACTGCTCGTGGAGAACGGGGACGTCATCCGTTTCGACCAGGAGGGCGGACGGGTGGCCGGCCGCGTCCCCGCCGGGCGTGTCCTGATCGACGGCACGCGCAGCGGCGAGGTGGGCGACGAGGTGTTGCGGGATCGGCGGCACCTCGCGGGCGACGGGCTGGTCGTCCCGGTCGTGGCCATCGGCCGGCAGTCGGGCACGCTCGAGGAGACGCCCGACGTGATTACCCGGGGATTCGTCCTGGACGCGCGCACCGAGGGGCTGCTCAAGGAGATCCCGCCGCTGCTCGCCTCGACGCTCGAGTCAGCGAGCGTCGAGGAGCGCACGGACCCGGGCCTGATCAAGGAGAGGATTCGCGTGGAGCTGCAGCGGTTCTTCCGCAAGCGTTCGGGGCTCCGGCCGCTGGTGCTGCCGGTGATCATGGAGATCTGAGGTGGCCGGATCCGCCCTCTCGCGGCGTGTGAGCGAGGTGATCGGCGTCGGGCTGTTCGCGCTCGCGTTGCTGTGGGTGATCGCGCTCGCCAGCTACAGCGCGTCGGACCCGGTGTGGTTCTTCAACACCGGCTCGGAGCTTCCGCCCGATAACTTTGCAGGACGCATCGGGGCGTTCCTCGCCGAGCTCTCTTACCAGATCGCCGGGTATGGCGCGTACGTCATTCCGGCGGTCCTGGTCGTGACCGGCTGGCATTACTTCTGGTGCCGCGCGCTGGATGCCGCCTACACCAAGCTGTTCGGTGCCGCGCTGCTCCTCGGCTGCGTATCGGCGTTCCTGTCGCTGGCGTTCGGCACGCTGGACCTGTCCGGCAAGGAGTTCCGCGCGGGCGGCTATCTCGGAGACTTCCTGGCGGCGAGCCTTGCCGAGTACCTCAACCGGACCGGGTCGATTGTCCTGATCCTGACGCTGCTCTTCCTCGCGCTCGTCCTGTCGACGCAATTCTCGTTCGGCCGGCTCTTCGCGTCGATCGGGCAGATGCTCGCGGACCAGGTGGCAGCGGGGATCGGCGCCTTCCGCAGCTGGCGCGAGCAGCGCCGGCGGGATCGGCAGCGCCAGGAGGTGCTCAAGAAGCACTTCGACAAGGACAGGACGAAGCTGCCCCCCGTGACGCCGGCGTCGAACGCCGCGCCGGCGGCTTCCAAGCCGGCTGCCAGGCCGGCCGCGGCTGCGGAGGAGAAACCGCGGCCATCGCGCACGGCGGCGATGGTCGAAGCGGCCGCCGCCGCCCTGAGGGCGGCGGCGCGGCCCACGCCGCCGCCGGCGATCAGACGCCCACCGCCCACGCCGGTACCGGCGCCGCTCCCGCTCTCCGACGCCGAGAAAGCGCCGGCTGAACGCAAGAAGGGTGCGTTCGTCTGTCCCCCGCTGGCGCTGCTCGACGCGCCGCGCAGCGAGCGCAAGATCGACGAGCGCGAGCTCATGGAAGGCGCTCGCAACCTCGAGGAGAAGTGCCGCGAGTTCGCCGTCGAGGGCTCGGTGGTCCAGATCCACCCCGGCCCGGTCGTGACCACCTACGAGTTCAAGCCGGACGCCGGTGTGAAGTACAGCAAAGTCACCAGCCTCGCCGACGATCTCTGCCTGGCGATGCAGGCCGAGTCGGTGCTCATCGACCGCATCCCCGGCAAGTCCACCGTCGGGATCCAGATCCCCAACCCGAACCGCGAGCTGATCTCCATGCGCGAGCTGCTGGAGTCGGACGTCTACACGCGCTCTGCGTCGAAGCTCACGCTGGCGCTGGGCAAGACGATCCATGGCGAGCCGTTCGTCACCGACCTGGCGTCGATGCCGCACCTGCTCATCGCCGGCTCGACCGGCACGGGCAAGTCGGTCAGCGTGAACGCGATGCTCTCGAGCATCCTCTACCGCGCGTCGCCGGACGACGTCCGGCTGATCATGGTGGACCCGAAGCGCCTCGAGCTCGGGATGTACGAGGAGATCCCGCACCTGCTCACGCCGGTGGTCGTCGATCCGAAGCTGGCGTCGAACGCGCTGCGCTGGGCGGTGCGCGAGATGGAGGAACGCTACAAGACGCTCGCGGCGGTTGGCGTGCGCAACATCGAGCAGTACAACCGCAACCTGCGGATCGCGCAGGCGGAGAACAAGGGCCCGGTGCTCGACAGCAAGGGCGAGGAGATCAGGGCGCTGCCCTTCATCGTCATCCTGATCGACGAGCTCGCCGACCTGATGATGGTGGCGGGCAACGAGGTCGAGGAATCGATCTGCCGGCTCGCGCAGATGGCGCGGGCGGTCGGCATCCACCTGATCCTGGCGACGCAGCGCCCGTCGGTCGACGTCATCACGGGCCTGATCAAGGCAAACCTGCCGGCGCGCATCTCGTTCCGCGTCTCCTCGAAAATCGACTCGCGCACCATTCTCGATGCCAACGGCGCCGAGCAGCTGCTCGGCCGCGGCGACATGCTCTTCCTGCCGCACGCCTCGTCACGCTTCGTGCGCCTCCACGGGCCGTACATGTCCGAGCAGGAGAGCGCCCGGCTGGCCAGCTTCCTGCGCAAGCAGGGCCGGCCGACCTACGACGCCTCGATCACTGAGGACGACAAGCAGGGCGGGTCGGAGGTGGAGTTCGAGAAGGACGACCTTTACGACGAGGCGGCGCGCATCGTCGTGTCGAGCGGACAGGCGTCGATCTCGTACCTGCAGCGCCGGCTGCGGATCGGGTTCAGCCGCGCCGCCCGGCTCGTGGACATGATGGAGGCCGAAGGGCTGGTCTCGGCGTCGGCGGGCGGGAAGGCGCGGGAAGTACTGGTCAAGAAGGACTACTTCGACGAAGTCGATGCGCAACTGAGGTAACCCGTGCGGACGATGTCTCTCCGGGCAGGGTCGGTGCTGCTTGCCGCGGCGATGCTGGCGGTGCCGGCGCGAATGGCGGCCGCCGAGCCGGCGAAGCTGGCCTACGAGCGCGCGCTCGGGCAGGAGCGCGTGCTGCGCGAACGCGGCGACGAGGCGACGCTGGCGCAGATTCGCAGCGCGATTGCCAGCTACGAGCGGGTGGTGAGGCGCTTCCCTGCCAGCGGTTACAGCGACAACGCGCTGTGGCAGGCGGCCAACCTCGCCCTGCTCGCCTTCGAACGCTTCGGGCAGGCGGCCGACCGGCGCGCCGGCCTGCGGCTGCTCGAACAGCTGGCCAGGCAGTTCCCGTCGAGCTCGCTGGTGGTGCGCGTCGGCGAGGTCGCGCGGCGGCTCGGGACCGCGAACGCGGCGGCGCGCGACGCGTCTGCTCCGCCCGTTTCGCCGCCGCGCGAACAGCCCGGACGGGCGGACGTGGCGCCGGTGACGCCGCTGCCGGACCCGGATCGGCCGGTTACGCTCCGCGACATCCGCCGCACGCCGCTGCCCGATGGCGCGCGGGTGACGATCGAGCTCGACGCCGAGACGACGTATCGTTCGGAGCGGCTGGACCGTCCGCGACGCGTGTTCTTCGACCTCCGGAACGTCCGCGCGGCGCCGGCGCTTCAGGACGCGACGCTCACCTTTGACGGTGAGGCGGTGAAGGAGATCCGCCTCGGCCGCCATCCGCAGAACACGACGCGCGTCGTGCTCGACATGGAAGGCCTGGACGCCTACAGCGTCTTCACGCTCTACGATCCTTTCCGCCTGGTCATCGACTTCCAGCGCGCCCCCGCGGGCGCGACGACCGGGCCGGCCACGCCCGGCGCATCCGCATCGGTGCCGGCGGCGTCTGCGCTGGAGCACGCGCCGGAGCGGCTCGTCGAGACGCTGCCGGCCGCCCCGGTCCCGCCCGGGCCGGCGCCGCCGGTGAAGGCGGCCGCCCTGGCGGAGGTGCCGCACACGTTGAGCGCGCCGGCCGCCGCCTCGGCGAACTCCAACGGCCAGTTCTCGCTCTCGCGCCAGCTCGGTCTCGGCGTGTCGCGCATCGTCATCGACGCCGGGCACGGCGGGCACGACCCGGGTGCCCAGGCGCACGGGCTATCGGAGGCGGAGCTGGTGCTCGACGTCGCGCAGCGGCTGACGCGGCTGCTCGCGAAGCAGCCGGGTGTCGAGGTCGTGATGACACGCGATCGGGACATGTTCATTCCGCTCGAGGAGCGCACCGCCATCGCCAACCGCGAAGGCGCGGACCTGTTCCTGTCGATCCACGCCAACGCGGCGCGGAACTCGCGCGCGCGGGGCGTCGAGACCTATTTCCTCAATTTCGCGCAGGACGCCGAGGCAGAGGCGGTGGCGGCGCGCGAGAACGCCGGCTCGGCGCGGACGATGCGCAACCTGCCGGAGATCGTGAAAGCGATCGCGCTCAACGACAAGATCGACGAGTCGCGCGACCTTGCGGCGATGGTACAGCGCTCGATGGTGCGGACCCTGTCGGCGCGCAACCGCCAACTCAAGGACCTCGGCGTGAAGCAGGCCCCATTCGTCGTCCTGATCGGCGCCGGCATGCCCAGCGTGCTGGCGGAGATCTCCTTCGTCACCAACAAGCAGGAAGCGCAGTTGCTGAAGACGAGCGCCTACCGGCAGCACATCGCCGAGGCTCTGACGGATGCGGTGGTGCGATACCAGCGGTCGCTGAAGAGGCCGCACGCGATCGCGACCCGCTGACGTGACGTGCCGTGGCGTCACCGGCAGCCCTGAATGGCTGCGCGACGACTCAACCCGGGGGACGGCCCTTCAAGGCCTGCCCCCGTCTCACGCCGAACGGTGCATAACCTCAGGGGAACGGCGAGATCTTCAGCGCCTCGGAGTCGGGCACGGGCTCGAGGTTCAGCCGTGCCCGCAGCTTCTTGAACGCGATCAGGATGGCGCCGAGCACGGCGCCGAGCGCGAGCGCGACGAGCAGCAGCACGCCGGTCAGGCCGATGGCGCCGAGCAGGATGTCGGCGGCGGTGGTCGACTCCACCGGTTCGTTGGGCATGACCTGAACGACGATCGGCTGGCTATCCGGCTGCGTGGCGGTCCTCGCTTTCGACGGATTCGATCCCGCTCTCCAATCTTAGTTCCATTCGCGGCTGGTGAAGGCGAGTTCGGCGAGCGTCCGAACCGCGATTCCGGTGGCGCCCTTGGGCTGGTAGGGCTTCGCCTCTTCTGCCCACGCCGTGCCGGCAATGTCCAGGTGGGCCCACGGCAGCCCGCCCGCGAACTCCTTGAGGAACACTGCCGCCGTGCACGCCCCGGCCGGCCGACCTCCCGAGTTCATCATGTCGGCGATCTCGCTGCGGAGCTGTTCCGCGTACTCCTCGTAGAGCGGCATCGGCCAGACGCGCTCCCCCGCCGCGTGCGCGATGCGGCGGACGACGTCCACCCACGCGTCGGGCTGGCCGAAGAGCGCCGAGGCGGCCCTGCCGAGCGCGACCACGGACGCGCCGGTCAGCGTGGCGACGTCGACGAGATGCGTCGCGCCGAGCCGCTGCGCGAACCAGAGCCCGTCGGCGAGGATCAGCCGCCCTTCCGCGTCGGTGTTGATGACCTCCACCGTCTTGCCGGCGGCGCCCTTGAGGATGTCGCCAGGCTTGATCGCACGGCCGCCGGGCATGTTCTCCGTCGTCGGAATGACGCCGACCACCTTGATCGGTCCGTTCAGGAGCGCGATGGCGCGCAGCGCGCAGAGTACGGCCGCGCCGCCGGACATGTCGTCCTTCATCCGCTCCATGCCATCGGCCGGCTTGATTGAAATACCACCGGTGTCGAACGTGATGCCCTTGCCGACGAGGCCGAGCACCGGAGTGTCGGGCGCGTCCTTCGGTTCGTGGCGAAGCACGATGACGCGCGGCGGTTCGGCCGAGCCGCGCGCTACGCCGAGCAGCAGCCCCATCCCGAGGGCCCCGATGGCCTGTTCGTCGAGGACCTCGGCCGCGAGACCGGCCTGGTGCGCGATCTGCAGGGCGCGATCGGCGAACACCGTCGGTGTGAGGACGTTCGACGGCTCGTTGCACAGCTCGCGCGAGAGGTTGCAGCACTCGCCGAGGATGCGTCCGCGATCGGCCGCCGCGATCAGCGTAGCCGGTACGCCAGCCCCGGCCACCACGATCGCGAGCTGCGCCGGAGGCGGGCCACCGCGCTCCGTGCTCTCCGTGCTCTTGTAGGTGTCGCCGCTGAAGGCGGCGAGGACCAGGCCTTCGGCGGCGGCGCGGACGCCGGCGATCGCTTCGATGGTGCCGCGGTGCAGCCACGCCAGCCGTGCCACCCGGCGCTGCCGCGCGGCCAGGGCGGCCGCCGTGGCCGCACGACGGATGCGCTCCACGCCGTACTCCTGCAGGTTGCCCGCGCCGACCAGCGCGACGCGGGCCGCGCGCCAGCCACCGGTGGCGGGGGTGAAGAAGAGCTCGTAGGGCTTGCCCTGGAACTCGCCGGACTCGATCGCGCGGCGGACGGCGCCGCCGGTCGCGGCGTCCAGTCCCTCGACGTCGGCGGGCAACGGTTCACCTTCGAACAGGGGAACGACCAGGAGATCGGTGTCGACATCCGCGGGGCGGCCCGCGATTACTGACACGGCGGAGGGTGCGGGCGGTGAAGCCATCCTCGCGATTATAAGGTGCAGCTCTGGTAGAATAACGATATCGCCGGGGGAGGAACTACCCATGGGTTTCCCGTCAGCAGTCACCCGCCGCTCGCTCGTCGCAGCATGCGCGTTTGCCCTGCTGGTCTCCACCGGCGCGGGCGCCGACGACAAGGACAAACCGTCGCTGACCATTCGCGCGACGCCGATCAGCGGATTCGCGCCGATGAAGGTATCGGTGAGCGTCGCGCTCCAAGGCGGTGCCGACGACTATCAGGAGTACTACTGCCCGTCGGTGGAGTGGGACTGGGACGACGGCACGAAGTCGCAGGAGAAGGTGGACTGCGACCCCTACGAGCCCGGCAAGAGCCAGATCCGGCGTAATTACCGGGCGGAACACCGCTACGAGTTCGGCGGCACCGACTTCCGCGTGCAGTTCCGGCTCAAGCAGAAGAACAAGACCGTTGCCTCGACGAGCACCACGATCCGGCTCCAGGCCGGCATCAGGGACGGCTACCGGTAACCAGCGCGACCGGCACGCAGCGCCCGTCGGCGAGGCGGAAGCCGCGGACGTCGGGCCGTGCCCCGTCCCTCAGCGACACGATGACGTAGAGAAACGGCGCCGCCCAGGCGCGTTCGATGTCGGCCTGGGAGGGCACGGCGGGCGACGCCACGTGTGAGTGATAGGCGCCGACGATCTCGCGCGCGGTGCCGCGCAACTCACGGATGAGCGCGAAGTGCTGCCGCGGGTCGACCAGATACCGGGTCCTCGGCGTGTGCGCCGCGTTGCGCGTCTCGACCCGGCGCTCGATGCACTGTGCCTGTCCGACCAGCAGGCCGCAGCACTCGTTCGGCGCTTCGCGCCGCGCGTGCGCGACGATGGCCTCCACGAGGCCGTGCGCTATGAGCCACTGCTCCACCCGGGCAGGGTACCATCAACCTTGACAGTCACGCTGACGCGGGGCACGACCGTTCCGTACGACGGCACCACGTCACGGCGCACGCGACCAAGACACGCTAACCCGTGCGCGCGCCTCCATGGGCTGCGTCACTAGCCGCGTCGCGTCGTCGTGTCGTCGCGGCAGGCGCTTCGGCGCCCGTTCGTCACAAGTGCCGGAGCGCCGTCAGGACGTCAGCTCGGGCCGGTTCCGATACTGCTCCAGTGCTTCAGGGTTGGCGAGCGCTTCGCGATTGCCGATCTCGCGGCCGTGCACGACGTCGCGAACCGCCAGCTCGACGATCTTGCCGCTGCGCGTGCGCGGAACGTCGGTGACCTGCACGATGCGCGCCGGGACGTGGCGCGGCGAGGCGTGCTCGCGGATTCGGCGGCGGATGCGCTCCTCGAGATCGGGGGTGAGCGCCTGCCCGTCGCGCAGTCGCACGAACAGCACGATCCGCTCGTCGTCGTCCCACCGCTGCCCGATGACCAGGCTCTCGACGATCTCTTCGAGCTGCTCGACCTGCCGGTAGATCTCCGCCGTGCCGATCCGCACACCGCCTGGGTTCAGCACGGCGTCCGATCGCCCGTAGATGATCACGCCGCCGTGCCCGGTGATCTCCACGTAGTCGCCGTGATGCCAGGCGCCGGGGTAGCGTTCGAAGTACGCGGCGCGGTATTTTCGACCACCGGGATCGTTCCAGAAGCCGACCGGCATCGACGGGAACGGCATCGTGCAGACCAGCTCCCCCTTCTGCCCTTCCACCGAGCGGCCATGCTCGTCGAAGACCTCGACCTTCATGCCCAGCGCCTTCGCCTGGATCTCCCCGCGCCACACCGGGCCCGCCGGGTTTCCGCAGACGAAGCAGCTGACGATGTCCGTACCGCCCGAGATCGACGCCAGGTGGATGTCCGGCTTGATCTTCGCGTACACGAAATCAAAGCTCTCCGGCGCCAGCGGCGACCCGGTGGAGGTCATGGTCCGCAGCGTGTCCAGGCGATGCGTCGACCGCGGCTCCAGTCCTGCCTTGTTGAGCGCGTCGATGAACTTCGCCGACGTGCCGAACAGCGTCATGTCGGTGCGGTCGGCGAAGTCGAAGAGGATCCGGCCGTCCGGATAGAACGGCGAGCCGTCGTAAAGCAGCGCGACGGCCTCCGACGCGAGCACCGTCACCAGCCAGTTCCACATCATCCAGCCGCAGGTGGTGAAGTAGAAAACGCGATCGTCGGCCTGGATGTCGCAGTGCAGCTGGTGCTCCTTCAGGTGCTGGATCAGCGTCCCTCCGGCTCCGTGGACGATGCACTTGGGCGCGCCGGTCGTGCCCGACGAATACAGGATGTAGAGCGGGTGGTCGAAGGGAACGCGCTCGAACTGGAACTCGCCCGCGACGCCCCTGGCGAGGAACTCGTCCCACACCACGGCGCCGCGAATGCCGTCGAGCCGGGGGTGTTCACTGACGTACGGCACCACGATCGTGTGCTCCAGCGACGGCAGGTTTCCGGCGATCGCGACGACGCGTTCCAGCGTGCCGTGGGTCTTGCCGCCGTAGTGGTGGCCGTCGATGGCAACAAGCACGCGCGGCGCGATCTGGCCGAACCGGTCGAGCACGCCGCTCACGCCGAAGTCCGGTGAACACGACGACCACACCGCGCCGACCGCGGCGGCGCCCAGCGCCGCGACGATCGCCTCGGGGGCGTTGGCGACGTAGCCCGCCACGCGATCTCCAGGCCGGATGCCGGCGGTCTGAAGCGCGCGCGCAAACCGCTCGACGGCATCGGAGAGCTGCCGCCACGTCATCGCGCGGTCGTCCCGCCCTTCCCCGCCCGCCACGATGGCGATCCGATCGTCCCGGCGGCGCAGGACGTTCTCCGCGAAGTTCAGCCGCGCCTCGGGGAAGAAGCGCGCCCCGGGCATGCGATCGAGATCGCTGACGACGCGGTCGCCCATCTCGCCGAGGATGCCGCAGTACTCCCACACCGACATCCAGAAGGCATCGGGGCAGAGAATCGAAAAGGTGTGCAGCGCCCGGTAGTCGGCGAGCGCGACGTCCCAGCGGCGCTCGAGGTGGCGGCGGAACGTGGTGATGCGCGCGCGCGCCACCCGTTCCGGTGAAGGCGTCCACAGGCGGGCCAGCATCGTTGCTCGATTCTACGACAGGCGCACGGTGCGACCCAGGGGCAGCGTGACCGGCGCTCAGTGCGAATCGGACGCCTCGAGCTCCGCCTTCCAGCGCGCCGCGGATTCGAAGATGCGCTGCAATTCCTCCTCCCCCTCCTCGTCACGCAGCCGCTGCAGCACGGCGATGAGATCGTCGAGCGCCCTGGTGACTTGGTCGCGGTTGGTCGCGACGATGTCCCGCCAGGTCGTCGCGGGGCTGGACGCGAGGCGCGTCGCGTCACGCAGGCCGCGCCCGGAGAGCGAGAGCCCGCCGGCGCCGGCCGCGCCTCCGATGACGTGCATGAGCGCGCTGATTGTCAGCTGCGGCAGATGGCTGAGGTGCGCCAGCAGCCGATCGTGCGTGTCCGGCTCCATCAGCTCGACCCGCGAGCCGAGCGCCTCGACGAACGCGGACAGCTTCGACAGCTGTGGATGGTCGGCCGCTGCAGGCGCCAGGATCCAGGGCCGCTGCTGAAACAGATCGGGGCGGGCGGCGGACAGGCCGCTCACCGCCGCGCCGGCGAGCGGATGGCCGCCGATGAACGGCAGGCGTGCCGGCAGCGCGCGCGCGGCGTCGACGATCGCGCGCTTGGTGCTGCTGACATCGGTGACGAGAGCCTCCCCCGGAACATGGTCCGCGAGCTCGCGCAGCACCGCGATGTTCTGCCGCACCGGCGCCGCCAGAATCACCAGATCCGCCTCGGCGGCCATCACCAGATCGTCGCCGCCGACGTCGGTGGCATGCAGGCGCATCGCCTCCTCGAGGACCTCCTTGCGGTCGACGGCGATCAGAAGCGCGCCCGCCCACCGCTGCCGGCACGCGAGCGCGATCGACCCGCCGATCAGCCCGAGGCCGACAATCGCGATGCGCTGGAAGATCGGAGCTACCGCGTGTTGATCGGCGGAGGGCGTGAGGGGGATGGGGCGGGTCATGGGCACTTCGCTGTCAGTTCCTTACCGCCCCCATCCTCTCCTCGCCACCGGCTCGAGGCAGATGCTGCGGCCGATGGCCGGCGCGATGATGCGCAGCTCGGCCATCAGCCGGTCGAACTGCGGCGGGAACATCGACTGCGCGCCGTCGCTGAGCGCATGATCCGCATCGCAGTGCACCTCGATGATCAGGCCGTCGGCGCCCGCCGCCACGGCGGCGCGCGCCATCGGCGCCACCTTGTCGCGCCGTCCCGTGCCGTGGCTGGGATCGACGATCACGGGCAGGTGGCTCAGCTTCTGAACGACGGGAATGGCGGAGATGTCGAGCGTGTTGCGCGTGGCGTTCTCGAACGTGCGGATACCGCGCTCGCACAACATCACGTTCATGTTGCCGCCGGCCAGGATGTACTCCGCCGACAGCAGCCATTCCTCGATGGTCGCGGAGATGCCGCGTTTGAGCATCACCGGCTTGCGCACCTTGCCCAGCTCGCGCAGCAGCGTGAAGTTCTGCATGCTGCGCGCGCCGACCTGCAGGATGTCGGAGTAGCGCGAGACCAGCTCGATCTGCGTGATGTCCATGACCTCGGAGATGAGATACAGGCTGTGCCGATCGGCGGCATCACGCAGCAGCTGCAGCCCTTCCTCGCCGAGTCCCTGGAAGCTGTAGGGCGAGCTGCGCGGCTTGAACGCGCCGCCGCGCAGGACCTTCGCGCCGGCGCGTTTGACCGCGGCGGCGGTCGCCTCCACCTGCTCCGGGGTTTCGGCGGAACACGGGCCGGCCATGACGATCACTTCGTCGCCGCCGATGCGCAGATCGCCGATGGCGATCACCGTGTTCTCCGGCTTGAACGTGCGGCTCGCCAGCTTGTACGGCTCGGTGATGCGCAGCACCTCGTGTACGCCGTCGAGCACCTCGATCAACCGCGGATCGAACTGCCGCTGGCCGCCGACGGCGCCGATCACCGTCCGCAGCGCGCCAGTCGAGCGGTGCACGTCAAATCCCATGTCCGTGAGATGCGCGATGACCGCCTGCACCTGCTCGTCGGTCGCGCGTTCTTCCATGACCACAACCATGTTGGCGTCCTCACTCTCGATTAGTCGCGAGAATCCGAGCGGCCGGCCCGTGCGGCGGCGGCGGTCGCCTCCGCCAGCCGCTCCAGCCTGCGCGCTTCGTCGATGATCCGCTCGAACAGTCGCCGGATCGCCCCGTTGTCCAGCGGTCCGGGGTTGACCGCCTGCACGTGGTTCAGCACCTCGGCCTCGCGCGCCGGCTGATAGATCTCCATGCCGGCCGCCTTCTTTTCGCGGCCGACCTCGAGTGCACACGCGGCGCGGGCACTCAAGAGGCGCACGAGTTGTTCGTCGATCTCGTCGATGCGCCGCCGCAGCTCGTCGAGCCGGCTCATGCGTCTCCCCGAAGCCAGCGCACGTGCACGGCGACGCGATCGGCGAGGTCGCCGTTCCGGCGGTGCTCGGCGATGAGGTTCACGAGGGCGCTGCCGACGACGGCGGCGTCGGCGAAGCGGCAGGCCTCGCGTACCTGCGCGGGCGTCGAGATGCCGAACCCGAGCGCGATCGGAAGCGTCGAGTGGCGCCGCACCCGTGCGACGAACTCCTCCACGTCATCGGGGAGCCGGTCGCGGACGCCCGTTACGCCGAGCCTCGAGATGACGTACAAGAACCCGCCGCCCAGCGCGGAGGCCTGCTCGATGCGCGCGTCGGTCGTGGTCGGGCTGACGAGAAAGATCGGGTCGAGTCCCGCGTCGACGATGGTCGTGCGCAGCGGACCAGCTTCCTCGATCGGGTAGTCGAGCACGAGCACCCCGTCGACGCCGGCCTGTGCCGCCGCGGCGGCGAATGCCGCAGGCTGCATCCGCACGATCGGGTTCGCATAGCTGAAGAGCACGATCGGCGCCTCGATGGCGCGGCGCATCCGGCAGACCAGGTCGAGCGCGCCGCGCAGCGTCATGCCGGCCGCGCGCGCGCGCTCGCTCGCCCGCTGAATCGCGGGGCCATCGGCGAGCGGATCGGAGAACGGCACGCCGACCTCGATGATGTCCGCCCCGCCGCGCGCGAGCGCGAGCAGGATCTGCTCGGACGTCGCCGCGTCGGGATCGCCGGCGGTCACGTAGGTGACCAGCCCGCCACGTCCCGTCGCGCGCAACCGATCGAACGTTCCCGCGAGCCGCGACATCAGTGCCGCCTTCCGAGCAGGTCCTGCACGCTTCTCACGTCCTTGTCCCCGCGCCCCGAGAGGTTCACCAGGAGCACCGCGCCGCGCGGCAGCGCGGGGGCGAGCCGGCAGGCATACGCAATCGCGTGCGCCGACTCCAGCGCCGGCAGCAGACCTTCGGTGCGCGCCAGCCGCTGGAATGCGTCCAGTGCCTCGTCGTCGTCGATCCACGAGTACTCGGCGCGGCCGGCAGCGCGCAGCCAGGCGTGCTCGGGGCCGACGGCCGCGTAGTCGAGACCGGCCGACACCGAGTGGGTGCATTCGATGTTCCCGTCGGGGTCCTGCAGCACGTAGCTGCGCGTCCCCTGCAGGATCCCGGCACTGCCGCCGGCGAAGCGCGCCGCGTGCTCGCCGGGGCGGATTCCCCGCCCACCCGCCTCGACGCCAATCAGCCGCACGCCTTCGTCGGCGATGAAGGCATCGAAGATGCCCATCGCGTTGCTCCCCCCGCCGACGCAGGCGACGACGGCGTCGGGGAGCCGGCCGACGCGCTCGAGGCACTGGCGGCGGGCCTCGGCGCCGATGATCGACTGGAACTCGCGGACCATGAGCGGATAGGGATGCGGACCGAGGACGGAGCCGAGCAGGTAGTAGCGGTCCGCGACGTTCGCGACCCAGTCGCGCATCGCTTCGTTGATCGCGTCCTTGAGCGTGCGGCTGCCCGCCTCCACGCGCCGCACGGTCGCGCCGAGCAGTTCCATGCGGAAGACGTTCAGGGCCTGCCGGTCCATGTCCACCGCGCCCATGTAGACGTCGCAGGCGAGGCCGAGCAGCGCACAGGCGGTTGCCGTCGCGACGCCGTGCTGGCCGGCGCCGGTTTCCGCGAGCACGCGCCGCTTCCCCATCCGCTTGGCGAGCAGGGCCTGCCCGAGCGCGTTGTTGATCTTGTGCGCGCCGGTGTGGGCCAGGTCCTCGCGCTTCAGGAACACGCGCGCGCCGCCGAGCGCGGCCGCCAGCCGCCCCGCTTCGTACAGGGGGGTCGGCCGTCCCACGTAGTTCGCGAGGAGGTCGGCGAGCTCGGCGCGGAAGCGCTCGTCGGCACGCGCCTCGTAGTACGCGCGCTCGAGATCCGCGACCGGCGCGACCAGCGTCTCGGGGACGAACCGGCCGCCGAACTCGCCGTAGTAGCCGCGCGCGTCCGGGTCGCGGCCGCCGAATCGATGGGTCACCGCTGCTTCAGCCATGGATGATCGCAAACAGCTCCTGGAGCCGCGCCGGGTCCTTCACCCCCGGCGAGCTTTCGACGCTCGACGAAACGTCGAGGGCGTACGGGCTCACCGCGCGGATTGCCTGCCGCACGTTCGCTGCGCTCAGTCCCCCCGACAGGATCGTGCGACGGGTGCGAGCCACCGCCGCGGCCGCAGCCCAATCGAGGGTCTTCCCCGTTCCTCCTCGCCGCACGGGATCGTGGGCGTCGAGCAGCACCGTCACGTGCTTCGGCACCACCGCGGCCGCCGCCGGGTCGAACGCCGCGCCCACCGGCACGGTCTTGATGACGCGGTACGGCAGCGTCGCGTAGCTTTCGATCGGCTCGCTGCCGTGGAGCTGCACGGCGCCGAGCCGCACGAGCGAGGCGACGCCGCCCACGTACTCCTCCGGCTGGTCGACGAAAACGCCGACGGCGGTGACCAACGGCGGGAGCGCCGCCACGATGGTGCGCGCCCGATACGGATCGATGAACCGCGGGCTCCCGGGCCAGAAAACGAACCCGACCGCCGCCGCGCCCAGTTCGGCGGCCAGCAGAGCGTCCTGCACGCGGCGGATCCCGCAGATCTTGACGAGTGGCGTCATCGCTTGACTGGCGGGGGCCCCTGCGCCCCGCTACGCTCCCCGCACTCTGCCGGCGCCTGGCTGCCGGCTCCGTGCTGCTGGCAATGGGCGCGCAGCTCCTCCAGCGCGGCGCCCGGATCCGGCTGCGAGATGAGTCGCTCACCGATCAGAAAGGCGTGATACCCCAGGCGCGCCAGCCGCGCCAGGTCTGCCGAACCGCCGATTCCACTCTCCGCGACGGCGGTGACGCCCGCCGGGATCGCTGCCGCCAGCCGCTCGTGCACCTTGGGATCCATGGACAGCGTTCGCAGGTCGCGGCTGTTGACCCCGACGATGGTCGCGCCGGCGTCCAGCGCGCGGCGGAGCTCGGCTTCGTCGTGGACCTCGACGAGCGCGGCGAGCCCGAGGGCCTGCGCCCGGCTGAACAGCCGACGCAACCCCGCGTCGTCGAGCGCGGCGACGATCAGCAGGACGGCATCGGCGCCGGCGGCTGACGCCTCCAGCAGCTGGTAGTCGGAGACGATGAAGTCCTTGCGCAGCAGCGGCAGAGTGACGGCGCACCGAACCTCGAAGAGATGCTCGAGATCGCCGTCGAAGAACGTCGGCTCCGTCAGCACCGAGATCGCGACGGCGCCGGCACGCGCGTAAGCGGCGGCGTGCGCGGCGGGATGGTATTCGGACCGCAGCACGCCGCGTGACGGCGACCGCCGCTTGCACTCCGCGATCACGCGCGGCGCCGGCGGCACGCGCAGGGCCTCGGCGAAGGCCGGGCCGCAGGGCTGCCGGGTCCAGGTGATCAGCTCGGCAGGCACGGCCTGCTCGCGCACCTGGATGATGCGCCGCGTCGCCGCGACAATCGTCGCCAGCAGCCCGCCCCGCTCAGACGCCGTCACGAGGCTGCCGCCTCCCGTGCGCCGTTCGAGACGCGGACCAGCCGCTCGAGCACCGCGGCGGCGCTGCCGTCGTCGAGCGCCTGCGCCGCGCGCGCGATCCCCTCGCCGATGGTCGCCGCCTCGCCGGCGATGAGCAGCGCGGCCGCCGCGTTCAGCAGCACGATATCGCGCGCCGGAGCGCGCTCGCCCGCGAGCACCGACCGGGCGATGACGGCGTTCTCCGCGGCGTCTCCGCCGCGGAGCGCCTCCGGCGCCGCCTTCGGGAGCGTGAAGTCCGAGGGGTGGATGTAGAAGGTGTTGACCGCGCCGGCGCGACACTCGGACACCTTCGTGTAGCCGGTCGTAGAGATCTCGTCCAGCCCGTCGGCGCCGTGCACCACCCACGCCCGCTCGCTGCCGAGCAGCGCGAGCGATCGCGCGACGAGCTCGGTCAGCTCGGGCCGCGGCACGCCGACGAGCTGTCGCGAGGCGCCGGCAGGATTGGTGAGGGGCCCAAGCAGGTTGAACGCGGTGCGCACGCCCAGCTCGCGGCGCGTCGGGGCGGCGTGGCGCATAGAGGGATGGAATGTGGGCGCGAAGAAGAAGGCGATGCCGGCCTCGTCCAGGCAGCGTTCCACCACCGCCGGTGGCGCCGAGATGTCGACGCCGAGCGCCTCGAGCAGGTCGGCGCTGCCGCAGCGGCTCGACACCGATCGGTTTCCGTGCTTGGCCACGCGCACGCCGCAGGCCGCCAGGACGAGCGCGGCTACGGTGGACACGTTGAACGTGTGCGCGCGATCGCCGCCCGTGCCGCAGGTATCGAACACCGGTGCGTGCTGCCGGGAGAGCGGCGTCGACCGTTCGCGCATCGCTCGCGCGAAGCCCACGATCTCGGCCGGCCGCTCCCCTTTCATCGCCAGGGCGATGAGCAGGCCCGCGATCTGCGCCGGCTGCGCGCGGCCATCCATGATCTCGGCCATTGCCGCCGACGCCTCGTCGGTCGTGAGGTCCTGCCGCCGCCCGAGCTTTTCGATGAGCGTCGAGAACATCTATAGCTCCAGGAAATTGCGGAGCAGCTGGCGTCCGTCCGCCGTCAGCACCGACTCCGGGTGAAACTGCACGCCGTGGATCGGAAACTCGCGGTGGCGTACGCCCATGATCGTGCCGTCCTCGGTGCGGGCGGCCGCCTCGAGCACGCCGGGCAGCGGATCAGCGACGACGAGCGAGTGATACCGCCCCGCCGTGAACGGCTGGGGGACGCCGCGGAACACGCCGCGCGCGTCATGGTTGACCGTCGACACCTTGCCATGCATCAGGCGCGGGGCGCGCACGACCGATCCGCCGAAGGCAATGCCGATCCCCTGGTGGCCCAGGCAGACCCCGAGCACCGGGACGCGCGGCCCGATCTGGCTGATCACCTCGACGGTGATGCCGGCGTCTTCGGGACGCCCCGGACCCGGCGAGATCACGATGCGCTCGGGCGCCATCGCCTCGATCTCGGCGAGCGAGATCTCGTCGTTGCGCCGCACGCACGGCGTCGCCCCCAGCTCGCCGAGGTACTGGGCGAGGTTCCAGGTGAACGAGTCGTAGTTGTCGATCAGCAGGACCACCCTACAGCCCTTCCTCGGCCATCGCCAGGGCGTGCAGCAGCGCCTCCGCCTTGTCGCGCGTCTCCTCGTACTCCGCCGCCGGGTCGGAGTCGGCGACGATGCCGGCGCCCGCCTGGACGCGGGCGCGGCCGTCGCGGATGGTGATGGTGCGGATGGCGATGCAGAAATCGAGGTTGCCCGCGAAATCGACGTACCCAATCGCGCCGGCGTAGATGTCGCGGCGCGTCGGCTCGAGCCCGGCGAGGATCTGCATCGCCCGGATCTTCGGCGCGCCCGAGACGGTGCCCGCCGGGAAGCACGACACCAGCGCGTCGAGGTGGTCGCGATCCGCGGCGAGCCGGCCGTCGACGGTGGAGACCAGGTGCATCACGTGCGAGTAGCGCTCGATGGCCATGTATTGCGGCACGCGCACCGAGCCGAACTCGCAGACCCGCCCGAGATCGTTGCGCCCGAGGTCGACGAGCATCACGTGCTCGGCGCGCTCCTTCTCGTTGCGCTTCAGCTCTTCGGCCAGGCGGAGGTCCTCCTCCTCGTTGCCGCCGCGCGGCCGGGTGCCGGCGATCGGGTGGGTTTCGGAGCGACGGCCCTCCACGCGCACCAGCATTTCGGGCGACGACCCCACGATCGCCAGCGGCCCCATGCGGATGAAGTACATGTACGGCGAGGGGTTCACGTGGCGCAGCGCGCGATAGACGGTGAAGGGATCCGCCGAGATGTCCGCTTCGAAGCGCTGCGACATGACCGCCTGGTACACGTCGCCGGCGGCGATGTGCTCCTTGATCGTCCGCACGCCGTGCTCGAACGTTGCCCGCGCCATGTTCGAGCGCACCTCCGGCGGCGGCTTCGAGGTGGTGTCGGCGCGTGACAGGCCGCGCTCGAGCTCGCGCTCGAGGAACTGGATCTTGGCGCAGGCGAACTGGTAGAGCGCGCGCAGGTCCTCGTCGGCGGTCACACGCGCGTTGGCGATGATCAGGATACGGTGCTTCACGTGGTCGAACGCGAGCACCGTGTCGAACAGCATGAACCCGGCATCGTCTTCGCTCCCGTCCCGTCCGGCGGCGCTCCAGCCGGCCCGCCGCCAGGCGTCCTGCAGCGCCGGCTCGAACAGCGTGGACGCGTCGTAGCCGATGAAGCCGACGGCGCCGCCGGTGAACCGCGGCAGGCCGGGCACGAACGGCGCGCGGAACTCGTTGAGCAGGTGGCGAAGCGCGGCCACGAGCGAGTCCCGGCTCTCCGACGTCACGCCCGAGCGCTCGATGACGGTACTCGTCCCGCGCGCCCGCAGGACGAGAAAGGGGTCCTTGCCGAGGAACGAGTAGCGCGCGACCTGCTCGCCGCCCTCGACGCTCTCGAACAGGAACGCGTAATCGGAGTGCTCGGCGATCTTGAGAAAGGCGGATACCGGCGTCAGCAGGTCCGCCATGATCTCTTTGACGACGGGCACGAACGTACCGCGCCGCGAGAGCTCGGCGAATTCTTCGAACGACGTCTGCTTCATGACATCACTGGGCCGGGGCGCCGTCCTGCGCCACCGCTGGCGTGCCGACGCGCCCGGTCCGATCCACTGCTGCCTGGAACAGCCCGGCGGGCGGCGGCTGGCCGGTCCAGAGCTCGAACTGCTTTTCCGCCTGCGCCACCAGCATCTCGATGCCGCCGATGGTCAGGCACCCGGCGGCGCGCGCCTGGGCGAGCAGCGGCGTCTCGGCCGGCAAGTACACCAGATCGAAGACGATCTCGCCGTCGAGGCCCACGCCCGCCATGGGGCTCTCGCCCTCCTGCTCGGCGAGCGGAATGGTGTTGACGAGGACGTCCCAGCTGCCGGGCCTCGGCGGGAACGTCGCCACCTGCGCGCCACAGGCGTCGGCAATCTCGCGCGCCGCGTCGCGTCGCCGCGCGCAGATGGCGACGCGCGCTCCCTGGTCGACCAGCGCGACGGCGACCGCCCGTGCGGCGCCCCCGGCCCCGAGCACGGCCGCGCGTGTGCCCCTGAGCGCCATGCGCCCCGACAGCGGCGCGATGAAGCCGTGCACGTCGGTGTTGGTCCCGAACCACCGGCCATCGCGCACGCTGATCGTGTTGATCGCCCCCACGCGGCGCGCCAGCGAGTCCACCTCGTCGACGTGCGACAGCATCGCCACCTTGAACGGGGCCGTGACGCTCGCGCCGCGCACCGACACCGCGCGCGCGAACCGGACGAAGTCCTCCGCGTCGGCCGCTTGCAGCGGCACGTACACGGCGTTGAGTCCCAGCGCGGCAAAGCCGGCGTTGTGCATCGCGGGTGAGAGCGACTGCACGGCCGGGTTGCCGGCGACGCCGTAGAGCGCGGCGTCGGGCGACACGCGGTGGAACTGAAACTCCTGCAGCAACCGCGACGCGGGCATCTGCCCGGGCGCGACCGCCTCGCCGGCGTAAGTCCAGCGGTTGCGCAGCCGCGCCGCGAGCACGCGCGTCGGGACCCCTGCGGCACCCATCGCGATCAGCACGTGCCCACCCGGTTCGTCCCGGTCCGGCGCATCCGAGGCGGCCAGCGAGAACAGCGGGAGCATCTCGCTCACCCGTTTCGCCTCGACCGCGATCTTCACGATCTCGGCGCCGGTCGAGCGCATCGCGTCGTAGCGCGAGGCCAGGTCGCCGGGGACGGTGCCGAACGCATGCTGCGACAACACGATGCCGCGGCCGCGGCGCTGCCGGATGATCGAGGCCGCGAACTCCGCGCGCGCCTCGACGTCGACGAATTCCGCGCCGCCGGCGACCGCCTCGAGCAGCAGGCGCTCGCGCACCTCTTCGGACCCCTCGAACGCGCCGCCTTCCCAGCGTGGCCGGCAGGTGACGATCACGGGTCGTCTGCGGCCGTCGAGCGCGCCGGCCACGTCGGGGCGGTCGACGCCGTCGAGGCGGAGCTCGACGAGGTCGGCGCCCGCGGCGGCATCGCGCGCGCGCCGCAGCTCGTCGGTCGTACTCCCAGTCACGGTGACGCACAGGAGCGGTCGCATAAACAACAAAAGCCCCCTCAGCGGTGCTGAGGAGGCCCTCGAGAATCCCTGCCTGGCTGGTGATGCCGGCTTAAAGGACTGCCTCCTCAGCGCACACGTACCACCACCAGGCCCCAAACGAGCCGTCGTAGTCGTAATAGACGTGCGGTGCGCCGAGCAGGTCGTTCGCCAACGCCAGCCAACCATAACAGAGCCCTCAGCGCATCGTCAACAATCCCGACGCAGAAAGGGGGCTGCCTGCTTTCCGGGGACGGAGACAGCCCCATTCTGCGCGTCGTGCTGTGCTTTCTCCTTGACTGGCAAGCAGTTAGCCCGTATAACTGGAGCGTCACCTCCTGAGAAAATCCGTTCGACCTCACGTTCACAGCTTATGAAGAAACGATCCGCCGCCGTGGCGCTGCTTGTTGCCGTCCTCTCCGTCCTGCCGGTGCCGGCCGCAGCCCCGTTGATGGCCGTCGAAGAGATCCGCCCCGGGATGACAGGTATCGGGCGCACGGTGTTCGAAGGCTCTGAGCTGGCCGAGTTCAGGGTCCACATCCTCGGCGTGCTGCGAAACGTCCAGGGACCCAAGCGTGACCTGATCCTCGCCAGGCTGGAAGGCGGCCCGCTGGCGGATACCGGCGTCGCGCAGGGCATGAGCGGCAGCCCCGTCTACGTCGACGGCCGGTTGATCGGCGCCGTGTCGTACTCGGTCGGCGCCTTTTCCAAGGAAGCGATCGCGGGTATCACGCCGATTGCGGAGATGAAGGATGCCGCCACGCTGCCCCGCCGCACGGGCGGCGAGCGCGCGCGCATCGAGTTGCCGATCACCCGCGAGGGGCTGACCACGGCGCTCTCGTCCGTCTACGCGCGGCTGGCCCCCTTTGCGCGGCGGCCGGCGGACGTGCAGAGCATCGGCATCCCGCGGGAGACCGGCGGCCACTTCGGCGTCATGCTCCGGCCGATCGCGACGCCGCTCGTCCTGACCGGGTTCGAGCCGGAATCCGTCGACCTGATTCACTCCGCGTTCGGCGCCGCCGGGTTCACGCCCGCGCTGTCCGGCGGGAGCGGCGCACAGGCCGCCGAGGTGCGCAACCTGAAAGGCCCGCTCCGTGAGGGCGACGCGATCGGCGTCGGTCTGCTCGGCGGCGACCTCGAGCTGGGCGCGACCGGAACCGTCACCCACATCGACGGCGACCGTATCTACGGCTTCGGCCACCCGCTCTTCAATCTCGGGCCTACCGAGTTCCCGCTCACCCGCGCGTACGTCTACGAAGTGCTGCCCAGCCTGATGACCTCCTTCAAGATCTCCGCGCTCGGCGAGGTCATCGGGACGATGCAGCAGGATCGCGCGACGGCGATCGCGGGCACGCTTGGCGCCGGGCCAGTGCTCATCCCGATGACCGTGACGCTCGCCTCGGATCGCGGCGCCGGCGCGTCCTCGACGCGAACGCTGAACTACCAGCTGGTGAACGACCAGGTCTTCACCCCGCTGCTGTCCTACGTGGCCATGGTCAACACCCTCACCGCCTACGAGCGGCAGTTCGGGCCCGCCACCTTCGCGGTCAAGAGCCGCACCCGCATCAAGGGACACGCCGACCTCCTCGTCGAGGACGTGTTCGCGGGCGAGCAGCCGGCGGCCGGGCTGGCCGCGGCGGTGGGCGGTCCGCTGACGATGCTGCTAACCAACAACCTGGAGTCGATCACGATCGACCGCCTCGACATCGCGATCGAGGCGAGCGAGACGCCGCGCAGCGTGACCATCGAACGCGTGTGGCTCGACGAGATCCGCCCGCGCGCCGGACGAACGGTCCCGCTGAAGATCCTGACGCGCAGCTACCGCGGCGAGGAGAAGATCCTGACGCACCCGATCGACATCCCCGCGAATCTCTCCGGACCGCTGTCCGTGCTGGTAACGGACGGCCGGTCGCTGAACGCGATCGAACAGCGCGAGCTGCGGCGCTCGCTGCAGCCGCAGAGCGTCTCGCAGATGATCCGCGTGCTCAACGACACGCGGCGCAATAACCGGATCTACGTCCGGCTGCTGAGCGGCACGCCTGGCGCCGTGGTCAACGGCGAAACGCTTCCCGCGCTCCCGCCGTCGGTCCTGGCGGTCATGGAAGGGGACAAGAACGGCGGCAGCTTCACGCCGATCCGCAGCGCCGCGGTCGGGGAGTGGGAGATCCCGATGAACTCCGCGGTCGTCGGATCGCGGCTGCTGGCCATTGAGGTAGAGGCGAGGCCGGGGAGCCGGTAGGGAGGCCACGGAGTTCCTGGTGAGCTCCCGCAGAAGCTACGGAGTTCTGATTGCACTCGAGAGCACAGGAGCCACGGATTCTCGACTGAAGTCAGTGGCCCCGTGGCGCTCGCCTCTGAGGTCGGTACACCTGCTGCATAGATGGCACTCCGTGACCTCCGCGACCTCTGAGTTTGCCGACCGAGTCTCCGTGGCCTCTGAGTGAACGAAACTCTCCGCGGCCTCTGAACGCTCCGTGAGCTGCAAGTATCATCACGACATGCGCACATCGACGCTCGCTGCGGCCAGTGCCGCCGCCCTCGTTGCCGGCATCACCATCGTCCATGCTGCCACGCCGACGTTCTGGACCGTCTCGACGCAGGCGGATTTCCTCAAGGGCGATGTCGAGGATCTCTCGATCGACGGCGACGGCCGCGTGTTCCTCGGTCCGTCAGCCTCGGTGGTGGCCGAAACGGCGGCCCCCTTTCTGTGGACGGTGCTCGCCGGAACCGACGGGACGCTCTGGGCAGGCAGCGGCAACGAGGGCAAAGTGCTGAAGGTCTCGAAGGACGGCAAGCTGACGACCTTCTTCGACGCGCCGGAGCTGGAGGTGCACGCGATCGCGCCGGCACCAAACGGCGGCCTCTACGTCGGGTCGTCGCCCGACGGGAAGATCTACCACGTCGCTGCCGACGGGACGTCGAAGCCGCTCTTCGATCCCGAGGACAAGTACATCTGGGCGTTGGCCGTCGACCGGAGCGGCAACCTCTTTGCGGCGACCGGTGACAAGGGCGTGATCTACAAGATTTCACCCGACGGCCAGGGCAGCCGCTTCTATCGTACCAACGCCGCGAACGTGCGCTCCCTCGCCTTCTCTCGAACGGGAGATCTCATCGCCGGCACGGAGTCGCCGGGCCGACTGTTCCGGATCGATCCGGGCGGAAAGGCCTTCGTGCTGCTGGAGTCGCCGTTCCGGGAAGTCCACGCGATCCGTGTCGCCGACGACGGCACGATTTACGCGGCGGCGCTCCAGGCGACTCCACCCTCCGAGGACCGCGCGACGCCGCCCGGCGCCGAACCGCCCCGGCAGCCGGTCCCCTCCGTCTCGACGGAAATCACCGCCATCTCCGTCGTGGAGACCCCGGTGCCGCAGCCGCCGGCCGCGCCGCCGCCGTCCGTGCGCGCGCCGAGGCGGGCTCCGCGCGGCGCGATCTACCGCGTCCGCCCGGACGGTCTGTGGGACGCGATGTGGGAGTCGACCGAGGACTCGCCCTATGATCTGCTGATCGAGCCGGGCGGGAGCCTGCTCGTAGGCACCGGCACGGAAGGCAAGATCTTCCGGGTGGGCGGGGATCCGGCGCGGGCGACGCTGCTCGCACGAGCGAGCGCGCGGCAGGTCACCTCGCTGTTGCGCGAGCCGTCGGGCCGTATCGTCGTCGCCGCGAGCAACCCCGGAAAGCTGTTCGCGCTCTCGTCGAGCGCGGCGCGTCGCGGTGCGTACGACTCCGACGTGCGCGATGCCGGCACCGTGGCGCGCTGGGGCGTGATTCGCTGGCGGGCATCGGCGCGGTCCGACCAGATCGAAGCGTTCACGCGGTCGGGCAACACCGCGACCCCGGACGAGACCTGGAGCGCGTGGTCGAAGCCGTACACGAACCCTGAAGGCGAGCAGGTCACGAGCCCGAACGCTCGCTACCTGCAGTGGCGCGTGGTGCTCAGCGCGGAGACCGGGGAGTCGCCGGTGCTGACGTCGGTGACGACCGCCTACCTCCCCCGCAACTTGCGCCCGGAGGTCGCCTCGATCACCGTCCAGCCGCCCGGCGTGGTGTTCCAGCGGCCATTCTCCACCGGCGAAATGGAGATTGCCGGGTTCGAGGACAACACCTCCGACGGCCGGCCGGGCACACAGGCGCCGGCGCCGGGAGGAGCCGCGCCACAGCCCGGGGTCCCGGTCCTCGGCCGCCGTACCTACCAGAAGGGGCTGCAGACGTTCGTCTGGAAGGCGGAGGACGGGAACGACGATCGCCTGCAGTACGACGTCCTCTACCGGCGCGAGGGGGAGACGACGTGGAAGGCGCTGAAGCGCGGTTTGTGGGACCCGATATTCGTCTGGGACACGACGTCGGTCCCCGACGGCACGTACCTGCTGAAGGTGTCGGCCTCCGACGCGCCGTCGAACTCGCCGGGCACCGCGCTGGCCGGCGAGCTCGAGAGCGTCACGTTCGACATCGACAACACGCCGCCGCGAATCGAGGTGCAGCCGCCGGCCCGCGCCGGCGCGCGGACGACCATCGTCTTCGCGGTGCGCGACGAGCAGTCGCCGGTGCACCGCGTCGAATACTCGCTCGACGCGAGCCGCTGGCGCGTGGTCTACCCGAAGGACGGCATCCCCGACTCGCGGCGCGAGGAGTTCGAGGTCCCGCTCGAGGAGGGTGAAGCCGGCCGCAGCGTCATCGTCCGAGCCACCGACGCGATGAACAACGTGGCGACTGCCGTCGCCGAGAGCCGCCCCGCGACGCAAAAGTAGGGGGCGCCCGGTGGACATCACCCATGCCTCAGGCACCGAGCGGCGCAAACGATGTCGCAGGGGCCGAGCCGTGCGCTGCCGGGGAGCAACATCTGCCGGCGGTCGATTCCAGTGGACGGAAGGGGCGCAATCCAGACGTAAAGCGGGGACGGCCGGGAGTTCGCGGTCGCGGGCGCCGGGGTCAGGCGCCCCCCGGTGTCAGGAGCGGATCTTCCCCTTGACCGTCGTGTGCGCCACGAGCCAGACGAGGTTGGCGGCGACCGGCGCACCTTCGAACTGCGCCGGCTCGAGCCGGGCGTGCGCGAGGCCCTCCATGAGGTCCTGCGCCTCCATCTCGTCGGACGCTCTGCCCAGCACCTCGAGTCCCGACACGAGACCCTCGCGGTTCAGGCTGGCGGCGAAGGCGACCTCGCAGTCCGCGTCAGGCGTCCGGCTTTCGAGCGTGTCGTAGACGGCGCCGCTCTTGGGCACGCTGGGCAGCTGGATGCGGCTGTCGAAGCGGAACGGGTTGACGTCCGAGCCGTACGGTGCGGCCATGACGGCAATCACCGCCGCGAGCGAATCCTGCCGCCGCTCCTGCGGCGCCAGGTGCAGCATGCCGAGCACCGTCGCCGCGCACAGGAACGTCGCGGCGGTGGAGGCCATGCCGATCCAGACGAGGTGGAGGTCGTCGAACAACCGCTTGGTGCGCACCGGCAGCGACTCGTCCCGCTCCGCGCGCATCCGGCTGATCACGCCTGGCTGGAGGCCGGTCCAGTCGTCGGCCGGGCCCGGGACGGCGAGCATCCGCAACGCGTTGCCGACCAGCTGCAGGTCGCGCAGCTCGCGCCCGCACGGCGGACACTCGCTCAGGTGCGTCTCGATGGCGATCAGTTCGGGGACGGGCAGCTCACGGTCGTAGAAGGCCGCGAGCCGTCGCCGCACTGCCGCGCAGCTCATGAGCATCATGCGTCCCTCAACTGCCCGCGGAGCGCCTCGCGCGCGCGGGCCAACCGCGATTTCACCGTGCCGACAGCGATTCCGAGCGAGAAGCCGATCTCCTCGTAGCTCAGGCCGTCGATTTCACGAAGTACCAGCGCCGTCTTCTGGTCGAACGGCAGCGCATCGAGTGCGGCGCGTAACCGCTCGGCGAGCTGCTTCTGCCCGAGCGCGCGGTCCGGCGACCCGGTGTTGCCAGGCGCGGGCAGCTCGCCGTGATCGCGGATATGCTCGTCGAGCGAGACCTGCTGGGCGCGGTGGCGCCGCCGCCACCAGCGCTGCCGGTTGCGCGCCTGGTTGACGACGATGCGGTAGATCCAGGTCCGCAGGGCGGACTGGCCGCGGAAGCCGTGAATCGTGCGGAAGACGCGGAGGAAGACCTCCTGTGACAGGTCCAGCGCCTCGTTGTGATCGCCCAGCAGGGTCAGCGAGAGCTGGTAGACCATCCGCTGGTGCTCGCTGACGAGCTCGGCGCATGCATCCTCGTCGCGGGCGGCGCACCGCTGGATGAGGGCGGCCTCCCTACCGCCGACGTCCGTCCAGGTCGTAATGGAGGGAACTGGCTTCACCGACAATTCCTCTGCCATCTTAGCACTCGTCTGCCGAAAATCCTGCAGGATTGGACACTGGGGAGGCGGGAATGTTCCCGCCGGCGCTGGGTCCCTGCTCCCTGATCGCTCATCCTGAATCGCCCATCGTTCATCCTGAATCTATAATCGCTGGTCGCGAATCCCGAATCCTGATAAATCCTGATCGCGAAACCCTGAGCCCCGAACGCCGGGCCCCGAACGCTGAGCCCCGAGCCCCGCGCCCTGAGCCGGACCCCGGCGGACTGCGGCACGTAATCAGTTACAGTTACAGATATGAAACGGGTAGTCGGTAGCTTCGTGCTGCTTGGCCTGCTTGCCGTGATGGCGGCGTACGGTTACCGCGCCGCCAGCCGAGAGCGCCAGTATCGCGACGACATTGCCCGCGGCGAATCGGCGATGGCACGTGACGATCCAGCGGCGGCGGTGACGTCGTTCACGGCGGCGCTGGCGTTGCGGCCCGAATCGATGCTCGGGTACCTGCGGCGCGGCGAAGCCTACCGGCGGCAGAACGATCTCGAGTCGGCGCTGCGCGATCTGCGGCGTGCCACCGAGCTGGACCCGACCTCCCCCCGCGCCTTCGAGCTGTTCGCCGATGTCAACTACGCGCTTGGCCGCTACGAGCGCGCGGCCGAGCGGTACCAGGATTCGGCGCGCCTGGACGATCGATCCGCGCGCGTCCAGTACAAGCTGGCGCTCTCGCGCTACCGCACGGGCCAGATCATCGCGGCGATTACCGCGCTCGACGCGGCGTTGGCGCTCGACGACAGGCTCGCCGAGGCACATTACCTGCTCGGCCTCTGCTATCGCGATCTCCAGAAGCCGGCGCAATCGATCGCGGCGCTCGAGCGTTCGCTCGGATTAGCGCCGGCGCTCATCGGCGCGCGGGAGGAGCTCGCGGACCTGTTCGGCCGCCTCGGTCGATCCGAGGACCGCATTGAGCACCTGCAGAGTCTGCTCGGCATCGACCCCGGATCCTCGCGTGAAATCGCGCTCGGTCTCGCCTACGCGAGAGCCGGCCGGCCCGACAGCGCGGTCATCACGCTGCGCAGGGCCGCCGAGCGGCATCCGCAACAGACGCGCACCTACGTCGCGCTGGGCCGGGTGTGGCTCGAGACGGCGCTGCAACGCAGCGATCGCGTGGACCTGGCAAAGGCGCTCGAGGCGCTGCGCGGCGCGGCCGAATCCGATCGCAGCAGCGAGACGCTCACGCTCTACGGGCGCGCCCTGTTGGCCTCGGGCGACCAGGAAGGGGCGCTGCGCACCTTTCAGCAGGCGGCCGAGCAACTGCCTGTGGACCCGATGGCCTTCTACTTCCTCGCCGACCTCGCCGAGCGCGGAGGCGATCGCGCGCTGGCGCGGTCCGCGCTCATCGACTACCTGGCGCTCGAGGGCGAGGGCCTCGACGATCGGCGCCGCTTCGCGCTGGCGACTCGCATTGGCGACCTGTCGCTGCGGCTCGGCGACGTCCCCCTCGCCGTCGCCTATTACCAGCGCGCCGCCGACGCTTCCCCGGACGCCGCCGTGCTCGTCAGGCTGGCCGATGCGCAGCTGCGCGGCGGAGACGTCGGTGCCGCCCGCACCACGGTCGAGCGGGCGCTCGAAAAGGACCCCGACAACCGCGCGGCCCTGGCACTGCGCACGCGGATGCGTTGACGGGACCTCCCGCAAGCAATGACGAACCGCGGAAGGGGCGAAGCCCTCGGCCCACCTCAGCAGTTGAGGACATCTGTTCGGGAAAGTCGAAGCCGGAGAGCTTCGTCGTGTCGCCAGCGTGACGTTCTCGGGCTTCGAGACGCAGGATGGCGTCACCTTGCCGAGGACATGGATGCTCCGTTACGCGCGCAGCGGCGATACGACGACCGAGCGGAGGTACGAGTGCAGGGTGCACTCGGTCGGAGGGGGTCAGATCGTGTTTTTCGCACGTATGACCTCTTGAGTGCTCACTGGGTTCGGTGTCCCCTCCGGCTGACAGTCGTGCAAGAAACAGGATCCGACCCCCAACCGTGGATCGGTCCCGTCTCACACCGGCCACTGGTCGTCAATCTGCAGCCTCCGCATCATCTTCGCCAGGCCCTGCCGGGTGACGCCCATGGCCGCGGCGGCGCGCGCGCGCTGGCCGTTGGCGCGCGCCAGCGCGCTGCGGATGAAGCGCCGCTCGAATTCCTCCCGCGCGCGCTCGAACGTGGTCTCCATCGGCGAGGCGGCGCCGGCCACCGCCGCCGGCAAGGCGGTGGCCGGAACGCGGCCGCGGGGCGGCGAGTGAACCGCCAGCCAGGCGATCACGTTCTGCAGCTCACGGATGTTCCCCGGCCAGTCGTAGCGCGCCAGCGCCGCGGTCGCTTCCGGAGAGAGCGTCGCGCGTGAGCCCACCCGCCGCGCGGCCTCGTTCCAGAAGTGCAGCGCGAGCAGCGGAATGTCCGTGGCGCGCTCCCGCAGCGGCGGGACGACGATGCGGATGACGTCGAGGCGGAAGCGCAGGTCGGCCCGAAACCGCCCCGCCGCCGCGTCGCGTTCGAGCTGGCGGTTGGTGGCGGCGACGACGCGCACGTCGACCCGACGGGCGAAGGTCTCGCCGACGCGGCGGATCTCCGCTTCCTGCAGCACCCGCAGGAGCTTCGCCTGCGCCCGCGGCGAGAGCTCGCCGATTTCGTCCAGCAGCAGCGTGCCACCGTCGGCTTCCTCGAACAGGCCGGCCCGCTCGCCGACGGCACCCGTGAACGCGCCGCGCGCGTGGCCGAAGAGCTCCGCCTCGACCAGATCGTCGGTGAGCGCCGCGCAGTTCACCGCCACGAACCGTCGATCGCGCCGGGGGCTCAGCCGATGGATGGCGCGCGCGACGAGCTCCTTTCCGCTCCCGCTCTCGCCTTCGATCAGCACCGGATACGGTGCCCGCGCTGCCCGCGCGACCGCCTCCCGTACCGCCCCGGCGCCCGCGCTCGTGCCGAGCAGGTCGGACCACCCCGGGTCCGGACTGACCGGAACCGCACGATCGAGAACGGCTCGCAGCGGTGCGGCTGCGGCCAGTCCGCACGCCTTCAGGGCGGCTTGCGAGCGCTCGGGCGAGACGGCGGTGCCGGCGATCCAGCGGCAGGCGACGGCGCCTATCACCTCGCCGCCGAATTTCACCGGCTCGGCTGCCTCCAGGCGCGCGCCGGCGCCGTCGGCGAGCAGCGATATGCCGGTGCCTGACGCAAGAGCCCGGTCCACGGCCGGCGATTGCGCGTCCCAGTTCCGGCCGGCGCGTCCAGCGAGCCGGCGGCCGTCCGCGGTCACGATCGCGACGGCAGCGGCGCGCAGGCGTTCGACTGCCGTCGCGCACAGACGATCGAGCGCCTCTCGGTCGTCGGTGGCGGTGTGGCACACGTCGAGCATCGTCTCCAGCTCGCTCAACGCGCCGCGGCCGCCACGCTGCCGCCACCCGGGATACTGCACGCCCTCCTGCTCCAGCGCTGCGAGGGCCGGATTGGCTGGCATGTCGCAGGCCTGCTCGATCGTCCGGAGGATCTGGTAGCGCGCCAGCCGCGGCAGCCATGGCTGCGCGGCCAGCGACGACATGCGATCGCACAGCCGACGCACCGCGGCGGCACGCGGCTCCAGGCGCGAGGAGATCTGGAGATGCGCCAGCCGGGCGCGAATCACCGCGAGAGGCAGGTGCGCGCGCCGCCCCGCATCGAGGGCGGCTGCCGCCTGGTCGCGGGCCCCGACGTCGTCTCCGGCGGCGCCGAGCGTCAGAGCGAGGGTGCGGGCGACGGCCGACACAGTCCCGCACGGCGTCGTGGCGGCAGTCGCCTGGCGCGCGCGCCGGGCAAGGTGGAGGGCAGGAAGAGCGGCGCCTTCTGCGAGCTGCACGCGGGCGGCCCGCGCCAGGCAGATCGGATCGGCATGGTCGCCGAGGTACGGCTGCAGGACGACGGCCGCTTCCGCATAGCGTCCCTGCCAGTACAGGCAGCGCGCCAGCGCCTGCGCGACGACGGCGTCGGCCGACTGCTGCATCGCCGCCGCGACCGACATCGAGCGGAGGAGCGCTTCGGCCTGTGCCAGGCGTGCGTCTTCGATCCACGCGGCTGCGAGGTGCAGGTTGGCGGCACGGGTCACTGCAGCATCGGCATCCGCCGTTCGTGCGCGTTCGAGCGCGGCGATCGCCTCGCGGATGTGTCCACGTTCGAGGTGCAGGCGACCCAGGCGTTCCGCGCAGCGTGCGGCTTCGCGACCTTCGCCGCGGGCGCTCGACACGCGGCCTGCCCGGGACAGCAGGCGCTGGGCTGTTGCGTGCCGGCCGCGTGAAGCCAGGACGTCCGCGCGCGCGACCGCGCGCGCGAGGACTCCACCGGTGCGCGAGCCGCCGAGGGGGCTGGCCGGCGTGTCCGCGGTGGATGCCCCCGGGGGCTCGGCCGCGCCATAGGGCTGCGCGGACTCGTGCGCGATGAGTGGCCGCGCCACGTGCGGCTCGAACGCCTGCGCGCCGAGGCGCTTCAGGAAGACGCCCGGTTTTCCATCCGCGCCGCGCGCGGCCTCGAACAGCTCCGAGGGTGACGGCTCTCCGTCGGCGGCGTACACCATGGCAGTCATCGCGGTCGTTCCCATCGGGCCGATCGGAATCACGTGGCACCCCACTCCCGCTTCCCGCGCGAACGCGATTACGACGTGCCGCCGCGCGCTGGCGGCGCCCAGTCTCGCGAGCAGGTGCGCGACCGGCGTGCGCGCCGACCGCTCCTCGAGATCGGAGCCGATCAGGCAGACATGGTGGTTCGACAGCACCGCGGCCATCCACGGCCGCGAGGCGAACCCGCCGAAGCAGACCGGCACGTAGCCACGGACACGCGCGGCGCGAGCGGCGAGGACGGCGAGCGTGCGCAGCCCCGAACCCGGCGGCCCGCACACGCCGACCAGGCAGGCGCCTCCGGGCTCCGCTGCGTCGAGCACTTCCGCCAGCGCCGTGAGCGCCGGCCGTTCCTGCAGCACGACCCCGAACGGCCGCGTCCCATGCGAGGCCCGCCCCGGCGTCATCTGGCGGAATACGAGGTCGGATGGGTCGGCGTCGATGCCGTGCGCGCGCAGAAATTGCAGCGCGTTCGCCCGCAGCCGCTGGCCGGCGAGCGACGCCGCGCGCACCGGCGGCAGGACGACGTATGCCTCGAACAGCCGCCCGCGGTCGAGCACGCCGAAATCGAGAAGCGGATTGAGCAGCGGGTGGCGCAGCCGCGCGTGGGCGGCGCAGCGCTCCGACCAGAGAAGCTGCGTGCGGCGACTTCCGGCGTCCAGAACGCGCATCCTGACGCTCGCACTGGTCGCGAGATCGACCCACGACGCGCCGTTGGCGACGAACCGGTCAGCGACGATCGAAGGCGTCATGAGGGCGACCTGACGCCCTGATGGTGCAAGCTGCCGACCGCGGCGCGCCGCGCGAAAACAGGCCCGAAAGCACTCGCGCGCGCGCCGGACGCTGCAGAAACTTCGTATACAATTGGTGCCTCGATGCTCCGTTTTCTCACCGCCGGCGAGTCGCACGGCCGTGCGCTCGTGGTGATCCTCGAGGGCATTCCGGCGGGGCTTCGGATCGACCCCGACACCATCACGAGGGACCTGCGCCGGCGCCAGGGTGGCTACGGACGCGGCCGCCGCATGGCCATCGAATCCGACCGCGCCGAGATCCTCTCGGGCGTGCGTGCCGGAGAGACGATCGGCGGGCCGATCGCGATGACCATCGAGAACCGCGACTGGCCGAACTGGCAGCAGACGATGAGCATCACGGCCCACCCCCCGCCCGGCGCCGGCGGTCCACGCCGGCCGCTCGTCACCCGGCCGCGCCCCGGTCACGCCGACCTTGCCGGGGTCGCGAAGTACGGCCGTGCAGACGTGCGGGACGTGCTCGAGCGCGCCAGCGCGCGCGAGACCGCCGCGCGCGTCGCTGCCGGCGCCCTGGCCCGGCAGCTGCTGCTGCACGCCGGCCTCCGTATCACCAGCCACGTGTTCACCATCGGCGAGGCCAGGCTCGATCCCTCTGCCGTCGTCGACTTCGATCGCGCGGCGGCGCTGCCCGACGACGCGCCGCTCCGCTGCGTGGATCCGGCAGTCGAGCGCGCGATGATTCAGGAAATCGATCGCGCCCGCGATGCAGGCGATACGAAAGGCGGCGCTTTCGAGGTGATCGCGACCGGCGTGCCTGCCGGGCTGGGCAGCTACGTGCAGTGGGACCGCAAGCTCGACGGCCGGTTGGCGCAGGCGCTCATGTCGATCCCTGCCATCAAGGCAGTCGGTATCGGCCTCGGGCCGGAAGCCGCCGTCCGGCCGGGCTCCCGCGTGCACGATGAGATCGTGCCGCACCCCGGCGGCCGCGGCCCGCTCGGCGTCGCCCGTCCAACGAACAACGCGGGCGGGCTCGAGGGCGGTGTCACCAACGGCGAGGACGTCCGCGTGTCCGCGTGGATGAAACCGATCTCCACCCTCATGAAGCCGCTCCGCTCCGTCGACCTGGCGACGATGGAGGAGTCGCCCGCCGCCGTCGAGCGCAGCGACGTCTGCGCCGTGCCCGCTGCTGCGATTGTCGGCGAGGCGATGGTCGCCCTCGTGCTGGGCGACGCACTCCTCGAGAAGTTCGGCGGCGACTCCGTCGCCGAGATGGACCGCGCGATGGCGGCGGCGAAGGCGTCGCTCGAGGAGCGGTTCCGCGGGGGCTCCTCCGCTCCCCATTCGAACCGATGAGTACCGGCCCACAGACCCGACGGGCGCCGGGCGCCCGCGCCCAGTGCGCGCGTCAGACGCGTGAGAGCCTTCAGCCGCCGCGGAGCGCGAACGTGCGACGCGGGAGCGCCGGGGGGGAGGGCCCCGGCGCATGAGCAAACTGTCGGGCCTCACGCGCCCTGAGAAATGATCCGACCCATCCTGCGCTACGGCGAGCGCGGGCTCCATCAGTCCGCCTCGGAGGTCACGGTCTGGGACGACGACCTCCAGCGGCTGATCGACGACATGATCGAGACGATGTACGGCGCGCCGGGGATCGGCCTGGCCGCGACACAGGTCGGCGTGCCGCTGCGTGTGTTCGTCATCGACGTGTCGGTCGGCCACAACCCGGACGACCTGATCGTGCTCGTCAATCCGACGTTTCTCGAGCGCGACGGGATGCAGCTGCAGGAAGAGGGATGCCTCAGCGTACCCGGGTTCAACGCGACCGTCGTCCGGCCGGCGCGTGCGGTCGTGAAGGGGTTGGATCGGGATCAGCGGGAGCGGATCATCGAGGGCCACGACCTGCTCGCGCGCGCGTTCCAGCACGAGATGGATCATCTCGACGGGACGGTGTTCGTCGACCGGCTGCGGGGCATCAAGCGCGATCTGATAGTCCGCCGCATCCACAAGCTGAAGCGCGCCGGCAAATGGTGACGCCGCCGTCGGTGCGCATCGTGTATTTCGGCACGCCGGAGTTTGCGGTGCCGCCGCTCCGGGCGCTGCTGGACTCGGTCCACCGCGTGGTTATGGTCGTTTCCCAGCCGGACCGTCCCAAGGGCCGCGGCCAGCATGTGCGGCCCACGCCGACGCGTCAGCTCGCCGAAGCCCGCGGTGTGCCGGTGGTGCAGCCGTTGAAGCTGAAGGAGGAGGCGTTCCTCGGGGCGATGCGGGACCTTCGGCCGGATCTCGGGGTCGTCGCGGCTTACGGGCGCATTCTGCCGGAGGTTCTCCTGCAGGTGCCGCGGCTCGGCATGATCAACGTCCACGCGTCGCTGCTCCCCGCGTATCGCGGCTCGGCGCCGGTGCATCGCGCGGTGATCGCCGGCGACCGGGAAACCGGCGTGTCGATCATGCGCGTGGTCGCCGAACTGGACGCAGGTCCGGTGTTTGCGACCGCCAGGGTGCCGATCGGAGACGAGGCGACCAGCGTCGAGGTGCAGGCGCAGCTCGCCGAGCTCGGTGCGACGCTCCTGGTCGACGTGGTGGACCACATCGCCGCGGGTCGGGCCGTCGAGGTTCCGCAGGATCACGCGCGCGCGACGCACGCGCCGAAGATCACGCGGGAGGAAGGAACGGTCGACTGGTCGCTGCCCGCACCGGCGGTGCACAACCTGGTGCGCGGCCTGCAGCCCTGGCCGATGGTGGCCATCTCGATCGACGGCACGCGGTGCCTGCTGCACCGTACGAGGGTGTCGGCCGAGCGGAGCACGGCGGCGCCCGGGACGGTCGTCGAGGCCTCGGGAGGCCGCCTTGCGATCGCGACCGGCGGCGGCGGCGGGACGGTCGACGTGCTGCGGATCCAGCCCGAAGGGCGGCGCGTGATGGATGCGGCGGAGTTCCTGGCGGGCCGGCGCGTGCGCGTCGGCGCACGCGTCAGCGCCCCATGATTGCACCGGCGCGTGTGGCCGCCTACGAGGTGCTCCGCGCCGTGAACAGCGGCCGCGCCGATCTCCCGCACGCGCTGGCCAGGGCTCGCGCCCCGCTCGATCAGGAGCGGGACCGCGCCCTGGCCGGTGAAATCGCCGCCGGCACCCTCCGCTGGCAGGGCGCCTTCGATCACGTCATCGCGCAGTTCGCGCGCCGGTCGCTCGCGAAGCTCGACCCGGAGGTGCTGGACATCCTGCGCTTGACGATGTTCCAGCTGCTGCACCTGGATCGGGTGCCGGCGGCGGCGGCGGTCAACGACGCCGTCGACCTGGCCCGTCGTGCGGGCAAGGCGAGCGCCGCCCCGCTGGTGAACGGCATCCTCCGCCGCGTCAGCCGCGAGCGCAACAAACTGCCCCTCCCATTCCGGCCAGCTGAAAAGGGGGCTGCCTCCTTTGCCGGAAAGGAGGCGGCCCCCTTCTTGGATTACCTTGCCCTCAGGCTTTCCCATCCGCGCTGGCTGGTCGAACGCTGGCTGCGCCGGTACGGGTTCGAGGCGGCGGAGGCCTGGGCGCAGTTCGACAACGCGCCGGCATCGCTGGCTTTGCGCACCAACACCCTGCGCGTGTCCCGCGCCGAGCTGGCGGCGACGCTGGCTGGCCACGGCGTCGAAACCGAGCCCACCCATCACGCGCCAGACGGCCTCGTCGTCCGCTCCGGCAATCCCCTGCTCACGCCGCTCGCCGACGACGGGCTGTTTGCCGTCCAGGACGAGGCCTCGCAGCTCGTCGCGGTTTTTGCCGACGCGAGGCCGGGAATGCGGGTGCTGGACCTCTGTGCTTCGCCGGGCGGCAAAACGACGGCGATGGCGGCGGCAATGGGCGACCGCGGCTCGATCGTCGCCTGCGACGTCAGGCCACGCCGCGTCGAGCTGCTCGCACGCGGCGTTCGTTCGTCGGGCGCCAGGTGCATCCGGATCGCCCAGGCGGACGCCTCGCGGCCGCTGCCGTTCCGTACGACCTTCGATCTCGTGCTCCTGGATGCGCCATGCTCCGGACTCGGGACGCTGCGGCGCGACCCGGACATCCGGTGGCGCCGGGTCGAGGCCGAGCTGCCCGTGCTGGCCGCCGCGCAGTGTCGGATCCTGGAGCATGCCGCGGGCATGGTCGCCCAGGGCGGGCACCTGGTCTACTCGACGTGTTCCAGTGAACCGGAAGAAAACGAAGAGGTGGTGGACCGTTTTCTGAAGGGTCACCCCGAGTTCCGGCCGGCCGATCGCAGCGAGCTCCCATCGGCTGTCCACGCGTTTCTGGTCGAGTCCGGCTTGATGCGCACGTTTCCCTTCCGCGACCGCCTTGAGGCGTTCTTCGCCGCCATGCTGGTGAGAACTAAGGACTTGCGCTAAACTTTCGAATTCATGGCATTGCGGACGCGCGTATGGAGCGCCGGCAAGCTGCTCCTGCTGAGCGGCGGTCTGCTCCTGACCTATGTCCTTTTCGCCGCAGCCGGCATGCGGATCGCGCTGAAGACGCGCGAGGTCACCGTGCCGGATCTCCAGGGGAAAACGGTGAACGAAGCCTCTGCCGTTCTGGCAGAAGCCGGGCTCCACCTCCACGTCGAGGAGGGCCGCCGCCTGGATCCCAGGATCCCGGCCGGCCAAATCCTCACGCAGGAGCCCCAGACAGGCCTCAGCACCCGTCGCGACCGCAGCGTCAAGGTTTGGGTCAGCGCCGGCCCGCGCGCGACCGTCGTCCCTGCGCTGGTCGGCGAGTCGGTGCGGTCGGCCGAGATCCGGATCCGGCAGGAAGGGCTCGAGTCGGCGGGTTCTGCCGAAATCCGGACGTCGGACTACCCCGGCGGCACGATCGTCGCGCAGATGCCCCCGCCGAAGAGCACCGGGTCGCGGGTGGCGCTGCTGGTCAACCAGGGCGAACGCGGCGAGACATATGTGATGCCGGACCTCATCGGCGTGAACGGCGACCGTGCGGCCGACGTGTTGCGCGCGAGCGGCTTCCGGATTGCCGTCGTGGGGGACCATCCCTACCCGGGCGTGCCGGCGGGCATCGTACTGCGGCAATCTCCCCAGGCCGGGTTCGAGATCTCGAGGGGCGACACGATCTCGCTCGAGGTCAGCCGGTGAGCGTGCTGATTGCGCCGTCGCTGCTCTCGGCGGACTTCGCGGCGCTCGGAGAAGCGGTCCGGGCGGTCGAGCGCGGCGGCGCGGACCTGATCCACGTCGACGTGATGGACGGTCATTTCGTGCCGAACCTCACCGTCGGCCCGCTCGTCGTGCGCGCGATCAAGCGCGTCGCCACCGTTCCGCTCGACGTGCACCTGATGATCGAGGAGCCGGACCGGTACATCGAGGCGTTTGCCGAGGCGGGCGCGTCGATGATCTCGGTGCACGCCGAGGCGGTGCGGCACCTGCACCGGACACTGCACCTGATCAAGGGGCTCGGCCTCAAAGCCGGCGTGGCGTTGAACCCGTCGACGCCGGTGGTCGCGCTCGAGGAGGTTGCAGGCGACCTGGATCACGTGCTCGTCATGACCGTGAACCCGGGGTTCGGCGCGCAGACCTTTATTCCGCGGAGCGAGTCTAAGATCAGGGCGGTGCGCGCGCTGCTGGACCGCGAGGGTCAGCCAGCGCCGATCGAGGTGGATGGCGGCATCGACACGACCACCGCCCCGCGCGTCGTCGCCGCCGGCGCCCGGATCCTGGTCGCCGGCAACGCCATCTTCGCCGCTGCCGATCCCGTGTGCGCGGTGCGCGATCTCCGCGCGGCGGCGACGGCGGCGCCAGCCCGGTAGCATGCCCTGTTCCTCGGTCTCTACCGTACGCGTCCGCTACGCCGAGACCGACAAGATGGGCGTGGCCTACTACGCCAACTACTTCGTCTGGTTCGAGGTGGCGCGGACCGACCTGCTCCGCACCCAGGGCTGGAGCTATCGCGAGATGGAGCAGGCGGGCGTATCGCTGCCGGTCATCGAGGCGCACTGCGACTACCGGCGACCGGCGCGCTACGACGACGAGCTGGACGTGAGAACCGAAGGTCGAATGCTTTCACCCGTGCGCATGGAGTTCATCTACGAGGTCGTCCACCGCGGCGCGAGCACCGTCACGGCGTCGGGCCGGACCGTTCACGCCGCGCTCGACGCGACCGGCAGGCCGTGCCGCCTGCCGGAGCGGGTCAGACAGGTGTTCGCGTGAAGGCGCTCGTGACCGGCGCGGCCGGCTTCATCGGGTCGCACCTCACCGCGACGCTGCTCGATCGCGGCGCGGAGGTCACCGGCATCGACTGCTTCACCGACTACTACCCGCGCGCGATCAAGGAAGCGAACCTGGAGGTGAATCGGGGGCGCGCGGGCTTTCACTTCGTCGGAGCCAGCCTGCAGCACGGCGCGCTCGACGCGCTGCTCGAGGGCAAGACCCACGTCTTCCACCTGGCGGCGCAGGCGGGCGTGCGCAAGAGCTGGGGCAGCGACTTTCGCGTGTATACGGACAACAACATCGACGCGACGCAGCGCCTTCTCGAGGCCTGCGTGGGGCGCCCGCTGCAGCGATTCGTGTACGCGTCGAGCTCGTCGGTGTACGGCGACCACGTGAGCATCCCGATGCGCGAGGACGCGCTGCCGCAGCCGGTCTCGCCCTACGGCGTCACGAAGCTCGCCGCCGAGCAGCTGTGCTACCTGTATCACGTGAACTATCAGGTGCCGACGATTTCGCTGCGCTACTTCACCGTGTACGGGCCGCGGCAGCGGCCGGACATGGCCTTCAACCGCTTCATCCGCGCGGCGCTGCAGCGGCAGCCGATCACGCTCTACGGCGACGGCGAGCAGACACGCGACTTCACGTTCGTGAGCGACGCGGTGGCGGCGACCATCGCGGCTGGCGAGCGCGGCGTGCCCGGCCGCGCCTATAACGTCGGCGGCGGGTCGCGCGTGTCGGTCAACCAGGTCCTGGACATCGTCGCGCGCCTGGCAGGGCACCCGCTGGACATCCGGCGCGAGCCGCCGCAGAAGGGCGACATGCGCGACACCTACGCGGACACGTCGCTCGCGCGCGCCGACCTCGCTTTCGCGCCGCGCGTGACGCTTCGCGAAGGCCTCGAAGCGGAGTATCGATGGTTGTCGTCTACCGTGGCGCCCGCGTCATGAGGGCCGCCGCAGGCCTGCTCGTCGTTGCGCTCCTCGTCTGCGGCGCGGCCTGCGCCTCACGCGGCACGCGCGTGCCGGAAGGCACGCTGGAGCCGGACAAGTTCCTCTTCGAGCGCGGCAACGAGGCGCTCGACCGGAAGCGGTGGCTGACCGCGCGCGAGTTCTTCCGCACGCTGATGGACGGCTACCCGCAGAGCACCCACCGCGCCGACGCGAAGCTCGGCATCGGCGACAGCTTCCTCGGCGAGAACACCGCCGAGGCCTACGTGCTGGCGATCAACGAGTACCGCGAGTTCCTGGCGTTCTACCCGACGCACGAACGCGCGCACTACGCGCAGTTCCAGCTGGGCATGGCCTACTTCCGGCAGATGCGCGGGCCGGAGCGCGACCAGACCGACACGAAGAACGCCATCCAGGAATTCACGACCTACCTTCAGCGCTACCCGGGCAGGCCGCTCTTCGAGGAAGCCAAGAAGCGGCTGCGCGAGGCGCGCGACCGGCTCAGCATGTCGGAGTACCGCGTGGGGTACTTCTACTACCGGACGCAGCGCTGGTATCCGGGCGCGATCGACCGGCTCCAGTCGATCCTGCGCGACGACCCGGAATACACCCACCGCGACGAGGTGTACTTCTACCTGGCGCAAAGCCTGTTGAAGATCCAGCGGCCCGCCGAGGCGCTTCCTTTTCTCGACCGGCTGATCCAGGAGTTCGAACAGAGCGAGCACCTGGAGGAGGCGAAGAAGCAGGCCGAGGAGATCCGCGCGCAGCTGGCGGCGAAGAAGACGGGAGGGCAGCAATGACCAATGGCATTCGGCGTCCGGCGTCGACCGGCACGGCGGCGTGGCTGGCGGTGGCTCTCCTCGCACCGATCTCGGCGCAGGAACCGCCGCAGCCGGCGATGGCGCGAGATCTGTCGCGCGAGATCGCGTGCAGCCCTCAGGCGTCGATCCTCCCGCCGGCCCCTTCGCTGCGCGTGCTCGGCGGGCAGGACGAGCGCAAGGCACTCTTCGGCATCGCAGAGTCGGTTGTCCTGGGCTCCGGCTCGGCGCAGGGGCTGCGTGTCGGCCAGGAGTACTTCGTCCGCCGCGTGGTGCACGACCAGCTGGCCGAGCCCGTCTCGGGCTACACGCCGGTCAGCATCCACACCGCGGCCTGGGTCAGAGTACTGGAGGTCCAGGCGAACACTGCCATCGCGACCATCACGGACGCGTGCGACGGGGTGATGACGGGCGACTATCTCGACCCGTTCGTGCGGCCGGTCGTGCCCGTCGCCGCGGCTGCCGGCGCACCGGACTACGCGGCTGCCGGCGTCATCGTGCTCGGCGACGAGCGGCGGCAGATGGGCGCCACCGGCGACCGGATGGTGGTCGACCGCGGGAGCTACCACGGCGTCCGGCCCGGGCAGCGGGTGACGATCTTCCGCGTGACGGTCGACCGGACGGGCCCGGTGGTGCGCGTCGGCGAGGCGACCGCACTTGTCGTGGACCGCGACACGTCGCTGATCCGGATCGACCGCTCGCGCGACGCCATCAGGGTCGGCGACCAGGTCGCCCTCCACAAGTAGGGGCGGATCTTGTTTCCTGCAGGAATGAGTCCGGAGCGGATAGCGCGCGGATGTCTTCGCCGAATGGGATTCGTGCAAGACACACGATCTGACGTCTGTCCCTATTTCCCGACCGGCAGTTGGCTGCGCGCCGGGGACGCGACGATCTCGTGGCTGAAGCGGCGGTAGTACTCGATCCCGGAGATCACCGCGGTGACCATCGCCACCCAGAGCGCGATGGTGCCCAGGACGAAGAACTGCTGCAGGTGATCGCGGCCGAGGATGAGCGCGAGGATCGCCGCGACCTCGGCCGCCATCTTGAACTTGCCGAGCGGTGACGCCGCGATCACGATGCCGCGCGCGTGCGCGATGCTGCGCAGCACCGTGACCGCGAACTCGCGCCCCAGGATCACCGCCACCATCCACCCCTGCGCCACGTCGAGCTGCACCAGCGACACCAGCGCGGCCGTGACCAGCAGCTTGTCGGCGAGCGGATCCATCAGCTGCCCGAGCACGGTGATCTGTTTGCGCCGCCGCGCGAGGTAGCCGTCGAGCCAGTCGGTGAACGACGCCAGGCCGAAGATCGCCGCGCCGACGAACTCCTTCGGGACGCCGAGGATCATCCGGCCCTCGAACTTCGTGAGCAGCACCACGACGAGCAGCGGGATCAGGAAGATGCGGCCCAGCGTCAGGGCGTTGGGAAGGTTCACCACCGCCGACATTCTGCCACAGCACGCCGCCTCGCGGCGTTTTCCCGATTGGATCCGTCCTCGAACCGTGGGTATGATCACTGATTGTCATGAAGGCCATTCTGCTGGCGGGCGGCAAGGGCACGCGGCTGCGCCCGCTGACGGTGCACACGCCCAAGCCAATCGTCCCGATCTTCAACCGGCCGTTCCTCTACTATCAGCTCGACCTGCTCCGCCAGGTCCCGGAGATCGACGAAGCGATCCTGAGCCTCAACTACCAGCCGCGGCGTATCGAGGAGATCTTCGGCGAGGGCGAGGGCCTCGGCCTCAAGCTGCGCTATGTCGTCGAGCCGCAGCCGCTCGGGACCGCCGGCGCGGTACGCTACGCCGGCGACTCGCTCACCGAATCGGTCATCGTCTTCAACGGCGACGTCCTCACCCAGGTGGACATCGGGGCAGTCCTCCGGCTGCACCGCGAGCGCAGGGCGCGGGCGACGATCGTGCTGACGCCGGTCGAGAACCCGCGCGCCTACGGCCTGGTCAAGACCGACCGGGAGGGCAACGTCGTCGACTTCCTCGAGAAGCCCGGCGACGACGAGATCACCGTCAACACCATCAACGCCGGCATCTATGTGCTCGAGCCGGAGACCTTCGACCGCATTCCCCGGGACACGGCCTGGTCGATCGAGCGCAGCTACTTCCCGTCGCTCATCCAGCGGAAGGAGACGTTTGTCGCCTACGTCTACGAGGGCTATTGGATCGACATCGGGACCCCGGCGAAGTACTTGCAGGTGCACCGCGACATCATGGACGGCGAGTACTCCGCTCCGCCCTTCGCCGGCACGGCCGCGCCCACCGCGTGGATCAGCCCGCAGGCGAAGGTGGACGATGGGGTCCACATCCACGGCCCGTGTTTCGTGGACGAGGGCGTGGTGCTGAAGTCCGGCACCCGGGTCATGCCCTATACCGTCATCGGCCGGCAGACGCACGTGGACGAGCAGGCGGTGGTCGAGGGCTCCATCATCTGGCCCAACAGCTGGATCGGCCGCGAAGCGATCGTGCGCGGATCGATCATGGGGCGTAACTGCCACATCGGGCGCAACGCCGCAATCGAGTCGGCGGTGGTGCTCGGCGACAAGACGGTCGTGACCGACTACAGCAGGCTATGACGATCAATCGTTCCATCTTCAAGGCGTACGACGTCCGCGGGCTCTATCCCGCCGAGATCAACGAGGAGGCGGCGCGGCTGATCGGCCGCGGGTTCGTCGCCTACCTGGGAGCGAAGCGCATCGCGGTCTCACGCGACATGCGCCTCTCCTCCCCGTCGGTGGCGGCAGCGTTCGCCGACGGCGCGCGCGAGCAGGGCGCCGACGTCGTCGACTACGGCATGCTCGGCACCGACATGATGTACTTCGCGGTCGCTCGCGACGGCCACGACGGCGGCGCGCAGATCACCGCCTCGCACAACCCCAAGGAGTACAACGGCATCAAGCTGGTTCGCCGCGAGGCGTTCCCGCTCAGCGGCGACGCCGGCATCGGCGACATCCGCGACACGATCGAGGCGGGCACGTTACCGCCGCCGGCGGCGGCCCCCGGCCGGCAGTCGCAGATGGAGGTCTTCGACGACTACGTGAAGCACGTGATGTCGTTCATCGATCCGTCGATCATCAAGCCGTTCAAGGTCGTGCTCGACGCCGGCAACGGGATCGCCGGCATGGTGGCCCCGAAGTTGTTCGCGGAGCTGCCCTGCCGGACAATCGAGCTGTGCTTCGAGGTGGACGGCACGTTCCCCAACCACGAGGCGAACCCGCTCATCGAGGAGAACCGGCGCGACATCGTCGCGCGGGTCGTGCAGGAGAAGGCGGACATCGGCATCGCCTGGGACGGCGACGCCGACCGCTGCTTCTTCATCGACGGGGCCGGCGAGTTCATCGCCGGCGACTTCGTGACGGCGCTGCTGGCCGAGGCGTTCCTGATCAAGCACCCCGGCGCGAAGGTGGTCTACGACGTGCGTGCGAGCTATGCGGTCAAGGACATCGTCGCGAAGTACGGCGGGACGGCGCTGATGAACCGCGTCGGCCATGCGTTCTTCAAGCGCCGCATGCGCGAGGAGGGGGCGATCTTCGGCGGCGAGGTCACCGGCCACTACTACTTCCGGGACAATTTCTACGCCGACAACGGGTTCATCCCGGCGCTGCTGATCCTCGAGCTGATGTCGCGCAAGGCCCAGACGCTGGCCGAGCTGCTGGCGCCGCTGCGCGAGAAGTACTTCATTTCCGGCGAGATCAACACGCGGGTGAGCGACATGCGCGCCGTGCAGGAGAAGATCGACGCGCTCGCGGCGAAGTATTCGACCGGGAACGTCTACATGCTCGACGGCGTGTCGGGCGAGTTTCCCGACTGGCACTTCAACGTGCGGCCGTCGAATACCGAGCCGATGCTGCGGCTGAACCTGGAGGCCACCACGCCGGAGTTGATGGCGCTCAAACGCGACGAGGTGCTGGAGTTCATCCGCACCTGAGCCGTGGCGGCGTCCGATGTGGTAAAAAGGAAGGGCGGTCACCAACCGCGCCGGCCGCCGGACGCGGGCTTAGCATAGTGGTAATGCCCTGGCTTCCCAAGCCAGTTAGACGGGTTCGATCCCCGTAGCCCGCTCCACTAACTTCTTTTCTCGCAAGTACTTTCCTTGGTCGTATTCCGGGTGTCCAAAATATCTCCAAACGTTTCGAGATCAGGGACCCCGCACTCCCGTCCGTCGAGCAAACGGATCGCGTCTTCCGTTGCCGCCGGACTCAGGTGCATGTAGCGCTGCGTCGTCGAGAGGTCCGCGTGGCCGGCCAGTTCCTGGATGGCCCGCGCGGGCGCCCCCTTCATCGCCAGGTGCGAACAGAATGTGTGTCGAAGGATGTGCACACCCTGCTCGATCCCCGCGAGGCGCTGGGCGCCGCGCACGGCCTTAATCACGCGATCCCGCGTCATCGCTGACCCATCGGACAGACACAGCACGCGATCTGATCGCAAGTGCCGTGCGTTCTTCAGGGCGGCAGTCACTCGCCGAGTCATCGGCAGCTGGCGTGACCGTCCGCCCTTCGGCACAGTGACGTGATCGAGCCAGTCGGATCGCTGAACGCTGAGTCGACGCGACGACAGCTCGATGTCGCGCCACTCGAGCGCCAGGATCTCACCCAGCCGCAAGCCTGCATCGCCGCCCAGCAACACCATCACGTACGTCTCGGTGCCGCGCCTGCGCGCAGCTGCCAACAGCCGTTCGTACTGATCGAAGTCGTGGAACCCCATCGTCTTCTTCGGATTGGGCAGCAACTTGATCGCGCACGGCAGCCGCTCGAGCTCGCCCCATTCGATCGCTTTCTTCAGCAACGTGCTCAACACGGTCAGCACATTGTTCACGGTCTTCGGGGCACGGTGTGTTAACGCCAGCTTCAGCTTTGCACCTGCTCATTCGTGATCGCGTCGAGACGCTTGGGGCCGAGCGTTGGAACGAGATGCCATCGAAGGATGGATTCGATCGTGTGAATGCCGCTCGGCTTGTGACGGTTCGCCCGCGCGTGACCGTCGACGAATCTCGGCGCGAATGTTTCGAATGTGGGCACCTCCCTCTTTGCCGTCGGCGGGCCATGCTGGAGCAGATATCGTTCGCGATCCTGCGCCCATCGTTGCGCCGCCGACTTCGAGAAGCGGGACGCGCGTTTCCGCTCTCGATAAAGTGAGCCGTCGGGAAGCCGGATAGTGATATCCGCCTCCCAGCCGCCAGCTTTGTACGGTCGTACCGTCGTGCTCATCGCCGTTTACTCCTCCGGCGATGGCGCGCGCTTCTGGTCGAGCCAGTGTAACAGGTCGTCCGCGCGGAACAGCACGCGTCGACGAATGCGAATCACACCTGGCAGGTGGCGACGTTCGATCATCGCGTAGATCGCGCGTCGTGTTGTCCGCAGGAGCGCGGCGGCTTCGTCGACCGTCAACAACACCGGAAGTGAGTGCTGAGGACGTCCGGCAGACGGGCGACCGCCACCGAAGTTGTCTGCAGTGTTGTCGGCAGGGAATCGCACGACGCACCTCCAGGCACTGACGAATCATGACGCCGGTCTGACGCAATGACCTGAGGTCAGAGCGCAGAGTCGGATTGTTCGCATGATCCGCGGACGCGTCGTCGCGCGAATGGCAACCAGGAAGTGTGTCGTGAAAAGACAACGAACCGTGACCTGAGGCCGCCGGTTCGTGTTGCTCCGCATCGGGCGATGCAGAAGGGGCTGCGCGAACGCAACCGTCGAAGAGAATTCGACAATAGCGCCGTCGATCCACGTCGTCAAGTGGTTTTCCCGGGCCGTCGATAATCGCCCGCAGAGGTTTGCGGACCCGCGGTCAAGGCCGTCAGCCGCGCGCACGCGCGGGCAGAGCAACGCGGAGCGCCTTGACGGCGCGCACGCGAACCTCACAATCGACGTCGACGGCCCGCCGACGGACGCGCAGATTCAGCGAGGGTTGCACGCCTAGCTTCGTAGCCAGATCGACGCCGACAACGCGCGATGAAATTCTGGCGTCGCCGAGATTTCCGACGGGCCGGCTGTTGCAGAGACAGCGTGGCGTGAGCGACCCATCTGTGGCCGCGGGCGAAATCGCGCAAGGGGTCAAAAACTCGGGGTCGCTCACGCCACGGTTCACGCTTGATCGCGTCTATGACGGTGGCGATTTGATGCGGGCGGCATAGAGCGCCGCCCGACGATCGGGGTCGATAATTCTCGTGCGCTCTTGCAGTTCCAGCGAGCGGTGTTTAAGTGAGGCCTAACCTTTTTCAGCGATTCGACCGGTTTGAGATTATCCGAGGAGGGGAACACCTCGCGCGGAGTGGCGTTCCCCCTCGCGTTCCCCCCTTGTAGCTGCTTTTGAGCGCCGATGAGGATCATTTTGGCACCGGACTCGGCGCCCCCGGCATGATGAACGACTGAGTGTCGCTGCCATCTCGCCTGCCACTGGCGAAATGCCATAGAACGCTCAAGCTCGGCCCGTTGATTCTCCGGATTCTAACGACTCGCCCAGCTGGTCAGTCGAACGTCGCGCAATAGATCGCGCAGGCGTCAGTTTTCAGAGTCCCGCCTTCCGCAATAGTTCTGCGAATCGCGGATCCGAACGTAACGGATCCCATACGACAGCGACTCTGAGAGTCTGGCCGCTACCGTCCTCTACGGCACGCGTCAGCCATTCGAATGCCCGATCGAACTCCTCCAGACCTACGTACACTCGCGCGATCTCTGCAGCATCAGCATTAGTCGTTACATAAAGTTCCTCAACCGTCTGTAGGATACGCCGCGCTTCGGTCGTGCGGCCGGCCAGTGCGTACGCGTGCCCCAGGTTGCCGCTGTTGTTACCCGACCTTTCGAACTCCTCGATCGCCGCATCGAGGCGTCCTAGCGCGAGATAACAGTGGCCGAGGATGGCATGAGCGCGTCCGAAATTCGGATTGAGCTCGAGAGCCCGCTGCGCTTGCCGGATCCCTTCGTCGAACCGACGACCGTGTCGAAGCACGTTCGCCACGGCTGTGCGAGCCCGTAGTGATAGCGGGTCCAGCGATTCGCCGAGTCGAGCCTCTTTGATCGCATCCTCGAATCGGCCCTGCAGGGATAGCCAGTTCGCGTACCGTTGCCGCGCAATGGAGAGCTTGGGCGCCACGGCGATGGCTCGCTGGTAGTCGCGGCCAGCCGCCTGCCAATCGAAGAGCGTCAAGTGCAACTTTGCGGCGGCGAGGTGCGCTTCGGGAAGAAATTCGTCGAGTGCCAAAGCTCGCTTGATCGCAAGCTGTGCCCTCGAAATCGAAACGTGAGGAGGCACACCATGCGTCGAGGTCGGCCTCACCAAATAGGCTTCTGCCACACCGGCGTGCGCGGCGGCATAGCGGTCATCAAGCGCGAGCGCTTTCTCGAAGAAGGCGAGCGCGGTCCGCGCGCCGCCGGGAGTCGCATCCTCGAGCGCGAACTGCCCACGGAGATAGAGTTGGCGCGCTTCAGCCGCAATAGCCTCGGATTGCGGCGTAAGCCCGGGCAACACCTGGGCAATAACCAGGCCCACTGTGACGGCAACGATGGCGCCGGCCGCAGCGGCCGCCCGCGAGCGCACGGGACGCGAGCCGCGTTCCGGAATTGACGTGACTGGTGCAATAAACCTGTACCCGAGCCGCGGAACGGTTTCAACAAAGCGCGGGACTTCGGCGTCGTCTCCGAGTGCGTGTCTGATCTGCCGGATAGAGGTGTTCAGACCATGCTCGAAATCGACGACGGTTTCGGTACCCCAGACGGCGTCGCGAAGCGCTGCGCGCGTCACGAGCGTGCCGGCCCGCTCGACCAACAACACGAGGATCCTGAACGGTTGCGGTGCGAGCTTGACGACCTCACCGCGCCGCATCAGGACGTGATTGACCGGATCGAGATCGAACTCCCCGAAGCGTCGTAAACCGTGCGTAGAACGCCCCTTATCGAAAAATTGCCAGAAAGTTATTCCCTTTTGATTGCGCCAGCAAGCGGTTTCTTCACAAGTAGAGATTCAGCCATGCGCGACTCTTTAGGGAACGCGCACAACAGCGTCGGTCGACTGAAATTGCGAGGCTTACCGTGATTGAGGCCACAGCGCGGAGGAGGAGAACCATGTTGTTGCATGTAAAGCTGTCAAGGCCGCTGTTGTTCTGCGCCATCGGTGCTGCAGTGTGTACCTCCGGCATCGGGGAGAGCTCGTATTACCTCCAGGACGAACCCCCTCGGGTACACCCGCTGTTCCAGCTGTCCGATCGGGCAGCGAGCCCGTTTCCGACCGACATCTTCACGGTGGTCGACGCCGCGAACGCGACCGGCCGGCGCGTCAACTTGCCCCATCCCGACTGCGTCGCGCGTCCATCCGACTGTGATGACATCGACGTCATCAACACGCTGGATGGGTTCGGTGTGAACCCTCGGATCTCGATCCCCTTCAACGGGGCGATCGACCCGAGTACCGTGTCGGATGACGACATATTCATCATCAGCCGGTCGAGCACGCTGCTCGGTGGCGCGCCCCGTAGCCAGGTGATCGGGATCAACCAGGTGATCTGGGATCCGGTAACCTTCACTCTTCACGTCGAAGTCAACGACATCCTCGACCAGTACCGCGAATACGCGGTGGTGGTCACCGAGGGGATCCTCGACACGCTCGGGCGCGCGACCAAGGCGTCGAACGAGTTCAAACGCTTCGACAAGGACGCGCCGCCCGACTATGCTGCGCGCCTCCGCGACGCGATTGCCGCGGCCGAGACGCTGCTCGGGATCCGCGAATCCGACATCACCGTGGCGAGTGCCTTCACCACCCTGAGCATCACGCCGGTCATGGAGCGCATCCGCGACGCGATCAAGAACGACGTCCCGGAACCGGCCAACTTCCTGCTCGGCCCGTCCGGCGAGCGCACGGTCTACAGCCCGGCGAGCCTCTCGAGCATTGTCCACAGCCACCAGAACCGCGTGAGCCCACCGGGCTTCGTCACCAGCACGTTCCCGCTGGACCAGCTGAACATCGTCCCGGGCGCGGTCGCCACGATCGGCCAGGGGTCATACCCGTCGCCGATCTACGTCGAGCGTCCATCGGCCACGATCCCGACAGTCGGCACGCTCGCCGGCGTTCCTCCGGTGCAGAGCTATCAGACGACCTACTTCTCCGTTTACCTGCCCTCGGGCCCCAAGCCGGAAGGCGGGTGGCCGGTCATGCTCAACTCGGGAGCAGGCTATCGCCACCAGGGCGCGCCGTCTCACGTGGCGCTCTTCGCGGCCAGGGGCGTCGCGACGGTCGTCATCGGAGGCGAGGGATTCGGTTTCGGGCCGCTGTCGACACTGCGGTTCAACTTCACCAACGGGACCTCGCTGACCATCGCAGATCCCGGGCGTGGCTACGACCAGAACGGCGACAACCTGATCGGGGCCGCGGAGGGATCGGGCGCGGCCGGGACCAAGCAGTGGACGATCGCGGGGAGCGATACGCAGAAGCAGACGGTCATCGATCTGATGCAGCTGGTTCGCGTGATCGAGCTGGGGATGGACGTGGACGGCGACGGATCGGTCGACCTCGATGATTCGCGAATCTCGTTCCACGGTCAGTCGGCCGGCGGTGTGACGGGCGCGATCCTGGCGGCTCTCGACCCGAGCGTGAAGCTCCTGACCATCAGCGGCTGCTGCGGCCTGATACCCGAGCACGCACGCTGGAACCCGTCTAACCGTGGCGCCACTGGTGGCAACCTCTCGCGCAGAATTCCGTCGCTGATCAACGAGGGCGGGCTCACCTCGATCGACGGCGTCCCGGTCGCTGCGCCGTTCTTCAACGAGAACAAGCCGTTGCGAAACCGGCCGACCGTGGTCAACACGGTCGCAGGCGCGATCGAGATCCAGGAGGCGCTCGAGAGCGCCGAGTGGGGACGGCTGCGCGGCGTCACCGCGCACCCCTGGATGCCTTACCTCCAGTCGAGACCGCTCGCCGGCATGTTGCCGAAGGTGGTCGCCGTCTACGTACTCAAGGCCGACCAGAACACGGTGAATCCCTCCGCAACCGAGTCTCTGACCGACTCGGGCCTGCTGCCCTATGCGCTGTACTACCGCCATGACCTGGCATTCGCCCAGGACCCGACGATCCTGAAGAACCCGCATCAGATCCTGTTCCAGTCGACCTCTCCCAACACCTTGGTTCGTACGATCGCGCGCGGTATGCAGGCCCAGATGGCCGACTTCCACGCCTCCGGCGGGACGGTCATGAATTCGCCGGAACCGGCCGAATTATGGGAAGTGCCGATGGTTGAGCGTCCTGACTCACTGAACTTCATCCGGTAGCACTTGCCTCTCAGGCGCCGGCGACGGCGTTGCCTCGCCGCCGCCGCTACGTTCGACGCGCGCGCTTCATTCGCGCCGCACCGCGCACGAGACGCGCAGGCGGGAAACTTCGGGATCTGTAGGCAATTGCGGGCAACGTCGTAACCCGGGTGCCCGCGCCACCGCAATTGCCTCACACTGTCGAGCGTGACCTTCGGCGCCTATTGGGTGGCCATCGCGGCGAGACTCCGCCGCGAGTGGAGACACGCTGCAACTGCTTGCCGTCCGGAAAACGATCGCAGGTAGATCTCCCAGGCGCTGCGGGCACGGCTCAACCCGTGGGCCACCCATCGTCCGTCCGGCGAAGTCCGCGGCTCGCGCTGCTGAAACGGCTCGCGTGTGAGGAGGCGTTGTGCTTTGGAAAGATCAGGAGCTTCAAAACCTGATTTTGAAAGGTGTCCAGGGAAGCCGGACCATCCCAAAACGCTGCTGAAGGGCTGCTCCTTTGCGGCGGTGCTAAACTGAACTCATGTCGACGGACGAGCTGCTTGCCGAGGTCCTGCGCCTCGCTCGCGTTGACCGCGCTCGCGTTGCGGAGGAACTGCTTTCCAGTCTCGAGGAGCCGGACGACGAAGTCGCCGCTGCATGGGCGACGGAGTTGGAAAGGCGTTCACGCGAGGTCGCTGAAGGTCGCGTACAGCCTATCAGCTGGTCGACCGCACGAACCGAGATCCTGAAGGAGCTCGAGCAGCGGCGTGCGTCTCGAACTACATCCTGAGGCACGTGCCGAGCTTCGCAGCGCGGCGTTGTGGTACGACGAGCGGCGCTCAGGATTGGGCGACGAGTTCGTCGCCGAGGTTTCGGCTGCACTTGGTCGGATTGGTGAAGTCCCGGAATCCTACCCGTCATGGCCTACCGCGCGCATGACGGGCCCGATAATCCGCAAGGCGTCCATTCACCGCTTCCCTTACGTCATCGCGTTCGAAAGGCACGAGCAGCACGTGCTCGTACTTGCGGTTGCCCACGCCAAGCGCCGGCCACTCTACTGGCTGACCCGCGCAAGCCCGTGACCCGTGTCCAGAATGTCTCCAAAACGCAGGGAGAACTGAGCGGAATCGTGAAGACGCCAGTGGACTGGTGCGCAGTGCCAACTCATTGCAGGTGAAACGCTTGTCGCCAGAAGTCGCGCGCCATCACCAATTTGAGAATCCGAGTCAATCGGGTTCGATCCCCGTAGCCCGCTCCATCCTTCGCTCGCGATGCAGGCGAAGTGCGCAACGCGCGAAGGTGGGCTGTCGCTGCAGCTCCCGCGAGCTACGGGTCACAATCGAGTCGACGGCCCGCCTGCGACGTTCGGCACCTGGACAGACAGCATGGCGAGAGCGACCCATCCGTGGCCGCGCTCACGACAATCGTTCCACACACCACAACTCCTGCACGGTCAACCTTGGCGAGAGGTTGTGTGAGCTCAATCGCGTCGACCAGGCTGAACGGGTCTTGCGGGAGTCTCTCGTCATCGATCCGCGATCGACAGACGTCAAGGAGGCATCGGCGATGGTGCTCGCAGGCCAGGATCGTTACGACGATGCCCTCACGCTGGCGCAGGAGCTCTGGGCGGTGAAGCCCGTCGCGCTGTCGTCACGGGTTGTGTTGTCCGGCGTGCTGATGGAAGCCGGCCGGCTGGAGGAGGTGCTCGCTGGAACTCGCCGCGGACGCTGACTGTCTCCACATTGGCGCCCTCCGGCACCGCGACGGCGGCCCCGGAGGCGGTCAGCGCGCCACTCGAATCGCCGTAACGACCTTCTGCTCGGCTCCCGATGCCGAGAACGAGACCTCGACGACGTAGTCACCGGCGCCGAGCGGCGCCAGCGTGACTTCGGCGGCGATCCACCGCTGCCCGCTGTCGCCGGCGCGCTCGGTCACGGCGACCGGCAGCGCGACGGGCTTGCCCGTCCGGTCGAGCAATCGCGCCGCACCCGCGGTGGCGTCCTGCGGGACCGGCACTTCGACGCGCACGCGTTCAGTGCGGCTGAACAGGAACGTCGCGGCCGGGAGGTAGCGCGCGCCGGTCGTGGGACCGCGGCGGAACAGTACCGGCCGGCGGGCGCCGGCCGCCATCGGAAGGTGAATGCTGTCGGCCAGGCGCGCGGCGCCGGGGTCGTTTCCGCTGAGCCGCGCCCGCACGTCGAGGGCGCCGGCCGACACGGGCCGGGGAAGCCGCACTGCCGTGAGAAACGTCCGCTCTCCCGGCGCGAGAACGGCGCGTCCCGACGCTGTGCTGTCGCCCGCACTCACGTCAATCTCGGCGGCGCCGCCCTTGGTCCACGGATCCCCGACGGGCGGCGGCTGCAGCTCGCCGGCAACCCACACCGTCGCCGTCGCGCCCCCCGCCGCATCGGCCGCGGGCGCCGCGTGGATCCGGAATCGCGTGTCGGGCCGGATGCGCGCGAGCGCTTCGAGCGCGCTGGTGAGCGCCGCCGCTTCCGCGCTGGGCGGTTCGGGAGGCGCGGCGGTTCGGGCGGCAGCCAGTTCCTCCTCCGTCGGCGCGCGGTAGCCGCGCCGCGCGCGCACCGACACGCCGGGACGCTTCACGCGAACCGCGATCTTCCGGAAACGGCCGTCCAGCCTCGCGTTCGTGGAGTAGTAGCCGAGCAGGTAGTACGACGTCAGGTCGTCCGAGATTCGCTTGAGGCCGGCGTTCAGGTCGTTGCCCCCTATCACCGCCAGCCCGTCAGTGGCGGCCGCCAGGTTGTGCATCGCCTCGTGCCGCGCTTTCAGGTTCGCCTGATCCTCGTGCAGCGTCGGCGGCGGACCGGGTCCGAGCGGCGCATCGAAGACGGGGAGGCCACGCGGGTCGATCGGATAGAAGCTCACGTTCGCGCGGTTGGCGTCGTCGACGAGGGTGCGGAAGTACGTCTCGTTGTCCATCTGCGCCAGGCCGACTCGATCGCGGTCGCACTCGCTCCTGTCGGTCCCGAATGGCGCGTCGGCGAGGCGGCCCCGACCGAGCCTGCCGCCAGGACCCACACCAATGGGATCGACACCCGGCGGCCGTTCCTCGCTGAGGAGCTTGCAGCCGCCGCACGTCTTCGGATCACCCCCGAAACGGCGGCACTCACAGTCCTTGCGCAGTCTGGTCATCTCCGGATCCGGGCGATACAGCCGCCAGCCTTCGGTGACCGCGATGACGGCACTGCGGCCGTTGCGCACGGTCCTCAGGTACATTGACAGCTCGCGCAGCGCATCGAAGGTCAGCCGCTCGCGCCGGCGAGCCTTCATCTTCGTCACCAGCTCGGACTCGAACATTCCCTGCTCTGCTTCCTGCGTGAGGACCGGGTAGCAGGCCTGGTACCGCTGTTCCTGGGGATCGTCCCGCATCGTGTGCCGCTTCCCCCAGGGCACGACGTCGCGCAGCCCGCGCTCGATGACCTCGGTGCGCCGGGCGAATGCAATCTGCGCGGCCGACATCTCCGGCGTCATGATCCCGACGACGTCCTCGTCGCCGACGACGCGGTTGACGAGCGCGATCAAAGGCTCGCGGCTGTTCCACGCGCCTTCCACCGTGACGTGCCCCACGTCCAGGAAGATCACGAACAAGCGTCCGCGCGGATCCGCTGCGGCCTGCCGCGAGGCCTCGACGGTGTTGGGCTCCAGGCGCTGCGCCTGCGGTCCCGCCGGCGAGACAGTGATGTACTGGAAGTCTTCCACCGCTTGCGGCACGCCGTCCTCGAGCACCTCGAAGTCGCCGGCGCCCAGGTCCTGCACGGGCCGGCCGTCGCTCGTTGGATACACGTCGACGCGGACGTAGTTGGCCTGCGTCCGGATCGGCGCCTGGCGGGCATCGCGCTGCGCGTCCTGCGGCGCGGACGCCTGCTGCGCCGCGACGGAAACGGCCGCCGCGCACCCGGCCGCCGCGGCGAGCCGGCGAGCGGTCCTCATCGGGCGACCCGGATGGCAGTAATCACCTTGTGCTCGCTGCCACTGCCGCCCGGGCCAGGCGCCTGGAGGGTCAGCTCGATCGTGTAGTCACCGGCGCCGAGCGGCGCCAGGGTGACGTCCGCCGAAATCCAGCGCTGCCCCGTGGCCTCGTCGGTACGGTCGGAGACGACGACGGGCAGCGGCACCGGCTGCCCTGTTCGATCCTGAAGTCGCGCCGTGCCGGGTTTGACCGTCGAATCGACGGGAACGTCCACGCGGACGCGCTCCGTGCGGCTGAACAGGAACGTCGCGGCGGGGAGAAGCCGGTTGCCAGTGGTTGGCCCGCGGCGGAACAGCAGCGGCGGGCGCGCGCCGGGCGCGAGCGGCACGTGGACGCTGTCGGCAAGATGCGCCGCCGCAGGATCGGTTCCGCTCAATCGCGCGCGCACGTCGAGCGCGCCGCCGGAGACCGGCGCCGGCAGTACGACGCGGGCGAGAAAGGTCCGCTCTCCGGCGCCGAGCGTCACCCGCGCAGTCGTTCGGTCGTCGCCGGACGTTACGTCGATCTCCGCCGTACCTCCGCGCGTCCACGGATCCGTTGCCGGCGGCGGCTGCAGCTCGCCGGCGACCCACACCGCGGCGATCTCCCCGCCGTTGCCGCCGGCGGCGGGCGCCGCGTGGATACGGAACCGGGCGTCAGGACGAATGCGCGCCAGCGCCCCCAGCGCCGACTCCATCGCCGACATCTCCCCGCCTGCCGGTTCCGGGTCGGCCGCGGCACGAGCCGACGCGACCTCCTCTTGGGTCGGCGCGCGGTAGCCGCGGCGCGCACGTACGTCCACGCCCGCGCGCGTGACCCTGACGGTGATCCGTCTGTACGTGCCGTCGAGCCTGGTATTGGTCGAGTAGTACCCGAGCAGATAGTACGACGTGAGGTCGTCGGAGATCCGCTTCAGGCCCTTGTCGAGATCATTGCTGGTGAGCACGGCGAGGCCGTCAGTCGCGCCCGCGAGTGTCCGCATGTTTTCCAGCCTCGCCCGGAGGCGCGCCTGATCGACCATCACCGGCGGCGGCCGCTCGGGTCCGATCGGCGAGTCGGCAGCCGCCAGGCCGCGCGGGTCGATGGTGTAGAAGCTGGTGTTCGCCCGGTTCGCCTCGTCGATGATGTCCCGGAAGTATTGCTCGTTATCCGCCTGCGCCAGCCGCATCCGGTCAACATCGCATTCGTATTGCGACGCACCGCCGATGTTCTCGATCGTGTCTCGTGACCGGATCTTGCCCCCCACGCCGACGCCAATGGGATCGATCCCCGGAACGGCTTCGCGTGCGCGCAGCTTCATCAATTCCGGGTTCGGCCGGTACAGCAGCCATCCTTCCGAGACCGTCAGGACCGCCTTCCGCTCTTCGCGCAGGTCGCGCAGGTGATACACGAGCTCCTTGAGCGCCTCGAGCGTCAACCGCTCGGCGCGGCGATCGATCAGGGCCTTTGCGAGACTCGAACTCGATCGACCGGCCCTGACGTCATCTTCATTCGGCGGGTAGCAGAAGTTGTACTGTGCCTCCTTCGCATCTTCCTGGATCGTATGCCGCGTCCCCCACGGCCAGATGTTCCGAAGGCCGCCTTCGATGACGTCCGTCTTGCGCGCCAGCGTGATCTGGCTGGGCGCCATTCCCGGCGTCATGATGGCGACCAGGTCGTCTGGCGCGAGAATGCGGTCGACCAGGCGGATGAGCGGCTCGCGGATGTGCCACGTGGCTTCGACGGTCACCTGCTTGGCATCGAGGAAGATCACGAACACGCGGCTGCGCGGGTTGGCCGCCGCCTGCCGGGCGGCATCGACAGACGGGGGATCGACGCGCTGCGCCTGCGGTCCGGCCGACGTGACCGACACGTACTCGAACGCGCTGACCGTCTGCCGTTCGCCGTTCTCGAAGACCTCGAAATCCTCCGCGCGCAGGTCGGTGATCGGCACGCCGTCGCGGGTCGGATACACGTCGACCCGGACGTAGTTGGCCTGCCTTCGGATGGGAGGTTGCCGGGGCTGGGTCTGGCCCGAGGGAGCTTCGGCGGCCGAGAGCGCCGCCAGGATGACAGCCGTGCCGATGCGCAGGGTCACAGGCCTCATGAACACGTCGAAGCTCCCGGCGGCAGGCGGGCGGCTGGCGGTACTGAGTGTAAGCCAGCACGCCTCCCGACCTCGCCTTTTTCTGAACAGACCGCCACCGGCGATGAATGCTTTCGCGACGGGCTCGGCCGTTGGGAATTACGGACGGCGCAGACCGGTTGCGCCTCAGCCAGCGGGAAACAGGCGGGAATTCGCATCAGCGGCCGGACCCTGTCCGAGTGGCAGGCCCGTGGCAGTGCTCTTGCGTAAAGGCGACACCATTTTTCCGGAGGTCATGATGCACTCCCGCAAACCCGACGACTGGATCATCGAACGGTGGCGGCTGGAGCCGCGCATGACCGGCCTGCAGTTCGACGATGCACCTTCGAGCGACCAGGCGCCGCCGCTCTGGAAAGACTTGACGGTGGCATCGGTGTTTGCGCTGCTGCTCTGGGGCGTGGCAGCGATTGTCTTCGGGTAAGAGCCCGGGTCAGGTACTCTCCCCTCACAGCGTGCCGGGCATCTCCCGCCAGCCCTGGTCCTTCAGGCGGTCGCCGTACGCCTTCGCCCAGTTCAGCGCCAGCCATTCCTCCGCAAAGTTCTCCTTCAGCACGACATCACGATCCTGCAGGACCTGGATCTCGATCGGCATCACGTGCGGGTAGATCACGCACCTGATGTCGCTCGCGCGTCGCCTCAGGCACCAGAGGACCCGGGCATCTGGCTGGATGGTCGGCGTAGACACTGGGATTGGCGCCGGTCCTGCGCCCCGCTATTCAGATTGTTGGGACACAAAGATTTAAGCGGAACAGCCGCCGGGCGTCAACCTGGTTGTTCCGCGCCGCCGGGCGGCGCTGTTCTGCGCAGGGAGGTGGCGCTCGAAACGCAGACGGCAGGGCCGCCGCCTGCGTTTCCTGGGGCCGGACGCTAGACGGATGGGGCAGGCGCCTGAACTTCGTACTCCTTCAAGTAGCTCTCGAACTCGCGCAAGTGTTCCTGCTCGTCGGTAAGCACCTGGATGACCAGGTCCTGGGTCACGTAATCGACACCGTCGCAGGCCTTGATGATCCGGTTGTAGTGCTCGAGCGCGCCGCGCTCGGCGTCAATGACGCCCTTGATGACGCTGACGACGTCGGTCGTGCTGCCGCCCGGCTGCAGCACCTTCTGGTCCGGCTTGAACGCGAAGCTGCCCGGCACCGTGCCCGACAGCGTCTTGATCCGCCGCGCGAACTGCTGTGCGTGCCCGATTTCCGCCGTTACGTCGGCAGCAAGGCTCTTCTTGATCTCCTCGGCGCGCACTCCGTCGAGGTTGACCGAGTGGCTGATGTAGTTCATCACCGTCTCGATCTCCATCCAGTACGCGCGTGTCAGTAAGTCGATGATTTCCGCGCGTTTCCGTGCATCTTCGATGATCGGCATGTGCACTCTCCTGCCTGCCGGGATTCCGTTGGTCCACGGCAGATCGACGCGAGTGCTACACGCCGCATGCCATCCCGGGGGTCGCCTGCGGTCGGCCGCTGCTCTACCGGGAGGGCGCCTTTCGCTTGTGGCGCTGCCGCGCTTCTTCGACCGAATGGGAGTCGGTCAGGCTCGCGTCCGCCTTGGCCATCCGAGCCAGCTCCGCGTAGTGCGAGCGCAGCACCTTGAGGTCGTGCTCGGAGAGGTCCTCGACGTCAATCAGGCGGTTGCTGGCTCCCTGCACGGCGGCAACGAGCTCGTTCAGCTTCAGTTGAAGGGCGAGCGACTCCTTGTTCTGCGAGCGCTGCAGCAGGAAGACCATCAGGAAGGTCGCAATCGTGGTCCCGGTGTTGATCACGAGCTGCCAGGTGTCCGAGTAGCCGAAAACCGGGCCGGACACGAGCCAGAGCACGACCACCAGGCACGCCAGGGCAAAGGCCGCCGTGCTGCCGGTCCACCGCGTGGCCGCGGTCGAGAGCCGCTCCAGGATCGTGCTGACCCGATGCATGTGCTTCGCCATGCGCGCGACTATAGCAGGGCGGATCGGTTCAGTGCCGGGCAGCGCCCGGCGGCGGCAGCGCGAAGGCGACGATCGCGTCGGAAACGGTGGACGAGAACCGGCCCCCGCCACCGGCGGCGATGACGATGAACTCACGGCCGGTACGAGGGCCCAGATACGCGGCGGGCGTCGCGTGTCCCGACGCCTCGAGCGGCGCCTGCCAGAGGACGCGCCCCGTGGCGGCATCGAACGCCCGGATGCGGCGGTCGTTCGTCGCCGCAATGAACACCAGGCCGCTTCGGGTGACGATCCCCCCTCCCAGGTTCGGCGTTCCCGTCCCGAGAATCCCGAGCGGCTCGAGTTGCAGAGCGTTGCCGAGCGGCACCTGCCAGGCGACCTCGCCGGTTGCGAGATCGACCGAGTGCAGCTGTCCCCACGGCGGCCGCTGGCACGGCAGACGCTGGTTATCCCAGAAGCGCGCGTATTCGCCCCACGGGCTGCCGCGCCGGTAGCGGACGGCGCTGCCCGGCGGCTGCTCCTGCATCCGCCCGATTGCGCCGATCTCGTTGGTGTTCACGAAGAGCCTGCCGTTCCGTGGATCGACTGCCCCGCCGGACCACGTCGCTCCGCCCATCGTCCCCGGGAACCAGAGCGTCAGCTCGCGCCCCGGCGGCGTGTAGATGCCGCCGCTCCGCACGCGCTGGAACATCGCCTCGCACTCGCGGCGCGACTCGGCTGTCACGCCGGTCACCTCGTCGCCGCGCAGCGGGAGGTGACGTGACAGTGGCGGTGGCTTCAACGGGAACGGCTGGGTCGACGATGCCGCTTCGCCGGGAACGTCGCTCTTCGGCACCGGCCGTTCCTCGATCGGGAAGAGCGGCTCGCCGGTGGAGCGGTCGAAGACGAACACGAGGCCCATCTTCGTGAGCTGCACGACCGCCGGCACTCGTCGGCCCGAGCGCTCGAGGTCCACGAGGATCGGTGCCGACGGGGGATCGAAGTCCCACAGATCGTGATGGACGAGCTGGAAGTGCCAGGCCCGGGCGCCGGTCGCGGCATGGAGCGCCACGATCGAGCTGCTGAACAGGTTCGCACCCGCCCGGTCCCCGCCGTAGAAATCGTACGACGCGGAGCCGACGGGCAGGAACACGAGGCCGCGCTCGACGTCGACGGTCATCTCGCTCCAGACGTTGACCCCGGTCCGCCGCTGCCAGCCGTCTGCCGGCCACGTGTCGTGGCCGAATTCGCCAGGGCGAGGCACGGTGTGGAAACGCCACGCCAGTTGGCCCGTATGCGCGTCAAACGCGCGGACGTCGCCAGCGGGACCGCGCGGCGTGCCCTCTGGCGCGAGCGCGCCGACGATGACCAGGTTTCGGTACAGGACCGGAGGCGACGTGACGGCGTAGTCCTCGCCGGGCCGGACATCCGCACCCGGCTTCAGGTCCAGGCTGCCGTGGTCGCCGAACGTCGCGCGCGGCTCGCCGCTTGACGCGTCGATTGCGAGCAGGCGGCCGTCGCAGGTGCCGGAGAAGATCGTTCGCGCCGTCCGGCCCGCCGGGTCGACGTACTCGAAGATCGCGACGCCGCGGTGCGGTGCCTCGCACCGCTTCGCGCGGCGCGCCTGCGGGTCGAAAACCCATTGACGCGCACCGGTCTCGGCGTTCAGCGCGATGACGCGGCTGCCGGGCGTGCTCACGTACAACATGCCGTCCGCGAAGGCGGGCCGCGTCTGGAAGCCGGGCACCTGGCCGGTGGGGTTCGGTCCCTGACCGCCGGCGAGCTCGTCGGTGTGAAACACCCATGCGCGCTCGAGCGTTCCGACGTTGTCGCGCGTAATCGTCCGGATGTCGGCGAATCGCTGGGACGGATGCGCGCCGGGCGATGCCGGCGGTCGCGAGGCGGGCTGCGCGGCCGCGAGCGCCAGCCCGGCCAGCGTGAGGACGAGCGGCGCCCGCGGCAGCGTACGGATCACTGGATCTTCGTGGCGTTGAGCGTCTTCGGCTTCGCAGCGGCCTTCGCGGACGCCTGCAGCGTGTTGCCGTTGACCGCGCCCTCGAACTCGGTTTCCCCGATCGTCAGCGTGAGCGCGCTGCCGCGCATGCGGCCCTTGACCGGCACGGCCGTTCCGCCTTGCGGCGTGAACGTGCCGTCGACCATCTGGTAGCTCTGGGTCAGCGCGAGCACGCCGTCCGGCAACCGCCAGCTGCCCTCCACCTTCGCGGGCACGTAGAACAGCTTCGACGTGCACCAGTTGTCGCAGCCCTCCTCCAGAATCTGCGTCTCGTCGGCGGTCCAGCCGTCCACCCAGAACGTGTTCGCGACGATGCGCGTGCCGGGCGGCAGGGCGAGGAACTTGGGCATGAGCTTTTCGAGGTTGGCGGGCAGCAGGAACAGCGCGAGCACGGTCGCCTTCGACACGTCCGCCTCGTACATGTCGCCCTGGATGAACGTCGCCCGATCGGCGACGCCGACGGCGGCCGCCTGCCGCCGCGAGTACTCGACCATGTCCGCGTTGTACTCGACGCCGATGGCTTTCGCGCCGCGCTTCGCGGCGCCGATGATCATGCGGCCGTCGCCCGATCCGAGATCCATGACGACGTCCTGCGGCGTGACCTTCGCGTGATCGAGCATCTTCTCGACCATCGCTTCCGACGTCGGCACCCACACGACGTCCTTGCCGGGCTGACCGACGGTTGGTTTGTAGGGCTCCGGCGCGGCGGTCTGGGCCAAGACCTCCGGGCCGGGGAGCAGCGCGAGGCAGACGATCCAGGGACGGCATTTCAGGCGCGCAGCGGTCACGGCGGTCACCTCCAGAAGACGCAGGGGCTGCATTCTACTTCGCGTGAAGGAGTAAGGGGTAAGGGGTACGGGGATTGGTAAGGGGTAAGGGGCAAACGGCGCGTGGCTCAGCAGTCGCCGCCCGTTGCCCGTGTGCGCGGACGGGTCTCGTCCGCGCGGAAGGTGGGCCGCGGCACTCGGACTGGCTCCTCCGCCACGGGCTGTGCCTGCGTGAGGTCGAAGAGCAAGGGAACGTCACGGAGAGCCGCCGCGCCGCCGGCTTCCGGCAGCCCGGGAGTGACGATGTCCTCGCAGTCGAAGAAATTGGCGCCCCCTGCGGTGTCGTAGCAGGTGTCGAAGTGCTCGTCGCCGTGGATCCCGTCGAAACCAGGCGCGCCCAGGATGACGTCGTTGCCGAGGCCACCGTACAGCCCGTCGCCACCGGGGCTGCCGACGATCAAGTCGTTGCCGTCGTCCCCATACAGGTAGGCAGTCGTCGCGCCGAGCGCCCAGATGTGGTCGGCACCAGCCCCTCCCTCCGCGCTCTCGATCTCGCCGTTCAGGAAGATCAGGTCGTCGCCGTCGTTGCCCTGGATGGTGTTGCTCCCGCCGTAGGTGATGACGATGTCGTTGCCCGGTCCGGCGAGGATCAGCGATCCGTGCCCGTATCGCGGATCCGGCCGCGGCGGCCCATAGACGCAGATCAGGTCGTCGCCGCCGCTGGTCCAGACCTCGTCCACCGGCCCGATCACGATCACCACGTCCCGCTCGGCGCTCAGCATGTGGACGCCGCCCGGTCCGACGATGTCGGTGACCTCCTCGCCGCGGCAGGTGGCGCGCGCCTCGGCGCGCGGGCTGCGCAGCAGCAGCCCCGGGGGCGGGAGTTCCTGGACGGGACCCGCGATCGTGGCGAGCATCAGGAGAATCATCTGGCGCCTCCCTGCGTCGATCCGGACGGCTTTGCACCGACGCCGCGTTCGACGCCGACCAGCTTCCAGGCGTCGCCCGCGCGACGGAAGTAAACGTCGACCGGGGTGCTCCAGGCCGCGTGCGGCGGCTCGAGCGCCCGCACCGACACCTTGACGAACGGGTCAGCGCCGCGCGGCAGATCGCGCGGACCCTGCATGCTCTCCTGCTGCGAGGTCGAGGGCGTTCCGATCTGACGCGCCTCGCCGGTGGCGTTGTCGAACGCATACCAGGTAGCGTGGTAGCCCTGCTTCGGGGCATCGGCGAAGCCGGCGCGCACCGACGGGTTCTCGAAGGTCAGCACGCCGGCATCCGAGAGCGCGAAGCGCACCAGCGGGTTGATGCGCGAGAAGTACACCCGACCGATCTTGTCGCGCCGCTTGATCAGCACGTCGGCGAGCAGCTTCTCCGCCGCCGCGTCGGCGTAGTTCCCGGTCTTCACGGCGGCCCGGATGTGCTCGTCGGTGAACGCCATGACGCGCAGCGCTCCCCAGAACAGGTCGTCGATCCGCGCGTGCCGCAGCGCCGCCACGGGGACCCGCGGCTTCCACTCCTCCGGATCGAATTGGTCGCCCTCGAATTTCCCGATCTCGGGATGTTCCTCGTAGTCGACGGTCTGCCAGTCGCTGATGGCGAACCCGAGCGTGAAGAACCGCGCCCACATGGGACCGGGATCGTACAGGTACTCGTGGCCTTCGTCGCCGTCGCGCGGTGCCAGCGCCCCGGTGCCGAAGGTCGAGCCCACGTCCTGCAGGTAGTGGCGCACGATGCCCCGGCCGTTCTCCGTGACGACCGTGTCGAGCGTGTTGCCCGCCTTCATGTCTACGAGGTTCGTCCACGCACCGAACACCTGCAGGGCGCGCAGCTCGCGCCGGTGCTGGTGCGGCACGACGTCGTTCGGGTCGTCGGGCCGGGTGTCGTGGTAACGGAACCCGCCGACCGGGCGGCCAGCCAGCGCGCGCCCGACCATCACGCGGTACGAGCCGTCCTCGCTCCGCTCCGCGCGCCGGAGGACGTCCTTGAGGTCGGCCCGCACGAAGCGCCGCCGCTTGCCGTGCGAACGAATCGTCGCGGTGTCGTCGATCGCGATGTCCTCTTCCCGGATCTTCGCGAGGTAGGTCTCGACCTGGTTGTAGCCGAGCGCCCAGAACAGCTTCGTCGCCACGGTGGCCGCTGCGGTCGGCGCGATCGGGTTGCCGCGTCCGTCGAAGCTGACGAACCACGTGTCCCCTTTCGCGTCGCGGACGGTGAACCCGGGCGCCACGCCCGAGCTTTTGCCGCGGATGATCGTCCATCGGCCGGGCGCCGGCCCCTCGATCGTGTTCGGTCCTTTCGTGATCTCGTCGCTCGACACCGGCCGCGTGTAGATGCGATTCGTGAACCAGGAAGAGTCCGGCACCTCGTCGACGGTGTTGACGTTGTGCGCGCGCTCGCCGGTCGCCGGCCCGCCGGGCATGCCGAACAGGTTGGCGAGGAGGTCGGCGGTGAGGCCGATCTCCCACTCCTCTACTTTCGAGGCGTCCTGCGTCTCGGGCTCGCGCGCGAGCGGGTCGTCGGCGCGGAACCTCGGGTTCTGGGCGGATACGCCCGGGCCGGTGAGGACGAGCGCGAGCGTGGCGGAGGCCGCGGCGAGGCATGCGGCATGATGCTGCGACCGCAAACGGAACATGATCATGAGTTCCCTCATCAGAAGGGCGCCGACGTCCCGATGACCAGGTGCCAGCCCTCGTCCCCGCGGGCGGCCTCGATCCGCAGCACCATCATCGTTGGTCCGTGGAACCGCGCGCCGATCCCCCAGTTGCTCTTCAGCCCTTCGAAGTCGAGATCCGAGCGGCGGGATGTCACCTTGCCGGCGTCGTAGAACAGGGCCATGTCGAGCCCGTAACGGTTGGGGATCCACCGGAACTCCACCGAGGTGAGGAGGCTGTGGCGGTCGCGGAAGCGCCCGGTCGGGTAGGCGCGGAGCGTCCGGCCGCTGCCGAGCTGCGGCAGCAGGTAATGCGGCACCTGGTCGTCGTCATCCAGGATCGTCTGTACGCGCCCGCGCAGCGAGATCACCCAGTTCTCGCGGAGGATCGGCAGGTGCTGGATGACCTCGCCGTCGAGCCGCTGGAAGCTGAAGGTGTCGTCGAAGTCCGCATAGCTGACGAGCGTTGCCCCGTAGAAACCACCTTTCCGCGCGTATTCGGGCGACACGCGCCAGTCGACCGCCGCCATGAGCTCGGAGCGGATGAACGTCGCATCCGCGAGGAGCCCGGGCGCCTGCTCCTCGGTATACACCGTCTCGATGGACGGTGCCGAGCCGCGCCCGCTCGTCGTTTTGAAGTCCTCGTAAGCGGCCTCGGCGTGAAGCCGCGTCCAGCCCGAGGGGCGCAGGTCCAGGGTCGTGGCGCCGTACGCCTGCGAGATGCGGTAGTTGGCCCTCGTCGCGTCGTCGTTCATGCCGACACCGTAGAAGCCGATCTGCGGAGCGTCGCGCCAACCGGCCCTGACCCCGAACGTCCACGGGCCGGTGGCGTGCCAGGGTACCTGCGTGCCCACCTCGACCTGCTTGTAGTTCTTGATCGAGTAGAGCGTGCTGATGTTCCAGACCGCCTCGCGCGCGTAGAAGCGCCGGTAGCCGACGCCCAGGGTGAAACCACCGCCGGGATACACGGTACCGAGCGCGGGATAGAAGCCGCTTGGCGGGCTCGCGAAGTTTTCCTCGAGCCGGGTCAGGAAGCGCTCGGCACCCGTCGGCCTGTAGGGCTCGAGGTCGGCGGCCTTTTCCTTCTGCTTGGCGGCAATCTCCTCGGCGCGCGTCTCCTGCGCGACGGCACCGGCCGGGACGACGAGGGTTCCGGCCAGCGCGATCGCGCACATCGTTCGCCGGCACGAGCGAAGAACGGGCATGTGCGGTTCCTGTCTTGCGGGATGTTAGTGTGACGGCCGCTACCGGGATCCGCCGCCGCCTCCGGACGACGACGTGACCGGAACGCCTGGGGATCCTGTTTACGGCGGGTGATTATGGCCGAAGGGACGACCATGTTCAACCGGGCCGCCGGGCGGCGGCCCTCCGCTCGATTCCCCTGGCCGCCGCCACACGTGGTACAACCATCGGAAACCAATCGCTGGAGGATGTCTTGAAACACGCGATCGCCGTCAGCGCCGTCCTGGTCGTCCTCGCACTGAGCGCCGCCGCCCAACAGGCCGGCGTCGACACCCAGGCGCCGAACGCCCCGAACCAGAAACCCGCGTTCGCCGGGCAGACGCGCGCGCCCGAGGAGAAGCTGGGCGTCGCCTTCGAGGTGCAGACCGCCGCGACCGGGCTGCAGAATCCGTGGGGGCTGGCGTTCCTGCCGGACGGCCGCATGCTCGTGACCGAGAAGCCCGGGCGCCTCCGCATCGTCACGAAGGACGGCACGTTGTCCGAACCGGTAGCGGGGCTGCCGGCTGTCGACGCGCGCGGACAGGGCGGGCTGCTCGGGATCACGGTCGACCCGTCGTTCGCGACGAACCGGCGGGTCTACTGGTGCTACGCTGAGCCCCGTGACGACGGGACCAACAACACGGCGGTGGCGCGAGGGCGGATGGTCGACGAGGCGGCGCCACGCATGGACAACGTCCAGGTCATCTTCCACCAGGCGCCGTCGCTGAACTCGCGCCTGCACTTCGGCTGCCGTCTGGTCTGGGGCCGCGACGGCGCCCTTTTCGTGACGCTCGGCGATCGGTCGATCCCCGAGGGCCGCATGCAGGCGCAGCGACCGGACGGGCTGCTCGGAAAGGTCGTGCGCATCAATGCCGACGGGTCCATACCCAAGGACAACCCGTTCGTCGGGAAGGAGGACGTCCGCCCGGAGATCTGGTCGATCGGGCATCGCAACATCCAGGCGGCGACCCTCCATCCGGAGACCGGGGAGCTGTGGGAGGTTGAGCACGGCACGCGCGGCGGTGACGAGCTGAACATCGCGCGGAAGGGCAAGGACTACGGGTGGCCAACCATCGCCTACGGCATCGAATACAAGGGCGGCCCGATCACGGGCGACATCACGCAACAGGAGGGCATGGAACAGCCGATGTATTACTGGGACCCGGTGATCGCGCCGAGCGGGATGACCTTCTACACCGGCTCGCTGTTTCCCGCCTGGAAGGGCAGCCTGTTCATCGGCGGGCTGGCGAGCACCAACGTCGTCCGGTTGACGGTGCAGAACGAGAAGGTGACGGGCGAGGAGCGGCTGATCAAAGACCAGAAGGAGCGCATCCGCGACGTCGTGCAGGGGCCGGACGGCGCGTTGTACCTGCTGACCGACAACCAGCAGGGGCGCGTGCTGAAACTGGTGCCGACGAAGAAGTAGGGCGGCCGAGGTAACACGGCCCGGTTCATCACCGGGCCGTGTTATATGGTCGGGATGCCGGGATTCGAACCCACGACCGCCTGACCCACAAGTCGTTACAAGACGAGACAACCGCGGGCAGCCCAACACAGCTGCCCTTGGTCTGTTGGAGTTCTGTCAACCCCCGACCGCCGGACCGAAGTGCTACGTCGCGATCCTGATGTGCTGCCAGCGACAGTGCTTCCGGGATGCGCCTGGAGGCCGATCAATCCGGGCGGCTTGCCGCGCTCCGCGTCCGTGTTATGGAACTGCGTTGTCTGTACTCGCTGGCCGCTCGGCAGGTTCGTGTCATGATGCGTCGTCCCATGATGAGCGCGGTCTTGTCGGACACCGCATCCATGGCTTCCCTGTTCGTTCGATCATTCTGTGTCAGAGCACTCCCGAGAAAGTCCGGTGGCCGCGCCTTCGCGTTACCCAGGCGGCAGATGGTGCCACGCTGGGTCGCCGCCGGCGTGCTCGAAGCCGTGAAAGGCTTCCGGCGATTGAAGGTCACAAGGAGGATGCCGAAGCTCGTCGCCGCGTCGCGCGCCCGCGATCAGGAGCTCGGACTCGTGAGAAACGAGGTGGAGAAAGTCGCGTAGTCGTCACGAGCCGCCGCTGAATTTTCAACAGCCGACGGGGCAACTCCTTAATCGGCCAGGCCGTCCCACTCCAGCAGGTTGGATCGACCCTCCGTGCGTATCGTCACGTCGCCGTTTTCATCGGTTCGACGTATCGGGCGAGTTAATTAATTAGTTGATACGGGGTGTTTTGTCCCGTTTGACGGGTGCATTCGAGCACCCCGGCGCTCGCAACGCAGGTCGGCCTCCGCAGCCCATCGAATATGCGCCACCGAAGAACCGTCACCTGGCGGATTGTCGGCATCAGAAGTCTGGCCACAGAAATAACTGTGACGGACCAGGGGCCGCTGTGATGGCGAACGCTGTTGGCGGTGACAGGCAGGCTGGTTGCGCTGACGGTTACCCAGGAACCCCTCCAATACGACACTCGCTGCGCCGTGTTGATCCCGCGGCGGCGTGCGGATCGTCGCCGCACGTCGGCCTACGGGCCTGCGCTGGAGCGCGCGTTGCTTGCCTTCACGCCATGCCGTTCGCCTTGGCAGGCCGCCGTCGCTGGTCTATCCCAGCCGCAACTTCGAGTTCATCGAGATACGTCGAGATGATCGATCCGTTCGCCTCGGATGACCGACAAGTTCGAGACCCCTGCGCGTCAAGTTCGCCTCCGCCACTATCCGAAGGGCCTGGCCGTGCCATCGACTTTTCCAAATCGCTTGATTGCTCTCCTCTCAGTTCAAGGTCATGGATCCGTCGGAGCAAGTGGCCATCCAATGCGTCGGCGTTCTATCTGTGGGTGTTGAGATGTCACACGTTATCGCATTGAGCGATCGGTTAGGAATCGATCTGCATCCAGCTGATGCGCCCCAAGGAGGTTCGTGCGGCGCTCGGCATCAGCAAGGTCACGCTCTGGCGGTGGGTGCGGGACGGCAAGTTCCCGCGGCCAGTCCGACTCTCTGATCGGGTGTGCTGACCGGCGTCGCAAGTCGAGGCGTGGCTCACATTAAAGAAGCAGGCGGCGTAGGTCACCATGGCATCCGGTCGATGACTTTCTTGGTGTTCCTGGCCTTTTTTGGAGGCCTGCGAGATCGAGGGCTTATATGACACTGTCCTGGTTGACTTTGGTATTCCTGGCCCTCTTCCTCGGTTTTTATATCGCTGTCATCCTGTTGCGGTGGGTGGATCGCGATGACTGGTGGCGGGACGTCAGCCGTCATGGGCTCGCGAACTTCTTGGACGGTACAGTTCCACAGCCGCCAGAAGAGGCAAGAAAGGCAGAAGAGGCAGAGGTCGTGGCATTGTAGAAAAAGAGAGGGGCCGCAACTTCGGCAATGCGCCCCAACCCGGGCGCCACGCTCAACCCGGCGAGGATGACGGGGAACGATTTACCGGTGACCGGGAGTCACCAATCTCTCAACCACCTGCCACACTCCGTGTTCGATCACCCGTACCACGTGACCAGGGCGACAAACGTCAGAACGATCAGGGGCCGCCATAGTCCCGCTCCCCTCGAATTTTGTTGTCGACATGTCGCAACACAGCGTGTAAACCCCTTGACTCCGGGCTGACCGCACTCGTCACATTCAGCCGACGTGAGAATGGAAGTCACCGCGCAGTCGGTGGTCCATGCCGACTGGAGGGGATGTCCCTCCGGCTGTTGAAATTCAGCGGCGGCTCGGTTGACGACTACGCGATCTGACGTTCTTCCTGAGCGACACCGAGACCGAGCTGGCGATCACGTGCACGAAGCGCCGCGACGAGCATCGGCATGTCAGCATAGCCCCTTCTGCCTCGTTCGGGTCTTCACGTGAGTTCCACGATCGTTTCCCCGCGTTCGACCGCGGCGACGATGTTCGTGAGTTCAGTTTCAAACCGCTCGAGCAACGCTGCGCGACGAGTGTTTCCTATCCGGAGCCAAACGACGGGCGGCCCCTCGTGCAGGAGCCGATAGACTGCGAAGTCTTCGTCGTAACGATCGCGGCTCCGATTGCGGCAGCTTGCCCTTCGAATCTCCTCGTCCGTTGCGGTCGTCAATCCGCGATCAGCAACATGCTCAGCGCTGTGTCCGAGCGACTCAATTCGTCGTGCGAGCGCTGGAGGGAGTTGAGCGTCGACGAGGAACCGCAATCAGGCGCTCCGCAGAACCGGATGATCGTTCTGCTTTGCGGCGACCTCAAGGACTGCGGTGATGTCGTCGGCCTCGAGATACGGATAGTCCGCAACACGGATGCGCAGGCCCCGAATGCGCGGCCGGCCGCCACAGACTTCCGGA
>JBMDXQ010000089.1:0-22567 GCA_048594975.1 Vicinamibacterales bacterium | reverse complement strand
CGTACGACCGGGAGCTTGGCGATGTGCTGGCGCTTCAGAGCGAAGTGGCGCGGATCATCGCGCGGGAGGTTGGCGCCACCATGACGCCCGGCGAGCACGCGCGTCTGTCAAAGAGGCGCACCGTCGTGCCGGAAGCCTACGAAAGCTACCTGAAAGGACTGTTCCATCTGAACCACGGGCGCGAGAGCGTCGAAGCCGCGGTGAGCGAGTTCGAGAAGGCCACGGCCCGCGATCCATCATTCGCCCCGGCGTACGCCCATCTCGCCGCCGCGTACCAGGCCCTGGGTGGCACGTCGGTTGGTGTCCTACCGGTCGCCGAGACACGCCCCAAGGCGATCGCTGCGGCGAGCCGTGCCTTGGAGATCGACCCACACGTCGCACGGGCGCACGCCGTTCTTGCCCGCGCCCACCAGCAGGAGTGGCGATGGCAGGAAGCCGAGGCCGCCTACCGGCGCGCCATCGAGATCGACCCGAGCGATGCCGTGGCACACGCAGGGTACGCGGGATTACTCGTGTGCCGTGGGCGTACGGAAGAGGGCCTGGCATACCAGCGCCGCGCCCGAGAGCTGGATTCGCTGTCCGCGCAGCGGACGGTTGCTCTGGGATGGCTGTTGTATCACGCGCGTCGGTACGACGACGCCCTTCGTGAGCTGCGAACAGTGCTCGCAGTAGAACCTGATCACCCGGCCGCCCTGTGGTTTCTGAGCTTTGCGTTGATCGACTCGTCGCGCGTCGATGAAGCCATCCAGGTGCTCGAGCGTGCCGTGGTGCTGCGGAATCGCAATCCGGCGGAGCTTGGGCTCCTGGCGAGAGCTTACGGGCGCGCCGGCCGCCGCAGCGACGCGCAGCGGATCGTCGACGAGTTGCAGCAGCGCCAGCGCGTCGGCTATGTGCCGCCGGCCCCGTTCGTCCATGCCTATGTTGGGCTCGACGACCGCGATCGCGCGTTCGCCGCGCTGGAGCGCGCCTATGACGAACGTTCGAACATCGTACAGTCTCTGAGAACGCACCCACTCTACGACCCGCTGCGCAATGACCCGCGGTTCGCCGAGTTGCTTCGCCGCGTAGGGCTCCAGTAACGGGTAGTCGGCCTTTCTCACGGCTGCTGCCGGCTCAAGCCGTCAGCCCAATGAACCTGCAAGTTCGAGCGACGGCGACGCGTTCGCTGTGTCGGCGGTGCTCGCCGTGGAGGAGGTGCTATCGCACGCTCGGGCCAGCGCCTACACCCCAGCGCAGATTCTCGGCAAGGATTTCGCCCTGCGGACCGCCGGAACGCCACGCCTCGACGGCATCGAGGGGACGAACGCACGGATCCAGCCGTCCTGGCTCGGTACCGCAGGGAGGCGAAGTGGCGAAGAGGCGGCTACGAGACGTTGATCGACGAAGGTGTTGGCCGAGGATATCGGGAAGCACGTCGCGTGAAGGAGGCCGTCTCGTTCCGCGTCGGCACGGCACCTGGGCATGGCACCCCGCGTAAGCTCTTGAACGCGAGGCACTTCCGTCATAGGAATTTCGCCTTCTAAGCCGGGGGTCGCAGGTTCGAGTCCTGCCGGGCGCGCTTTCGACGAAATTCCTGAGGAAAATCGCAAATGTTGTAAGCGAGCGACACGCTCGGAGCATCGGCTGAAACGCTGCGCGTTTGTGCCGGGCGCGCAGGATCTCGCGGGAAACCGGACAATCGGGAGCTGCAAATGCCTCTCCGATGTATCGGCGTGGTCCGATGGCATGGCACCGCTCGTTCGAACCAAAGCGTCGACGGATTGATCGCCACATGGCGACAGATCGTTTAACTTTCCGATTCAAGTAAGCGGTCGCCGCGCCGTGTCGTATCGAAGTGACGCGGAATACGAGCGTTAGGTTCTTGGCCTGCACCGATCAGGGTTCCGGCTCGGGATAGTCGGGGTCGCTGGAGATGTTGTTTGGTGCGGACTCCAGGAGCTCGTAGACGAAGAGAGGAACACCCTGCCGGAGTCTGACGCTGTGGAAGCCGTCCGGCAGGTGGGTGACCGGTGGCTCGGGGAGATCCAGGGTGAAGGCAGGAACAATCCAGAGTTCACGGCCACGAGTATTGTCGTTGGCCGTGAAGAAGACGAAATTCGCGGCTCGCGTAAAGACCTCGGGAGCCGAGGAGCCGGGACCGGGCGCGATTTCCCCGAGGAAAAAGGTGTTGTCACGGTCATCGGTCTTCCAGAGTTCGAGCCCCGTGAGCCCGTCGCTCGCGCTGAACAGGACGGCACGGCCACCGTCGGAGAGACTACGTGGACCGACGATAAAGCTCCGGCCGGAAGCGTCTCCCGGATTCGTGTCCTGGACGAGGATAGTGCCTGATTCCGTGCCGTCGCTTCTCCAGAGTTCGAAACCGGTCAGAGACTCAAGCGCATCGAGGTAGAGGAGCCCGCCTACGAAAGTGAGGTTCGAGGGGAATGAGGAGGCGGGCCCAGGGTTGATGTCTTTGACCAGGGATGTACCGGTATCTGTGCCGTCGGACCTCCACAGCTCGAAGCCGGTGGCTGGGAGACGAACGACGTAGTAGAGGACGGTGTTGTTCACCACGAAATCGAGTCCGAACGTCGTGGAACTCGGACCCGGATTGGTGTCCTGGACGAGCGCAGTCCCCTCTGCGGTACCGTCGGTGCGCCAGAGTTCGCGGCCGTTGATCCCGTCGTCAGCAGTGAAGAAGATGATGTCGCCGGCAGCCCTCAGCGCACTGGGACTGGATGACAATGGCCCCGGCCGGATGTCCTTGACGACCGCGGTGCCCGCGGCACTTCCATCGCTCTTCCACAGCTCGGTTCCCCCTGGTCCCCCGGCAGAGAAGTACAGCACTCCATTGAGATGGACCAGGTTGGTTGGGGAGGCCGGCAGGCTGCTGACCTGAACGGTTCCGCCTTCGGTACCGTCGCTCCTCCAAAGGCGGCGCACGAGGGTACTGCCTTCGAGTACAGTGGCGGAAAAGAGCAACGTACCACTGACCTCGGTGAGTCCATCCGGGTTCGAGGACGCCACACCAGGAGCGACATCCTTGACGCGGACAGTGCCGGATCGCGTTCCATCCGTTTTCCAAAGTTCACAATCATTGAATGCGGACGGTCCGGAACAGGCACGGAAGAAAACGGAGTTGCCGACGCGAGTCAGCCCGCCAATGTTTGAGGAAGCGGCGCCAGGCAGGATGTCCTTCACCATTGCCGTGCCGAGCGCAGTGCCATCGCTGCGCCATAGCTCGCTGCCGTTAGCGCCGTTGTCGCCGAGGAAGAGGACAGTTCTCTCGAAAGCAAAGAGCGAAGACGAGGCGCCCGAACCCGCGCCCAGGTTGATGTCACGGATTTCGATGGTTCCCGCTTCCGTGTCGTCGGTCGTCCACAACTCGCGTCCGTTCGACGTCTGCGCACTCAGGAAGATCGTTGCGCCGACCAGCGTGATTCCGGCTGCGTTGGAGGACGCGGCGCCAGGGTTGATGTCACGAATCCGGGAGGTTCCCTCTTCGGTGCCGTCGCTCGACCAAAGTTCGCTGCCGGAGGCACCGTCGTTCGCCTGAAAAAAGAGCTTCCCGAACGCGGCGGTGAACGAGCCGGGAAACGAAGACGCAGCGCCAGGGTTGATGTCTTTCACCATCTGGGTTCCGGCTTCGGTTCCGTCAGACTTCCAGAGCTCGGCGCCGGAGCCAGTTGCGGGATTGGTGAACACGAAGAAAAGATTCGAGCCGACGCCGGCGAACGCAAAGCCATACGAACCACTGCCGGGTCCTGGATTCAAATCCTTGACGAGGACCGTGCCCCCGCTCGTACCGTCAGACTTCCTGAGCTCTTGGCCGTGAACGCCATCGTTCGCGGTAAAAAACAGCGTGCCGCCCACGGCGGTGAGCCGCTGCGTCGCAGAAGAAACGGGACCCGGGTTCGTGTCGGCTACGAGAACTGTTCCCGCGGCCGTCCCGTCGCTCTTCCAGAGCTCCTGTCCGGTGGCGGGGTCGATTGCAGTGAAGAACAGCGTCCCATTGACATTCGTGAGGAACTGCGGGCTGGAGGCAAGGACGCCGCTGTTGATGTCCTTGACCATGACCGTGCCTGCCGCAGTGCCATCCGATTTCCAGAGCTCGGTCCCGTTGATGCCGTCATCGGCTGAGAAGAAAGCAGTGCCATTCACGTTAGTGAGGCTACCAATCGCGGAACCCGCGGGGCCCGGGCGAATATCCTTGACGAGGATCGTGCCAGCCGCGGTGCCATCGGTCTTCCAGAGCTCGGCGCCGGTGTCGCCGGCGTCTGCGGCAAAAAACGCAACCTGACCGACGGAAACGAGCGAAAAAGGTGACGTCACGAATTGCTTGAGAAGAACGGTTCCGCCGGCGGTGCCATCACTTCGCCACACGTGGCGGCCCCTGGGATCGGTGGCGGGAAAGACGAGGACGCCGCCTGCTGTGGCAAACGGTCCGGGGTTCGAGGCTGACGCTGGATAGATGTCTTGAACGAGCCAAGTGCCGCCAGCGGTACCGTCGGAGCGCCAGAGTTCGGAACGGTTCGCGCCATCGTCGGCGCTGAAATAGACGATCCCGTCAAGTCCCGTCAAGCTTGCAGGAAACGAGCTGGCTCCCGAGACGGTAGTGTTGATGTCCAACACGATCCTGGCCAAGGGACTCGGCGCAGGAGCCATCAAAGCCACAGCAAAAACACCGACGATCAAAAGGCGAGCCATCGGTGGTCCTCCCTTGAAGAACGAGGCGTGACGTCTTCAACAGGAATGAATCGAATGATTAGAGGCTTCGACAGCGCGCAGTATATGTCCGGGGATCGAAAGATTCAATTCACCGCGTACACATCAGGAGGTCGGGCGATGGCGAAGTGGTCCGCGTCTTCAGCGCGAGACGCGCAAGCCGGGAAAGGCGCGCGTACCAGCCCGGAATTGACGTCGCTTGACACACGTGCGGCTCAGGGAACCGACATCCTTGCGTGGCACCTTGGCATGGCACCGTCTGTAAGTCATTGATACACCTTCAGTTCATCCACATGTATTTCGCCTTCTAATCCGGGGGGCGCAGGTTCGAATCCTGCCGTGGCGCGCCACTTTTCCCAGCGCCGTGTAACACAGGTGTGACACCCCGTCACGCATTCTGACTCCCGCGACGGCCTACACCGTCCGTCCTTTCCAGCTGACCTCCAGCCCCTTACGCAGTTCCTCGTCCGTCATGTTCAAGTAGCGCAACACGTGTCGATGCGGCACCGCTGGCGCTCGTCTAAGACATGAAGGCTCGTCTAAGACATGAAGGAACGAGACGCGGCCGAGCACGACGGGAGCGTGCACTATGATGTCCACTACGACCCTGCCCCAGCCCGTCGCCACTGCCGCCGGGAGCGGCGCGCCGGCAATCGCGCCGTTCGCCGAGCGGCGGCGCACGGCCGACCGCATCTTCACGGGCGCCCTGCTGTTCAACGTCGGGCTGACGGCGTTCTGGCTGGTCGTCTACCTGACCGGAACGAATGCCGTGTTCTTCGGATCGGTAACGGTCGGTTGGGAGAACGTCGGGCGGGTGCTGTTCGGGGTGCTCTTCTTCTACGTGCTCTGGGGGTTCATCTGGTACGGCGTGAAGACCGCGCTGCTCGCCTGGCTGGTCGGGTTCTCGAAAGCCGAGCGGCGCGAGGCGTTCTCCTCGCGCATGTCGCAGCCGTACGAGGTCTCCGACCTGGTGTCGCGGTATTCCGAGCGCCGCATCCGCATCGCCGACATGATCGGCCGCCGCGGCCGGTTCATCACGCTTGCCGCGGCGGGCTTCTACTACCTGTTCACGCAGGTGGACGCCCAGCGGCCCGAGAACTTCGCGACGATGTTCCTGCAGGAGAACCTGTTCGACGCGGTCCTCACGCACTGGATCTTCCTGGCGTTCTACTATCGCGACGGCTTCCTGGCCGGGGCCTTCTACGGGCCCCAGTCGCGTGTCATGGACGGCGTCCTGGCGCGCGCGAACTGCCTGCTCATCTCCACGCTCTGGACGGCCTTCAAGTTCGTCCTCGTGCCGATCGGCGGCCGGCTCGCCGCCGTGTTCCCGGCCGAGCAGTTCGCCGTCGTGTTCGCGCTCGTCTGGGGTTCGTACATCGTCGCCGACGCACTCTCGGAGGTCGGCGGCGCGCTGTTCGGGCGGCAGACGATCCGGGTGCGCGGTATCGGGGACGTGAACCGCAAATCCGTCGGCGGGACCGTCACCGGGTTTGCCGGCGCGCTGGTCTTCTGCCTCGCGATCGTGCTCTCCTACCAGCTCCCGACGCCCTGGCTGGCGCTGGCGGTAGTCATCGCCGCGTCGAACACCGTCCTCGAGCTCTACTCGCCGCGGGGCACGGACGACCTCGTGATGGCAACCGGCAATGCGCTGATCTGCTGGGGGTTCGGTGCGCTGGTGCTCGGGTGACACCGCGCGGGCGACTGGGCGGGATTCCGGACGGGACAAGGAGCGCGCGCGGTGAGCGGCAGAGGGGAAAGTGGACGACTTGATTGTTGGTAGTCGACAGTCGAAAGTCGAAAGCAATAGTCAGAGTCGGAGTCAGAGTCAGAGTCGGCGTCGGCGTCCGAGTCAGAAACGAGGAGTTAGAGTCGCGAGTCGGTCTGGAGTCAGAGTCGCGACCCTGGCCCTGACCCCGACCTTGACCCTGACTTCCGACCCTGACTCACTATCGACTGTCGACTGTCGACTCCTGCACTACAATCCGTCCCATGCAACGCTTCGGACGGCTTGCCCTCATCGGCCTCATCGTGGCCATCGTGCTGGTAGGACTCGGATACGTCTGGGGTGCCGCCGGGCGCGGTACCGCCGAACGGGCGCTCGAGGAGGTCAGCGAGGGGCTCGACGCCGCGGAAGCGCGTGGTCACCTGCTCGACGCCCGGGTCAGCCTGTACAACAACAACTTCGGCGACGCGAGCCGCCGGCTCGAGGACGCGAAGGAGCCGCTGCGGCGGATGCGCCAGCGCTACGAGGATGGCGGGCGCGACCAGGCGGCCGGCCACCTTGCGGCGGCGCTGGCGCGCGTGGACGAAGCGCAGCAGCTCGCCGGCAAGCTCGATCCGGCCGCAAACAACAAAGCCGGAGAAGCCCTGGATGCCGTCAGGACGGCGCGGGGGAGGTAGAGGCGCGCGACGGTTGACAGTCGAAAGTCGAGAGTCGAAAGTCAGGGTCACAGTCAAAGCCTGAGTCAGAGTCAGAGTCAGAGTCGTCAGAGTCAGAGTCGGAGTCAGAGTCGGAGACGGGAGGGGAGCGTCAGGTGTCCGTTGCTCGAGATTGGTCTCCAACGCCGACGCGCGACTCGCGACCTCGACTCGCGACTCGCGACCTCGACTCTGATTCTGACCCTGACTCTGACCCTGACTTTCGACCGTCGACCGTCGACTGACGTCGATCCCGAAGGTGACCTGACGAGTGGAGGGCGCTATGCCAACTCCCATGCTGGTCGTCCGCACACTGGTTCTGCTTCTCGCCGTCCATCCCGCGCTGCAGTCCGGCAGCGCTGAAGACGGGCCGAGGATCGCGCACGCCGCGGTCGACAGGGTGGCCGTGGGCGCGGACCTGCTCGTCGAGGCGACGGTGACGGGACCCCGGCCGATCGCGCGGGTCAGCTTCGCCTACCAGGTCGGGGAACGATTCGGCGACGTCGAGCTCACCGCCTCCGGCGGATCGGTGTGGCGGGCGCGGATACCGGCGGTGCGGTTCGGGAGCAGCTTCCGGTACATCATCCACGCCAGCGACGAGGCGGGGCGCGTCGCCACGTGGCCGGCCGACCCGACGGGCCAGGCAGTCGCGCTCGTCGGAACCAGCGATTCGGCGTCGGCCAGCTCCGCCCGGCCGACCGCGCACCTGCTCTACGTCGCCGTCCCCGGCATCCGCAACTACGTCGAGTACGGCGGGGCGGGTGTCCTGGTGTTCGACGTCGCGGACGGCCACCGGTTCGTGAAGCGCATCGCCACCCTGGACGTGCCGGCGGGCACGCGGCCGGAAAACGTCAAGGGCGTCGCGCTGAGCGCCAAACTCGGTCTGCTCTACGTCACGACGCCTAAGCGCATGTTTGCGCTCGACGTAGCCACCGAGCGCATCGCGTGGAACCGGCAATACGAGGGCGGCTGCGACCGCATGGCGCTCTCGCCCGACGGAACGATCCTGTACGTGCCGTCGTTCGAGGGACCGCACTGGCACGTCGTCGACGGCCGCACCGGCGACGTCATCGCACGCGTGGAGACGAAGTCGGGCGCGCACAACACGATTTACGGCCTCGACGGCTCGGCAGTGTACCTCGCGGGCCTTGCCTCGCGCATGCTGCACGTCGCGTCGCCCCGGAGTCATACCGTCTCGACACGGGTCGGGCCGTTCGGCCACAACATCCGGCCGTTCACGGTGAACGGACGACAGACGCTCTGCTTCGTCAACGTCAACGGCCTGCTCGGCTTCGAGGTCGGTGACCTGCAGACGGGCAAGATGCTCCACCGCGTCGAGGTGCAAGGCTACGGCAAGGGCCCGGTGAAGCGGCACGGCTGCCCGAGCCACGGGATCGCGCTCACGCCGGACGAGACGGAGCTGTGGGTCGCCGATGCCGCAAACAGCTCAGTGCACATCTTCGACGCCACGGCAATGCCGCCGCGACAAGTCGCGAGCATCAGGCTGCGCGATCAGCCTGGTTGGATCACCTTCGGTATGGACGGCCGGCATGCGTACCCGTCGACCGGCGAAGTGATCGACGTGAAGACGCGACAGGTGGTCGCGCGGCTGGCCGACGAGCAGGGCCGCGCCGTGCAGAGCGAGAAGATGGTCGAGGCGGTCTTCGAGGGAGGCCGCCTGGTACGCGCGGGCGACCAGTTCGGCATCGGCCGCACGCGGTAACTCCTACCGCGCCGTCATTCCTCCCGGAGGATCTGCGCCGGATCGAGGCGCGCGGCGCGCCGGGCCGGCATCAGGCACGCGGCCGACGCGATGGCCACGAGTCTCGCCGGAACACCGATCAGGATGGCGGGATCGCCGGGACTGACGCCAAACAGGAGCGTGCTCAGCAGGCGTCCCGCCGCGACGGCCCCCAGCGCTCCGCCGGCAACGCCGAGCGCAACCAGCCCCAGCCCCTGCAGCACAAGGCCACGTCGGACCCGGCGAAGATCCCCGCCGAGCGCCGTAGGAGGACCGCCAGATGGGGAACAGCCGCGCGTTCGTGGCGCGCAGCGTGTCGAGCGCCGCCGCGCGGGCGACGTCGGGGCGGAGCCGGCCCAGCACCATCGTCATGAACGGCCCCTTGCGCTTCGGCGCCGGCCAGCGCGCGATCGTGAAGGCGGCCACGGCGTGCTCGAGCGGACCGACGTCGCGCTGCAGAACGCCGACGATCGTGTGCGGGTCGCCGTCGAAACGGATCGGGCGGCCGAGGACCGACGGGTCGCCGCCGAACCGCCGCAACCAGTAGGGGTGGGTCAGGACCGCCAGGCGGTCGCGGTGGCCGTCGTCGGCCTCGCCAAAGAGCCGCCCGATGTGCGGCCGCTGACCGAGGAGCTGGAAGTACGAGCCGGTGACCGACTTCGCGTCACACGCTCGGCCGCATCGCCGTCGGCGACGGTGACCGACGAGGTCTCATACGCGGCAATGGCGCTGAACGCCGGATGGTCCGCTTCGAGCGCGAGGTAGTCGACACGAGAGAACCGGAATCGATAGGGTGGGTTATCGGTGTAGATCCAGACCAGCGCGGCCGGATCGGCGTAGGGCAGGGGCGCGAGAAGGACGGCGCGGACTACGGAGATCATGCCGCTCGCGGCGCCGAGCCCGATGCCGACCGTGAGCACAATCGTTGCGGAAAGCCCCGGCTGGCGTGCGAGGCTGCGCAGCGCGATGCGGAGATCGCGAGCGAATTCTCCGAACCTCAGGCGGCGGCGCATGTGCGCCTCCTTTCGCAAGTCCTAATCGCGGCAATACCGGCACGTGGTATTCGAAATCGCCGAACTGCCGCAGCGCCTCGCGGCGGGCCTCGTCCGGCGTCATGCCCCCGGCCGTCAACTCGTCGACGCGGGGCGCGAGATGGAAGCGAAGCTCCAGCATTGACCCGTGCGCTTGACCGTGTGACCGCCACCGCGTCAGAGCTGGACGAGGGTCTCCAGGTACAGGAAGCGCAGCCAGCGCCCGGTGAAGAGCGTCTGCACGACGGGACCGCCCCGGATCGTGCCGGCAAACCCGTTCACCGACCAGTGGCGGGAGAGGCGGACGTCGGCCGCACCCTGTATCGCAGTACCCAGGTCCTTATGGCCCCCGGACACGCGGCCGGCATAGCCGAAGTACGTGCCGCGGCGGCGGGTGGCGCCGCTTCCCGCATACCACCGGTCCGCCGCCGCAGCCAGCCGCAGCCGGCGGACGTCAGCGCGCGCGGTCAGCCGCGAGGTGGGCCGCAGGACGATTTCGACGAACGTGTCGGTGAGATTCATGGGCGCGTAGGCGGTCGTGAACGAGTAGCGTCGAACCGTCGGCAGCACCGGGAAGAACGTGCCGTGACGACCGTCGGCGGGATCGCCGTCGCCCGAGGCGTAGAGGTATCCGGCGCGCAGCCACGGCTGCCAGGCACTGCGCCACTGGTATCCGGCTTCCAGTGCCATCGACCAGCTTGCCTGCGACAGCTCGTACCACGATCCGCGCTGGCCCGCGACCCAGAGCAGCCAGTCGGCTTCGCCCGACGCAGCGGGCGCGGACCCAGCCGCGGAGGCGCCGAAGGTCGTGATCCCGGCGTCGACTGCGCTCGCGGTGCGTCCGGAGTTGTCCGGTCGCACCGTGATCGGCCGATCGTCGACGTAGCGACTCGCGAACACCGCGAGCTCGGTCGCCGGCGCGGCCATGCCCGGACGCAGCGTCAGCGTGACGGTCCCGACGTCGACGTCGCGCAGGCTCGCTCCCGCGTCCTCTTCAAAACCGCCCTGCGTAGGGCGGAGCCAGGCGGCGGTGAGGCGCCAGCGTGAGCGTTCGACGTCGCCGCGGACGCCGTCGAACGCGCGCTGGTACAGCGACCACTCGAACTCGCCGAGGAGTCGCGAGTCGAGCCGCGCGCGTTTGACCGCCTCGATCTTCGCGCGGTCCGACGGCGATTCCGCGCCGGAGGTATAGCCGAGGCGGCCGGCCTGGATCGCCACGCCGCCCGGCAGCCGCGCACGCAGGTTCAAGGTCCTGAGATACACGCCGCGGCTGGTCGTGCTGCCCGCATGCTCATAGTAGAGCGCGCCGGTCCCGAGCGGGCCCGGACCGATGGCGTCGTCGGGCAACCCGCCGAACTGCACGTATTGCACCGCACCGGCGACCTCGAGCCGCGGCGAGGCCCAGGTCAGGCCGAGGCGCAGCCGGTTTCCCGCAAACGTGTAGTCCGGGTTTCCGCCGGACGGCGGCGGCTCGAAGAACTTCCACGACTCGACCCGCGTCAGGTTGACGGCGCTCAGCGTCCACGACGCACGAGGCGGGGCCGCCGGTGCCGGGGCTGTCTGCGCGCTCGCGGACCTCGGCGCGGCAGCGGGCATCAGCAGGAACGAGAGGGCGCACGCGGATGCGCGCGCCCGACTGCGGAGTGTGTGCCGGAACATCGCGAGCTGCGCTCCTGTCCGGGCCGACGGCTGCAATGCGGGCGCCAGAGCCGCGCCAGGAGACGCCGGGCGCGCCGACGTTGCGGCGGGATGCCCTGCAGGTGTATAGATCCTGCGCCTTGCCAGCGCTGTGGGGCCGCCTGCCGGCGGCCCTGGTCGGTTACGTCTGCGTCGCGGCCGCCTTCGCGTGGCCGCTGCCCATCCAGCTGTCCTCGGCTCTACCTGGGCCGCCGGGCAGCGATACGGGTGTGTACGTCTGGAATCTCTGGGTGTTCCGCCACGAGATCCTGAACGGGCACTTTCCGTTCTTCACCGACGGCATCCTGTCAATGGCCGCCCCCTCCCCGCTCATCCTGCACAACTACACCACCTTTGCCAACGTGCTCGCGTACCCGCTGCTGCCGCTGATCGGGACGGTGGCGACGTACAACCTGCTGCTGATCGCGTTCACCGCGTTGACCGCGTTCGCAATGTTCCTCTTCGCGCGCGCGACCGTGCGGGACGGGGGCGCCGCGTGGGTGGCCGGGCTGGTGTTCGGGGTCTCGCCGTTCATCAGTGCCCGGGCGATGGAGCACTTCAGCCTCGTGCAGGCGGCGCCGCTGCCGCTGTTCGCGCTGCTCCTGGCGCGGCTGCAGTCCTCGCCCTCGACGCGGACCGCGGTTGCGACCGGCGCGGTCGTCGCCTGGGCGTTCCTCTGCGATCCGTACTACGCGGTGTACTGCGTCCTCATGGCCGCCTTCGCCATCGCCTACGCGGTCGTCACGGTGCAGCCGCACGCCCGCCCGGAGGTGCGCGTCGGCTGGCGGGCACTGCTCGACGTGCTCCTGCTCTGCCTCGCCGGCCTCATCGTCGGCATCGTGGTCAGCGGGGGCGGCCAGTTCGAGCTGTTCGGACTGCGGGTGAGCGTCGTGCGGTTGTACACGCCGGTCCTGGCGTTCACCGTGCTGGCGAGCCTGCGGGCCTGGATCGCGATCAGACCGCGCGTCTCGTTGGCACTGCCCCCGCTGGGCCGCTCGGTGCGCGTCCTCGCGGTCGCGTCGGTCGCGTGCGTGATCCTGCTGTCGCCGGTCCTCTCGGCGATGGTGCCGCAGCTCGGCGCGCGTCACTGGCTCAGCCCGAAAGTCCTGTGGCGGAGCAGCGCCGCGGGCATGGACCTGCTGGCCTTCTTCGTGCCGAACCCGCTGCACCCGCTCTGGGGCGACCTGTTCCGCCGCGGCCTGGAGCAGATGCCGGGCGGGTTGGTCGAGAACGTCGCGTCGATTCCGTGGGTGGTACTGGCCGTGCTGCTGCTGGCGATCGGCCTGCGGTCGCGGCTGCCGCGCTACTGGCTCCTGTTCACGGCGTTCTTCGGCCTGCTCGCGCTCGGCCCCTTCGTCGAGATTGCCGGCGTGCACACCTACGTGCCCACGCCGTGGTCCCTGCTCCGCTACGTGCCGATCGTCGGCGCGGCGCGCATGCCGACGCGCTTCGCGATCATGGTGATGTTCGGCATCGTCATGCTCCTGGCCTTCGCCCTCCGCGATTTGCGCGGACGCTGGAAGCGCCCGGCGCGTGCCACCGCGGTGGTCACGGTCCTGCTGCTGGCGGAGCTCTCGCCGGCGCCGCGCTACCTGCACTCCGCCCGCATCCCGTCGGTCTACCACATCATCGCCGCCGATCCGCGGCCGGTGCGCATCCTCCAGCTGCCATTCGGCCTGCGCGACGGGACCACGTCGTACGGCAACTTCAGCGCGGACTACCAGTACTTTCAGACCCTGCACCGGAAGCAGCTGCTCGGCGGCTACCTCTCGCGCCTCCCCGCGGGACGAATCGAGCACTACCGCCAGCTCCGTCTGTTGCGCGTGCTGCTCGACATGAGCACCGGGATGGAGATCCCGGATGTGCGCTTCGAGCGCGCCCTGTTGACCGCCAAACAGACCCTCCGCGAGCTGAACGTCTCGTACGTCGTCATCAACCGCGAGCGCGCACAGCCGCAGCTGGAGGAGTTCGCGCGCCGCGGTTTCGGCATGAAGGAGGTTGCCGTGGACGGCCCGCACGTCCTGCTGAAGGCGGTCGACGAGGCGAACCAACAGTAGGCGCGCTACCGTTCAAGAACCGAACCAGGGGAGAAGGGGAGCCCATTGGGTTGACGTTCAAGTACGCCAAACCCACCGACTCGGCTCCTCTCCTGCTCCTGTTGAAGGTGAAGCGCCCGCTCCCGGGGCGTCATGCTCGTCAGACAGTCTTCGAGCGGCCGATGGCGATCGCGCCCACGACGTTGGCGACGCTCATGATCGCGAAGGCGAACGCCCAGCCGGGAAAGGACTGCCCTCCGAGCATGTCCAGCAGGACGCCGACCGCGAACGTCCCTGCCGACGCGGCGGCGAAGCCGACCGTCGAGTAGACCGCCATGGCCGTGCCGCGGCTTGCGATCGGCGCCACAGCGAGGATCCCCGACGTCAGCGCGGCGGAGTCGCCGCTGATGAAGCAGCTGTAGAGGAACGTCATTGCGACGAGCGCCGGCCAGCCCGCGAGCGCCGCCGGCACGACCAACAGGCTGCAGGCGATTGCGGCCAGCATCGTGCCGACGACCACACGGCGCCGGCCGATTCGGGAGGTCAGCTCTGCGCCGAGAATGCTCGCCGGGATGCCGATCAGGCTCACGGCGGCCGCCAGCGTCGTCGCGCGGAGCGTTCCCGCGCCCCCGCGCGCGGAGGCGACGAACGAAAGAAACGGCACCAGCCACGCACGCACCGCGAACAGCTCCCAGGTGTGCGCCGCGTAGCCCGCGACGAAGCGGATCGTGTCGGGGGAACCGAACACCGCGCGCCAGTGCGAGGCGGTCGAGATCTCCGACGCGGTGGCTACGCGCACCCGGCCGAGCGCGACCACGAGCAGACAGCCGACGAACGGGCCGCCGGCAGCGGCCAGCACGGCGGCCTGCCACGGAGCGTGCGCAGCGAGACGGCCGATGGTCCAGAACGACAGCGCCGCGCCCGCTGTGAACGACGTCGTGTAGAACGCGACGTGGCGAGGCGCCGGGCGCATCCGGTCGGCCATGACCTTCAGCCCCGGCATGTAGGTGCCCGCCAGGCCTCCGCCGGCGACGATCTGCGCGGCGGCGGCGGTCCACATGCCGTGCGCGAGAGTTGCGAAGGCAAACGCGCCCGCGACAGCCGTCGCGGCGGCGGCCAGCCACACCGCGCGCGCGTCGACGCGGTCGGTGAGGCTGGCCAGCACCGGCACCGCCAGCATGTAACCGGCGTAGTAGGCGCTGCTGATCCAGCCAGACTCGGTGTTGCTCAAGCCCCATTCGTGCTGCAGCACCGGCTGGAGCGCCAGGAACATCGAGAAGGGCGTCATGCTCAGCACCTCGGCGGCGCAGAGGACGGCGACGACGAAGGCGGGACGGGATCGCAAGGGGCGAAGGGCGCGCCGGCCGCAGCGCAGCCCTTCAGGGGGCTACGGTATCGGCGCCGCGTCATCACGCACGCGTGCGGCTAGTATAGACTCGCTCACATGGACATCCGATCGACGCTGCTGGCGCTCATCGTCGCGCTCGCGCCTGGTGCGCAGCAGGCGCCCGCGCCGGCGGATCCTGATGATGCCGTGCGCCAGTGGCGCGCGAAGCACGAGGAAAGCTACCGCCGCAACTACGCGAGCATCGCCGGGCTGCACGAGCTGAAGCCGGACGTCACCACCGCCGGAAGCGCCGCCGGCAACGACGTCGTACTACCGCCCTCCACGCCGGCGACGATCGGCCGCTTCGTCAGGAACGGCCAGGTGGTCCGCTTCGACCCGGAGCCCGGCGTGAAGGTGTTGCTGAAGAACGCGCCGGTCACCAGCGCGATCGCACTGCGCGACGACTCCACCGGCGAGCCCGACGAGCTCGTGATCGGCACCGTGCGCATCGTCGTCCATCGCAGCGGCGGCGAGGTCGCCATCCGTGTCCGCGATCCGGAGGGGCCGCAGGCGAAGAGCTTCGCCGGCTTCCGCTGGTTCCCGATCGATCCGAAGTACCGCGTGACCGGACGTTTCATCAAAGATGCGACGCCGCGGCGGCTGAAGGTGCTGAACACCTACGGCGGCGCCGACGAGTACCCGAGCGAGGGCGTCGTCGAGTTCACGCTGCTCGGGCAGACGCTGCGGCTGCGGCCCTTCACCACGCGGCCGGGCCGCTTCTTCTTCGTGTTCCGCGACGGCTCGAGCGGCCATGAGACCTACGAGACCGCGCGCTTCCTCTACTCGGACCTGGGCGACGACGGCACGACGGTGCTCGACCTCAACATGGCCTACAACCCGCCGTGCGCGTTCAATCCGTACACGACCTGCCCCATCCCGCTGAAGGAGAACCGCCTGCCCGTGAAGATCCTCGCGGGCGAAATGGCGTACGCCGGCAAGCTCAAGTAAGCGGGTCTTGACCTCCCGCCCGGCCTCGGGTAATCTCCCGCTTCGATATCGGACTTCGATATCGATTGGCTCTCCTGGAGCGGAAGTTCTCCGCCCGCCGCACGGTGCGGGCCGGGATGCTCGGCGTGCGGCGGCACGGCATGGCAAAGCAACAGACCGAACTGCTCAAGGGCACGCTCGACCTGCTCATCCTGAAGACGCTGGCGCTCGAATCCCGCCACGGCGTCGGCGTGGCCGACCGGATCGCGCAGATCACCGGCGGCACGTTCCAGGTCAAGCCGGGGTCGCTCTTCCCCGCGCTGCATCGCCTCGAGCAGGAGGGCTTCATCCGCGGCGAATGGAGCGCGACGCCTGAGGGGCACCGCGCGAAGTACTACCGCGTGACCGCGGCGGGCCACCGCCAGCTCGCGGCGGAGAAGAAGAACTGGACGAAGATCGCCGTCGCGATCGGACAAATCCTCGAAGCGGAGTGAGCCCATGCCGCTGCTGCCGCGGATCCGCAGTCTCTGGAACACCGTGGCCCACAAGGAGTGGCTCGACCGCGAGCTCGACGACGAGCTGCGCGCCGCCGTGGAGATGCTGGCGGCGCGCTGCGCCGGCGAGGGGATGGACCCGCGAACGGCGCGGCTCGCCGCCGCGCGGCGGCTCGGCGGCGTCGAACGAGTGCGCGACGAGGTCCGCGAGGCTCGCGTCGGCGCCCGCCTCGACGCGCTCGTGCTCGACCTGCGATACGCGTGGCGCGCGCTGCGAAAGGCGCCCGGGCTCGCCGCCGTCGTCGTCGTCACGCTCGCGCTCGGCATCGGGGCGAACACCGCGATTTTCAGCGTCGTGCACGCGCTGCTCCTGAAGCCGCTCCCCTATCGTGATGCCGATCGGCTCGCGTTCATCTGGCTGGACCGCACCGTCACGAGCGCCACGCTCAGCGGGCTCGGGTACCCGCGCGGCCCCATGTCGGGCCCCGATCTGCGGGACCTGCGCGAGCGCACGCGGACGTTCGACGAGTTCGGCGGCATCTGGGCGAGCGGCACGATCGCGCTGACGGACGGGAGCGAGCCGGAACAGCTGCGAGGGGCGCTCGTCACGACGAACTTCTTCCACGTGCTCGGCATCGACATGGCCCTCGGAAGGAGCTTCCGGCCGGAGGACAGCGCGTCCGACGATGCGCCCGCGGCGCTCGTCATCGGCTGGGAGCTGTTCCAGCGCCGGTTCGGAGGGGATCCCGCCGTCGTCGGCCGCCGGATCAAGGTCAACGACAACTTCGCGACGGTCGTCGGCGTGCTGCCGAAGCACTTCCGCCTGCTCCTGCCGCCCGACGCCGCGGTCCCGGATCGCCTCCAGGCGTTCGCGCCGTTCTGGACCAACCTCGAGGACGGCCCGCGGCGCAACCTGTTCCTGCGCGTCGTCGGACGCATGCGGCCCGGGCTGACGATCGCGCAGGCGCGCGACGACGTCGCGGCGGTGTCGAAGGCGGTCAGCCGGGACCTCGGCTCCCAGCGCTCGTTCACGACGGTCGCGCTGCAGGACGACGGCGTGCGAGAGATCCGCGGGCCGCTGCTCGCCCTGTTCGGCGGCGTCGGGATCCTGCTGACGATCGCGTGCTTGAACGTCGCCGGCCTGCTCATCGCGCGCGCGGCGGCCCGCTCGAAGGAAACCTCGCTGCGCCTCGCGCTGGGGGCGGGCCGCGGCCGCCTGCTGCGCCAGTCGCTCGTCGAAGGGCTCCTGCTGACGATGCTCGGCGCCGCCGCCGGTCTGCTGATCGGACACGCGGGCCTGCGCGCGCTGCTCGCGCTGGCGCCCGAGTCGCTGGGCCGCCTCGAGGCCGCGCGGATCGACGGGGTGGTGCTCGCGTTCACGCTCGGCACCGCCGCCGCGTGGGGCCTGCTGCTCTCGCTCGCGCCGCTCGTCGAGCTGGCGAAGGCGGAGTCCGGCCGATCGCTCCAGCGGCACTCGCGTACGACCGCGGCGCCCGTCCGGTACCGCGCGCGCGCCGGCCTGATCGTCGGGCAGATCGCGTTGAGCGTCGTGCTGCTCGTCGGCGCGGCGCTGCTCGTTCGCGCCTTCGTCGCGGTCACGCGCGTCGATCCCGGGTTTCGCGCAGACCGGCAGCTGACGTTCCGCACGCTCGTGCCGCGCGAGACGTTCGTCCGTGAGGTCCTCGAGAAGATCCGCGCGATCCCCGGCATCACCGGCGCCGGCGCGTTCAGCCACCTCCCGTACGACGATCTGCCGAACTGGGGCCTTCCCTACAGCCTCGAGGCGCCGATCGCCGCCGACGCGCCCATGGCCGATGCCCGATCGGTCTCGCCGGGGCTGCTCGAGACGCTCGGCGTGCAGCTCGTCGAGGGGCGGCTCTTCACGGAGCACGACCGCGATCCGCGGAACCCGGTGGTGATCGTCGACGACAAGCTCGCCGCGCTGCTCTGGCCAGGCCGCAGCGCGCTCGGCCAGCGGTTCCACGTGAACGTGGGCGAGTCGCGCCGGCCGGCGGTGGTGGGCGTCATCCGGCACCTCAGGTTGCGAAGCCTCGTGGACGATCTCCTCCCGCAGATCTTCGTGCCGTGGCAGCTCGCGCAGCGGAACCCGATGGCGTTCGTCGTGAGCGCGAGCGGCGATCCGGCGGCGATGGCGCCCGCCGTGCGCGCCGCCGTTGCGTCGATCTATCGACACTTCGCGATTTACGACGTCCGGCCGATGACCGACTACGTCGAGTCGGCGCGGGCGACCAGGCGGTTCACCGTCACGCTCGCCGGCGCGTTCGCCGTGACCGCGCTCGCGCTGACGTGCGTCGGGGTCTACGGCGTCCTCGCCTACAGCGTCGCGCACCGCCGCCACGAGTTCGGCGTGCGGCGCGCGCTCGGCGCCGACGCCGCGCAGGTGATGCGGGACGTGCTGCGCGAAGGCCTCGCGTTCGCCGTCGCAGGCTGCGCCGCCGGATTGGCCGGAGCGCTCGCCGTCGGCCGCCTGCTCCAGAGCCAGTTGTACGCGGTGCTGCCGCACGATCTCGTGAGCTACGGGACCGCGCTCGCGCTGATTTTGTGTTGCGCCATCGCCGCGTGCGCGATCCCGGCATATCGCGCCGTGTCGGTCAGCCCGATGGAGGCACTTCGGACGGAATGACGGAAAGGCGGAAGAACCCAACGCGCGTAGAGATCGTTGGGCCGGCGAGCGAAGCGAAGCCGGCAAGCCCGACCAGCCTCCGCCAAGGCTACGGCGGTCCGCCGAAGCGCTTCGCGCGAAGGCGGAAGCGAGCGTACAGCGCGTGGGGGTGGGGCCCCACGCGCACTGAATAATGATGCGCCGACAGGAGGAGCGGATGAAGATCAAGACTCTGCTCGTTGTTTGCTGCCTGGTGCTGTCCGCGGGCTCCGCGGCCGGCCAGTCGAAGGGGGCCGACCCGATCTCCGGCACGTGGACAGGCACCATGGGGCCGAACGACAGCGACCGGAACGCCATCACCGTCACGCTGAAGGTCGACGGGAAGACGCTGTCGGGCCTGATCACCGGTCCGCCGTATCCCGGCGACATCACGGGCGGCTCGTTCGATCCCGGGACAGGCGCGCTGCGGCTCGACGTCGTCGTGCGGGACGACGACAAGACGCGCGTCGTGTTCGAAGGGAAGGTCGTGAAGGGCACGGCATCCGGCACCGTGGCGTTCAGGAACCGGACGGGGACCTTCAAGATCACGAAGGATACGGCCGGCAAGCCCTCCGCACCGCCGGCCGCGAAACCGTCTGGAAAGAGAACGCCCGAGGAGATCGAGGCGTCGTTCGCGGCGCACAAGGGTGATTTCGACTACCTGCTCGGCGACTGGGAGTTCACCGCGCAGAGCAAGGAGTACGACAAGTTCCGCGGCTACTGGAGCGCCGTGAAGTTCGACGAAGGCCAGATCGTCGACGAGTACCGCGTCGTCGGCGACAAGGCCGAGACGTATTACGTCACGACGACGCTGCGGAACTACAACAAGTTCTCCGAGCGATGGGAGCTGATTGGCGCCGACGCGGGCGGCGGGCTGCAGGACTACGGGACCGGGCAGCGCGTCGGCGCCGAGGTCCACATCGAACAGAAGTTCGGCGTCGCGAGCGGCCAGGCGTCCACGTGGCGCATCCGCTACTACGACATCAAGCCGGACAGCTTCTCGTGGAGCGCCGGCCGATCGACAGACGGCGGCAAGTCGTGGGTGAAGGACTTCCAGACGATCCAGGCGCGGCGGATCGGCCCGCCGCGGACGATGGGCGCGCTCGCGCCGGCGAGGAAAGCCAGCTAGAGTAGCAGGCGTGCCCCGCGCGTCCTTTCCGGACTGGATCGTGCCGATGGCGGCGACGCTCACGCAGGAGCGGTTCACCGGCCCGGAATGGATCTTCGAGCGCAAGCTCGACGGGATCCGCCTGCTCGCGTTCAAGCAGGGGCGCGACGTGCGGCTCTTCTCGCGCAACCACCTGCCGCAGAACCACTGCTACCCTGCCGTCGCGGAGGCGATCGCCGGGCTCCCGGCGAGCGACGCAATCCTCGACGGCGAGGCGACGTGGGACCCCTCGACTTCGCTCGGGGCAGGCCCGCAGTCCCGCATCGCGTATCACGTGTTCGACGTCATCTGGCTCGACGGCGAGGACGTGCGATCGCGGCCGCTCGACGAGCGCCGCGCGCTGGTGAAGGCGCTGCCGCTCGAGGCGCCGCTCGGCCGCGTCGCGGAGGTCGCTGACGCGCGGCCGTGGGAGCGCGCCTGCTCCGAGGGCTGGGAAGGCGTCATCGCGACGCGGCGCGACTCGCGTTACGAACACCGGCGATCGCCGCACTGGCTCAAGATGAAGTGCGAGGCGCGGCGCGAGTTCCTGGTCGGCGGGTTCACCGATCCGCAGGGCGGGCGCGTCGGCCTCGGCGCGCTGCTCGTCGGCTATCACGAGAAGGACGACTTCGTCTTCGCCGGCAAGGTCGGCACCGGCTTCGACACGAACCTCCTGCTGGGCCTTCGCGCGCGGCTCGACGCGCTCGAGATCCCGACGCCGCCGTTCACGAAGGCGGTCGGCCTTCCGCGGCTGCGCGCGCACTGGGTGCGGCCGGCGATCGGCGTGCAGGTCGCGTTCATCGAGTGGACGGTGCACGGCAAGCTCCGCCACTCGCGGCTGCTGGCGGTACGGCCGTGATCACGCACCCCGAGAAAGTGCTCTTCCCGGACGACGGGATCACGAAGGGGGACCTGGCGGCGTACTACGAAGCCATCGCGCCGGTGATGCTGCCGCACGTCCGCGCGCGTCCCGTCACCATGGAGCGATTCCCCGCCGGCATCGGCAAGAAGGGCTTCCTCCAGAAGGACCTGTCGAAAGGGTTCCCGCCGTGGCTCGAGCGCGTCGAGGTGCCGAAGAAGGACGGCGTCGTCCACCACCCGATCGTGACCGACGTGCGCTCGCTGCTATGGCTCGCGAACCAGAACTCGATCACGCCGCACGTGTGGACCTCGCGGGCGCCCGACGTGTATCACCCCGACATCTGCGTGTTCGACCTCGATCCGTCGGTGGACGACCCGGCGGCGCTCGTCGCCGCGGCGATCGGCCTCCGGGACCTGCTCGAGGAGATCGGGCTCCCGAGCTGGGTCAAGACGTCCGGCTCGAAGGGCTTCCACATCGTGGTCCCGCTGGACGGCAAGACCGACATGGGGCAGGTCGCGGCGTTCGCGCACGCGGTGGGGACGCTGTTCGTCGCGCGAAACCCGCGGACGCTCACGCAGGAGTTCCACAAGGTCGATCGCGGCCGCCGGATCCTCGTGGACACGGGGCGCAACGGCTACAGCGCGACGCACGCGGCCGCGTACGCCGTGCGCGCGAAGCCGGGCGCGCCGGTATCGGCGCCGTGCACGTGGGAGGAGGTCGAGCGCGGCGCCGCCGGGCCGCGCGCGTTCACGCTGCGCACCATGGCGGCGCGCGTCGCCGACGTCGGCGACCTCTGGGCCGACATGCGGCGCCGCAGGCGATCGCTGCGCGGTCCCGTCGAGAAGCTGCGGAAGCTCGGCTGATCACGGCACCTCGGTCGTCCCCGTCTGCTTCTTCAACGCGGCAATCGCCGCGTCGAGCTGCTCCCGATGCCGGGCGTCGGTCGCCTTTTCACGGATCTTCGTCAGCGCGTCGAGATGCGCCGCTGCCAGCGCCTTCGCCGCCTCCACCTTGGTGTCGGGCTCGATGCCCGTGCCCTCCCAGTTGGTCTTCGTGACCGGGTTGATGGCGCGGCCGTTCGGCACCCAGATGCCGAAGTGATCGTTGATGCGCCGGACGCCGCCGGGATGCGCGCCGCCGCCCGTGGTCTCGCCGACGATTATCGCGCGCTTCAGGTTCTTCAGGTTGTAGGTGAACTCCTCGGCCGCGGAGAACGTGCGGTTGCTCGTCAGCACGTAGACCGGCTTCTCGCCCCCGTAGCGCGCCCCCTGCACGTGGGGCGACGTCCAGAACTGGCGCCGCATGTCGGACTCCCGGATATAGAAGTCGTTCAGGTGGACGACGTCGTCGAACAAGTAGCTCGAGATGAGGCCGATCATCGCCGGCGACCCGCCGCCGTTGCGGCGCAGATCGAAAATCAGCGCATCGGTGCCCGCGACGAAGTTCATCGCCGCCACGGCCGGGCCGCTGGCGTCGGGCGA
>JBMDXQ010000088.1:0-86388 GCA_048594975.1 Vicinamibacterales bacterium | reverse complement strand
CCAGCTCGACGCGGTTCTCGCGCTTCGCCACGCCCACGCGCTCGATGAAGTCGCGGATGGCGGCGGCCGGGTAGCCGCGCCGCCGCATGCCGCGCAGCGTGGGCATGCGCGGATCGTCCCAGCCCCGCACGTGGCCTTCCTGGACGAGCGCGAGCAGCCGCCGTTTGCTGAGCACGGTGTAGGTCAGGTTCAGCCGCGCGAACTCGATCTGCTGCGGCCGGTGCGGCGCGCCGATCGCCTCGATGACCCAGTCGTACAGCGGCCGGTTGTTCTCGAACTCGAGCGTGCACAGCGAGTGCGTCACGCCTTCGAGCATGTCCGAGATCGGGTGCGCGTAGTCGTACATCGGGTAGATGCACCACGCGTCGCCGGTGCGGTGATGGTGCGCCCGCCGGATGCGGTAGAGCACGGGGTCGCGCATGTTGATGTTCGGCGACGCCATGTCGATCTTCGCCCGCAGCACCAGCGCGCCGTCGGGGAACTCGCCGGCGCGCATGCGCGCGAACAGGTCCAGGTTCTCCTCGACCGATCGGTCGCGGTACGGGCTCTCCTTCCCGGGCTCCTTCAACGTCCCGCGATACGTGCGGATCTCCTCCGCGGTCAGGCTGTCGACGTAGGCCAACCCCTGTTTGATCAGGTGCACGGCATACTCGTACAGGCGCTCGAAATAGTCCGAGGCGAAGTACGGCTGGTCGTTCCAGGTGAACCCGAGCCAGCGCACGTCCTCCTTGATCGATTCCACGTACTCGACGTCTTCCTTCGTCGGGTTGGTGTCGTCGAACCGCAGGTTGCAGGTGCCTGCGAACTCCCGGGCGACGCCGAAGTTCAGGCAGATCGACTTCGCGTGACCGATGTGCAGATAGCCGTTCGGCTCGGGCGGAAAGCGCGTGGCCACACGCCCGCCGTTCTTCCCCGCCTTGAGATCGTCGGCGACGATTTCGCGGATGAAGTCGGTTGGAGCGGCGGTATCCCTGACCGGATCGGTCGCCTGGTTGTCCATGACGGTCAACCTCTGATTATATTTCGTTGTCCGGCGGCCCGCCGGTAGGGCGGCGGACGAATTTCTCGTCTAAGGCCTCGTCTAAGGCAAGGAGCTGCCATGACCCGGAGTTTCGCGACCCTGCTGGTGGTTCTCGGTGCAGCGGCGGCGACGGGGGTGACGGCGGGGCAGGCCAGGACCCCGGCCCCGGTCCAGACGGACGTGCTCGGCTCGCTCCTGGCCGAAGTCCGCGCGCTTCGCGTCGCCATGGAGCAGATGGCATCGGCCGGGCCGCGCATCCAACTCGCGCTCGGACGGCTGCAGATGCAGGAGCAGCGCGTCAATACTCTGGCCCGCCGGCACGAAACGGTGCGCGGCGAGATCGCCGCCGTCCAGCGCGAGTACGACATGGCGGCGGCGAGGATTCGCTCGCTGCAGCGCGCCTTTCAGGAATCGCCCGATCCGGCGGCGCGCAAGCAGGCCGAATCGGCCATCGACGAACATCAACGCGAGTACCAGCGAACCGGGGCCGAACTGCAGCGTCTCCAGGGAGAGGAAAATGCCCTAAGCGCGGAGATTTCGGTCGAACAATCCAGGTGGAACGACGTCAACCGCCGCCTCGAGGAGCTCGAACGCTCGCTCGGCCGGTAGTGAGGACAGCATGAAACTTCAGCTTCGTATGGCGGCCGCACTCGGTCTGCTGGGCGCAACCGCCTGGTACGTGAGCCTGCAGGCGGCCGGCGCCCCCCGGCCGGGCATCGACTGGCCTCAATTCCGCGGGATTCGCGCCGCCGGCGTGGCCGAAGGCTTTGCCCTGCCGGCCGCGTGGGACGTGGCGAAACAGCAAGGCCTCAACTGGAAGACGCCTATCGCCGGCCTCGGGCTCTCGAGTCCCGTCGTCTGGGGCGATCTCGTGTGCCTCAGCACGTCAATCAGCGGCCACAAGGACGCCGGGCTGAAAGTCGGGCTCTACGGCGACGTCAAGCCGGTCACCGACGACAGCGAGCACGAGTGGCGAATCCAGTGCCACGACAAGAAGACCGGCGCGGTGAAGTGGCAGCAGACGGTCGTCAAGGCGGTGCCGAAAATCAAGCGGCACACGAAATCGACCCACGCCAACTCGACCCTCGCGACCGACGGCGACCGCCTCGTCGCGTTCTTCGGCTCGGAGGGACTCTACGCGTTCGACCTCACCGGAAAGGCGCTGTGGAAGAAAGACCTGGGTGTGCTCGACGCCGGCTGGTTCGTGGATCCGACGGCGCAGTGGGAAACGGGCAGCTCGCCGATCATCCACGACGACGTCGTCATCATTCAGGCGGACGTGCAGAAGGGCTCGTTCCTCGCCGCGTTCGACGCGCGCGACGGCAAGGAGCTGTGGCGCACGCCGCGCGCCGACGTGCCGACGTGCGGAACGACGACCCTGCATCGGGTCAACGGCCAGACGCAGCTCATCGTCAACGGCTGGAAGCACATGGGCGCGTACGACTTCAAGACCGGCAAGGAGATCTGGAAGCTCACAGGCGGCGGCGATATTCCCGTGCCGACGCCCGTCGTGCAGGACGGGTTGATCTTCATCACCAACGCGCACGGGCCGAAGGCGCCGGTCTATGCGATTCGCGAGACCGCCACCGGCGACATCACGCTCGCCGATGGCGCGACGAGCAACGAGCACGTGGCGTGGAGCGTCGCCCGCGACGGCGGCTACATGTGCACGCCGCTCGTCTACAACGGCCTCGTCTACATCGTGAAGTACAACGGCGTGCTCTCGGTCTTCGACGCGAGGACCGGCGAATCGAAATACCAGCAACGGCTCGCAGGTGGCACATCGGCGTTCACGTCCTCGCCGATCGCCGCCGACGGCAAGGTCTACCTCGCAAGTGAAGAGGGGCACATCTTCGTGCTGAAGGCAGGACCGACGTTCGAGGTGCTCGCCGAGAACGACATGGGCGAGAGCGTGCTCGCGACGCCGGCGATCTCGGAGGGCGCCCTGCTCTATCGCACACAGGGCCATCTCGTATCGATCGGAACGGCGAAGGCGCGGTAGCAACCGGCGCGTGCGTCTGCAGGCGCACGCACCGCCATCCGATACAACGCGTGTCAGATGTTCTACTTCTTTCAGCGCGGCAGCGAATTCCTGCAGTGCGAGATCAGGGGAGACGACGCGACCGGGTACGAGATCGTGATCACTGAGCCCAAGCGCCCGGAGCGCCGCGAGTCGTTTGCGACCTCGCAGGAGGCGTACGACCGGTGGCTGCAGCTGCAGGAGTCGCTCGTGTCCGCCGGATGGTGGGGCCCGCACGGCCGCGACTAGACCGTTTCGGTACAAGGCCTCCGGCCCTTTTTCGCAGGCATTCCCGAGCACGGCACCGGAAACGTCACCGGAGCGTCCCGTTCCGGAACACCAGGCCCACATCCCTGCCGGCACTCCCGCGCGACGCTCACGCATAAATCGCAGACTCGATTGGACTTGCCTGTAAACGTAAAGGCAGGCGCCGATCTTGCCTCCGCGTGCGTCCGGTTGGATCCCGGCCGACGAAGACGGGTTGTGTCCTGCGGGGCACCCGAGGAGCACGTGCGATGAGACCCAGGCTTGGGCGGTTGGAAGAAGTGAACAAGGAGCTGTGGCTCCTCCTCTCGCTGTTCGGCATCTGTCTGCTCCTGAACCTCGTGGTCGACGGCCAGCGCATGGTCCTGAGCTTCTACACGCTGCCGACGCTCGGTTCGGCGTACGTGTACGGCCGGCGGCACGCCACGCTGACCGCCTTCGCGAGCGTCCTGCTCGTGACGCTGATGACGTGGTACAACCCGGTGCTATTCGCCTCGAGCGCCAAGCCGGTGCCGCCCGTGGGCCACATGCTCGACATCACCGTGTGGGGCGGCGTGCTCGTGGTCACGGGCTACGCGATGGGCACGCTCTACGAGCACAAGTCGGCGCAGGTCGACGAGCTGCGCCAGACCTATCACGGCGTGCTGATGATCCTGCGGCACTTCATCGCCAAGGACACCTACACCGAGAACCACTCGTATCGCGTGTCGGTGTACGCGGCGACGATCGCGACCTGCCTCGAGCTGTCGCCGGAGCGGATCGAGGACGTGCGCTCGGCGGCGCTCCTTCACGACATCGGCAAGCTCGATGTCAGCCGCGAGCTGCTCTACAAGGCCGCGCGGCTTACCGTGGAAGAGTACGGCCAGGTCAAGGAGCACGTCCCGAAGGGCGCCGCCTTCCTCGAGCCGGTCGGCGGCTCGCTGCGCCGCGTCATCCCGATCATCCTCGCGCACCACGACAAGTTCGACGGCTCCGGCTACAGCCCCGCGCGCGGCGAGGAAATCCCGATCGAGGCGCGCGTCATCGCCGTGGCTGACGCCTACGACGCGCTCACGAGCGACCGCCCGTACCGCAAGGGCATCCCCTCGTTCGAGGCCAAGGACATCATCGTGAGGGGCTCGGGAACCGATTTCGACCCGCAGGTGGTCAACGCCTTCGTCGAGGCGTTCCGCCGCGGCGCGCTCGAGCTGCCCGCGGTCGTCGTCTGAGGCGACTTCGTCCTTCCATCGGCATCGATCCGGCTGTCGCCATCCGCCCGCACTTCGTGTACGATCGGCATTTCCGGAACATCGAGCGACGCATGACTCCCGCGCGCGACGCCGGAGACGGCTGGTACCGCCGCACGCTCGACAGCCTGATCGAGGGATTCCAAATCATCGGCTTCGACTGGACGTACCTCTACGTCAACCCGGCGGCGGCCCGTCACGGCCAGCGCCGGCCGGACCAGCTGCGCGGACGCAGGATGTGGGAGGTCTACCCGGGCATCCGCGAGACGCCCACCTTCGCCGTGCTGTCGCGCTGCATGTCCGAGCGGACCACGGCAACGCTCGAGAACCCCTTCACGCTGCCGGACGGGAGCACGCGCTGGTTCGAGATCCGGGTCAGCCCGGTGACCGAAGGCATCTGCGTCCAGTCGCTCGACATCGACGACCGCAAACACGCCGAGGCGGAGCGGGAGCGGATGGAGCGTCAGCTGCGCGACCAGGCGGGGCTCGCTTCGATCGGCGAGATGGCGGCGGTGCTCGTGCACGAGCTGAAGAACCCGTTGGCGGCGGTGCGCGGCGCGATCCAGGTGATCGGCAAACGCGTGGCGCCGGCCGACGCGCGCATTGCCGCCGAGGTGATCGCCCGGATCGACGCGTTGAACGAGCACATGGCGGAGCTGCTGCTGTTCGCGCGGCCACCGCAGCTCCGCACCGCCGCGGTCGAGATCGACTCTCTGCTGCGGGACGTGGTGCGGCTGGTGCAGCACGATCCGGCATTTCGCGAGGTGCACATCGAGGTGGCCGGCTCGGCGCCACCCATCCTCGCCGACACCGCGCTGCTGAACGGCACCTTCCTGAACCTGATGTTGAATGCGGCGCAGGCGACCAGCGGGCGTGGGGCCATCGACGTCACCATCGCGCACCAGGACGGCTTCGTCGTCGTCGAGATCGCCGACGATGGACCGGGCATTCTGCCGGAAGTGCGCGAGAAGGTGTTCCGGCCGTTCTTCAGCACCAAGACGGGCGGGACGGGCCTTGGCCTCGCCAACGCGCGCCGCGTTGTCGAGGAACACGGCGGGTCGATCGCGATCGAGTGCCCGGACACCGGCGGGACTCGGGTGATTGTGCGCCTGCCCGCCGCCGCCGGCGCCGCGCTCGCCTGAGCGGTCCGCATCCGGCTCACCGCGTTCAGCCCACGGCCTCTCGCGTTATCCTCTCCTCATGCCCGCGCGCGATCCGGTCGGGACGTACGGACTCACCCACGTCGCGCTGGCGGTACGCGACCCGAGGCGGTCGCTGCGCTTCTATCGCGCCGTGCTCGGGGCCGTGGCCGTGTACGAGGAGGCGGACTGCATCCAGGCGCAGACGCCGGGCAGCCGCGACGTGCTGGTGTTCGAACGGCAGCCGTCGCGGGCGGGAAAGCGCGGAGGGGTCGTGCACTTCGGATTCCGCCTGCAGCGCGCGGAAGACATCGGCGACGCACTGCGTGCCATCCGGCGGGCGGGCGGAACCATCCGCGACCGCGGCGAGTTCATCCCCGGCGAGCCCTACGTGTTCTTCACCGACCCGGACGGGTACGAGGTGGAGATCTGGTACGAGTTGCCCACGCCAGTGGATCCACCGGCGCGACCACGGCGCCGCCCGACGCGCGGCACAGTTCGGAAAGGGACCACATGAAGACGCCGGCAGCGGCCGTGGACCGCGCGCTCGTCGCGCTGTTCATCGGCGCGATGTACGCCAACGGCCATGTCACGCCCCACGAGGCGGCGCGGGCGCATCACCTGATCTGGTCGACGCGGCGTTTCCGGCGCCGGTCGGGCGAGGCGGTCGGCCGCGTGATCCAGCAGGTCCGCGCGGAGTTCGAGCGCGACGAGCCGGCGGCCGTCGTCGCCGCGGCGGCGGCCCGCGTTCCGGCGGCGCTCCGCCCCGCGGCGTTCGCCGTGGTGGTGGACCTGCTGCTGGACAACGGTCGGATCGATCCGAGCGAGCGCCGCTTCCTGCGGCGGCTCGGGTCGCACCTGCGTTTGAAGACCGGCGTCGCGCGCCGGGTGGTCGAAGTGATGCTGCTGAAGAACGGCCTGTGAACGCAGCCTGGCCCGGAAATCGGACAATTTGACCAGTGAGAACGCCGGGCCAGACGGGCGGGCGATCTCGTGCTCTGCCGCTCGCGAGCTTCGGCGGCGCACTTGCGGCCGCGAATCGACGAGCAACTCCGCGATCCCTTGCCTCTGCGCGCTCCGCGATTCCGTCAGGCGTACCGACAGGCGGGCGCAACGCGGTCAGCCCTGACGCACGTCGTATTCCACGAACAGTGTTCCCGTCGCCTTGTAGAGCCGCTGCGACCGCAGCTGCAGCGTCAGCCGTGGTCCCGGCGAGGGCAGCAGCGGGACGCCGCCTCCGAGCAGCACGGGAATGATCGCGACGTCGACGCCGTCGACGAGGCCGGACGTCGCCAGCTCGCGAAAGAGCTGGCCGCCGCCCCACAGCCACAGCGGTTTGCCGTCCTGCTGCTTGAGGCCGCGCACGTGGGACACCGCGTCGCGCGCGAACGTCACGCCCTTGCGTTTGCCTTCCGGCAGCGTGCGCGAATAGACGTAAATGGGTATCTGCCCGCCCGCGCCGCCGGTTCCGACAGACACCTCGTACGAGCGGCGGCCCATGACCAGACCGCTGTAACCGTCGTACATCGCGGTGAAATCGATCTCCGGATCGATCACGATCCAGTCGTACTCGCCGGTCGGTCCCGCGATGTAACCGTCCAGGCTCGCGGCGACCGAGTATCGGAGCTGGCGCATGCTGGCCCCCTGGCGGCAATCAGCGGTCATCCGAGCGTCCGCTCGCCGAACACGCAGCGCGATACCGCGCCGGCCGCGCGCCGCGAACCTGGCGCACCAGCGGGCTGGGGTAACATCGAAACCGTTCGCAGTCCCGATGCCGTGGCGCACGAGGAGGGCGCAACGTTGCCGACCCCGGTGAGCGAGACGCCCGATCAGAGTATCGCCTACCGCCGGCGCGCCGCCGACGTCTTCGCCGCGTTCGGCAGCGACGCGCGCCGGGGGCTCCCGGACGAGGGAGCGGCGACGCGGCACACCCGCGACGGGCCACCCGAGCTGGCCGCGGCGGCGCCGCTGCCGGCCTGGCGCCGGTTCGTCGCGCAGTTCCGGGAGGCGCTGGTCATCCTGCTATTGACCGCGACCGCGATCTCAGCCGGCCTGTGGACGTCCGGGCGCGACGCCGCCCTGCCCTACGAAGCCATGGCCATCCTCACGGTGGTCCTGTTCAACGCCACCATGGGGTCCGCGCGCGAGTCCCGCGCCGAAGCGGCGGCGGTCGCGGCGCTGCTCGCGATGTCGGCCGCCGACGCCGCGGTCGTTCGCGGCGGCGAGCGCCGCACCGTCCCGGCCGCCGACATCGTCCCCGGCGACGTCATCCTGATCGAGGAAGGCGACACCATCCCCGCCCACGCGCTGGTGGAGCACGCCGCGCATCCCGACGAGCGCGTCGAGCGCGACTTCGCGTTCGTCAGCCTGCTCGGCATGATAGACCCGCCGCGGCCGGAGGCGAAGGAGGCGGTCGCGCGGGCGAGGGGTGCCGGCATCCGGCCCATCCTGATCACCGGCGATCATCCACGCACCGCCGCGGTGAGGGCGCGGGAACCTGGCGCGGTGGCGAGCTCGGTGCTGTGGCTGGGCGAGCCCGGCCGGCTCGCCAGTCTGGGACGGCGCTGATCGCTGTCGAGGACGCATCATGACGAACGTGTCGCCTGCTCCGCCCACCTCCACGCCGCGGGTGGTCAAGTGGACCGTCTTCCTCGGCGCGACGGCGATGGTCGTCTACCTGTGCCTGCTGGTACTGTGGCCGTTCCTCAACGTCCTCGCCTGGTCGGGGGTCCTGGCGGTGACGTTCTATCCCGTGCATCACTACCTGCTGCGGAAGACGGGGCGCGTGGCGCTGAGCGCGCTGCTCGCCAGCGCGCTCGTCGTCGTGGCGTTCGTCATCCCGCTGCTGCTGGTCGCCGGCCTGGCGATCAGCCAGCTGGTCGCGCTGGCCAACTCGCTGCAGGGGACGTTCGCGGCGGGCAGCGGCGGGGGCGGGGTCGAGCCGCTGCGCCGCGGCTACGAGTGGGTCACCGCGCGGCTCGGGCTGGACACAGCGGCGCTCGCGGGCTGGTTCACCCAGCACGCGACCGAACTGGCGCAGACGGCGGCCGGCTATACGCTGGCGGTCGCGACGAGCGTGACGCGCGCCATCGTCTCGTTCGTCTTCATCATCTTCGCGATGTTCCTGCTGTTCCGCGACGGCGAACGGCTGGTCGCGCGGATCCCGGATCTGCTGCCCTTCGAGCGCTCACGCAGCGAGGCGCTGCTCGCGCGGATACGCGAGGTGATCTACGGCGGGGTCTACGGCGTGGTCGTGATCGCGGTCATTCAGGGCGCGCTCTGCGGCTGGATGTTCTGGATCCTCGGCATTCCGTCGGCGGCGCTGTGGGGCATGGTGACGGTCGTGACCAGCGTGATTCCGCTCGCCGGCGCCGCTGCGGTCTGGGCACCGGGTGCCGCCTACCTCGCGGTCACGGGTCACTGGGTGCAGGCGATCGTCCTGGTGGCGTGGGGCGGCGCGGTGGTCAGCGCGGTGGACAACTTCCTGAGGCCGCGTCTGGTCGGCGGCCGCGTGGGCCTGAGCGAGCTGGTGATGTTCTTCGCGCTGCTTGGCGGCCTGCAGGTGTTCGGCATCCTCGGCATCGTGCTCGGACCAGTCCTCTTCGCCATTGCAGGGTCGATCCTGGACGTCCTCAGCGACAGCCGCAGCAATCCCTGATCGCTGACGGCTCATCCAGGCTCAACTACGCCTTACGCCTTACCCCTTCACGCCGCTACCATATGCTCATGGAATATCCCACGGTGAAGACCATCGGTTTGATCGGCGCCGGGCGCATCGGAAGTCAGCTGGCCAGGCTCGGGGTCGCCAACGGCTATGACGTCGTGCTCAGCAACTCGCGCGGGCCCGAGACGCTCTCGGCGCTGGTCGCCGAGCTCGGAGCGAAAGCCCGAGCCGCCACCCCTGCCGAAGCCGCAAAGGCTGGTGACGTCGTCGTCGTCACGATCCCCCTGAAGTACTACCGAAGCGTCCCGGTCGAGCCGCTCGTCGGCAAGATCGTGATTGACACCAACAACTACTACCCGCAGCGCGACGGCCACATCCCGGAGCTCGACAACGAGCGAACGACCACCTCGGAGCTGCTGCAGTCACACCTGCCGATCTCGAAGGTCGTGAAGGCGTTCAACCACATCTACGCGGCAGAGCTGACCACGCACGGCCAGCCGAGAGGTTCGAAGAACCGCCGCGCGCTCGTCATCGCCGGCGACGATCCGGAGGCGAAGGCGGTCGTGGCGCATCTCATCGATCAGTTCGGGTTCGACACGGTGGACGCGGGGCCGCTGAAGGAAGGATGGCGCATCCAGCGCGATACGCCCGGTTACGGGCCGCGCCGCACGGCGGAGCAGCTGCAGGCCGATCTGGCCGCGGCGAAGCGCTACGCGGAGATGTAGCGCGGCAGAGCGGCGCGGGACACCACCGAGACGGGCAGCTCTACGAGGGGAAGCTGATCGTGCAGGAGGTAGAGCGGCCACGAACGCCGCGCTTGCGTGTCGTCTCGGCGCGCTCGCGACCGGTCAGACGCGCAGGGCTTCAGCCGGGTCCACGCGCATCGCGTGCCGTACCGACACGAGGCAGGCCGCGATAGCCGTCGCAAGGAGGACGCCGGCAACCGCGGCGAGCGTCACCGGATCCCACTGCTCGGCAACACCTCGCTACTGCCGCTGCGCCACATCGTCCCGGCCAACGGCGGCCGCATCCTGCTGAAACTCGAGAGCGAGTACCCGACGGGGAGCATGAAGGACCGGATGGGATACGGGGATGAATACCTGAAGAAGTTCGGCGACCGGCTAGTAGGATGCTGACGCATCCTGCGAATGGAGGATGGCAGATGGAGATGGAAAGGCGTCGGGAAGTCCATCCGCTCTTCCATCTTCCATCTTCCCGTTTTCCATTTTCATCCAGGCCGTTTCGTTCCCGCGGCCTGGTCGGCTACCGCCGTTTGGCGGACTCGTAGATGCTGGCCGCGCCGCCGCCGATCGCCGCGCCGAGGAGCGCGCCCTTCTTGCCTTTGAGCGCTCCGCCGACGCCGGCGCCCGTCGCCGCCGATCCGGCGATCATCAACGCCGACTTCGTCTTCGATCGCCTCGGCTTGCGCTCGACGTACTGGACGGACGACCGCTGCACCGGACGGTAGCTATCGTAGGCGGCGGGTTGCGCCTGAAGGGCACGGCCGTACTCGTCGTAGACCACGCCGCGGCCACGCGCGCTCTCGCATCGGGCCACCACCCGCGTGCGACCGTTGATCCGGCGCTGTTCCATCACCGCGCGCTGCCCGGCGCCGCACTCGACCACGACCGACTGGTCGTCGTCGTACCCGTAAACCTGGGCCGATGCGTCGTGTGGCATGGCGAGCATCCCGAGCGCGAACACGCCGGCCGCCATTGTTTTCACGGTGTTCCCGACCATGGCATCCACTCCCCGCGCGCGAGCGGCCTGTCGCTCGACGCGCTGGACAGACGCTGCATCTGTCAGGCAGGTCTCTCAAGGACGGTGCCAGGCGCGAGGTTGCTGCAATCCCCGAGAAATCCGGGAGATGGCGTCCTCGCGAGCGGAATATCGATGAGCCCGTGTTGGGACAACGCAGGCACGGACGAAGCGGGCCAGGCGGATGCCTCGATGTGCCCGCCTCGATGTGCCCGACGGGTCCGTCTGGAACGCTGGCTTACAATGCTCGCCATCATGCAAACCGCCCGTGTCACCGGTATCACTCTGTGCGCAGCCGGCTGCGTGATGCTCCACGCCGGTGCCGCGCGCGCCGAGATTCACAGGCACCCGGGAAGCACCACGCCGGTGCCCCACCAGAAATACGTCCACGTCGTCAGCGAGGCGGACTCGCCGGTGCAGCCGACGTACATCAAGAGCAAGGACGGGCTGTACATCGCCGCGGCCATCCGCAAGCCGAAAGGCGAGGGGAAGTACCCGGCGATGATCATCTTCCACGGCGCGCCCGGCGGTCGCGGCATGGACCAGCTCGTCGGCTGGTCGCGCGGCGATCACGGCGGGCCGGTGTGGGAGCGGTTCCTCCAGGAAGGCTACGTGGTGGTCGTCGCCGACTACCGCGGCGGCAACATGAACCTCACGTCCACGCCGTCGTCGACCGGGATGGTCACGGCGATCGACGACGGCCTCGCAGTGATCGAGCACGTGAAGGGGCTGCCCTACGTCGACCCGGAGCGCATCAACCTGTACGGCGTGAGCCTCGGCGGCAACCTGGTGATGCACCTGGTCTCGAAAGTGCCGGTGCAGTCGGCCATTCTCGGCGCACCGGCGACGATCTGGTTCCTGGGGATCACGTTTCCGCCCGGCGGCCCGGGGTCGGGCCCCGACCGCTTCAAGGACGCGAAGCCCGACCCGGACATCGCGCGAAAGAACATCGAGCCGATCCGCACGCCCATCCTGATCCTGGTCGGGACCGCGGACAGCCTTCTGCCGGTCGCGACGATGCTGCACGACGCGCTCGAGGCGCAGCGCAAGGCGGTGCGCATGGACGTGTACGAGCACGGGTACCACGATTTCTGCCTCGGGCCGCAGGGCCAGAAGCGGCCCGACCTGAAGCAGGGCGAGGTCCTGCTCGACTCGGCGCTCGATGCGCTCGAGAAATCCGTCCTCTTCGCCGTGGGCAAGCTGCGGCCGGCGGCCGGCCCCTCCGCAAAGCCCGCCGGGGATGGGGCGAGGTGATGCATGGCGAGCCCCCACGAATCCTCCTGGCGCGTCACGTCCCCGCTGGTCGCCCTCACTGCGAGTGTCCTCTCGGTCGCGCTGGTCAACGCCACCCAGAGGGCGGCGCAGCCGCCTGCGAGTTTGCAGGCCGGCAATTCCGCCTCGCCACAGGCCGAGCCGAAGACGTGGACGACGGAGGAGGACCATCGCAACATGATGGAGCAGCTCGGCATCAAGGTGCTGCGCCCAGGGCCGAGCGGGAAGGAAGGCGCGCCGAACGCTGCCAACTACGACGAGGCGCTCGCGAACCCCTTCCCCAACCTGCCCGACGTCCTGACGCTGAAGAACGGGAAGAAGGTCGACAGCCCCGGAGTGTGGTGGAAGCAGCGGCGCCCGGCGATCGTCGAGGACTTCGAGCGCGAGGTGTACGGCCGCATTCCGCCGAACGTGCCGAAGGTAACGTGGATGGTGGCGGAGGCGGCGACCGCGACGATCGGTGGCCGCGCGGTCAGCGGAAGGCACGTGGTCGGCCGCGTGGACAACTCGTCGTACCCGGCGATCTCGGTCGAGATCCAGATGGTGCTCGTCACGCCGGCGGCCGCCGACGGTCCCGTCCCGGTGATGATCGTGTTCCGGGGCGGCAACCTGCAGCAGGCGCTCGGCAACGCGCCGCCGCCGGCGGGACCCGGACGGTTCGGTGGCCCGCCGGCGCCCGGCAGCGATCCGCCTGCGACCGAGCAGCTCATCGCCGCCGGCTGGGGGTTCGCGTACCTCGACCCGCGCAGCATCCAGGCGGACAACGGCGCCGGCCTCACCCGCGGCATCGTCGGGCTGGTCAACAGGGGGCAGCCGCGAAAGCCCGACGACTGGGGATCGCTGCGCGCCTGGTCGTGGGGCGCCGCGCGCGCCCTCGACTATCTCGAAACCGATCGCACCGTCGACGCGAAGCGCGTGGGCATCGAGGGCGTCTCCCGCTACGGCAAGGCCTCGCTGGTGACGATGGCCTTCGAGCCGCGGTTCGCCGTCGTCCTCGTCGGATCGTCGGGCGAGGGGGGAGCGAAACTGCACCGCCGCAACTTCGGCGAGGCAGTGGAGAACCTCACGGGCTCCGGCGAGTACCACTGGATGGCGGGCAACTTCCTCAAGTACGGCGCCGCCGAGGCCGCCTTCGGCAGCAAGAACGCCGGCGACATCCCGGTGGACGCGCACATGTTGATCGCGCTCTGCGCGCCGCGGGCGACCTTCATCAGCTACGGCATCCCCGAGAAGGGCGACGCGAAGTGGCTGGACCAGCAGGGCAGCTTCATGGCGGCGGTCGCCGCCGGCCCGGTGTTCCGGCTGCTCGGCGTGAAGGACCTCGGGACGTCCGACGACTACATGAAGGAGAAGATGCCGCCGGTCAACGTCGGGCTGCTCGAGGGGCGGCTGGCGTGGCGGCAGCACGACGGCGGCCACACCGACGGCCCGAATTGGAAGTACTTCATCCCCTGGGCCGACCGTCAGCTGGGACGCAAGCCCGCGACAGCCACCCGATGAAGGCCTTCACTGCGTTCGTGCCTTCGCGCCTTCGTGCCGAGCGTCTGCCCGCCGTGACACGCCGTCGCGGCGTCGACGCTCAGACCCTGTCGACACGATAGGCGGTGCCGAACCGGCCGAAGTCGTGGCTCGTGACGCCGTTCCGCACGGAGCCCTGGTACTGCGTGAGCGGCGGCATCACGGTCACGCGCACGACCGCCGCCTCCCCCGCCTTCACGGCCCCGGCGTGCACGGCCGCCGACGCCAGCGACGAGTCGCCCGTGTAGACGTCCGTCCCCCACACCGATCCGTCCGGCGCTCCGGTCACGCGGAAGTAGTACGTCGTGCCAGGCGTGTCGCACAAATCCTGGATGCGCGACGGCGCGTCCGCGGCGAGGAACCCCTGGTCGAGCAGCGCCCGGATTTCCTCTGGCGACAGTCTCTTCTGGCGTTCGAAGTGCGCCACCAGCTCCTGGATGACCTTCATCACGTCTCCCGCTGCCCGCTGACCCGCAATGCCCTTCTCAGGGCTCGCTGTCCATGACGACGATCCGGCCGTAACCGGGGTGAAAGGCTGCCGATCGTCCTGGCGGCAGCACCCACAGGACCGCGTACGGCATCGGATCCGGCGGGAACTGGATGTCGCCGTCCGTGATGATCGCGGCGGCGCGCACCTCCGGGTCGGCCGCGAGCAACTCCATCGCGGGAACCAGGTCGCTCCCGCCGTAACCTGCGACCGTGTACTGCGCCAGCTCCGTCGGCGACAGCCGTTCGTCGCTCGTGACCGCCACGTCGCACTGCAGCAGTCGCACCTGGTCGACGGCGACCGCCTCGCAGAAGTCGGCGATGGCGCCGAGCGCGCGAGGGATCTCCTCGGCCATCGATCCGCTCGTGTCGACGATCACGTTCAGCATCCAGCCCTCGCGGCGGCGTCCCGGCCGGACGATGTCGCTGCGGTCGGCGCCGCGGCGCGAGGGGCGGACGAACGTGCGCTCGCCGGGCGCGACCGACTCCATCCAGCGCTGCAGCACGACCTCCCACGGCGTGCGATAGAGCCCGCGGAGCGCGGTAACGACCTGCGACGTCGCGCCGGGATCGTCGCCGCGCAGCCCCTTCATCGCGCCGACGGCGCGGGCCAGCGCCAGTCCAGCAGACGCAGCGTCCCTGATCGCCTCCGCCTCGTCGGCCTGCGCCGCGACCTCGTCGGGGAACATCTCCTTCTCGCGCTGCGCGTCGAGCACGTCGCCGGCGTCCTCCTGCTCTCCGGCTTCCCCTCCGGCCTGGTTGCGGCCGCGCGCACCGAAGAGCCGCCCGACGGTCGTCTCCCGCCCGCTGAACACAGCGGTCTTCGACGGCATGTGCTCGGCGTTGCGGCGCATCTCCAGCACGATCTCCTCGGCCGAGCGACTGCTCGCGCCGGGCATGTCGAGGCCGGCGGCCGGTATCGAACCGGCGCCGAGCTCGATGCGCAGGATGTCGTTGATGATGTAGTCGTGCGCGTAGTTGAACTCGAGGTGGTGGCTGCCGCGTGCCCGGTCGTGCGTGCGCAGTGCAAGGTGCAGCAACTCGTGGGCGAGAACGAAGATGAGCTCGTGCTCCTTCAGCGTCTCGGCAAAGGCCGGGTTGACCACCAGCCGTCCCGAGGCGAAGACGCCCATCGTCGGAACGCGGTCGTCGAGCGAGACGCGGACGGCGGCCGCCAGCCCGGCGAGGTACGGCAGCGGAACGGTGAGCAGCCGGAGCGCGCGCGCGACGCGCCGCAACTGATGGCAATCCGCGCCGGGCGCGCCGCTTTCCGCGTCGGCAACGGGCGTCACAGCCGGGTCACCTGCTTCAGCAGCGCCAGCATGGCGGGGTCGGCGCCGAGCTCGCTCCAGTGGCCGACGAGATCGGCGATGAGCGTCAGCTGGTGCTCGGGCGGAAGACTGCGCATGAAGCGATCCACGGTCGCGGGGGCGACGGCGGGGAGCGTGCCGTCGCGCACGTGCTGCCGGATGCAGTGCAGGATGAACCAGCGCGCCGCGTCGCCGGCCGGGAGGCTCGACGGGTGCTCGATGTAGTGCGTCAGCGGCAGCATCCGTTGTATCGACTCTTCGGCCAGCGTGCAGTAGACGGCGGCGTCCTCCGCCGAGACGCGGCCGAAGGCCAGCGCCCGCCGCAGCTGCGGAGTGAGGATCCCGGCTGCCTCGGCGAGGTTGACACCGCGCGACAGCAGCGTCCAGGCACGCGGTGTCGAGAACGGCTGCGGCTCGGCGGGGACCGGGCGCATCAGCGCGTCCGGCATGTAGGAGATGAAATTGAGGACGTCGGCGCGCACGCCGTTGGCCGTCGCCCACTCGATCCACTCCGGCACGTCCACGCGCACGTTGAGGATGCTCACGCGGTTGATGAGCGCCGAGCTCAGCGAGCGTACCAGCGCGCGGTCCTGCACGCGGTTGCCCGCCGACACCACCCAGGTGCCCGGAGGCAGGGGGTACTCGCCGATCCGCCGCTCGAGCAGCAGCGAGTAGAACGCCTTCTGCACGTCGGGCGCGCACGCCGGCAACTCGTCGAGGAACAGGCAGAACGGCTCCGGCGTCTCCGGGAGCAGGACGCGAGGCGGGCAGAACACCGATCGCTCGCCGACGATCCGCGGGATGCCGCTGACGTCTTCGGGGGCGATCTGCGTGCCGAGCAGCGACCGGCACGGCAAACCGCTCTCGGCGGCGGCCTGGTACACCATCTCGGACTTGCCCACGCCCGGCGGCGACAGCAGCAGGAAACTCTGCTCGTGCGCCATGCACGTGATCAGCGTCTTGGCCTGGCGCAGCGTGATCGTCTCTTCGAGCGGGCTGATGATGGCACTGCCGAGTGCTCTACCCGCGGGGCTGGCAGCAGGAAGGGTCATGAATCCCATCCTTACGCGGGCGCGCGCGAAGTTGCCAGTCAAAAATGCGGCGACCGACACCGGGTTGCGGCGACCCGTGGACTGGCGCAGAATGACCGCATTCCGGGAGGCACGCACATGTCCGTGGACCGTCGACAGTTCATCCAGACCACCGCCGCCGCGACGGCCGCGACGGCGCTGTCCTATTCGCGCATCCTCGGCGCCAACGAGCGCGTCCGCCTCGGCCTGATCGGGTGCGGCTCGCGCGGCATCGGGAACATGAACAACTTCCTGAAGCTCGGGACGGTGGACGTCACCGCGCTCTGCGACATCTACGGCGCGCAAATCGAGAAGGCGCGGAAGTCGGCGGCGACCGCGAAGGCGTTCGTGGATCACCGGCAGGTGCTCGACATGAAGGACGTCGACGCGGTGATCATCGCGGTGCCGGATCACTGGCACCAGGCGATCACCATCGACGCGCTGAACGCGGGCAAGGACGTGTACGTCGAAAAGCCGCTGACGCTGCGCCTCGAGGAAGGACCTGACATCGTGAAGGCGGCACGCACCAACAAGCGCATCTGCCAGGTCGGCATGCAGCAGCGCACGGGCGCGCACTACCTGCAGGCGAAGAAGGAGTACTTCGACAGCGGCAAGCTCGGCAAGATCACGCTGGTCCGCACGTGGTGGCACGGCAACGGCTGGCACCTTCGCCGCGCGCCGGCGTCGCTGCAGACGCAGCCAAAGGACCTCGACTGGGCGCGCTTCGTCGGGCCTCTGAGCTGGCGCGACTACGACCCGCAGCAGTACTTCAACTGGCGCGCGTTCCTCGACTACGGCGGCGGGCAGATCACCGACCTCTTCACCCACTGGATCGACGTCGTCCACATGTTCACCGGCCAGGACGTGCCGGTTGCGGCGGTGGCGTCGGGCGGTGTGTACCACTACAAGGACGGCCGCACCGCTCCCGACACCATCAACGTGCTGCTCGACTATCCGGCCGGCTTCACCGCCACGTTCGAGGCGACGCTCGTGCCCAGCATCGTGGGCGCCGGCATCGAGTTCTGCGGCACCGAGGGACGCCTGGTGATTACGCGGGCGCGCTACGAGTACTACGACGTGCCGAAGCAGGGCGGGCCCCGCGGCCCGGCGACGCCGGCCGCCACCATGCAGGCCACCGGGAACATGGACCAGGACCACATGAAGAACTTCCTCGACTGCGTGAAGTCGAGGCAGCTGCCGACCGGCGACGTCCTGATCGGCCACCGCTCCGCGCAGGCGTCGCACCTGGGGAACATCGCCTACCTGGAGAAGCGCCGGATCGAGTTCGACCCGATCCGCGAGGTGATCCTGCCGTCCTGAGACGAAAAGGGGGGCTGCCTCCCCTCCCAAAAAGGAGGACAGCCCCCTTTGGCTGCTGACCTAAGCAAGGGGCAATCTCTCCCCCCGGTCGCCTGACCGCTTCCCGGCTACCGGCGTCGGCGTCCTGCCACCATCCGCAATCGTCTACTGATAGACGTTCTCTGTCGCCGCCCGTTGCCAGGAAGTGAGCGGCGACGCGGTTCGTCTATCAGGAGGCGTCATGCAACAGGCGAGGACGCGATTTCGAGCGATCGCACTGGTCATTCTCGGGGCATTGATCGCGATGGCCGCGCTCGAGGTCGCCGGCGCCGGGCAGGTGGTCGTCCCACGTCCCGAGGACACGCGGTTCCAGCTCATCGCCAGCGAGCCGATTGCCGGCCCGGACGGGAAATCGCACCTGCCAGGATGGTCGGTGCTCGTGTTCAGGGACCGGCGGGCGGACCGCTGCTACATCGCGTTCAAGCGCGAGGAATCGATCGCGGTCGAGCCGGGCGCCCCCTGCCAGCAGTAGGGCACCTCTGCCGTGCGCGGGCGCTGCCGCCGGGCCACAGCTGTGCGACACTGGTCGCTGGACCGGCTCCCCCATGCGCACGGGCACCATCGCGCTCCGTCGGCGATTGCGCTCCGTGAACCGGCGCGTTCGCGAGGCGAGGGTCCTCGCGCGCGCCTTTCAGTCCCCTCACCGTCCCATCGTCGCCCAGATCATCCCGACGCTCCGCTGCAACCTGTCCTGCAGCTACTGCAACGAGTTCGACCGTAGTTCCGATCCCGTCCCGTCGACGCAGCTCCGCCGGCACATCGACGCGCTGGTCGATCTCGGGACATCGATCGTCACGCTGAGCGGCGGCGAACCGCTGCTGCACCCCGAGGTGGACGCGATCGTCCGGCACATCCGGCAGCGGGGCGCGATCGCCACACTCATCACCAACGGGTATCTCCTCAGCCCGGCGATGGTGGGCCGGCTGAACGCGGCCGGCCTCGACTCGATGCAGGTCAGCATCGACAACGTGGCGCCCAACGCGGTGTCGAAGAAGAGCCTGCAGCTCGTTGATCGCAAGCTGCGGCTCCTCGCCGAGCAGGCGCTCTTCGACGTCACCGTGAACGCGGTCGTCGGCGGCGGCAGCGCGCCAGCCGACGACGCCCTGGCGATCGGGCGCCGGGCGCGGGAACTGGGCTTCCAGAGCACCGTCGGGCTCGTCCACGACGATCGCGGGCAGGCGATTCCCCTGACCGATCGCGAGCGCCACGTGCTGCACCAGACGCTGCAGCTCGAGCGGTCGACGTTCTCGTACGATCGCTACAGCGGATTCCAGGAGACCCTCGCCCGGGGCGAGCCCTGCGTCTGGCACTGCCACGCCGGCAGCCGCTACCTGTACGTCTGCGAGGACGGCCTGGTTCACTATTGTTCGCAGCGGCGCGGCCATCCCGGCATCCCCCTGGCCGCGTACACGTCGGCCGACCTCGCGCGGGAGTACGTCTCCGTCAAGCCGTGCGCGTCCCGCTGCGCAATCGGATGCGTGCACCGGGTCGCGCTGATCGACGACCTGCGCGAACGCCCTGTCGAGACGCTGCAGGCCTGGTTCGGCACCCCGGGGTCATCCGGCGGTCTGCCGTGGCCGGTACGGCTGCTGCTCCGGGTGCTGGTCACCGGCCCCGAAGGCCGGGTGGTGCGCAGCGCCGCGCGCCGGCTGCTACGCGTCTAGACCGGCGGCGCCTGCTTCAGCGGTCTGCGGCGCCGAGTCTCTCGAGCTCCTGGCGGATCCGCTTCAGTTCGACCTCACGCTCGAGCAAGTCGACCTCTGCGCGCGTGAAATCGAGCGGCGGGGCAACTCCGGTCTCCACGAGGCGGCGGGCTGGCTCCGGCATTTCAGGCGCGCAGCGGAGTTCGCCGCGTTCGCGCTCCGCCTCGCGTCGCTGGGGATCTACCGCCACCACGTCGACGATCGCGCGGCAGATCGTCGGCCAGACGCTGGCGCTGGCCGCGATCGGAGCGGTGCTCGGTACCGCCGCCTCGTGGACGCTGGCCCGCGGACTCGAGGGGCTGCTGTTAGAGGTGACCGCGACCGATCCGCGCACGTTTGCCGGCATGCTGCTCGTCCTCGCGACCGTGGCGCTGATCGCCGGCTACCTGCCGGCCCGGCGCGCCGCGCAGATCGATCCGATGAACGGCGCCGTGCGGAGTGACGAACGAGGAGGGCCGAAGACCGCCAGAGCGGCTGACCGATCCTACGATGCGCTGACGCTCGGCGCGACGGCGCAGGGCGTGGTCACGTATCAGCCCTGGAGCGACACCCGCGGCCTGAAGGACTCCAGCAGACGCTCACACGGGACGCGCCTCCTTGCCGTCCCACTTCACGCTCTTCCCGGTCTTCACCGACACGATCGCGAGCAGGCACGGCAGCGCGGAGCTGAAGCCCACCTCGATGTCGCAGATCGGCTTCTGTCGCGACTTGACCGCGTCGAGGAAGTTGCGCACGTGGCGGTGCGTCGCCGAGCCGAACCGCGACTCGACAACCTCCGACATGCCGTTCGGGTCGTTGAACTTCTTCGGCTCGAGCGGCGGCTGTGTCTCCTGTTTCTGGTCGCGGCCGCCGCCGGGCGGCGGATAGGGCAGCACCTGGTAGCCGTAGCGGTTCACCAGCAGCACCCCACGGTCGCCGAAGAAGTAGTTGCCGTAGCGGTCCTGCGGGTGCTCGACGCCCGGCACCATCGCGTTCGACAGCGTCGCGACGTAGTTCTCGTACTGCCAGGTTACCGCGTACGTGTCCGGCACTCGCTCGGGATCGCGCGGGATGCGCACGTACTGCGTGGACGCGCTGGTGAGGAGGGGCGCCTTCGCATCGGCGCGCATGTACCAGTTCATGATGTCGGTGAGGTGGACGCCCCAGTCGGTCAGGTTGCCGCCGCCGTAGTCGTACCAGCCGCGCCAGTTCAGGCGACCGGGAAGGAACGGCTTCCGCGGCGCCGGCCCCTGGAACATCTCCCAGTTCAACCCCGGCGGCGGTGCCTGCGGACCCTTCGGCGGCTGCGGCGCGCGGCCGCCGCCCCCGCCGGGCGGGCACATCTGGCAGTGCGTGATAGTCGGGCCGATGTAACCGTCCTGGAAGAGCGTCGCCGCCTCGATGAAGTGGTGCCAGCTGCGCTGCTGCTGCCCCACCTGCACGATCCGGTGGTAGCGGCGCGCCGCTTCCACCATCTTCAGCGCCGGCGCGATCTCGTTCGACACGGGTTTCTCGACGTACACGTCCTTCCCCGCCGCGCACGCCTCGACGGTCATGGGGCCGTGCCAGTGGTCCGGCGTGGCGATGAAGACAGCGTCCACGTCCTTGCGCTCGAGGATGCGGCGGTAGTCCTCGTCGGTCTCGACCGTGTTCCCCTGCACACCGCCGAGCCGCGCGGCGGTCTTTTCGAGCCGGTCCCTGGCCACGTCGCACGCGGCGACGAACACCGAGTCCTTGTGCTTCATCCAGTCGCTGGCGACCTGGTTGCCGCGGCTGCCGCAGCCGACCAGGCCCACCCGGATCCGCTCGTTCGCGCCGACGGCGCCCGTCTGCCGCGACGAGGCCAGCAGCGGACCGCTGCGCGCGGCCGCCGCCGCCGCGATCGCCGCATGCAGGAAGTCGCGCCTGTTCATGCCACTCCTTTCTGACGCAGGTCAGTCACACCGAGGTTGTCCGTTGCGGCATTCGGCATTCGGCATTCGACGCGCGCTCGCACCGATTGCGGATCACTTGTCCGGCAACTCCTTGACGGCGATCACGCGCCAGCGCCAGAACCCCGCGTCCACCCACCGGTTGGTCTTCTCGTCGGTGTAGTGCATCTGGATCGCGATCATGCCGTCGGTGGCGCCGCCGGCCGCGTGGTTCGCGGTGTCGGTGAAGTCGGTGACCAGTTGATCGTTGATCCAGACGCTGATGTGCGGAACGTCGCCCTCGATGCGCGCACGCACCGAGTTCCACTCCTCGCGCTTCCATACGTTCTGCCACGGCTGCTTGCTGCCGCCGCCCTTCACGCCCGTGAGCCGCTCGCCGTAGATCCCGCCCATCGCCCCGCCAGGCAGATAGTCGAGCGTCACCTGGTAGGCCTCGCCCGCCTCGCTCGACCGCAGGAACAGCCCGCTGTCGCAGCCCCAGTCCGGCCTGACCTCGATATAGACCTCGACGTTCTTGTACCGCTTGTCCGTCAGCAGGATGCCACCCTTGCCGCGCGGGTTCTGCGTCCCGACGATGACACCGTGGACGACGCGGAACTCAGGCGAGGCGCCGTGGTGGTTGGTCTTGCTGACGTGCCAGCCGGTGAGGTCCTTGCCATTGAAGATCGGCGTGAAGCCCTCGGGAATGCGTGGTCCCGGATCCGCCGCGGGCTGGCGCGGGTTGCCGTCGGTCGTCCCGCGCTGCCTGGCCGCGTACGCGTCCAGCGTTTCGTAACGGGCGCGCAGCGTGTCGGCCTCGTCGCGGATCGTGTCGTCGAGGTGCAGCACCCGCCGGCTGCCCGCCTCGTAACGGGGCCACGTCGGCAGGCCGGCACCGTTCGGGTCGCCGGTCCGCGCGAAGTTCGACCAGTAGGTGGTCATCGCCTCCGACAGCTTGCGGTCGGCAGGCTCCCACGGCACCTTCGGCAGCGACAGCTCGAGCGCGCCGAACACGTACTCGATCTCGCCGGCGTGCCGCGCGCCGATGTCGCGCGACGTCGCCGGCACCCCCATCACCGTCCGCCCGGGCTCGACCGGGATCTTCCGGTCGAACGAGTAGCGGTACACCGGCGTGCGCGCCGTCGCGAGGTGCGTCTCAATCCACTTCCAGGTCGAGTAGCCGATGAACAGGTCGCTGGCCAGCGCCGCCGCCGACTCGATCGCGTCGGCGTCGGTCGCCGCGGGGTAGACTTTCAGCACGGCGTCCGCCTGCTCGCCGAATCGCTTGCGCGTTTCCGCGGTGAAGCTCTGAACCGTCGGCTTCTCCTTGCGCAGCGTGACGCTCGACCGGATCTCGTCGGCGTTCCACCCGGCGAGCAGCGGGACGGCGTGCTGCCGGCCTTCTGCGTAGATCGCGGCGACGTCCTGCGGGAGGAAGTACCCGTCGACGGTGGCCGCGAACCACGGCTGCATCTTCAGCGCCGCCTGCAGCAGCTCCGTCCCGGGCTTCGCGCGCAGCGCGGCCAGCGAGTCGGCGCCGACCGCTCTCGCGATCTTGAGCCCCTGCTGCTCGGCGGCCGCAAGCGGCGCGAGCGGGAGCCCGCCCCCGCCGGCGGTGAAGTACGCGCCGCTCTGCCCGATCGCCTTGTGGAACAGCCCCTTCGCGAGCGGCGAGGCCATCAGCGCGCTCACCGCGAAGGACCCGGCCGACTCGCCGAAGATAGTCACGTTCGCCGGGTTGCCGCCGAACGTCGCGATGTTCTCCTGCACCCAGCGCAGCGCCGCCACCTGGTCGAGCATCGCGTAATTGCCGGACGCGTTGCGGCCCGACTCGCGCGTCAGCTCCGGATGGGCGAGGAAGCCGAAGACCCCGAGGCGGTAGTTAATCGTGACGAGCACCACGCCCTTGCGCGCGAATGCCTCCCCGTCGTGACGCGGCTCGCCGCCCGCGCCGGCCTGGAACCCGCCGCCGTGGATCCACACCATCACCGGCAGGCGATCCTTCGCGCTCTTCGCCGGCGTCCAGATGTTCAGCGTCAGGCAGTCCTCGCTCATCTCGGCGAACGAGATGTCGCCGAAGATCTTCCCCTGCAGGCATGCGGGCCCGAACTTCGTCGCGTCGCGGACGCGCTGCCACGGCGGCGCCGGCCGCGGCGCCTGCCAGCGCAGCTCGCCGACCGGCGGCTCGGCGTACGGGATGCCCTTGAAGACGCTGATCGTCGTGCCCGGCAGCGTCGTGCCCTGCACGGTGCCCGCCGTGGTTTTCACCAGCGTCCCCACCCCCGACAACGTCGTGCTAACCGCCGTGGTCTTCACCTGCGCGTCTGCCGCGACGCCCACGCTCATCGTCAAGCCGAGAATGAGTGCTGTCGTTCTCACGCTGTCTATCTGCACGGTCCGCCTCCATGGCCGGGCGCGACAGCCCGGCCGGAAGTTGAATGGTACGAGGACGAGCCGCCGGCAAGCGAATGGCGAAGCATGGCCGGGTGCGTGGGGTGGCAGCGGGCGCGAGATCGCGCGCACGCTGACGCGTCGGCCTGCCGCGGGTCTTACCTGCTGCTCGTCGGAGGCGATGATGAGGGGTATGTTACCAGCGGTTGAGCCGGTCGAGCCCGTCGCATCCGCGAAGAAAAACGCCGTCGCGTGCGTGAGACGCCGGAGCCTTCCCGCCGGTCACGCTGGTCCAGCTGGACACTCCTCGTGTTCGCGGCTGGGGCCCGACCGGCGTCGTAATCTGATAGGGGCAGCTGACGCTGCCGTCGGCAACGTGGCAATCGAATTCACCCGGATCGACGTGCTTCGCGCGGACGGCGCGGCACACCCTGCGCCGCCTCCGGAGGAGCCCCGCGTGCGGCAGCGCATCAGCAGCGCGCTGAACGTGACGCCGCTCTGCGCGTGCGCCACCGTCACGCCGGACGGGAAGGCGCACATTCACGCGGCCTATTTCGCGTTCACGGACGACTTCGAGCTGTGCTTCCTGTCGCATCCCGGCTCGATCCACTGCCGCAACCTGGTGGCCAATCCGTCGATGGCCGTGGCGGTGTTCGCCTCGACGCAGGAGTGGACGCGCCCGGACCGGGGCCTGCAGTTGCTCGGGCGGTGCGCAGAGGCGCGGGGGCAGGACATGCACCGCGCGGAATACGTGTACGGCACCCGTTTTCCGGCGTTCGAATCGTGGCGGCGAAGCCTGTCGCCGGGAGAACCCGGCCTCGAATACCGGCTCTTCTGGTTCGAGCCGCGCACGATCAAGTTGTTCGACGAGGCCGAGTTCGGCGACGCCACGTGGATCATCGTCGCCGTTTCCGCCGACCGCTGACAGGAGCTGGAGCCGCACCTACTCGGCCGGCAGCGTGCTTCTTACGTCTCGCTCCTGGCCATTTGCCACCTTCCGCTTACCACTTACCACCTGGCCGCGTGCGCGTCCTCTTTACCGCTGCTCTTGATGCTCAGAACGATCCGCCGGTAGGACGTGAGCGGCGGCATGCCCTCGTCCTCCACCGCGACGATGATGTGCGCGGTGCCGGCAACCTGCGGCGTGACCGTGGCACGAGGCCTGTTGGCATCGGCGATCGTCACGCGGGGCGGCGGCTGGCGCGGGCCGCCGGGCGGCGCGGAAGGAATACCGCCCTCGCCGGCAACGCCTCCGGCAGGCGCCGACGTGCGGCCGATCGCAGCCGGCCGGCCGGGGATGCCCGTGCCGGCCTCGGGATAAAAGAACCAGTGGTAGCTTAGCCGGTCGCCGTCAGGGTCGCGGGTGCCCGCGGCGTCGAGTGTGACCGGACCGCCGACGGCCGCGTCGATCGACACCGGCCCCTTCCCCCGTTCCCCGTTCACGACCACGTCCGGATTGTGGTTGGCGTCCCCGACGCTCTTCACGGTCCAGTCCATCCGCGCGGCGAAGTCGTGCTGAAACGCTCGCCGCCACCGCCAGATCGTCGCCTGGTCGGACGTGTAGGTCCGCCCGTCCGCCCCCGTCACGGTGTCCCTCGAGCTGTCGCGCCCCGGATACGAGTCCCCTCCCTGCGTCCACGTCGGCCGCATCTCGCCGTAATGCGTCCGCCACACGTAGCGGCCGCCCCACCCGCCGTAGGTCGGGCTCATGGCGCTCGCCAGCCCGTTGTCGATGAGGCCGAGGAACGACGGCGTGTCCCCTTCGTGAATGCAGCAGGGCACTGGATAGAGCGTGCCGAGCGGTCCCTTGCGGCGGACATTCGCGTTCACCCACTCGTCGGTGAAGGTGCTGAAGTCGGCCCCCGACGCGTTGCGGTAGAAGCCATCGCCGCTGATGCCCGTCCACGTCGCCAGGTAGTACTGCTGGCCGTCCGGGGTCGACGGCAGAACGATGTAGGCGAGCCCCGGGAACTCGCGGCGGATCCACGGCCCTGCATCGTCCTGGTCTGATATCGAGTAGACGCGCAGCTTCGACACGAGCGCCTCGAGCTGCGCCGGCGGCAGCCGCGACCGCGCATCGAGGAGCGACTGCGCGAGCGTGTTGGCGCCGCCCCAGGCCAGCACCCACAGCGGGCGGGGATCGTCGCGGGCTGCCGAGCGGAGGATCAGCTCGGCCCCGGCGGACGTCTTCCCCGCTCCGACGGCGGCCATGCCGTACGACGGCTGCCCGGATACGACGACCGCGCGGAGCGCGGCCGCGGAGGGGAAGCCCCGTTCGTGCTCGGCCAGCCGCGGCTGCACCTGCTGGTAGGCCTCCACCAGCGCGTGAAGCACATCCGGCCTGACGTTGTTCCTCATCCACGTGGACGTCGTCGCGACCAGCCCCTCGACGTCGAAGTGGTTTGCATAGACGAGAAAGCGCACCATCGACATCTGGTCGTCCGGCTCGTTCGCGATGTCGGTCATCACGACGACGCGCTGCTGGCCGGTGTAACGATCGACGCGCGCAGCGAGGGGATCGACGGACGGGATCTGCGCGCTCGCGCCGGGAACCGCGCGATCGGTCAGCAAGGCTGCCGCGGCCAGCCAGCCGGCAGCAGCGATGCCGGCCGCGAGCACGGGGGGCGGGGAGCTTCGAGTTCGGAGCATGACGTGTCTCGCCGGTCGGTGCGCGGGAATCGCGCAGCAGACGGTCGTTCGTGCGATCGCGAGCGGTGACGCAGCCCTCAGCTCGGCGCGAAGGCACGAAAGTCATCGTCGCGACGCGACGTTACTTCTCTGGCGGCTTGAGCGCGTCCCGCAGCTTGTCGGCAAGCGATCCAAACCGCTCCGCCGGTCCGGTGTCCTGCGCATCCGTATGCGCGCGCTGCTCATCCGGAGCCACCGCCGCTGCGGCGCGTGCGGATCCCTCCGGAACCGGCGCGACGCCGATTCGCTTCTTCTCCGGGTCGATGCTCAGGATTTCGAACGCTCCGGTCATTCCGGGCGTGACCGAGGCGGACCATTTCCGGGATCTCCCCATCGACTCGAAGGTCGACGCGTGGGCCAGGGCTTCGACGCCGGGCTCGAGCTCCACGAACGCGCCGAACTCGACGACGCGCGTGACGCGGCCAATCTTGACCTGTCCGATCTCGTAGCGCTCCGTCACGTGCGACCACGGATCGGCGGTGAGCTGCTTCAGCCCGAGCGAGATCTTCTGTTTCTCGTCGTCGACCTGCAGCACCTTGACCGTGATCTCGTCGCCGGGCCTGACCACGTCCGAGGTGTCGGACACGCGCGACCAGCCCATCTCGGAGACGTGCAGCAGGCCCTGGACGCCCGCGCCGAGGTCCACGAAAGCGCCGAAGTCGCGGACCGAGGCCACGCGCCCGGCGACAATCGCGCCCGGCACGATGGCCTGCCGCACCCGCTCGGCGGCCGCGCGCTGCTGCTCCTCGATCAGGGCGCGGCGCGACACCACCAGGTTCCTGCCGCCCTCCTTGAACTCGACGATGCGGAACTCGTGCACGCGGCCCTCGTGCACGGAGGGCTCCGCGCGCGGGAGGTCGATCTGCGAGATCGGGCAGAAGGCACGCTGCCCGGCAATGCGCACCTCATAGCCGCCCTTCACCGCCCGCTCGACACGGCCCTCCACCGGAAGGCCGGTGCGGAACGCGTCCTCGAGCTGCTGCCGCGTCGCCGCGCCGCGCGCCAGCTTGCGGGAGAGCGTCAGCCCGCCGGCAGTCGACACGACGACCGCCTGGATGCGGTCGCCGACGGCAACGTCGATCGCACCGTCCTCGTCTTTGAGCTCGTCGGCGTCGATGGTCGCCTCGCCCTTGCCGCCGACGTCGACGAAGGCCACCTCGTGACCGATCGCGACGATCGTCCCCTCGATGGTTTGCCCTTTGTCGATGCGCTTCGCCTTCAGCGAAGCCTCGAACATCGCGGCGAAGTCTTCCTCGGGTTCGCTCACCGGCCGCCGCCTCCGGGAGAGCGGGTGCTGGTCACGGCGGCGAGACCGACCTTCAACGTCGCCCGCGCGATGCGATCGAGGTCCGCTTCGCCGCCGGTGAGATGGACCGTCCGGTGGACGTGCGTGTAGCGGTCCTTCGCCGCCAGCGCCAGCGCCGGCGACGAGGTCTCCAGCTCGTAGAAGGGACCGAGCGGCGCCGCGCCCGGCGCGGGTGGCCCGTCGTTGTAGCTGTTGATGACGTCGCCGCCGTAGGGATCGCGCTGGATCTCCCACATCGAGTTCACGTACTCGGCCGCGCCCGCCGGACGAGTGTACTGCACCAGAGTCAGCACACGGCCGGCCGCGTCGTAGCTGCCGGCGATGGGCCGCGCGCGCGACCGCGACAGGCCGATCTTGCTGCGGTGCTGCCCGTCGGCCTTGAACAGCACGACGTCGTTCCTGACCGCCAGGCGGTCGGGCGGCACGGTGCCGAAGTAGGCGTCGTTGACGACGGGACCGAGCGCCGCCTCCGGCCCCGGCGCAAACGGAATGACGACCGTCGTCTGCGGCGACGGGTTGAACTGCCCGAGGATCCAGATGGACACGAGCCCTGAATCCCGCTGCCACGCCGCGGCGCCCGAGTTTGTGACCGTGTTCACCGATTCGAAGGCAACCGCTCGCACGCCGGCTCCCGGCGCGATGCCGAGATGCTTCGCCACGTCCGCCGCGCCAAGCAGCCGGACCGTGCGATCGACGTCGATGTCGAAGCGCGCGCGCGCGTAGTTGTCGAGCGTCATGCGCTTGTGAAACCGAACCTCGGTCGGCGACCGGCGCGCGATCTCCCATGCGCCCCAGTCGATCGGCTCGGGCACCTGCCAGTGCGCGAAGTCGAACGGGTCACCCGCCCTGAAGTACAGCGCGTACTGGCCGCCTTCGGGCCCGAGCCAGAACCGATCCTCGCCGCCGAAAACGTTCATGTGTGGCTGCCTGGCGCCGGAGGCGATCGCCGCGCGCCCGATCCAGCCGAAGCTCGGCCCCTCGTCGCCGCCCGTCGTGCTCGTCATCACGCGTCCCTGGTACCCGGGCGCGACGACCACCCGCACGCCCGAGGCACCCGAGAGGACGACCAGCTTCGTGTGCTGCTGCAGGAAGGCGAGGTCGGCACCGAACGACGCCGCGGCGGCGGGCAGACGATGGTCGGCGGCTCCGAACACCGCAAGGAGCGACAGCATGCCCAGCGCGAAGACGTGGCGTGGCGACGGTCCGCGGCTCTTGCGCATAGCTGATTGTAGCCACTCGCCGTTGGAGGGGTGTAAGATCCCCGGCAAATCAGCACACCCAGGCTTTGCCGAACGTTACGACGCCCCGTCGCGCGCGGGTGCCGGCGAAAGGAGCATCATGCGAATCGCGTACATCGTATGGCTGACCCTCGTCATTGTCGTCGCGATCGTCGGCGTCATCGCCAACTGGCTGGGAAGCGTCCGTTTCGCGCCCTTCAACGTGCAGATGTTCACCAGCACGCTGGTGCCGCTCGTCGTCGTGGCGGTCCTGATCGAGCGATTCCTGGAGGTATTCTTCGGGATCTTTCGAAAACCCAAGGATCGCGAGCTGGAGGCTGTGCGGGACACCGCGAGGAGCGCGAGACTCGCCGCGGTGCAGGCCGTGGCGAAGCCCAGCAGCGTCGAGGCCGTGGTCGACATCGCGCTGGCCGCCGGCACCTTTCGCGCGCTCAGCGCGACGTTCCCCACCGAGGTGCAGGCCGTCCCGACGACATCGGATCCGAACGCGGTCGCGGACGCAGCGGCGGCTACAGAAGCGAAGGCTGAAGGCGAGCTCGCGAAACGTGCGGCGGAGACGACCCGGATTGCCTTCCTCGCCGGCGGTTCGGTCGGCGTCCTCGTCGCGCTCTGCGGCGTGAGGCTGATGGAAACCATGCTCGCCACCGGCGTGACACCGGGAGCGATGTTCAAGACCATGGACATCCTGCTCACCGGCGCCCTGCTCGGCGGAGGAGCCGACGGGATTCACAAGGTCGTGGAGGTCGTGACGAAGTTCCTCGAGCTCGGCCGCAAGAAGAGTGACGCAGCAATACAGGAGATTGCCGCGAGGACCCGATGAGCCATGACTGCCGTCTGGTGGGCCGGGGGCTGGCTGGATGGGCGGTGGAAGAGGCGAAGCGATTGGCGCTATTGGAGGCGGACTACGCTCCCCGTTTCTTCGGCCTCAGCTCGATTCCCTCGCTGACGGCGGCTTCGGCAAGGAATTCCTTCAGAACCGTGGCCCGCGCGGCGATGCCGCCGGTCCCGCGAATGGCTCGCACCGCCGATCGTGCCTCCTGCAACGAGCGTCTGACGTCCTCGGGATCCAGCAAGGCCGCCGCCCGGCAGAAGAAGGAGCGCGGGCTGCCGTCGTCGTAGCTCTCGCTCATGGTCTCGAGCAGGCCGATTCGCTCTTCCTGGCGCCGCCTGAACGTCTCGATTCCCTGCTGCTGGATGTCTCTCCCGTTCGACAGCAATCTCGTGCAGGGCGGTACGATGACGACACGTCCAGGCGCCGGTATCTCGCTCGGTCTTCGTAGGCGCTGACTCGCCGAAACCGCGACGAGTTGCTGCCGTGAGCGACGCTCCGGCCGGCGCGGACGCCAGGCCTTCGCAGATGACGACGGGCCGGACGGGGCTGGTGCTACAGTGGAGCCCGCAGGACCGCGGCCAAGGCAAAACGGCCGGCGTCACCACCCCGAAACCCGTTACGCGGAGCGACTCCGATGTCAGTGGCAGCGAGGGACGCCTATTCGTCGCGGCAGGAGGGCCTCTCGCGCCGCCGCTTCCTGGCTGATGCCGGCGCCGCCGCGCTCGCGCTCTCTGCCGCCCGCGCCGCGCACGCAGCCAGCGGCGGCATTCAGAACACGGTGACCCTCGGCATCATCGGCTGCGGCGGCCGCGGCAGCTGGATCGCGAACCTCTTCCAGAAGCACGGCGGCTACGACATCGTCGCCGCCGCCGACTACTTCGCCGATCGCGTCAACCGGCTGGGCGAGACGCTCGGGGTTCCGCCGGAGCGCCGCTTTACGGGCCTGTCCGGCTACAAGCGGCTGCTCGAGCAGAAGACGGACGCGGTCGCGATCGAGACGCCGCCGTACTTCCATCCCTCGCAGGCGGCCGACGCCGTCGCCGCCGGCAAGCACGTCTACCTCGCCAAGCCGGTCGCGGTGGACGTGCCCGGGTGCAGGACGATCGAAGAGTGCGCCGCCAAGGCGACGGCGAACGGGCTCTGCTTCCTCGTCGACTTCCAGACCCGCGCCGACGACTTCTTCATCGACGCCATCCGGCGCGTGCACGGCGGCGCGATCGGCCGCTTCGCCTTCGGCGAGGCGACGTATCACGCCGAGGATCCGTTCGAGGGGCAGGCCGAGTACGCGCGCTCGCGCGACCCTGAGGACCGGCTCCGCGCGTGGGGTCTTTCCCGCGAGCTCTCGGGCGACATCATCACGGAGCAGAACATCCACGCGCTCGACGTGGCGAGCTGGATCATGGGCGGGCCGCCGCTCTGCGCATACGGCACCGGCGGCCGCAAGGTCCGCCAGGTCGGCACCTGCTGGGACACCTTCAGCCTCGTGTTCGAGTACCCCGACGACGTGGGTATCACGTTCAGCTCGCGGCAGTTCAACAGCCACGGCACGCGGCCCGAGGGCATCAGAAACCGCATGTTCGGATCGGAGGGCGTGCTGGAGACTGAATACGGCGGCCAGGTGCTGATCCGAGGGAAGCACTTCTACCGCGGCGGCGAGACGTCGGCGATTTACCAGGAAGGGGCGATCCGCAACATCGCGGCGTTCCACGACGCCGTCGAGCGGAAGGACCACAGCAACGGGACCGTGGGCGAGAGCGTGCGCAGCAATCTGGTGACGATTCTCGGACGGACCGCGGCCTACAGCGGCCGCCTGGTGACCTGGGACGAGATCGTGCGCAGCCACGAGCGCCTCCTCGCCGACCTGAAGGGATTGAAGGACTGAATCACCGGCGCGAGCGCAGGCGAGCGCCGGCAGGCGGCGGGGGTGGGCCCCCGCCGCAACTGAAAGAACGCGTGGAGGGGCTTCATCATGATCGACAGACGAGACGTGCTCAAGGGCGGCGTGGCGGCGCTGACCACCGCCCTGTTCACCGGCCGCGTGCGCGGCGCCAACGAACGCATCGCCGTAGGGTTCATCGGCGTCGGGGCCATGGGCTCGAGCAACCTGGGCCACGCGCTGAAGCTCACTGACACCGTCGAACCGGCCGCGCTGTGCGACGTCTACCAGCCGGCGCTGGAGAAGGCCGTCGCCGCGGCCGGACAGGCGGGCAGGACCGTGAAGGCGGTGAAGGACTTCCGTGAAATCCTCGCCGACAAGGCGATCGATGCCGTCTGTATCTCCACGCCCGATCACTGGCATGCCTACATGACCGTCGAGGCCTGCAAGCAGGGGAAGGACGTGTTCGTCGAGAAGCCCGCATCGGTCTACGTCGAGGAAGGCCAGAAGATGGTGCAGGCGGCGCGCAAGTACAAGCGCGTCGTCCAGGCGGGGACGATGCAGCGATCGGGCGGCTATTTCAGGAAGGCGGTGGAGATCATCCAGAGCGGCCTCATCGGCGAGGTGACGTTCTGCCATACCTGGCAGGCCGGCTCGGTGCCCAAGGAGCGCTGGGGCAAGCCGGCCGACGAGGCCGTGCCCGCGGGGCTCGACTGGGACATGTGGCTGGGGCCGGCGCCGAAGGTGCCCTTCAACCGCAACCGCTGGGGCGTCGGTGTCAGGAACTTCCCGACCTTCCGTTACTTCTGGGACTACGCCGGCGGCGCGATGACCGACTGGGGCGTGCACCTGATCGATCCGGTCCACCAGTGCTACGGCGAGCCGATGCCGACGTCGATCTCGGCGATGGGTGCGAAGCTGTACGTCGATGACAACGCGGAGACGCCGGACACGATGCTGGCGACGTTCCGCTACCCGAAGTTCCTGCTGACCTACGAGAGCCGCACCGCCAGCCCGATGCCGATGTTCGGGTATGGAGTGGCAACCTCGTTTCACGGGACCGAGGCGACGCTGATCGTCCGGCGCGGCGGGTGCTACGTGATCCCCAACGAGAAGTCGTCGGTCACGCCGCTCACCTTCGAGAAGGACCGTGACATGAACGAGATGAACCTGCCGCACTGGCGGAACTTCATCGAGTGCATCCGCACGCGCGAGCAGCCGGCGAGCGACATCGAGACGTGCGTGCGCTCGTCGACCGCCTGCATCCTCGCCAACCTCTCGATGCGGCACCAGACGTGGCTGGACTGGGACGAGGCGAACTGGACGGTGAAGCAGGCCAACGTCAAGCCGGCGCTGAAGGCGAAGTACCGCGGGCCGTGGAAGCTGGAGGTGTAGCAGGACGCTGCAGAGGGCGTCCTGCTAATGGAAGATGGAAACGAAAAAAGCGCCAGGCTCGCGGCTCCCTTCCATTGTCCATTCAGCATCTGCCATCCGCAAAAAGGGGCATCGGACGCCAGTCCGACGCCCCTTTGCGGTTCTATCAGCTGACGCGAATGCCGACCGCAGCACGCGCGGCGCAATGATGCCGCTGATCTGGTCGTAGTTGGTGGCCGGCGTCGTGACGCGCGTTGCGAGGTCCGCCGCTTCAGCCCGCAGGAACAACACGACGACGTCACAGTGATCGTCGCGACGTGCCGGCACTGCTGACCCGTCGCGGCGTCCTCACGGCCGGCCGGCGACGCCGGAGCGCACGGCGCCGGGACCTCAGAGTCTATGCCCGGCGGCCCCGCGGAGCGGCGCTGGCATCGCGCTCGGCGCGCCGGTCAGTCAGCGGAGGTGACGGTCCGCACGTACTCGGCGGCGTGCTGCTCCCACCACTCTCGCGCTCGGAGCTCATCCCAGCGCCGCTCCAGCGGCAGCGCGCGCAGCCGCTCGGCGACCACCTCCACCATCGCGGGCCGCTGCGACGGGTCTTTCGCCAGGCAATCGAGGACGAGCCCGTCCATGCCGTCCGGCAGCGGCTGCAACGCGACGCTCGAGGGCGGGCTGGGCGGCGTCTCCCACTGCTGCGCCAGCACCGTGCTCGCATCGTCTCCGTCGTACGGGCGCCGGCCGGTCAGCAGCCAGTAGGTCACACTGCCCAGCGCGTAGATGTCCGCGCGGGCGTCGAACGCGCCGTCGGTGTTCAGCAGCTCGGGCGCGAGATAGCCGGGCGTGCCGAGCACGGTGCCCGCGCCGGTGATTGGCGACGAGGACTCGCATCCCTGACGCGAGACCACGCCGAAGTCGAGGACCTTGAGGAAGTCGTACTGCGGGCCAAGCCGGCAGACGAACAGGTTTGCCGGCTTGATGTCGCGGTGCACCAGCCCGAGCGCGTGGGCTTCGGAGAGCGACAGGCACGCCTGCTTCAGCAGGAACACCGCGCGCTCCGGCGGCAGCGGCCCGTGGCGTTCGACCATCCGCTGCAGGTCCATCCCCTGCAGGCGCTCCATCACGTAGTAGAAGCTGCCGCTGTCGGTCAGGCCGAAGTCGAACAGCTGCACGGTGTGCGGCGACTGCAGGTCGGCGGTCGCCTGCGCCTCGCGGGCGAAGCGCTGGCGCAGCGCCTGGCGATCCTCGCCGGCAACGGCGAGCGCCTCGCGGACGATCTTCACGGCCGCGGGTCGGGCGAGCAGCTGGTGACGCGCCAGCCAGACCTCGCCCATGCCGCCCGAACCGATCTGCTCGATGAGGCTGTAGCTGCCGATGCGCACGCCGCTGTCGAGGAGGTGATCGCCGATCTCCAGCATCGGGCCCTGGCTCACCGCCAGGGCGGTGCCGAGCACGTTGCGCAGTTCGCGCAGATTGCCGGGCCAGCGGTGGCCCTTCAGCCGCTTCCGCGACTCGGCGGAGAGGATCGGCACCGTCCGGCCGACCTGTTCCGCCTGGCGCCGGAGAATGTAGGGCGCGAGCACGTCGAGGTCGTCGATCCTCGCGCGCAGCGGGGCGATGTCCAGGATCCGGGGAGCGGCGCGAAGCAGCTCGGGGCTCAAACGCCCGGACGACAGCTCGTCGTCCACGTCCCTCGTCGTCGAGAGGATCACGCGGACGTCGGGCTCCGGCGCGCCCCCGGCGCGCCGCTCCTGATCGAGGGCGACCAGCCGGTCGGCGAGCGTGCGCTGCACGTCGCGCGCAAGGTGCTGGACCCCTTCCAGGTAGAGGGTGCCGCGGTCGGCCAGCGGCCACTTGTCGAAGAGGTCGAGGCCGGCGCCGGTGCTCTGCGTCCAGCGGGTGATGTCCGGCGCGAGGGCGAGGCAGTTGAGGCAGATGATCGCGCGCGGGGCGCGCGCCGACTGGTCGTGCACGGCGCGCGCGACCGCCTCGTGGTCGCTCCCCGGCGGCCCGCTGACGAACAGCGTGTCGTCGGTGGCGGCGGCGTTCTGGATGTCCTGCCGCAGGCGCGCCGCGGTCGGACTGTCGCCGAGCAGCAGCCCGTCGGTGCGGTCGCGCGCCTCGCGCAGCAGCTCCTGCGCGACGCGCAGTTCGTGCTCCAGCTCCTCGTTGCGCGCCTGGAGCTGCCGCTGCAGGTCGCGGATGGTCAGGTGCGTCCGGACGCGCGCGATGACCTCCTCGGCCTGGAACGGCTTGTTGATGAAGTCCACCGCCCCCAGCTCGAGGCCGCGCACCTTGTCGCGGGCGTCGGTCAGCGCCGAGAGGAACACGATCGCCGCGTCGCGCGTGCCCGGGGCGCCCTTCAGCCGCTCGCAGGTGGCAAACCCGTCGAGCTCCGGCATCATCACGTCGAGCAGGATCAGGTCGGGGGCGACCCGCGCGGCGATCGCGATCGCGTCCCTCCCGGTCCGGGCCGCGAGCAGGCGATACCCGCGTCCCTCCAGCGTCTGGTAGAGGACCTGCAGGTTGGTGGGGTTGTCGTCCACCAGCAGGATCTGCGGCATGCGGCTCTTCTCGACGTTGGCGGTGGACATGCGTGGCGGATGGCCGGGCGGCGCCGGCCGGATCAAGCTCCCAGGGAGTCGGCCAACCTGCCGAGGCCCTCGAAATCGAAGTTCGTCGCCAGGCGGCTGATGCGCTCGCCGACTGCCGCTTCCCCGCCGTCGGCCGCGATCAGCCGCTGGGCGAGCGCCTGGATCTCGGTGACGTCCCCGACGGCGATCGCCGCGCGGAGCCGCGTCGCGATCTGACCGCCGCGCGCGCTGTCGCTCAGGCCGTCCTCGCGCGACCCTGGCTCATCGGCGGTACCGACGAAGCGGACGCCGACGTGCCGCTGCAGCATGCCGAACAACAGCGGCGCGCGGATCGGTTTCGACAGGTAGTCCACGCAGCCGGCGGCCCTGGCCACCTGCCGGATGTCGCCGACCGCGCTGGCCGTCACGGCGATGACCGGGATCGCCGCCGTCGCCGTGTCGTCGGCGAGGCGACGTGTCGCCTCGAGGCCGTCCACGTCGTTCATCTTCAGGTCCATGAAGACGACGTCCGGGCGGTGGGCCTGCGCGAGCGCGATGCCCTCGAGGCCGCCGCGAGCGGTCAGCACGCGCACGCCCGCGCTCTCGAGCAGGCCGGCGAGGATCGCGCGGTTGGCCGGACTGTCGTCCACGACCAGCGCGGTCACCTGCTCGCCCGGTGCCAGCCTGGCGTCGAGCGGCGGCAGCGCGGCGTTCCGATCGCCGCGCGCGGGCCGCGGCGCCTCCATCGCGGCCACGAGCGGCAGCGTGAACCAGAAGCGGCTGCCGCGGCCGATCGCGCTCTCGACCTTGAGCTCGCCGCCCATCCGCCTGATCAGGTGATCGCTGATCGTCAGGCCGAGGCCGGTACCCCCGGCGGCCGCGCCGTTGCGCGTCTGCGCGAAGGCCTCGAAGATCTCCGTCAGCGCCGATTCCTCGATGCCGACGCCGGTGTCGCTCACCTCGAAGACCAGGCGCCCGCCCTCGGCGGTCCCGACCGCCAGGCGGACCTCGCCGGCGGGCGTGAACTTGACGGCGTTGCCGAGCAGGTTGAGCAGCACCTGCCGCACGTGCCGGTCGTCGAGCACGAGCCAGCGCGGCACGGCCGGATCGATCGACGCGGTCAGCCGCAGCGCCTTGCGCTCGGCGACCTCGGCGACGACGTAGCGCACGTCCGATACGAGGGTGGCCACATCGACCGCGCGCTCCTCGATCTCGAGGCGGCCGGCTTCGATCTTCGACAGGTCGAGCACGTCGTTGATCAGCTCGAGCAGCTGCGATCCGCATTTCGCGATCGCCTCCAGCGCCTCGCGGTGGGTGGCGCTCAGGCTGCGGTCGCGCTGCAGGAGCTGCGCGTAGCCGAGCACGCCGTTGAGCGGCGTGCGCAGCTCGTGGCTCATGTTCGCCAGGAACTCGCTCTTGGCGCGTGTGGCCGCCTCCGCCGATTCCTTCGCGCGGCGCAGCTCCGCGTCGCGCTCGCGCCGGTCGGAGATGTCGCGGAGAAAGGCGCCGAAGAAGTAGCCGTCGTGGACTTCGATCGGCGACGTGATGGTGAGCTCCACCGGGAACTCGCGCCCCGACCGGTGGAGCGCCCTGAGCTCGAGCCGCTGGTTGACCACCGGCGCCTCGCCGGTGGCGTGGAACCGCCTCAGGCCGTTGTTGTGCGCGTCGCGGTAGGCGGGCGGCACGATCGTCTCGGCGAGGTTCTTCCCCACCGCCTCCTCGCGCGTCCACCCGAAGATGCGCTCGGCCTGCGCGTTCCAGGAGGCGATCCGTCCGCCCGAGTCGATGCCGATGAACGCGTCGTGCGCGGTGTCGACGATCAGGCGGGCCCGCGCTTCGCTGTCCGCCAGGCTGGCCAGCGCGGTCCGCCGCTCCTCCTCGGCAATCGCCACGACCACCAGGTTGGCCGCCGCGATCGCGAAGTTCTGCTCGTCGACGGTCCAGGCGCGCGCGCCGCCGCAGTGTTCGGCGCAGAGCACGCCGACGGTGGCGTTATCGTGGCGCAGCGGCACGTCGAGCATCGCGCCGATCCCGTTGGGCTCCAGGTAACCGTCGCGGAACTCGCGCGTGCGCGGGTCGGTGAGCGCGTCCGCCGCGGCGATCACGCGCTCGCGCTCCAGCGCGTCGAAGTAGCGCGGCGCCGCCTCGCGGGGCAACACCGCGCCGCCGTCGTAGACATTCGGCGTCGCCCGGTACAGGCCGGCGCACTCGATGCGGGCATGCGCCAGGTCGAAGCGCCAGAGACCGAGGCGCTCCACGTGCAGGGCGCGCGCGGAGATCTCGAGGATGCTTCGCAGCCGGTCCTGAAAGGGCTCATCGGGCTTGGTGTAGCGCGAGGTCAGGTCGGTGAGCGCGTCGCTCTGTTCCGCCAGCCGCCGCTCGCCGGCTTTCAGCGAGGCTTCCGCCGCGACCTGGTCGCTGATGTCGTGGAACACGGTGAGGACGGCCGGCTCGTCCTGCCAGGTGACGAGCCGCGAGGAGGCGACCACCCAGAACGCCTCGCCGCTCACCCGCTTGATGCGCCCACGGTAGTTGTCGGCGCGGCCGTCGCGGCGCAGCCGGTCCGCGAGCTCGAGACGCTCGGCGGGATCGAAGTAGTAGGCGGTGACCGGCACGCCCACGGCGTCCCGCTGAGCGATCCCGACCACTTCGGCACACCGCTGGTTGACGGCAAGGACGATGTGGTCGCGCAGCCGGCTGACGACCGCCGGGACCGGGCTCAGGTCGAACAGCGGCGCGAGCGTGCGGTCGCCGCCACCGGCCGGCCGGCCGGATTCCGGGTGCCACGCGCGGGCCTCGTCGGACACTGGAGTCGGTGAGCTTCTGGCGCGCCGCAGGGGCGTTCTGCAGCCAGGCAGCCCATCAGGGTATCACAGCCTGGGGTCAGATCTTGCTCCTGGCAGGTTCGTCCACGTCAATGGAGGGCACGGGCATCGACTGCGCGCTCGAACGTCGCTGAAGGAATTCCCAAACCAATCGCGTCGAGGCGCGCCCTGCTCCTGCGCGCCCACGCGCTTCTCGAGCGCAAGCAGCATCGCCTTTCCCCCGTTCGACGGTCCTCACGATGCAGGCGGCGTGGTCGCGGTACCGCGAGCATCCCGGCGTGATGCCGGCAGCGCCGAATGTACGGTACACTGCGTCGGCCCGCCGGACGGTGCGACGCCATCAGGGCGTCGCCTCAACTTCCGAGGGCCCGGGAGCCGGCGAGCCGCCGCGCGACGATGTCGAGTTCGTCGTCTTCCGACCCCATCGCGTGTATTCCCGGCGACCTCTTGGACCTGGTTCGGCACGCGGTTGATCCGTCGATCCACCGCGTTCCCGGACGGCGATTGTCTCCGGCCGTCCTCGCACGGTGAAGCCGACGACTTCTCTAGTCGGCTTCACGATCCCATGGCCGGCGACGATGATGCCCGATGCGGAAGGACGCGATATGACGGTGCACCTGGTGAACCCGAGCCACCTGTCGTTCGGGGTCGGCGTGATCACGCCCCGGTGGCTGTTCGTGCTCGCCGGCGCAACGCCGGCAGCGTACGGTGAACCTCGCATCATCGATGAAACGCTGGAGCCGCTCGACTTGGAGAGCGTGCGGGCGGGCGATGTCGTGGGTATCGGGATCCACACCGGCAACGCGCTGCGCGGCTACGAAATCGGCACGCAGGCCAGGGCCAGGGGGGCGACCGTCGTGTTCGGCGGGATCCATGCGACGCTGTTCCCGGAAGAGGCGCAGGGACTCGGCGGCGCCCACGCCGTCGTGCTCGGCGACGGCGACGTCGTCTGGCCGCTGGTCCTCGAGCACGCAGCGCGCGGCATCCTGCAGGCCACCTACCACGGGGGACGCGTGGAGGCCGATCGCTTCGTCCCTGCGCGGTGGGACCTGCTGCCAAACGGCCGCTACATGTGGGGGTCGGTGCAGACCGTCCGCGGGTGCCCGAAGCACTGTTCCTTCTGCTCGGTCTGGCGCACCGACGGCCAGAAGCCGCGACAGCGGGCGGTCGACACCGTCATCGGCGAGATCATCGAGCTCCGCCGCCGCGGCTTCCGGTTCGTGGCGCTCGCGGACGACAACTTCTACCCCGTCACGCTCACCGACCTGGCCATGGCCGAGCGGCAGCGCAACGCCGCGCGCTTGCAGCAACTGCGGACGCTGCGTGCCGAGCGCCTCGAGTTGATGGAGCGGCTGGCGCAGCTGCCCTCGGACATGGTGTTCTTCACCCAGATCACGATGGAGGCCGCCGAGGACGTCGCCTTCCTCGACGCGATGCGCCATGCGAACATCAAGGGTGCGCTGGTGGGCGTCGAGGCAGTCACGCCCGAAGGGTTGAGGGACATCTACAAGGACTTCAACGACGCCGGGGAGGCACTGGTGCAGCGCCTGCGCACGTTTCGCGAACACGGCGTCCACGTGCTCGGCTCGTTCATCTTCGGACTGCCGAGCGACCGGCCGGCGACGTTTGCGGCGACGGCGGAGATCGCCGACCGCGCGCAGCTCACATTTGCGCAGTTCGTGATGCTCACGCCCTACCCGGGCACCGTCGATTTCGAGGCCTGGGAGAAGAGCGTCGGCGCCGGCGCGCCGCGCGTGGCCGGCATCCCGATCACGCGCCATTGGCTGATCCCGCAGGCGCACCGGCCCAAGGTGTACACACCCCATCCGGTGATGACGCCCGACGAGATCCGCGCCAGGACCCAGGCCGTGTGGGATCGGTTCTACGGTCTGCGCCGCATCTGGGCGCGCTCGCGCTGCACGCCGACGATCCGGGCGCGTCTGGCGTTCGTCCTCATCTCCAAGCTCTATCGGCAGATGTACGCCAATACCGGGATTGCGACCGACAGCGCGCGCGTCAGCCGTGCCAACCGGTGGGCCCGCCTGATCGCGCGGCCCTGCCGCCGCCTCTTCGTGGCGCGTCCGCTGCCGCCCTCGGCGCTCGCGGGCGCCGCACCCGACGCGTGAAGCTCGCCGGCGTCCCGTGTCACGGGCGTCCTCGCGATCGCCAGTTTACCGTCTCGCTGGCGATCGCAGCCGCTCCAGCTCGCGCTCGATGAGCGCGCGCTCCGGGTGGTTCGGCGCCAGGCGCAACACCTCCTCGAATTCCGCGATCGCACCCGCGGGGTCGCCGCCATAGACCTCCAGGATCTGCGCGCGGACGAGATGCGCGTGGGCATAGGAGGGCATCGTCGCGATCGCCCGGTCGATCTTCTCGAGGGCCTGGCGGCACGCGGCGTCGGCCTCCCGCGTCACGCCATCCGCGTCCGCCGCTCGACCCTCCAGGCGAAGTGCCAGCGCCCTCGCCGAGCGGCGCCGGCACTTCTCCCACAGCAGCGATCCCCAGTTCGTCAACGCCGCGTAATTGCCTGGCCACGCCTCCAGCGCCCGTCCGTACAGCACGTTCGCCTCATCGAATCGATCGTGCAGCGAGTGGATCATGGCCAGGCCGTCGAGCGGCAGCGAGTACGACGGAAAGATCCTGAGCGCGGTCTCGAAGTGCGCCTGCGCCTCGCCATACAGCCGCTCCGCGTCGGTCGTCCGACCGGCCCGCGCCCCGGCCTCGGCAAGCCCCATGAGGACCCGACCGTACTCCGACTGGACGCGCGCGCTGCCGGGCGCCGCCTCGATGGCTGCCGACCACAGCGTGACCTCGTTCTGCCAGTCCCGGTTGCGGGTCCACGTGCGCACGCCAGCGGCGACGACCAGCATGGCAACCATCGAGAGCACGAGTCTGCGGCGCAGCGTTCCGCCCGTCCGCCCGAGCCGGCCCGCGGCAACCGCCGCCGCGATGAGCAGGCCGGCGCTCGGCAGGTAGACGAGACGTTCCGCGCAGAGGGTGCCTATCGTGATCACGAAATTGCTGACGATCGAGTAGGCCAACGCGAGAAAGGCCAGCCCGAACGCGGCGATCGGGCTGCGGCGCGACAGCAGCACGACGCCGCCGGTACAGGCTGCGACCAGCACCACGCCAGCGATGAACCGCGCGTCGGCCGCGCTCGCCACGAGGGGAATCTGGTTGTACGAGTAATCGGGTGAGAGACGCGCCGGCCACGCGAGGAGGCGGGCGTACTCGGTGATGACCGCAAATGCCGTCATGACCGCCTGGCCCGTGGTCGCCCCCATCCGCTCGCCGAGCGGCATCGTGCTGACCGGCACCAGAGGATTGTCGAGGGGCGCGATGACGCCCTCGTCGATGGCGATGCCCCCGAGCACCGCGCGACGCACCGCCAGGTACGCGAGCGCCACGCAAGCAAGCGGCAGGTAGTCGGCAAGGACGCGGGAGCCAGGGGTCTTCGGTCCGCCGTCGGCGCCCTTCGCTGGAGCGAGCGCGTCCATGACGGGCAGCACGAGGAGAAGCGTGATCGCGCTCTCCTTGGACAGGAGCGCCGCCGCGAAGCACGCGAGCGCGGCGGCGCGATAGCAGAGGCCGGTGTGGCCGGCGCCTGGCGCACGACGGTGGAGGTGCAGCGCGAGCAGGAAGAAGAGGGCGGCCAGCAGCTCCGGACGGCCAGCGATTCCGGTCACCGCTTCCGTGTGGACGGGATGAACCGCGAAGGCGATGCCCGCCGCGCCCGCGACGAACGGCGACGCGCCGATCGCGCGCACCAGGGCGAACAGCAGGAGCGACACGGACGCATGGAGAGCGATGTTCACGGCCGTGTAGCCGTACGTCGACAGCCCGTGGACCGCGTAGTTGACTGCGTAGGTGGCGAGCACCAGGGGTCGGTACAGCGCCTGGGTGCCTTCCACGTCCCAGTACGACGACGTGAACAGTTGCGCCACGTCGAGTGACCGGATCCGCACGTTGTCGCGCACGAGACGGATGTCGTCCAGTACGAACTCGTTGCCGAATGCGTTCAGGTACACGATCATCGCCGAGGCAGCGACCGCCAGCGCCCACACGCGCGCGTCCTGGTCGCGATGCGCACGCTGCGGCTGACGCGCCAGTACGTCGCGCGCAACGGCCCGGGTGCGGTGATGTGTGTTCCGTTTCGACATCGGCGGTCAGAATCGGGCGGTAGTGCAGCCCTTCAGTGGTGGATGTTCGTCCCTGCGCAGGCGCAGCGTTCGGTGCGCTTGTCCATTTGCCATTGGCTATTGGCCATCCAGACCGCTCCGTTCAGCGGTCTGGCAGCGGCTCATTGAGCGCCGCGGACACTTCCTCGTCGGTCAGCCGGTAGATGAGGATCGAGTAGCCGGCCATGGCGTCGGGCTCCCGCCCCCGCAGAAACGCCGCCAGCCTCCCCGTCCTCAACTGGTCGAACTGCACGAACAGCTGCTGCCAGTACGGTTCGCCCGTCTGCTGCATCAGCGCGGCCCAGGCCTGATCGTTCTCCGACGCGCGGGCAAATCGCACGAGCTCGGCGAGCGCCGCCTGGTAGTTGGCCTCGTACTCCGGCCGGTAGAACAGACGACTGATCACGTTCAACATGGTGGCGCTGATGCAATACACGCCGCCTGCGAGAGGAACGGGCGGCTCGGGCGGACGTCGATCGATGAAGCCGGCCAGCGGTGTGGCGCGGATCCCGTAGTACCCGGGACGGGCCGTGCCGAAGTACGAGAGGTAGACGCCGCTCGCGCCCGGCCGCTGGAGACGCGCCGCGTCGAGCCAACGATGCAGCGCGGGAAGGTCCTGCCCCCAGTCGAGGGAGCTGTCGGCGAGGTGCTTGTAGCCGTTCGACGGACCACCCGCGAGCTGGTTGAAGTACGCGAGGTAGTGGGGCCTGATGCTCACCGATTCGACGACGTGCCAGGCCAGCAACGCCGCCGCAGCCGTGCCGGTGACCGTAAGCCGACCCGATCGCGCGGGACGGTCGCGCACGGCAGAGCGCTGCTTCCGGCGCCCGCGTCCGGTCTGTGGCGCCGGTTTCCGATCCCGCTGGAACAGCGGCTGGACCCAGAAGGCCGCGCCGCCGGCGAGGATGCACAGCGCGGGGTAGGTCGGCAGCAGATGCCGATGCCCTATGTTGAGGTTGGTGGCGAGCGCGAACGCCCAGTAGACGGCAATCAGCACCAGCAGCGGCGTGCCCGCGTAGAGGCTGTCGCGCACGCGCGGCATCATTCCCTCGCCCGCTCCACGCTGGTTCCATCGCCGGACGACGGCGGCCAGCGCAAGCAGGCCCAGGAGGATTCCCGGGATCGTCGTCTTCACCGCGAACCCGTACGGGAAGTACCACCACCACCCCGTCGTGCTGAACCGGCCGTTCAGGAACGCGGCGCGTTCCGACGCGTACTGCAGCGTATGGGCGAACCCATAAAGGTAGGCCTCGGGCAGGAGGCGGTACTGTCTCGCGACGGAGAGGAACAGCCCGGCGAGCCCCGGTCGGTCCTGCAGCTGACCGAGGAAGGCATCCTGGCCGGTCGTCCCCGCCGCGAACGCGGTGTAGCGGAACCCGAACGACGCCCAGATGACCGCCCAGGTCACGAGGGCGAACACCGCGAGGGCGCCGACGAGGATCGCGAGCTGCCGCGCACGATCGACGCACTCGACGCGACGGCCGCGGAAGGCGACCGTGAGCGGCCGGCCCGAGATGAGGCGCGCCCCGAGCATCACGATCGCCACTGGCACGAGGATGGGTGCGGAGAGTTTCGCGAGAAACGCGCCCGCAAAGAGCGCGGCCCCGCCCAGGATGGTGGTCGGGGTCAACCGGTGCAGCGCGACCCAGAAGGCACCGACGGCCGCGGTGAAGAAGAGCGCGGCGGTCGTGTCGGACGTGACGAGCGGTCCGTGCGCCAGGAACGATGGAGAGAAGACGAACAGGACCAGGCTCAGCCACGCGCCGGCCGGCGAGATCAGCCGTCCGGCCCACGCGTAGACCAGCGCGCCCAGTGCCACGCCGACCAGCGCCATCACCGCCCGGCTGCGCCCGAGCAGGCTGCCCGCGTCGTTGCCGCTCGAGTAGAGGAACTGGTCGCCGATCGCGTAAACGTTCGACGTGCTCCAGTCGCGCTGCTGCAGCAGGGGAAACGACGCGCCGCCGAGTACGGCGGGCAGGGCGCCGAGGCGCTGCGGCCAGTTCCCGTTTTCGGGATGCAGGCGGTAGTCGTTGAACCTCCAGTAGGTGTACCCCGCCGTCAGGTGGGCCATCTCGTCGAAGGTCATGCTCGTCTGCGCCGCCGCCGAGACGGCCATGGCGTAGTAGAGCGCGAGCAGGAGCGCCACGGCGGCTGCCTCCGCCAGCCGCCGCGAGGTGACGCGCGGGACCGCGATCATGGTTCCGGAGTCCGCGCCTCGATCGCGCGCTCTGCGGACGCGTCGGCTCGCGGATCCGGTACGCGCCGCCGGATGATGAAGAGCGGGCGTGCCTTGACCTCGTCGTAGATGCGCGCGAGGTATTCGCCGAGCAGGCCAATCGACACGAGCTGCACACCACCGAGGAAGAGCAGGAGCGTGACGAGTGTCGTGAATCCCATCTGCGCCTGCTCGATCCCGGCCAGGCGTTTGATCACGAAGCTGCTGGCGAGCACGAAGCCGACCACGCAGATCACGGTGCCGATCACGACCATCAGCCGCAGCGGCTTGTAGGAGAAGCTGAAGATGCCGTTCAGCGCGTACTGCACGAGGCGGCCGAAGTCCTGCTTCGGCAGCCCCGCCGCACGCGCCTCGCGATCGTAGTAGACCGCGCGCTGCTCGAAGCCGACCCAGGCGCGCAGGCCCGGCAGGAAACGATTCTTCTCGGGCAGGCGGTTCAGCTCGTCGAGCGCCTGGCGATCGAGCAGCCCGAAGACGCCGACGTGCGCGGGCATGGGGAAATCGGCCAGCCAGCCGAAGAGCCGCTCGAAGAGCGCGATCGACCAGCGCCGCGCGCCGCGCTCCCGGCGCGTTCGCCGCTGCGCGCGCACCACCTCGGCGCCGGCGCGCCAGCACGCCACCATCTCCGGGATCAGCTCCGGCGGGTCCTGCAGGTCCCCGTCCATCACGACCGTCGCGTCGGCGGTTGACGCCGCGAGGCCGGCGGCAATGGCCGCCTGCTGGCCGAAGTTGCGCGACAGGTCGAGCACCGTGAAGCGCGCATCGCGCTGGTGGTGGTGCAGCAGCGTCTGGAGCGAGCCGTCGGTGCTCCCGTCGTTGACGTAAATCACCTGCGCGTCGAGATCGGACAGCGCGTCGAGCACCCGCCGCAGCCGTCCGAACAGCTCCTCGAGGCCGGAGCTCTCGTTCCAGATGGGGATGACGACGGCGAGCGTCGGCCTGGCGGAACCCCGTGACGTGTGGCGGGAGTGAGTGGCGCTCTCGGTGAGCGCGCCGGTCGCGGCCATCGTGCGCGGAGTATAGCAGCGGCGTCGCCGCCGGCGATGCGGGCGGGCTGAACCGCGGACTCGGAGCTTCATCGGTCGATCAGCAAGAAAGCGATTGACACCCGCCGGCACCGGCGCGCAGGATGCACGCGGTCCCCCACGTGTGCGTGGCCAGCGCACGCTGCGGCTCATGCGGCCCAACGAGCAGCAACCGTGATCACCAGAACTTCGGGCCGGTCGACGCGACGGCGTTGATGCATCGCGTACCGGTCGCGGGCCGGAGAAGGACCAGCGGTCACAGGTCCGCGCCGCGTGCCGTTCAACGGTCTGTCCCCGCTCGCCCGCACGGTTCGTCACCTGCGGATCCGGCCGCCGCGCGCCCGGTGGCTGGAACTCGGAGCCCGAAAGGGATGATCCCGCCATGAACGACCCGATGCAGCGCGCGATGCAGGCGGCGGCAGTGGTAGCGTTTGTCCTCTACCGCCTCGCCGGAACGTCAGTGGCGGCCGATCTCTGGGATCTTCCGTTCAAGGCCGACGATCTCCGGGACGACGAGCGTGTGTACTGGGGCCGGGCGATCCACAGCGACAGCGGACCGCAACAACACGGCTACGACCTCGGGCTCCTGCGCTATCTCTCGAGCGATTCGAAGAAGGAATGGGCGCACGTCCCGGAGGGCAAGAGCCTGGAGAAGAACGGCGACTACTACGTGTACGGCAAGCCGGTGTACGCGATGCAGGACGGGACCGTGCTCGCGTGCTGGCGGAATGCGCCGGAGAACCTGAAGGCCAACGGTTCCGGTGAGGGGTTCTTCCACAGCGAGATTACGAAGTACGAGGGCAGCAAGTCGCGGATTTACGGCGGCGGCAACGGCTTCTGGATCAAGCACGCCGACAGCAGCGTCGTCGAGTACGCTCACTTCCAGCCGGGCACGGTGCCGGCGGCGCTGTGTCCCCACAACGACACGTTGCTGCCGCTGATCGATTCTCCGGACGTGAGGGATGCCTGGCCGCACATCCGCGTGAACCCGGCCGGAGCGAAGACGGTCAAGAAAGGACAGCTCCTCGGGAAGGTCGGCAATGCCGGGACGAGCTCGGCTCCGCATCTGCACATCCACCGTGAGACGGGCGGGCAGGACGGCGAGACCAAGACGGCGGGCACGCCGATGCCGATCCACTTCCGCAACGGCCTGTCCGTGCCCCTCGATCATGCAAAGGGACCGTATCAGACGCCGTGGAGTCGCTTCGGCGGGAAGCCTATCCCTCCGGGCAGAGTCCTCGTCTGGCCGTCGCGCTCGCTCGGCGCCGAATACGCCCGCCACGGCTACCGGGCGGATCGCTTCGGGGCGATGTTCGAGCATTTGACGGATTCCGGTTTCTGGCTGGAGTGGCTCGACACGTACCAGGTCGGCGGCGCGAGCTACATCAACCACGTGTGGCGGCCCGCCAAGGGCCCCTGGCGGGCGTACTTCCTCGTCGACGCGGCCAAGTACGAGGAGGTCCTGAAGCAGGCCACGGCGGATGGGTTTTCGCCCGTCCTCCTCGAGAGCTCCATCGCCTCGAACCAGGCGCGATACTCCGTGATTTTCGTGAAGGGCGCGCCGCCCGCGATGCCCGTCCGCGCCGTCTCCGAACAGGGGCTCGTCGCGGCGATGACGACGGCCGCGATGAAGGGCATGTCGGCGACCAACGTGTCGGTGGTGTCCTTTGGCGGACAGCGATATCACACCGCCCTCTTTCGCAAGCTGTACAGCGGCTGGACCGTCAGGAACCGGATTCCCGACGCGGAGTACCAGGCGGAATACGACAGGGAGAAGGCCGAGGGGCGCCGGCCGGTCTCCCTGAACGCCTACCTGCACGGCGGCAAGCGCTTCTTCAGCGTGGTGTTCGCGAACGCCGCGACCGCCGGCCGGAAGGACCGGCATGGCATGACCGCCGAGCAGTACCAGGACGAGTACGAGGCGGCGCTGAAAGGCGGGGCGCTGACACGGACCGTGACCGCCTTCGACGGCGACTCCTCGCACTTCTTCGCGGCGTCGTGGTGGAAGTAGCGTGTCGATCCACCGCAGCGCCGGCCATCGGGACCGGCGCCCAATGTAAAGACCGGTCACAGACGCATCTTGCGCAGAAGCATCAGGAAACGCTGGTCGGCACGAATCGAATCGAAGAACGTGTAACTCTTGATCGGCATCATCAGCTGATCATGTTCCTCGATCGCGCGATCGAGCCATTCGAACGCGTCGTCGCCGAATCAGAAAGTGCAGTTCCCCGGATCTGGCTTGTCCTGCCGAAATGGTTGCCCCGGCGGGACGTCGAAGTAGGTCACCCACAGGACGGTGTTGCCGGTCTCGCTGGCGCGCGCGATGTGGACGTGGCCCTGTCCGCTATCGATGAACGCCTGGCCCGCCGAAAAGGTCCGGCCGGTGCACGAGGGATCCTCGCCCGAGTAGAACGTCAGCTCACCCTGCGCGACCAGCACCACCACGGGTCCGGGATGGCTGTGCCAGCCGGTATGGCCGCCCGGGCCGAACACGATCTGCTGCATGACCGTATCTTGCGCGTTGAGCACGTGCAGGACCTGCGTGCCGGGCGCGTGGTTCTCAGTGAACCTGAACATGAGATCGACGGGGCCGGCGAACGCTGCCCTCGCGTAGACGATGCTGCTGACGACGTTCGCCCCCGGCGTGGCCAGGGCAACACCCGCCAACGTGATGAGGATTCCCGCCGTCGCGAATCCCAGTCGCCTCTTCGTCATGTGGCACCTCCCCTGTGCGCGCGCGTTCTTCGGGCGCACCGTAGCGCGCGGCGTGGGGCGGCACCATAGACAGCACCTGAAACTGCAGTTAACCGATAAACGTCGGCTTTCCAGTAATTTGTGGCGCCAGGTAGACAGCTTGATGTACACTGCGCCCCCCTACGGAGGCTGCATGCCATGAGCGCTCCGCGCCTCGTGCGATTCGGCAGCTTCGAGTTCGACTTCTCGACAGGCGAGTTGCACAGCAACGGGCGGCGCGTGCCGCTGCAGAGCCAGCCCGCCCAGGTCCTGGCTCAGCTCCTGAGCAGTCCCGGTCAGATCGTGACGCGGGAGGAGTTGCGTCGCGCGATCTGGGCCGAGGACACCTTCATCGAATTCGATACGGCGCTGAACGTCGCCGTGAACAAAATCCGCCAGTCGCTGCGGGATTCAGCAGGCGCGCCCCGGTTCATCGAAACAGTTCCGAAGCGTGGCTACCGGTTTCTGGCCGATGTGCACACCGTCGGTCCGCCCCAACCGACAGCCGCCCGCTCCGACGCGCCCCTCGTCCCGATCCCGATGGACTCGCGTGTGCGCGCCGTCCCCCTGGCCCGGCTCGTGCTCGCCGCCTTGATCGTGAGCGTCACCGTCGCCGCGGTGTGGAGCGGCAGCCGCGTCAGCGAGTCGACGCGCCCGATACGATCCGTGGCCGTGCTGCCTTTTCGCCCGTTGATTGCCGAGGCGCGCGACGAGGCACTGGAGGTCGGCCTGGCCGAAGCGGTCATCATCAGGCTCGGTCAGGTGAAGCAGTTGCGCGTGCCGTCGATTTACGCCGTGCAGCGGTACGGCCGGCTGCACCCGGATCCTCGTGCGGCGGGCCGTGAGCTTGGCGTCGAGGCGGTGCTGGAAGGCAGCCTTCTGCGAGTGGCGGGCAACGTACGCCTCTCGGCCCGCCTGCTCGACGTCGCACGTGGCACCACGTTGTGGGCCCAGCAATGGGACCTCCCGTGGAGCGACATCTTCACCGTGCAGGACGCACTGGCGACGGAAGTCAGCCGCGCGCTCGCCGTTCGCCTCGGGAATGACGATTCGACCTCCGTGCCGGAACATCCCACCAACGTCGCGGCATACGAGCGCTTCCTGCGGGCACGTTACCTCCTCCTTCGGCGGACGGTCGCCGACAGCAAGCGCGCTGCGGAACTGCTCGAGGAGGCGATCGGGCTCGACGCCAGCTCCCCCGCAGCCTACGCCTCGCTCGGGTTCGCGTACATCTCCGTCCCGCTGCTCCAGGGCCCGGCGAAGCCGTTCGTCGAGAAGGGGCGCCAGGCCGCGCGCCGCGCCCTCGATCTCGATCCGGCCGACGCCCAGGCGCATGCGGTCCTGGGGAGGATCCTGCTCCACTTCGACCGGGACACGGAAGCGGGCCACCGCGAGATGCGTCGGGCGTTCGAGCTGGATCCAGCCGACCCCTTCGTGCTGCACTGCTATTCCCAGATACTGGCAGACGACGGGAGGTTCGGGGAGGCGCTGGCACTGGCCGATCGCGCCCTGGCACAGGATCCGACGTCGGTCCTCGCGAACCGCGACAGGGCCGTGATTCTGCTGCTCGCGCGCCGCTACCAGGAATGCGTCGATATGTGTCGGCGGACGCTGGAGCTCGATCCCTACTCTCCGCTGGTCCACAACTACCTCGGCCGAGCCTACGAGCAGCTGAACCGCCCGCAGGATGCGGTGGACGCGTACATTACGCCGCTCACCTTCTCCGAGCAGAATCGCGAAATGGTGGCGGCGCTGAGAACAGCCGCCGCTCGACGAGGCATCAGAGGCTTCTGGGAGACGCGGCTGCAGTACCTGCTGCAGGAACCCGAGGTCCGAGCGTATTCCGTCGCCAGCGCCTACGTGGCGCTCGGTGACCACGATCGGGCACTCGCGTGGTTGGAGAAACACGATGCCGAGGGCGGCGCATGGATCCGCGGCCTGAAGGTACAGCCGCACTGGGATCCGATGCGCGCTGACCCGCGCTTCCGGGATCTGCTGCGGCGAGCCGGCATCACACCGGTGCGCGCGGCGCAGGTCTCATCGCCCGCCGCTGCCCGCTAGCCTGCCGCCGGACACGCGAACGATGACCCTGAGCGCATGGGTACGGGTCAGCGCAGCTGCCGCGTGAACTCGACCCCCCAGTTCTGCACGATGACGAAGTGCGGGGCGTCGCCGGTGTCCTCACGCTTGAGCATGAGAAATCGACCGTCGGGAGCGACGTCGTACTGGCGTCCCAGACTGCCCTCCCGGATGTCGTATTGGCCCCGGAACAGCTCTGTCGGACTGCCGCCTTTCCAGACGCTGCCCGAGGTCTCGACCGTGACGGCGACCATCGTCCCGTCGAGCGTGACGTAGAACAGCTCGCGGCCGTTGCGCGACCAGACCGGAAACGTCCCACCGCTTCTCGTGACCTGCCACAATCCCCGATTCACATCCGGGAACGGCCGCACATAGATATCGAGCTGGCCCAGGACGGACGCGCTCTCGCCCTCGTACGCCAGCCAGCGCCCGTCGGGTGAGAGCTCGCCGTTTCTTTCTTCACCGGGCGTCTCGACCAGCGTGATCGGTTCGCGGCGCGCGTCCAGTCGCAGCGCCTGCAGGCTTTTCATGAAACTGTGGAAGATCAGCGTCGCCCCGTCCGGTGTGATCGAGGTCGGCAGCTGCATGTCGTGGCTGTCGGTCAGCCGTTCGGTCGAGCCCGTCCGGAGATCGAGTTGATACAGATTGCTGAACCTCCCTCCGCGCCAGGATCCAAACACGATCCGTCGCTCGCTCCGCCAGACCGGAAACCAGTCGATGCCCGGCGCGACGGTCATCCGGACGGCAGTGGACCACGGGCGCGCCAGTTCCCAGATATAGATATCACCGTCGCCGCCTCGGTGGGGATCGATGGCGAGGCGCTTGCCGTCCGGTGAAAGCCGGGGATGCCGGTACGCGGCCGGCGGCGCGGGCAACGGTGTTTCGCGCCCCTCCCGGTCGACCCAGACGGGCACGCCCGTATTGCTGGAGGCGGCATCGCGTAAGTAGGCCAGCGTCCCGTCGCGGGCGATGTCGAACTCGGGGGTGGCTCCGACGGTCTCTATCATCACCGACTTGAGCACTTCGACCGGTGCTCCCAGGGTCTCCAGCCGCGCGAGATCGAAGCGCGTCGCCCACAAGGTTCCTGCCGCCGCGTACACAAGGTGGCCGCTTTCAAGGTAGCGCGCGCCGTAGCCTCCCTCGATGACGGTGCGCGCCGCCCCCGTGGCGAGATCGAGAGCCGCGACTTTCGCCGCATCGAGGCCCCCGCGCGCGGAGAGAATCGTGAAGAGCAGGCTGCGACCGCCGGGCAGCCACGCCGGCTGTACGTGATCGAGCTCACCGCGCGCGTGGTCGGGCCGCGTCAGGACGGCCACGACTCCGCCGCCGGACGCCACGCGCTGGAGCCCGGTGTCGGGCGCGCCGCTTGCGAACAGGATCGTGTCGTCCGGCCCCCACGCCAGGCCGCGTGATGGTCCGTCCATCGTCGCCACGGTTATGGCCGCCCCGCCGGCCGTCGGGATCTTCTTCAGCGTGAAGTTGTTTTCGACGAACGCCAACCACCGTCCGTCGGGAGCCGGGTACATCCCCCGTATGTAAGCCGCCGTCGTCAGGATGGCGGTCGGCTCGAGCGAATCGAGCGGCCGAACGAAGATTTGCCTGGCATCGCTGCTCACGTACGCGAGGCTGCGGCCATCGGGCGTGAACGCGAAGCTGCGATCGGTGCCGCTCACCAACGTGTCCGCCGGGATGATCGTGCGTACAACGGAGGAAGGGATAGGCTGCGCCGCCAGCCACAACGCGCCGACGACAGCGCCTGAAACGAACGCTGCGGCGAGTGCGGCCGCTCGTACGAGGCGCCGCGTCTTCGCAGCGGCAGCAACCTGCGCTCGAAAAAAAGGAGCATCCACGCCCGGGTGCGAGAGCGCCTCCTCGAGCTCGAGGCGGGCGTCGCCGGCATGCTTCAGCCTCCGCCGCCGATCTTTTTCCAGGCAGCGCCGAATCAGCCGCCGCACGCTCGCCGGCGTGTCCGCCGGCAGCGGCGAGTCGCCGGGCGCCGCGGCGAGCACCGCGGCGAGCGTCTCCGCCGTCGTCGGGCGCGCAAACGGCGAGACGCCGGTCAGCAGCTCGAACAGCACCACGCCGAACGACCAGATGTCGGCCTGACCGTCCACCGGATCGCCGCGCGCCTGCTCCGGGCTCATGTAGGCGGGTGTGCCGCTGATCACGCCCGTCTCGGTCACGCGCTCGCCGTCCTCGGCACTCCAGGCCACTGGCTTCGCCAGGCCGAAATCGAGCACTTTGACCGCGCCGTCCGGCCGCTGCTTGATGTTCGCCGGCTTGAGATCGCGGTGGACGATGCCCTGCACATGGGCGGCTTCGAGCGCCTCGGCCACCTGACCGGCGATCTGGATCGCCTCGCTCACCGGCAGCGGGCCGCGCGCCAGCCGCTCGGCGAGCGTCTCACCCTCGACGAGCTCCATCACCACGGCGTTGCGCCCGTCCACCTCCTCGAGCCCGTACACCACGCCGATGTGCGGGTGGTTGAGCGAGGCCAGCACCCGCGCCTCGCGCTGGAGGCGCGCGACGTGTTCGCGATTGTCTTTGAACGCGTGCGGCAGGATCTTGATCGCGACGTCGCGTCCGAGGCGCGTATCGCGCGCCCGGTAGACCTCGCCCATCCCGCCGGCCCCGAGCAGCCCCTGCACCTCGAAGACGCCGAGGCGGCGTCCGGTCAGCTGCGCGGTGGTCGGCACCGCACGGCCCCCGTCCTGCGTCGCGGTCTCGGACGTTCCCGGGCGTGAGTGTGGCTCGCCCGTAACGCGGGCCGCAGCGGCACCCACGTCGTGGCGCAACGAGTCGCCCTGAGGGTCGAGGCGCAGCAGCGCCTCGACCTCCGCGCACAGCGCCGCATCGATGTGACGCTCCGCGTAATACGCCTTGCGCTCGCTGGGCGATCTGTCGGCCACCTCGCGAAACAGGGCAAGCGTTTCGGGGTTCATGGTGTGGCCAGAGGCGCCGACGCCGTCTGCAGGCACATTATAGATAGAGGTGGAATGGGCGCGACGAGGAGCCCAACGGCAGCGACCAGCCGTCGGTCGTCACTCAACAGCGTCCGGCCGTCGGTCCTCCACTAACGGCTGAGTGCCCGCAGCTCGAGGCGAAGTTCGGAGGCAACAAGGTGACAGCGCCCCTGCCACATGTTCCGACCGCTGTCGGCACCGCCGGAGCGGTCGGCGACCGGGAGAGCAAGTTCGACTACTTCGTCCGGAAGGTAGACGTGAAGTCGGTCAGGATGATGTCCCACGACTGCCGGTGACGGCTGGGGGGCCGCCGACGGCTGCGCGGCGGCCCTGCCCTCCTGCCGACGGTTGCCGGCACCTGCGAGGGCGCCGTCAGGGACGGACAGCCGGATCGCGCCGCGCGGCCCAGCGAATCGCCTGAACCACGAGCTGTCGATACGACGCGTGGGCGAAGGCCGGTTCACCGTGCCCGGGCTGGATAGTGACGACGCGCGCGTGCGCGTTCGGCGTGACCCACGCGATCGCCTTCGTGCTCGCCGGATGATCCGTCGTAAGCAGCACGTGCGCGTCCGGAGCGACCCAGAGTCCGCCATACACCTCGTCCTCGAGCTCGAAGTCTTCGATGCCGCGCGTGACCGGATGGCTGCGGTCGACGACTTGAATCCGCGTCCGCACGTCGTGTTGGTAGGTCGAGGGCGGACGTCCCGCTTCGCTCTTCTGCAGGTATTTGCCGCCGATCAGGTCGTGGAATGCCTTCCAGGCTTGCACCGAGGCGAGCGCGTGATGAAGCGCGACCACGCCGCCACCGGCCCGCACGAACTCCATCAGATTCTGTCGCGGCACGTCGGGCGCGTCCTGCTCCATGTCGTACAGGACCAGGACGTCGTAGCGCTTTGCCATGTCGCGAACGTAGCCGTCCGCGGGTGCGCGATGCACCTTGTGGTCCCACCGCACGTCCGGATATCCCTGGAAGAGGGTGTAGAAACCGGTCGGATAGTCGTGCCCGCCCGTGACCACCAGCACCCTGATCTTCGCCTCCTGCGCGCGCGCAGAAGAAAGCCCGACGAGCGCAACCAGCACCAGCCATGCTGATCGCAGGATCCAGTGATGTTCGTGCCGGAACGGCAGATGCATGGTCGTCCTCATGGCCTGAAGCACGGATGACGAATATAACCCGCGGACCGTCTGCTCAGACCTGGTGCCGCTGGCAGACCCGCAGCCGCTGCCTGGGTTATAGTGACCGCGGCAACCATCCCACTGGCCTCGAGACGCCGACGCGTTGCCGCACGCAGTCAGGAGCACTGCTGCCCCGGCCAGACGCTCTCAGGCGGACCTGCAGGAGCGCGTCGGATTGACACGAAAGAAAGGACCGCCATGGCCACCTGTCTGCCGCCCGTCTCGAAGGCCCTCGCGATCGTCGGTCTCTCATCGGCTGTCGCCTTCGCGCAGGCTGCAACCCCGCCGTCGGGTCACTGGGAAGGCATGATTCAGGTTCCCAACCAGGAGCTGAAGATTGAAGTCGACCTGGCGAAGACCGGCGACAAGTGGGAGGGAACGATCACGGTTCCCGTACAGAACTTGAAGGGCTTTCCGCTGTCGTCGATCGCCGTGCAGGGCGATTCGGTGACCTTCGCGATGAAAGTACCCGGCGACCCGACCTTCTCCGGCACGTTGTCGAAGGACTCGAAGACCCTGTCGGGCAACTTCACCCAGGGCGGCGGGACGGTGCCGTTCACGCTGACCCGGACGGGCGAGGCGAAGATCGAGCCGCTGCCGAAGAGCACACCGATCACGAAGGACGTCGAAGGATCGTGGGAGGCTTCGCTGGACGTCGACGGCACCGTCCTGCGGCTGCTGATGAAACTCGCCAACGCGACAGGTGGCACGGCCAGCGGCACGCTCGTCAGCCTCGATCAGGGCGGGGCGGAAATCCCGATCGCTGCCGTGGTCCAGGACGGCGCCCAGCTCAAACTGCTCTTGCCGGCCGTCGCGGGTACTTTTGAGGGCGCCGTCAAGGACGGGCAGTTGGCCGGAACGTGGACGCAGGGACCAAGGACCTGGCCGCTGGTCTTCAAGCGCACGAAATGAGGTGATCAACCTGCCGCCGCACCCTGAAATGCCGTCAACCGATCAGCTTGACGGCTCGCGCGAGATCCTCTTCGGCAACGGCGATCACGGCAGCGGTCTTCTTGGCGCGTAGCGACGCGGTGGCGTAGGCATAGCGGATGTTCACTCGCGCCCTCGCCAGCTTCTCGACCGCTTTCGCCAGCGCGCCAGGCCGGTTGGTCACTTCCACGAACAGGACTTGCTCCTCCGAGAACAGGTACCCTGCCTTCGACAGGGCGCGCACGGCCAGATCGCGGTTCATGACCAGGAGGCGGATGCCCACACCCTCGCGGCCGGTCTCGGGAGCTGCGATCGCCAGGAGGTTCACGCCACCGTTGGCAAGAGCCCGGCAGAGTGCCGCGAGCGTGCCGATCTCGTTGTCGAGCGGAAGATTGAGTTGAGTGGCCACCGGCATAGTACGGGTCACTCTATCGCACATTCCGACGCAAGAGTCCGCGCCGCCTTCCGCAGTCACAACGGCGCGCTGGTTCGGCCCGGAGACGTGCGAATCCTTGACGGCGCTCTGGCGCGACGGCGGATGATCGGTGTTCGCGGAGTGCCAATCCACGCCACAGCCCGACGTTGCAGAACGATCCCTGCCGAGTAGAATGCGGCGTTCGATCGAGGAGCCGTGATGAGAGCCAGGACGAACCCGCGGTCCGTCGACGAGTACCTCGCTGCACAACCGGCCGCGGCGCGGGCGGTGCTCGGGCGCGTGCGCGCCACGATTCGCAAGGCGCTGCCCGGCGCCGTCGAGGGAATCTCGTACCGGATGCCGGTCTACAGGCTCGATGGGCGGATGGTGCTCTACTTTGCCGGCTATCAGCATCACTACTCCATCTACCCCGCCACCGCGCGCGTCGTCGGCGCACTCGGGCGGGAGCTCGCCGGGTTGCTGCACAGCAAGGCAACCATCCGATTTTCCTATGCTGAAGCCGTCCCGAGCCGGCTGATCGCCAGCCTCGCGAAGCTGCGCGCCGCGGAAGCCAGGGAGGGTGCCCTGGCGAGCGCCGCTACGAGAACGGCTTCGAGAAAGGCGAAGCCCGGGCGGAAAGCGCAACGACGCGCGAAGAGTCGTTGACGTTCAGCCCTGCGCCCTGGACATGGACGGAACGCTCGATCGCGTCATCAAGGCGGTCGTGCTCGACCTCGATAACTGTCTCGCTGCCGCCGACGAGGTCGGACGCGAATTGTACGAATCGATGTTCGCCGCCATCAGGGACGCCAACGACGGCACGGTGCCCGAAGCCTCGCTCGAACGGGCACTTGCCGATGCGTGGCGAATGCCCCTCGATGCGGTGGCTTGGAAGTACGGGTTTTCCGCCGAGATGCTCGCGGCAGGATGGGAGGTCGGTCGGCAGCTCACGATCGCTGCGCCGATGCAGGGCTACCCGGATCTTCCCCTTTTGGCGGAACTGCGCGTCATGCAGTTCGTGGTCACGTCGGGGTTCCGCAGGCTCCAGGAGAGCAAGGTCGATGCGCTGGACCTGAGGGGGACCGTCGCTGGAGTTTACGTCGATGCGATCGACGAGCCGGGCCGGAAGGGCAAGGAGAAGATCTTCCAGGAGATCCTCGAACGCCACCGGCTGCATCCGGGAAGCGTGCTCGTCGTCGGCGACACACCGGAGTCGGAGATCGAGGCAGGCAACCGGCTGGGGATACCAACGGTCCAGATCCTCCGTCCCGGCGTGACTCGCGGCACGAATGCCACGTATTACGTCCGCGACCTCGCCGGGTTGCGAGATCTGCTGCATGGGCCCCGGGAGTGAGTGACACCCTCGAGCGGATCGCCGGCGGCGAACGGCCGCGCTGCTGCTCGATTCGTCGGGACGATCCAAGGCGTCCGGCCACCCTCCGAGGTCGAGCGCCCCGTCGATCGCGCGGCGGCGCCCCTCCGAGGCGATGACGAACAGGTGGTCGTTCGGCTGGAGCCGCGTCGACCCGCGCGGCGCGATCAGCCGGGTGCCGCGCGAGATCATCGCCAGGATGGCGCCTTCCGGCAGGCGCAGCTCCTCGACCGTCTGCTCCACCAGCGGAGACGACGGCGGCACGGGATAGTCGACGATGTCCGCGTTGACGTCGCGGAGGACATGAGCTCGAGGAAGACGCGGGCGTTGCAGGCTGGGGCTGCTGGAGGTGCAGCCGTGTTGCCAGCATCGGGAGCGTCCAGCCCTGCAGGATGGCGGACACGAGCACGACGAAGAAGACCACGTTGAAGATCGCCCGCCCCTCGGGGATTCCGTACATGAGTGGAAACGTCGCCAGGATAATCGGCACGGCCCCCTTCAGTCCCACCCACGCGATTGCACCTGTTCTGCCCAGGTGTAGCGGAACGGCCAGGCCCACGGCGAGAAACAGCACCAGGACGGGCAGTCCCAGGCGGGTCGAGAACTTGCTCGAGACGATTCCGATGATGAGCAGGGCACCGCCGAGCAGGATCAGTCGATCGACGAGGAACAGGCGTGAACGCAGCCCCGGAATGTTCGCCCGCGCCCGTCAACCCGGGTGACGCTCGAGGGCCGCGCGATCCCAGCGCGCCAGCGTCGCCGCCGCAGTGTACGTGCTGTCGAGGAACTGCGCGATCGCCTGTTCCGGCGCCGCGGAAGTGCGCACCGCGTCGTACGGGAGGATGAACTCGGCGAGATCGCGATGATAGTAGGCCGCTTCCGGTTGCACCCGCGCCTCCGTCAGCCCTGCGGGCTCGGGGACGGCATAGCCATAGAAGGCCGGCTCGAGGATGGGGCCGCTGCCCGGCCAGAAGCCGTGGCTGATGACCTCGTGCGAATACGCGTCGCGCATGAAGACGGGGCCGTCGCGCGGCGGCGCCGGCCGGCCGGAGAACCGGGTGACCGCGAGATCGAAGCTGCCCCAGAAGAAATGCACCGGGCTGCACTTGCCGGTGAACCCGCTCCGCGAGGCCGCAAACACCTGCTGCACCTGCACGAGAATCCGCCAGAAGCGCTGCACGTACTCCGGATCGTAGGAGCGGTGCTGCTCGTCATGCTCGAACGGAACCGGATCCGGGATCTCGACCGGCACCGGCCAGATCTTCACGGGCAGCGCCGCGTCGCGCAGCAGCGCCAGCACGTCGTGGTAGAACGCCGCCACCGACCGCGGTTCGAGCCGCAGCGATCGCGACGTGCCGTCCGACACCTGGAGCACCAGCCGGTGCTCGATGAAGTCGAACTCCATCGTGAACGCTCGCGGCCGGTGTGAGAGCAGCGGGGTACGCAGGCCGCGGGCGGTCACGTGAAAGGCGATGCCCCAGCCATGGTTGATCGGCGGAGCCGTGGCGAGAGTGATTTTGCCGACGATCTGCGCCCACATGTGGAGCGTGGCATAGGTGTCCTTCCAGGCGTCGAGGGGCAGGGCGGGCCACGTGTCATTCATGACGGGGAGCAACTGTATCGCAGGCGCTCACGGTCGCGGCACCCGCGCCAGGAAATCCGACACGACCGCCCGCACGTCCCGGCGCTCGAGGTCGACGGCGGCATTCAGGGCGCGCATCTCGCGCTCGGTGATGCGGCCGGCCAGCCGCTCCAGCGCGCGGCCGATGGCCGGCTCCCGCAGCAGGGCGGCGGTGCGCACCACCGGCACCGCGTCGTAGGGCGGGAAATACTGGCGGTTGTCGGCCAGGTGGGTCAGGTGGAGTGCGTCGATGAGCGCGCTGGTCGCGTCCCCCGCGATCACGTCCACCTGGCCGTCGGCAAGCGCGCGATAGATGAGCGAGAGGTCCATGGCGCGCGGCTCGGATCCGAACCGCAGCCCGTAGGTGCGCACCAGGCCAGCATACCCATCCTCGCGTTGCAGGAACTCGTACCCGAAGCCGGGGGTCCAGTGCGCCATGGCGCGCTGCAGGTCCTCGATCGTGCGCAGGCCGAGCGCCTGGGCGTCGCGGCGCCGCACCAGGATCGCAAAGGTGTTATTGAAGCCAAGCGGCTGCAGCACGCTGAGTCCCTGAGCGGCGTACAGCGCTCGGGCGCGCGCCAGCGCCTGTCGCGAGTCGCGCGGCACCGCCTCGTGGAACACGGCCGTGACGGCAGTCCCGGTGTATTCGACGTAGACGTCGAGGTCGCCGGTGCGCACCGCGCGATCGCACACGAACGTGCCGCCGAGATTCAGCTTCCGGACGACGCGTCCGCCCTCCGCCTCCACCGCCTGTGCCACGAGCTCGCCGAGGATCACCTGCTCGGTGAAGTTTTTGGACCCCACGACCACGGCCGCGTGGGTCGCGCGCGCGTACCCGGCGGCACTGACGACCAGGACCAGGAGCGCGGCGGCGGCGGCGCCGCGCGCCAGCGCGCCGATGCGGACGTGTCCGCGCCGCGCCCGATGCTCCGCCCAGGCAAGCAACCCATCGGCGGCGAGCGCGAGCGCGGCCGCCGGCACCGCGCCCGCCAGGATCGTGGTCGTGTCCACCATGGCCAGGCCGCGGAAGATGTACTCGCCGAGGCCCCCCGCGCCAATCGCCGCGGCGATGGTGGCGGTGCCGACGCCGATCACGGTCGCCACCCGGACGCCGGCGATGATCGACGGCAGCGCCAGCGGCAGCTCGACGAGCCACAGCAGCTGGCGCGGCGTCATGCCCATCGCCGTGCCGGCCTCGACGACGTTGGGATCGAGATTGCGAATGCCGGTCACGGTCGTGCGCATGATCGGCAGGAGGGCGTAGATCGACAGCGCAACCAGCGCCGTTCGCGGACCGACGCCGCCGATGAACGGCAGCGGGAGCAGGAAGCCGAGCAGCGCCAGGCTCGGAACGGTCTGCGCGGCGCTCGCCGCCACGAGCACGAGGCGCCCCACGCGGGGCCGCCTCGCCGCGAAGATTCCCGCGGGAATCCCGATCGCGATCGCGGCAACCGTGGACACGAACACCAGCAGCACGTGCTGCGTGAGCAGCCCGAGCAGCTCGGAGCGGTGCGACAGCCAGAATCGGACGACGGCCATCAGTGCTCGCTCGCCGCGCGCACTGCCGGCAGCGTCTCGACGAGCGACCGGACGCGCGCGTCCTTCGACCCGCCAATCCGTGATGGCGTATCGAACGCGATCAGCTCGCCCGCGTCGAGCACGCCCACGCGGCCGCCGAGCGCGAAGGCCTCTCCGATGTCGTGCGTGACCACCAGCACCGTGGTGCGCAGGCGCTGTGCGAGGCGAGTGAATTCGCGCCGTACCTCGCTGCGCGTCAACGGGTCGAGCGCGCCGAACGGCTCGTCCATCAGGAGGATCGGCGGGTCGATCGCCAGGGCACGCGCCACGCCCACCCGCTGTCGCTGCCCGCCGGACAGCTCGTGCGGCCGCCGCGTGCCGTACTCGGCGGCCGGGAGGCCGACAAGGTCGAGCAGCTCCCGCGTGCGCTCGGTCACGCGTGCGTCCGGCCAGCCCTCGAGCCGCGGTACCACGGCGACGTTCTCCGCGACCGTCATGTGCGGGAACAGCCCCACGTCCTGGATCACGTACCCCACCCGGCGTCTCAGCCGGATCGGGTCCCACTCGCGGGTGTCGCGGCCTTCGACGATGACGCGGCCGGCCGACGGCGTCAGCAGCCGGTTGACGAGCTTGAGGAGCGTGCTCTTCCCCGCGCCGCTCCGGCCAACGAGCGCGACCGTCTCCGCCTCGTCCACCGACAGGGTGAGTCGCCTGAGCACCGGCGGCCGGCCGCCGTGGCGGAATTCCACCTCCTCGAATCGGACGGGTGTGCCGTGCATCGGCGCGTGATAGCGTGAGGATTATGACAGACACCTGCGCGCACATCGACGCCGTCGTCGAGGTCAGGACGGCGCGCGCCCGCCAGTGCGAGGAGTGCGTGAAGACGGGCGATCGGTGGGTCCATCTGCGGACGTGCCAGACGTGCGGCGTGACCCTGTGCTGCGACTCGTCACCCAACCGGCATGCCAGCCGGCACGCGCGCGCGGAGCATCATCCCGTGATCTCGTCCGCCGAACCAGGCGAGCGCTGGCTGTACTGCTTTCCCGACGACGTGTTCAGCGGATTCTGATTGGACGATCAGACCGCTTCGGCGAGCGTCAGCGCGAACCGATCCTCGGTCTCCACCCACTGCTCGGCGACGCAGAATCCCGCAGCGTCGACGAGCCGCGCGACATCCTCGGGCCGGTACTTGTAGGAGCTCTCGGTCCAGATGCGCTCGCCCGGCTCCATGGTGAACGCGAGCTGCGCCGCCTCGACGCGGACCTCCTGCCGCGATCGCGCAACCAGGTGCATTTCGATGCGCGACTCTGCGGCGTTCCAGACCGCCTGGTGCGCGAACGCCCCGACGTCGATGTTGCCGCCGAGTTCGCGGTTGAGGCGGACGAGCAGGTTGCGGTTGAAGGCGGCGGTCACGCCCAGCGGGTCGTCGTAGGCGAGCAGCAGCTCGCGCTCCGACTTCACCAGATCCGCGCCGAGCAGGAGCGCGTCTCCCGCGCCGAGATGGCTGCGAATGCCGCGCAGCAGGGCGTTGGCGCCGGGCGGATCGTAGTTGCCGATGTTCGACCCCAGAAACAGTACCAGCGTACGACCGTCACCCTCGAGATGCTCGCGGACGTCGCGCAACCCTTCCTCGTAGGACGACTGGTGGGTCGTGACCCGCACCTCCTCCGCGGATTCGAGCGCGCGCGCCGAGGTTTCGAGCGCGCTGGACGAGACGTCCACCAGGTGGACGTCCAGCGGCGAGGTCCGTGCGCTGCCCTGCCCGAGCAGGATCCTGAGTTTTTCGCCGCTGCCCGACCCGAGCTCCACGATCGCCGAGAGGGGGGCGACGCGGCGCAGGGCGGCGGCGCCGTGCCCGGCGAGCAGGCGCTCCTCGGCGCGGGTGATGCGGTACCAAGGAAGCCGGCAGATCGCCTCGAAGAGCGCCGACCCGAGCGAATCGTAGAGATAGCGCGAAGGCAGCTGCCGCGGACGCTGCGTCAGGTAGTACTGGACGTCGGCGGCGAACTGCGCGCGTTGCGCCGTCTGCTCCCCGGGACGAAGGAATGTCGCGCGTCCACGTCTCATCGAGCGTCCTGTGCGCCGCGAAACGTCGCATAGAGGTAGGGATACCGCGCCCGGAACCAGTTGCGGAAGCTCGGGCGCAGCAGCTCCCGGGCCGTCGCCGGCGATGCGCCCTTTATGACGAAGTGCTCCTCGTCGAAGAAATCCGCCGAGTACTCGGGATACGAGGGCAGAGGTTCGAAGCCGGGGAACGGCGCGAACGGCGTGCTCGTCCACTCCCAGCCGTTGCCGACGAGATCGTCCACCCCCCACGCGCTGCCGCCCTGCGGATGAGTCCCCGCTGGCTCGGGGTCCCAGCTCGTGAAATCGAAAACGCCACGGCCGCTCCCTGGTTCCGTGTCGCCCCAGGGGTAGCGGCGCTCGGCGCCCTGCGGCGTCCCGTACGCGGCGCGCTGGAACTCCGCTTCCGTCGGCAGCCGTACGCCACGCCACCGGCAGAACGCGCTCGCCTCGGCGAAGCTGACGTACACCGGCCACGAGAGGGGCAGCGGGATCAACTCGAACATGCCCCGCCAGTACCAGCGACCGTCGTGCTGCTCCCAGAAAAGCGGATGCGTGATCCGCTCCTGCCGGATCCACGCCCAGTCGTCGGGCCGCCACCATTGCCGGTCCGCGTATCCGCCCGCCTCCACGAACCCGAGGAAGGCGGCGTTCGTCACGTCGTGACGGTCGATCGAGAACGGCGGCACGTCCACGGTATGGCCCGGACGCTCGTTGTCCCACCCGAACGGAACGGCGGTCTCATCCACGCCGAGGGTGGCCCGTCCGCCGGGCACACCGACACGTTCGGGAGCTGGCACCCGCCCGTCCACCCGAGGCGAGTACCCGGCCGGCTTCCGCTTCTCCTCGAATGGCAGGCGGTGCCACATGTAGAGGAGCGTCTCCTGGTGCATCGCCTCGTGTTCGAGAATCGCAAACACCGCTTCCGAGCGATGCAGCAACGGATGCCCCGGACGGTCGAGCTCTTCGCGTTCCAGCACGTCGAGCACGCGCCGATCCGCCTCCTCGACGAACCGGCGAACGAGATCCCGGCCCGGCCAGACGTCACGGGCCGGCTGCGATGCCACGTCCGCTTCGCCCGGATCGATGCCGCGGGCGAACAGCTGCTCCAGCCGGGCGTCGATGCCCGATCCGCCGAGCGCCTTCTTCACCAGCGTGTTGAAGCTGAACGCCGGCAGGTGCCCTTCGTAGAACACGATGGGATGGCGAAGCGCGATCGGCTGGCTGTAGTACGCGTCGTCCACCAGCAGATCGAAGAGCATCCGCGACCGCTCGCGGTTGCGGCGATACCAGGATACGAAGGCCGATCGGTCGAGCGACGAGGCGCCGGTGACGTGCATGGTCATGAGAACACGGTACCACGCGAGCGTGAGAATGCCGCAAGGCCCTGCCCAATCGCCACTTCCCCGCCGGAGTTCCTTCACCGTGAGGCCCGGCGCAATCCGGCGCCCGCCCTCAGTCGAGGGGTTTGAGGTTGGCGACAATCTGCCGGCGGTAGGGCTCGAGAAACGGCGGCAGCACCACTTTCTCTCCCAGCGTGGCGGGGTCCTCGTCGACCGCGAACCCCGGACCGTCGGTCGCGATCTCGAACAGCACGCCGTTCGGCTCACGCACGTACAGACTGCGGAACCAGAAGCGATCGACCTTGCCGCTGTTCGGCACGTCGAACTCGTTCAGTCGTTCGGCCCAGCCGTCGTAGTCGGCGTCTGGCGTGCGGAAGGCCACGTGGTGGACGCCGCCCGCGCCCTGGCGGGCCACCGGCAGGTCGGGCTGCACGGCGATGTGCAGCTCGGCGTGCGGGCCTCCGCCTGCCATCTCGAACACGTGCACGCGCGTGCCCGGGTTGTCGGGGTGAGGGCAGTCACGCACCGGGCGCATGTTGAACACGCGCGTCAACAGCGCGTCGGTCGGGTTCAGCGTCGGAATGCTGATGACGATGGGGCCAAGCCCGCGGATCTGATGCTCGCGGGGCACCGGGCTGCGGTCCCAGGGTACCGGCGGATCGCCGGCGCCGCCGTCGTCCACGAGCGCCAGCCGCTGGCCTTCCGGGTCTTCGAAGCGGAGCGTGAGCCGGCCGTCGCGTTCGAAGATTTCCCCGTGCGGGACACGCTGCTCGTCGAAGCGTTGCGTCCACCACTTCAGAGCGTTCACGCCCCGCACCCGCAGGCAGGTGCGGACGATGCTGCGCGTGCCGCGGCGCTCGCGGGGGACTGGCCAGTCGAAGAACGTGAGGTCGGTCCCGGGGCTGCCTTTCGCATCGGCGTAGAACAGATGGTAGGCGCTGACATCGTCCTGGTTCACCGAGCGCTTGACCAGCCGCATGCCCAGCACCTCGGTGTAGAAGCGGCGGTTGTCGCGGATGGCGGCGGAAACGGCGGTAAGGTGATGGATGCCGAGCAGTTCCATGATGACGCGCTCCTGGTTTCCCGTCGAAGCTGAAGAGCAAGGCGGAACCCTCTATCGGCGCCGCTGCATGTCTACGAACGCGGCAAAACCCTCGAGGAACGTGCCGAGGCGATCCCGCGTCGCACCGTCGACGATCCGACCATCGGCGTCGAAGGCCTTGCCGGCACCGGACATCAGCACGCGCCCTTCGAACCAGGGCCGCATGCCGAGCGTTCGCAGGACGGGCAGCCATGCCGCCTGTGACAACGCTGTTCCGCCGGGCCCCGGCGTCGCGCCCATGAGGGCGACCGGCCTGCCGCGGAATACCCGCGGGATGTCACCCGGCGGGCGGGAGAGCCAGTCGATGGCGTTCTTCAGCGCGCCTGGCATCGAGTTGTTGTATTCCGGCGTCACGATCAGCAGGCCGTCGGCGGCAGCGATCCGATCCTTGAGCCGCTGCACGGCCGCCGGGACGCCGTGCTCCGCTTCGACATCGCCATCGTAGAGAGGGATTCCGCGGATGGACTCGGGCTCGATGGAGGTGCCGGGAGGAGCCGCGTCGACGGCTGCGCGCAGCAGCATGAGGTTGAACGATCCGCGCCGCAGACTGCCGCAGAGCCCGATGATCGCCGCCATGCGGCGTCCTTTCGTCGGAGCCGGCGCCGGCGACGGCGCCGGTGCGTGCATCATTGCCTCTTGAACTCGACCGCCGTCGTGGCCACCTCGACGGACTTCCCGCCATGAGCGACGGGCACCACGAGCACCGGAATCGTGGTGGCGCACAACACGCGATACGCGATCGACCCCGGACGCGGCGCGAACGCACCGCGGTCGCTTGCAAGGCCCATGACAACGATCTGCGCCCGGCACTCAGCAGCGACGGAGCCGATCAGCTCTGCCGCCCGACCCACGGCCACGACCTGGTCGCAATTCTGATCGCCGCAGATCTGCCCGGCCAGCGCTCTCAGCCGGGACCGGGACGCGCCGACACGGGTCTCATCGGCGTCGTCGACGAGCGGCCGCCATTGCGGCGGCACGCTCAAAGGTTCGACGATATGCGCGAGGGTGAGCTGCGCGGAAAACGCCGACGCGAGCTGCGCAGCGATCGTCGCCGCCGCCACCGACGCGTCGCTGAAGTCCGTGGCGGCCAGAACCCGGGAGACGAAGCCCGCGTCGGAGGCGGCGCCCTCGGATGCGGCCGCGAGCGGAACCGCCAGGACCGGCACGTGCGTCCGCCGCAGGAGCCGCTCCGTCGTCGATCCGAGCAGCCACTTCCGGAAACCGCCAAGGCCCTGCGTCCCCATGACGATCAGGTCGGAGCCGTCTGCAGTCGCCGCGTCGAGTATCGCGTCGGCCGAATCACCGGTCGCCGTCTCGAAGGCCGGCTGCAGCGACGTGTCCATCCCGTCCGGCCAGGTGGCCGCGACGAACTCGCGCAATGCCGGTTCGGTTTCTGCTGCCAGATCGCGGCCCAACCGGATCCTCGCGGCTTCCGCCAGCAGCGAATCGACAACGCCGAGGATGGTCAACCGGCAATGGAATCGCGCCGCGAACGCGCCGGCCCAGCGGAGGGCGTGGCGCGAATGCTCGGAGAAGTCCACCGGGCTGAGAATGGCACGCACGTTCACGATCGCATCGACTGGCTGCGCCAGAGCGCTCCGCGAAAGTCAGTGAGCTCCACCCGCGATCAACGCGATTGATATCATGATACGGTGCCACGGCCGATCGACGGGCGAAGTCGCTCCACGGGCCGCAGAAAGGCGATGCGTTGGCCGCGTCGAGGTCGAGTCGCCTGCGACAGGCTCCCGGTTCTGCCGTCACTTCGTCTCATGACGGCTGCCGTGGCGGATGGACGGTGCCGGTGCCGATCGCGAAGAGCCGCGCGTCGCTGCGAAGGAGGATCCGTCCTGCCGCGATCGCCGGCGACGCGACGAACCGCTCGCCGAGATCGTTGCGCGCGAGGATCTCCGGCGTGCGCCCGGCCTTGACGACGACCGTCTCTCCCGTCTGGCTGACGAAGTAGATCTTGCCGTCAGCCGCGACCGGCGAGGCGAAGAACACGCCGTCGAGGCGCGCCTGCCAGACTCGCTCCCCGGTCCGCGCGTCGGCGCACGTGAGGACGCCGACGTCGTTGGTCAGGTACAGCAATCCGCCGGAGTGGACGAGCGACGAGACGTACGACCCGCCAGCCGGCGCGCGCCAGATGACGTGGGTGGCTGACACGTCGCCGCGGCCGCCGGGACGCAACGCGAGGTACGGGCTGTTCCGATATCCGCGCGTCATGTAGATCACGCCCTCGTGAAACACGGCCGATGGGACGGGCGTCTGCCGGGGCGAGTCGGCATGCCACAGCAGTGCGCCCGTCACCGGATCGTAGGCGTCGATGCGCTCGCTCGAGTTGACGACGAGCTCGTCGCCGCCGGGCCCGCGAACGAGGAGCGGCGTGCTGAACGACACCCGGCCCGTCCCCCGATGGGTCTTCCACCGCTGCCGGCCTGTACGCGCATCAAGCGCGAGCAGGTAGGACTGCGACGCGTGATCGCACAGCAGGATCACCAGGTCCCGGTAGAGCACGGGGGAGCTGCCGTGACCCCAGTTGATGTCGAACGGTGAATACTCCCTGCCGAGGTGGCGCGTCCACACGAGGGTCCCGGCCAGATCGAGCGCGACGAGCTGGCCCGTCCCGAACCAGGCGAAGAGGTACCGGCCGTCGGTGACCGGCGTCGGGGTCGCGAGGTTGTGCTTCTCGTGGAGATCGGGGAACGGTCCTTCAGCCTCGACGCGGTACTGCCACCGGCGGACGCCGTCGGCGAGGCCGAAGGACTCGACCGCGAGCTGAATCGCAGCGGCGGCGCCGGAGCGGTCGCCCCGCTCGCCACCGATGGGCGTCTCACGGGCGACCAGCGCCGCGTCGTCGCGCGCCAGCAGGGGATGCGAGCCGCTCAGTTGCCGCGCCCGCCCGGCTTGCGAGGTGACGAACACCTGGTCGGCCCAGACGATCGGCGACGAGGATCCGAGGCCGGCAAGCGTCGCGCTCCATGCGATGTTCTCGCTCGCGCTCCACGCGGTCGGCAGGCCGGACTCGGCTGACACGCCGAGGCCGCCCGGGCCGCGCCACTGGGGCCAGTTCGCGGCCATCGTCGTCGAGGCGAGCAGGAGGAGCAGCGCGGACACAGCGGTACGCATCGCGAGGGACATTCTGACCGACAACGTCGCTGCCGCGACGTTCCTCATCATAGGGGCACCCGCCGCACGGTTGCCTCGCGAACCGGCGCCAAACGCGCGAGTTCGACCCGCGGCGCTTCCCGCCTCCAGTCCCTGAACGCGTCACCGCCCCGTGCGGTGCAAGCCGGCGGTTCGGCCGGGACTTGGTCCGCCGGCGGAGCTGTCGTAGACTCCCACGCGTTAGCACCGACGCGCCGCGCCGCGTGCAACGACCAGAAGCGAGGATCGCATGGACAAAGTCGTACACTTCGAAATCCCCTTCGACGACAAGCAGCGGGCGATGAAGTTCTACGCCGATTGCTTCGGCTGGCGGCTGGTGGACATGCCCGAGATGAACTACGTCCTGGCCACGACCGCGGAGGTCGATGAACGACAGATGCCGAAGGAACCCGGCGCGATCAACGGCGGCCTGTTCCAGCGTCCGCGCGAGGCGCCGAATCCGGCAATCTACATCGGCGTGACGTCGGTGAGCGAGGCCGTCGCGAAGGCCACGGCAGCGGGAGGCCGGGTCGTGACGCCGCGGACGCCTATTCCGGGCATGGGCGCCTACGCGCGCATCGCCGACACCGAGGGGAACGTCATCGGCCTGTTCGAAAGCGCGTAGCGCCGGCGGACCGATTCCGGCGAAGGAAGTACCTCGCGACTTCCTGGTCGAGGTCCGAGACTTCGAAGGCGATGCGATGGAACCCTTCGACGAGAGCGACAGCAAGAGAGCTGAAGCGAGCGCTGTGCTGTTGATGTGCGATGGTGGAGCGCGCCAGTGGAGACGATCACCTGCGCGCCGCACCCTCCCGGATCCAGGCCTCGTTGAAGTGCGCGTGCTTGATCGACTTCCGGAGGAGGCGTCCTTCCCCGTCTTTCTGCGCACGGGCGGGCGGAATGAAGTAGCTGTAGGTCACGTGTAACGTGCCGTCGGCCGCCTGGACGATCGAGGGGTAGTGGTACTGGCCGCGCTGCTGCGGATCGGAAGGATCTGCGTCGCGTTCGATGTGCCGGGTCCAGCGCCACGTCCGCCCTTCGTCTTCGGACAACGAGACCGCGAGGCTGTAGCGATCCCGTTCCAGGTCGTTGTAGACGAGCGCCCACGCGCCGCTCGCGAGCACGATCACCTCGGCACCCGACCCCGGATTTGGCAGATCGGTGTCCTCCACGGGCGTCCACGTCTCCCCGCCGTCGCCCGATCGGCTCACCATCAGCCGTTTCGGAGCGGGCCCGTTGTCGCGCATGTAGGCCACCAGCGTGCCATCCTTCCGGCGCGCGAGCGACGGCTGGACGTTCCCGGGGCCGACGAGCGGCGCGCTCGCCTTCCACGTGGCTCCCCAATCGTCCGAGATCGCCATCAGCGAGAAGTCGAAGCCATCCGAATACAGCGGCACGATCACGCGCTTCCCGTCGAGTACGTACGGATGGGCGCGCGTCATCCACCCCAGACGACGCGTGAGCTTGTCGGCTGCATCCTTCTTGCGACGCTCGAGGTACGCCACGAGCTGCGGATCGAGCGCACCCGACGCAAGCACCCGATCGGCGTCGGCGATCACGGCGCGGGCGAAGTCGTCGCCTGGAGTGACGTGCAGGACCGCGCTCCTCTCCCACCGTGGCGCGCCGTCCCTTGAGTAGTCCGATGCGATCGTGTACTTCAGCAGCGCGGTGTGCCATTCGTTCGCCAGGATCGTCGGCCAGAGCAGCCAGAGACGCCTCCGCGGATCGATGAACATCGTCGCGTTCGTGTCCGGGTATCCCGGCGTATCAGCCATCAGGAACGGCGCGCTCCACTCTCTCGCGCCAGGCTTCAAACGCGCGCCGCGCACGACCACGTCGTCGGCGGTCCGTTCGCCGGAGCCGTGAAACCAGCAGGTCAGGAGCTCGCCCGACGGGAGTTCCACGACCATGGACGCGTGGCTGTGCCAGTGTTCCAGCGGGAAGATGAGCTCGGAGGTGAAGAACGTGCGATCGGCGCGCCTCTGGCTCGACGCCAGTAAGCACGAAACGGCGGTCAGGAGCACTGCCACGCGCATTCGATCTCCTCTTCTTTCGAGTGTCTTCGAGTGTCGAGCTCCGGTTATCCCACCCGATGCGATCGAAGTCAATGAGGGCTCTCATCGTCACCCACGCCGATCGCGGTGCGCGGGACCACGGCTGAGTTTTGCCGTGTGATAGCATCGTCTGCCGTGACACCGCACCCCGCTCACGTCTCGGAAGCGCGCCCGACAACTCCGTCGGCGCGCCGCGCTGCGGTCACGACCTGTCGCCGCTGCATCTGTAGTTAGTCTCCTGCGATCCCAGGTTCGCTCGCAGGAGATTCCCCGTCATCGCGCCGCCGGAGAGCCGGCGCAACCCTGATCCGAACTCACGCACCTTCTGTCGCGTGTCGCCATTCCGCCGCGACGCGCGCTGCAGCAGGGCCATCCGAGTCCGGAACCGTTCACAGGAGGAGAGACGCCATGAGCAAGGTACTGCACGAGGTGCTCGATGCGAACGAACGCTACGCCGACACGTTTGGAAGCAAGGCATCCCTGCCGATGCCGCCGGGACGCGCATTCGCGATCCTGACCTGCATGGACGCGCGGCTCGATCCGGCGAAGTTCGCGGGACTCGCGGAAGGAGACGCGCACGTCATCCGCAACGCCGGCGGCCGCGCCAGCGATGACGCCATCAGATCGCTGGTGATCTCGTACAAGCTCCTCGGTACGCGGGAGTGGTTCGTGATCCACCACACGAACTGCGGCATGGAGTACTTCACCAACGACGTCATTCGCGGGCTGCTCGCGCGCAGCCTCGACACGGCCCGGCTCACCGACGGGGGCTGGGTTGACGTCGGCACCGGGCCGGGCTCGCGCGCCGGCGAGTACATCGATTGGCTGACGATCTCGAATCAGGCGCAGAGCGTCGTCGACGACGTGACGCGGATCCGGACGCATCCGCTGGTGCCGCCGACGATTGCCATCTACGGCCACGTGTTCGACGTGACCACGGGCCGGCTCGTGGAAGTGCCGGCCGCCACGGCGGCGGGGCGCGCCGCCAGCGAGACCGCACCCAGCACGAGGATCGGTTGAAAGGAGAGGTCACGCGCCGCGCCCGGGCATTCGGCCCTGCGCGGCGCGTGTTGCACAGCTGCCACAGGCCTCTGTGTCGTTTCCTGGGCTCCGGCGCCTTTGTCCGCCCGGCAAGCCAACGACCGTCAGCATCACGCCGATTATCATGAGGTGCTTTGCTTTCGAGCAAGATCCGGACACCGTTCGGCTTGGCGGATGAGCACGGGGGTTGGCTTACCTCTTCGGGTAGGTCCGCGAGGTTGGCCAGTGACCGGCACCCTTAATCCGCCACGCGCGTAGAATGAGCATTCTCCGTTGAAGGAGGACCGATGATACGGAGCTGCTCATCTAGGGCGCAGCGAATCAGCGGGGTAGGTGCTTTCTTTACGACCCGCTCCGCGACACAATCGGTGCCTCACATTCGGCCCGGCTGCCACCCGCCGAACCGCGGGGCTTCACCGCGCGGGGTAGCAGCATAGGACCAGGGAGGTTGGTATGACACGACTGTTAGGGGTACTAGTCGGCGCCTTTCTGTTGATCGCCGCTCCGGCGCTCGGCCAGGCGGGCCAGGAGAAGGGCAAGGGACAGACGACGAGCAGCGCCAGCAAGACGCTGAGCGCCACCGGATCCGTCAAGACCGTCAGCCCGACCGCGCTGACGATCACCACAAAGACCGGCGACGAGACGTTCACCGTAGACAGTGAGACAAAGGTGACGGCCACCGGCGCGACCCACAAGACCGAGGCGATGAAGGCCGAGAACAAGGCGACGCAGATCACCGATTTCGTGAGCGAGGGCGACACCGTAGCGGTCCGGTATCACGACATGGGCGGCACCAAACACGCTGCCTCCGTGCGCGTGACGAAGAAAGCGACGCCCGCGAAGAAGTAGCGACATCTCGACCGTGTGGATGAGTGCGAATCGGGATTGCTGCCGAGGTTGCGGAAAGGGTGGCAACTCGGGTCGGAGTCCGGCGGACCCGGGCTCCGACTAAGTACTCGAGACCGCAAACAGCGGTTCGGCCTCCAGTGCCTGTATTGGCTCACCAGTCTGGGCAGCTTTCGACGCTGCCTCGTCTAGCTGCGTGAGCGATTCAAATTCCTGCACGGTTTACTATTCGCCTCCTCCTGCGATGAGGATGGTCGTCAAGGTCATCTGCGACCGTGTCGAGCCCCTCCAGCCTGTCGGGCATCTGCTCGGAGACCGGGGATCATCCGGAAACCCTCACGCCTGTTCCTGCAAGAACGACGCGACGAATTCCTGTGCCCGCGCCCACGCACCCCGTGTGCGCCATGCGTCAACGGTCACGCGCTCGGACCCCATGAGGTCGTCCAGAAAAATGTCGTGGAGTTGCCCGGCGAGTCGGCGATCGAAAACGCAGACGTTGCTCTCTTCGTTGTGTGCGAACGATCGATTGTCGAAGTTCGCCGTGCCGACCGTCACCCATCGCCGGTCGACGACCATCGTCTTGTGATGCAGCATCGTGCGGTTGAATTCCTGAATCTCGATACCCGCCGCCAGCAGTCTTCCGAAGAGGCGAACGCTGTTGTGCCGGGCGAGCCAGTTGTCGTTGCGGATGCCGGACACCATGATGCGCACGTCCACGCCGCGACGCTTCGCCTCAATCAACGTCTCGATCGCGACCGGATCGGGCACGAAGTACGGGTTCGCGATGTAGATCGATTCGCGAGCACAGACGATGGACAAGTAGTACATCGTCCGGACGTGGGACGCCCCGGTTTCCGGCGAACTGAGCAGCGTCTGCACCGCCAGGGGGCCGCTGCTGACAATCGCCGGGTAGAAGGCGTCGCCTGAGAGAAGTTCACCCGTGGTCTGCTGCCAGTTGTGCGCAAATCCTGCCTGCAGCGGGACGACCGCCGGACCTTCGAGGCGAATCTGCATGTCCCGCCATTCGTCGGGTCCGCGCGCGTTGCCCTGCCAGTGGTCGGCAATGCCCGCTCCGCCTGTGAACGCAACCCGGCCATCGACGATCAGCGATTTTCGATGCGTGCGATTGTTGAACCGGCCCAGCGTGTACCAACGAATCGGGTTGTACCAGGCGACCTGACAGCCGCCGGCTTCCAGGAGATCGAGAATCTCGGCACCGATGCTCGACGAGCCAATCGCGTCCAACAGGATCTTTACGGCGCACCCGGACGTCGCTCGTTCGGCAAGCGCCTTGGCGAACACACGTCCGATGTCGCCAGCCCAGTAGATGTAAGCCTCGATCGTGATGGAGGCTTCGGCGCCCTCGATCGCTTCGAGCATCGGCGGATAGAAGGCCTCGCCGTTGTTGAGCAGCTGGAGGGTATTGCCCTTCAGAAACGGGCTCCCGCTCGCACCCGCGACGGTGGCCACGAATTCGGGAGAGTCGACTGGGAGCTCGTGATCCAGCCCAAATCGAGGGGGCACGGCGGCCGGTGCGATCAGGTAGCTCACGATTGCCATCGCGCCGGCACCGACGGCCCAGCCCCAGCGCGCGTCCCCGATCGCCCAGATACTCACGATCGCCCAGGGCCACCATGACCAGAGGAGACGCCGGGCGCGTGTCCAGAACGTCAGCACGCCCTTGGGCGTGCGCGACCTCGCGTCTCTGACCGAATGGTGCCAACCAGGTCGAGTCGCCCCGCGACGACGCCTGGGACGGCTCCTGGGTCGCAGCCGCGATCGTCGCCGGCGCACGTCAGTAACCATGATCTTGGAGGGGAAAGAGGCGTTCGCGTGCTGAGCTGGGACCCATGACACTCAGCTGTTTGCATGAACAGCGCCGTGTGAAGGAAACCGCGACATGTCTGGCACGAAGCATGAACCTGAACTCACGGAATGACAGCCCTGGACGTCTGGTCGTGCGTACGGTGATCGGACGTCGTCGCCGGTTTCTTCTGGTTGCGTTCACGGTCGTCCTGATTTGTGCAACGCTCCTTCTGTCGCTCGCGACACGAATTACGCCTCACGTCCGCGATCGGGCGATCGCGGCCTTGAATGAACGATTCCGAAGCGACGTCGATCTCGAGTCCCTGCAGATCTCGGTCTTTCCACGTCCTGAGATACGCGGCACGGGCCTGAGCCTGCGTCACAACGGCCGCACCGACGTCCCTCCGCTGATTCGAATCGGGTCGTACTCGGCCAGCGCAGGCCTCTGGGGCCTGATGAGGTCGCCGCTACATCTGCGAACCGTCGAGCTGGAGCGTCTGGAGATTAGCATTCCGCCTGGTGGAATTCACACGTCCGACGGTGAACCTACTCGAGATGCCGCAACGCCTGGTGCGGTGACGGCAGCGCCCGCATCTCGAGCGAGCTACCCGCAGCTCGTCATCGATCAGATCGTCTCCCGGACGGCATGGCTCGAAATCGTGCCTCGAGACCAGGGTAAGCTCCCACGGGAATTCGAGATTCACGATCTGGTACTGCGCCGTCTCAGTGACGGCGACGGCGCGCCGTTCGAGGCCGTGTTGACCAATCCAACGCCTCGGGGAGTAATCAGGACCCACGGCACGTTTGGTCCATGGCAAGCAGAGGAACCGCGGCAGACGCCGCTCCGCGGCGAATACACCTTCCAGGCGGCGAATCTCGACACGATCAAGGGCCTCGCCGGCACGCTGACATCGCGAGGGGCTTACTCAGGGGTGCTCGAGCGGATCGAGGTGAAGGGGGAAACCGACACGCCGGATTTTTCCATCGATATCGCGGGACAACCAGTACACCTCCGGACCCGCTTTCAGGCCATTGTCGATGGCACCAACGGCGATACGTGGCTCGAGCGCGTCGAGGCCCGCGTGATCGAGACGCTGATCGTCGCGCGTGGCGGCGTGGTGCGAACCGAGGATGTCAAGGGGCGACGGATCTCACTCGACGTCACGATCGACGATGGCCGGATAGAGGACGTGCTGAAGTTGGCCGTCAAAGCAGCGAAGCCCCTCATGACCGGACGCATGCGTTTGCAGGCGAGGTTGCTCCTGCCGGCGGGCGACGTGCGTGTCATCGACAGGCTGGAGCTGGCCGGAAACTTCCGCCTGGATGAGGCGCGGTTCTCGCACGTGAACGTGCAGGAGAGGATCAACACCCTGAGTCGGCGCGGGAAGGGCGACGCGACCGGCGGCGACGGCCCTGGCGTCGTGTCGCGCCTCTCCGGGAAGTTCACGCTGCGGGCAGGCACGCTGATCTTCTCGGATCTCTCCTTCGGCGTTCCAGGCGCGATCGTTCGAATTGCCGGAACGTACGACATCAAGCGCGAGGCGCTCGATTTTCGCGGCCATCTCCTGCTCGACGCCAGCCTCGCCGAGACCACGAGTGGGTGGAAGGCGGTCGTCGGGGCAGTGGCGCAGCCGCTGTTCCGGCGGCCAGGAGGAAGGTCGAAGCTCCCGATCCGAATCTCCGGACCGAGGGAGAAGCCGGAGTTTGGACTGGACGTTCGGCGAGCGCTCGGTCCAGGCTAGCGCGGGGAGCGAGCAGGCGGCCGGGTCGCAGCGAACCGGGCGTTGCTTTCATCGCTGAGGCCGGTTCGTACTCGAAGCGCCTGAAACCGTGGATCGGTGCGGAGCGGATCGAAGGCGGGTTCGTTCGCGAAACCGCCCAAGGCACCGACGCATCCGGGTGACGTATCGGTCGCGCGAACACATCTGACACGTCTTCTCCAAGTGAGTTGGCGTCACAAATTCTGCATCACAGCTCAACCGTGAAGCAGACGAACCCACATCTGCTGCTCACGGCGAATAATTCGGTCCGTTCACGCTCCGCCCTACAGATTCGAGGTGCTGACGTTGCGGCACCGACTCCAAGTGCACCGGTGCCTGCCTATGGAGTTACTGGGAGGAACAGATGGGATGGTGATGGCTCGAACGCGGCGTGCCGCGTTCCCTCGACAGAGATCCCGACGTCGATAATCCGGCGGCAGCCTGCCGGCTCTTCGTCAGCAACCCGCGTGTGCGCGCCTGCGACGATGTTTTCAGATGGTGCCACTACCTGGTCAGTTTCGAAAGTAAAAGGCACTCGAGAGGCTGTTGTGCACTCGAGTCCCGAGAAAACCTCCAGAGTGGACCGCACCTCGCCTATCGCGACGGCGCGCGCGTCGTGCGGACTCCGGTTCACGTTGAGAACATGGACGGCCGCCGGCACCGGATTGTGAGGACCTTCCGCTGGACCTGTACCCGGCGCCTGAACGGGTGTTCCTTCCCGCAAGGCCGAGCGGACGGTCACCATCCCGCCTGCTGTCCGTGTGACGTGACGAGACCGCGTGACGACGGAACGGCCGCGGACTCCGGATCCGATCGTAGCCTGTGACTACGACTGCGATAGCCCGCAGGAACTCTCGCCGCTTGCATTCTGCGTTCTGCAGCCGACGTCGCCGGTGTACTGCCGCGCCTGCTGTGAGGCGCGTATCTTGCACGTCCGGCGCTCCATTCCCGGTGGTGACGGTTTTCCAGCGGGAGTTGAAGACGAGACGCGCCCTCACCGTTCTGCCGTCAACGTAAGAGTGCTTCTCGACAGCTGCGGAGCAACCCGTGGGTGGATCACCCTGTCTCTTTCCTGGACGGAAGTGAACCATGAAAGTGCTGCTGGTCGCTCCACCCATCATGGACTATGTGCAAGGGACACTCTGTCCCATTGCCATGGACGCCGCCCGTGAGTGTCCTCCCTACGGGATCTACAGCCTCGCGCGCACATTGAGACGTGCCGGTCATCAGGTCATCGTGGCGGACCTGATTGCCCGCGGCTCGAAGGACCTTCAGCCCTTTCTGCCAGATCTTCAGGACTGCTCGCTGGCGGGCATCGGGGCGACGACCTTGGCGTGGCCGACCGCTCGCGATGTCATCAATCAGATAAGGGCGGTGAGAGACGACTTGCCAATCGTGCTGGGTGGCATCCATCCCACGATGTTCGATCGATATGTCCTGAGCAACTCTCCGGTTCAGTTCGTAATCCGTGGGGAGGCCGAGATTGCACTGCCCGCTCTCTGCGCAGCCTTGGAAAGCAATCACGCGCTGAGCGAGGTGCCGAACCTCACCTGGCGTGATGCTGACAACAGAATCACTCGCAACCCGCTCGCGCCCCTGATTCCCAAGCACGAACTGGCCTCGTTTCCCGTGCCCGACTACGGCGAACTGCCAGTCGGCGTCTACAAGACTCTGTCGATAGAGTCATCGCGCGGATGCGCATTCGACTGCTCCTTCTGCAGTACTTCTTACCGACGTTCCTGGCGAGCTATCCCGGCAGAGTCCTTCGTGGATCGTCTCGCTCTGGTGATGGAGCATTTGGACCGGGTGGAGTATCCCATCATCCAGATTGTCGACGACGAATTCTCGACCAATCCACGGCGGGCCATGGCCATCGTCGATCTCGTCCGTCATCGTGGCCTGACGCCGCAACTGGTGTACGACGCGAGAGCGACCGACCTGCTTGCGGAGGGTTTCGTCGAGGGGATTGCCGATCTGACCCATAGATTCCTCGTCGGCGCCGAGTGCGGCTACGACGAAGGGCTGCGCCGCGCCGGCAAAGGAACCTCCTGTCGGATCCTGGAGGAGGCCGCCCGTACACTGTACCGACACGGAATCGGTGAACGAGCCGATTTTTCCTTTATCATCGGCCTTCCCTGGGAAACTCGCACCGAGATCGAAACGACGATTCGCTTTGCGATGCGTCTGTTGGGCAACTATGGAGTTCGCGTGTTGCTCCAGTGGTACTGCGAGATTCCCGGTTCGCGGCTCTGGCAGGAGGAACGCCAGAAACAGCTGGTCCACGAATCCATGTACGACGATTACGGCTTCTTCAGAAATCTGTATCTGTTTCGCGCCGGCGTCCGCGTCGATCCACGTGACATCTGGGAGGTCTCAGAGATCTTGGACAAGCTGTCGTTCGTCGCCAGAGTACCATACCGCACCGAGCACATGATTGAGTCTGCGCTGCCGGATCCGATCGCCTGCTATTTCCCCCTGGAGGATCTGTCGGAGGGTGATGCGGGGCTGGATAGTCTGCGCGAGGTATCACGGCCGCATCTGACCGTCGGAACGCCATTGCGTCGGATTTCGTGACTGCACAATACGAAACGACCAGGTCCTCAACACGCCACTATCGCACCCATGGAGGTACGTCATGGATTCAGAGCTCAAGGCTGGATTCGATCGGGCGAAAGGACACTTCGACATGCTCGCCCAGGCGCTGGACCGGGTCGCGACAGACCCGGAAGTCCGGAAGCGACTGGAGACGAAGCCAATCGAGACCCTCACGGAGTTGGGATTCGAGCTCGACGAGAAGGACCGCGCCGAAATCCTCGAGGAACTCATCGTCGCGCGCACATCCGCGGCCGCGTTTCCTTCTGTGAAATCTCTCGTCAAGTCGGGCGTCAAGTCATCTGTGAAAGTCGGCGTGGAAACGGCAGTGGCGACCGGAGTGAAGTCGGTAGTCACAAAGCAAACCAGCACGGAATAGAGGGCTCGGTTCTGTTCCAGTTTCGAACCGGTGTTGACACTTCCAGTTATGGTTTCGCGGCGCGCGCCGGCCTTGGCTGGTGAGGCCGGCGTCGCTCGTTCACGCTGCAACCACTCCTCCTGCGCCCCATCTGAGGCGCGCATGTGAACTCCACGAGCGCAAGGCTCCGAGGGCTGCGTAGTGATTCCGCCCGGCGCCGCACTCACGCCAATGGCAAGTGATGCACTGCCCGTTGCGAACATCGTCTACGGAAATGCATCACGCAGCACATGCCCGGCGCCGTGATCTGGGCCACGTTTCCAGGGCGGAGGTGAACGACCATGTCTCCTCGCATCTTGCTTCTCTGGGCTGGATCCGGTTTGCAGAACATCTTACGAAAGGCGGATACGATGCGTCTGGACGGGCGCGGTAGTCATACCGGCGGTGACCTGTGACCCTTGTTCTCAGCGAAGCGCGCCCTGCCTGAGTATTGGCGCTGGAGTGCCGCACTCAGTTGGTAACGGCCAGACACGCCTGCGGGCGTTCGCCGCGTTTCGACAAGCCTGATCTCGATCACGTATCCACTCACGTGGACCAGGTTCGCCATCAACAGCTCGCGAGCAGTGGGCAGACCTTCGATTGGAGGATGAAGAAAGACGCGACCAGTACGGCAAGACTGATGACGGTGATGCCGCAGTAGTACAAACCGAAGAGTCTTATGGCGGCAGCGCCGACTGTGCGGATGCTCATCAAGAGCGCGGTGGGCGCGCGCCGGCGCGGCAGCGCGCTGCCGCGCCGGAAGCGATCGCGTTGCGTGACGAGTGCGCGCGTCTTGCGGCGCCGAGGCGATATGTCGGGCGGCTGCGGCGGGGCCAAACGCGACCGCACGCGTCTCGGCGTCAATGACCGTCGTGCCGCACTCCCGTTCCGAGGCGCGCCGCGGTCAGGCCTGAGGTTACGGTGGCGCTTCACCCGCCATACGCCCGCCCGCCGTTCACGCGCCACTCGTCGCCCCCACCCTCCCCTCGCCCCCCACCTCCTTGACAACCGTGTCGCAAGCCCGTAGGTTGTGCGGCGCCTCCCAAGCTGCCCGCCGGGAGAACGGTGCAGCTGAATCGTTGGGAAATCCGCTGGTTCCGTCAGCCGAGAGCGTGAGGAGGGTGAAATGGCGCTGATCTCGTGGTGTCGTCGGTGGACCCTGGCTTGCACACTGCTGGCTGCAGCCGTGGTCTGTGCGCCGATCGCAAGGGCACAGGTTCTCTACGGCTCAATCATCGGAAATGTCACCGACTCGACCGGCGCGGCGCTGCCCGGCGCGACCGTGACGATCGAGCACGCCGAAACCAAGTTGACACGCGAACTCGTCAGCGACGCGGCGGGTGCGTATCACTTCACGGCCGTCCCGACCGGCACCTACTCCGTCAGGGTGACGATGGCGGGATTCCGCGGATTCGGGCGTCCGGGCGTGCAGGTCACGCTCAATTCGACCGCGCGCGTCGACGCGAAGCTCGAGGTCGGACAGGTGACCGAGGAGGTAACCGTGTCGGCCGAGTCACCGATCCTCCAGACGGACCGGGCGGAGGTACGCTCGGAGCTGAACGCGCGCCAGTTGACGGACCTGCCAGTACCCGTCGGACGCAACTATCAGCAGCTGTTCAAGGTACTTCCCGGTTTCACGCCGCCGGCTGATGCGCACTCGATTCCGTCGAATCCGTCGCGTGCGCTCGTGTTCAACGTGAATGGCGCGAGCCGCAGCTCCAACAACACCCGGATCGACGGCGTCAGCACGACCAACATCTGGCTGCCGCACGTCGCGGCTTACGTCCCGGCGCTCGAATCCCTCGAAACCGTGAACGTCGTCACCAACAGCTTCGACGCGGAGCAGGGTCTCGCAGGCGGGTCGGCCATCAACGTGCAGATCAGGAGCGGAACGAACGATCTCAGAGGCTCGCTGTTCGAGTACTACAACAACGAGCAGATGCGGGAGCTCGGTCACTTCACTCCGGCCGGCACGCCGAAGGGCGACTGGGCGTATCACCAGTACGGCGGGACGCTCGGCGGCCCGGTCGTGCACAACAAGCTGTTCTACTTCGGCAGCTACGAGGGCACGCGGGACAAGCAGAATGCCACCCGCACGATCTCGGTGCCAACCGAGGCGCTGCGTCGCGGCGACCTGTCCGCGTCGACGAGCCTCATCTACGACCCGACGACCGGGAATGCCGACGGCTCGGGCCGCACGCCGTTTCCGGGCAACATCATTCCGCAGCAACGCATCGATCCGACTGCCGCCAAGATCATCAGCCTGTTGCCGCTGCCGAACCTGCCGGGCGACACCAACAACTACTTCGTTTCAGCGCCATTCGAGTTCAACCGCTGGACGCTCGACACGAAGGTGAACTGGAACGCGACGTCGAAGTTGAACATCTTCGGCCGCTACAGCCACCTCGACTTCTGGACGTTCAACGAGACTGTGTACGGCGACGTCCTGCAGGGTGCGCCGATCGCCGGCGGGAACCCGGGAACCGGCCAGGGCTACACGGCCAACTTCTCGGCTGGCGGCACCTACGCGTTTTCGTCCAACCTGGTAGCCGACGCGCACTTCGGCTACGTACGGATGTACACCGACGTGTCGCATTCGGACATCGGGCAGAACAAGGGACAGGACCTGCTGGGGATCCCAGGGCTCAACGGACCGCGCGCGTTCGAGGGCGGCATGCCGGTGTTCGACTTCAACACGTTCCAGGACATCGGCATCACCGAGCTCTACATGCCCTACAACCGCGACGACGACCAGTACCAGACGGTCGTGAACGTGACCTGGAACAAAAACGCGCACAACCTCAGGTTCGGCACCGACCTCTACCTCCAGGCGTTGAATCACATCCAGCCCGAGATGAGCGGCGGCACCAACTTCGGCGCCCGCGGCGGCTTTGCGTTCGGGGGAGGTCCGACGCAGGTCAGGGGCGGACCGGGAGGGAACTTGTACAACGCGTGGGGATCGTTCCTCCTTGGCCTTCCCAGCACGCTGGGGCGCCTCAATCTGGCGGTGGCGCCGTATACGACGCGGATGCGCAGCTACAGTTTCTACGTTCGCGATCAATGGCAGGTCTCGGATCGCCTGACGCTCTCCTTCGGCACGCGGTACGAGTACTTCCCCATTCCCACGCGCTCGGATCGCGGCCTCGAGCGCTACAACCCGGCCACGAACCTGATGGAGATCGGCGGCGTTGGATCGGTTCCCAGGGATTTGGGGATCAAGAACGAGAAGGGGCTCTTCGCGCCGCGCCTGGGGCTGACGTACCGGCCGACCAGCACGATGGTGGTGCGCGCCGGTTTCGGCATCACGAACGATCCCTATTCGCTGGCACGCCCGATGCGCACGAACCACCCGGTGCTGCTGAACCTCGTGGTCCAGGCGCCGAACCCCTTTGCGTGGGCCGGACACACGGCCGACGGCGTGCCGCCGATTCCCGACGCCGATCTCGGGAACGGCATCATCGACATCCCGTTGAACGTCACGGCGTTCACGCTTCCCGACGACTTCAACCGCGGGTATATCAGGTCGTTCAATGCGGCGGTGCAGAAAGAACTGAAATGGGGATTCGTGGGCGAGGCCGCTTACGTTGGCACGCGCCAGATCGATCAGCTCGGCTACCGGGAGCTGAACTGGTCGCCGATCGGGGGAGGCGAGGCCGGCCGCCAGCTCAGTCAGCAGTTCGGCCGCACCGCGCAGACGCTCCTGGTGACGAACATTGGCAACAGCAAGTACGACGCGTTGCAGACGCGGCTCGATCGGCGCTTCCGGAACGGCTTCCAGATCGGCGTCGGCTACACATCGTCGAAATCGACGGGCATCGCGGGCGCGCCTGACAGCGACAACACCGCCCGAATCCAGATCCCCGAGTTCTACCACCTGAACACGGCGATCAGCCCGTTCGACCGCACGCACAACCTCCAGGTCACCAACCTCACGGAGCTTCCGTTCGGCCCCGGCCGCCGGTGGCTGAACGGCGGTGGCGTGGTCGCCGCGATCGTCGGCGGCTGGCAGGTCAACAACATCTGGAGCTTCACGAGCGGGACGCCGTTCGACGTCACCGCCAGCGGCACGACCCTCAACGCGCCCGGCAGCGCGCAGCGCGCCGACCAGGTGACGAGTGACGTCGAGATCCTCGGCGGCGTCGGCCGCGGGAATCCGTACTTCGATCCGCTGGCGTTCAAGCCGGTCACCGAGGCCCGGTTCGGGACGGCACCATGGGGCGCGGTACGAGGGCCGGGTTATGCCAACTGGGATCTCGGCATCTTTCGACAGCTCGATCTGCCGAGGAACATGAACGTGCAGCTCAGGTTCGAGGCGTTCAACGTGCTCAACATCGACCATTTCAACAACCCGGGCGGCAACGTGTCGAACCTCCAGCTCAATCCCGATGGCTCGATCCGCAACCTGAATGGGTATACCGAGATCACGAGCACTTACGGAGAGCGGCAGTTGCGCGTTGGCGTGCGGGTGGGATGGTAAGCGGACGAAGAGGGGGACACTGGAACTTCTCGCAAAGAGTGAACAGCGGACACGTTCGCTGGCGTCCATTCTGCGCAGAAGGCACTTGAGCCCTGGCGGGCGGCGACACAAGGTGAACATCGCACGCACGCAACGCGATCGCCAATGACGGTGAACAGGCGGCCTATCTCCCATCGCCTGTTCACCGTGGCCCTCGATGACACCGTGACAAGGGTCCCGTAATGGGCGCGCACGAGTCATCGGCGGGCCCCTTTCGAGACCGACGTCCGTTCGCGCGACGATACTCGACACCTTGGTGCCAGAACACCATCCCGTCGTGCTCGCCGAACATGATCATTGCTGAAGTTCTGGGCCGCCCGTTCCGATAGAAGGAGGACAGACATGCCTCTCCATCCTTCGGCAGTCGGCCGTGAGGAATTCGAGTGGCCGGAGTTCAGCCATGCGATCCGTGTGCACGCTGGCGGTACGCCAGGTAGCTTTAACGGTGCTCGCCTTCAGCGGGCTGCTGTCTTGGACTGCACCCGTGTCTGCACAGGGTTTCGGACTCGGTGCGCGCCTCGCCTGGGTCACGAGTGACGTCGACGTCGACGGGGAATCCGTTCGCTTCGTGGGCGGTCAGGTGCGCCTCCTCTCACGGCGCATCGGCTTCGAAGTATCCCTTGACAGACATTCAGAGTCGTTCGAGCTCCTCAACGAGAAGGTCACTGCGACCCCGATACAGGCATCGCTCGTCTTGCGGCTGGGCGCGGGCCGCGTTTCTCCATTCCTATTGGGCGGACCAGGGTGGTATCGCCGCAAGGTCGAGCCGCTGGATGGCGATGAAGATCTGAGCGTCAGCACGACCGAGTTCGGCTGGCACGCCGGCATCGGCCTGGAGATCCTGCCTGCCAGGCATTTCGGCATCCACGGCGATTACCGCTACACCTTCCTCGACTTCAGCGACGATGATGATGACGAGGGATTCATCGGTGGATTGATTCCTGGGCACCGGGGGTCAATGTGGACGCTGGGGGCCACCGTCTACTTCTGATATGGAAAGACCGTGTCAAGCGTGAGCGATTCTGTCGAGTCGTTCGATAGCACCTCGAAGCCCCGCGCCCGTCTTGTCAAGCCATGGCCGCTGAGTCGACGTCCCCGATGCGAGCGCCGGCGGTTATAGAGGTCGGAATCTGTCGGGGACCTCGGACCCGCTATCTCGTCTCTTTCGTCTCGCGGATCTTCAGGTTGCGATAGGAGCATTCGTCCTGGTGGTAGGTGAGCATGATGTGCCCGGCGATCTTCTCGCCGAAGCCCGGGTGGCCCTTGAACTTGCTCTTCTCGAGTCCGGCCTTCACCGCCTCGCTCCCGAGCTCGTAGGTGAGGACGTTGCTGCCATTCAGCCAGTGCTCCACGCGCGTGCCGCGGACGACGACCCGCGACGCGTTCCATTCGCCTGCCGGCCGAAGCGGTTTGTCGGCCGCCGCGGGCAGCACCTCGTAGAAGTCGGCGGTCAACTGGTTCGGGCCGAGTTTGCCGGGATAGCCGCGATCGTCGATCATCTGGTACTCGTGCCCCGGCGACTTCGGGCGATCCTCGGTCACGAAATACTTCACCCCGTTGTTCCCTCCCGGCGCGACACGCCACTCCCAGGCGAACTCGAAATCGTGAAATTTCTGCCGCGTGATGAGGTCGCCGCTCTTGAGCTTCGGAATCGTGCGCAGGATGCCGTCCTTGATCTCCCAGCCGGTTTCCGGCAGCGCGTCGCGGCGGTATCCACGCCAAGCGTCGAGCGTCCGGCCGTCGAACAGCAACTGCCAGCCAGCGGCCTTTTCCGCCGCTGTGAGCGTATTCTGCGCAGGATCGGTCGCGACCGCCTGTCGGGGCAGGAGCGAAAGCGCGAGAACGCCAACGAGGAGAAGCTGCTGCATGCGATGGCCTCGACAGCGGAATTGCGCTAGCTTAACGCAGGCTCCGGTCCAGACGAAAGGATGGAAGCAACAATGAGCGAGACCATTCGACGCCGCGAATTCCTGGAGAACGGCGCATTCGGTCTGGGAGCGTTGCTCACGGCACGGTCGAGTGCGTGGCTGGGCGCGAACGACCGTGTGCGCGTCGCCGTGGTCGGAGTCAACGGGATGGGACGGAACCATGCCAGAGCCTTCGCCGAGCTTCCTGATGTCGAGGTCGCCGCGCTCTGCGATGTCGACGAGAACCTCTTCCCCAGGGTGATCGAGGAGGTGTTTGTCAAGGAGGGCCGGCCCAAGCCGAGGACCTACACCGATCTCCGGAAGCTGTACGAGGCCAAGGACGTCGACGCGGTGTCGATCGTGACGCCGAATCACTGGCATACGCTCGCGGCGCTCTGGGCGATCCAGGCCGGCAAGCACGTGACGGTCGAAAAACCCTGCTGCCACAACGTTCACGAGGGTCGACTGCTCGCCGCCGCCGCGAAGAGGGCGAAGGTCATCGTCCAGGACGGCGCCGAGCAGCGGAGCAATCCCTGCGCGCAGACGATGGCGAAGTTCCTCGAGGAGGGGGGGCTCGGCGAGGTCTACCTGGCGAAAGGTCTCTGCTACAAGTGGCGCAAGCCGATCGGCCGCATGAAAGACGAACCGGTGCCGAAAGGCGTGCACTACGACCTCTGGCTCGGTCCGGCTCCCCTGCGGCCGTTCAATCGCAACCGCTTCCACTACAACTGGCACTGGAACTGGGACTACGGCAACGGCGACATCGGCAAT
>JBMDXQ010000087.1:0-10076 GCA_048594975.1 Vicinamibacterales bacterium | reverse complement strand
GCTCTCGAGGCCGCCACGCTCCAGACGGCGGTGATGCTGCCGGTTTTCGGAATGGCGACCTGGCTGTTCGGCGTCCGGGCCGCGCGGCTCCAGCCGGATGATCTGCGGTGGCGCGGGGGAGCAGGCTCGGCGCTCCGGGGCCTGGCAGTCGGAGGGGTCCCCGCGACCCTGGTCATGGTGGCGGCGGTGCCGCTGGCCGGGGCCGGCTGGTCGCTGGACGGGGGATCGCCCGCTGCCTGGCTGGCCACCCTGCCGTTGCTGATAACGGTGCTGCTCCCGGCCGCTTTCCTGGAGGAACTCATCTTCCGGGGGGTCCCACTGGTCCTGCTGGCCGGCAAGTTCGGCCGGCCGTTCGCGGTGGTTGTGACCGCGCTGCTGTTCGGGCTGGTCCACCTGTTGAATCCCGGCGTGACTCCGCTGGCCGTGGGCAATGTGGCACTGGCCGGGATCTTCCTGGGAGTGGTGTTCTATCTGCCGGGCGGACTCTGGATCGCCACCGGGGCGCACCTGGGGTGGAACCTGCTGCAGGCGGCACTGGCCGCGCCGGTCAGCGGGCTGACCCTGAACATTCCCTGGCTCGACTATTCACCGGGCGGCCCCGAGTGGTTGTCCGGCGGCAGGTTCGGGCCCGAAGGCGGTGTGTTGGCCACCGCGGTGCTGGCCGTGAGTGTCCTGCTGGCGAGACGCTTCATCGAAGGCAACCGGGAGAAATTCGCATGAATCGGGTGGCCGTGATCGGCGCCGGCACCATGGGGAACGGCATCGCGCATGTCTTTGCCCAGCACGGCTGGAGTGTCACGCTGATCGACGTGAAGCAGGAGGCGCTGGAACGAGGCCTGGCGACCATCCGGAGCAACCTGGACCGGCAGGTGAAGAAGGGCACCATTTCGGCCGACGCTCCGGCCGAAATCGTGGGCCGGATCACCCCGGCCACGGCGCTCGCCGCCGCCGCCGAGGCCGGGGTGGTGGTGGAAGCCGCCACCGAAAACCCCACCCTCAAGTTCTCGATTTTCGAGACCCTGGACCGGAGCTGCGGTCCCGACGTCATCCTCGCCAGCAATACCAGCTCGATCAGCATCACCGAGATCGCGGCCCGGACCGGGCGGCCCGACAAAGTGATCGGGATGCACTTCATGAACCCGGTGCCGGTGATGCAGCTGGTGGAGGTGATCCGGGGTCACGCCACCAGCGACGCCACCACCAGTACCGTGCTCGAGCTGGCCTCATCGCTGGGCAAGACCCCGGTGGAGGTGAACGACTATCCCGGGTTCATCGCCAACCGGATCCTCATGCCGATGATCAACGAGGCGGTGTACGCGCTGATGGAGGGCGTCGGAACGCCGGAAGCAATCGACACCGTGATGAAGCTCGGCATGAACCACCCGATGGGACCGCTCACACTTGCCGACTTCATCGGTCTCGACGTGTGCCTGGCGATCCTCGAGGTGCTGCACGAGGGCCTTGGCGACCCGAAGTACCGACCGTGCCCGCTGTTGCGGCGCATGGTGGCGGCGGGACACCTGGGACGGAAGAGCGGGCAGGGGTTTTACCGGTATTAGGGTCGCGGTTCGAGCTGCTGGCCAGCCCGCAAAGGGCCGCCCTCACGGTCTGACATCGTCATGGCCTGCCGCTCAGCCGACCGGCCGGACCACCAGCGCGGGGACGACGCTGGCCAGCGACCACGCGGCCAGGACGAGGCCTGCGCGGCGCGGCGATCGCGTGCGCCAGAGCGCGATGACCGCCGCCGGCAGGCCCCAGAAACCGATCGGAGCGGCAAAGGCCAGAACGCCGGTTCCCGGGTCGATGGTCCACCCCGCCAGGAGTCCGGCCACGGCGATTCCGCTGCCGTTCAAGGCGACCCGGTACCACCGAGCGCGCCGAACGAGCCGATACAGCCCCGAGCTCACCACGGCGCTCCCGAGCAGCGCCAGCAGCGCGCGCCAGATGTACGGCAACAGAACCTTCCTCACCGAAGGGCCCTCGGCTGCGTCCAGCCGTGCAATGTGTTCGCGATACGCCGCTTCCCTGGCCATGAACTCCGGAACCAGCGGACGCGCCGCTGGAACGCGCCACAGCTCGCCGATCGATTCGTAAGGGGCGCCGGCGAGAATTGACGAGGCGACATCAGGAGTGACGCCGCGCACGGACGCGAGATCGGTTGCCGACGCGGCGTTGAGATCGAAGGTGTGCGGCCGCGGCAGCCCGCGGTATTGATCGAACAGCGAGGTGCCCGTCGACAACTGGTCGCTGAGCAGCCAGATCGATCTGCCGCGAGGCAGCCCCTGGCCGAGAAGCGAATCGCGGACGATGGCGCCAACCCCTGCCGCATCTTCCGGGAACAGCCGGGTGTACGCGTCGAGCACAGACGTCGTGTCGTAGCCGCCTTCCCTGATCGCCGTGAAGAGCTTCAGGTAGACGTTGTCTCCCGGATCCACCTCAGCGCGCGTCACGCCGAACTCACCGTAAAAAGCCTCCTCCCGGAACGCGCGCTGCAGGGCGTCCGACGTCGCCAGCCGGTAGAAGAGGGCGCTGACGACGCCCTCGGTTGCGAGGAGGCGAGCGGCGCTCTTCGCCGCGGCGTCGACGACGCCCGGGAGTGTGTTCTCGAGCAGGTACGCACGATAGTTGTCAGAGCGGACGCGCGGCGGGATCGCCGGCTCCCGGGCGAACAGGTTCTCGCGCACCGCGTGGTAGCGCAGCACCTGCTCGTTGGCGCTGAACCAGACGGCGAACGTCATCCGCGCTTTCGGCGCCATCGACCAGCGGGCCTCAACCGCGGCGCGGTAGGCGTCCAGCTGCTCGTGCGCCGCCGCACGAATCGCGGCATCGTGCGGGAGCCGGCTCGTGTCGGGCGAGACGCCCGCGGCTTCCACCGCCATCACCTGCGCATGCTCGGCAAACCCTTCACTGAACGCCGTCACGCGGTCGGTGCGGACGGCGACGGCATGGGTCTGATTGTCGCGTCCACGCGGAATGGGGCCCGCCAGATCCTCGACGATCAGGTGCACCAGCTCGTGCGGGTAGATCTGGTTCACCGCGCCGAAGCGATTCGTCAACGCGGAGCGGCGATGCAGATCGACGTATGCCGCGTCGCTCATGGCGCGGCCGTCGAGATGAAAGCCGTGGCGCGGGAATCCGCCTCGAGTGTCCGACAGCACGAGATACGCCGGCCGGGGCGGACGACCGGGGTGCGCGTACCGCTGCGCCATTCGATACAGGCGCAGCAGCCGGCCCGAGAAGCCCCGGGTCAGCTCGGTCTCGTACGGTTCGGACGAGGGATGACGGGCGACAACAGGCAGGCCCTCGCGCCGCTCTCCCGTGTCCGTGAGGACCATCAGGAGCGGTGAGACGCTCGCGTACGCACTCCCGGGGGCGGCCGGCGCGATGCCCAGGAGGCTGAAAACAACGACGGCGGCGATTGGAGGCACTCAGTCGGATAGACGGAGGCCGGCCGGGCGGCGTTCGCCTCTCGGCCACCAGACGATCAGGAACAGCGGCCCGAGGATGAGCAGCTCGCGAATGACCGCGCGCAGGTTGATCAGCCAGAACTCGAGGCTCGAGTACCGCCGGAGCAACGGCAGGAAGACCCGGTACGGCGAGAGGTAATGCTCCGTGGAAAACGGCCACAGCGCCATGATGCCGATCGGCGGCGACGTGTCCGTGGAGAGCCAGTCGAGCAGCGAGTGCGACGCATACGCGGCGGCGACCGCCGTCGCGGCACGCCACGCGCCCCGGCGCCGAAGGACGAACGACCAGACGATCCACGCGGCTGCGCCGGCGATCACGGCCGCGCCGAGGCCATGCGTCGGGCCGCTGTGACGGCCGACGAGCAGGTCGAGGTCTGGCGCGGCGCCGGCAGCGGCGAACACCAGCAGCAGGCCGTGCGGCGCCTGGCGCCCGGCGACGATTCCGCCGGCGATGGCGCCGCCCAGCAGGTGTCCCAGCGGGGAGGGCATAAACGGGATGATGCCATGACGTTGCAGTTCCTGCCCGCTGCCTCAGCCGCAGCGGTGGCCGAGAATGCCGCAACGCCGGCCTGGGGCGAAAGTCGAGCGTTGCTCGTAACACACTGTCAATCAGGAACATACAAAGTCGACCTGCACATCATTTCACTTGACTTTCGCCACGGCACGTTTCTATCATTCATCGCTCGATCGTTGGCTGACGCGTCGCCAGCCCGCAGGCTCGCTGCGTCGCGCCCGGCCGTCGCCGGTGCCGATTCGCCCGCGCGGCGTGACCCGCCCTGTCACCGCCCGGTGAGACAGTGGGGTCATGAACGCGGTCGAATCCCCACCACGAGTTGGAGTCAGGAAGAAGGAGATGTCGCAGATGCCGCCAGCGGAAGACCGGAACGATCGTGAGCGCCAGCGGGCCATCGAGATGGCCGTCGGCCAGATCGAAAAACAGTTCGGCAAGGGCTCGATCATGCGCCTCGGCCAGAAGGACGCGATTGCCGCGGTGCCGGCGATCTCCACCGGCTCGGTGAGCCTCGACTACGCGCTCGGCATCGGCGGCGTCCCGCGCGGCCGCGTCGTCGAGATCTTCGGGCCCGAGTCGTCGGGCAAGACGACGCTGTCGCTGCAGATCATCGCCGAGGCACAAAAGCTGGGCGGCATGGCGGCGTTCGTGGACGCCGAGCACGCGCTCGACGCGCAGTACGCGAAGAAGCTCGGGGTCGACCTGGACAACCTGCTGGTCTCGCAGCCCGACAACGGCGAGCAGGCGCTCGAGATCGTGGAGGTGCTCGTTCGCTCCGGCGGCGTCGACGTCGTGGTCGTCGACTCGGTCGCCGCGCTCGTGCCGCGCGCCGAAATCGACGGCGAGATGGGCGAAGCGCAGATGGGGCTGCAGGCCCGCCTGATGTCGCAGGCGCTGCGCAAGCTCACCGGCGTCGTCTCGAAGTCGAAGACCTGCCTGGTGTTCATCAACCAGCTGCGCGAGAAGATCGGCGTGATGTTCGGCAATCCCGAAACCACCACCGGCGGGCGCGCCCTGAAGTTCTACGCCTCGGTGCGGATCGACATCCGCCGCATCGGCGCGATCAAGGACGGCGACGCCGTCGTCGGCGGGCGCACGCGCGTGAAGGTGGTGAAGAACAAGGTGGCGCCGCCCTTCCGCGAGGCGGAGTTCGACGTCATGTACGGCGAGGGCATCTCGAAGGAAGGCGATCTGCTCGATCTCGCCGTCGATCGCAAGATCGTCGAAAAGAGCGGCACGTGGTTCGCCTTCGGCGGCGAGCGCCTCGGCCAGGGGCGTGAGAACGTGAAGCAGTTCCTGAAGGACAACCCCGCGGTCGCGAGCGCGATCGAGGAACGTGTCCGGAAGGAACTGGGGCTGATCAAGGATACCGAAGTCGCGGCCGTCTAGACCGGTTCGTCGGCGACGGGGACCGCCCGGCGGGCGGCAACGCGCCCGCGCAGGTCGTCGAACAGCGAGTACGCCACCGGCGTCACGAGGAGCGTCAGCGCCAGCGACATCGTCTGGCCGCCGATGACGACGACCGCGATCGAGCGGCGTTCCTCGGCGCCGGGGCCCGTTCCGAGCGCCAGCGGCAGCATCCCGCCCACCAGCGCCAGCGTCGTCATCAGGATCGGCCGCAGCCGGTCGCGGTTGGCCCGCATGATGGCGTCGAGCCGTTCCATCCCCCGCGCGCGCAGGTTGTTCATGTGATCGATCTGCAGGATCGCGTTCTTCTTCACGACCCCGAACAGCACGAGCAGGCCCAGGGCGGAATAGAGATTGAGCGTCTGGCCCGTCATCCACAGTGACAGAAGCGCGAACGGGATCGCAACCGGCAGCGACAGCAGGATCGTGAGCGGATGCACGATGCTCTCGAACTGCGCCGCCAGGATCATGTACATGAAGATGATCGAGAGCATGAAGGCCCACAGGAATTCGCGGAACGTCCGTTCGAGCTCCCGGGCACGGCCGGCCACCGCGACGCTGTAGGCCGGCGGCATCCCAAGACCGAGCGCAGCCTGTCGCAGCGCCTGCATCCGGTCGGCTTGCGCGAAGCCGGGCGCGACGCCAGCGCGCAGGTTCGCCTGACGCTGGCGGTCCATGCGATCGATGCGCGAGGGGCTCTCGGCTTCGACGATGTCCACGAGGTTGTCGAGGCGCACCAGGTCGCCGTTGCGCCGCGGTACCAGGAGCTGGCCCAGCGTGCGTGGATCGTTACGGTCGCGCTCGGCGAGGCGAAGCTGCACGTCGTAGTCGTCGTTGATCGTGGCGTCGCGGTAGCGTGTCACCTCCTCGTCGCCGCCGACCATGATCCGCAGGGCCGTCGCGATATCCGCCGTCTCGACGCCGAGGTCGGCCGCGCGATCGCGATCGATGCGGACCTGCAGTTCGGGCTTGTTCAGCTTCAGCGTGGTGTCTGCATCGACGATCCCGAGCTGCGTCGCCATCTCCCGCAGCCGCTCCGTATAGTCCGCCAGCGCTTCGAGCTCGGGCCCCTGAATTGCGAGGTCCAGCTCGGTCCGCCCGCCGCCGAGGTTGATTGACGGGATGTTGCGGACGGACGTTCGCAGCTCGCCGAACTTCTGCAGCCGTCCGCGAATCGTGCGCATCACGCCGGCCTGGGAGGCGTTCCCGCGAAAGGCGGCGCCCGGATCGAGCGTGACAATCCCGCGGATAAGGCGTCCCCACGAGAACACGCGCTCGCCGTGGGGCGCCAGACGTACGTAGACCTCTCCTCCGTTGACCCCGCCGAGAAATCCGCCGCCCGCCGATCCCAGCACCTCGCGCACGACCGACAGGCTCGCGACTTCGCGCTCGACGGTCAGCATGACCTCGTTCATCGCCGCGAGGTTGGTCCCCTCGGGCGCGGTGATCCCGATCTCGAACTCTCCTTCGTCCACCGCGCTCGGCACGAACTCCTGGAGGACCCTGCCGTAGATCGGCACGGCGCTGACGACGACCAGCAGCGCCGCGACGGCGATGGCCGGCCGATGCCGCATCGACCAGCCGAGCATGGCCGTGTAGACGCGGTCGATGACGGCGTAGAAGCCCTGCCTCGACGCCGCGTGGCCGGTGGCGACGCCGCGGGAGCGGAACAACCGCGCGCTCATCATCGGCGTCAGCGTGAACGACACGAGCAGGCTGACGAGGATCGCGACCGCCGCCGTGAGCCCGAACTGGTAAAGGAACCGCCCCGCGATGCTCGACATGAACGAGACGGGGACGAAGATGATGACGAGGCTGAACGTCGTCGCCATGACGGGCAGGGCGATTTCCGCCGTGGCGGCGCGGGCCGCCTCGAACGAGCCCATCCCCTTCTCTTCCACGAAGCGGAAGATGTTCTCCAGCACGACGATCGCGTCGTCGATGACGATGCCGACCATCAGCACCAGCGCAAGCATCGTCACGCTGTTCAGCGTGAAGCCGAGCGCCGCCATCATGCCGAAGGTGGAGATGACCGATGCGGGAATCGCGACGCCGGCGATTGCCGTGGCGCGCCAGTCGCGCATGAACAGGAACACGACGAGGCTCGCGAGGATGCTGCCCAGCGCGAGGTGGACGTTGATCTCGCTGAGCGCGGCGTGGATGTATCGCGACTGATCGCGGATCACCTCGACGCGGATATCCATCGGGAGCTGCGGGCGGACGCGATCGAGGCTCGTCTTGACGCCCTCGATGACGGCGACCGTGTTGGCGCCCGACTGCCGGCGAATCTCCAGGATGACGGTCGGCACGCCGTTGAGGCGGGCGATCGACCGCTGTTCCTTGGTACCGTCCTCCGCGTACCCGATGTCGCGGACGCGGATCGGCGCTCCGTTCCGGGTCGCGATGACGAGGTCGTCGAAGTCGCGCGCCTCGACGACGCGGCCCATCGTTCGCAGCGTCTGCTCACGCGTCTCGCTCGTCACGTTGCCGCCCGGGAGATCCGCGTTCTGGCGCGCGAGCGTGTCGCGGACGGCGGTGACGGGCAACTGGTAGGCCGCGAGCCGGCCGGCGTCCACCCAGACGTTGATGGCGCGCTCGAGACCGCCGACGATCGCGACTTCCCCGACGCCGCCGGAGCGCTCGAGCATCGGCCGGACAATCTTGTCAGCCATCTCCGTCAGCTCGCGCAGCGGCCGGTCGGCCGAGAGCGCGATCGTCATCACGGGTGCCCGGTCGCTGTCCGACTTGTTCACAACCGGCGGGTTCGCGTCGCGCGGCAGATTCGCCAACACAGACGCCACGCGATCCCGGACGTCCTGGGTGGCGGAGTCGATGTCGCGCTCCAGCTTGAACGTCGCGATGACGATCGAGGAGCCCGGGCCAGACACCGAGCGCAGCTCCTCGAGCCCCTCGACGCGGTTGACCGCTTCCTCGATGGGCTGCGAGATCAGCACCTCGACTTCTTCCGGCGAGGCGCCAGGAAGCGTCGTCCGGACGAACACGGAAGGCAGGTCGATGGCCGGAAACCGATCGACGCCGAGCGTGTTGTACGACGCGGCGCCCACGACAACCAGCCAGAGCACGAGCATCGAGGCGAAGACCGGACGCCTGATGCAGATGGCGGCGAGCGTCTTCATGATCGGCCACCCGCGGGGGCGGGCGCGACGGCGTCGCCGTCGACGAGATTGCCGGGATTCACGACCACCGATTCGCCTGGCTTCAACCCCTGCGTGACTTCCACACGCGTGCCGTCACGCCGTCCCGTCGTCACGCGGCGCTCGGCGGCCTTCCCGCCGTTCACCACGAACACGCGCTCGACGCCAGCAAAGCTCACCAGCGCGCCGGCTGGTATCAGGATCGCCGTGTCCTGCGATTGGGTCACCACTTCCGCGTTGGCGAACGCGCCGGGACGGAGCGTACCGCCCGGGTTGGCAACTTCCGCCTCGATGCTGAGCGTGCGGCTGTCCTCTTCGATCGCCGGGCTCACGCGCGCCACGCGGCCGTCGTGGACGGTGGGATCGCCCTCGAGCGTCACGCGCACGCGCTGCCCGACGCGCACGGCGGACGCCTCGCGCTCCGGGATCGAGAGCCGCAGCCGCAGCGGGTGGACCTTGACGATCGTCACGACCGGCGTGCCCGCTGCGAGGTATTGTCCCGGCGTCGCGTGGCGCTCGCGGACCCGTCCCGCGAAGGGCGCCGTCAGTCTCGAGTCGCTCAACGCCTGCCGCGCCAGCTCCAGCTCGATGCGCCGCTGGCTCAGGATCGCCTGGCGGTTGCGCACCTCCTCGAGCGCGTCCTGGTATCGCCCCTCGGCGACGCGGAAGTTCGCCTCCGCGGCGTCGAGATCGGCCTGGCTCACGATGCCCTTCTTCGCCGTTGCGGCGGTCCGGTCGCGCGTGAGCGTGGCCTGATCGAGCACCGCGCGGGCCTGCCGCACGATCGCCGTCTGCGCCGGATCGACCTGGTCGCCCTCGTCATCGGTGAGCCCCAGGCGGGCGCGCGCCTGCTGCAGGGCCGCTTCCGCCTGCGTGACGCGCAGCTCGAAATCGGTCGGCACGAGCCGTCCGACGAGGTGTCCGCCCGCAACCGGGCTGCCGAGGTCCACTTCGAGCGAGGCCAGACGCCCCGCGACCTTGAAACTGACGGTGACCTGGTCCTCGGCAGCGAGCGTGCCCGTAACGGAAACCACCCGGTCGAGTCGGGCTTCCTGGGCGGCTGTAACCTGAACGGCGCGGGGATGGGTGGTGGCGTTCGAGCCGTCCTGCCGGGCGGGAGCAGCGGAGCTTCCGCCCGCACAGCCAGCTGCGAGCAGCAAGGCAGCGAAACACGACGCGGCAGAACCGACCCTGGACATCGCTGTCCCATTCTACGGCGGAGATCGCCGGAACCAATGGCGGTCTTGTCGACGACGAGCATTTCGTCGCGCCGGATGAGCCCGGACTCTTGCTGCAACGGCTTCGAGTGTGCCGGATCAGCGTCGCGCCGGAATTCACAGGAAGGGAGACCCGACCTTCTAGGCTCCCGCCCCTCCTGCTCCACGTGAACGCCGCGGCCAATTTGCCGCCGCGTTATTCGGCCTGTTATGATTAGGGTCCTGCCAGACGCATTTCCTCGTGCCGAGGTAGCTCAGTTGGTAGAGCACAGCACTGAAAATGCTGGTGTCAGTGGTTCGATTCCACTCCTCGGCACCA
>JBMDXQ010000086.1:0-25472 GCA_048594975.1 Vicinamibacterales bacterium | reverse complement strand
GGTCTGCATGCGTTCGCCGAGCTCGCGCATGACCTCGAACAGCTCGTCCCCGCCCTGGTAGAAGCTCACGAAGCGGCCCTTGCCCCCGAACATGGCCGAGGTCGAGCAGAAGTTGCACCCGAGGGGGCACCCCACCGAGGGGATGACCGTCGCCGCCGTCTCGCCCCTTCCGGTGCCGAACGCAACGCCCATCGTGCGCGCACCGAAGGCGGAGAGGATGAGAGGGTGGCGGACCGGGGCGCCCTCGTCCTCGCCGAGGAAGCCGCGGAACCAGGCGACGCCCTCGCCCGCGACCACGTGGTCGGCGTCGACGACCTCGCGCAGCCCCGGCCGGTTGGCGACGTGGCCCCCGACCACGACCGTGGCCCGGGGCTGGTGCCGGCGCACGAGCTCGCACATCCGCTTCACCTTGCCGACGTTCGGGATGATGGAGCTGATCCCGACCACGTCGTAGGGGACGGTGCGGATCTCCTCCTCGAACCGCTCGAGGGTGGGGAAGTCCAGCAGGGTCGTGGGGGCCTCGAGGTTCGCCTGGATCAGCATCAGGCCCCACGAGCGGTGGAACATGCGCAGCGAGAACGGCCCCTGCTCGCGCGTGACCTGGTTGTGATAGAGCTCGATCGGGTTCTCTTCACGCGAGCCGAACTCGTCATCCTGCGCGAAGGGCTTGAAGACGGAGGTGAGGAGCACGCGCGCGCGTGCGCCCCTGGGATGTGGCGTCATCTTGGCAGAATAGGCCTGTGCGGTGCCGCGCGTGCGGCGCACACCGTGGTATGACAGAAAGATTACAGGTGCCGGGATACCGGCAGCACGCGGGTGCTGAGGGTGCTGAAGGTACCGAGGTGCTCAAGGTGCTGAAGGTACAGAGGTGCTCAAGGTGCTGAAGGTGCTGAAGGGGCTCAAGGTACGGAGGTGCTCGAGGTGCCAGGGCTGCTCGAGCACCCCGCAGCACCCCGCAGCACCCCGTCAGCACCCGTGTCAGCACCCCCGTCGGCACCCCGTCAGCACGCATCGAGCAGCCGGCGCTCGCCCCGCAGCTGCTGGATCGCGGTGATGTCCTGCACGGTCTCCAGCGTGCCCAGGTAGCGTCCGTCCGGCGATCGCACGGCGAAGTAGCGGACGTGCACCTTGCGGCCGCGCATGTCGAGCCAGAACTGCGCCACGTCGCGGCTGCCGTCCTTGAAGCTCGCAAGGATCGCGTTCACGCGGTCGACGCTCTTCGGCGGATGGCAGTTCTGCACCTCGCGCCCGATGGCGCCGCGCGTCCGCGGGAAGATCTTCGCGCCGTGCTCGTGGCTGAAATAGCGGACGCGATCCTCCGCGTCGACGAACGACAGTTCGATCGGCAGCGTGTTGAGCACCGCCGCCAGCACCTCCGGCGAGAGGTTCTCGGAGAGGTCGCGCACGTCGCTGCCCTCGACGATGCGCCGCGCGAGCGCGGCGTAGCGCTCGTGGGTCTCGGGGCCGGCGGCCGCCTCGGTTGCCGCGATGCCGGCGGCCACGCGCGCGCCGTCGGCGTCGCCGAGCACGCGCCGCGCCATCGGAAAGAGGATGTCGTTCTCCTTCCAGAAATGGTCCTTGAGCACGCCCGAGTACTCGGCGAACGTCTCGCGCAGGTCCGGCAGCACCTCTGCGTTCCCGGCGCGGTACTCGCGCGCCAGCGCCTGCAACGTGACGAGCGCGTCGGCGCTGTGCCGGTGCTCGAGCAGCATGACGGCGAGCGGCCCGCTCTCGAGCGGCATGCCGCGCGACTCGAGCAGCGGGAAGAGGTGGTCCTCCTCCTTGCGGCTGTGGCACCGCTCCACGTAGCCGGTGAAGTACTCCAGCGCGTCGGCCACGATCGCCGGGGAGGGCGCCGGCTGCTGCAGCGCTTTGCCGAAGGCCGCGAAGACGCGCTCGGTCATCTCGTGGTCGGCCATCAGCAGCTCGGTCCAGGTCGCGGTCGCGGCGGTCGGCATGCCGAGATTGTGGCGCGCGCCGCGTCTCGCCGCCTATGACGCGCGTCATACGGATCGTGGTATCTTCCGCGCCGCCGGAGGTGCCTCATGGCCAGGAGCACGGCTCCTACCGTCACCGCATATCTCAAGAGCCTGCCGCCCGAACGCCGCAAGATCGTGTCGGCGGTGCGCAAGGTCGTTCGCGAAAATCTGCCCAAGGGCTATCGCGAGTCGATGGGCTGGGGACTCATCACGTACGGCATTCCGCTGTCGGCATACCCCAAGACCTACAACGGGCAGCCGCTCTGCTACGCGGCGCTCGCCGCGCACAAGAGCTACTACACCCTGTACCTGATGGGCGCATACGCCGACCCGAAGGCGGGAAAGCAGCTGGCCTCCGAGTTCGCGAAGCGCGGATTGAAGCTGGACATGGGCAAGTCGTGCCTGCACTTCACGTCGCTCGACGACCTGCCGCTCGACGTCATCGGCCGGATCATCGCCAGCACTCCGCCTGAGAAGATGATCGCCTATTTCGAGCAGGGGCGGCGGCAACGCGGTGTGGCACGGACACGCGAATCATGAGCGGCACAGCGGCGCGGGCGGGGGCGCCGTTCGCCTCCGGCCGGCGATGACGAGGGGAGCGCGAACCGCCCGTTACGTGGCGTTCCTGCGCGCGGTGAACATCGGCGGCCGCCAGGTGAAGATGGACCGGCTGCGCCGTGTGTTCGAGTCGCTCGGCTACACCGGCGTGCAGACCTTCATCGCCAGCGGCAACGTCGTGTTCGAGTCGGTCAAGGCGGCCGAGGCGCTGGAACGCGAGATCGAGGCGGCGCTGCTCCAGGCCTTCGGATTCGCCGTCCCCACGTTCGTCCGATCGGTAGACGACCTGGCGGCGGTGGCGACGCATCAGCCGTTCCCGTCGACCGACGGCGCCAGCCTCCACATCGTCTTTCTCAAGGAAGCCCTGACGAGAACGTCGCAGCGCCAGGTGCTGGCGCTGGCCAACGACGTCGACGACTTCCGCATCCGCGGGCGTGAGGTCTACTGGCTGTTGCGCGGCCGCTTCTCGGATTCGAAGGTGGGCGGACCCGTGCTGGGCAAGGCGCTCGGCACCGGCGCCACCGTCCGGAACTCCACGACCGTCAGGCGGATGGCGGAGAAGTTCGCGACCCGTACCTGACCGCCGCTCGCTGGCGCAACCGCGCCGCGACCTCTGTGCGGTCCTTCGGCGGCGCAGTCGTGCTGAGCGAGTCGATGAGCCGGCGCGCGGCCGCCGAGACCTGTTCCACCGCCTCGTCGAACGCCGCTTCGTTCGCTTTCGACGGCTTCGTGAACCCGCTCACCTTGCGCACGAACTGGAGCGCCGACGCGCGGATCTCCTCGTCGGTCGCGGGCGGATCGAAATTGAAGAGCGTCCGGATGTTGCGGCACATGCTCTCAATAATAACGGGTGGCGGTTCCCCGGGTTCCAGGGGTTCGGTGGTTCGTGGGTTCCGAGCCCGGGCCGTATAATCGACACGCCGTGAAGAAGATCTGCGACACGATTCTCGACGCCATCGGCGAGACGCCGCTCGTTCGCATCAACGCGATCACGCGCGGCGTGATTCCGGCGACCGTGCTCGCGAAGCTCGAGACCTTCAACCCCGGCAATTCGAACAAGGACCGCATCGCGGTCACGATGATCGAGGACGCCGAACGCGCCGGCCGGCTCAAGCCCGGCGGAACGGTGATCGAGGGCACCTCCGGCAACACCGGCATGGGGCTCGCCATTACCGCCGTTGTGAAGGGCTACAGGTGCATCTTCACCACCACCGATAAGCAGTCGAAAGAGAAGATCGACGCGCTGAAGGCGTTCGGCGCCGAGGTCATCGTCTGCCCGACCAACGTCGATCCCGAGGATCCGCGGTCGTACTACTCCGTCTCGTCCCGCCTGGAGCGGGAAGTGGCGGATTCGTGGAAGGCGAATCAGTACGACAATCTGTCCAACCTCGCGGCGCACTACGAGAGCACCGGGCCGGAGATCTGGGAGCAGACCGACGGGCGCGTGACGCACCTGGTCGCCGGCGTCGGCACCGGCGGGACCATCAGCGGCGTGGGCCGCTATCTCAAGGAGCAGAACCCGGAGATCAAGGTGTGGGGCATTGACACCTACGGGTCGGTGTTCAAGAAGTACAAGGAGACCGGCATCGTCGACAAGAACGAGATCTATCCCTACGTCACCGAGGGGATCGGCGAGGACTTCCTGCCGAAGAACGTGGACTTCGACGTGATCGACCATTTCGAGAAGGTGACCGACAAGGACGCGGCGCTGATGACCCGCCGGATCGCGCGCGAAGAGGGCATCTTTGCCGGCAACTCCTCGGGCGCGGCGCTGGCCGGGCTGCTCCAGCTCCGGGCGCACTTCACCGCCGGCGACGTCGTCGTGGTCATCTTCAACGACCACGGGTCGCGGTATCTGGGGAAGATGTTCAACGACGACTGGATGCGCGAGATGGGCTTCCTCGAGAAGTCCGGGATGACGGCGCGGGACCTCGTCGCCTCGGGCGTGTCCGGCGAGCTGTACGCCGTCGAAGCCACCCGGCCGGTCGAGGAGGCCGTGCGGGTGATGAGCGAGCACGATTTCTCGCAGATCTCCATCACGCGCGACGGCCGCGTGGTCGGGTCGCTGAACGAGTCGCACCTCTACGAGCAGCTCCTCGGCAACCCCGCGCTCAAGAACCAGCCGGTGGAGAGCATCATGCTGCCGGCGTTCCCGTTCGTGGACATCTCCACCCCGGTGGAGCTGCTGTCGACGATGATCACGCGGCACAATCCGGCGGTGCTGGTCCGCGACTTCAAGACGCAGAAGACGTTCATCATCACGCGCTCGGATGTCATCCGGGTGCTGTGCTGATCTGTCGGTGGACGCCCCTCAGCTCCCGCCGGCCACCTCACGACTCCGACCGGGGGAACCGGTCTGGGAGCCTGGCCATCGGCCCCGCGGAGCTGCCGCCTGAACTTTGCATTGCAAAGAGCGATCGTGCTATCCTGTTGAGCGGCCTCGGCGCCGGCGGACCGGACCGAGCCCGACGGCACCTCGATGTCTGCCGCGCCGGCTGAATTTCCGCTCGAAGTGACGCCTCGATCCCGCGTCGACGTCATCGACGTCCGACGCGAGGTGTCCTCCGTGTACGGGGAGGCGCTGAACGCCTACCCGCGCGCGCTCTGCTGTTCGTTCCACACGACCGCCGGTTACCTCGATCAGCGCCTCGCCGCGCGCCTTCACCGCAGCCGCGGCGGCGTGATGGGCTACATCGACGTGTTCCGGACGATGTTCCCGGAGGGCGCCGGGTACGAGCACGACAAGCTGGATCGGCGGCTGGAGCTGACCGACGACCAGCGGCCGACCGAGCCGCTCAACGCCGACTCGCACCTGGCGTTCATGGCCGGCGGCCTGCGCACCTGCGTGTCCTACCTGAACCGGCCGGGCGAGCCGGTCTGTTTCATCGATCTCGACGGGGTCCACGCCGGACGCGCGCGGCAGCGACGCACGACTGTCCTCGGCTATACCGCCGAAGAGCCGGTGGAGCACACGCGGATCGTCGTCCCGGTCTCGAGCCACGCCGTCGACTCGGTCAACCTGAAGGCGCCCGGGCTCGGCATCTACCAGCGCTGCGCCGAGCTGGTCGCACAGCACGGCGTGACCAGGGGGCGGATCCGGCTGGCGCTCGCTGCTGGCGAGCGGCACGCGGGGTTGACGATCAACGAGTACGAGACGCTCCTGATGCGGCACGACCTCGGCGAGGTGCTCCGCGATCCGCTGCGCTTCATGGCCGAGAAGGCGGGACACATGCTCGGCAACCCGCGCGCCATCCCCGCCAAGACCCTCGACTACGCCAAGTACGATCTGGTGCGCGTCTTCAACCAGCTGGTGGACGCGCTCGGTCTGCGCGAGTCCTTCGTCGAGACCGTCCTCGCGCGTGCGATCGCCATGCCGGCGTCGCGCTTCCTGCGCATGAAACGCTCGGTCAGCCTGCTCGTCTCCGATCGTGCCGAGCCAGGGCGCGGTGCGATCGTCGAGGGCACCTACCAGAGCCCGATCCTCGTGCAGTGGCACCGCGGCCAGCGCCAGGCGCGCGTGCTCGACGTCACCCTCACCAGGTTCGTCTAGACAAGGCGTTCGCGACGGGATCGTTCGCGACGGCAGCGTTCGCGCGTCATCGGTCCATGAGGGCGGTGGTGGCGTACAAGACGGAGGTCTGTGCGCAGGAGCCTGCCGCGTGCCGCCGGCGCAGGCCGTCGGCGTACTCGGCGCGGCTCGATCACCATCAGCTGCGACGTGGCGCTGCGTTCGGTCGGGCCGCGCTGCCTGCCGTGGCTACGGGAGTGCCGACTGGACTGGGCGATCTCCGTGGCAGGCTGCGCGGACCGGCAGGACTCGAGCAGCGAGCGGATGGCGCCGGTGGACAGGTACCTGGGGCGATCGGCGGCGAACGCCGCCGGCAAGTAGTCGTAGATCCGCCACCGGTCCAGGCCCGCGTGGGATCGAGGCCGACCAACACCAGCGCACCGCCGGGCCGGAGAACGCGCCGGGCTTCGCGGAAGAACGCCGCCGAGTCCGTGAGATGATGCAGCGCGTTGACGCAGAAGATCCGGTCGAAGCGCCGGGACGGCCAGGGCAGCTGCTCCGCTCGACCGCGAACCAGTCGCGCGTGCGGAGCCGCCCTGCGCGCATGCCGCTCGTAGCCGACGAGTCGTCGTGAACGCTATGATCCGTCCGTGCCGGAACAGACTGTCCTCGCGGTCGGCGACGCCTGCGGGCCGCCGTCGCGGAATCCGCAGGCGCTCGCGGTGGGGCAGCTGGGCCGCCGGCTGATCGACGCGAACCCCGGCGCCCTCGTCCTCGCGCTCGGCGACAACGCCTACAACCGCGGCCGCGACGACGAATACGCCGAACATTACGACCCGGTCTGGGGCTTCGCAAAGGACCGCACGTGGGCCTGCGCCGGCAACCACGACTACCGCACGCGCGGCGCCGCGCCGTACTTCGCCTACTTCGGCGCCCGCGCCGGCACGCCGGCGGTGAGCTACTACAGCGTCGACCTGGGCGGCTGGCACATCGTGTCGCTGAACAGCGAGGTGGAGCAGGATCGCGATTCGCCGCAGCTGCGCTGGCTGCGCCGCGACCTGGAGTCGCGTCAGAGCGGGCCGATCCTGGCATTCTGGCACCGCGCGCGCTGGGGCTCGGGTGGGCACCGCGATTCGAAGAAATCGCGCTGGTTCTGGAACGAGCTCTACGCGCACCGCGCCGAGATCGTGCTGAACGGCCACTCGCACCACTACGAACGGTTCGCGCCGCAGCGGCCCGACCAGGTCGGCGACGCGCGCGGCATCCGCCAATTCATCGTCGGCACGGGTGGACGCCGCCTGTCGGCGCGGAGTAAGTTCACGCCGCACAGCGAGGCCGCGCGGTTCGACGTCTACGGCATCCTCGCGCTGTCGCTGCGGCCGGACAGCTATCGGTGGGAGTTCGTCTCGATCTTCGACGAGGTCGTCGACAGCGGCGAGTGGCCGAACAATCGGTGAGGGTGAACAGGCCAACACACCCGACACCCGACGACCAGCCATCCAACGCCGAGAATCCTGGCGTTGCGAAGGGGGATACCGACGCCTGGACTTGACGCTCACCGCCGCGCGGTGAGGCACGGGGGTCACTGTATGGAGAACCTGTCGCTCATCATCAGCGCCGACGAGCAGCATGCCTGCCGCCGCGGTGCGCTGCTGCTCCGGGGGATCTGCCGGGGCCTCGAGGCGATCGGCACCGCCCGCGAAGCGGCCGAGTGCTCGACCTGCGCCGCGACGCTCGACCTGCTCGTCGTCGGCGGCGAACGCGCGGAGCTCAGCCCCGAACAGAAGATCGACGTCGAGCAGGCGGCGTTCCTGCTCGAAGGGATTCGCAACGGCCTTGACAACGCCGACCTCGACGAGGCGGCCGATGCCGTCGGCCGCGACATCGAGCGCCTCAACGACATCGTCCTCCGCTATAACACCGGCGCCGGGCGCGGCGAGGGCTGAGCGGTGCACCGGGGGCGCTTCGCGCTCGCCTGCCTGGCGGCGGCCGCCGTGATCCTGTGGGCGCCGTTTGCCGGGGAAGTACGCCGCTGGATCCGGACGCAGTTTCCCGGTCAGTTCGTCCTCATCGTCGGCTCGGTCATCGCGCTGGTGATCGGCGCGGCGGTCCTGGCAACGCTGCTGCGCATCCGGGAGCGGCGCGCGGTGCGTTACGGCGCGCTCGCCGCCGCGGTCCTCCTCGGCGTCGGCTACGCAGTGCGCTTCGCGCAGGGGCGCCCGGACGTCGACGTCGTCGAACGCGTCCACTTCGTGGAGTTCGGGCTGGTCACGCTGCTGTTTTACCGCGCGTGGCGGCCGCTCGGGGACTGGTCGGTGTTCGTGCTCCCGTTCCTCGCCGGTCTGCTGGTCGGGACGCTCGAGGAGTGGTTCCAGTGGTTCATCCCGGTGCGCGTCGGCGAGATGCGGGACATCTTCCTCAACAGCGCCGCGATCGCATCGGGCCTGCTGTTCAGTGTCGCCCTGGACCCGCCGCCGTCGTTTGCGCCACGGCTGCGTCCCGGATCGCTGCGCCGCATCGGACGCTGGGCCGGCGTCGTGGCAATCGCGGTTGCCGCCTTCTTCCACACCGTGCACCTCGGTTCCGAGATCGCCGACGCGGAGATCGGCCGCTTTCGATCGCGCTACAGCGCGGGCCGGCTGGCGGAGCTCTCGACGCTCCGCGCATCGGCGTGGCGCCGACAGCCCCCTCCGCTTGCCGTGCCCCGGCTGTCGCGCGAGGACCAGTACCTGACCGAGGGTATCGAGCACGTCCGGCAGCGCAACGAGTTGCTGGAGCGCGGCGACGCCGCCGGGGCGTGGTACGAGAACCGGATTCTCGAGACGTACTACGCGCCGGTCATCGACACGCCGTCGTACCACGCGCCGGCCGGCAGCCGCTGGTCCGACGAGCAGCGGAGGAATGCCGAGCTTGCCGCCACGCTGTCGCGCGAGGCGGTGCTGGATCCGCACGGGTTCGTGAGCGCGTCGAACCCGGCGCCAATCTACACGTGGCCGAAGCCGCTGTACTGGCTGGTCGTGACGGGAGTCGTCGTCGTGTTGCTGGCGGGGACGGGCCGGCTCGACCGCCGATCGGCCGCGAGGGCCGGCGCGCGCGCCTGACGCGTCAGCCGCTCTTCGGCGGCGCGAACATCGCGTCGTCGATGGGCACGTTCGTCTCGATCTTCTCCGTATAGGTGACCAGCGTCTGAACGGGCGCCTTGCCGGTTCGCTCCTCGGTGATGTCGAAGGGGAACTTGATGCCGTTGACGTCGCGCCAGCCGGCGAAGTCGACGACGACCTGCGCCTGGCGGTTGCTGGTCAGGTTCACGTGGCGGCGATCGAGGTAGGTGCTCGCATCGAGGTAGATGTACCCGGACGCGCCGCTTCTGGTCGTCACCTTCAGCTTGTACGCCTCACCGCCGGGCAGCGCCTCCTTGCCTTCGAGGAGGACCGTGTGCCCCTTGGCCTTCCAGTCGACGAGCAGGCCGTCGAAGTCGCCGTCGAGGTCTCTCGCGTCGGCGAAGGCCTGCGGCGGCCGCACGACGATCTTGCCCTGGAGGGTGTCCCAGGCTTCCGTGGCGCCGACGGCGCGCGCGATCGTGGGCTGACCGGCGGGCGTCTGCTCGACGCGCAGCAGGTGCGGCCGCTTGCGATAGACGACGACCTTCACATCGGTGAAGGGCGTGGCCACGGTGCGGGTCATGCGAATCGTCTCGATCGCCTTGAGCCGGGCGGCGCCGCCGCGTGCCGCGAGGTGACGCGCCACGATCTCGTCCAGCGTCTGGGCCGCGGCCGTGGATGCCGCCAGTACGGCGATGGAGGCGAGCGCGGCGCGGGTGCCCATCCTGTGCATTCGGGTTGCTCCTCGGCTGTCCTCGCCGCCCCCCGCGGGCGGCGCGAAGATATTATGGGGCGATGGTCGAGGAGCATTTTGCCACCATCGACGACCGGCGGGTCCGCTATCTCGAGACGGGATCGGGCTGGCCGGTGCTGCTGCTGCACGCGTTCCCGGTGAACGCGGACCAGTGGCGGCCCCAGCTCGAGCGTGCGCCGACCGGCTGGCGCATCGTCGCGCCGGACATGATGCTGGCACCCGGTGCGGCGAGCGTGGACGGCCTGGCCACCGACGTGTTGCGGTTGGCCGATCACCTGGAGATCGAGCGCGCCGTGATCGGCGGGCTCTCGATGGGTGGCTACGTCGCGTTCGCCGCGTATCGGCAGGCGCCGGAACGCTTCCTGGGGATGCTGCTGGCCAACACGCGCGCGACCCCGGACAACGCCGAGGGGCGCTCCGGGCGGGACCGGATGATCGCGCTGGCGCGCGCCAAGGGCGCCGCGGCGGTTGCCGACGAGATGCTGCCGAGGCTGCTCGGCGTGACCAGCCGACGCGAGCGCCCGGAGGTCTGCGAGCGCGTTCGCCGCATGGCCGAATCGGTCCCGCCGGAGGCGATCGCCGCGGCCCTGGCGGCGCTGAAAGATCGGCAGGACTCGACACCGCTCCTGGCGCGGATCTCCTGCGCCACGTTGGTGCTAGGGTCCGACGAGGACGTGGTGACGCCGCTCGACGAGGTGCAGCAGATGCAGGAGCGCATCCCGCGCTCGCGGCTGGTCGTGCTGCAGCGGGCCGGCCACCTGTCGAACGTCGAGACGCCGGAACCGTTCTCCCAGGCGCTCACCGACTTCTTTGATTCACGTATGTGACGAGCCGAGGATGACGCGATGACGAGAACCGCCTGCACATGTGCGTTGCTGCTCGGGGTCGTAGTCTTGGCCGCTCCGCGTGCGGCGCTCCAGCCGGGCGCCGGCGGCGACGCGCTGCACGGACCCCTCGACCAGATCCTCGATGTCTACGTTCGCGACGGCCGGGTGTACTATCGTGCGCTTCGCTCGGAGCGCGGCCGCCTCGATCGCTACATCGCGTCGCTGAACGTCCCGGCCGCCACCTACGCGGGGTGGCCGCGCGAGCAGCAGATGGCATTCTGGATCAATGCGTACAACGTGTTCGTGATGAAGACGGTGATCGACGCCTACCCGATCCGCGGCCGGAGCGCGTCGTACCCGTCCGGCAGCATCCGCCAGATCCCGGGCGCGTTCGAGCAGCTGCGCCACCGCGCCGCCGGGCGGACGGTAACCCTCGACGAGATCGAGAAGACCATCCTCCCCGAGTTCAAGGAGCCGCGCGTGCACCTCGCGCTCGGCCGCGGTGCGGCCGGCAGCGGCCGGCTGCGCAGCGAGGCCTACACCGGCGGCCGCATCGCCGCGCAGCTCGATGCCATGCAGCACGAGTTCGTGGCAGAGGAGGCGATGCTGAAGATCGACCGGCCGGCAGGGCAGCTGAGCGTGACGCCGATCGTGAGCTGGCACGAGGCGGAGTTCGTCGCCGCCTTCGACAAGGGCGCCGGGGGGCCATTGGCCCAGCGTTCGCCGATCGAACGGGCGATCCTCGCCTTCATCGTGCCGCACCTGCTGCCCCTCGAGAAGGAGTTCGTGCAGAAGAACGAGTTCCGCGTGACCTTTCACGCCTTCGACTGGCGTTTGAACGATCTGACCGGCGGGAGGATCGAGTAAGTGGTTTACCCCTGACCACGTCCCCCTTACTCCTTCGCGGTTGTAGCTGTGGATCTCGGACTGACCGACAAAGTGGCGATTGTGACCGGCTCCAGCCGCGGGCTGGGGCTGGCGTCGGCGCGCGCGCTCGTCGCGGAAGGCTGCCGCGTGTGCATCTGCGCGCGCGGCGCCGAGCGCCTCGCGGAAGCGGCGATCGAGGTCGAGGCGGCGGCGAAGCGGCCGAACATGGTGAGGGCGGTGCAGGCCGACGTCTCGACTCCGGCGGGGGTCGACCTGCTGATCGCGCGCACCGTCGAGGAGTTCGGCGCGCTCGACGTCCTGGTCAACAACGTGGGCCGCGCCGGCGGCGCCGACCTCGTCGACACGTCCGACGCCGAGTGGCAGGCCGCCTTCGACGAGACGCTGTTCCCCGCCATCCGCGCCTCGCGCGCCGCCGTACCCCACATGAGAGCCCGCGGCGGCGGCGTGATCATCCTGATTGCGTCGATCTGGGGCCGTGAGTCCGGCGGCCGGATGACCTACAACGCCGTCAAGGCCGCCGAGATCAGCCTCGCCAAGGCGATGGCGCAGCAGCTGGCGCCGCTCAACATCCGCGTCAACAGCATCGCGCCGGGCTCGATCCTGTTTCCGGGCGGCTCGTGGCACAGGCGCCAGCAGGCTGACCCGGCCGGCATCGCCGAGTTCGTCAAGCGCGAGCTGCCGTTCCGCCGCTTCGGCCGTCCCGATGAAGTCGGCTCCGTCGTGGCGTTCGTGGCTTCGCCGCGCGCCAGCTGGATCAGCGGCGCCTGCATCCCGATCGATGGATGTCAAGGAAGATCGAACCTGTGAACCTGCCAGTCGACAGTCGACAGTCGACAGTCGACAGTCAGGGTCAGGGTCGCCGGTCAGAGTCAGGGTCCTCGGTTAGGGTCAGGGTCGCCGACTCTGACCCTGACTGCCGAGTCTGACCATCGACTCTGACTCCGACTATCGACTCTGACTCTGACTATCGACTGTCGACTCTCGACTGTCACACGCTAGAATCCCACTCCGTGCTTGAACCCGTGGCCGACCTGATCGGGGCGACGGCCGACTGGCTGTTCCTCCGCGTGCTCGTCGCGCTCCTGTTCGGCGCCGGCCTGTTCCTCACGCTGCGCTTCCGTGCCGTGCAGTTCCGGCGGTTCGGCGAGGCGCTGCGCGCGTTCTTCGGCGCCCGCAGCAGCGGCGCGGTCGGCGTCCTCACGCCGTTCCAGTCCTTCATGACCGCGCTGGCGGCGACCATCGGCACTGGCAACATTGCCGGTGTCGCGGCGGCAATCGCGCTCGGCGGTCCCGGCGCGCTGTTCTGGATCTGGGCCTACGGCCTGGTCGCGATGGCCATCAAGTTCGCCGAGGCAGTGCTCGGCGTGCGGTTCCGCGAGCAGCGAAGCGACGCCCTCCTGTCGGGGCCCATGTACTACCTCCGCGACGGCCTGGGGTCGCGGGCGCTCGCCATGACGTTCGCGGTCGTCGCCGGGATCGCCGCGCTGACGACGACGCCGTTCACGCAGACGAACTCGATCGCGCTGGTCCTGAACACGCAGGCGGGCGTGCCCACATGGGTCTCGGGCGCGGTCGTCGCCATGCTCACCTGGCTGGTGATCATCGGCGGCATCAAGTCGATCGGCCGGGCGGCGCAGAAACTCTCGCCGCTCAAGGTCGTGCTGTACCTCGCCGGCAGCCTCGTCGTGATCGCGTCCTACGCGTCACGCCTCCCAGACGTCCTGGTGGCCGTGTTGCGCGAGGCGTTCGCGAGTCCGGCGCAGTCCGGGCTTGGGCTCGGCATGTTCCTCGCCATGCGCTACGGCCTCGCGCGCGGCCTCTACGCAAACGAGGCGGGTTACGGCACCGCCGCCGTGGCGTACGGAACGGCGCAGAGCGATCGGCCCGTTCAGCAGGGCCTGAACGCCGTCATGGAGGTGTTCATCGTCTCCTTTGGCACCTGCACGCTCACCGCGCTGACGGTCCTCCTGAGCGGCGTCGTCGACTGGCGCCTCCCGGCCGACAATCGCGCAACCAGCACGGCCGCGGTCGCGCTCGCGTTCGACTCCGTGATGCCCGGCTTCGGCGGGTACATTGTCGCGTTCTGCGTGTTCCTGTTCGGATACACCACGCTCATCGGGTGGGCGTATTACGGCGAGCAGTTCCTGGAGTACTGGCTCGGCCGGCGCATCGTGATGCCCTACCGGTGGATCTACTGCCTCCTGATCCCGTTCGGCGCGGTTGCACGCGTCAACCTCGTGTGGGCCTGGGGCGACCTGATGAACGCGCTCCAGGTCTTCCCGAACCTGATCGGGGTCATCGGCCTGAGCGGCCTCGTCGCGAAGATCGCGCTCGACCAGCGGCGCACCTGATTGCATGGCCCGCGTCGTCTTCGTCACGTGGGGATCCCTCGGCGATCTGCATCCCTACCTGGCGCTCGCGCAGGAGTTGACGCGGCGCGGGCACGACGTAGCGGTTGCGACCCTCGGCGTCTGGCGGCGGAACGTCGAGGCGGCTGGCGTGGCGTTCAGGCCGCTTCGACCGAACGTCTCCGAAGACGATCCGGGCGCACGCGAGCTGATTCGGCGCCTGCTCGACCCGCGGGACGGTTCGGAGCACCTCTTCACGCGGGTGTTCGCGCCGTGCGTCCGCGAAACCTTCGAGGACACGCTCGTGGCGGCGCACGATGCCGACCTGCTGGTCTCCCACCAGGTACCGCTGACCACCCCGACCGTGGCGGAACGCAGCGGCGTTCGCTGGGTCTCCGGCGAGCTGCTCCCGATGGGATTCATGTCGGCGTACGACCCGGGAACGCCGCCGCAGGCGCCGTGGCTGCACCGCGTCGCGGCGGCGCATCCCGCGCTCGGCCGCACCTACATGCGCATCGGCCGCGCCGTCGCGCGCCCCTGGGTCGAACACGTGCATGCGTTGCGCGCGGAACTCGGCATGGCACGCGGAGCCAACCCGCTCTTCGGCGGGCAGCACTCGCCGTGGCTCGTCCTCGGCCTGTTCTCGCGACTGCTGGCGCGTCCGCAGCCGGACTTTCCCCCGCAGGCGCGCATCACGGGATTCCCGTTCGACGACGCCGCGGCGCCGCGTGCGCTCGATTCCTCGCTGGAGCGATTCCTCGCCGGCGGGGAGCCGCCGATCGTGTTCACGCTCGGATCGTCAGCGGTCTGGATTGCCGACGACTTCTACCGCGTCAGCATCGAGGCGGCAACGCGGCTCGGCCGCCGGGCGCTGCTGCTGGCCGGCGAACAGGCGGAGCGCCTGCGCGCAACCGTGCCTGAGACGATCGGCGTGTTCGACTACGTCCCGCACCACCTCGTCATGCCCCGCGCCTCGGTCGTTGTGCACCAGGGAGGAATCGGGACGACCGGGCAAGCGCTGCGATCGGGCCGCCCGATGCTCGTCGTACCGTTCGGGCAGGATCAGCCGGACAACGCGCGGCGATGCCGACGGCTCGGCGTCGCCCGCGCGATCGCGCGGCCTCGCTACTCGGTGGATCGCGCGGTGCGCGATCTGTCGGTTCTGCTCGATGACCCGGCGTATGCCCGCCGAGCCGCCGACGTCGGCGAGGAGGTTCGCGCGGAGCGCGGGACCGAGACCGCGTGCGACGAGATCGAGCGGGTCCTGAAGGCCTGAGCATTTCGAACGCCTTTCGCCTTTCGCTACTTGATCGCCCGGCCAGCCCCTGCTACCATCGTGGCCGCTTCCTGCCCTTTCCCATGAGTTCACAGACACTTCCGGTCATCTCCGGGGACAAGGACCGATCGCTGCAGGAGGTCCTCCGCCGGCTGGGCGCCTCCCGCGCCCCGCTCGGTCCCGGCGCCGAACCCCTCGTGACCGCGGTCGAACGGCTGCCCGCCGTGCCGGCGTCGTTCGCGCCTTTCCCGGCGGGACTCGACGGCCGCCTGCGTTCGGCCCTGGCGGCGCGAGGCATCGACCAGCTGTACACCCACCAGGCGGAAGCCTTCGCTCACGTCCTGGCTCGCCGCAACGTCGTCAACGTCACGCCGACGGCCTCGGGCAAGACGCTCTGCTACAACGGCCCGGTGCTGAACGCGATTCTGCAGGATCCGTCGGCGCGCGCCCTGTACCTGTTTCCCACGAAGGCGCTCGCACAGGACCAGCTCGCGGAGCTGCACGCGCTGGCGGAGTGGATCGAGCAGGACGGCGGCCCCGACATCGGGGTGTTCACGTATGACGGCGACACGCCGTCGGACGCGCGTCGCGCCATTCGCGGCAGGGCGCACGTCGTCCTGAGCAACCCGGACATGGTGCACTCGGGGATTCTGCCGCACCATCCGCGCTGGGCGAAACTGTTCGAGAACCTCAGGTTCGTCGTGATCGACGAGCTGCACGCGTACCGCGGCGTGTTCGGCAGCCACTTGTCCAACATCATCCGCCGTCTGACGCGCATCTGCCGTCACTACGGGTCGGATCCGGTCTTCATTTGCTCGTCGGCGACGATTGCCAACCCGCGCGAGCTGGCGGAAGCGCTGACCGGCCGGCCGTTCGAGCTGGTGGAGAGGAGCGGCGCACCGCGCGGCGAGAAGTTCTTCCTGTTCGTGAACCCGCCGGTGGTGAACGCGCAGCTCGGCATCCGCCGGTCGTACCTGGCGGAAGCGCGGCGCGTCGCGATCGAGTGCCTGAAGCACAACCTGCAGCTGATCCTGTTCGCGCAGAGCCGCCTGGCGGTGGAAATCCTCACGACGTATCTCAAGGACGCCTTCCACGGACCGCCGGGCGGCGCCGACATGGTGCGCGGCTACCGCGGCGGCTACCTGCCCAACCGGCGCCGGGAGATCGAGCGCGGATTGCGGGACGGGCAGGTACGCGCGGTGGTCTCGACCAACGCGCTGGAGCTGGGGATCGACATCGGCGCCCTCGACGTCGCGGTCCTTGCCGGCTATCCCGGCACCATCGCGGCGACGTGGCAGCGCGCCGGCCGCGCCGGCCGGCGGACGACTCGCTCCGCCGCAGTCCTGGTGGCGAGCAGCGCACCGATCGACCAGTTCATCATTCGCAACCCGTCGTACTTCTTCGACGCCTCGCCGGAGCACGCGCTGATCAACCCCGACAACCTGCACATCCTGCTCGATCACGTGAAGTGTGCCGCCTTCGAGTTGCCGTTCGCCGCCGACGAGGCGTTCGGCCGGGAAGACGTGCAGGAGGTGTTGCGGGTGCTCGCCGAGGAAGGGTTCGTGCACGGGGCCGCCGGCCAGTGGAACTGGACGAGCGAGTCGTACCCGGCCGACGCCGTCAGCCTGCGGTCGGTGTCGTCGGACAACTTCGTGGTCGTCGACACGACGCACGGGGAGCGGGTGATCGGCGAAACTGATTTCACCAGCGGGCCCTCCACGCTCCACGAGAAGGCGATCTACATCGTCGAGGGGCAGCTGTTCCAGGTGACCAGACTGGACTTCGACGGCCGCAAGGCGTACGTGCGCGAGGTCGACTGCGACTACTACACCGACGCTATTACGTATACGAAAGTCACGATCCTCGATACGTTCGAGACCGGGTCGGCGTCCGGGGACCGGGATCCGGGATCCGATGTGCGAATCCGAGGCTGCGTCACGTCGGATCCCGGATCCCGGATCCCGGTCTCCGGCGCCTTTACCGCGCGTTCGCACGGCGAGGTCCATGTGGTGTCCCGCGTCGTCGGGTTCAAGAAGATCAAGTTCTACACGAACGAGAACGTCGGGTCGGGCGAACTGGACCTGCCTGAGCAGCAGATGCACACGACGTCGTACTGGTTGACGATCCCGGCGGCGCTCATGCAGATGCTGCCCTACGGCGGCGACGATCGGCGTGACGGCGTGGTGGGCCTCGCCTTCGCGATGCGCCACGTCGCCCAGCTGCTCCTGATGTGCGACGGCCACGACATCGGCCTGTCGGTGGACGGCGGATCGATCGATCGCTCGGTCCGGACGGCCGGCGCGGGCGGCGTGCCGGAGGCGCTCGCGGCCAGCCCCAACATCTTCATCTACGACAACTACCCCGGCGGCATCGGCTTCAGCCGGCCGCTGTACGACATGCACGGCGCGCTGCTCGATCGCACGTCCGACCTGATTGCCGCGTGCCCCTGTCGGTCCGGCTGCCCGTCGTGCGTCGGCCCCGAGGGGAACACCGGCCCGCACGCCAAGGCGGTCGCTTCGCAGATCCTGCGGATGCTGCTCTCGGCGGAGGCCGCCTGACAGGACGATGAGACTCCCGTCGCGTCAACGCGCCATCTCCAACTCCCACTTCCCAGGCGCCCGTCTTGGCGCCGACGTCCTCGAGTCTGGGCGTTGGAGGTTCGGGATCGGGAGATGTCGCCTGCGTTGTTCAGGAGACAGTTAGTGGATCTCGCGTCACGGCTGCGATCGATCGTGCGTCCGGCGTCGCCGCCGCGGCGGGAGCTCGTGTACGAACCCGATCCCGGCTACCAGGCGACGCTCGACGTGGAGGCGATGGGGACCATGCTCGGCGGACGGCCGCTGCCCACGCCGTTCGGCGCCTGCCTGGCGATCGATCGCCGCTACGAAGCGGACCGATTCCACGGCGATGTGAGAATCGAGGACTGCGAGCTGCGGGACACGGCCGGACTGCAGCTGCTGGACCCGGAGCTGTTCGGGCCAGGTTCATCGACCGGAACGCCTGACCGTGCGCCGGTCACGCCACCGCTCCGGAGGACGCTGTTCATCGACCTCGAGACCACCGGCCTGAGTGGGGGGGCGGGAACGATGGCGTTCCTGGTCGGGTGCGGGTACTTCGATCTCGGCGCGTTCCAGGTCCGGCAGTTCCTGCTCCCGAGCCACGCTGCCGAGCGCGCGTTGCTCGCCGCCGTCGCCGAGTTCTTCGCCGGCGCCGATCTCATCGTTACTTACAACGGCAAGACGTTCGACCTGCCGGTGATGGAGACGCGCTGGCTGTTCCACCGCATGTCGCCGCCGCTCGAGGGCGTTCCGCACTTCGACATGCTGCACCCGGCGCGGCGGCTGTGGCGCTCGAGAGCTGCAGCGATCGCAGGCCACCACGCCGGTTTTGCCCCGCCGACACCTGTTCGGCGGACCGTCGGTGGTTCGTCGTGGCCGGCGTCGGGGCGGCGCCTCGGCGCCGCAGGGCACCACGAAACCCGGGGTGATGACGAAGAGGACTCGAGCTGCTGCCGGCTGTCCACGCTCGAGCGGCTGCTGTTCGACGTTCGACGCATCGGCGACGTTCCCGGCCTCGAAGTCCCCGGCCGGTTCTTCTCCTTCGTGCGCAGCGGCGATCCGCGGCCGCTCGAGCCGGTGCTCGAGCACAACCGGCTGGATCTCGTCTCGCTCGCGGCGGTCACGGCGCGCGCGGCGCGCCTCGCGCAGGACGGCCCGGACGCGTGCCGCGACTGCAGCGAGGCGCTGGCCCTCGGCCGCGTGTACGAACGGGCCGGGTGGTTCGAGCGCGCGGACACATGCTACCGGCGCGCGACGCAATCGGATGCGAGGGAGGTCAGAGCGGAGGCGCTTTATCGGCTGGGGCTCCGCTACCGGCGAGATCGGCGCTTCGAGGAAGCGGCGGAGGTGTGGAGGACGGTCCTCGCGTGGACGGAGGAGTGCCGGGGACGAACTCAGCTCGAGCAGCTGCGCCGCTTCGCCGCCGAGGCCCTTGCCATTCACCTCGAGCATCGGCGGCGGGATCTTCCGGGGGCGCGCGAACACGCGCTCTTCGCGCTGGACGAATCGCACAGCAGGCGCGCCGATGGCGTACGCCACCGAATCTCGCGCATCGATCGGAAGCTGGCGAAAACGAAAAGCCCGGGATCCGACGACCCCGGGCTACCTCTGAAATAGGCCGGATCGGCCGATCCGGAACCCGATCGCTTACGCCTTGGCGACCGGCTGCTTCCTGGCCTTCGCTGCCGCCTTGCGGCTCTCCGAGGTCTGCACGCCGAACCGCTTGGTGAAGCGCTCGACTCGACCCTCGGTATCGATCAGCTTCTGCCGGCCGGTGAAGAACGGATGGCAGTTGTTGCAGATCTCGAGGTGCAGCTCGGGCTTGGTGGAGCGCGTTTTCCAAGTCGCGCCGCACGCGCAGCGCGCCTCGACCTCGTAATACTTCGGGTGAATCCCTTGCTTCACAGCCAGCTCCTTCGGCTCACAGGAAAAACGCCATTATAGCAGGTGACGGACCCGCCGCCCTCTGCAGTACCGAAGCCCGGCAATAGCAGGCAACTACGGGCAGGCGTTCGGCAGCCGGTCCCACCGGTGGCGGCGCAGCCTGGCCAGGCTCTCGGGCGGGAGCCTCACGCCGTCGCTGACGCGGAGGTTCTGCTCGACGTGCTCCCGCTTTCGCATCCCGGGAATGACCGTCGACACCGCCGGGTGCTCGAGGATGTGGCGCAGCGCGAGCTCCGGCATCGTCATCCCGGACGGGATGTCGGGACGGAGTCGTTCCACGCGCGCTATGGTTTCCGCCAGGTGTTCCGGGAAGAAGTACAGGTTGCGGAAGTCGCCGTCGGGCCACCGCGACTGGCGGGTCAGCGCGCCGGTCAGGGAACCTTCATCGAACGGTACGCGCGCGATCACCGCGATGTTGCCCGCGCGGCAGGCGGGGAACAGCCGATCCTCCGGGTTCTGGTCGAAGACGTTGTAGACGATCTGCACGGCGTCGACCAGCCCGGTCTCGAGCGCACGCAGCACGTTCTCCGGTTCCCATCTGTTGATGCTGATCCCGAAAGCGCGGGTCAGGCCATCGCGCTTCAGCCCGTCCACCGTACGCTGCCAGCGGTCGTCGCCGGCCCACGCGTCGCTCCACACGTGGAACTGCTGGAGATCGATCGTCTCGACCCCGAGGTTCTTCACGCTCTTCTCCGTGTACTCCCGGATGTGATCCGGCGGCAGCACGTCGTCGAGGCGATCCTCTGCGCGGCCGGGCCACTGGCGGTTCTTCGGCGGGACCTTGGTCGCGACGTAGAGCCGGTGACCGCGATGCCGGCGGAGCGTTTCGCCGAGGAGCCGTTCGCTCCTGCCCTCGCCGTAGGCCCAGGCAGTGTCGAAGAAGTTGCACCCGAGTTCCACCGCGCGGTCGAGCGAGGCCAGCGACTCGCTATCGTCGCTGCCCGTCCATCCGCCCATCCCCCACATGCCGTAGCCGACTTCGGATATCTGCCACCCTGTCCGCCCGAACGTCCTGTACTCCATCGCGTGATTGTACAGGCACGCCTTCGGATCGGCGCGGGGGCTCCGGCTGCAGCGAGTCTTCCGTGAAGGCGGAAGAACCAGGGGACGGGGCTATCCGCGAACCCAGGAGAGGGACGCGATCCGCGATCGCGAGCGAACGCGGCACGGTCGAACGCGAGACGCTGCTCGGGGAAATTGCAGACCGCCCCTGCGCCGGAGGAGCCGAGCTGCAGCCGCCAGGTCTGCCGCTCGATGGGCGCGCGGGAGCTGAAGACCTCGCACCGGAGCACGGCGACGTTGCGCCCGCGGCCATCGCGGGGAGAGGGGTAGCGCAGGACCTGTACGCCGGCCGTCCGGGCCGCATCATCGAGCGGCTGACAGGCCCCTTATCGGTGGGATGCGTCCATGCCCGGCGTCGCGATCGAAGGGCGCCGACCCCAGGTCCACGCCGTGCGCCGTCCGGTATCGCGCCGAGAACGCCGTGTGCTCGCCGGCGTTCACCGGCCACGGCGTGGCGGGCGACTCGGCGAAGAAGAGCAGCCGCGCGAACGCCATCTCCGCGACCGCCGTAACGACGGTCTGCGAGGCGTAGAGGACCCCGGGCGCGAGGCCGGCGCGGCGCAAGCGCGACCCGCGCGGGTAGGGCGCGCCGTAGCGATACGGCGGGGACAGCAGGTAGTGCAGGCCACGGCACTCCGGCGGATACCGCCATTCTCATTCCGTGCAAGGGGTGGCAGGCGAGTGGCGCGCCCTACCTCCCGTTCGTCATCGACGCCAGGAACTCGGCGTTGCTCTTCGTCTTGGCCATCTTCGAGAGCAGCAGCTCCATCGCCTCGACGGGGGAGAGCGGCGTCAGCACCTTGCGCAGCACCCAGACGCGGTTCAGATCCTCCTTGGCGATGAGCAGCTCCTCCTTGCGCGTGCCGCTCTTCTGGATATCGATCGACGGGAACACGCGGCGGTCGGTGAGCTTGCGATCGAGGTGCACCTCGAGGTTGCCCGTCCCCTTGAACTCCTCGAAGATCACGTCGTCCATGCGCGAGCCGGTGTCGATGAGCGCGGTGGCCATGATCGTGAGCGACCCGCCCGTTTCGATGTTGCGGGCGGCGCCGAAGAACCGCTTCGGCCGCTGCAGCGCGTTGCTGTCGACGCCGCCGGAGAGGACCTTGCCCGAGGCGGGCACGACGGTGTTGTAGGCGCGCGCCAGCCGCGTGATCGAGTCGAGGAGGATGACGACGTCCTTCTTGTGCTCCACCAGCCGCTTGGCCTTCTCAATGACCATCTCCGCGACCTGCACGTGGCGCGAGGCCGGTTCGTCGAAGGTCGACGAGATCACCTCGCCCTTCACCGAACGCTGCATGTCGGTGACCTCCTCCGGCCGCTCGTCGATGAGCAGCACGATGAGGTACACCTCCGGGTGGTTGCTGGTGATGCTGTTGGCGATGTTCTGCAGCAGCATCGTCTTGCCGGTGCGCGGCGGCGCGACGATCAGGCCGCGCTGTCCCTTGCCGATCGGCGTCATCAGGTCCATGACCCGCGCCGACAGGTTGTCCGCGGCGGTCTCCAGGCGGATGCGCTCCTGCGGGTAGAGCGGCGTCAGGTTCTCGAAGAAGATCTTCTCGCGCGCCCGGTCCGGCGGCTCGAAGTTGACCGCCTCGACCTTGATCAGTGCGAAGTAGCGTTCGCCGTCCTTCGGCGGCCGGATCTGGCCGGAGACGGTGTCCCCGGTGTGCAGGTCGAACTTGCGGATTTGCGATGGCGACACGTAGATGTCGTCCGGCCCCGGCAGGTAGTTGTAGTCGGGGGCGCGCAGGAAGCCGAAGCCGTCGGGCAGCGTCTCGAGCACGCCCTCGGAGAAGAGCAGGCCGCTCTTCTCGGCGCGCGAGCGCAGGATCTCGAAGATGAGCTCCTGCTTGCGCATGCCGCCGGACCCCGGGACGTCGAGCTCCTTGGCGATCTTGGTCAGTTCCGTGACGCTCATGTCCTTCAGCGTCGAGAGCTCGACGACGGCGCTGTCGCCGCCTGCCTGTGCGGTCTTCTCTGTGTTCATTTCGTCTCTTCCGTCCTGCCGGTCCCCCTGGGCAGCGCCGCGATCAGCTTCCAGACGTCCTCGATCCCCTCGCCGGTCGTCGCCGAGACGGCCAGCGGAACTTCTCCGAATGCCCGTTCGATCGCCGTGAGATTGCGCACGCGCCCGGCGCGCGAGAGCTTGTCGACCTTGGTCGCGACGAGGTGCAGCGCGGCGCCGATCCGCTGCAGCCACGCGTGCGCGTGCAGATCGGCCGCAAGGCCGGGGTGACGGCTGTCGACGACCAGGAGAGCCATCACGAGCGGCCGGGGGCTCCGGGCCGATGGTCTGCTTCTCTCAGCCCTCACCGCGCCCCACCCCCGCTCGCTCGTGCACGGCGACTTCGCGCCACGCTCTTCGACTGGCGCGAGGCGACCCTGAGCGGCGTCGAAGGGTCGCGCGGGCCGCAGGCGCTCGCCGGTGACGTATGCTTCGGCGACAGCGGCCAGTTCCTTCGCACTGTCCGCCCCGCCCCTCGCGTAGCCGTATCCCGGCAGATCGACGAGGTACACCGTCCGCCTGCCTGGTCCGCCCAGACCTTCCAGTTCCACCCGGTAGATATTGGCCAGGCGTGTCTTGCCCGCCGCCGCGCTGGTGCGGGCGATCTTCTGCCGGCACAGCGCGTTGATCAGCGAAGACTTGCCGACGTTCGAACGCCCCACGAGCGCGATCTGCGGCAATCGGTCGCGGGGCACGCCACCCGGACCCGCCGCTGCGCTCGTCACGAACTCAGCGCTGAGGATTCGCAAGAGAACGCGCGGAACCCGGTCCCCGGATCCCGCACCCCGGCACGGGCATCAGTGCGTAATCGTCTCGTCGGAAATCGCCGGCTGCACGCTGGCGTCGGCGGCTGCGGTCGCGGGCAGCGCGGGGATCGGGTCGGCCAGCGCGACCTTCAGTACCTCGTCCATGCTGTCGACCAGGTACAGGTCGATAGTGTCCAGGACCGGCTTGGGAATGTCCGCGAGGTCCTTCTCGTTGTCCTTCGGGAGCACGATCGTCGTCAGGCCGGCGCGGTGCGCCGCCAGCAGCTTCTCCTTCACGCCGCCGATCGGCAGGACCTTGCCGCGCAGGGTGATTTCGCCGGTCATCGCCACGTCCTTGCGGACCGTCTTTCGCCCGAGCGCGGACACGAGCGCCGTCGCCAGGGTGATTCCGGCGGACGGACCGTCCTTCGGGATCGAGCCTTCGGGGATGTGGACGTGCACGTCCATGGTGCGGTTGAAGTTCTTGGGGATGCCGAATTCGTCCGCCTTCGAGCGGACGTAGCTCATGGCCGCCTGCGCCGACTCCTGCATGACGTCGCCGAGCTTGCCGGTGAGCGTCAGCCGGCCCTTGCCCGGCATCAGCGTCGCCTCGATCACCAGGATCTCGCCGCCCACCTCCGTCCAGGCGAGACCGGTGGCGACGCCGATCTCGTTCTTCTCCTCGGCCAGGGTCGGGCGAAAGCGCGGCACGCCGAGGTACTCGGTCACCTTCTCGGCGGTAATCTCCTCGCTGAACTGCCGGCCCTCGACGACCACCTTGCGGGCGATCTTGCGGCAGATCGAGGAGATCTCGCGCTCGAGGTTGCGCACGCCGGCTTCGCGCGTGTAGCGCTGGATGATCGTGGAGAACGCCTCGTCGAGGAAGGTGACGTTGTCCCCGGTCAACCCGGCGCCCTCGATCGCCTTCGGCGCGAGGAAGCGCCTGGCGATCTCGATCTTCTCGTGCTCGGTGTAGCCGGCCAGCTGCAGCACTTCCATCCGGTCGCGCAACGCCTGCGGGATGGTGTGCAGCACGTTGGCCGTGCAGATGAACATCACGTTCGAGAGGTCGAACTCGACGTCGAGGTAGTGGTCGAGGAACGTGCCGTTCTGTTCCGGGTCGAGGACCTCGAGCAGCGCCGCCGAGGGGTCGCCGCGGAAGTCCATCGACATCTTGTCGACTTCGTCGAGCAGGAACACCGGGTTCTGCGTGCCCGCCTTCTTCATCATCTGGATGATCTGGCCGGGGAACGCGCCGATGTAGGTGCGGCGGTGGCCGCGGATCTCCGCCTCGTCGCGCACGCCGCCGAGCGACAGCCGCACGAACTTGCGGTTCATCGCGCGCGCGATCGACTTGGCGAGCGACGTCTTGCCCACCCCGGGCGGGCCGGAGAAGGTGAGGATGGTCGCCTTCGGCTTCTTGATGAGGGCGCGCACCGCGAGGAACTCGAGGATGCGGTCCTTGATCTTCTCGAGGCCGTAGTGGTCCTCGTTGAGGATCTGCTCGGCGCGCTTGAGGTCGCGGCTCTCCTTGGTCTTCTTGTACCAGGGGACGGCGATGAGCCAGTCGAGGTAGTTGCGCGAGACCGTCGCCTCGGCGGACATCGGCGGCATCGCCTCGAGCCGCTTCAGCTCCTGCATCGCCTTTTCCTCGACATCGTCGGGCATCCGCGACTGCTCGATCTTCTTCTTGAGTTCCTCGATCTCGTTGCCCTTTTCGTCCTTGCGGCCCAGCTCCTTCTGGATCGCCTTCATCTTCTCGTTGAGGTAGTATTCCTTCTGCGCCTTCTCCATCTGCTTCTTGACCCGCGACTGGATCCGGCGGTCGACCTGGAGCTTGTCCACCTCGGCCTCGAGGATGCCGGCGATGCGGTTGAGGCGCTCGACGGGGGAGATGATCTCCAGCAGATTCTGC